>JAUNHE010000004.1:0-145393 GCA_030524105.1 Rothia sp. (in: high G+C Gram-positive bacteria)
CCGATGACATCCACGGTGTAAACGTGGCGCTCTACCAGCTGAGCTAAAGACCCGTTGTCAATCAGTAAAAGCAATCATGCCCTCACGGCGACAAGAAAATACTTTACACAGACTTTTGTGCATGTGCAACTTAGTCAGCTGGGTTTTGTCCATTTTCTTCCAGGCAGGCCGGCAGACAGAACCATCAGGGGTAGTTTTCCGCCTCTCAGCCTAAACACTGAGGGGCAAGTCACCTTCTTCTCTGTGCGGAAGGACTACTGCACCTGCTTCATGACCAGACGTGTAGCTGCCCACTCAGAACTAGCAGCAGCCGTCGTTGTGACATGTAAACCAGCAACGGGCGCTGCCTGCTGTACATCAAGCGGGGAAACATAACCTTCACGGCCAGACTTAGGGGTCAGAAGCCAAATTACTCCTCCCTCGTCAAGGCCAGAGAGGACGTCCATGAGACCATCCACTAAATCTCCGTCCTCCTCACGCCACCACAGCAGCACTCCGTCAACAACCTCTTGATCATCCTCATCGAGCAGCTCCGAGCCTACCAAATCGCCGAGGGCTTCCCGCAGATCAAAATCAACGTCATCGTCGTAGCCAAATTCCTGGATGAGATCCCCATCCTTGAAACCAAATTGGACTGCCGCTTGATCCGCAGCGGTCTTGGTCTCGCTCACTGAATTCCTCCTGAACATAAGAAAATACTCTCTGAAGATAATGATTCAAATTCCTAGCAGCAGGCCTTAAACCATCAACTCCCCTTATAAGATAACTGAACACCCCGAAAGCGACTGACGCAACTAAACACGACGATTTTGAGACATGTTTCTTACCAGAAGTCCTTAATGTGATTTAAAGAACCCCAGATATTCCGGTGATTGCTAGCAGCGCCAGTACCCCAAACTTGCCTCAATATGACAACATAGGAAACGATAGCGTAAGGGTGACCTTTAAAGGTCACTATTTAGACATGCAGTCATAGAACCCCAGCAAGCTCTTTGACTGCTCCCATCACAAGCAATCAAAGAGAGGTTGGCTAGTGGGACCCTCCGATACCAATGACCACGTCTTAAGTGCTCTAACCAATAGCTTCAAAGACACCGATGTCGAAGAAACCGCCGAGTGGCTAGAATCGTTTGACCAACTGATCGACGCCCAGGGAACCGAACGGGCACAGTTTATTGTGCGTTCCATCCTGCAGCGGGCAGGCAACCGCAGTGTTGAGGTGCCCATGGTAACGACCACCGACTACGTTAATACCATCCCCGTTGATCAGGAACCCGAGTATCCCGGCGATGAGCAGATGGAACGTCGCTATCGGGCCTACCTGCGCTGGAACGCAGCTATTATGGTGCAACGAGCACAAAAATCAACCATTGGTGTTGGTGGCCACATTTCTTCCTATGCGGGAATCGCCACCCTCTACGAGGTGGGCCTTAACCACTTTTTCCGCGGCCCGGAGCACCCCGGCGGCGGTGACCAAATTTTTTGGCAGGGTCACTCCTCCCCCGGCAACTACGCCCGGGCTTACTTAGAGGGGCGCCTGAGCGAAGACCAGCTGGATGGGTTCCGCCAGGAAAAGACCAAAGGCGCTGACGGCATGCCCTCTTACCCGCATCCGCGCGGCCTGCCTGACTTTTGGCAGTTTGCCACCGTCTCGCTGGGTATTGGCCCCATCAATGCTATTTATCAGGCCCAGTTTAACCGCTACCTGCATAACCGAGGCATTAAAGATACTTCTGAACAGCATGTTTGGGCTTTTCTGGGTGACGGTGAGCTGGACGAAGTGGAGTCACGCGGTGCCCTCCAGCACGCTGCCAACGATAAACTGGACAACCTTACTTTTGTGGTTAACTGCAACCTGCAGCGTCTGGACGGACCGGTACGCGGCAACGGCAAGATTATCCAGGAGCTGGAATCCTTCTTTAGAGGGGCCGGCTGGAACGTTATCAAGGTAGTCTGGGGCCGCGAGTGGGATAGCCTGCTTAACAAGGATAAATCCGGTGAACTTGTACGGATTATGAACGAAACTCCCGACGGGGATTACCAGACTTATAAAGCCGAAGACGGCGGATTCATTCGGGAACACTTCTTTGGCCGTTCTCCCGAAACTAAAGAGCTCGTTGCCGATATGAGCGACGATGAGATCTGGGCACTCAAGCGGGGCGCCCACGATTACCACAAAGTTTATGCGGCCTATAAGGCTGCTCTGGAGCACAAGGGTAGACCAACCGTCATCCTTGCCCAGAGTATTAAGGGCTACGGCTTAGGTACTCACTTTGAGGGCCGCAACGCTACCCACCAGATGAAGAAGCTGACCATGGATGACCTCAAAACCTTCCGTGATCACTTACGCATACCTATCTCAGATGAAGAACTTGAAAAAGATCTTTACAACCCCCCTTACTACCACCCCGGCCCCGACGCTCCCGAAATTAAGTACATGTTAGAACGTCGGGCAGAATTGGGTGGCTTCTTGCCGGCTCGCAAGAATACCCAGCCTGAAATTGAGCTGCCCGACCAGAAGGTCTACAAGAGCCTCAAAAAGGGTTCGGGCAAACAGATGGCCGCCACAACCATGACCTTTGTACGGCTCATGAAAGATCTCATGCGGGAGAAGGACTTTGGCCGGCGGATTGTTCCTATTGTCCCCGATGAAGCCCGCACTTTTGGCATGGACTCCTTCTTTCCTACGGCTAAGATCTATAACCCCAGTGGGCAAAACTATTTATCGGTGGACCGGGAGCTCATGCTGGCCTATAAGGAATCCCCCGCCGGTCAGATTCAGCATGTCGGTATCAACGAGGCCGGTGGTACTGCTGCTTTTACAGCGGCCGGAACCTCCTACGACACGCATGCTCTTCCCATGCTGCCTATTTATATCTACTATTCCATGTTCGGTTTTCAGCGCACCGGTGACGCTTTCTGGGCAGCTGGAGATATGTTAACGCGTGGCTTTATTGTTGGTGGAACTGCCGGGCGCACCACCCTGACCGGTGAAGGCCTGCAGCACATGGATGGCCACTCGCCTATCTTGGCCTCAACGAATCCGGCTGTTATCCACTATGACCCCGCCTATGGATATGAAATAGCTCATATTGTAGAACGCGGTATTGAACAGATGTACGGCCAAAAAGATGAAGACCACAACGTTATGTACTATCTGACTGTTTATAACGAACCCATCTTGCAGCCCGCTGAACCCGAAGACCTTGATGTTGCCGGAATTATTGGCGGTATCTACCGGGTAGAAGAGGCTGAAGTTGATGGGCCCCGGGTCCAACTCTTAGCTTCAGGCGTAGGTGTTCCTTGGGCCCGCCAGGCTGCCCAGCTCTTAGCTGACGACTGGGGAGTCTCGGCCGATGTCTGGTCAGTAACCTCCTGGACTAAGCTGCGCCGGGACGCCCTAGCTGCCGAACGGGATTACTTCCTATCCGGTGGTAAAAACTCCAGAAAGCCCTTTATTAGCAAGCAGCTTGAAGGGGCGACCGGTCCGATAGTAGCCGTATCCGATTATTCCTCCGATCTCATGGACGGCATTCGCCAGTATGTGCCTAACGAATTTGCCACCCTGGGTACCGATGGCTGGGGTTTTTCTGATACACGAGCCGGAGCCCGCCGTTTCTTTAAAGTAGACGCACCCTCAATCGTCGTTCGGGCCCTGCAGATGCTTGCCCAACGCGGTGAAGTAGATGCTCAGCTACCGGCCCAAGCCTTTGCCCAATACAGATTAGATGAAAATAAACCCGCTACTGAACCAAATGGTGAAGAGTAGTCCCGGCTAGTGTTACTGGATTTGAGCCTGCTGTCTATCTGCTAGGATAAGCAGCAGGCTCATGCTATACCCCCTGAGCACCCGCAAAACTCTTCAAGGATAGTTAATGATCAGCATTGTTTGCCCCGGGCAAGGATCGCAAAAACCCGGTTTTCTAACCCCCTGGCTAGAATATGAAGGAGTTAAGCAGCACCTTGAGAGGCTCTCGGAGGCTGCTGAGCTTGACCTAGGCTACTACGGTACACAGGCTGATGAGCAAACCATTAAGGATACGGTTATAGCCCAGCCGCTCATCGTTGCTGCCGGTCTTATTGCCGGCCGGCTCCTGCAAAAGTCACCGGCCTACCAGCCGGCAGAAATCATTTTTGCAGGCCACTCGGTAGGAGAAGTAACAGCTGCCGCCCTAAGCGGTGTCCTAAGTGACCAAGACGCTTTAAGGTTTATTAAGGTGAGAGCCCAGGGCATGGCTGCCGCAGCCCAGGATAAGGCAAGCGGAATGTGCGCTGTGCTAGGTGGTGAGCAGAGCGAAGTTTTAGCCGCTATCCAGGAAGCAGGCCTGACTGCAGCCAACTTTAACGGCCCCGGTCAGATTGTTGCTGCCGGTAGCACGGATAAGCTGCAGGAATTTGCTGCCCAACCACCCCGCAAGACTCGAGTTATTAGCCTTAAGGTTGCCGCAGCCTTTCACACCCCTTTTATGGAGGCCGCCCGCCAGCCCTTAGCCAGCTTTGCAGCCGGCTTAAAGGTGGAAGATCCTAACAGCCTTTTACTGGCAAATTCAGATGGTAAGGCCGTCCAATCCGGCCGGGACTTTGTGGATGGCTTGGTCGATCAGGTAGTCAAACCGGTTCGGTGGGATCTGTGTATGCAAACTCTTGCCCAAAGTCAGCTAAGCACTCTACTGGAGGTCTGCCCCGCTGCCACCCTGATCGGGCTGGCTAAACGTTCCCTTAAAGGCCTGCCAACTATCGCAGTCAATACTCCGGCAGATCTGCCGGCAGCCAGCCAAGCCCTTGCAGCTTAAATAAGCCCCTTACTGCTCCCACCCTACGTATTTGAAGGATAGCCATGACAACCCTCAAACAGCACCAAGCAACGCAGGCCTCCCGCATTCTAGGCTACGGTGCATCTCGGCCAGATCTACGGGTCAGCAACGACGATATTGCCGGACCCATCAACTCTTCGGACGAGTGGATCCGTCAACGCACCGGAATTGTTACCCGTCAGCGGGCCAGCGAAAAAATTTCGGTAGCAGACATGGCTATTGAAGCAGGCCAGGATGCCCTGAAGGCTTCCGGAGTTAAGGGTTCTGAGATAGACGCTGTTATCCTAGCAACCATCTCCCACCCTTATGCCACGCCCTCACTGGCTTCCTTGGTGGCCGCTGCCCTGGGGAGCAAGTGTGCTGCCTACGATATTTCTGCAGCCTGCGCAGGCTTCTGCTATGGGATAGCCCAGGCTGACGCCCTGATCCGAGCCGGTCTGGCAGAGCACGTGCTGGTTATTGGGGTAGAGAAGCTCAGCGATCTTATTGACAATACGGAACGCAGCATTTCCTTCCTCCTCGGTGACGGCGCCGGTGCAGCCCTTCTTGGTCCTTCCTCCACTGCCGGTGTAGGACCGACCGTATGGGGTTCAGATGGTGACCGCTGGGATGCCGTCGGGATGTCCCACTCTCTGCTGGACATTAAAAATCGAGATTTTGTGGCAAACCCCGTCACCGAAGGGGAAAAGATTTGGCCTACCCTGCGCCAGGATGGCCAGGCTGTTTTTCGTTGGGCGGTCTGGGAAATGGCTAAAGTTGCCCAGGAGGCTATTGCTCAAGCCGGTATCACCGTTGATGAGCTTGCCGCTCTTATACCCCACCAGGCCAATGAACGCATCATTGATCAAATGGTTAAAACTCTTAAACTACCTGACAGGGTTAAGGTAGGTCGCGATATCGTAGAGGCCGGTAACACTTCTGCTGCCTCCGTTCCCTTGGCTGCCCACCGGCTCCTGCAAGAAAACCCAGAGCTGTCGGGTCAGTGCGCCCTGCATATCGGTTTTGGGGCGGGCTTAACCTACGCAGCTCAGGTGGTTATTCTTCCCTAATTTTGATTAAGCACCGTGGCTAGCCAGTAGTTTTGAAATCTGCTGCACTATTTTTCAAATCTACACGTCACGGCCATAAGTGAAGCCTAAAAAAGGATACACTCTAACGCGGGAGTCTTTTACCTCCAAAAGACGGTGCACCCCGGTTTAGGAGTGTGACACAGTATCCACCATTACACAAGCAAAGGAGCCGGCATGGCTAATAAGGAAGAAATCCTTGCGGGATTGGCAGAAATTGTTAACGAAGAAACCGGTGTTGAAGTCGAGGACGTTCAGCTGGATAAATCTTTTACCGAAGATTTGGATATTGACTCCATCTCGATGATGACCATTGTTGTTAATGCCGAAGAAAAGTTTGAAGTAACCATTCCCGATGAAGAGGTTAAGAACCTGCGTACCGTAGGAGATGCCGTCACCTTTATTGAGAAGGCCAGCTAAGGTATAGCCCTCACCCTTGGGCGCGGTACCGGCAGATGGTCAACCGCGCCCAATACCTTTTTCACCCGCATCACCGACACAAGAAAGCGTCACTATGACTACAAAAGTTGTTGTAACAGGACTTGGAGCAAGCACACCCTTAGGAGGGGACGTTTCGACGACCTGGGCGCAGGCCCTCAAAGGGGTATCTGGTGTCCGTTACCTTGATGATGCCTGGGTGGAACAATACGAGCTACCGGTAAAGTTTGCCGCTAAAGCGGCTGTTCAGCCGGTAGACTCGGGACGGCTCAGCAAGGTTGAAGCTAAACGTCAGGACCCCTCTGCCCAATTTGCCCTGGTTGCTGCCCGAGAGGCCTGGGAGGATGCCGGCCTGGGGGCCGATAATGCTGAAGATGCCCCGGGGCTGGATCCTGAACGTACTGCGGTTGCCTTCGGTACCGGAATTGGTGGGGTCTGGACCCTGCTAGACTCCTGGGATACCCTGCGTGAAAAGGGGCCCCGAAGGGTGCTTCCTCTCACGGTTCCTATGCTTATGCCTAACAGCTGTGCTGCCGCTGTCTCTATGTCTCTCAAAGCACGTGCAGCTGCCCAAACAGTGGTTTCTGCCTGCGCTTCTTCGACAGAAGCTCTGGACATTGGGCTAGGTTTAATCCTCTCCGGCAAGGCTGATCTGGTGATTGCTGGCGGTGCGGAGGCGGCTATTCATCCCCTGCCTATTGCTGCTTTTGCAAAAATGCAGGCCCTCTCTACTCGCAATGATGATCCTCAGGCTGCCTCTAGGCCCTATGACCTAGACCGCGACGGTTTTGTCATGGGTGAGGGTGCGGCAGCACTCATCCTAGAATCCGAGGAGCATGCCCTGGCCCGAGGAGCCCATATTTATGCAGAGCTGGCTGGCAGTGGTGTTTCAGCCGATTCTTACCACATCACCGCCCCAGACCCGCAGGCACTGGGCGCAGTCCGTGCCCTCAAAGAGGCCCTATCTGCTGGCGGCATTGACCCCAGCAGTGTTGTCCACATCAATGCGCATGCAACCTCTACCCCGGTAGGAGACAGCCCAGAGTCGCTGGCCCTGCACCAGGTTTTTGCTGAACATACCGGTAATATTGCTGTTTCTGCTACCAAGTCAATGACCGGGCACCTGCTGGGTGCGGCAGGCGCCTTAGAGGCAGTGCTGACCGTTAAAGCCCTTGAGGACCGCATGGCCCCCTGCACCATTAACTTAGATAGGCAGGATCCGGCCATCGATCTAGATATTGTTACTCAGGCCCGCAAGCTGCCCGATGGAGATATCGTTGCCCTGTCTAATTCTTTTGGTTTCGGCGGCCACAACGCGGTTGTTGCTTTTAGAAGTAGCAGGTAAAACAGGAAAGAGCTAGGCCCGGGAGGATGCCTGGATTGGGATAACCTTGTGCTGGCCTCCTTGCGCTGACCGCAAGGGTTCAAGCTCATCATTCCAGGCCTCCCCCAAGGCAAGAGAAAATTGTTTCAGCAAGATATCGGGATCACCTAAAGACTTTTCATAGGCTGCTCGTACCCTGTCTTCATTGATTAAAAAATTTCCGGCATGGTCGGTTGCTGAATAAAAGATTCCCAAGCGTGGGGTGTACATAAACCAGCCGGGAAGATCCTGGCTGCTGCCCTCTTCGCTGATTTCAAACCAGATATTGGGAATCTGTCGCAGGGCAGAGGCTAGCAGAGCAGCTGTCCCCGCCTTTGCCTGCCAGGTTAGTCTGGCGCAAACAAAACCTTGCATGTGCTCCTGGGCTTGCCAGGAAATTTTTGGCTGCTGGTTTAGGACATCCTTCAGGACCCAGGCCAGGTGAGGAAGCATGGCCTGCTGCACGGCATGGATATAAAGCATGCCGCCGGACTCGGTTAAATCTTGTGAATCCTTTTGATTCTGGTGCACACTGTTAGATTACCCTGTGTTTATGCACGTGGGTGTGCATTTTTATAGGTTAAAGCCAGTCTTTCAACAGAAACATGGGTGTAAATCTGAGTTGTGGACAAAGAAGAATGGCCTAGTAGCTCTTGTACGGCCCTGATATCTGCTCCAGCATCAACCATGTGGGTGGCAGCGCTGTGGCGTAGGACGTGGGCGCCAGAAGCCTGAGTGTTAGGTAGCTGCTGCATCCTTTGGGTCAGTGCTGCCCGTAGCTGGCGAGGATTTGCCCTCCCCCCACGCGGCCCAATAAAAAGTGCCTCCTGCAGGCTGGCAGCAGCCTTAAACCATTGAGGTCGGCCCCGGGTGACCCACAGGTCAAGGGCACGCATGGCCGGCTGTCCAAAAGGGACCGTTCTTTCTTTATTGCCTTTTCCCAGTACCCTAATACTGTAATGATCACGATCAATGCTGGACAGGTTGAGACTACATAACTCAGCAATGCGGATTCCACTTGCGTAGAGTAGCTCCATCACAGCTAAAAGCCTCATGAGGTGAGCATTGCTAGGGTCCTCCTTAAGATCGGCATAAACTAAATCCAGCAAGGTAACCATTTGCTGCTGGCTTAAAACCGTCGGCAGGTAACCTTCCTTTTTAGGTACAGCCAAAGTCAAAGCGGGGTTAAGATCCAGCAACCCTTCTTCAGTGGCCCAGGCAAAAAATGACCGTAGGCTGGAGCTGCGCCGAGCCAAAGATGATTTGCTGCCTTGTTGGGTATGCAAGCTTGCTAACCAGGACCGGATATGGTTGATATTAATATCGGCAAGGTGTTCTGTGCCCGACTTAAGGAGGTAGGAGAAAAAAGCTGACAGGTCAGACCGGTAGGCCTCTACGGTAGCCGGCGCCCGAAACTTTTCGTAGCGCAAGTAACGCAGATAGTCCTCAAGAACCTGAACAAATTCCTTCTTACCGCCGCTACCTTTTGTCTGTGGCACCATCGCTTTACCCTCCCGAACACTAGCCTATCAAGTTATCTCTTCTGGCTTACTCCTAGACTGGCCTTGCTTTTACGCCAAGAACCCTCTAGCTGCTCAGCTAAATTAAGTTGTGCTAGCTCAGAGAGGCCTCTCATCAGAATCCTTATTTCTAAGCCAAGGCTGGCAGCAAGACTCTCTAGAGAGGAAAATTTACCGACTGGAAGTCCGTCCCATATGCGAAAAGTAAGCTGATCCAGCTGATCAAATATATCAGCTTGCTGCTGACCAAAGAGGCTCAGCTCCTGCTGTTCAGGTTGCAGCCACTGACCGAGGTCTGTCAAAATTTTTTCTGCATGGGTGGCAATCCGGGCCTGACCTTGATCGATGAGTCGATGGCAGCCCTCAGAGCTGGGGCTAAAAATTTGTCCCGGTACTGCATAAACTTCCCGCCCAAGTTCTAAGGCGTGGTGGGCCGTATTCAAAGCGCCGGAGCGCCAGCGAGCCTCTATCACCAAGGTAGCGCTGCTTAAGGCGGCAATGAGCCTGTTACGCTGTAAAAACCTCCACCGGGTGGGGTGAGAACCTAAGGGAACTTCACCTAAGAGCAACCCTTGCTCGATAATCTGCCCCAAAAGCTGCCGATTCTGCTGAGGGTAAGGTTTATCTAAGCCACAGGCCATCAAGGCTAGGGTAGGCAGCCGGGCTTGCGCTGAGGCTAGAGCCCGCTGATGGGCAATAGCGTCAATGCCAATAGCACCACCAGAGACCAGGGTTTTACCGGCCTGAGCTAGATCTGTGCAGAGCTGCTGGCCAGCTGCCTGCCCATAGTTGCTGATTTCCCGGGAACCAACAACAGCAAGCCCCGCCCCAGCCTTAAGCTCAGCCAGGAGGTGACGCTGGCCCCGCCCCCACAGGGCATAGGGCTCTCTTTGCCCCAAATCCCCCAGCTGCTGGGGCCAGTCCGGATCCTCAGGGATAGCCAACCAGGCCTTAATACGCCTGCCCACGGCAAATTCCTGTTCCAGCTGGACAAAGCGCCCCCGGCCAGACCAGCGCTTAATGCGTTCAGCTAGGGCAGCACCAAGTTTTTCTTCTGGATATTCTGTAAAGTCTGCCCCTTCAGCCCTTGCCAGCAGTTTTTTGGTCAGCTCCTGCCGGCCGGCCAGTAAGTCTGCCGTCATGATGGGCCCTAAATACCGGATAGCCCAGTGAATGTAGGGGTCTTCCGGTTCGGCATAGTGCAGTATTTCTGCCCGGGCCTGACGAATCTTCCCAAGCTGCGCTTGAGAGTAGTGTGCAAAAGATTGCTGCTTGTCCTGAGTCACTAGTTTTTTCCTTGAGCCATGTCACGAAAATAGAGAGCAAAGTCTATATGTTGTTTCTGAGGTGAGGATGCACCCTCTAAATCTGCTAAAGTCCAGGCCGTCCGCAAGACCCGGTCGTAGCCTCTAGCCGTCAGCCAACCGGCATCAAGGGCCTTGTTAAGCTGGCTTGTCAGCTCCTGCGGAAGTTTAAGAGGCCCCCGTAAAATGCTGCCCTGAGCCTGTGCATTGTTTTTTATGCCGAAAGGAGCCAATCTTTCTTTTTGGGCTGCGCGGGCAGCAATAACCCGTTTGCGGATGCTAGAGCTTGCTTCATTAACCTGTTCTTGGCCTAGCTCGCGACCAGTTATGTGAGGGACTATCACCTGAAGGTCAATCCTATCCAGTAGGGGTCCCGAAAGCCGGGCGGCGTAGTTCCGGCGCTGCTGAACACTGCAGGTGCACTCCAGGCCCCGGCCAATATTCATGCCACAAAGGCAGGGGTTGGCTGCAAGAACCAGCTGAAAAGAAGCCGGATACTGGGCAGAAGCAGCCGAACGATCAATAAGGATCGTCCCGGTTTCCAGTGGCTGGCGCAGGGCATCAAGGACGTGGCGTTTAAATTCCGGTGCTTCATCAAGAAAAAGCACTCCCCGATGGGCCCGTGAAATAGCCCCCGGACGAGGAATGCCGGAGCCACCTCCCAATATAGCCGGCGCCGAGGCGCTGTGGTGAGGAGCTTCAAAGGGAGGCAGCCGAATGAGCTGACGACGCTGAGCACCACCGGAGCATAAGGAATGAATAGCGGTTACTTCCATGGCTGCCTGGTCATCGAGAGCAGGCAAAATACTGCACAGCCGCTCTGCTAGCATGGTTTTGCCCGAACCAGGGCTGCCCTTAAAGATGATATGGTGGCCACCCGCAGCGGCAATCTCTAAAGCAAATCTGCCTTCAGCCTGACCGGCAACATCGGCCATATCTTTTTCAAAAACCTGTACCTCTTCCTGCTGCAAACTCGGGTTTTGGCTGGGCTGGCTGGGGTATTTGAGATCTTTCTCTTCTGCTCCGCAGGAAAGCAAAACCTGGGCCAGGCATGAGAAACCCAAAACCTGAGCACCGGGAACCAGGCTAGCTTCGGCAGCATTTTGCTCCGGCACAATAATCCGCTGGAAACCGGCGCTGACAGCGGTGTGTACCGCGGGCAGCACTCCGACGATAGGGCGTAAACTGCCGTCAAGACCAAGCTCGCCCAGAAAAAGAGTTGAGGCAGGTACCTTAATGTTTCCGGCAGCCTGGAGGGCCGCCATCACCATAGCGACATCGAAGGCTGATCCTCTTTTGGGCAAGGTAGCCGGGGTGAGGTTAATGGTCAGTTTCCGCTGCGGTAGGGGTAGGCCAGAGTTTTTGGCGGCAGAGCGCACCCGGTCTTTTGCTTCACTCAGAGAGGTATCGGGTAAACCCAGCAAAACAAAGCCTGGAAGGGCCTGCGATATGTCCGCTTCTACCTCAACAATATGTCCTTTGATACCCACCAAAGCTACGGAGAAGGTTCTGGCAAATGCCATTATGCCACCGCCAGTAGATGTTCCCAGCTAAAGCTAGCAGCGCTGCCGGTAATGGCAACAGCGTCAATGCGCAGTGAAGCCTGCCGCTGCCCCTGCTGGTTTATCCAGGCGTAGGCTAGGCTCCTGAGCCGCTGTGCTTTTGCTGGGGCAATAGCTTCTAAAGGGTGGCCATACGCCTGCGAAGAACGCGTTTTAACTTCAAGAAAAACCAGCTGCTGTGCAGCAGGGTCCAGCAAAATAGCATCAATTTCTCCCGTGAGCCTGTGGCCCAAATCCTGGCTTTTTGGGCGCCAGTTTCTTTGCAGTAGCTGATAACCCTGGGCTTGCAGGACAGCGAGTGCTAGGTCTTCACCCCAGCGGCCTAGCTCAAGATTCTGGCTCATGGTACCCCGCTTAGATAGCTTGTCGGCAAATACATCAGCACAAGCTTGTTCTAAGGCTTGAAAAAAATCTACCGGGGGTTCTTCCTGTGAATAACTAAGCTCTCTTTTTCCAGGTCACGCTTTTTATCCACAGCCATACGGTAAGGACCTCATCGAGGCGGCTGAACTTTAAGGACCAAGATCTGGAACCAGTAAGTCCTGCTGGCTGGCCCGCTCTTCTACGTTAACGTCTTGGCGTGAATAGACCTCTACCTTTTTAACAAAACGGCTCTTACGAAAGACATCCCAAACCCAAACGTCGGTAAGCTCCACCCGAAAATACAGGTTAGCTCCCTCCTGCATGGGTGTGACAACAACGGCATTAGCCAGGTAAAAGCGCCTGTCTGTCTCTACCGAATAGGTAAAAAGATCACAAACAGTTTTGTACTCCTGGTAGAGGCTTAGCTGGGCCTGGGCTTCAAACTGATCAAGTTCTTCGCTACTCATGCTTCCTTCTCTGCTTGGCTGCACCAGTATGGGTCGGGGCAGGATCTTTCTCTACTCCAGCGCCTATCTTCCAGCTCAGTCGATGCTGCGGACTTGGCCCCCGCTCAGCAAGCTGCCTCCGGTGTGCAGCGGAACCGTACCCCTTATTTTTATCCCAGTCATAGCCTGGATATTCCCGGTTTAAATCGGTCATGAGCTTATCCCGATCTACCTTGGCAACAATAGAGGCAGCCGCGATAGAAGCACAGCTTTGGTCACCTTTCACAATGGTTTGCACCGGCCCAAACCAGGGTTCTTGGCTAGCCCAGGCCTCTTCTAGCAGACGGGTATAAAGCTGCTGCCGGCTATCCAGGGTAGGCAGCAGTTCAGCGGCAGGTTCAGAAAGCCAGTTGTGTTTGCCGTCAAGCAGAAGTAAATCGGGCCTAGTCTGTCCGGCCTGTCGGCAAGCCTGGGCTAAGACCCGTTGACCGGCTAGACGTAAAGCAAGGATGATGCCCAGTTGGTCAATTTCTGCTGCACTAGCATAGGCAACGCTGGTAAAAATCCAGGATTGAATGTCCGGAAGAAGGAGCTGACGCTGTCTGGCCGTCAGAAGTTTGGAATCTTTTAAGCCCAAGCAGCCCAGACCGGTTCCTGCCCTAAGCAAACTTAGCCCAACACCAACCGGTCCGGCCAAGGCACCGCGCCCCACTTCGTCCATGCCGGCAAGCACCGCTACTCCGGAAGAGAAGTATTGCTCTTCGCGCTCCAGATTTGCTGCTAAGGCCATAGCTCCGATTCCCATAAAAGGTGGGGGCTGCGGTTAGTGGGATGCCTCCTAGAGGCCCGATTAAAGCTCATTTATGACTCGGGTACGTTGGCAAAGGTATCTTTTGAACCCGTAATCCAGGTAAAGTGCGATAGTGGCCAAGCAATAACAAATACCTCACCTTCCACATCTGCATCACTAATAAACTCTTTATTCTCCTCAATGTGATACCTTGAGTCAGCAGAGTTATTGCGGTGATCCCCCAGGACAAAATAAGAATTCTCTGGCACGATAACGTCAAAGTCAATATCCGATGGACTGGCACCGGGATAAATATAGTCCTCAGTTATCTCTTGGCCATTAACCAGGATTTTGCCGTTATCTGAACAGCAGACAACGTGGTCTCCCCCCTTGCCAATAACACGTTTAACCAAGTAATTATTGGAAGAATCTGGCATAACCCCAATAAAGGATAGGGCGTCTCGAATAGGATTGCTTGCCTGGGCTGTTGAATCTACCCAATTTTGTGAATCCTTAAAAACAATAATGTCACCACGATCTGCTTGACCAAACATAGACCCAGCAACGTTAACAAAAACTCGGTCGTTAACCTCTAGGGTATTTTCCATAGAGCCAGAGGGTATATAAAAACCACGCAAAACAAAGGTCTTAAGAATAAAGGCTATGAGTAAGGCATAAAATATGATCAGAAAAAATTCTGATATTTGGGCAGTAAAGCTGTTCTTTTCTTTTTCTCGCAGTGCCCTGCGGGTGGAAGGCTGTGCTCTACCGCTTCGTCTAGGTTTACCTTCGCCTGACTCTGTTTCCTGCTCAGCCAAGGAGTTATCGTCATCAGCAGTGTATCGCTCAACCATGTGCGACCCTTTCCTTCTTCTCTTACAGCCCGGACTCTATTGTATTCACTCTAGCTACAAAGTTCGAAAGTTTATAGCAAGCATAGGGCAGTTAATCTTCGGCAGCTTCATCTACAAGGCTACTGGAGGTTAGTCAAAATATTCCCAGCGTTCACTAGGCCATATACGAAGCTGTACCTTACCGAGCACTTTATCTTGACGAATCATGCCTCCTCCAGGAGCCCCCAGTAAAGCCCGTGAATCTCTGGAGACAGAGCGGTTATCCCCCATCAGCCAGATGCGCCCCTCCGGTACCACAACGTTAAACTCCAGTTCTGAAGCAGGTTCTGCCTCTAAGAGGTAGGGCTCCTCCTGAACCTGCCCGTTAAGGAGCAGCTTACCGTCCCGGCAGCAGCTCAGGCTGTCCCCTGCCACCCCAATCACCCGCTTAACATAAATTGTTTCTGGGCTAGCCACACCTAACCACTGTCCAAGGGCCTGTAAAGGATGCCTGGACCACAGGGAGCCAGATTGATAGGGATCAAAAGAACCCTGACCATCAAAAACCACCAGATCTCCCCGTGAAATATGGGCCTGACGGCTAATCACAATACGGTCGCCGACCTCTAAGGTGGGTCGCATAGACTCGGAAGGAATCAGGTAAACGTCATAGAAGAACTGGCGAATAAGGATGGTAAGCAGCAAGGCCAGGCTTAAGCAGAGGACAAGCAGGCGTCCTACCCGTAACCGGGCAGGACGCCTGCTGCTGGACTTAAGCTCCACGGTCTCATCCATTCAGGAAAAACCTAGGATGCTTTATGGTCACGCTTTTCACGAATGCGGGCAGCCTTACCGTGACGCTCACGCATGTAGTAGAGCTTGGCCCGACGAACACGGCCGCGGGAAACAACCTCAATCTTGTCAATAACCGGTGAATGCAGGGGGAAGGTACGTTCTACACCTACGCCAAAGGAAACTTTACGCACGGTAAAGGTTTCGCGGACACCGCCGCCCTGCCGCCCTACAACAAATCCTTTAAAGACCTGCACACGGGAACGGTTGCCTTCAACGATGTTAACGTGAACGTTGAGGCTATCACCGGGGCCAAAATCGGGAATATCGTCCCGCAGTGACTTATTATCAATAAAGTCAAGAGTTTGCATTAGTCAATCTCCAGAGGTACCAGCCGCAGGTCTAATACGCTCACCTTACCTTGGCTACAGTAGCCTGCTCCCTGGATCACCGGGTTGCCACTGTGCTCAAGAAACGATACAAGATGGCCAGCATAGCTGAAGGCCACAGCTCACACTGTTAAAGCAGGCACGTCCCCCTGCGGCAGGGGCCTTACCCAGTGCAAGCACAAGTACATATTATGGCAGTTTCTGAGCCATAAGGCCAGCACCAAGCTGCCTGCTAACCCTAATCTTAATCACGAAATTTTATGGTCATAGGGCAGGAGGTGAGCATAGGCTCCGATTGGCCATCAGAAGCCTCTACTTTAATATTGGCTGCGCTAAAGAGAGTACCCAAATTAATAGATAACTGGTCTAAAGTGCATTTGACGGTATTACGGTGAGTTTTGGCCGGGGCTAGCTGCTCTACCCGCAGGTCTTCCGCAAAAATAGGGGAAAATTGCTCGCTAAGTTTAACCTCAATATCAACTTCATAGTCGTTAGGGTTTTGTAACTCAATATCAATCAAAACCACATCACCTTCAACCGGTTCTTCCCGCACTGGCCAGTGGTTGCAGGTAAAAACAATCTCCGGTTTGGGCAGCTGCTCCTGGGCCTCTTGCTGATCGGGGCTATCCTCAGCCTGCTGCTCCTTAGGTGGTTTAGTGTAGGCAGGAAACTGCAAAAGCTGCTCCCGATCCTCGGCAGGAGGCTGCTGTGCTCCCTCGGCCTTAGCGGAAGGTCTGTCGTCCTTGCCCTGCTCCCTACCTTCTGCCGGCGAACTAGGCTGAGGAAGGGCTGCTTCTTTGCCGTCTGAGTCAACCCCAAAACTACGCTTAGCACTGTGTCGGGGAATATAGGCCATGCGAGCGTTTTCCTTTTCAGGTTTTGCGTGTGCTACCCAAAGTTGAGTCTGTTAGCTGATCAAAAGACAGCCTACGGTCAATATAAATCTGTTACTAGCCCTGAAAATGACTACAAACTACCCGCAAAACATATGGTCAGCACACATTTTTGCAGATAATTACCCTCCAGTAATGACCGCAAGACTCCGGCTAAGCCTCAGCAAGACCTTGGGTTAACCCCGCAGATAATGGGCGGGGTCTTAGCCTTTAGACCTTCAATAAAGCCAGCATCAAAGGTGGTCACCAGAATCTCTGATCTCCTTTAAGATCTTCTGATCGTCAGCATCCCAGGCGGAATCTGCTAAGGCAGCTATCATGTCCGGTCTTTGCTCGAAGGTACGCTTAAGCTGCTGTTCTCGCCGCCAACGGGCAATAGCTCCGTGATCTCCCGAACGCAAAACCTCCGGTACCGAAAACCCCCGCCAGATAGGTGGTTTAGTGTAAACCGGGTACTCTAGAAGCCCGCCTGTGTGAGACTCTTCCGCCAAAGATTGGGGATTGCCCATGGCACCTGGAATCAACCTGCAGATTGCTTCAACCATGACGAGCACAGCTGCCTCACCACCGTAGAGAACGTAGTCCCCTAAGGAAAGAGGCAGAACCCTAAAAGAATTCTGAGCCCAGTCAAAAACTCGCTCGTCGATGCCCTCATAACGGGCGGGAGCAAAAATCAGATGGTCCTGTCGGGAAAGCTCATAAGCTAGCTCCTGGCTAAAGACCTGCCCTGCAGGCGAAGGCACCAATAATAGTGGCCGCTGGGCAGCCTGCTGCGCTTGGTCTAGTTTACTGTCCTTTGCCGCTTCTGCCAGGACCTGCTCCAAAGCCAAAGCCCAAGGTTCAGCCAGCATCACCATACCGGCGCCACCACCGTAAGGAGTATCATCCACGCTGTGATGGCGGTCAGAGGTAAAACTGCGTAAATCAAAAACTTTAAGGGAAAGCAGGCCGTCACGTTGAGCCTTGCCGAGGAGGGAAAGCTGCAACGGGGCCAGGTATTCAGGAAAAATTGAGATTATATCTAAGCGCACATCACAAACTTTCTTAGGAACTTGCGCTGCCCAAATCCAGTAAACCTGGTGGCGGATCCAGCACAATCAAACCCTGCTCAAGATCAATAACTGGAACAAGCTGCTCAACAAAAGGCACCATAGCCTGGCCACCCTGACTAAGCTTAACAACCAGGAGGTCCTGGGCGGGCATCGTTATCAGACTCTCTATGTGGCCAATACTTTTTTGGGCAGCTAAATCCTGCTGCTCTTCTTCTTTAAGATAGACCGCTAAACCTACAAGATCTTCTTCATAGTAGCGGTCCTCTTCCTTTTGGTCCGCACCTTCTGCCGTTAAGCGAAAGTTCCGAAGCAGCTCAGCATCATTACGATTCTTAATTTCTTCAAAACCAACAACAAAAATTTTTTTATTCCAGCGAGCGCTAGAAACGGTCAAGGCGGCGCCCTCTAAGCGTTCTGCTAAACCTTGATTCAGCTGATCGATCCGGTCAATCTCTACCTTTTGACCCAGGGCAAAACGGGTGTGCGGTGAGTCCGTTAACAGTTCTAGGGTTACCTCTCCGCGAATCCCATGAGGTTTACCAATACGGGCAATAAGAACCTGCACCTAGCTACTCCTTGTATTTATTAGATAAGCGCTTATAGTAATGGCCCCGCACCTACATGCGGGGCCAAAACGTTCTAAGCTTAAGAGGTAAAGACCAGTAAGCCTCAGCGTTTACGGTCCGTATCGACAACATCAACACGTATGTTTTCACCGTCGTTAAGGGCATCAATTACCATGCGAATGCTATTTGCAGTGCGCCCCTGCCGGCCAATAACCCTGCCAAGATCATCTGGGTTAACCCTGATCTCCAGCGTATCTGCACGGCGACCACTACGAGAACGAACCTTAACATCCTCAGGATGATTAACAATGCCCCGAACAAGGTGTTCGAGTGCATCGGCTAACATAACTACTCAGCTACCTCTTCGCTAGCCTCGGTCTCAGCCTCTGTAGCTTTCTCTTCCTTAGGCGTAATAGCCTCCGGAAGAATAACTGAACCTTTTTGTGGTGCAACAAATTCTGGTTTTGCTTCCACGGGTTTAACGGCCGACTCGGCCTTTTCACCCTTAAAGCTAGCCCAGTCACCGGTCAGTTTAAGCAAGGCCAGTACCTGCTCGGTTGGCTGAGCACCCACAGATAGCCAGTACTGAACGCGCTGGGAATCAATCTGGATGAGCGACGGATTTTCCGTCGGCTGGTAGATGCCAATTTCTTCAATGGCACGGCCGTCACGTTTGGTCCGTGAATCCATGACAACAACGCGATAGCGGGGATCGCGAATTTTACCCATCCGCTTCAGACGAATTTTAACAGCCACTTTTGTGGACTCTCCTGTATCTACAATTAAGCGAAACCGCAGCGATTAGCTCGTGGGGCGGGCCGTCCCTACAGTCTCTAATGAACACCATGATCCGCGGTGAGAGGGACCGCGCCCATCGAGTACCCGCAAAATTATGCCAAACCTCCAGCAAAGAATCCAGTGAAACCACAAATTTTAAGCTGTGTTCTGCACTATGACGCCCTAGGAACCCTTCAGGGACTGCCGCCAGGAAACGGCACTGCCACTACGCATAATGTTTCTACTGTAAATTTTTGCTCCCAGAATGGTCAGTAGATAAACAGCCAGCAGCGTTAAGGCCAAAGATAGGCAGGGCTGCCATAAAGGTAGCTCCTCTTCTAGCAGCCTAAGGGGCATGGCAATAGAAGAAATAATAGGAACAAAACTTGAAATGACTAGCACGGTTCCCTTGCTCCACAGCCCAAGGACAAGAGCAGCTAAGGTGATTATCATCAAAGGCATTGACAGAGAACCAAGGTCTTCCATTCGGGAAGCCATGGCCCCCACAGCGGCCCAGATAACAGCAAGAGCTGTAAAACCAAAAATATAAAAGGCTAAAAACCAGCCAATATCTACAAATAACCAGCTAAAGTCGGTGAGTATCCCTAAGGAGTAGGCCAGGCCCAGGCCGGTTAGTACATAAAGCAAAAGCTGGCCTATGAACAAAACAATATTACCGACAACCTTACCCAGTAGCAGCTGCCTCACTGGAATAGCAGAGGCAATAATCTCCACAATCCGATTTTGTTTTTCTTCTACCACACTCATCGAAATAAGCTGACCAACAGTAAGGGAGGTCAGATAAAAGAGCGTGGCAAAGACAATACCCAATATCCTAGCTGCTGCTTGTGCCTGCGTATCCTCCTGGATCACTCGGCTAGAAAGCTGACTACCTGCCGTTAAGCGGGCCAGATCAACCCCCTGTTCCTGTGCGTTAGCAGCCAGTGTATAGCTTGTGCTAGCTTGCTGCATCAGATTAAAAAGATTCTGACTGACATCTTGTTCAAAGACCAGCTCCCAGCCCTGCTGCCTAGGGGCAAAATAGGCATCTACTTCCCCTTCTTCCAGGGCGGACTGGGCCTCTTGCTCACTAGCAAAAGTCTGTGTACGCAGGCTTAGTCCTGCTCCGGCCAACTCAAGTTGATCCTGTGCGGCCTGGGCAATCTGCTGGCCCTGGGAACCTGACATGAGGCCAAGGGAATATTCATTTGTTTTATTATTACTATTCATCCAAAAGGGAATAAGAATAGAAGCCACAATCAAAACTACCGTCAGGATCGTTGATGAAACAAAGACCTTGTCGGTAATTTTACTGGCAATTTCACGGACACAAACTATCCGCCAGGCGTTCTTAACCGGTTTCATTTATTTGGTCACC
Organism: Rothia sp. (in: high G+C Gram-positive bacteria); assembly: GCA_030524105.1. GTDB lineage: Bacteria > Actinomycetota > Actinomycetes > Actinomycetales > Micrococcaceae > Rothia. The sequence goes on from JAUNHE010000004.1 coordinate 20,348, forward strand.
TCTCGATAGATATCCCCTAGGCTAGGAAGTAGGCGATAAAATTCCTGCATACCCCGCTGCAGCCCTTCCTCAAGAATCCGCTGCCGAATAGACTCCAGCTCTTGTTCCGCCTTGATCTGAATAAGAGCCTCACCTGCCTCAAGCTCAAGAACCTCAGCCAGCTCTCTTGGCAAGAAATCCTGGAGCCAGGCAGCATCCTGGCTGGCTCGGTACTGAAAACGAAGAGGGCCCAGCTGGCGCAGGTCGGCGGCGCTACCGGCAGCTTTGATCTTGCCGTCGGCCAGAATCACCACTCTGTCGCAGAGCCGATCAACTAAATCTAGCTGGTGAGAAGAAAAAAGAACCGGAACTCCCCGCTCTAAGAACTGCCCCAGCATACCCACCATGGTATCGACGGCCTGGGGGTCTAAACCAGAAAAAGGCTCATCTAAAATGAGGGCCTTAGGCTGGTGCAGCAAGGCGGCAACAATTTGTACCCGCTGCTGGTTACCCAGAGACAAAGACTCAAGTTTATGGCTCAGCCTATCCCCTAGTCCCAGCTCAGTCAGATAGGCAGCAGCACGCTCCTTGGCCAGGCTCTTGCTGAGCCCCCTGAGCTGGCCTATGTAGACCAGCTGGGAGAGGATACCTTGTTTAGGGTAGAGGCCCCGCTCTTCGGGCATATAACCAAAACTCACCCGATCGGCCCAGCTTAGGGGCCGGCCCTGCCAGAGGACCTGCCCCCTATCGGCCTCCAGCAGACCCATGATCATCCGCATTGTTGTTGTCTTACCGGAGCCGTTGGCTCCCAAAAAACCGGTCATAGAACCCGGTTCTACGGTAAAACTAGCAGCATCAACCGCCGTAAAGTCAGCATAGGTTTTAGTTAATTCTAAAACTTCAAGCTGTATAGGCTCAGTAGTTTGCTCAGAGGGTGGTCTCATAGAAAAATCCTTACGTTTTAACTTTTCTTGATTCTAACTTTGAGGTGCAGCAATATAAAAAATATGACCTAAAGAATACTTCATTATAAGTAATAGTACGTTTGTCAGCTTTGCCGCTAATTAATCGCTATGAGCAGCTGGAGAGACTAGTATTTATATAAAATACAGCAGCCAGCAGAGAGAGCACTAAGCCATGAGTAATACTGAACCTAACCCGCAAGAACGAGTCTGCGATTCATCATCTGGCTTATCCGATGGTGTTGAGCTGCGACAGTGTGAGCAGGGTCCGCTGGAGTTATTAGAACCTCGGGCTGTCCCCCTTGGCGGACCACGAGCCATGACCGTTTACCGGGCCTTACCTCAAAAGGCTCGCTCACTCATCGGTGCCTGGTGCTTTTGTGATGCTTTTGGCCCAGATACCGTAGCCAAAACACAGGGAATGAGGGTACCTCGCCACCCCCATACCGGACTAGCCACCGTTTCCTGGTTATTTGCCGGAGGTATTGACCATATCGATTCAGCCGGTCATTGGGCCAAGGTTCTACCAGGGTGGGTAAACCTCATGAATGCTGGCAGCGGTATTACCCACTCTGAGTTTTCCTCTGCCGACACCGAAACCCTGCACGGCCTCCAGCTCTGGTACGCCCTGCCAGCCTCCGCCAGATTTAGCCAACCCGGCCTGCAATCTTTTCAGCCCCAACCCATCCAAGGTAAGGGATTTACCGCCAGAGTCTTCTTAGGATCCTTGCTGGGTTACGATTCTCCGGTTCAGACCCCTATCGGCTTAACCGGTGCCGAGTTACGCCTTGCCGCCAATGCCCGCCTGGAAGTTGAGGTCCCGGAAGACTATGAGCATGGATTAGTCCAGGTTAGCGGTCCCATCTCCTTGGATGCCGTCCAGGTTCCGGACAATGCCATTGCCTTTACACCCAGGGGGCGCAAGAAGTTAACCATAGCTGCCGGCAACCGGCCTGCCCTGGCCGTTCTCTTAGGAGGAGAACCTCTTGAGGAAGAGATCCTCATGTGGTGGAACTTTGTGGGGCGCTCCCATGAGGAAATAGCTCTGTGGCGCTCACGCTATATGCAAGAAATGGGCTTTGAGCCGGCAGGCGCAGGCTCTGCCCTCCAGGAACAAGCAAACCAGCCGCCTGGGCCCAAGGAGAGCCCTCAGGCCAGCTATGAGGACGGCACGGTTTTTCCACAGTTTGGACAGTTTCCGCCCCAGCAGCCTGCGCCCCTACCAGCTCCTCCCCTGCCGCAGGTACGTCTGCGGCTCAGAGGGCCTAAGATCAGCTAAGCATTAGCAGCAAGATGCCTCAATCTAGACTGTGATTATGCTGTGATCCTTGCAGGCTTATATAAAAGGTCCTAGTAAATCGACAAGAAGGCCAGCCCTGCCAGGACAGGTAGCTAGGCCTCGTTTTACCCATTTTAGGCAGGCAAATCCAGAATAAATACTTTACATGTAAAGCAAAATCACAGCAAGGTAGACCCTACCCATGCTTGTCAAAGAAGGTTTTCAGGCGTACTGTTATGACTGCCAGAATGAAGAGATTGTCACGAAAGGAAAAAATAATGACTAATCCGGCAAACTTTGGACCCCAGGAAACACCGACCATTAAGGCAGACCAGGCAGCCCTACTGCTGATTGACCACCAAAGTGGTCTCTTCCAGGTTGTTGAAGATCTTGACCTGCCCACCCTACGTCGCAACGTTGTCGTGCTTTCCAAGATCGCAACCTTAGCCAATATTCCTGTGGTAACCACAGCATCGGTACCCCAGGGCCCTAACGGTCCCCTGATTCCTGAAATCCATGAAAATGCACCCCATGCCCAGTACGTTGCCCGTAAGGGTGAGGTAAATTCCTGGGACTGTAAACCTTTTGTGGATGCGGTCAAGGCAACCGGTAAAAAGCAGCTTATTATTGCCGGCACCATGACCAGCGTTTGCATGGCTTTCCCAGCAATTTCAGCTATCGCAGAGGGATTCCAGGTTTTTGTTGTTGTCGATGCGTCCGGAACCTACTCTAAGATGGCCCAGGAAATCACCATGGCCCGCGTGGTACAAGCCGGGGCGGTGCCCATGGATACGACCGCTGTTGTCTCCGAAATCCAGCACACCTGGCACCGTGATGATGCCCTGGACTGGATGAATGTCTGGGCAGAGATGCTTCCAAAATATCGGCTCCTGATCGAAAGCCACTCCCGTGCGCAAGAGGCAGAGCGTAACCACGAACCTCTTGACTCCGAGTAAAGCATCCAGCGAGCGCTAAGTTTTAGCGCCTAGACGGTGCGGTTACTCTCTGTCAAGGGAGGGTAACCGCACCGTCTAACTTACTGCCCTTTTACTCCTACAACTCCCTCATTTTTTTCTCTTCTAAAGGTATAGACATGGAATTTGGTATCTTCACCATCGGGGACCTTACCCCAGACCCTCTCACCGGAAAGACCGTGAGCGAAAACGAACGCATCAAAAACACCATCGAGATTGCGCGTAAAGCCGAAGAAATTGGCATGGATGTTTTTGCCACTGGCCAGCACCACAATCCACCCTTTGTGGCACCGGCTAATCCACCGGTTCTCCTGGCCTATCTGGCAGCCCAGACCTCACGGATTAAGCTTTCGACCTCTACCACCCTTATTACTACTACTGACCCGGTTCGGATTGCCGAAGACTACGCCTATCTTCAGCACCTGGCTGAGGGCCGCATAGACCTCATGCTTGGCCGCGGTAACACCGGCCCCGTCTACCCCTGGTTTGGTAAAGATATCCGTGAAGGTATTTCTCTTGCCGTAGAAAACTACAGCCTGCTGCGCCAGCTCTGGTCTGAAGAAAATGTCAACTGGCAGGGCCGCTTTCGCACTCCCTTGCAGTCTTTTACTTCTACTCCCCGCCCTCTTGACGGGGTAGCGCCCTTTGTTTGGCACGGTTCTATCAGATCTCCAGAGATTGCCGAGCAAGCCGCCTACTACGGTGACGGGTTCTTTCATAACAACATTTTCTGGAATAAAGAATTTACCGGTCAGATGATTGAGCTCTACCGGCAACGTTACGAGTATTATGGGCACGGCTCGGCCCAGGAGGCTTATGTCGGTTTAGGAGGCCACGTCTTTATCAGTAAAAATTCGCAGGATGCTAAGAAGCGTTTCCGTCCTTATTTTGATAATGCCCCTGTTTACGGTCACGGACCTTCGCTCGAAGAATTTATGGATCAAACTCCCTTAAGCGTTGGTTCTGCCCAGGAAGTTATCGAAAAGACTCTTTCCTTTAAGGACTATGCCGGTCACTACCAGCGCCAGCTCTTTTTGATTGATCATGCTGGTTTACCCCAAAAGGATGTGCTGGAGCAGCTGGATTTTCTGGGCCAAATTCTGCCAACTCTGCGACGGGAATTCGCCCTGAGCAGGCCCAGCAATATTCCTGAAAGCCCCAGCCACCAGGATCTGCTTGCCCAAAAGGCTGCCGGGCAAGAGCCTGTAGCCGGTGGCGGACCCGGCTCTAGGGCCTATCGGGATCGGCTAGAGCAAGAGGCAAAGAAGTCTAACGAATCAAAAGGATAGGCTGCGATGACAAAACATTCTATTACGGTTGTTTCTGCCGGTCTTTCCGAACATTCTGCCTCAAGCCTGCTGGCTCAGCAGCTTCAGGCATCTGTAGCCTCTGCTTTGGCAGGCTACGGTCAGCAGGCTGAATTCGAAGTCTTTGAGCTGAAACGGCTCATACCTCAGATTGGAAACCAGCTGGTGACAGGCTTTCCCCAGGGGGAATTAGCTCAAGCCTTAGGCTCTGTTCGTGAATCCGCTGGCATTATTACCGTAACGCCGGTCTTTAAAGCCAGTTATGCTGGACTCTTTAAATCTTTTTGGGATCTGGTAGAGGAGGACAGTATTCGGCATAAACCGCTTCTTCTTGCGGCAACCGGCGGTACTGCCCGCCATTCTCTGGCTTTAGAGTTTGCCTTGCGCCCGCTTTTTGCCTATTTCCAGGCAGATATTGTTCCTACAGCTGTCTTTGTGGCCACCGATGATTTTGGTGCTGAAAGTGCCATGCAAACTCGTATTGAACGTGCCGGCCTTGAGCTTGCGCAAAAACTGCTTGGGGCCTCCTTTGGTCAGGAACCTTCCGCTGCTAAAGTTCCTAGGGAAACTGCCCAGCCGGGAAAGTCACCTATTCCTCTTGAGCAGGCAGAGCAGGTAGATGTTGAGCTTATGGACCGCACCGGTAAGGTACAGCGCTCGGGCTTAGCAGAGCTAAAAATTACTCCTTTTGATCAACTGTTAAAAAAGACACAGGTAAAATAAGAGAAAGAGATTGACCATGAAGATTGGGATTATTCTGGGTTCTACTCGTGAGGGTCGGGTTGGCCAGCCTATTGCAGACTGGGTTTTAGCCCAAGCTCAAAGCCGGCAGGGCTCAGCAAACTATGAACTTATTGACCTCAAAGCCTTTGATCTGCCTTTCTTTACCGGTGCCGTTGCGCCAAGAGCTTTAGAAAAAAAGTATAAGGATCCCAAGGTAAAGGCCTGGTCAGAGAAAATTGACTCTCTGGATGGGTTCGTTTTTGTGACAGCTGAATATAATCGCTCTCTTCCAGCCCCCTTTAAGAATGCCTTTGATACTTTGGCCTCTGAATGGCAGCAAAAGCCTCTTGCTTTTGTTGGATACGGTTATGGTTCCAGCGGTAGGGACGCGGTAGCTGCCTGGCGTCAGGTGGTGACAGTCATGCAGATGCCCGCCGTGGACACCCAGCTTGCCATAAATCTAAGAAGCGAACTGCTTGAAGGAAACTTTGTTCCTGCACAAGGCCAAGATGCTAGTTTGGGTTCGATTCTTGAGGAGCTGGAAGAATTAGTGCTTAAAAATAAGTAGGCTGCCTGTATCTTCTGGATTCAGAAGCTTAAATACCTTGCTCGTGGGTGCTGGAGAAGGATCTAGCACCCACGAGTTCTATCAAGAATTTACTTATTGTGCCCCATCATTTTTGCTTGTTCGGGGGCCGGGTAGCAAGGCAGCAAAGCTGTTCCAGCTAGGAATCTTTAGTTGGTAGGGCTGAGCTTTATAGACAGAGTCCTTTAAGTTCAGCTTTTTCTGGGGAAGGATAATGCCGCCCACTATATAGGCGCTAACATAAGCTGCGGTTTTAGCAAGATCAGAGCGGGTGAAGCCCCCATTGTCCTTTTCCTCTTTAATCCAGGCAGCTCCGATCGGGACATAGAGAAGGACAGTGGTTATCGCACCCGGAACATAGGGAGTTTTGGCGCGTAAAGGCATGGCCAGGCAATGCCCTAGAGCTTGGCTAAAACCGAAGAGTACCGGCGCCAGCCCAAGCCACTTCTTTTGCGGCCACACAACCGGGGCCAGGTTAAAGGGATAGGCTAAGGCGGTATTAATCAGCATTGCAGTACGGGCGTTTGTAGGGTAGTTTTCCGGGGTTTGGCTCTGCGCTATACGTTGGTTAAAGACGCCGGTGAAATAACCCGGAAAGACGTGCTCTTCAAACTGATGTGCGCCAAGGGTTGCCAGGTTAGCCAAGGCAAGTGCCCTACTTGAGGAGGTGGATTTTCCCTTCACTGCTAGCCAGCCAGCAATCCCCGTACTAGCAACAATGCCAATTTTTGGCCAGTTTTTGATGTACCAGTTAAGTGCACTCATGATATTTCCTTCCGTTGACTTCTCCCCCCATTATATTCCAACAACTGTTGGAATATTGGTTGTGCTAGAAGGTAGACTATAAAAGTGATTCAAAACAAAAAAGACGCAGACATGACAAGCAGCAGACCTCAGGGACGTCCCAGCGGTAAAGAGTCCACCAAAACTGTTATTATCCAAACCGCACAAAAGGTTTTTGCAGAAAACGGCTACAACGGCAGTGGGCTACGGGCCATCGCCCAGCAAGCAGGTGTTGACCCTAGCACAGTCCTATATTTTTTTAAAACAAAATTAGGACTCTTCCAAGAAGTAGCTCAGAGGGCAAGCAAAGCCTTACTCCCGGTCTTTGCTGCACTCGCAGCGGAAAAACCTGGCAAGGATATTGCCCGTATCTACCTGTCCATCTGGGAAAGTGAAGAATACGGTGCCAGCCTTAAAGCCCTGGTTAAAACCACCCTTGGCTCTAACCAGGCCCGCAGCGTCCTGCAAGAAATTCTTACCGACAGGCTGAGCAGTAGCTCAGGTCCAGAAAACCAGCTAGCAATCGAGCTATGTATGGCCCATCTGCTGGGCATAGCAATCGCTCGTTACCTTACCGAACTGCCCATCATCAGCACAATGAGCCTAGAAGAGAGCATCCAGGAAGCCGGTAGCATTTTGGATGCCATCCGCCACCTAGCATAAGCTAAGAAAGCTTCTAGAGGCCCGCACAGACTAGGCCCACCACCAGAAGACCGCTAACCCTTACGGAAACGTTTACTAAATTTTTGGGCAATATCGCTAACAAACTGCTTAATATCCTCAGCGGCCAGGGCTGCAGGGGGGCGGTGCTCATCCAGGTGCCGAGGACTATGCGCCTGAGCCCGCTCGGCAGAAAAACCCAGTTCCTCCATCAAGGAAGCCTGCTGGCCCTTCTGCTCAGTTTTATGCTCATCCTGGGCGCTGCTGCCACCCCGGTACAGGTCCTTAAGCTTACGGTAGGCCCGTGATAAAGCCAGCTCCGTCACCCCGGAGCCCAAAAGAGCCACAGCTCCCATAGCGGCAACCTTTGATGAGTCGCCGCGCGCTTTACGTCGGGCAGCCCACAGGGCCAAAGCGCTTGAGGCGGTCAGCTGAACCATACCGTCCACAGCAAAAATCCAGGGACGCTCAATCAGCTCCCTATTAAGGGCAGAAAAAGAATCCCGACCATTAGGGTAGGCTAAAGCAGACTCTGTCATAGCCCGCCCCAGACTCATATCCGGTGTAAAAACCCGGTAACCGTTGAGGGTCTCAAGATCCAAGGTTCCCAGGGCAATCTTAGCCAGCTCATCCGGTAGGGCCAGCAGCTGCAAGACCGACTCCATACCCAGCTCAGAATCAGAGGATTCTACGTAGTTACGCAGCCTTTTAGCCGTGCTCTCATCCAGGCCGTAAACCCAGGTTAGATTTTCAATCTCATCGTTGATACGAACATAGTTAAGCGGATCTGGCAACACCCCAGGCAGAGCCCACAGGGTTTCCAAAGCATAAGAGTTCTGAGGCAGATAACGAGTAATGGTCTTGGGAGCCCCCCACACCAGATCAATCACGGCCCCGGAATCTGTACTTTTAGGGTTAGGATCACCAACAACCCGGTGCATCCACTGACTCCAGGCAGGCTGCGAAGACTGAGCGGGCTGAGAGGACTGACCGGGCACAATAAAGGATAAATGATGGTTAACCCCGTTAGACTCAGCCACAATTGCCGGCTTAGCCAGCTTCTGCAAGAGGTTAAGCATAGAAACCGGGTCTGTACTAATTAAAGACCAGCCATTATCGGCAGGAACCGCCTCTACCGGGGTGGCCACCAGGGTGTCGGCCACCAGAAGCGGAACCTCAGGCAGCTCCAGCTCAATGAGGGCCGCAATTCTTGAATCAGCATCCAGGCTCAGTTCTTCGCCTAGCACAGTAACCGGAGCACTATAACGGTAAGAATCCTCCCCAGCGCAAAGACCGCCACGGGTAGGTAGTTCACTCATTAATTCAGAGGCAAACTCTTCAAAGTCAATACCGGTTTCCAGCTTTCCCTGATCGTTCAGGCGGGCAGTAAGAAGCTGATCATCTTCTTGGATACAGAGCACATAGACATCCACATGCTGCTCGTCTGATTCGTAGACCAGCACTTCCGGAAGATCAAGGCTGGCCAGTAAAAGAGACTGGACAACATCATCGCTCGTTGCTTCCCTGACTCGCCGATCAAACTCCGAAGCCGGGTCTAGATCCTGATCTGCTGAGTGCAGATCGTTAAGATCATCAGGAGCAGGTTCACTAGCAGAAATACTCTCTTCCTGCTCTACGGTAGGAAGGTTAACGGTCGAGACATCATCGGTATCTAGCTCAAGGTCAAGGCTCAGGCTGTTTTCTTCAAGACGCTCAGCCTCAGGAATAGACCCAGTTTCTTTAATCTGCTGGGTTAACATCTTTTCAAGAAGATCAACAGACAGATCCATGCCCTTAATCCGAGCTAGCAGGGGATCATCTTGGTCCACTACTTCCTTTGAATCGTGCTCCGTGTCCTGGCCAGCCTGACGAATCATGCCAATCATCTGCTCAATTTCAAGGCGCAGACGATCAGCCGGCTCACCGGCCTCTTCCGGCTCCGGTTGAAGATCGGCTAAGTCAAAACCAGCCTGACCGTAATCTAAGCTAATTCGAGCCCAAGACGTAATAAATTGATCGTCCTTGGCGGAGCCGTTCCCCAGAAACTCGTGGGATGATTCAGACATATCCTCAGTTAAAAATCCTTATAACACGATTGACAGAAAATAATAAGCCTCGCTGGCCACCCTCTGATGGCCCTCTCCTAATCCTGCCTTGAACTTGACTCTACCACCTGGCCGCTCTCCAAAGCCTGATAGCACTGCTCTAGGCGCCCTACAAAAGACCGGTTAAAATAGCGTCCAGCCTCCTTGAGCTCCACCCAGCGATAGGCCAGCAGCTCTTCCTGCTGAAGACTGATCCCGGTAGAGGAATCAATCACTCCCCCATCGTATATATAAGAGGTCGAATCCCCCCAGATTCCCAGCTGCAAGCCGTGAAATATTAAGAGTAGACGACCCGGGTTAAGCTCTAAGCCTGTCTCCTCCGCTACCTCACGAAAGCAGGCCTCAACCGGTGCTTCCCCAGCCTCAACGGTTCCCCCTGGCAGGGTCCAGCCGTCACGATAATTTGGTTGCACGGCAAGGAAACGCTGGGCAGGATCCCTAATCAGGGCGGCACTGGCCAAACGCCTTCTTGGCAAACCAGCAATAAAAGCGGACAATTCCTCTTCTGATAGGTAACTATCGCTCATGATCCCCCTCGTTCTCTTTACCCCGCACGCAAGCTCCTTAGGGAGGTACAGCACCCTAAAAGTTTGTCTTTTCCCCTGTAACCAACAGTATCGAAAATTTAGCCAAGACTCCCCCTTATCTGGCTGTGAACTCTCTTAGCACAATAGCTCGTCAATAACCCACAGAAGCAAGAAGAGAGCCTCCTGTGCTTAAGTCTAGTCATTACCTAAAAACTTTTCGAAACCCTTAGGCAGGTTGAGGTTATCCACCTTAAAATCCTGGTTCTCTTGCCGGCCAAAGGAAGAACCAGCTGCAGCTTTCTGCGGACTAGCCTGCAGCTGCTGTTCACGCTTGGCAGGATTACCCGAACGAGCTTTCCTATTTTTTGCCTTGCTAGCCTTGCCCTTTTTACTGTTCTTTTTAGCTGCTCCAGCAGCGGCGGCCATACCCGGCATCTGCATGCCCCCAGGAATACCGGCCATATTACCTTGTGCCAGTTTCTTCATCATCTTCTGAGCCTGGGCAAAACGTTCCATCAGCTGGTTAACTTCGCTAACGCTCACCCCTGAACCCCGGGCAATACGGGCCCGACGGGAACCATTGATAATCTTAGGAGCAACCCTCTCATGGGGAGTCATAGACCGAACAATGGCCTCTACCCGGTCTATTTCTTTATCGTCAAACTGGTCTAGCTGCTGACGAATCTGGGCGGCCCCGGGCATCATCATTAAGAGTTTTTTCATGGAGCCCATTTTGCGGATTTGCTGCATTTGAGCCAAAAAATCTTCAAAAGTAAAGTCTTCTTGGTCAACAAATTTTTGGGCCATGCGGTCCGCTTCAGCCCGATCCCAGCTGGCTTCTGCCTGCTCTATCAGCGTCAGTACATCACCCATGTCCAGAATACGGCTTGCCATCCGGTCCGGATGAAACTGCTCAAAATCTGTCACGTTCTCGCCAGTTGAAGCAAACATGATGGGTTTTCCGGTAACCGAAGCCAGGGAAAGAGCAGCACCGCCGCGGGCATCACCATCAAGTTTGGACAGCACGGCACCGGTAAAATCAACGCCCTGATCAAAGGCAAGCGCAGTGTTAACGGCGTCCTGGCCTATCATGGCATCAATAACAAAAAGAACTTCATGAGGCTTAATGGCAGAGCGAATATCGCTGGCCTGCTGCATCAGCTCTGCATCCACACCAAGACGACCAGCCGTATCAACAATCACTACATCGTGTAATTTAGCCCGGGCCTGCTCCACGCCCTGGCGAGCCACCTCCACCGGATCTCCCGTGGGGCTGTCAAACTCAGAGGTAACCCCCGGGTGCGGAGCATAAACTGGCACCCCGGCCCGCTGGCCAACAAGAGTCAGCTGGTTGACAGCATTGGGACGCTGCAAATCCGAAGCAACCAGGAGAGGAGTATGGCCCTGGCCTTTAAGCCAGTAGGCCAATTTACCGGCCAGGGTAGTTTTACCGGCACCCTGCAAACCAGCCAGCATAATAATGGTTGGCCCAGACTTTGCCATGTTGATACGGCGGGTCTGCCCCCCCAAAATTGCTACCAGCTCTTCGTTAACAATTTTGACAATCTGCTGGCTGGGGTTAAGCGCCTGGGAAACTTCCTGGCCCAGGGCTCGCTCCTTAACGTGGGCTGCAAATTCACGAACCACAGGAACAGCAACATCGGCATCCAGCAGAGCACGCCGGATCTCCCGTACGGTTGCATCTATATCCGCTTCCGTGAGGCGGCCCTTGCCACGAAGGTTTTTGAAGGTGTTTGTCAGGCGATCTGAGAGTGAATTAAACACGAGCCGCAAGCTACTTTCGGTTTGGAGGTCACAGGGTAAAAACCCATTATTACTAAATCAACTTCTAAGGATAACCTATCAAGCTAGCCAGAGTTAAAGTCTTAACCTTGTGTAAGATTCAAGGGTAGCAAGCAAGAGTAGGGGCAGGCTGCAGGGTTAATCAAGCAAGGCTTCAACAAAAGTTTCCACTTCAAAGGGTGCTAAATCGTCGGGACCCTCACCTAGACCAACCAGCTTAACGGGAACACCCAGCTCTTCCTGAATGGCAACCACAATGCCACCTTTAGCGGAACCATCCAGCTTGGTTAGTACAATACCGGTGATATTAACAACCTCTGCAAAAACTTTAGCCTGCAGCATTCCGTTTTGACCGGTGGTAGCATCAAGCACCAGCAAGACTTCCGTCACCTGCGCTTCTTTTTCTACAACCCGCTTAATCTTGCCTAGCTGATCCATCAAACCGGCCTTATTTTGTAGCCGGCCAGCTGTATCAATCAAGACGGTATCAACTCCTTGGGCTTTTCCCTCCTTAACGGCGTCAAAGGCAACCGAAGCGGGATCAGCACCGTCTAGCTCAGAACGAACCGTAGGTACCCCTACCCTATCCCCCCAGGTCTGGAGCTGGTCAGCGGCGGCAGCTCTAAAAGTATCGGCCGCTCCCAAAAGCAAGTCCTTGTGCTCAGCTACCATCAGCCTGGCCAGCTTACCCACCGTCGTTGTTTTACCAACACCGTTAACACCAACGACCAGCACCACGCCGGGGTTTCCTTCTGCTCCGTCCAGCTGTAAAGATCTCTCCAGCTGCGGGTTAACGAGTTTAACAAGCTCCTCTTGAAGCATGGCCTTAACCTGAGCCTGATCAGCCGCACCCTCTACCCTGACTCGCTGCTGTAAGGCTGCCAGCAAGTCTTGAGTAGGACCGGCTCCCAGGTCTGCCATAAGTAAGGTTTCCTCTACCTGGTCCCAAACATCCTGGTCGATCCTATCCCGGGACAGGAGGCTGAGCAGCCCCTTGCCTAAAAGATTATTGGAGCGCGCCAGACGTTCACGTAAGCGAGCCATGCGACCAGCAAGAGGGGCCGGCCTATCGAGGCTTGGCGACACAGCCCCTTCTGGGGCAGGATCGTTAGGATCACGCCTGGAATCGTAGCCGTCCTTAGGTGCCTTTGGCCCCCGCAGCAGCACGGCCAGCACCCCACCCAGTACCAGCACACCCAGTAAAATATAGACAAGAAGAGTCAAGGTATCGTTCACCCTTCTAGCTTCTCACAGCTGAGCACAACTTGCAGTCACTCACAAGCAATCACTTTCAAAGAAAAGGCTTTAAAGGGTGACCGGGGCCCAGTAGACTGTTTTCCTATGGCCAAAGATTACCCGCAGCTAGCACCGGATACCGGTGCTATACCGGTGAGTGCACCGCTTGCTCACACTGCCCAGCAATACCAGCAGCTGTCCCAAAGACATCAGCGCCAGAAAAAGAAGGCAGCACAGCCTCTCAATAAAGAGCCCATCCCGGTACAGCTTAAAGTACTCATTGCAGCCTCCTTTGTGATAGCCCTAGGCTTTGGCCTGATTGCACCGGTACTGCCCCGCTATGCCACCAGCTTTGATGTTGGTGTCACCGCAGCCTCAGCCCTCATCTCCATTTTTGCGGTAACCCGGCTCATCTTTGCACCGGCCTCGGGACGGTGGGCCTCCCGCTACGGTGAACGGCCCACCTATATTACGGGGCTAGTCATTGTCGCTCTCAGTTCTCTGGGCACGGCCCTAGCCTGGGATTATCTGAGCCTGCTCTTGCTGCGGGGCTTAGGCGGTATCGGCTCGGTTATGTTCACGGTCTCGGCTATGGGTCTGCTAGTTAAACTCTCTCCGCCAAACCTACGAGGTAGAATCTCCGGCCTCTACGCCACCTCTTTCCTGCTGGGTAATATCTTGGGTCCGGTCTTAGGCTCTGCCCTCTCAGGCCTGGGCATGCGGCTGCCTTTTGTTATTTATGCGGCGGCGCTCTTTGTGGCCGCACTCCTTGTTTTTTTCTACCTCAAAGATCCAGCTGCAGAAGATCCAGCTGCTAGAGTTTCCCACCAGCAAGAGGAACTAAGCCTTAAAGAGGCGCTCAGTTTCTCGACCTACCGGGCTGCACTCACCACAAATTTTGCTCTGGGCTGGGCAGGGATGGGTATACGAATCTCCCTCCTACCCCTTGCTGCCCTGGCTCTGCTGGCCCACTATCACGGCCACGATGGAGCTGATGTGCAAACCCAAGCGACTGCCTTATCCGGTTATGCCCTAGCCTGCTATGCCACCGGCAATGCGCTGACCCAAAATATTTCTGGCCCGCTCTCCGATCGTTACGGCCGCCGGCTACTGATCTTTGCAGGTTTGCTGCTGGCCGCTACTTCTACAGCAACGGTTGGCTACCTCACCCATCCACTACTCTTTGTAGTCATGAGTACTCTCACCGGTATTGGGGCCGGATTTTTAGCGCCACCACTGCAGGCTTCTGTAGCAGACATTATTGGCAGCTCCAGACCCGGCGGTAAAATGCTGGCCAGTTTTCAAATGACCCTTGACCTAGGTCAAATCCTTGGGCCCATCTTGGCCGGCTTACTAGCCGACCATTGGGGGTTCGGGCCGGCTTTTGCCCTTTCTGCTGCACTCTTGCTTATCTCAGCCTTGGGTTACCTGCCCTGGCGCAAACCAAAGTTTCCAGCTGAGCTGGCTGAGCCAGGCTATACGGGACGCTAGCGGCCACCCGCTTGCTCCAGTAGCTGTTTCAACTTCTGTAAGTCCTGGCTGATAACCTGTGATACCCCCTGATTCATGCTGATCCCATACAGGGAGTCTGCAATCTGTACCGTGCGCGGTTTGTGGGTAATCACCAGCAGCTGGCTGCTTTGACTGAGCTGCTCCAAGAGGCCAAGAACCCTGCCAAGATTACGGTCATCCAAGGCAGCCTCTACCTCATCAAGCAGGTAGAAGGGGGCCGGACGGGCCGCAAAAACTGCCGTCAAAAAGGCCAGCGAGACCAGGGCGCGTTCTCCGCCAGAGAGCAGAGAAAGCCTCTTTATTTTTTTGCCAGCCGGCCTCACCGTCATTTCAATGCCCTCCTGAAGCGGCTGCTCCGCTTGAGTGAGAAGGAGCTGACCCTGGCCGTCAGGAAAAAGAATGGCAAAGTTTTTCTGGAAATGACGGGCAGTCTCTTCAAAGGCAGCCTCAAAGGATTCCTTAATGGCCTGGTTAAGCTCCTTAACCAGGGCCCGCATATCTGCCCGGGACTTTTTAAGGTCCAGGATCTGCTGGTGTAAGTAACTGTGCCGTTGTTCTAGAGCCCGGTACTCCTCTAAGGCCAAAGGGTTAACAGTACCCAGTTCTGCCAGCTTTTTTTCCTGAGTCCTCAATTGGTTGCGGACTTCTTCTGCCTCAAAATTCTGAGCCGAGTTCTGCCAGCTAGCTAAAAATTGCTCTGTAAGAGTTTTGAGGTGGCTGGCTAGTTCGAGCTGTGCCCTTTGCTCCAGGTTTTCCTGCTGGGCCTGTAGCCGGGCCTGCTCAATATTAACTTGGGCTAGCTGCCGACTCAGCCTATCTAGCTCTTTCGTCAGTTCTGCCTGCTCTTCCCGAACTTCCTGGGTTTTAACGCCTAGATTGTGTAAGGCGTCTTTGTGGGCTGTGACTGCGGCAGTTTGCTCTTGGATATCCGCTTTAACATGGGTAAGGAGGGGGCTTGTTTTTGCCAGGGTCAGGCGGGCCCTCTCTCTTGCCTTTTGTTCTTGCTCTGCCAGCTTTTCTGCCAGCCTAGCCCTGTCCTCTAGCTGATTCAGACTTCTTTGGGCCTGCTCAATTTCTTGAGCTTGCTGGTCTAGGTGCCCACTAAGGCTGGCCTGCGTGGCCCTGAGGCCAGCTATTTTTTGCTGAATACTGCTGTGCTCTGCCTGAACCTGACTGAGCTGCTCTAGCAGCGGTTCCAGCTCTTCTGCTGCTGGCTTCTGCGCCTGGGTCTGGGCAAGTTCCTGGCTGATCAGTGCTAGCTCTTGCTGGCTTTCTGCCAGCTTCTGAGCTGTCTTTTCTTGTTTGGCTTTTCGGCGCTCCAGCTCAGATTGTGAGTAGTCTTTTTTACTGGTTATGCTTGCCTCTTTGGCCTCTAAGAGATTCAGTTCTGCCTGGGCTTTACCGCTGGCCCGAGCTGCAGCCTGTTCCTGGCTCCGGCTCAGCTGCAGCTGCTGACTCAGCTGCTCCAGCGCCTGCCTTGCCTGCTCAACTTTTTTGCTGGCCATACCCAGCTGGGCTTCAACTTTTTTGAGTTCAGCCGCATCCTCCAGAGAGGAAGCCTGAAGCAGCTGCGGGTAAATACGGCTGTAAGAGTTATGGGCAGTACCGTCGGCCCTAATAATTGTGCAATCCGGATTTTCTTCCAGAAAGTTTTGAATCTGATCCACCCCGGTGGCGCTAGGGGCAAAGTAGGTTTTGCTCACAGCCTGCCTAAGAATAGTCTGCAAGGGTTCACCAGCAGTAATAAAAGCTGCTGCCGGTTCAAAAGGTCCCCTAGTTTTAAGCTGGGTTACCGGAGGAAAACCTAGACTGGGCTGGTAAACCTGAGAAACAGCCCGACTGCTAACCTTTTCTGTAAACCAGGCCCTGGCCAGAAAGGCTAGGGCCGTATTTGCTGCTTTTTCCCAACCCGGTTTAACAGTTATTTCTTGATAAACCGGCCGACTGCCCACCGGCGGATCTTCTTCTGTTACGCTGTGCAAGTTTTTGACCAGTAAACTCTGGCGAACCTTAAGAGTCTGACGGTTAAGCTCCAGGCTGTTTAGCTCCTTGTCAGCTTGCTCTTTCTGTGCAGCCTGCTCTTGGCCTTGGTCATGAGCTTTTTTCTCTGCCTCAACAAATTCCTGATGTTCAGCCCGTTTTTTATGGATTTGAACTGCTACTTCCTGGGCAAGAAGACCGGACTGTTTCCAGGCTGCCTCTATATTTTTTAGTTCACTGCCCTGCTCTTGAAAATCTTTGCTGTTACGTTCGTAGTGGGCTCTGGCAACGGCTAACTGCTCTGTTTGCCTGGCTTCCCGCTGCCGGTGCTGCCTGACTGCTTCTTCTGCTTCTTGCCGGGCAAGAGATAAATCGGCCAATTTTTGCTGACAGTCCTGGGCCTGCCTGCCATAGTCGGCAAGTTCGTGAGCTAACTTCTCACTTTCTAGCTCCCCCTGCCGCTGGGACTCTTTCCTGGCAGCAAGTTGCTTTTTGGCAGCCGCCAGTTCCAGGGGGTTGACCTTGGGTGGAGCCGGCCGAGACCGATACCGTTCTTGGGCAACTGCAGCAATAGCTTCTAGTTGTGCCCGTGTTTTTTCTAAACTATCGAGCACCTGCTGGGCCCGCCGATAGGCTTCTTCCTGCTCTTGCTGATCAGCTACCTGCTGCTTACTTTTTTCTTGCCGAACAGCCACCTGCTGCCTTAAAGATTCCTGCTGCTGCTGCAGTTGCCTCACGAGAGAGCAAACCTTTTGCTCTTCTGCGGCCAGCTCAAGCGCCTGATAGGCAAGTAGGTCTGCCTTGTACTGGCGAATCTGCGCCTGAAGCTGCTGCGCCTTACCAGCTGTTTTTGCCTGGTCCCCCAGGGGCTTAAGCTGGTCAGTAAGGTTTGCCTGCATATCTTCCAGCCGGTCAAGATCAATCTTAAGCGCCTGGAGTTTTTGTTCTGTTTTGTCAATTCGCCGCCGGTATTGGTGGATGCC
Source organism: Rothia sp. (in: high G+C Gram-positive bacteria) (assembly GCA_030524105.1). Lineage (GTDB taxonomy): Bacteria > Actinomycetota > Actinomycetes > Actinomycetales > Micrococcaceae > Rothia. Next base: position 37,747 of record JAUNHE010000004.1, read on the forward strand.
GGCAGCCTCCTCCAAGAGCAGGCGCCGCTCCAAGGCACTAGAGCGCATAATCCGGTCTATTTCGCCTTGGCTCATCAGGGAATGCTTACTTTTACCGATACCGGCCTGAGCCAGCAGTTCTTGCAGCTCACTGAGCTTAACGGACTCCCCGTTTAAGCTGTATTCGGAATAACCATTGCGGAAAATTGTTCGGCTTATCTCCACCTCAGCCGCAGCTAGCTTTAGAGCAGCATCCGAGTTGTCAATCACTAGGCTAACTTTTGCTCTGCCCAGCGCAGCTCTTTGCTGGCTACCGGAGAAGATCAGATCCTCCATGCTGGCGCCCCGAAGGGACTTGGCACCCTGTTCACCAACAACCCAGCTTAAGGCATCCACGATATTTGATTTACCAGAACCATTAGGCCCAACAATGGCAGTAATACCCGGGCTAAATTCAAAGTCTGTTCGGGAGGCAAAGGATTTAAAGCCGCGTAGAGTTAAACTTTTCAGGTACACATCTGTGACATTACCCCAAGAGTGAAATCAAAGAAACTACCGCTAGCCACATTTACAATTGATGTTCAAGCCATAAATTTTGAACTTTATTGGCCTGCCAATAGGCGACCCTGTGGCATCACAACAATTGAAAGCTAGTGTTTTCCTTGAGTGCTAACTCCGATATTCGTCACCGTAACGTCTCTTTGCTCTCCATCGAAAAGGAGCTACCAACAGAGATTGTCTCGTCAGCATTTTTTGATGAGAAACTGGCTACTACCTACAAACGCCTACGGATGCCCAAGGGTCTTTTGGAGCGTCTTGCCGGAATTAGCGAACGCCGTTCCTGGGCCAAAGGAGTCACCTTTGAGGACGGTGCCGCCGCCGCTGCCCGTCAGGCTATGCGCCAGGCACAGGTAGAGCCTGAGCAGATTGGTCTGCTGATCAATGCCTCCGTTACCAGAGATAATTTTGAACCCGCTGTGGCTGTTAATATCCACGATAAGCTAGGACTTGGCCGGCACACGCTCTGCTTCGATATCACCAACGCCTGCCTGGGGTTTGTCAATGCTATGACGGTGGCTGCCACCATGATTGATTCGGGCGCTATTGACTATGCGCTGATTGTTGCCGGAGAGGATCCTTCACCCTGGCACCGAACTGCTCTGAGAATCCTAGATAGCGCCCAGACCACCCGGGACGATGTACTGGCACAGTTTGCCACCCTCACGCTGGGCTCCGGCGCTGCCGCTGCAGTTTTGGGCCGGACCGATCTGCACCCGCAGGGGCACCGGATTAAAGGTTCTGTTTCTCGGGCAGGGACCGAACATCGTCACCTGTGTATTGGTGGTGAGGCTGATCGGGGTATGAATACAGATGCCGCCGGTTTGCTTAAACACGGTCTTGAGTTGGTCGCTGAGGCTTGGGAGGAAGCTCACCAGCAGGGCTGGCAGTGGGCCAATATGGATTCTTACGTAACGCATCAGATTTCTAACGCACATACAAATGCCATTATTGAGGCCGTTGGTTTGGATCCGCGTAAGATTCCCATGACCTTCCCTTATTGGGGTAATGTGGCTGCGGCTGCCTTGCCCATGACCCTGGCCCAGGAGGCCAGCAGGTATAACCGGGGAGATCGTATTCTCTGCCTGGGAGTAGGCTCTGGTTTGAATACAACCTTGCTTGAAATTTTGTGGTAGCAAGATAATTTACCCAGCCGGGTTAGCTCTTGCTAGGCTGTTGGCAACAGGTTATTGTGGTTTTAGATCTGAAAGATATTGATGGCTCCCTACACGCTTAATCCTGATCCTTCTGCTTGGCCCGGCGTACTGCCCGAGTGGTCTCACCGGTTGGATGTTCCTTCTTCTGCTAGCTGCGATACCGCTTGCAGCTACTCTTGGCATTATTTAGATAATGAGGCCAGCTTACGTCAGAAGGGCTTGCGGCCCTTAGGTAGCATCCTTGCTGTGCACGGTAACCCCACCTGGTCTTATGTCTGGCGTTCGCTGCTGGCCGCTGCTTCTGAGCCAGAGAACCCCTGGCGGGTTATTGCTGTTGACCAGCTTGATATGGGCTTTTCTACCCGCACCGGAAAGGTCCGGGGCCTGGCTGATAGGGTGCAGGATCTGGCCGATTTTACAGCTGCCTTAGGTTTGGATGAGACCGAGCTGCCGCTGCTGGTTGCAGCCCACGATTGGGGTGGGCTTATTTCTTTGGGCTGGGCCTTAGAGCATCAGCAGATTCTTTCGGGGATTTTGTTAACCAATACCGCTGTTTTTCATGATCAGCACCGGAAGATTCCGGCTCCGCTTCGGCTGGCTTTACACCCCGCTGTTCATTCCTGGGGCACCCAGTCTACTAGCGCCTTTTTAGATGTTACTCTGGGGCTGGTGCAGGCCGGTGGTTTGGATCCCGCTGTTCGCCGGGCCTATAAGGCTCCTTATCGCAGCCCTGAGGACCGGGCCGGTATCAGAAATTTTGTGGCCGATATCCCCGTTTCTTCTCAGGCGTCCTCTTATGCCAGCATGCAAGAGATTGCCCAGGGCATAAGCAAGCTGCAGGTGCCGGCTTTTATTCAATGGGGGGTCAAGGATCCTGTTTTTCAGCTTTCCCATTTAGCAGATTTACAGGAGCGCCTGCCCCAGGCTCAAGTACACCGTTACCAAGAAGCATCGCATCTGCTGGCTGAAGATGTTGATATTGCCCAGCCCATTATTGACTGGCTGGAAGAGAAGTTTTTGTGGAATCAGGATGGCAGGCAGGCCCAGTCTGCTGCCCGGCAGCAAGTTCAGACCTTGAGGGAGTTTGAACCTCTGATTGAAGGCTTGCGCTCCAGGGCCCAGGATCGGTCGCTGGCTGTTGTCGATATGGATGCTAAAGACCCAAACCGGGTTGCTGCCCAGAGATCCTGGCAGCAACTTGCCGGTGATGTTAACAAAGTGGCTTATGGGCTGGAAAAATTAGGGGTTGGCCCCGGAGATCGGGTTAATCTTTTGCTTAAACCCGGAGCCAAGTTAACCACTCTTATCTATGCCTGCCTCAGTATCGGGGCTGTCATTGTTGTGGCAGATAGTGGCCTGGGGCCTCGTGGTTTAACTCGGGCTCTTAAGGGGGCTCGTCCTGCCTACCTGATAGGAGATAAGACAGCTCTTCTTGCGGCAAAAACGCTGGGCTGGCCTGGAAAAGCTATCGCTAGCCAGCCTCTGGCAAAGCCGGTGAGGCGGGCCTTGGGGGTCATTGCTGAGCTGGACGATTTTACCCAGGATTCTCCTGGCTCTTCCTACCAGCCGGCGGCTGATGATCTGGCTGCCGTCCTCTATACGTCCGGTTCTACGGGTCCGGCTAAGGGTGTGGTCTATACCCAGGGGCAGCTTGCTGCTATGCGGGACACCATTGCAGCAAGCTACGGTTTGCAGCCCGGTGCTGGTCTTGTGGCTGGGTTTGCACCCTTTGCCTTGCTAGGGCCGGCCTTGGGGGTTACGTCGGTGACTCCCTCCATGGATGTTACCCGGCCCAAGACTTTAAGCGCTCAGGCTCTTGCCAGTGCTGCGGCAGCCATTGATGCCAGTACGGTTTTTGCCTCACCAGCAGCCTTGCATAATATTGTGCGTACTAGCTCTGACTTAAGCAGCCAGCAGCTTCAGACCTTAAAGAAGATACAGACTGTGCTCTCGGCGGGAGCTCCGGTGTCGGTTTCGCTCTTAGAGGCGGTGGCTGCTCTGATGCCGCAAGCTAGTATTCACACCCCCTACGGGATGACAGAAGCCCTGCCGGTAACCGATATTAGTTTGGTGCAGATCAAGCAAGCTCTTGAGGATGCAGGGGTACAGGGCCAGCCGCCGGCTGTGATCGGTGCCGGTGCCGGGGTTTGTGTTGGTTTACCTCTTGCCGGTGCCCAGCTAGCTATTGCTGCTCTTGATGAGAAGGGGGTAGCAGCAGAGACTCTCAGCCAGCAGCCGGCTGTGACTGGAGAGATTGTGGTTCGTGCAGCTCATGTGAAGGATCACTACGATGGGCTCTGGGTAACTGAGCGGCTTTCAACCAGGAATCCTGGCTGGCATCGAACCGGCGATGTTGGCCATTTGGATGGCGCTGGCCGACTTTGGGTGGAAGGCAGGCTGGATCATGTCATGCTGACTAGTCAGGGTGTCTTAACTCCGGTAGCAGCGGAGCAGGCTGCCGAGCTACTGCCGGATGTTAGGCGCGCTGGCCTGGTTGCTGTTGGCCCGGCTGGTTCTGCGGTACCGGTTCTTGTCATAGAAACCGAACCGCGTGCCCGCCATGACGGTAGGGTTGCGCCTCCTTTGGCTGCGCGGATCCGGCAGCAGGTAGCGGATAGGACAGGGATTGAGCTAGCTGCTGTTCTAGTGGTCCGTGAGCATCCTACCGATATTCGCCATAACTCTAAGATTGACAGGAAGCGTCTTGCTGTTTGGGCAGAGCAGCTTCTGAGCGGTAAGAAGGTGGGCTTTAAGAAATGCTGACCAAGGCTTTTTCTCTTCACGGGTTAGCCCGGGAAGATTTTGCCCCTCCTAATGGCCAGCATCTGCTGGTGACGGGGGCTTCGGGGATGCTGGGTAGAGAGCTTGCCCTGCACTTGCTGCGGCAGGGCTATCATCTTACTCTCATGCAACGGTCGGATTCGGGAATTAGCCAGCTGCTGCCGCAGAGCCTAGGCTCTAGGGTCAGGCAGGTGCAAGCCAGCATCACCGATCGGCAGGCTGTTGCAGAGGCTGTTCAGGGGGTTAATGGCCTCATTCATTTGGCGGCTAAGGTCTCTATGACCGGTCACTGGCAGGATTTTTTTGCTGTCAATGTCACCGGGACTCAACTGCTGGTGCAGGCTGCTGTGGAGCAGGATGGCTTAAAGGATTTTCTTTTTATTTCCTCTCCTTCAGTTGCCCATTTTGGTTCAGCTTTTATGGGTCAGCCGGCCTTACCGGCACAACCTGAGCTGGCGAGGGGAAACTATGCCCGTTCTAAGGCTATGGCGGAGCAGCTTGTCCTGGCTGCCGATGGCCAGTCCTTAAGGGTTGGGGTCTTGAGGCCCCATATTGTGTGGGGTCCCGGTGATACGCAGCTGGTTGAGCGGATTTTAGCCAGGGCTAGTCAGGGCCGGCTACCCTTGCTTAATGAGGGTAATGCCTTGATCGATACCACCTATATTGATAATGCGGTTGCAGCTATTTTTGCCGGTTATACCAGGCTTGATAAGATTCATGGCCAGCCTTTGGTGGTCAGTAATGGCCAGCCCCGTCCGGTAGCTGAGATTATTGCCGGCATGTGTGAGGCTGTTGGTATTCAGGCTCCCCGGCGTTCTATACCTGCCGCTGCTGCTACTCTTGCAGGTTCAGTCATTGAAAAGGTCTGGCAGTTTGGTTTCAGCCAGGATGAGCCGCCCATGACTCATTTTCTTGCAGAGCAGCTTTCGACATCCCACTGGTTTGATCAGCGGCTTACCCGGGAGCTTTTGGATTGGACTCCGGACATAAGTTTGGAGCAGGGTTACCAGAAGCTTGCTGAGTTCTACGGATCCAATACTTGGCAGCGGGGGCAGCGGTAGGAGCTACGGTTCATGAAGGGTTCGCGCTGGATGAGGCTGGTCTGTCCCTCGCTTAAGCAGCGTGAGCAGGGCTTGCCTTGCTGGCTGTAGGCCTGCAAGGACCGGTCAAAGTATCCCGATTGGCCGTTGACGTTGACGTAGAGGGCATCAAAGCTGGTTCCTCCAGCCTGGAGGGCTTTAAGCATGACCGTTTTTACTGCCGTTAGCAGCAGCTGGCATTGCTCTTTGCTTAAGCTTTTTCCTGGCCGGCCGTAGTGCAGCTTAGCCTGCCATAGGGCCTCATCAGCGTAGATATTTCCCACCCCAGAAAGCAGGGACTGGTCAAGGAGTAGCCGTTTGATAGCTGATCGGCTCCGCAAAACTTTTTGACAAAATTCTTCCAGCGAAAAGTAGGGGTCTAAGGGGTCCCTGCCCAAATGGCTGAGGGATGCGGGCAGTAAGGCCCGATTTGTTTGAGACTTTGAAGCTCCGGGGCAGGGCTGGCCCTGCCGGTCTTTAACCGGGAGCAGGGGGTCCAGGTACATGCCACCAAAAATACGCTGATCTATGAAACGTAGCTGGATTGACCGGCCTTGAGTTAGGGTGAGGTCGCAGAAAATTTTTTGGTGCTTCTCTGGCGGAAAGTCTTTCTTTTTAAGCAGGAGCTGCCCGCTCATGCCCAGGTGCATGACCAGGGCTGTGTCTTTAAGCTGCTGGTGCTGGTCGGCAAGGAGCAGCCACAAGTATTTGCCCCGTCGGCAGATATCTACAATTCTGCTTTCGGTTAAGTAGTCTATAAAGCTGTTTGCTGAACCCCGGTAACGGCGTAGGGAACGCTGATCTTTAACCCTTACTGTTTTGATCTGGCAGGGTAGTATATTCTGAGCCAATCCGGCGCGAACAACCTCAACCTCGGGTAATTCTGGCATGCCGTTTTCTTACTTTTTCTTCCGGAAGCTGGCTTATGTTAAGGCCTGGTAGGCGTTTTTGGCTGCTAGACGTTCTGCTTCTTTTTTGGACGATGCCTCCGCAGCTGGGAAGGAACGTTGCCCTACCTGGGCTATGGCGTAATACTGGCGCTGGTGGTCCGGGCCATCAGCGGTGACCGCGTAGCTGATGCTGCCAAGCTTTTTACCTTGGGTAACTACTTGGAGGTCTGTTTTCCAGTCCCGGCCAGCTTCGAGGATTTCTTGGTCAGCAAGCATGGGCCCTACCCAACGTAGAACTAGCTGACGGGCAGCTTCTCGGCCGGCAGAGAGGTAGCAGGCACCAAAAATTGCTTCCATGGTGTCGGCCAGAATATTGTCCTTATCGGCTCCACCAGATTTGGCTTCTCCTTTGCCCATGCGGATGCAGGGACCAATCTCTAGCTGGCGGGCTAGCTGGGCTAGGGCCCAGGCTGAAACCACAACGTGATGCCGTTTAACTAGCTCTCCCTCGGCAAGGTCGGGAAAACGCCGGTAGGCTTCTTCGGCAATGGCCAAGGAGAGTACGGAGTCACCTAAAAATTCCAGTCTTTCGTTGTTGGGTTCGTCCGGGTGCTCAAAGGAGTAGGAGCTGTGGGTCAGTGCGTGCTGAAACGTCTCGGCGTCGATATTGACGCCGAGACGTTTTTGCAATTCTGATAGATCAGATTTTTTCATGCCCGCTGATTAAGCGTCAGCAACCTTACGGCCCTTGTACTCGTAGAACAGGGCCTGACCTGCTGAGTCAGTAACTAGCTTTGCCTGGTGTGGCAAAGAGTAGGTTACCCGGCCATTTTCAACAGTCTTAACCAGCTGAGGCACAGAAGCCTTCCACTGGGAACGACGTGCACGGGTATTAGCACGGGACATTTTCCGTTTAGGAACAGCCACAGCTATCTCTCTTCTCTCGAACGAATAATCTATACGTTTATTTATCCTCGTCGAACATGCCAGCCAAGGCTTTCCAACGGGGATCAAGCACCTCATGGTGATGCCCCGGATCTTCTTCTAGGCGGATTCCGCAGTGGGAACACAAACCTTGACAGGAGTCCTTACAGAGGGGCTGGAACGGCAGCTGCGTAATAACTGCGTCCCGCAGTATCGGCTCAAGATCAATATAATCGTCTTCTACCAGATACTGTTCTTCTTCGTCTTCGGTTTTGCTTTCGAAGGCCCGCTCAAAAACGAAGAGCTCTTGAATATCTGCTGATACGGCTTGCCTTACCGGATCAAGGCACATGCTGCATTCACCGTTAACATCAAGGGCAGCAGTGCCGCTTACCAGAATACCATCAACAAGGGATTCGAGCCGAAGATTAAGACTGATCAGGTCTCCTTCTTCTGCTCCAATCAGAGCATTGCCAAAATCTTGTGGTGCAGGCACCGTATTTTTAAGGGTCTCCATGCTCCCAGGCCTACGCCGTAGGTCCCGTACCGAGACCTTCAGGGGCCATGAATTATTTCGTGAAATAACGAACTCCCTCGCAAAAGCTACAACCAGCTATAAACTTTACTGGCAGTTTGGCAACTATTCAACTATTCCATGCGTTAGCTGTGATTTCAACCCTAAGCGGATGTGACCTAGCTTGCCACGGGGTCGCTGCCGTTTATGCCTCCAGCCTGCGCTGAACTGGCCGGGGCACAAAGGCTTTGAGGTCCCCGTTATAGCGGGAAACTTCGCGAATGAGGGTTGACGAAAGCTGCGAATACTTTACATCAGAGGTTAAAAATACGGTTTCGACACCGGTCAGGTGACGATTCATGCTAGCCATCTGGGCTTCGTATTCCCAGTCTAGGCAGTTGCGAACTCCCTTAACAATAATATTGGCCCCTTTAGTTTTAGCGTAATCAGCTACTAGCATGTTAGGCATCAGCTCTACGTTAACACCGTCTAAAAATTCAAAGGTCTCTTCTGCCATTGCAACCCGCTCCTGCAGCGAAAAAGAATACTTCTTGGACGAGTTATGGGCCAGGGCAACAATAACAGAACCATAGAGTTTAGCGGCGCGCGTAATGATGTCAACATGACCATTGTGTATGGGGTCAAAGGAACCCGGGCAAACAACAAGCTGCATAAAAACTAGCCTAACAGGCACAGTTGCCAAGCCTCAGCAAGACCCCGCACCGCAATGCCTCTTGGCGCAACGACACCCGAACTAAGAAGCCTGCTGCTCGGTCACAGGCTGCAAAAAGTACAGCTGAGTTTGACCATACTTCTTATGAGCAAACTGCTCCAGGGCCTGCGGCCACTGCGCTTGCGGGGTAAAGGCAGAACGCTCAACAACCAGGACGGCACCCGGCGTCAGGCAGCTGAGCAAAAGGTCAAGCACCAGCAGCAGCTTATCGTTAGCGTAATCATAGGGAGGATCCAGAAAAACAAGATCCCAGCCCTGCCCCGAAGAGCACTGGCCCAAAAAACTAGTGGCAGACGCGGTATAGACCCGAGCCCTACCTACAGCACCAGCCCCCTTAAGGCCGGCAATATTTTTTTCAATAACAGGGCGGGCCTTAGCATAGGAGTCCACAAAATCAGCACTGGCTGCACCCCGGCTTAAAGCCTCACAACCCAAAGCCCCCGACCCAGCAAAAAGATCCAAAACCCGAGCATCGGCCAAAACCCCGTAGGCATCTAAACGGGAAAAAAGCGCCTCTTTAACCCTATCGGTAGTAGGACGGGTGTTGTTCCCGGGCAAATTAGCCAGCCTCATTCCCTTAGAAACACCGGCAATAATACGAATCACCAGTAGTCACCACCCTCCATAACAGCCTAGGCCTCGTCGGTTACCGGCCCAACAATGCAACCCTACTGCATTTGATCAACAAGTTCGGCAACAGCCTCATGCATTTTATCAGCCCTCATCTCATCCGCTATATCCGCCTCAATCATCAAGAAACCGCCGTCGGCCAAGGCAAAAAGGCAGGTTTCACGGTGGATATTAAGCGAAGGGGAAGAATCACCGCAGCTACCGCTGCCAATTTTAGTTTGCCGTCCCTCAAAACTATTAACCCTGCTATCCATACTGTCATGCCCAGGACGATAAGAAACATACATTTCTGAATAATCCGGGTAGGCAGGATCAGCACTATAGACAGTGGTCGGCTCCTCGCCGTCCTTCATAGACTTTAAAGTCTCTTGATAGCTAAAAATACCCAGGGTCCGTGGCCTAACCTCTTGAGCCTTATCCGGCTTAATAACCAGATCAGACGGGAGGGAACTGGGAATAACCTTGGGCTGCGCGGCTGAGGCCACAACTGAAGCGCTCGGGCTCTGGCGCTGGCTACTAGAAGCGGCCCCTGGCTGGTCTTTATTGTTGTAGGAGCAGGCCGAAGCAAACAGACCTAAGAGCAGGACACAGGCAGTAAGCAGCAATCTTTTCATAGACAAAAGTATAAAATCCTAAAACTGCCATAAATAACCAGATAAAACCTATATGACAGAGGCCTAGGGTCACTAGCTAGTTTGCCGCCTGCCTCACGTCATTTTAAGCAGAAGCCGGCCCACCACCTAAATAAAATGCTCACCCTCGGCCCAAAAAAGCCTGCCGATCAGGATCAAGATCCTGCGCCAAAGCCTGGGCAAGCTCAGGATAGTTGGCCAGCTGGCTATCCTCAGCAAATAAGGCCCTGGCGTCTTCACGAGCTTTCTCAATAAGAGGGGCGTCAGCAAGGGCACGCAAAAGTTTAAGCCTAGACTTTTTACCCGACTGGGCAGCACCCAAAATATCACCCTCACGCCGTTGCTCAAGATCAATACGGGCCAGCTCAAAACCATCGGCCGTCTGCGCCACAGCATCGAGCCTCTGCCGCGAAACACCCTGGGCAGGCTGGGCAGTTACCAGCAAACAGGTGCCGGGCAGACTCCCCCGGCCAATACGCCCACGCAGCTGATGCAAACCAGAGATGCCAAAACGATCCGCATCCATAATGATCATCAAGGTAGCATTGGGCACATTAACACCCACCTCAATAACGGTAGTGCAGACCAATAAATCTATGCTTCCAGCAGTAAAGTCATTCATGACCCCGCTCTTTTGGCTAGATTCCATCCGCCCGTGCAAAGAAGCAATTCTCACCCCCGCCAGCTCAGTCCTCCCCTTAAGCTGCTCCGTTAAGCCATGAACAGAGTGAAGAACCCGGCTATCCTCCTCCACCGGCTCAACCTCCCGAGCCGTAAAAAACTCAGCCTGCTCCCCGGCGCAGTTCTCTTCCTCACCATCAGTAATTTTAGGGACCACCACATAAACCTGGTGGCCGGCATCAATTTCTTCCCTAGCTCGCTGCCACAAACGCTGCTCCCAGCTAGGATGCTCAGCTAAAGGAACCACATAGCTCTTTATTTTCTGGCGGCCAGCCGGCAACTGATCGAGCACCGAAAGATCAAGATCTCCAAAGGCAGTCATAGCAACCGTACGCGGAATAGGAGTTGCCGTCATAACAAGCCGGTGCACCAGGCTATTCTGGGGTCCGCGCAAGGCGTCCCGCTGCTCAACACCAAAACGGTGCTGCTCATCAACAACAACCAAACCTAGCTGGGCAAAGCGAACAGACTGAGAGAGCAAAGCATGAGTACCGATCACAATATGGGCACCCTGACTAGCGATTTCGAGCAGAACCTGCCTTTTATCGGCTGCCGGCATCAAGGACTTAAGCAAAACAACCCTCACCTTTTGAGGCTGCTGCCCTAGATCAGCCTGGGCCACATCCGCCGGCTTCTGCCCCGGCTGATCAGCCAGTAAATCCCCCAAGGCAGTACAAACAGAACGGTAGTGCTGCTCAGCCAGGACCTCCGTGGGAGCCAGCAGAGCCGCCTGCCCTCCCCCGTCCACAACCTGCAGCATAGCCAAAAGAGCCAGCACCGTTTTACCCGAGCCCACATCCCCCTGAAGCAGCCGGTTCATAGGAGAAGTGGCCGCTAAATCTGCCGAAATTTGGGTGCTAACCCGCCGCTGCCCCTGAGTGAGTTCAAAAGGGAGCCTGTCCAGAAGCTGGTCAGCCAAACCCTGGCTACGGTAGGGCCGGGCCAAAGCGTGCTGACTAGCCCGGGCGGCACTCATCTGGGCTAAAGCACTTTGTAAAATAAAAGCCTCTCGGTAGCGCAAAAAATATTGGGCAGCCCGCCAACTCTCCTCTGTATCCGGCCTATGGATAGCAGAGTAAGTCCAAGCCAACCCCGGTATTTTTCTTTTCTTTCGCACGGTTTGGGGTAGCGGATCAGGCAGGTCTTCTAAAGGCAGCCGCTGCAAAAGCTCTGCTATAGCTGCCTCAATACGATCCGTAGGAAACCTGCCAGTGGCCCTATAGACCGGAATCGGGGCAGCCGCCTGAGACTGGGCCTGCGAGAGCTCTGCAGCTGAAAGCGACCTATCCCGGTTTTCGGCAAGAACAGCGTAGTGGGGATTGGTGAGAGTAAGTTGTCCACGGTAACTGCTCACTTTGCCAGAAAACATAACCTGATCCCCGGGATGAATCTGCCTAGCTGCCGTCCAAGCATTAAAAAAAGAGAGGGTCATGGTATGCGGCTCCTGCTCTAGCAGGCTGCTATCCTGCCAAAGCCCGGCTAAAGGAGCATAGCTGCCAACCGACTCAGCCATAAGCTGCTGGTCAGGGTCAGTATCGGCCAGCTGGTCGGTAATAGTGACATCAGTAATAGACCCCCGACGCGAGCGCAGCTTACGGGTCTGCACGTTAAGTACCCGGGCTAGGATAGTTACCTCCTGATCGGGCAGCAAGTCTGCAAAGGAAGTTAGCTGACCCCGCGGCAGGTACTTACGCGGATAGTATTCCAAGGCCTGACCAACCGTTGTTAGACCCAGATGTTTACTCAAGGCAGCGGCTGTAGCGGCCGGCAGATAGCTGGCTAAACTGTGCTCGGCTAGGCTCAACTGATCCTGAGAACTAGCCTGACTCACAGCCGCTGCCTAACTGCTCCTGCCCAGAAAAAAGAGGGGTGATTCTCAGATTTTTGGGGCTCCCATAAGCCTGTATGCGAGCTAAAGCCTGCTCAACTTTGATTGTATGCAGGTGAATACCCCATTCTGTGGGAGCCTGCCCCTGCTCAAGCTCACCCAGGCAGACAACCGATAAAGAATCGTAGCCGGCTAGATCTGCCCGCAGCTGAGCCATGAGTGCGGCCTCTAATTCCAGCTGACACATGAGCTCAAACCCTTTATCTGACTCAGTCTTTAGCTGCTCGGAGGGGTCTGCCGCTTTAAAAAGATCGGCATAATCCTGATCGCTGACGCCCAGGCCGCTGTAGCTCAGGCTCAGAGCATTCATGACCAAAAAAAACCCGGCCGCGCCCGCATCTTTTGTAGCAGCTGCTTGTGCGGCAGCTAGTAGCTGCTCTGATGCTGCAACAGCTTGAGCTGCCCGGTAAGCCAGGTGCAGCAGATGCTGATCAAGTTCGGGCAGAAGGGGAGCTTGGGCAACCGCGTCCATGGCCGCAAGGATAGTACCTTCCACCGGTTTTTCAAGGGATTGGCGGGCTTGGGCTGCTGCCTGCCACAGGGCCAAGTGCAGGGCTTCGGGGGTCAGCTGGGCAGAGGGACCCAAGGATGTGGTCAAGGCACCCAGCCAGGCAGAGAGTATCATGCCAGAATTACCTTGTGCCTGCCGGTAGGCGGCCTGCACGCCAGCCCGGGGCTGGCTCTGACAAGCAGCAGAAATGGTAGCCAGCATGTTGCTGCCGGTATCCGAATCTGCAACCGGAAAAACGTTCATAGCGTTAAGCTGATCAGCATAGCGCTCAAGATCCTGCCTGGCTTGTAGCATCCAAGGCAGCCACAGGTGGTCAAAATTTGAGTCCTTCATAGCCTTCTTAGCTGTTCTTCTCTCTGGCAACGCTTATGCTGGCGTCTCTAAAGACCTAGTTTATACTCTTGGCTCACTGGCCAGAAAATATTAGCGGGCAAAATGGTCCCAGCCTAGCTGGCGGGGCTGGAGCCCATCCAAGAGGACGCCGGCGCTGGCCTCGGTCTTATGGCAAACCCCCAGCGGCCAAAAGCCTTCCGCCAGCTCTGCCGGTGCAAAGCATGCCAGCATAGCGTGGTCCTCACCGCCGGTCAGTGCCCAGGTTAGACACTCTTGTTCTAGTTCTTCTGCTCCGGCCTCGGGTAGCAGCCAGCGGGCCACCGGTTTGAGCAGTTCAAGAGCAGCTGCTAGCCGTGAACTCTCTATGCTGATGGTCAGGCCGCTGGCTTGAGCGAGCCTGTCGGCATCACGGAGCAAACCGTCCGAAATATCGAGCATGGCGTGGGCGCAGCTGCCTGCAGTCTGGCCGGCTAGGATAGCTGCCTGCGGGCGTAGCTGCTGTTCGATGGCCCTTGTAAGAACCGGCTGATTTTTATCAGGTTCTTTTGGCTGTTCCAGCAGGGCTAGGCCGGCAGCAGCCAGCCCCAGGTGGCCGTTAAAGGCTAGGATGTCCTTGTCCCGGGCAGCAGAACGAGTAATGGGCCGGCCTAGCACACGGCCAAGGGCTGTGGCTGTGGCAGAGATTTCCCGGCTTTTGCCCAGGTCCCCACCGGATACTGTACAGCTAGTAGCGCCCTGCTGCCAGCAGGAATCTACCAGGCCTTGCGCAAAATCACAGAGCCAATCCAGGGGTTGCTCTGCTGGCAATCCCAGGCTGACCAGTAAAGATACCGGCTGGGCCCCCATGGCTGCAAGGTCAGCTAGGTTTTGGCTGGCTAGCTTCCAACCCAGATCGTAGCCTCGTGTTACCTGCCCACAGGGCCAAACCTGCCTAAAATCCTGGTTTTCTGTCAGGCTGTCAATGGTTACTGCCGTGCTGGCCTCTGTCAAGTCAAGCAGGGCACAGTCGTCGCCCGGTCCCAGCTGCAGCGAGGGTTTATTCTGCTGCCCCTTAGCTAGTACCCGTTTGTTGTGTTGGTCAATAATGGGCAGAAAAGAAGCCAGCAGTTCTGCCTCACTCAACTGCCCTATGGGTCTAGAATCGGCCACACCTTTACCTATCAGCTCGATGAATCCCGTAGAAATTGCCGGGCTACATAAAAAATAACCCCAAACCCAGCCACAGAAAAAATCAGCAAGGGTGCCCGGCCGCCTATCAGCGACTGGCCTAGCTGACGTATCTTGGCCTGTTTACTCTGATCAGAGTTAGCAGCCTGGGCTTCGGCGCCACTGACGCCAATGCTATCTAGATTTTCATCGCTGGCCACCCTGGAACTTCCGGACTTAATAAAGTCATTGATCCAGCCAGAAGCTTGGTCTACTTGGTTACTTTTTGGGGACTGGGTGCTTGGACTGCGCGGAGAGTAGTGATCTAAAGAAGAACTCCACTGCTGCTTATCCGAAGAGTCCTGGCTGGACTGCTGGCCGGGAAGCTTGCCCCAAAAACCCTGGAAATCCCTAGCGGACATAGAAGAGTTAGCAGCCTGATCCCAGGCCTGGGAGGGAGCAGAAGAAACCGGGCTCAGCGGCTGCTGCCAGCGTCCAGCTGCCTCGCCCTGGCCAGTATTAATCTGTTGAGACCGGTCAGCAGGGCTGCTTTGCTCAGGCTGTGGGTCCGGAATGGGCACTAGAGTGGGTCCGCCTGTTGGTAGCGGAGCCGGGCTGGGGTTAACGGGTGTGCTTGGCTGAGGTTGTGGGCTGGGTTGATCGGAAGGACTGGGCTCAGGTTCCACACTTGGATCTGGCTGCTGGCTCGGCTGCACCGGAGAAGTCGGATCTACCGGTAAAACAGGGTCGGCACTGGCATCCTGGCTAGCTTCCGGTAGAGCAGAAGCCGATGATTCGGGCTGCGGTTCGGTGGCAGGAAGCTGCGGAATATTTGGGTCCACCGGGGTTTCTTGCTGTGGATCAGTTTCGGCCTCAGTCAGAGCCGACGGCTGCTGGCTTGGGCTAACCTCCTGCGGCTCGGCGCTAGAGCTGGCCTGTTCACTAGGTGAGGCAGGCTCAGCATATGCAAGGGACAGGCAGGGCAGACAGAGGAGGGCACTACAAAAAACCAGCTGCATCAAAAACTTAAAACGATCCTGCACGAGCCGCCGCTCCTAACCCCCATGACACAAGCGATACAAAGAACTAGACACAAGACTACCAGTTTTGAGTTAACATAGGCAGATTTTCTTACTGGCGGGCAGCCGCTAGCCCAATCCGGGCGGCAGACAATTGGCTAAAATAGGTGCTGTGCACGGACAAAAGAAAACCCAGAAACACCCTAAAATTCTAGCCTTGCTGGCCCTAGGAGCCCTCCTGACCCTCAATGGCTGCGGGCCCGCTGCCCTCCAGCTAGAGCCCGCCCCCGATGCCACTAATCCAGGCTGCGCCTACGCCCTTGTCGCCATGCCACAAGAATTAGCCGGCTTGCAGCAACGCGAAACAACAGCCCAAGCCACAACAGCCTGGGGCGAGCCGGCCAGCGTCATCCTCAAATGCGGGGTAGAAATCCAAGAGCCGGTTGCCGATCCCTGCGTTTCAGTTAACGGCGTTGACTGGATCCTTAAACCCGATGCCAGCAATGATCAGGCAGACCAGCAGGAACAGGCTGCCGCCGGAACCTGGCAGGCCAGCACCTACGGACGCTCACCTGCCGTGCAGGTAACCTTTGATGCAGATCGCATTAGCAGTTCCACCCTTCTGGTAGAGCTTAACTCCGCCGTCAGCCAGCTGGAACAGGTAAAAAAATGCTCAAAGGTCAGTGAAAGCCTGGGCCTCTAACGTAAACCCAAGGGACGGGCCAGGGCTAGCTGGATGAGCTGGTCTAAAAGATCCGAAAAGCTTAACCCGGACTTTTCCCACATCACCTTATACATGCTGATGGGAGTGAACCCCGGAACGGTATTTATTTCGTTAATGATGACCTTGCCTTGGTCCGTATAAAAGAAATCTGCCCGGCACATGCCCTCACCGTCAAGGGCTAAAAAGGCCTGAACAGCCTGCTGCCTGATTTTGGCCTCAATGTCCTGGGGAAGGTCAGCCGGACACTGGGTGTAAGCATCCGAGGTGGAGACATATTTAGCCTCAAAATCATAAAAAGCAGCTGAATCCTTGTCAACCACGATCTCTCCCGGGTAGGAGGCGCGTGGCTGGCCAGAATGGGCAGAATCAAGCACTGCACACTCAATTTCTCTACCAGAAATTCCAGCTTCGACGATCACTTTAGGGTCAAACTTATGGGCAAGCTTGATAGCCTCTTCTAGATCCTGGAAGTTATCAACCCGGGTAATACCAAAAGAAGACCCAGCCCGGGCAGGTTTAACAAAAACCGGTAAGCCAAGCTGCTCAACACCGGTCAGCGCCGCCTCTTTATCCTGCTGCCACTGCCGCCAGGTAATCACCCGGTAAGGCCCAACCTCCAAGCCGGCAGCTTCAAAGGCTAGTTTCATAAAATGCTTGTCCATGCCCATGGCCGAGCAGGCTACCCCGCAGCCGACATAGGGTAACCCTGCCATTTCTAGCAGCCCCTGCAAGCTACCGTCCTCACCAAAAGGGCCGTGTAGGAGCGGAAAAACCACATCGATGCTAGGGCCCAGTTCCAGACTTCCGTCTTCATTAACCAGGCGGAGCCTGGAATCTGCCTCCCCCATCGGCAGGTAAATCTGCTGGCCGCCCCCTTCAAAATGGGCCATAGTTTGGTCCGCAGTTAAGCTCTGCAACTCTTCCAGACTAGTGAGATACCAGTGTCCGGCCGGGGTAATAGCGAGGGGAATAACCTGATATTTTTTTGCATCTAAGGCTTGCATCACGTTACAAGCTGTAATCAAAGAAATGGCATGTTCTGACGAACGACCACCAGCCAGGATAGCTACGGTCTTGTGAGCAGCTCTTTCAGGAGTGTGTGCAGTCATCTATCTTCTTCTGATCCCTTAGTTATCTAGGGGCATTGCAGGCAAATACAGCCCCAATTAATGTTCATTTTTCAGTGACCTGCCCAGTAGCCGCGGGGCTAGCTCATCAACGGTAAGCCTGTGCAATAATACCGCCACCACTGCTTCTGTGATAGGCATTTCAACCCCGTGTTTACGGGCAAGTTCAGCAACAACGGGAGCAGTTTTAACCGATTCTGCTGTCTGCTCCATTCGCTGGCTCAACTGACTGGGCTCCACCCCCTGAGCCAGCAGCCTGCCGGCCGTGTGGTTACGGGAAAGAGGTGAGGCGCAGGTTGCAATCAAATCTCCCATACCCGCTAAACCGCTTAAGGTGGCAGGCTCTGCTCCCAGGGCTAAGGCCAGCCTAGTCATCTCAGCCAAGCCCCTGGTCATCACCGAAGCCTTTGAGTTGTCACCGTAGCCCTTACCCTCACACATGCCAACGCACAGGGCTATCACGTTTTTAACCAGGCCACCAATTTCAACTCCTACTAGGTCTTCTCCTGTGTAGGGCCGAAAGTAGGAGCAGGCGCAGATCTTAGCTACCCGCTCAGCCAGGCCTCGATCGGCCGCGGCAATAACCGAAGCCGTGGGCTGCTCGGCAACAATTTCTTTAGCCAAATTCGGACCTGACAAGACAGCAATTCTGGCCCGGACGCTAGCTGGATCCTGTCCAGCCTGGCTTAAGAGAACCTCCTCTATGACCTCAGACATACGCAAACCGCTACCCTGCTCCAGGCCCTTAGCTAAAGAAACCAACTGGGCGGTGGGTTTAATCCAGGCAAGGCAGGCCATGAGCTGGCGCCGTAGCTCTTGGGCAGGCAAAGCCAGCACAAGGATGTCGGCCCCCCGTACACTGGCAGCCAGGTCCGAACTAAACTGGAGGTTATCCGGCAGGATGAGATCCGGAAAATATTTGCGGTTAATCCGATGCTCACGGCAGTCAGCCATGGCCTGGCTATTTCTACCCCATAAGACAACCTGCCGCTGGCTCTTATCCTCTCGAGCAGTATCGGCAGCAATCTTGGCAAAGGCTGTTCCCCAGCTACCGGCACCGAGCACCGTCACTTTTGCTGGAGGAGCAGCCACTTCTTCCTGCTGGGCTGCCATCTACTCTCCTGGCTCCTGCCGTTTACCGGTTGCCGGATTGTAGAGGGAGGCCGGAGGCTGCTGTCCGCGAATATTAGCTAGTAGTTTGGTGATTTCCTGCAGCATGTGCTCGGTCAAAGCGGCTAACTGATCTCGGCTGGCAGGCCCAGAGCCCTGCTCTGACTGTTCTGAGCGGTAGGCGGAAAGATCCAGGGGTTTACCCACCCGAATAGTCACTTTTTTACGGGGCCAGATCCTGGGTTTTGCAGTGCGGGCCGGCAGGAACTCGTGATCGCCCCAGTGAGCAATGGGAACAAGGGGGGCACCGGTAGCCAGAGCCAGTCGTGCCGCACCGGTCCTGCCCTGCATAGGCCATAAGTCAGGGTCCTGGGTCAGGGTTCCTTCTGGGTAAATAACAACGGCTCCCCCAGCTTCAATAATAT
This sequence comes from Rothia sp. (in: high G+C Gram-positive bacteria), assembly GCA_030524105.1. Taxonomy (GTDB): domain Bacteria; phylum Actinomycetota; class Actinomycetes; order Actinomycetales; family Micrococcaceae; genus Rothia. Next base: position 56,588 of record JAUNHE010000004.1, read on the forward strand.
TTTGAGCTGTCCGCAGGGACTTTCGGGCATCTATTGACCCCCGGGCTACCGGAACATGGGCCAGCTTACGCAGGATAAAGCCAAGCACTGGCGCATGGAACAGTGATTCTTTTGCTAAAAACCTGGGTAAAGTGCCACTGATAAAGGATGGGTAGGCAACGGTAATAGGATCAATCTCGCTCAGATGATTAGAGACAATAATATAGCCCCCATCCTGAGGTAGATTTTCTTTACCCTCGATACGCACTGACATCAAAAGCCGGTAAAGCAGGCGGGCAGCCTGGCCTAAGGCCCTGTACAGGGCGTCACCGGAGGCAGTCGGTTTTAAGTCCGGCAGGGTCTGCTGTCTTTTAGGCTGGTTCATGCTTAGTCCAGTGCCTCAAATTGGGCTCCCAGATCTTGAAGCTTATCCACAAAATGCTCATAACCACGAGAGATAACGGAAACACCGGTCACATGCGAACTGCCTTCAGCGGTCAGGGCAGCAATAATATGCGAGAAACCTCCTCGCAAATCCGGGACGTTAATATCGGCCCCCTTAAGCTGGGTTTTACCGGTAACAATAGCAGAATGCTGAAAATTCTTGTGGCCAAACCGGCAGACGGTTGGGCCCAGGCAGTCCTTGTGTACCTGGACGGTAGCTCCCATCCGAACCAGAGCATCGGTAAAACCAAACCGGTTTTCATAGACGGTCTCGTGCACCACCGAAACCCCTTTAGCCTGAGTCATAGCAACCACCAGGGGCTGCTGCCAGTCAGTCATAAAACCCGGGTGCACATTGGTCTCTACAAAAAGAGGGTTGAGGTCGGATCCGGGATGGTAAAAACGAATACCGTCATCTTGAATATCCAAGCCGCCGCCCATTTTACGGAAAACGTTGAGGTAGGTACTCATATCTTTTTGGTTGGCCCCGCGCACAAAAATATCCCCGCCGGTAGCTAAGGCCGCCGAAGCCCAGGAAGCGGCTTCGTTTCGATCCGGCATAGCCTTGTGGGTGTAGCCCTTAAGTTCCTTAACACCTTCGATAATAATTTGCCGGTCTGTTTCTACCGTGATAATAGCGCCCATCTTTTGCAAGATAGCAATCAAATCCATAATTTCAGGTTCGATGGCGGCACCAATAAGTTCCGTCTTACCTTCAGCCCGGGTTGCAGCCAAAAGCACCTGCTCAGTAGCCCCCACAGACGGGTACTCTAGATGGATTTTTGCCCCCTGCAAACCAGCAGAAGGAGCCTTCATAGAAATGCCGGTCGGCAACTTTTCTACTTTAGCCCCAAATTCTTCTAAAACGCGCAGATGATAATTGATGGGCCGGTCCCCAATACGGCAGCCACCAAGATCGGGGATAAAGGCTTCACCAATAGTGTGCAGGAGGGGCCCGCAGAGCAAAATTGGAATGCGAGAATCGCCGGCATGGGCATCAATATCGGCGTGGTTTGCCTGCGATACCTTGGTTGGATCCATAGTCAGGTCTCCGGTTACTGGGTCGTTGTGAACGGAAACACCGTGCAGCTCAACCAGATCCGTGACAACCTTAACATCTTTAATTTCGGGAACATTGCGCAGCAGAGAAGGGCTAGATCCTAACAAGGCGGCAACCATTGCCTTGGGGACAAGGTTTTTGGCTCCGCGTACCTTCACTTCACCGGTCAGCGGATTCCCGCCTTCGATTCGTAGTGCGCTGGTCATATGTTTCCAATCGTGTCGTCTGAGGACTCGGAATCTACAGGATGAGTTTACCGAGCAGTAGTAAAAGTAGTCTTTGCTGGCCCAATAAAGAGCTGCGTTAAAAAACGCACGCTCTACAAGGATAGTTCATCCCGGCAGGCTCAGCCTAGAACCCACCTAATATGGGTACATCGTAGTCTATACCTCTGGCTAGATTCCTCCCGACTTTTACCGAGTTTTTGGTAACCAGGCCGGCCGCTGCCGCTCAAATTCAGTAATTTTATCCTCCTGCTGCAGGGTGAGGCCAATATCGTCCAAGCCCTCCATAAGACGCCAACGCACGTAGTCGTCAATGCTAAAAGGCAGGACCAAACTGGCGCAGCTGACCGTTTTACTCTCAAGATCAACCGTTAGCTCTATCCCGGGATTTTCTTCCATCTGCTTCCACAGCAAGTCAACATCGTCCTGCTTCATCTGGGCAGCAACAAGGCCCTGTTTACCGGAATTTCCCCTAAAAATATCGGCAAACCGGGACGAAATAACCACCCTAAAGCCGTAATCCTTTAAAGCCCAGACGGCGTGCTCACGTGAAGAACCGGTCCCAAAATCCGGCCCAGCCACCAGAATAGAACCCTGCCGGTACAGGGGCTGGTTAAGCACAAAATTCTCATCTTTACGCCAGTTTGCAAAGAGGGCATCTTCAAACCCAGTTTTACTGACCCGTTTAAGATAGACAGCCGGGATAATCTGGTCTGTATCCACGTTCGAAGCCGGTAAAGGTACACCAACTCCACTATGCCGTACAATCGCTTCCATCCGTTTACTCCTTACGCCAGGCGATAATTTTCTTAAAGGTCTGCCGGGGAGCAAAGCTTACCCCGGATCGCGGTAGCGGCAGCAACCAGAGGAGAAACCAGGTGGGTACGGCCGCCTTTACCCTGTCTGCCTTCAAAATTTCGGTTAGATGTTGAAGCGCAGCGTTCCCCGGGGGCAAGCTGGTCGGGGTTCATGCCCAGACACATCGAGCAGCCGGCATAACGCCAGTCAGCACCAAACTCTATAAAGATTTGATCCAAGCCTTCCTGCTCTGCCTGGGCCCGGACCCGCTGTGAGCCGGGTACCACCATCATGCGCACCCCGGGAGCAAGCTTGTTCCCGGCAAGGACCTGGGCCGCAGCCCGCAAATCTTCAATCCGGGAGTTAGTACAAGAACCCAGGAAAACCACATCAACCGGGATTTCCTTCATAGGAGTTCCGGCGGTAAGATCCATGTATTTTAAGGCTTTTGCTGCAGCAAGCTGCTGATTTTCATCCCCAAAATCTTGTGGATCAGGAACCCTACCCGAGAGGGGAACACCTTGACCGGGATTAGTTCCCCAGGTGACGTAGGGTTCTAACTCATCTGCATTGATATAAATTTCGCGGTCAAACCGGGCCCCGGGATCCGTAGGTAGGCTCTTCCAGTAACTCAGAGCCTGCTCCCATTCTTCCCCGGTGGGAGCATGCTCCCTACCCTGCACATAGTCAAAGGTCTTTTGATCGGGGGCCACCATGCCTGCACGAGCTCCAGCCTCAATAGACATGTTACAGATAGTCATCCTGCCTTCCATAGACAGGCTTCGGATAGCTGAACCCCGATACTCTAAGACGTAACCCTGGCCTCCACCGGTCCCGATAGCAGAAATCACCGCCAGAATAATATCCTTAGCAGTAACGCCAGGCTTAAGCTGGCCCTCAACATTAATGGCCATAGTTTTAAAGGGAGCCAAGGGTAAGGTTTGAGTTGCCATCACGTGTTCAACCTCTGAGGTACCAATCCCAAAAGCCAAGGCACCAAAAGCACCGTGCGTGGAAGTATGAGAATCCCCGCAGACAATGGTCATCCCCGGCATGGTTAAGCCCAGCTGCGGCCCTACCACGTGCACAATACCCTGTTCCTGGTCTCCTAAAGAGTGCAGGCGAACCCCAAATTCTTGGGCATTTTTACGCAAGGTCTCGATCTGGGTTCGGGACGTTTGATCTGCGATTCTGGAAAAAATATTTTGTGTAGGAGTGTTGTGATCCTCCGTAGCAATCGTCAAATCAAGCCGACGTAGGCGGCGGTTCTCTAGGCGAAGTCCTTCAAAGGCCTGGGGGGAGGTGACCTCGTGTACCAGGTGTAAATCAATATAAAGCAGATCCGGGGCGCCCTCGTGCCCGGGCACAACCGTATGTGCCTGCCAGACCTTCTCCGCTAATGTGAGCGGCCTCTCTGCTGCCCTAGCATCCATCTTTCCTCCCTAACCTATGGTGTGCTTTACATCTATAGTGACCAGAAAACTCCAGACTTTCCATTAAATGAACTTGCATATCATATAGTGAGAATGACACACTTTTTCTAGTGCTCAACCGGCTTGGCCTGCAAGCGGCAAAAACTGGCCGTGATCAGCGCATCAAAAATTCAGGAGGAAAGCCATGACCAGCTCAGAGATAAAAACAGCTCAGTCCAGCTCAGGAGTTGGTGTTCTTGATAAGGCTGCCTATATTCTTAACTGCCTAGAAGCTGGGCCGGCTTCCCTCTCCCAGCTTGTGGAAGCCACCGGCCTAGCCCGGCCAACCGTCCACCGGCTGGCCGTAGCCCTGGCCCACCACCGCTTAGTCGCCCGCGATATTCAAGGCAGGTTTATGCTGGGGCCACGGCTGGGCGAGCTAGCCTCGGCAGCTGGCGAAGACCGACTCATTGCCGCTTCACGCTCTGTCCTTAACCACCTACGCAACGCCACCGGTGAAAGCTCACAGGTTTATCGCCGCCAGGGCGACTGGCGAGTCTGTGTTGCCTCAGCAGAACGACCTATTGGTTTACGGGACACCATCCCCGTAGGAACACAACTTTCCATGAAAGCCGGATCGGCTGCTCAAATTCTTACAGCCTGGGAGGACCACGCCCGCCTGGTCGAGGGCTTACGCAACGCCCGTTTTACAGCCACCATGCTGGCTGCTGTACGCCGTCGCGGCTGGTCCCAATCTGTTGGCGAACGTGAACGGGGCACCGCCTCGGTCTCTGCACCGGTCCGTAGCCCCTCCGGTAAGGTCATTGCCGCCGTATCTATCTCCGGCCCCATCGAAAGACTGACCCGGCAACCGGGCCGGCTCCACGCTGAAGTTGTCTGCGAAGCCGCCTCCCAGCTCACCGATGCCTTACGCAGCTAGCAGATCTTCCTTAAGAGGCTGAAGCAGCCGCCTCAAGGGCCTGGCAGTAAGCAGAATACCGTTCCAGCTCTTCTTCTACCGGCTCAACAATATAGCCCTGGGCAACCTCTTTAATGTTCTCCCTAAGCCTGGCTCGGATTCTTGTGGCATAGAGCCGCTGCCCTAGGGAGACAAAAAAGCGTCCGGCCAGAGCCGTGACCAGGCCAAGCAAAAGCCCTGTGCACACCAGTAAGGTTGGCACAGGTAGGGGGAAACCTTCGACAGTGGGCGGCTCAGGCAGCATCAGCTGAAAATAGTCGGCCAGGGCCAGGGCCGTCAGCCAGAGTAAACCCACTAACCCAAGGAGCAGGCCCAACCATTGCAGCCCGTTGAGCAGTAGCCACCACCATCTTTTTTTCTGAACCTTAAAATCTATGCTAGCCACCGCCCGTTCCAGGCCAGCAGCCAGCTGATCTTCGTGTAAACGGGCAGCCTCACGAATAGAGCGCGTCCACTCCTGGCCTAAGCCTTGGGAACAGTCCTGGCTAAACTGGCGGATAGCGGAGCTAGCTGTCGCTTTCTGGCCAGCATTTAAGGCAGGCAGGGAAGAACGAGTGATCTCTTTACCTTCATCCTCCCGATGCAAGTGCAGCCTTTTCAGAGGATCCTTACGGAATTTGAGCAGCCACCGGCTTGCAATCCAACCCGTATGAGAAATAGCGTGTAAACGGTAGGAAGCCGCGGCAGCCTCAACCACCGCATCTGCCCCTGCCGCCCGGTAGAGGCCCTGATCTAGCTTAGCCAGAGCTTGATCCTGGATGCCGTCCGGCAGGTCTTGGCTACTGTAGTGGCCTAAATCGGCTGTAATACTGTCTAGGTCTGCCTCAATACGCTCACGAGCAGCAGATTTTTCTACCGCTACTCGGCCCAAAATGGAGCGCAGCTGCTCTATACCCTGGCCTGTACGGGCTGAAACCGCCAGAGGGGCAGCAAGCAAATGGGAACTGAGGCCATCCTGAGCAAGGAGGGCTTGCAGAGAATCCAGCACAGCAGCGCTCTCCCCCGCATCCAACCTATCCACCTGGTTAAGAACGGCCAGAGTCACAGCTCCGTGTTGAGCCAGGGGGCTAATAAAGTCCTGGTGGATGATAGCATCAGCATATTTTTGCGGATCAAAAACCCACACCAGCACATCAACATAGCCTGCCATCCGTTCCACGATGGCCCGATTGGCCTTTTCTACCGAGTCAAAATCCGGCAGGTCCAAGAGGATGAGGCCGCCAGCCTGGTTATCTGTCTGCCCCTTACCCAGCATGGTCTTCATTTTTTGAACGATGCCGCCCCCGCCAGAGGCCTGCGCCCGGTTAAGGGCCTGGCCGGCTTCTTGACCGCTGTCATCCATATAGGTACGCTGATCAACCTGGAGCCAATCCAGCAGTTCCTGGCTACCCTCTTTACCCCAAATTCCCGCCTGGGCGCTGGCAGTGGTGGGCCGGCGGGCTGCAGAGCGGGCAAGGTTTTGCCCTATGACCGCGTTAAAGAGGCTTGACTTGCCAGAACCGGTTGCCCCAAAAAAACCAATAACAGTGTGCTCGGCAGAAAGTTCTCGCCGCTGCTGGGTTCGTTCCAAAATATCGTGGGCCCGGTCCAGCAGATCCGGGTCCACCCGGCCACGGCCCAAATCCAGGGCTAGGGTTAGCTGATCAACCCGGTTGGCAAGCTGAGAAAAAGTAGCCCTGTTCTGTTTCTTAGTCATGCTTGACTCCTTTAAGAGAACGGGCAAGGTCGGCCAGTAGCTGCCGATCTTGATCCAGCTGCCCTGAAGGGGGGCCAAGCTCTACCGTTGCCAAAATGTCCTTAAAAAGACTGGAATGCTGATCAAGCAATTCCTGGATACGGGTTTCCAGGTTGCGGCGAGCACCTTGGGCCATTCTACGGACGGCGTCCTCACCAAAGACAGCCTCCAAGAGTTTTGTTCCCACAACCCCTGATCCGCCAGCTATGCCAACTTCAAGGCCGGTGAGTCCCCCGGTCATAGAGAAGACAGCTACCATAAGAATGACCGCTGCGGCGTTGACACCCAGGGACATAAAACGTGCCCGCTGGCGTTTACTCGCTCCTTCTTGGCTGATCATAGTCAGCAAATCCTGCTGCCAGTCCCGGATGCCCTGGGCCACGTATTCTGGAAAGTCCTCATCCAGCTGGCCTAGGTCGCGCCCAGCCAGCAGGGCTCGGCCGGCTTTCTCTTCTAACCAGAGCCCTTGTGTGTTTTCTGCAGCCTGAGCTGCCTGTTCAATAATGATCGAGTGTAGGCCTACCTCCAGGGCTTGTTCAACTTCTATTGCCTGGCTAGGCTGCCCTTTAAAGAAACTGGAGATTCGATCCCTGATGCGGCCAATACCGGCTTCAATACTGCGAAAGAACTCGCCGGTTCCCACAAAATCCTGCCAGCGGGCCAGGACTTCCCCGCGCAGGAGGGCACCATCTTGAGTGGAATCGATGATGCTGGACTGGCCTTGCCGGTAGCTTTGGTTGACGGCAGCTAAGAGCCTCTGGTGTGTTTCTTCCTGTTCCTGCTGGGCCTGGCAGATAGTCTGCATTCTTTCTGCCACAGACCGAAGGGCGCCTTCGAGGGTCTGCCGGGCAATCTGAGAGCGCTGGGCTGAGTCTGCCCCCAGTTCTCGCAGCCAGAAGATGAGGGGGGCTAGGGCCACCTGGGGTAGCATGCCTTCTTGGTCACGTTCTTGCTCGTTAACGGTTAGTAGGTGGGCCGGTACGATACCGGCTTCCTCCAGCATGCGGCTTAGGTCTGTTTCTATTTCTTCTTCGTTGCCTTCGGCCACCCGGTTGAGGACAACAGCAATAGTGATATCTTTGCCGGCGGCTTCTTTAAGAAGTTCCCAGGGGACGGCATCGGCATAGCGGTTGGCTGTGGTGACAAAGAGCCAGAGGTCTGCCGCAGCCAGTAGTTGTTTTGCCAGCCGTCGGTTGTCTTCGCTCACAGAATCTATATCCGGTGCGTCTATGAGGGCGATTCCTGCCGGAATGGCTTCTGTTTCAACTGTAAAAATTTGATCTATGTCGGCCCGGTCTGCCCCCACCAGTTCTCCGACCCCACTAGTTTTGATTCTTTTAAGGTGCGGTAGGATCCGTTCCGGTGTGACTGCTCTTGCATCTTCTGGCCGGTGGATCAGTACCGGTTGGCGGGTGGTGGGACGGATGCTGCCCGAACGGGTAATGGCCTGGCCTAGGAGGGTGTTGACCAGTGTTGATTTTCCTGCCCCGGTGGAGCCACCCACAACAACAGTCAGCGGGGCATCCAGGGAGGAAAGCCTGGGCAGGATGTAGTCGTCCAGTTGTGTCTGGATGCTGGCCAGAATACGGCGGTTTTCCTCTACCGAGGCGGTTTCTAGGGGAAGGCTGAGCTGTGCCAGAAGGCGCCGGGCGGCCCGGACAGCTTCCAGCTGCTGGTCTTGCAGGAAGTTAGCCGGCTGCTGTTCTGGTGATTCTGCCCCCGGCTGGGGCTTATCGTTGAGGTTTTCTTGGTCCACGTTTCCCATTCTTACACAGGGGCTAGACATTTACCGGATCTGGCCTGTGCTTTTTAGACTGCCCTGCTGAGGATGGCCGGGCTCGTTTCTGGGGCGGCAGCTTAGACCTCTTGTTTTGAGAGTAAGAAAAAGCCCCCTAGCTAAGCTAGGAGGCTAAGCGGTGACCCCAACCGGATTCGAACCGGTGTTGCCGCCGTGAGAGGGCGGAGTACTAGGCCGCTATACGATGGGGCCAAAACATCGCTGGGATGTTTGCTGGGATACCAGGACTCGAACCTAGAATGACGGTACCAGAAACCGTAGTGTTGCCAATTACACCATATCCCATAGCTTGCCTGGACAAAGCGCTCAAGCGGCCTTGCCAAACCTGCAACGAGTAATAACTTTATACGAGGATCCGGCAAGGTGCAAATCCTCATGCCTAGACCTAAATCACACTGGACAAGATCTAGGTGACCTCCTAGCTGGCCTCCCCCTGATCACTAGGGGTTGGCAGCTGATCCAGCAGGGCACGCAGCCGCTTAAGGGAAGATTCTTTACCCAGAATCTCCATGGACTCAAAGAGTGGCGGACTCACCTTGGCTCCAGAAATAGCCGTCCGCAGTGGGCCAAAGGCTAGCCGGGGTTTAATACCTAGCTGATCTACGATGGCTGCGCGTAAGGCTGCTTCAATACTAGCGGCCTTAAAATCGTCGAGATCGGTCAGGGCAGCTATGCCTGCCTGCAAAACCTGTGGTGCCGACTCTTTAAGCTGCCCAGCAGCATCGGCTGCAATGCTGATTTGGCTGTCGGTTTTAAAGAAGAAACCCAGAAGACCGGGGGCTTGACCTAGCAGCTGCATACGCTCCTGCACCAAAGGTGCTGCCGCAGTTAAAATAGCTTGCTGCTCATCGGTTAGTTGATCAAAGCTAGCGGCTTGAACAAGCTGCTCAGCCTTAAGGTAGGGAACAAGCCTGTCCCTAAAATCTTGCGGATCAAGCAGGCGGATCTGGCTACCGTTAATGGCCTCAGCCTTCTTGACGTCAAAACGGGCTGGATTGGCCAGCACGTCCTTAATATCAAAATGTTCTACCATCTGGTCAATGGAAAATACATCCTGTTCGTGCGAAAGAGACCAGCCTAGCAGGGCCAGGTAATTAAGCAGGCCCTCCTTGATGAAGCCAGCTTCTCTCAATAAAAAGAGGTTAGACTCCGGGTCCCGTTTTGATAGCTTTTTGTTACCCTGGCCCATCACGTAGGGTAGGTGGCCAAACTCTGGGATAAACTTTGCTACTCCCACCTGCATGAGGGCCCGGTATAGGGCAATCTGCCGCGGTGTTGAGGAGAGCAGGTCCTCCCCGCGTAAGACGTGGGTAATACCCATCAGGGCATCATCTACCGGATTAACCAGGGTGTAGAGAGGGCTACCATCTTTGCGGACCACCACAAAGTCCGGTGTTGAACCGGCCTTAAAGGTGATCTCTCCGCGCACTAGGTCTGTAAAGGTGATGTCTTCGTCGGGCATACGTAACCGCAAGACAGGCTCACGCCCCTGATCGCGGAAGGCCTGTTTCTGTTGGTCGGTGAGGTCCCTATCAAAGTTATCGTAACCAAGTTTTGGATCCCTGCCCCGATCCCGGTGGCGCTGCTCCACTTCTTGGGGGGTGGAGAAATCTTCATAAATATAGCCGGCGTCCAGTAACTTTTGAATGACCTCCTGATAAATCTGGCCGCGCTGGGACTGCCGGTAAGGTTGGTGGGGCCCGCCCACTCCAACACCCTCATCCCAGCTGATGCCCAACCAGGTTAAAGAGTCAATGACCTGCTGAAAAGACTCCTCGGAATCTCGGGCGGCATCGGTATCTTCAATTCTGAAGATAAGTTTTCCACCGGTATGTTGGGCATAGGCCCAGTTAAAGAGAGCGGTACGGATCAGCCCAACGTGGGGAGTACCGGTTGGGGAAGGGCAAAAACGAACCCTCACCTGGGAGTGTGCTGCAGCCTCAGCAGCGGTAGCGGTCTTCATTAACTTTCACAAACTCTTTCTTTAGAACAAATACAGTGGCAGGGCCTCAGCCGCTCCGAGAGGGCCTTAGCGGCGGATACGGTTGACCAGGGCACCAATACCCTCAACTTCCACCTCAACTTCGCTGCCCTCTTCGAGCAGACCCACACCGGCAGGTGTCCCGGTCAAAATCACGTCTCCTGGCAGCAGCGTAAAGGCTTCGGATGCGGCAGCCACAAGCTCAGCCGCCGAATAAATCATATCGGCCGTCCTGCCGTCCTGCTTAAGATCTCCGTCCAACCAGCTCTTAATACTGAGGTCATCTGGATCAAGTTCCGTCTCAATCCAGGGACCGAGGGGGCAGGCCCCGTCAAAACCTTTAGCCCGAGCCCACTGTATATCTTGACGCTGCTTATCCCGGGCAGTTAGGTCGTTGGCTACGGTATAACCAAAAATAACTTCAGCAGCCCGCTGGGCCGGTACAGACTTGGCAATCCGACCTATAACAAGGGCTAGCTCACCCTCAAAGGATACTTCTTCAGCCCAGTCCGGCAAGGTAACAGGGTCTCCGGGGCCCACCACAGACGTATTGGGCTTAAGAAAAAACTGCGGACTAGCGGCCGGCTCATTACCCAGTTCTTGGGCGTGGTCCATCCAATTTCGAGCACTACCAATCACCTTGGAGCGCGGAATAATAGGAGCTAGCAGACGAACCTGCTCTAGCGGGTAGGTTTTTGTGCCGGGTTGAATTCCCTGGTAGAAGGGGTCTCCTTTAAGAACCCTCACTTCTAAGTCCTCCGACCCTTCTTGCACCAGGCCATAGTGGAGTTGGTCGTCTACAGTAAAACGGGCAATACGCATAGTATCTAGGCTACCGTCTTGGCCGGCTCACTGCACACTCCTGCCGCCCTGCCCAGCTTAAAATGCGGCAAGTTTACACCCCTATGCGTGAAGCCGGACCGGCTGCAACTAGGCTAGTCGAGTCAACCAACCGTGACGGTCTGCTAGCTGACCGCTTTGAATGCCCAGGAGCTCTTCTCGCAGGGCCAGAGTAACCGGCCCTGGCTGCTGGCCCCCAGCAGGACCAATATTTCCCTCCGCAGTTTTAAGGGTGCCGATAGGGGAAACAACGGCAGCGGTTCCGCAGGCAAAGATTTCGGTAATGGCTCCCTTCGCTAGATCTTCACGCCAGTTAGCTAGGGTAATGGGAGCTTCTTCTACGGTCATGGACCGGTCCTTAGCCAGCTGGATCAAAGAATCTCTGGTGATTCCCTCAAGAATAGTTCCGTTAAGGGCCGGAGTAACAAGACGATTTTCTGCCCCGTAGACAAAGAAAATATTCATACCCCCCAATTCTTCGATGGCGTCCTGCCGGTAGGGGTCTTTAAAGATAACCTGCTGGCAACCGTGCTCTTCTGCCTCTACTTGAGCAAGCATGGCTGCCGCATAGTTTCCGCCGCACTTAGCGGTACCGGTACCGCCCTGACCAGCCCGGGAATAGGTGCTTGACAACCAAATATCTACCGGTTTAAGGCTGCCAAAATAGTTGGCAACCGGCGAGCCAATGAGCATATATTTTGCCTGCCTGGTGGGTCTTACCCCCAGGTAGGCTTCGGTTGCGATCATAAAGGGACGCAGGTAGAAGGCTTGCCCCTGCCCTGAGGGAACCCAGCTGGCGTCCAGAGCCATAAGCTGTTTAAGCGATTCAATAAAAAGTTCGGTGGGTAGCTGCGGCAGGGCCAGGCGCTGGGCCGACTTTTGCATCCTGGCAGCATTGGCCTCGGGCCGGAAGGTCCAGATAGATCCGTCTGCATGGCGGTAGGCCTTTATTCCTTCAAAGATTTCTTGACCATAGTGAAAAACCGCTGTGGCAGGGTCCAGGCTAAGAGGACCATAGGCCTGCACCTGCCCCCGCTGCCAGCTACCGGCCGGGGCAGGATCAGCAGTCCAGTCAATACTGACCATATGGTCAGAAAAATATTGACCGAACCCAGGATCGGCAAGAATTTCTTGTTTTTTTTGCGGACTAGCTGGGTTGCTGCTGGGGGTGACAGTAAATTCTAGGTTCACGATCTTCTTCCTCTGGTATGGACCGATTAGCTTTGTAAGGCGGCAACAATTGCCTCGCCTATTTGTGTGGTGCTCCGTTCTTGGCCCGCATGCTGGGCTAAGTCTGCTTCAACGGCTGCTTCTATGCTTGCTGCTGCCTGAGGGTATCCCAGGTGCTGGAACATCATGGCCAGTGAGAGGATACTGGCGGTAGGGTTGGCCTTGTTAAGACCGGCAATATCTGGGGCTGAGCCGTGGACCGGCTCAAACATGGAGGGAAAGTCTCCGCTGGCATTGATATTACCGCAAGGGGCGTAACCTATGCCACCGGTGATTGCTCCAGCCTGGTCGGTAAGAATATCCCCAAAGAGGTTGTCGGTCACGATAACGTCAAAACGGCCAGGATCTGTCGTCAGGTAGATGCTTGCTGCGTCAACATGGCAGTAGTCGGTTTCTACCTGGGGATACTGGCTAGCTAAGTGGTTAAAGATGCGGGTGTAAAGCTGGCCAGCGTGGACTAAAACATTGGTTTTGTGAACCAAAGTCAGCTTCTTGCGGGGCCGGGAAGCTGCTAAGTCAAAGGCATAGCGAATAAGCCGCTCCACACCGTAAGCGGTGTTAACGGAAACTTCACTGGCCACTTCTGCCGGGCTGCCTGCCCGCAGGCTTCCTCCAACACCGGAATACGGCCCTTCAGTACCTTCGCGGACCACCACAAAATCAATGGAGCCTGGCTGACTTAAAGGCGACGTCAATCCCGGATAGAGGCGGCAGGGACGCAGGTTGATGTAATGGTCAAAGCTAAACCTGAGTTTAAGCAGAATCTCACGTTCTAGAATGCCTGAGGGGATCCGTGCTGAGCGCGGATCTGCCCCTACCGCACCAAAAAGAATAGCGTCGTGCTGAGCCAGCTCGGCTAAGGTTTGCTCGGTCAGAGTTTGGCCTGTCTCTAGCCAGTGTTGGGCACCAAGCTGATAGTGTTTACTCCTCACAGCCAGCTGCTGGTTTTTGGCCACCTGTTCTAGGACGGCTTCTGCCTGGGCCGTGACTTCGGGGCCGATGCCGTCTCCGGCAATGATGGCAATATTCAGGGAAGGAGATTCAGTCATACCACTCAAGGGTAGTATACCCTCCTAGCAAGAGAGAAGAATCAGCCGGCGGTTCTCACATGTTGGTAAGAACCGTCGTGACCGGTGCTGGCAGGTGCCAACCCGCAGGACCTAACCCCCCCCCGCAACCCCTTCGCTAGACATGTAAAGTAATATAAAGCAGCATAAACCAGCTGTAGAAAATATTTTCTTTTTTTATTCTTTAATATCTTTCCCAGGATAAATATTAAAGAATAGGTTTTTACCCTAGTAAAGGCCATTTTTATAGAAATTGCTGGGGAGAATTTTCTTATAGAAGAAGAATGCTCAACCGCCCTCAAGAAAATTATTCAACATTTCCATAATATATGTTGATTTATTCTTGGGCGGGCTGAGGTGTCGCTGTTTGAGTACTGAGATCAATAGGAGAAGAATTTTGCGGGTCTTTTTGATCGGCCGCCAGCCGCTCCTGGCCAAGGCGATGAATGCCCTCTAGCTGGTAATCGTAGCGCTTAACCCTTTGATATACCGCCTCGTAGTAGCTATTTTGAATCTTTGCCATCTTCTCTTCGTACTTAACTTCTTCCCTACATTGAGCATCCTGCTCAGCAAGTTTTTGTTCTTCCTCGCCCTCTAATTTTTGAGCTAAATCCCAAGCCTGATCTACCGAAACTAAATCTTTGTAATCAGCTTCACTCATGCAGTCACTCCATTCCTGCTTAAGATCAACATATGATTGGTCCTGGCTAACCTCATCGGCTACGGCTTTAGCAAAAGATGGAGCAAGAATTGCTACAATCATTCCTTCTTGAACCGATCCATACATGTATTGGTAGCTTTGAGCCATACAACCGTCTATGGGAATTTCCCCCGTGGAATATTCCATAAAAGTTACAGAAATAGTACCGTTTTTGGGGTTACCAAAGTAGGCTTCCTGACCAGCCTGGTCAAAGCGGGCCCGCTGATTTTCATGGGTAGATCCCAGCTGATCATACCCCGTTTTGCGGAGCTGGTCTCGGGTTAAACCGGAGGTTAGGGCAGTCTCTAATTGAAAATTTTGACTGGCTTCGTCGTAGCTTCCACCGGCTTGCGCTACACAGCGGCTGACAAAGGCACGACGGGCAGTCTCGGTCTCAGCAGAAGGGAAAATCCAAGATTTTAGGTCTTGTAGGTGTTCATCTTTAGTTCGGGCAGATTCCAGCTCATCCAGGTTGTCCGGCTGTTCCTTAAAAAGGCCGCAGCCAGCCAGGGCCAGCATCAGCAAGACAGCCAGGGCCAGTGCAGTTTTTACACAGCGTCTGCCCAGTAAGAACACGTTAACTCCTCGAATAAGAAACTATCCTCACCCACTATAGTTAGCATTTGGAAGCAGTACGATATGTCCCCACACACTTTATGCAGTACAAGAACCACGCTGCTTATCCTGCCCACGAAAGATTTTTAAGACATCTATGAGTGAGCACCAGCACGCTGTCCTTAAGTCCTCACGCCGCGGCCTTATGCGCTTTGCGGCGCTTTCTGGTGTGGTGGGCCTTGGTGCCATGAGCCTAGGAGAGTCTGCTGCTAGCGAAAACGAGAGTGTGTTTCCCGCTGCCTTTGACTACCCAGAGATTAAGGGACCTTCCCTAGCGCTCTGGGGTAGCTCCTCCATCGAAGGAGCCCGGGCCACCGAAGGAGTCAGTGCCGGCTTTGATGCCCGTCTGCACACCCTGCTTCACCAATACCTAGGCGTACCCGTCCTAGCCTTTGGAACGGGCTCCGAAACCTCCTCGAATATTCTTGCCCGCCGCGGAGTTGCAGACTTTATCACCAAGGTTGACTTTCCCGGTGAGATGATCCCGGCTTCCGGCTCCGTCAACGTTACCCTGAGCAACAGCAAGATCAGCTGGAATGCAGCCACCTATTTTCCCGGTTTTATTCAAGAAATACCCGGCGTGCTCAAAGCAATCTCGGGAGCAGAAAACACCTACTCCTTTACCAGAGTAAGCGAAGGAAGCGAACGCTACGCCCCCAGCAATACCAGTGCCAACCTCTTCTTCTCCTACCAGGAAATGATCTCCCGCTCCTCCTACCACCTCATCCAAATTGGCCGAAACAATATTTTAGAAACCCAGACCACCAAAGACCACACCGTTGCCGCCTTTGACATGGCAGCAGAAAGGACTATTGTCCTAGGCCACTACGTGATTGACGGCGATAGCCAGGGATCAGAGCGGGCCAGGGCGGTGGCGGCCTACAACGACTGGGGAGCCCAAACCTACGGCCAACTCTTTATGAATCCCCAAGAATACCTGCGGGAAACAACCAAGGAAACCTGGCTCCGCTACGGCGATCTAGCCGGATCCGGAGTCTGGAACTCCAATGCCGATCAGCAAGACTACGAGGCTGGCCGTCCCCCCAGAAGCCTCTACGCCGTCGACGGTGTTCACCTCAACGGCTGGGGTTACCTGGCCCTGGCCCGGATGATCGAAGCAAAAATTAAGGAACTGGGCTGGTTTAGCTAAGACAGGCACGCCTGCTTAGCCGCCTACTTTTCTCCTTCAAACCGGGGAAAGATAGGCTCCGGTTGAGGCAGCGCCACTCCCGGCTTTAAAGCAGTAGCCAGGGCAGCAAAATCTCGCTGATCAGCCGCTACAGCCAGCAGGTCCAGGAGCCGCTCCATAGAACCGGGCATAACAGGCTGCAGGAGAATAGCAACCTGGCGAATAAGCTCAACGGTGACATACAGTACCGTAGCCATCCGGCTAGGATCAGCTTTCTTTAGTTTCCAGGGTTCCTGAGCCGTAAAGTAGCGGTTGCACTCAGCAATAACCTGCCAGATTCGTTCCAGGCCCCGGTGGAAGGCCTGCTCATCAAAATCAGCACGTAGCGGCTCGTATAAAGCGGCAGCTGCCGCCAGCATAGCCCTGTCCTGCTGGGTCAGATCTGCCGGCTCTGGAAGCAGACCAGCACAGTTTTTAGCAATCATAGACAGGCAGCGCTGGGCCAGATTTCCTAAGTCATTAGCTAGGTCCGAGTTAATACGGCTGATAATGGCCTGGGCCGAGTAAGAACCATCCTGGCCAAAAGGGACCTCTCTCAGCAGAAAAAACCGTAGCGGATCCAGGCCAAAGGACTGAACCAGATCGGCTGGATCAACCACGTTACCTACCGATTTAGATATTTTCTCGCCATCCACCAGCAAAAATCCGTGGGCAAATACCCGCCGAGGTAGCTCCAAACCTGCCGACCACAAGAAGGCAGGCCAATAGATAGAGTGAAAACGGCTGATATCTTTACCAATAAGGTGCAGATCCGCCGGCCAGAATTGCTGAAATAGTGGGCTATCTGTTTGGGGGTAACCCAGACCGGTAATGTAGTTTGTTAGGGCATCAACCCAAACGTACATGACGTGTTTGCTGTCCGACGGTACAGGAACACCCCAATCAAAAGTAGTTCGAGAGATGGAGAGGTCGTTCAGTCCAGAGCGCACAAAAGCCGCAATCTCATTACGCCTGCTCTGAGGGTAGATAAAACCCTCACTTTCATAGAGAGCTAGGAGGCGGTCCTGATACTTGGAAAGACGAAAAAAATAAGATTCTTCCTCAGTCCACTCAACTTCAGTGCCGGTGCTTATGGCATAACGGCGGCCAGCACGTAACTCGGTTTCGTCCTCAGCATAGTAAGCCTCATCCCGGATGGAATACCAGCCAGCGTACTTACCTAAGTAAATATCGCCAGATTCCTGCATGCGCTGCCACAGAGCCTGGGAGGCTGGATAGTGGTCCTGATCGGTGGTTCGAATAAAACGATCGTAGCTAACCCCTAACATATCGTCCATGGCTTTAAAACGAGCAGAATTATGATCCGCCAGTTCCTGGGCAGTCTTACCCTGGGCCTCTGCTGTCGTTTGCATCTTCTGCCCATGTTCATCGGTACCGGTCATAAACCGCACCTGGTAGCCATCTAATCTCTTAAAACGGGCCATGGCGTCGGCCGCAATAGCCTCATAGGCATGGCCAATATGCGGGGAACCATTAGGGTAAGAGATAGCCGTGGTGATGTAATACGGGTTTGAGGTCATGGGTTAACTTTACCGTTCCTGCTGTGAGTTTACCGAATTAGCCAAACTACTAGTCCTCTAGGTTCACCCTAGCCGCCCGGCTGGCATTAACCACCTTTTTAATGGACTCAACAACCTCAGCAGAGGGCGCAGAATCCAGAGCCAAGACTGAAATAGCCTGATGGGTCTTTTCCAGGCGGGAAACCTGCATACCGGCGATATTAATGGAAGCCGTACCTAGCAAGGTACCCATAGCCGCGATCATACCGGGCCGGTCCTCGTACTCAAGAATGAGCATGTGATCCGTAATCGGCGTCTCAAAATCGTAGCCGTTCACCCTGGTTAACTTTTTGGCTAGCTTGGGGCCCGTAACGGTACCGGCAACCTGGATGGTTCCCCCCGAAGCCAGGGCTGCAGTAAGAATAGTCTCGTTACGGAAGTACTCCGAACTCTCTGCGGTAACCAGATCCACCTGCACACCGCGCTGTTCAGCAATCACGGGAGCATTCACGTAAGACACCTTGTCAGAGACAACATCGGTGAAGACACCCTTGAGGGCGGACAGTTTAAGAGAGGTAACATCCTTCTGGGCAATTTCGCCGGCTATCTTGACCTCAACCCGAGTAAAGGCTTCCTCGCAGGCTAAAGCAGTAAGCATCCTCCCGAGCTTCTCTGCCAGCGGCACACCGGGACGAACATCCTTATCAATAGCACCACCGGCAACGTTAACCGCATCGGGAACCAGATCCCCCTCCAGGGCCAGGCGAACGGAGCGAGCTACCGAAATACCGGCTTTTTCCTGGGCTTCCTGGGTAGAGGCACCCAGATGGGGAGTAGTCACTACCTTGGGGTGCTGAATCAGGCTCAGCTTTTCTGGCGGCTCCTGCTCGTAAACATCTAAGGCTGCACCGGCTAGCTGACCGCCATCAAGCGCCGCCTCTAAGTCAGCTTCATCAACAAGTCCGCCGCGGGCCACGTTAATAACGCAGGCACTGTTTTTCATGCGGGCAAAAGAAGTAGCGTTAAGCATGCCCAGGGTTTCCGGGGTACGCGGCATGTGAATGGTAACAAAGTCTGCCCGCTCTAAAAGGGTGTCTAGCTCAACCAGTTCAACACCTAAGGAGGCAGCCCTAGCTGAGGTAACAAAGGGATCGTAGGCCAGCAGCTCAGTTCCAAAAGCTTTCAGACGCTCGGCAACTAAACCGCCGATACGGCCCAAACCAATAATGCCCACCGTTTTTTCGTAGAGTTCCACCCCGGAGTACTGGGAGCGCTTCCACTGGCCGGCCTTCATCGATTGATCAGCCTGGGCTATGTTGCGGGCCAGACCAAGAATATGGCCCACAGTTAACTCCGCCGCAGAAATAACGTTAGACGTGGGAGCATTAACCACCATGACCCCTGCTGCCGTTGCTGCCTTAATATCAACATTATCCAAACCAACTCCGGCTCGGGCAATAACCTTAAGCTTGCCAGCAGCTGCAATTGCTTCTTGGTCAACCCGGGTAGCTGAACGCACCATGATGGCATCGACATCCTGGATAGCGGCCAGCAGCTGAGACCTATCCGCCCCATCCGTCCAACGTATCTCAAAGTCTGGTCCAAGTTCTTCCACAGTTGCTGGAGAAAGTTCTTCGGCAATTAGTACAAGGGGTTTGCTGGTCACTATCTTTCTTTCCTTTTCTCTGAATTCCAGCTTTTTGGGGCAGGCAGGGTTTGAGGCTCCGTACCGGTCTGCCTACCCCAAATTTTAAGGCCCGGTTGACCTATCTAGCGGGCTACACTGCCTTCAGTGTAGTCGTCATCGGCTGTATTCCAGGAGAAAAGACTGCGCAACTGGCGGCCCGTTGCTTCAATAGGATGGGCCTCACCCTGGGCGCGTAGCTGCTTAAATTCTGGCCCACCTGCCTGCTGATCCTCCATAAAACGCCGGGCAAAGGTGCCGTCCTGGATATCTGCCAAGACAGCCTTCATGTTCTCTTTAACCTCAGGAGAGATAACCCGGGGTCCAGAAATATAGTCGCCGTACTCTGCAGTGTCAGAAATAGACCAGCGCTGCTTAGCAATACCGCCTTCAATCATCAGGTCAACAATGAGCTTTAACTCGTGAAGCACCTCAAAATAGGCAATTTCTGGCTGATAACCAGCCTCGGTAAGAACCTCAAACCCGTACTGGATAAGCTGTGAAGTACCGCCGCAGAGAACAGCCTGCTCGCCAAAGAGGTCCGATTCGGTTTCTTCGGCAAAAGTAGTTTCAATAACCCCAGCCCGGGTGGCTCCCAGAGCTTTTGCATAGGCTAAGGCCCGGTCCAGGGCAGTGCCGCTGGCGTCAACTTCGACAGCAACCAAGGCAGGTACCGCCCTACCGGCTTCAAATTCACGGCGGACGGTGTGGCCGGGTCCCTTGGGGGCAACCATGGCAACGTCAATACCTTCGGGAACCTGGATATAGGAAAAACGAATGTTAAAACCGTGGGCAAAGAAAAGGGCATTTCCTTCTTCTAGCTGAGGTTGAATCTGCTGGGTGTAGACCTGGGCCTGAACCTGGTCCGGAGTCAAGATCATGATGATGTCTGCCTCCTGGGCTGCCTGGGCTACGGTAGCAACCCTCAGCCCCTGCTCCTGGGCTTTCTGGCGGGAGCGGGAGTCCTCTGCCAAGCCAACGACCACGTCAATACCAGAATCACGCAAATTCAAGGCGTGGGCATGGCCCTGGGAGCCGTAGCCAATAATTGCCACGGTCTGCTCGGAAAGAATCGAGAGGTCAGCGTCTTGATCGTAATAAATTTTTGCTGCCATTATTTTTTTAGGTCTCCTTGCTGGATCTAATGCAGGCTTATTAGCCTAGTTTGTATGGTCTGGTCGTCAGTGGCGCAGTGCTTTCTCACTCATCGACCGGGGCCCTCGTGCCAGCCCCAATGTTCCTGCCCGCACAATTTCACGAACCCCAAAAGGTTCTAGTACGTCAAGAAAGGCATTTAACTTATCGGCTGAGCCGGTTGCTTCAATAACAACAGACTCGGTGGACACATCAACAATAGAGGCTCGAAAGAGATCCGCTGCCTGGGTTACCTGCAAGCGGCTCTGGGCATCTGCCTTAACCTTAATCATCAGGTGATCTCGTTGTACCGATGTTTCCGGTGTAAGCTCAACAATTTTCAGAACGTGAATGAGTTTATTGAGCTGTTTAGTTACCTGCTCCAAAAGGGTTCCTTCGGCATCTACTACCACAGTAATCCGCGAAATGCCGGGCACCTCGGTGGGGCCAACGGCCAAGGAATCAATATTAAACATGCGCCGGGCAAACAAACCGGAGACGCGAGCTAGCACACCGGGCTTATCTTCAACCAGTACCGACAGCGTATGACGACTCATGCCTTAAGCCTCCTGTCCAAAGTCTGGTGACGTATTTTTGGCAATCTGAATAAGATCGTTAGAGACGCCGGAGGGTACCATAGGCCAGACCATGGCATCGGGACTCACTGTAAAATCTACAACGACCGGTCGATCATTGATCTGCAGGGCTTGACCGATAATTCGATCAACATCTTCGTCCCTTTCACAACGCAGGCCAGCGCAGCCATAAGCCTGTGCTAACTGCACAAAATCTGGGATTCGCAGCGTGCCGTGGCCGGTATTCAGGTGGGTGTTAGAGTAGCGGCCGTCATAAAAAAGGTTTTGCCACTGGCGCACCATGCCCAGGGAAGAATTATTAATGATAGCCACTTTGATGGGGATATTATTTTGCCGGCAGGTAGCCAGCTCCTGATTGGTCATCTGAAAGCAGCCGTCTCCGTCAACAGCCCAGACCACCGAATCCGGTTTACCCACTTTAACTCCCATGGCTGCCGGCACCGAAAAGCCCATAGTGCCCAGACCAGCCGAATTAATAAAATGCTGGGGATACTCGTGATCAATAAAGTGGGCAGACCACATCTGGTGCTGACCGACACCGGCAACATAGTAGGCCTCTGGCCCTGTCAGAGCAGAGATTCTCTCAAGAACATACTGGGGCGAACCCAGGCCATCCTGGGTGCGGCTATAACCGCGCGGATAATCCTTGATGAGCTGATCCAGCAGGGTCCACCAGGGGCCAAGCTGGCCCAGCTGACCCTCGTACTCATCGCTTAAAATCTGGTTAAGTTCTGGCAGCACGTATTTAAGGTCCCCCACAATGGGTACGTCAGCCAGCCTGATTTTAGAAATTTCCGCAGGATCAATATCGATATGGATAACTTTGGCCTGGGGCGCAAAAGAAGATACCACCCCGGTAACTCGATCATCAAAACGGGCACCTAAGGCAAGCAGGAGATCTGCCTTCTGCATGGCTGTCACCGCCGGAACGGTTCCGTGCATGCCTGGCATACCCAGGTTTTGCCGGTGTGAATCGGGGAAAACTCCCCGGGCCGTTAAGGTGGTTACCACCGGGGCTCCGGTCTGTTCAGCTAGCAGCCGTAGCTGGTCGGCCGCTCCAGCACGAACCACACCTCCACCAACATAAAAAACCGGTCGTTGAGCCTGGGCCAGGAGTTTGGCAGCTTCACGAATTTGCTTGGCATGCCCGCGAGTAACCGGTGAATAGCCCCTTACCTCAGTGGTGGGAGGCCAGGAAAAATCCATCATGCCCTGCTGGGCATCCTTGGTAATATCGACTAGAACCGGACCGGGCCGACCGGTAGCAGCCAGCCGAAAAGCCGTGGCAATACAGCGGGGAATTTCCTGGGCATCACGAACCATAAAAGAATGCTTGGTGATGGGCATAGCCATGCCCACAATATCGGCTTCTTGAAAGGCATCGGTTCCCAGAACCCCGCTACTGACCTGACCGGTAATAGCCACAATAGGAACAGAGTCCATGTTGGCGTCGGCTAAAGGGGTTAGTAGGTTGGTTGCTCCGGGGCCAGAGGTTGCAATGCACACGCCCACCTTGCCGGTTGCTATTGCGTACCCTTCGGCAGCGTGACCGGCCCCTTGCTCGTGACGAACCAAAATATGATTAATCTGCTCAGAATCAAGCAGTGGATCGTAGGTTGGCAAAATTGCTCCACCCGGCAAGCCAAAAACATCACTAACGCCCAGCATCTCCAAAGAACGAATAATTGCCTGGGAACCTGTCATCCTTTCAGGGACAGGTTTGGACTCATTCGGGGCGGCAGCAGGAGCGCGGTTGGCCAACTGTTGGGCCAGCGCCGCTGGAGTCATAGATGGTCCCGTGGTCATCTCTATATTTCCTTATGAGTAATCTCTACTGTCTTATCTGGATGCTTATTGTGTTAGCTGACGAATCTGCACGTGGCAGCCCGTATGTGCCGCAGCCGGTAAGGGTGATCCGGTTACGAAAAAACCCTTCGCATCTTATCTAGCGAAGGGTTACTACCGTGCTCACAGTGCCAGCCTTTGCTAGGACGCCGCTACGAGAGCAGCCCAAAGGTTAATCAGCACTGGCACGGTCTCAAATTTTTGCATACTCTTCATCTTGGTAGCAGTCGGCCCGGCTGTCAAAACTATCTCAAATTTCAAAATAGAGGCAACCTGCTGTCTATACCTAAGGTTTGCCGGCCAGGACCCTGTTCCAGCCAGGACCAGCAAGCTCAGCTAGCAAGCTGCTTGGCGTAGTTGGTCAGGAGCTTTATCCCCAAACTCATGAGCTTGGGCCTTCCTGCTGCAGCTCTTCTTTCTAAGCTTTTGACCGAACCTTGTGCTAGAAGATTTTTAAAGATTTTTTATTGTGTGACTTATTGTTAAATAATTTTTCAGCAGGCTTAATGTCTGGATTCTCCTGGGATAAGAGCCTAGACTGTAGCTTATGGTTCAGATTACACTGTCAACTGCCGATATAGCACAAACTCTGCATCCGGTATTTGATGAACAAATTATTAACTACGGTGCCTACAATCTTGTGTTTGCCAGTGGAACAGCCGTCTACCGCAACCCCGATATCGCCCAACACCAGGACGCTGACCAGCAGTATTTTTTGATTGGCTACAAGGATCAGCCCAGTGAGATTGTGCTAGCCCCCCTGCATCTGCCCAGCGTTACTGCGGCCGGAACCCCTACTGCTATTGATAACACCAATGCCATTCGAGCTTATACAGTCAGTGAAGACACCTTTGGGCTTGAATCAACAAACGGCTCATCCTTTATCCTAACCCTGCCTGCCTTAATGCAGATCACCACCTACCAGGGCAGCGGCCTGCTGGACCAGTCACGAGATATCGAAGACTTTCAGCAGTTTCTCTTAAGCTCCTGGCTTGAGGGCAGCGATATTGGCCAGTGAGGCTTGTGTTCCGACAAGCGGGAGGCTAGCCGACAGAGACGAAAAAGGAGTCAGTATTTTATACTGACTCCTTTTTTACTGTGCGCCCCCTGGGACTCGAACCCAGAACCCATTGATTAAGAGTCAATTGCTCTGCCAATTGAGCTAGAGGCGCCTAACAATCCGGACCGGATCGCAACGAAAAATAACTATACAGACAAGCCGATAGCTTGGCAACTTAGGCTGACCCTTTGTTGCCAAGCGCACAAAACAGTCTACTCGGAGGAGTCAAGATCCGCTGAAATAGTATCCAAAACAGCAGTAATTGGTCCCTGAGGCTGGGAGTTTATTCCCGCCCCATCAGCTGCTGTCAGGGAAACCGGGCTTTCCGCTAAGCCAAGGGCAGCACGGTGCTCATCGTTAGCTCCCTGCAAGACCGCCTCGTTGCCCTCTTGCTCTGCAAGCTCCCGGACAATACGTACCAGCATTTCCCGAAACTGCGGTTGGGCAAGCTCACCGGTTGAGGCAAGCTGCTGATCAATGTCTTCGGCCTGGGCCAAGACTTCTTTACCCTTAGATGTGATACCCAAGAGATAGCTGCGGCGATCCACGGTGTTGCGGGTGCGAAAGACGTGACCGTGAGCTTCCAAGCGAGCCAGGGTTTTTCCCATCGTTTGCGCTTGTACCCCCACAATTGAAGCAACCCTGACCTGTGAAACAGTACCCTCGCGGGCAATAACGCCCAGGGCAGTGACACCGGCGTGAGTCAATCCCAACTCTTTGAGCTGATTATTCCAGCTGTGTTCCAGCATACGAGCCGCAGTAGACAATAAACGATTAATAGACCAATTACCAATATCAGGCATGCCCCCAGTATAAACTAATTGCTTGAAAAATAGTAAGTAATCACTGTATTAAGTTTAAAAATAAATTTGGTGATGCATTTAACAGGTACATTTTTGAGGCTTATTCAGAAATCGAGCCCGCAGGTTAAGCTGGCGGCATTGGCTGCATCCAAGATGCTCCTAGACCTTTGGATGCCACCTACACTTCAGGCTAAAGTAGCAAGAGAGGGCCCGGCAAGGCTCCCCTAGCCGGCCCAAGAGGAGCTGGATCAGTAAAAGAAAGAAGAGATTACAGCATGACCAAACGCTTAAGTCCGGGACAAAAGGCACCCCATTTTTCCTTGCCAGACGCGGCAGGTAACACCGTCAGCCTCTCTGATTACACCGGACAAAAGGTAATTATCTACTTCTACCCCCAGGCAGCCACACCGGGCTGTACCACCCAGGCCTGTGATTTTAGGGATAATAACACCCTACTCCTGCAGCAGGGCTACCACATTTTGGGCATTTCACCCGATAAACCGGCAGCCCTGGAAAAATTTACGACAAAACAAAGTCTCAATTTCCCCCTCCTTTCTGACAGTGACCACACAGTGGCTGGAAAATATGCCGTCTGGGGAGAAAAGAAAAACTATGGCAGAACCTACATTGGGCTAATCCGCTCTACCTTTGTCTTGGATGAAAAAGGAGAAATTGTGCTGGCCCAGTACAATGTGCGAGCCAAAGGTCATGTAGCAAGGCTCCTGGCTGATCTTAACATTTCGGCCTAGAACCAGCCCCAAGACTGGTTGGGTTTTGTGCCCCCAGCCTTAATAGGGTAATATCTCAGCAGGTTCTTGAATTTTCCAAGAGCCAGGCGCGAGTGGTGAAATTGGTAGACACGCAGGATTTAGGTTCCTGTGCCTTACGGCGTGAGGGTTCAAGTCCCTCCTTGCGCACTCCAGCAAAGCCCAGTAGTTCTGGGCTTTCTTCGTATCCGCAGAGAAAGAGCGCTTGGGCACAGAGCAGGAGGAGACCATGGACAGGTCAGATATTTCTCGGCGTCACCTGCTTTCCTTCTCTGCCCTGCTTTCTGCCGGTCTGGCCTTAAGCTCCTGTTCCTCAGCAGAAAACAGCGACAACAATTCTTCCTCAACACCCCAGGAACGTGTGCTCCGGTACGCCAATGCAGCTCCAGCACCTTCGCTGGATGTAGCCAGTAGCGGCACCCTAGAAACGGCTCGGATCTCAGCCCAAATTTTAGAGCCCTTAGTAAAAGCCAATAGTGACACCGGTGAGGCTGAGCCTGCCCTGGCCCAAGACTGGAGCCTAAGCTCCGACCAGAAAACCTATACCTTCCAGCTACGAGAAGGCGTCAGCTTTCACGACGGCAGCACCCTTGATGCTCAGGCGGTTGTCAGCAACGCTGACCGCTGGAAAAAAGCAGCCGCAGATGCCACCTCTAACGCCCATATTTCCTATCTGCAACTTTTTAGTAAGATCAACTCCAGTGACGGCAAAACCCCCTTGGTCACCGACTGCAGTGCGCAAGGGCAAACCGTTACCTTCCAGCTCTCGCGACCCTCAGCATCTTTTTTAAAGGCCCTCACTCAGCCAGCCTTTGGCATAGCCGCCCCGGCAGCCCTTAATGCCCAGGGCCGCTTTAACAAACTACCGGTAGGTACCGGCGCCTACCTTCTTGAATCCTGGGACGGCAAAGAAGCTATCCTCTCACGCTACGCCAACTACTGGGGCCAGTCTCCCCAGGTAGACAAAATACATTTTTTAACCATATCCAGTGCTAGCAAACGCTACTATGCCATGCAAACCAAGCAGCTAGATATCTATGACCTTGTAGGTATGGCCCACTACGTTGATCTGGCCAAGGCCGGCAACCTCATCCAACCTCGAGACCCCTATGCCATCAGCTACTTAAGCATTAACCTAAACAACAAACTCTTTAAAGACATTCGGATTCGCCAGGCTCTAGCTCACGCCCTTAACCGTGATGCTGCCGTTAAAAACCTCTACCCACAAGGCACTAGAATAGCCAATGACTTTTTACCCTCCCTGTTTATGATGCAGGATGAGAGCACTTCTGCCTTCTACGCCTACCAGCTCTCTAAGGCACAAGAACTCCTTAAAGCTGCCGGCTACAATCGTGAAAAAATTGAGTTTTACTACCCCACCGATGTTTCCCTAGCCTTCTTACCCGAACCGGAGGCCATGTATGCTGCCTTATCGGCAGATCTCATCAAGGCCGGTTTTAACGTTGTTCCCAAGCCCATTCCTTGGGGCCAAGGCTACTTGGATGACATCAGCGCTTCCTCCAGCAGTAGAGGCCTGGCCCTGACCGGTTTTGTAGGCTCTTATAGGGACCCAAATGCCTTCTACTCACGGGTACTAGCCACCACTTCTGAAGTTATCGACGCATCCTCCGACTCGACGGCACCGGCCCAAGAAGCCCTATCAGAAGAAGAAATCCGCCAACAGGCACAAACTCCTAGCCCCAGCGCTAGCAGTCAAGAACAAGAACCAACCGTCACCTACCAGCAAATCATGCAGCAGATCCGCACTGCTGATGAACTCACCAGCCACGAGGAACGTAAGGAAGCCTATAAAAATATTAATAAACTAGTTGCCCAACTTATGCCGGCAGTACCTATCGCCTATCCGGTCTCTGCCGTTGCCTTAGGGAGCAAGGTCAGTTACTACCCCCTCAGCGCTACCGCTATTAGCGACTTCAGTAAAATTTCTATGACCTAGCTTCTTGGAAAAACGGGTTTTACCAACCTAAGAAGCCGGCAATATTAGGATTTTTAGGCCGCAAAGAGTTAGTCTAAAGTTTGTCATGCATCTACGCCAAACTTATTATGGAGAAGAACCGTGGCCTTAACGGAATCAACCGATGTTGTGCTTGTCGGTGGCGGCATTATGAGTGCAACCCTAGGTGTTTTACTCAAAGAACTTGAGCCTTCCTGGAATATTATTCTTCTTGAACGTCTTGACCGAGTAGCTCAAGAGTCCTCAAACCCCTGGAATAATGCCGGAACCGGGCACTCTGCACTGTGCGAACTCAACTACACCCCCCTAGGAAAAGACGGCACGGTTGCCACCGAGAAGGCGCTGGGTATTAATGAGCAGTTTCAGGTTTCACGCCAGTTCTGGGCTTCGTTGCTGGCAGAAAAGAAACTAAAAAACGCCGACTTCATTAATGCGGTCCCCCACATGTCCTTGGTTTTTAACCAGGACCACTGCGATTACTTAGCCAAACGTCACGCAGCCTTGAGGGCAGAGAAGCTCTTTGAAAGAATGGAATTCTCCCAAGATCGGGATCAGATTGCCCAGTGGGCACCCCTAACCGTGGCGGGGCGGCCAGAAAGCCAGGCTATTGCCGCCAATTGGTCCCCAGAAGGAACCGACGTCGATTTTGGTGAGCTAACCAGCCAAATGGTCAGCTACTTAATCCAGCAGGGAGTGCAGGTCCGCTTTGGCCAGCAGGTCAGCAATCTTTGCCAGGAAACTAATTCTTCCTGGACCGTCACGGTTAAAAACCGGCTTAACTCCAGCGAAGATAGCAGCATTAACTGTAAATTTCTCTTTTTAGGCGCCGGCGGCGGCGCCCTGCACCTACTGCAAAAATCCGGCATCAAAGAGGGTAAAGGTTACGGCGGTTTCCCGGTTTCTGGCCTCTTTTTACGCAATACTAACCAGCAGACCGCCCAGGAGCACCATGCCAAGGTCTACGGGCAGGCATCTGTGGGAGCTCCCCCTATGTCCGTACCCCACCTAGATAGCCGCTTTGTGGCCGGAAAAAAGTCCCTACTTTTTGGCCCCTACGCCGGTTTTAAAACTAATTTCTTAAAACAGGGATCCCTCTTTGACTTTCCGCTTTCCTTCCGAGCTAACAACTTTTACCCCATGATCCGAGCAGGCTTGGACAACATAGACTTAACCAAGTACCTGATCAGTGAATTACTGAAAGACCGGCAAGCCCGCCTTAAACTCCTCTATGACTACTATCCCCAGGCCCAGGCGGATGACTGGGAATTAATCACAGCCGGTCAGCGGGTACAGGTCATCAAAAAGGATAAGCAAAAGGGCGGCATCTTGCAGTTTGGCACTGAGCTTATTACCGCTTCCGACGGATCTATTGCTGCCCTGCTAGGAGCTTCTCCCGGTGCCTCTACGGCCGTACCCATCATGCTCAACCTTGTACAGCGCTGCTTCCCCAACCGTGTTGACCCCTGGCAGTCCCGTATTAAAGAACTGGTTCCTGCCTACGGTGTTAAACTCAACGACAACCCCAAGCTGGCCGACGAAATAATGGCCCATACCGCCCAGGTTTTGGCCATAGATTAGTGGAAGTAGGGGCTAATCAGCCAGCTTATGAGCAGCATACGGTAAGCTTGCTCCGTAGTCTATTAACACCGGCAGCTGAGGATCCCCTACATGTCTCTAGCAGAAGAAACGGTACAGCGAGCGCACCCGGACTATACAAAAGTCCAGCAGAAACCCCATCGGATACACCAGATTGGCCCCGCCGGCTGGAAGTATGCCTTTAAGCGGGCCCTGAGTGAATTTTTGGCTGATGGCTGTATGGATCTAGCTGCAGCGCTGACCTACTTTGCGGTACTTTCTATTTTTCCCGCTCTCTTGGCTGTTGTCTCCTTGCTGGGTGTTTTTGGGCAAGGAGAGCAGACCAAGCAGGCTATTTTGGATTTTCTTGCCGATTACGCGCCTGCGGAAGTGCTGACTTTAGTCAGTGAGCCTATTGCCCAGTTAACCTCCTCCTCTGCTGCTAATCTAGCTTTATTGACCGGTCTTATTGGCTCTCTGTGGACTGCTTCAGGCTATGTAGGTGCTTTTGGCCGTTCTTTAAATAGGATTTACGGTGTCGTGGAGGGCCGTCCTATCTGGGTTTTAAGACCCTGGAATCTTCTCATTACTGCTGTCTTGGTTTTGATTGTTGTTTTGATGCTGCTGGTGCTCCTGCTGAGCGGTTCTGTACTGGATTTTATTAATGAAGCCTTGCCCAACCTTGATTTAACCGGTTTTACCAATATTTGGATGTGGTTTCGCTGGCCGGTGATTTTTTTGCTAGCTGTGCTGCTGATCGCTTTGCTTTACTACGGTACTCCTAATGTGAAACAGCCCAAATTACGCTGGATTTCTCCTGGAGCTTTTGTTGCTCTTGTTGTGATGGCTCTTGCAGGTTTAGGTTTTTCCTTCTATGTCTCTAATTTTGGTAAATATAATGCAACCTACGGCACTATTGCCGGTGTTATTGTGCTGCTGCTTTTTATTTGGATTATGAACTGTGTCCTGCTCTTGGGGGCGCAGATTGATGCGGAAATTGAGCGTAGTCGGGAGCTCTATGCCGGCATTGTGGCAGAAAGATCTATTCAGTTGCAGCCTCGCTCACAAGCTCAGGCTGCCAAGCTTGTGGAGAAGAAAGAAAAGCTTATTGAGCAGGGCCGGGATATTCGTCTGCAACATAATGGGCTTGACTATGCCCGGGCGGTTAAGACTATGGATAAGAATCCTCGGTGAACTACTACCGGTTTGAGCCGGGGCAGCCTGTAACCCGCCCGGCCCTGCTTATTCACGGTTTTGCCAGTAACCCCCTAGAGCTCTGGGAACAGACTGGCTGGCTTAAGGTTCTGCTACAGGCGGGAATCCCCTGCCTGGTCCTAGAGTTACCTCATCACGGTAGCGCCGATTTTAAAGAAGGTTTTGCTGGGCGGCTAGGGCGGGTGGAGCCGGCTGGGCAGCTTTCTTTAAAGGGAAAGTTCAGCTACGCTGCTGTGACCGAGGCGCTTGCCGGCCTCTGCCAGACTTTGGGTCAGCAGCTGCATTTGGTTGGGTATTCGCTGGGTAGCTTTATTGCCCATGATTTTGCTGGCAGCTACAGCCAGCAGCTGCTTTCTCTTACCCTAGCCGGTATGCCAACCCAGGATCAGCTCCCCCAGTTAAGAGAGCATTTTTCTTGTGCCGGTCCTAGCCTGCCTGCCAAGGGCTCTGAACTTTATCCTCTTTTTGAGCAAATTATTGCTTCTTCTCTTATTAAAAGGCAGTCCCTGGCCCGCTTTATAAACCAGCTACCGGAGTATTCCTTAGCTGGCAAGGCTCTTCCTAGCTGTCCAACCTTACTGATCAGGGGCAGCCGGGATCAGATAGCTACAGCACCTCGGAGTCTGGCTGCTGACTTAGCGGCTGCTGGCCGGCAGTACCGGCAAGTAGAGGTTAAGGGCAGAGACCATGTCAATGCGTTGACCAGCGCCTACTTTAAGAAAACTGTTCGGGATTGGATTCTGGGTTGGGAGCAGGCAGATTGCAGAAAATAAGCATCCAGACATTATTTTTGCTAGCAAGCATCGGGTAGGCTAGTCACAAAAGCCTCTAAGCAGCTTAACCATGAGAGAAGATTCAAGGATGCACACAGTTAAAGCCCTTGTTGCCTTAGCCAAAAACGAGCCAGCAGTTGTTACCACTATTCATGTACCTAACCCTGGGCCCGGTGAAGCCCTGGTTAAGGTTCTTACCTGTGGGGTCTGCCAGACTGATCAGCACTATATTGCCGGTGGTGTGGGTAATAATTACCCCTATCTCTTAGGGCATGAGTCAGCTGGGATTGTTGAAGAAGTGGGCCCTGACGTCAGCAGGGTGCAGCCCGGTGACTTTGTTATTCTTAACTGGCGGGCAGTGTGCGGTGAATGCCGAGCCTGCGCTAAAGGCCAGCCACAGTACTGTTTTAATAGCGCCAATGCCCAGCAGAAAATGACCTTAGCCGATGGTACTGAGCTTGAAGCGGCCCTGGGCATCGGCTCTTTTGCCGAGAAAACCTTGGTAGCGGCTGGCCAATGCACTAAAATCGAGGCAGATCTAACCCCCCAACAATATGCTGCTGTTGGCCTGCTGGGCTGTGGGGTTACTGCCGGCCTGGGGGCTGTGCTCAATACCGGCCAGCTTAAAGCCGGGGAATCACTGGCTGTTTTTGGTTGTGGCGGTGTTGGAAGTGCGGCTATTGCTGCCGGCAAACTTGCTGGAGCAACCACCATCATTGCTGTGGATATTGATGAGCAAAAACTAGCCCGGGCCCGTGAGCTGGGAGCAACCCACACCGTAAATTCTGCCCAGACAGACGCTGTTGCTGCCATTAAAGAGCTTACGGGAGGTTTTGGGGCGGATCTGGTTATTGATGCTGTGGGCATTGCTCAGACCTTCAAAGAGGCCTTCTATGCCCGTGATCTTGCCGGGCGCCTCGTGCTTGTTGGGGTACCGGCTCCGGGAACCAGCTGGGATATCCCCCTTGACCAGGTTTTTGGTCTGGGTGGCTCCATTAAATCTGCCTGGTATGGGGATACTCTTCCTTCACGGGATTTTCCTATGTTTGTTGACCAGTACCGGCTGGGCAGGCTGGACCTGGATGCTTTTGTCTCTGAAAGGATCAGCTTAGAGCAGGTTAACGAAGCCTTTGAGACTATGAAAACGGGCAAGGTACTGCGTTCGGTTGTTGAATTTTAGGAGCAGGGTATGGACGAGAAACTTGAATTAGTGGTTACTGAGGGAACTTTTTCTTTAGACGGTGGTAGCTGGGAGGTTGAGAATAATGTTTGGCTTTTGGGTAATGACCGGGAGCTTATTCTGATTGACCCGGCCCACGACCTTAAAGCTATCGCTGATCGGGTAGCTGGCAGGTCGGTTAAAAGGATCCTTTTCACCCATGCTCATAATGACCATATTGGTATAGCCCGCCAAGTTAGCCAAGAATTTTCTGCCCCGGTTTACCTTAACCCTCAGGATAGGCAACTGTGGCAGCTGCGCTACCCTGACTGGACCTTTGACTACGCTCTGTCCCAAGAGGAAACTATCAGCATAGGTCATAGCCAGCTTAAGGTTTTAGAGACGCCTGGCCACACTCCGGGCTCGGTTTGCTTTTACGATCCGAAGCTGAGCTGGCAAGGTTCTCAGGGGGTAGTCATCAGTGGCGACACCCTCTTTAAGGGAGGACCGGGGGCAACCGGCCGTTCTTTTAGTGATTTTCCGACCATTATTGACTCGATCCGGTCCAAGCTGCTCACTCTACCGGAAGAAACCGCCGTTCTACCCGGTCATGGCCCAACAAGCAGCATTGGGGCTGAGAAGCCAGATCTAGGATCCTGGATTAAGCGCGGCTACTAGGCTGCCGGGTCTTTGAGGGTTTGAGGGTCAGATCTTCAGGCCGGGGCTTAAGCCTTTCTTCGTAGAGCTTGCGCCACTGGTAGCCGTAGATATGGCCAATCACAAAAAAGACTGTAGCAGCAATAGCCGGTACCAGGAGGGCGCTTTGCACCCCTGAATGGCTGCCAAAGACGCCGCTCCACACATAACCTAAGGCTAGGCCAGCAATATAGGTGGCTTGCGTGGTGGACTGAGCCAGGTCGACGTTACCGTGAACCGAGATCGAGGTAATGATGGCGTCGATACACATCAGCCCCACGCCAAGGACCGCCCCAAAGAGCATGAGGACCAGTAGCATGGCCGCGCTAGAGGTTGGGATAGAGAGCAAAAGAGAGCTGAGGGTCAGGCAGGCAGCTACAAAAAGCCAGCCTTGCCAGGTAGCTAGTCTGAGTCGTAAAACATTTAAGGCAAGGCAGGCTAAGGCGCCGCTACCGCCCATGCTGGCCAGCAAAAACCCGATGTGTACCGGGGAGTCTTGGGTGATAGAGCGCAAAACCAGCAGGGTTTGTGTTGCCCCAAGGCAGATCCCTAAACATGAGATACCCAGCATGGGTAGCCAGCCCAGGCGCTGGCTGGGCCGTGATACCGGGCTCATTGAATCCAAAGCTTTAACGGTGGAGCCATCCATGCGAATAGATTCTGGGTAGCGCAGGATAAAGAGTAGCCCCAATACATCGATGGCAATCACCGTGTAGAGAGGGGCATTTAAGCCAGCCAGAACCGAAATAATACCCACGATAGCCGCAGCTAAGGGTAGGGCTATCACATCCAGGAGAGATTCAAAAGCTGTTGCCGCATTGAGCAGCCGCCGATCTTTATTCACCGAGTAATTATGGCTCCAATAGGAGCGCATAAGCGCACCCAGTGGAGCAGTGGTTATGCCGGCCAGGGCTGCTGCCAGCATTAAGTAAGCCAGGGACCCGCTCAAACGGTTAGGCTGAAAACTGAGGGTTTGGGCTAAAAGAAAGGCTACGGCGGGGATATTACAGGTGGCTGCCATAAACATGACGGTGCGCTGACTCAAACGTTGGGCCAGGGCCCGGTAGCTGCGGTGGCTCATGGCTGAAGAGAGGCAGATGAGACCGGCAGCGTAAGCACCGAGGGTGATCTCTCCGGTACGGTCCGCCATAATAACCAGAGTGGCCAGGGCCAGCATCCAGGAAGGTAGCCTCATGAGCAGAGAGAAAACAAAGAACTTTCGCCCTGCAATGGAGATAAGCATGTGCATGCGGGTGCGCACGTATCTAATAGCCCAGCGACGCCGTGTTAACCAGCTGTGTTTGTGCTCTGGTTCAGGATTGGCCAGTAGCTGTGACATTGTTTTTGTCCTTTCCTGAGACCATTTTCTTATACCCAGAACTAGACTACCAAGTTCTTAGGCTATTGCTGGAGCATAGCTGGCAAGAGTGCCCACCTAGGCGGGCCGGTTAGAATAGGGATATGACTTCACCTTCTGATGAACTGGTCTTAAAACTGGATGCTCACTATGCTGATTCTGCTCGAGCTCTGCTGTGGGGCACAGCCCTGGGCGATGCAGCAGGCTACCCCGTGGAACTCTTAAGCGCCCAGGAAATTAGCTTACGCTTCCAGAATCAGGAAGGTTCTTTGGAAGATCAGCTCTTTACCGGCGCTCGTCGGGTCTCCGACGATACTCAGCTCACCCTCTACACCCTGGATGCTCTGCTGCAAGTCCTAGAGTGGACCAAGGCCGGCAGCAGCTGTGACGAGCTTGCCTGCCTGTGGCTGGCTTACTTACGCTGGTTTCGGGCTATTGGCTACCAGCACCCTGAACAGGCCCCCTACCAGCCGGATCGGCCTATCGACGGTTTTGCTTCTTTAAGGCAGCGCCGCGGCCCCGGTAAGGCAACCCTGGCCGCCTTATCAACCGGGCAATTGTTAACCCCTCAGCGGGAAGAACACCGGCAGGCCCTGGGCTCGGGAGCTCTGGTACGTTCAGCTGTCTTTGCCCTTCTACCGCTGGACCAGCTGACGGCGCTGCTTTCTTTAACCCGGCGGGCTGCCGCCCTCACGCACGGTCACCCGGATGCTTTAGGGTCAGCCTGCGCCTATGTGCTGCTTATTCGTGCTGCCCTGGTCTACAGGGGGCAGCCCTCCCCCCTAGTGCGGGCCCTGGAGCGGGTATTAGCCTGGATGGAGCCCGGCCAGCTTTTAGCCCAGCTCTGCCCACCGACAACTCAGAGATGCCTGCAGCAAGCCTATCGGCTGGGCCGGGATGATGCTACTAGTAAGAGCCGGGTTGATCGGGCTTTTGGCAAGGGCTGGTTGGCTCCAGAGGTCCTTGGTATATCGGTCTTGGCCGGCATCCGGGCTGAGCAGCAGGCCGGTAGTGGCCAGCCCAGTCTTCTAGCTGGTATTAAGGCTGCGCTTATGATTGATGGGGATAGCGACAGCGTTGCAGCCATTAGTGCTGCCTTACTGGGGGCCGCTTACGGCTCAGCCCTCTTTGAGCCCCGACTGGTAGAAAGCCTGGATATCTACCCGGTGCTGGACTACATGCTGGGCGCCTGGTTAGAGCAGCTGGACCTAGCCTAGGCGGTATAAAACTCGTTCTTATGCTCGGTTAACCAGTTGTCTGCCCGTTCGATAGCTAACCGAACTATTGCGGCGCTCTTGCCGTTAGTAATAGAGTAAGCCACCGCTTCAAGAGCCAGCAGACGGGAAAGGATGATGGCTCGTTTTTGCTCTTCAGCACTAATGGCCTTTTTGAGGGAGGCCCAGCCGTACCAGTTACCCAGGGCAGCAAAGTCGTAGGCCGGGTCTGCAATGGTGGCATGGTCCCAGTCAATGACGCCTACCAGCTTATCTCCGTTCCAGAGAATATTGTGGCCCGCTAGGTCGCTATGAATCAGGCTGGGCCGCACGGGCTCAAGGTCCAGGACCGCGTCAATAAGGGCAGCAGCCACTTTACGGTTGGAGCGCAACAGTTTGGGAACCACCAGTTCCTGTAGGGTTTGCACCCAATCCAGCCCACCCCAATGCTGGTGGGGGGCGTCAAGATAGGGCTCCATACCGTCATAGTCTATGGTATGGATGGTGCGAACAAGCTGGGCCATAGCTTTTGCCGGAGCCGGGCCAGGGTGGCGCGGCTCACCCTTAATCCAGGACAGGCCAACGGCCGTATAACCGTTGCGGGTGATCGTTCTGGTGATAGGGCGGGGAACCTCAAAAGGCAGATTGTGAGGAAGCCGGCGCAATATCTCGGTCCGGCGGGCTACCATTTTTCCTATTTCGGGGGTTTTTGCCACACGAATGCTCAGTTCGCTACCCATATTGATGACAATGTGGGCAGAGCCGCTCGTTCGAATATCCCAGCGATCCTGAGCAACGTTTAAACCGGCCTGATCCATGACGGCCTGGACAACCATGAGATATTTAGCTTGCTCAAGATGCGATCTATAAGGTGACATGCTGCCTCGTTGTGTTCCACACTCTCTTACCTTAAGTGTGCGTCATGAGATAAGTAAAAGCAAACCTTAACTCAGGGTTACCGGATTAAAACATTTTTAATATGAGGCAGTAAAGCACGCAGGGCCCGGCCCCGGTGACTGATGGAGTTTTTAGTCTGCTCCGATATTTGTGCACAGGTTAAGCCGGCTTCCTCCCCCTGAAGATCAGCCGGCATAAAGATCGGGTCGTAACCAAACCCCGCACTACCCCGCGGCTCATAAGTCAGGCTACCTTCCATACTGGCTTGCTCCACCCTCTCATCACCGGCTGGGGTCACCAAGGCAGCGGCGCAGACAAAGCGGGCAGTTCTCGCTGCAGCCGGAATATCACGCAACTGGTTGAGCAATAGCTGCAGATTAGCCCGGTCCTGGCCATGCTGGCCGGACCAGCGAGCCGAAAAAATACCCGGGGCCCCGCCCATAACATCAACCACCAGGCCCGAATCATCGGCGATACTGACCAGGCCGGTAGCGGCCGCTGCAGCCCTGGCCTTTTTAAGAGCGTTCTGGGCAAAACTGGTTCCGTCTTCAAGGGGATCAGCCAGCTTAAACTCGGTCAGGTCGTGCAGGCTAACCTCAAGCTTTTCCTGAGCCAGCAGCTGCCTGAGTTCAGCTACTTTTGACCGGTTGCTGCTTGCTAAAAGCAGCTGCGGAAGATCGGTCATTGGCCAAGCACCTCCCGCTGAATAGCAGCAAGCTGGCTACTTCCTAGCAGGGCTAAGTCCAGTAGCTGGTCAAGTTCTGCCCGGTTAAAAGCGGCAGCTTCGGCAGTACCCTGAACCTCCACAAAGTCTCCCCGACCAGTCACTACAACATTCATATCGGTTTGTGCCCGCACGTCCTCTGCATAGGGC
The DNA here is from genome assembly GCA_030524105.1 of Rothia sp. (in: high G+C Gram-positive bacteria). Lineage (GTDB taxonomy): Bacteria > Actinomycetota > Actinomycetes > Actinomycetales > Micrococcaceae > Rothia. Next base: position 93,762 of record JAUNHE010000004.1, read on the forward strand.
AGATCCAGCATGGGTACCCCGTCAATAATTCCTACTGAAACCGCCGCAACCGAATCGGTGATGGGCTGGGCTTTTCTGGGTAAAATATTCTGCTCCTTGGCCCAATTCACACTATCGACCAAGGCAACGTAGGCCCCGGTAATAGCGGCCGTACGGGTACCTCCATCGGCCTGCAAGACGTCACAGTCAAGAAGCAGGGTGTTCTCCCCCAATTCCTCGGTCTTAACCACCGCCCGTAAAGACCGGCCAATGAGGCGAGAAATTTCGTGGGTTCTGCCCGACAGCTTACCTTTAACAGATTCACGAGAAGAACGAGTATTGGTAGCCCGTGGCAGCATGGCATACTCGGCGCTCACCCAGCCACGGCTCTGTCCCTTAAGCCAGCGGGGAACCCCTTCGGTAAAAGAGGCTGTGCACAGTACCTTGGTCTGGCCACATTCAATCAGGGCAGAGCCTTCTGCCTGGCTAGACCAGCCCCTGCTAATGCGTACCGGCCGAAGCTGATCAACAGCCCGCCCATCGGCCCGCTCCACCTTAACTCCTTGATCCATCCGCCCTGTCCTTTCCTTCCAGCTGATCATTTCCGGTCCCTGTATCCATGCTATAGGTAGAGAAGGCCTGCCTCTTGATGGCCCGCAGGGTTGTTGTGGCAGGATCTGTCCCCCTACCCCTGTTTTCTGGCCGGGGATGAACCAGGTAGGTTGCCCCCGGTTCTGCCAGACCAATGCCACCGTCAAAAACTGCCGCAGCCTCTGCCTTGACCTCTTCTGGATCATTCCAGACCGGTAGATGGGTCAGCATCAAATTACGGACATGAGCCTGCTGGGCAGTCTGGGCGGCCCGCCTGCCGGTCAAGTGAATACCGCGTAAGTGGTCATCGCGGCCCTCCTGATAGGCGGCCTCGCACAGAAAGAGATCCGCGTCCTGGGCAGCAGCCAGCAAGCCCGGGCAGGCGTCAGTATCTCCCGAGTAGGCCAGCACCGTTTTACCGTTGATGGACTCACACTCAATCCGCAGGGCGTAGGGTTCTTTAACCGGATGAACTACCTCAAAAGGACGAACTTTAAAGGGCCCAATTTCTACACTCTGCCCAGGCTTCCAGTACCTAAAATCAAACTCGGTCTGCATACCGGTCTGCATGGTCAACCCGTGTGTATTCAGTAGGTACTGATGGATATCTGAGGGACCGTAAAGCGGCAGTGGACCCCGGGGCCAGCCCCTAGGATCCCACTTAATGGCCACGTATACCCCTGAGAGATCAATGCAGTGATCGGGATGGAGGTGGCTGATCAGAATAGCGTCAATATCGGCTAAATTAACATGCTGCTGAACCGCGCCCAAGGCGCCGTTGCCCATGTCAACAAGGATCCGCCAGACCTTGCCCTCAGCACCGGTAGCAGAAAGCATGTAGCACGATGCCGGTGACGATGAGCTGGGGAAGGAGCCCGAGCATCCTATAACGGTCAAGCGCATGCAAAGAAATCCTTAGGCTAGGCAGAGGGCAGCGAGCCACTCATGCTGGTATCAATCTTGTGGGTCCCCTGACCCACCATCTCCTGGGGAAGGACAGCCAAAGAACCGGTAGGAAACTGCTCAGCAATCGAAGCAGCATGCCGAACCCCCGGCGATTCCGGGCCCAGAAAACGCTGAGTCAAACGATCAAAGGACTCTGTCTGTCCCGTCGCCAAAAACTCGTGATGAACCGGAGAACCATCCAGACGCTGCATATCGTGCTCCACCAGAGCACGGTAGACATCCTTTGCCGACTCCTCAGAAGAAGAAACAAGTGTAACCCCCGGGCCCATTATTAAAGAAATCACGGCAGTCAACATGGGGTAATGTGTGCAGCCTAGAACCAGAGTATCCACTCCCCTGGCTTTGAGAGGAGCCAGGTATTGCTCGGCAGTAGCCAGCAGCTCAGGACCGGCTGTAATGCCCTGCTCCACAAAGTCAACAAACCGGGGGCAGGCAACAGAAAAAATCTGGTGGCCGCTAATAGCAAAAATATCCTCATAGGCTCGAGAGGTCACCGTAGCCTCAGTGGCAATAACACCAATCTTGCCGTTACGGGTGGCAGCTGCTGCCCGCCGAGCTGCCGGCTGAATAACTTCCACCACCGGTATGCCATAAACCCTGGTATAGCGCTCTCGTGCATCCCGTAAAACCGCGGCACTAGCAGTGTTGCAGGCAATCACCAGCATTTTGACGCCGGAATCAACCAGCTCATCCATAATCCTGAGTGCATGAGCACGCACCTGGGCAATCGGCAGCGGACCGTAGGGGCCGTTGGCGGTGTCCCCCACATAAATAATGTTTTCGTGCGGCATTTGATCCATAATGGCCCGGGCCACGGTCAAGCCGCCCACGCCGGAATCAAAAACACCCAGCGGGGCCGCAGCGGTAGGCTGTGACGGCACCTGTGTGCCCCAGGGAGTTTGAACAGTTTTAATAGAATCGTCCATCATACGTCTTTCGACAATAGTGCTAAAAGCTTTCCGAGAACATCCTTGGGCGCATACTGCGACCTAAGCCACCTTTGTGAAGACATGATCCGGTCACAAATATGCCAGAAGACACAGCCTTTAGCTGGGTTCCTGATCAATATCAGCAAGCAAAGCATCCATGAGGGTGTCCTGTAGCCAGGTAACAAAGTTATAGACCAAGGCCATATAGTCCTCTACATTAGCAATACTGTCCCAGTTATTCTTAGCAGCAACCTCCTGGGAATCAAGCTCAGTCTTGATGTTCAGCCGGGCGCCCAAGGTCAGGCGCACATCGTTAAGGGCAGCAGCCCACATGCGGGCCTTAGCTTCATCCAGCAGGACCTGGCCGGTCTGAACATCAAATTCAGCCATTTTAAGCTGGCTGATCTTTTGCTGACGAAGATTCAGCTCTGTGTAACGGCGGAATTCATCGGCAAGCTCCGGATCCTTGCTGGCTGTCGGAAGCAACCTGGCCACCGCCGGATCCTGGGGTAGTTCTGCTGAAGAGGAAATACCGACGATAGCCTCCAGCGGGTCAACTTCCCCCTGCTCAAGAGGCTCTAAGGCCAGCGCGACATCGGCAAATAGTTTTCCTAGCAGGGAGGCTTCTTCGGCGCTAAAGCGCGCAAGGTATCCTCTGGCTGTAGATTTAAAACCCTGAGCCATCTATCCTTCTACTTTCTCAAATGTTGCCCACAGCCCCCAACCGTGCATGGCCTGGGTATGCCGTTCAGCTTCTTCCCGGGAGCCGGTAAAAACAACAGCCCGGCCCTCATGGTGGACCGCTAACATCAGCTGCTGGGCCTTCTCTTGACTAAAACCAAAGTGGCTGCGAAAAACATAGGTTACATAGGTCATCAGATTAACCGGATCATTCCAGACAATAACCTGCCAGCAGGCCGCTAAATCTAGGTCCTGGCTTTGGAGCAGATCCAGCTGCTCGTCGGGAGTCACCGTCATTGTATTCTCCTCAGTGAAGGCAAGGGTAAGACTACGAAACACACTTTTTGGCTACGGCAATAAGAGACACAGTACCAGTAATACCAAGAAAGAGGACAATTTCAGGATAAGCACAAAAACTGGCTTCTTTCTTAAAGTAGCCAAAGAGCAGTACTGTGGTTCTTGTGTTTACATCATCTGCACTCTTAACCGACCATTACGAGTTAACCATGCTCCAGGCAGCCTTAGAATCGGGAACAGCTCAACGGCACTGTGTTTTTGAAGTCTTTGCCAGACGGCTTGCTGACGGCCGGCGCTACGGGGTCCTTGCCGGAACCGGGCGTTTTCTTGAAGGTCTGGCTAATTTCCGTTTTGGCCACGATGAACTAGAGTATTTAGCGCAAACCAGGGTGGTCAACGATGCCACCCTAGAGTACTTACAAGACTTTCGTTTTACCGGCAACATCTACGGTTATGCCGAAGGGGAAATCTATTTTCCCCACTCACCGGTGCTACAGGTTGAAGCTAGCTTTGCCCAGGCCTGCATCCTAGAAACCTATCTCTTGTCCATCCTTAACTACGATTCTGCGGTGGCTTCAGCTGCTTCTAGGATGTCCCTTGCCGCAGGCAGACGGCCCTGCCTTGAGATGGGCAGCCGCCGGGCCCAGGAAATGGCTGCCATTGCAGCGGCCCGTGCCGCCATCATCGCCGGTTTTACCGCCACCTCCAATCTGGAAGCTGGCCGACGCTACGGGCTGCACACTATCGGAACCTCTGCCCATGCCTTTACCCTACTTCACGACAGTGAGGAAGAAGCTTTCCGGGCTCAGCTCAAGTCCCTGGGGGTAGAAACCACCTTACTTGTCGATACCTACGATGTAGAAAAAGCCGTTCGATTAGCCGTAAAACTAGCAGGGCCCAAGCTTGGTGGCGTGCGTTTAGACTCCGGTGACCTGGTGGCCCAGGCCAGCTGGGTCCGCCAACTTCTGGACGAGTTAGGCAATAGCTCCACCAAAATTACCGTCACGTCTGATCTTGACGAATACGCTATTGCCTCCCTAGCGGCAGCCCCAGTGAACTCCTACGGGGTGGGCACCAAGTTAGTGACCGGCTCCGGGGCCCCCACCTCTTCTATGGTTTATAAGGTTGTTGCCCGCGAAAACAGCCTAGGTCAGCTGGAGCCAGTTGCCAAGGCCTCCAGCGGCAAGGCCTCCCTGGGCGGGCGTAAACACGCCATGAGACGGATCAACAAGGCCGGTGTTGCCAGTGCTGAAGTTATTGGTGTTGACGTTCAGGCTCCAGCAGACTCCAATGATCGGGAACTGCTGGTTACATACGTTAAGGATGGCCGGGTAGTCGACGGGTATACTGGTGCCCAAGGAGTCCGACGGGCAGCTGAACGCCATGCCAGATCCTTACGTGAATTGCCCCGGGCGGCCAGCAGACTCTCCCACGGAGACCCCGTTATCCCCACCGAATTTGTCTAACCCCAACCCAACACACCCGAAAGTAAAACGATGACCAGAGCCCTGCTTATTGTTGATGTCCAAAATGACTTTTGTGAAGGCGGCAGCCTAGCCAGCAAAGAGGGAGCGCAGGTGGCTACGGCTATCAGCGAATACGTTGAGGATCACCACAGCGACTATGGAGCCATCCTGGCCACCCAGGACTGGCATATTGATCCGGGCCAGCATTTCTCTGATACCCCCGACTACCGCACCAGCTGGCCCGTCCATTGCCAGGCAGATACCCCGGGGGCAGACCTGCACCCCAATCTGGACAGCGACTATATCCAGGCCTATTTTCGTAAGGGCCAATACCAAGGAGCCTATTCCGCCTTTGAAGGCCTCCTTGCCCCCGAAGATACCGTCCTAACAGGTGAGCGCACGGCCGGCGCCGCCCAGGAAGACCACCCCACCCTTTCCTTAGATGACTGGCTGCAAGAGCGGGGTATCACCGATATTGACGTGGTAGGTATTGCCACCGAGTACTGCGTCAAAGCAACAGCTTTAGACGCTGTCGATGCCGGCTACGAGACCAGGGTCTTACAGGAGTTAACCGCCCCCATCTGCCAGCAAGACTGCCCGCAGGTCTACCGGGAACTGGAGCAGGCCGGGGTGGAGGTTATTTAGGCAGGTGCAGCACCGCCTGCTCTAGAGGGCCGGCCCTAGTTTCTGCCAACAAACCAGGCCGCTAGTTTATCAATCCTGGCCTGGATTTGTTGGGCCGTTGCCTGGGCCACGGCCGGGCCGCCGCAGGCTCGGCGTAACTCATTATGAATAGCTCCGTGCGGTTTTCCTGAACGGACAGCGTAGGCAGAGACATTTTTAGCCAACTGGTTGCGTAACTGCTTAAGCTGGCGGTGGTCCAGCACACCAGCAGCCTCAGTCCGGGGGCGGCGGGCGGCATGTTCTTGCTGGCGGGCCCGGAGCAGGGTGCCCACCTGGTCTGCATCCAGGAGGCCGGGAATGCCCAGGTAGTCCTGCTCCTCGACCGAACCCAGTTCTACCTGGCCGGCAGCGTACTCGGAACCGTCATAGAGGACCCCGTGGAAGGAGGCCTGGGATCCGATAGCCTCAAATTTTCCGGCAGCTAACTGGGCTGAGGCCTGCTGCTCCCGGTTGGCTTCTTCGAGCAGGTGATCGTCTAAACCTTCGTTAAGCGGGTCCACTGGGTCCTGCTGCTGGACGCTCTCCAGGGCGTGGTCTCGTTCCGTTTCCATTTCGTTGGCCAAGACCATCAACTGCGGTACCGAAGGCAGAAAAACAGAGGCGGTCTCACCCCGTCTACGGGCCCGGACGAATCTGCCAACGGCCTGGGCAAAAAAGAGGGGGGTGCTGGTTGAGGTGGCATAAACACCAACAGCTAACCTGGGCACGTCTACCCCTTCAGAGACCATTCGCACCGCTACCATCCAGCTTTGATTTCCGGCAGAAAAATCCTCAATTTTTTGGGAGGCACTTTTGTCGTCAGAGAGCACCAGGGTGGGTTTTTGGCCGGTGATGTGCTGGAGCTGGGCAGCATAGGCCCTGGCGTCCTCGTGATCGCTGGCAATAACCAGCCCCCCGGCATCTGGCACACTCTGGCGTACCTGCATCAGCCGCTGGTTGGCGGCCTGCAGTACGGTGGGTATCCACTGGCCTTTAGGGTCCAGGGCCGTGCGCCAGGCCTGGGCCGTGACGTCCTTGCTAAAGCCCTCCCCCAGGTTGGCCGCAATTTCTTGGCCGGCAGAGGTGCGCCAACGCATCTGGCCCGAATAAGCCATAAAGATGACGGGCCTAACAACGTGATCTTTGAGGGCAGGGCCGTAACCGTAAGAATAGTCTGCTCGGGAGCGCAGCAGGCCGTCTGTACCTTCTTCGTAGCGAATAAAAGGTATTTTGGCCTGGTCTGAGCGGAAGGGAGTGCCCGTTAAGGCCAGGCGGCGAAGAGCCGGCTCAAAAGCCTCCTGGAGGCCATCGCCCCAGGTGAGAGCATCCCCGGCATGGTGGATTTCATCCAAAATCACCAGGGTTCGGGCGTTTTCGGTGCGGGCCCGGTGCAGCAGAGGTTTATTGGCCACCTGGGAATAGGTAAGGGCAACTCCTTGAAAACCTTGAGCGTGAGAGCCGTCCGAATTTTTAAAATTAGGGTCTATGGAGATTCCCACCCTGGCCGCCGCATCTGCCCACTGCTTTTTGAGGTGGTCGGTGGGGGCTACTACGGTAAGCCGATTGATAGTCCCCCGGTTAAAGAGCTCTTTGGCCACGGTTAAGGCAAAGGTGGTTTTTCCAGCGCCGGGAGTGGCTACAGCCATAAAGTCCTGGGGGTTGCTCTTAAAATATTTATGCATGGCCTCAGCCTGCCAGGCCCGCAATTTGGTAGCAGTACCCCAGGCGGCGCGGTTAGGGTAGGCCGGGGATAGCTCTGGGCTGGGCGTGGGGGCAGCATCGAATAAGGCTGGCTGATCTTGCTGGCTCATAGACAGATAGGCCTCGATTACTTGTCCTGGGATCCCTCGTCTTTGCCGGGGCGCAAACCATCATAGATGGCCTTACATTCTGGGCAGACCGGAAACTTTTGAGGGTCCCGGCCGGGTGTCCAAACCTTACCGCACAGGGCCCGTACCGGGGTGCCGTTCAGGGCAGACTCCATGATTTTTTCTTTGCGGACGTAGTGGCTAAAGCGCTCGTGGTCGCCAGGCTCTACCTCCTGGGTTTCTTCCCGTTCCAGCAGGGCGGTTCCAGCCTGGCCCTCGCTGCTAAAGGGATCTTCAATACCGGGAATTGATGACATAATTCTCCTCCAGATTTTAGCTCTAGCCTATTCTAACTGGCTTAGGGTTAGACTGTCAGCACAGAGTCGGGCCAGTCGTCTTCTTGGCTGGCCAGGCTCATCAGTCTCATCAAAAGAGGGCTGTCATCAGCGCCGTTCTAGCTTTAACAACGCGGGCATCGTCCAGGCCTACCACATCAAATAATTCCAGCAGCCTCTGACGGACCCGGTTTTTCTGGTCAGCCTCAACCTGCTTAAAGAGGCTGAGCAGACGGTTAAAGGCGTCCTCGACGTGGCCGGCAGCCAGGTCTAGATCGGCAACGTTAAACTGGGCTTCTAGATCGGTGGGATCAGCTGCTGCTGCCTGGCGCTGCTGGCCGGCATCCAGCTTCTCAACCCTAGCTAGCAGATTTACCTGGGCTAAACCGTATTTAGCCTGCCTGTCGGCAGGGTTTTCTTTGAGGGCTTTCCCATAAGCCTGCTGGGCTCCAGCGTAATCATGGCGTTCTAGAGCATCTAGGGCTTCTTGGTGCAGGGGATCTAGCGGTTCATCTTCCGCAGCCGTAGCCGGTGCAAAACCGCCCGGTAGCTGCTGTTGGGCTGCAATGCTCAGCAGCTGCTGCACCAGATCTTGCAGCTGTTCCTGGCTCACCTGCGAGTTAAAGAGCGGGGCTGGCTGACCGGCCACAATAGCGATAGCAGCCGGTACTGACTGAACCTGAAAGGCCTGAGCAATCTCTGGCAGCCTGCTGATGTCTACCGCTGCTAGCAGCAGATTTCCTGCTGCCGCGTTAACCAGCTCTTCAAGCTGGCTGAGGGTTTCTAGTGAGGCAGGTGAATGCTGGGCGTAGAGACAGAAGATCACCACACCCTGGGATGAGAGCTGCACATAGTGCTGAAAATCTTCCGGGGTCTGCAGATCAAAGCGCCAGGAGGAGCCGGCTGCAGGAGCAGCAGCTTCCTGCTGGGTTTCTTGAGCCGCAAGCTGGGATAGATCTGGGGCACGACGGACAGAGGCAGGTATCGACGTTTCTTTGGGATTATTGCTCACAATTCTTTATCTTCTCATATTCTGGGCTGGCAGGGCTAATATTGCCTCTTTAGACCGGAATAAGGTTTAGGTAAAAGTCTTAAAAGGTTTCTTAAACTAGCAAGTGAGCTAAGAGGCTCGTGGATAAGCTTGCTCCTAGCGGGCAGCTGCTAGGCTAAAAACTGCAAGCCTTTTGGTCGACAAGAAACGTGAGCTATGAATTCAGCAACCCCGCAGGAGGAGCCAACCCCCACCGGCCCAGACGCTGAAGGCCAGCAGCCGCCTTCTCCTAGGGGTCAGCAAGACAGTGCCCTGCGTAGAGGCTGGAAAAAAATAAGAGCTTTAGCCTACTCCCAGCAGCAAAAACCCAGGATGCTTATTCCGGGAGCCCAACCCAAAATGCGTTTTAGGCCTCCCACGCTAGCTACTACCGTCTCTGAGGAAAAACCCGATGCAGACCAGGGCCAGCAGCCAGCCGCGCCAGTAGAGCGCAGTCAAAAATTTGAACGCCCGGAAATCACGGTGGCCAAGCCAATTTTTGTGGGGTTTATGGTCAGCATTGGGGTGGGCATCGCCCTGCTCTGCCTGTGGGTCCTCACCAATATTGGGGCTTTATCCGGTTGGATTGTGGGAGCACTTTTTGTGGCCCTGGGCCTGGACCCGGCGGTACAAAAGCTGGAAAAACTGGGGCTGCCCCGCATAGCCGGAGTCTTTACCGTTGTTATTGCCTTTGCTTTAAGCCTGCTGGGCCTGCTGTCTTGGGTTATTCCCAAGGTTGCCAACCAGACAGTGCAGCTTATTAATGGTTTTCCGGATACTTTTGAACAGTTTCTTAATTCTTCATTTTTTACCGGAATAGATGAGAAATTTAAAATTAGAAACTGGGTAGATAATGAAGTAAACGAAAGCTTCGCCGCTATCACCAGTGATACAAACGTTGTGAGCGGCTTCCTTAATAGTTTGGCAACGGCAGGATCAACGGTTGCCAATATTATCACCGGCACCATCATTGTGCTTTTTCTTTCCCTTTACTTTTTAGCTTCCCTGCCTATGATGAAAGCCTGGCTTGTGCGCCTCACTCCGGCTAGCAGACGCCAGCGGGTGGGGCTGCTGACAGAAAAGGTTACCGGCTCTGTAGGAAACTATGTCATGGGTCAGGCTATTGTAGCCCTGCTCAACGGCAGCTACGCCTTAATCATTATGCTTATTACTCAGGTTCCCTACCCCCAGCTGCTCACTCTCTTTGTGGTGATTCTAGCTTTTATTCCCCTCATCGGTGGCGTCAGCGCCGGGGTACTTGTTAGCCTGCTCAGCCTGATGTCCAGCTGGCATACCGCACTCATTTTTGCCATCTGCTACTTCATTTATCTTCAGGTAGAGGCCTACTTTATTTCACCGCGTATTATGTCTAAGGCCGTGGCTGTTCCCGGCGGTGTGGCTGTTATTGCCGTTGCTGCCGGCGGGGCCCTCTGGGGGGTCCTGGGTGCTCTGATTGCTATACCGGTGGCAGCGTCCCTGCTCATCTTGGTACAAGAAGTACTCATCCCCCGCCAGGACCAGCACTAGTAGCCCCGTCCTGGCCGGTTCACAGGCTCAACATAAAACTAGAACTAGCGGGCTTGGGGATCCTGTAGCGGACTGATCAGCCCATCTCGCCAGGCCGTTTCTTGAATCTCTTCAGCCACCGGGCCCTCCCAGTAGCTGGGTAATTCTGTCTCTTTTCCGGTCAGAATAGTCACAATCTTATTGAGGGCAGCAGTCACATACTTTTCACCAACCCACAGGTGTTTAGCCCCGGCACAGGGAATCACCTGTACCCGTGGAACGGCAGAGAAACGGTAGATGGCGCTAGCTGGTGGGCAAAATTCGTCGTATTCGGGCACCAGGGCATAAATAGGTTTGTTCACAAGGTTCCAGGCGTCTAGTTCCACCGGGTGCACCCTTTTGAGCGGGGGGCTCAGCAGGATCACTCCGGTAAAAAGATCCCGGTATTTTTCCTGGGCTGCATATTTAAGGATAAGTTCGGTACCAAAAGACCAGCCCACCAACCAGCGGTTAGGAAACTGATGCTCAGCGGCCCAGGTGATCATGGCGTCCACGTCCTGCTCTTCGGCAAAGCCGCCGTCAAAGACCCCTTCCGAACGTCCCCGCTGGGAGCTGGTGCCCCGCGTATTAAAGCGGATCACGGCAATATCGGCCAGGGCAGGTAGCCGGAAAGAGGCCTTCTTATAGAGGTGCGAATCCATGTAGCCCCCCTGGGTGGGCAGCGGATGAAAAGTCAGTAGACTGGCCTGAGGCTCAGCAGCTTCTGGCAGGGCAATCTCACCCACCAGGGTCTTGTTATCCGCTGTTGTCACCTCAAAATTTTCTCGCCAGGCCGGTAGAACGGTTCTTGAACGAATGATGCTCGGTTCTGCCGGCTGGCTGTACTGGTAGCTGCGGGGGTCAAAGGTCATGGTACCAATCTATCGTTCTTTGGGGGCAAGTCAGGGCTTATCATGCCCGGCGTGAGCGGCTTTGCCAGCAATAGCGATGCCAGTGTCGTCGTTCTGCTACAGCCCGCTCCTGCCCAAAAAGATGGTCGTCTTCCCACACCACAAGATGGGCTGTTTGGGGAGGAATACTTCTGGAGCATTCCGGGCAGGTATAGGTCTTGACCGCGTTAACCGCCGGCATGTACTGAACATACCAGTCACCGTCAGCAGCGTGTTCCACCGTGGGCGCTGGATCCAAAATGCGAGAAATATCTCTCACACCACCGGAAGAATTCCGGTGCTTACTAGTAGAAACAGACCTTGCCTGTCCTCGGTGGGCTCGGGATTTACGGGGCATACTCTCTATTGTGACATACCCTGCACTCTTTCAAAGTTTTAAAACCAGCTAGCTTAAGCACAGGCAGCTGCTAGAGCCCGGTTAGCAGCTAGGCACAAGGTTTGTTAGAGTTGGTGGCGTGCGTCTTGTTATTGCTGAATGCTCCGTTGATTACCGGGGGCGGCTCAACGCCCACCTTCCCCGAGCCAAGCGGCTCATCATGGTTAAAAACGACGGATCGGTTTTAATCCATTCTGACGGTGGCTCCTACAAACCGCTGAACTGGATGAGCCCGCCTGCCAGCATGCACATAGCCCAGCAAGACGAACTTGCCCGCACCCAAAGTTTTGACCTCAGCCAAGACCCAGAGCTGCTGCAACTGTGGCGGGTTCAGGCCAGCAAAAGTGACGACCTTCTCACCATCCGAATCTACAGTATTGAGGGTGAACTCAGCCAGGACCTTGGTAAAGATCCTGGCCTGGTAAAAGACGGAGTAGAGGCCGACCTCCAGCGGCTGCTAGCCGAACAGATCGAGACCCTGGGCAAGGGCTACACGCTGATCCGCCGTGAATACCCTACCGCCATTGGTCCGGTGGACATTATGGCCAGGGATTCACAGGGAGCGGCAGTTGCCATTGAACTTAAACGTATTGGCGATATTGACGGGGTGGAGCAGCTGACCCGCTACCTAGAGCTGCTTAACCGGGACCCACTTTTGGCTCCGGTTAAAGGCGTCTTTGCCGCCCAAAAGATTAAACCGCAAGCTAAAGTCCTAGCCCAGGACAGGGGTATCCGCTGTCTGAGCCTAGACTACGAGGCCATGCGCGGCCAAGATGACAGCGAAGCCCGGCTTTTCTAGCTAAATTGAGACGCTGGATCAAATGCCAGGTCACCTTGAGCCAATAAAAACTACCCTAGAAGATCTTATACTTAGGTCAGCTTTGTTTGCTCTCTGCGATAGTGACGACTGTTTTACCCCGCGAACGACCGGTGGCAACCTTGTGAAGTGCCTCGTTGATTTCGGTGAAGGGATAAACCGTGTCTATTGACGGTTTGAGTTGGATCTCGGTCAGAAGCTGGGCGACCTGGCGCAGTTGAGCACCGTTGGCTTGAACAAAAATAAAGTCGTATTTCACGTTACGGCGTTTGGCCATTTGATCAAATTTGCGGCCAGCTAAGCCAAAGAGTAGTTGTTTTGGTTTGGACAGGCCCATACGTTGGGCAAAAGAAGCGTTAGGCATTGCTTTTAGGGACACCAGATGGCCTGCTGGTTTTAAGATACTCATCTGTTTTTCGGTTTCGGCACCACCAAGAGTGTCCAGTGCGTAGTCGATCTTAGATAAGACTGCAGTGTAGTCCTCGGTCTTATAGTCCAAGAACTGGTCCGCACCGAGTGCAAGGACTCGTTCTTTATTCTCAGCTGAGCCGTTAGTAATAACTGTCAAACCCCTTAACTTTGCAATGGGGATAGCCATCGCTCCAACACCACCAGTACCTCCAGAAATAAATATGGTTTTCCCAGCTTGGGCAGCCAATAAGTCAAGTGCTTGCATGACGGTCAGAGCGGTCAAGGGAACAGCAGCGGCTTCAACATCACTAAGGTAGGCGGGTACTTTAGCGAGCGCGTCAAGGTTGACGGCAATATATTCGGCAAAAGCACCGATACCGTCAAACGGCAACCGGGCAAAGACACGATCACCAAGAGATAAGCCGTGACTAGTACCTTTAATGGATTCAATCGTTCCCACCAGTTCATTTCCCGCTGTCAGCGGTAATTGATAAGGGGTGATAAGTTTGACCTCGCCCCGGGTAATCATATTGTCAAGCGGGTTAACTCCGGCGGTGAGAACCTTCACCAATGCCTGGCCCTCTGTAGGTATTGGGGTGGGAATTTCTTGAAGCTGAAGTTCAAGATTGTTTTTGTTGTAGTTGGTAAGCTGGGCTGCTTTCACAAAATTCCTTAAATAGTTGAGCTCAACGAGCTAGGATGGAAATCCTCGATGAGAAACTTATCCATTGTTGCACTAGGAATATGCTTTCCCTTTCGAGCTCTGTAAAAGTTTCTGCCCGGCAGCACGGGGATTTTACCCCCTCACTGCCGGGCAGAAACTTTTTCTTAACCGGGATCTAGGCCATAAGCCGCCCTAGTCTACGCGGGCATGCTTAGCGGCAATAGTGACCCTGTCGTTAGAGACCGTCAAAAAACCCTCCTGAAGGCGGGTAACAATATCTTCACCCTCCAGGGGCTTGATCAGCAGCTCCCCATCGTCAGCCAAGAGAGCCATGGTAGGAATATGGCCCGGCATAATACCAATATCACCCGAAAGAGAGCGGGCCCGCACATAGCTGGCCTCACCGGTCCACACCTTATGCTCCCGGGATACAACTTCGACCTTAAGTGCCATGATTACTTGGCCCCAGTCTCTGCCTTGATTTCTTCGAAGCGGCGGAAGACGTCATCCATACCACCGATGTTGTAGAAGGCCTGCTCAGGAATATGATCAACCTCGCCCTTGCAGATCATCTGGAAGGACTCAATGGTTTCTTTCAACGGAACAGTTGAGCCTTCAACACCGGTAAACTGCTTAGCAGTGTAGGTGTTCTGAGACAAGAACTGCTCAATACGCCTGGCTCTAGAAACCACCACTTTCTGCTCTTCAGAGAGCTCGTCCACACCGAGGATGGCAATAATATCTTGCAGCTCTTTATTCTCCTGCAAAATAGCCTTAACCTTGATGGCGGTGTCATAGTGTTCTTGGCCAATGTACTGGGGGTCAAGAATACGTGAAGACGAGGCCAGCGGATCAATAGCCGGGTAGAGACCGCGCGAGGCAATCTCACGGCTCAGCTCCGTTGTAGCGTCCAGGTGGGCAAAGGTGGTAGCGGGGGCAGGGTCAGTGTAGTCGTCAGCGGGCACATAAATAGCCTGCATAGAGGTGATGGAGTGCCCACGCGTTGAGGTAATACGCTCCTGCAAAAGACCCATTTCATCAGCTAGGTTAGGCTGGTAACCCACAGCTGAAGGCATGCGCCCTAGCAGGGTGGATACCTCAGAGCCGGCCTGGGTAAAGCGGAAGATATTGTCAATAAAGAGCAGCACGTCCTGTTTTTTAACGTCACGGAAGTACTCAGCCATGGTTAGACCGGTCAGGGCCACCCGCAAACGGGTTCCTGGTGGCTCATCCATCTGACCAAAAACCAGGGCAGTATCTTTGAGCACCCCGGCTTCTTCCATCTCAACCCAGAGGTCGTTACCCTCACGGGTACGTTCACCCACGCCGGTAAAGACCGAGGTACCACCAAAGTTACGGGCAACACGGGTGATCATTTCCTGGATCAAGACGGTCTTGCCAACACCGGCACCACCAAAAAGACCGATCTTACCGCCCTTGATGTAGGGGGTCAGCAGGTCAATGGACTTAATACCGGTTTCCAGCATCTCGGTGGAACCCTCAAGCTCGGCAAAGCCGGGAGCCTTCCGGTGAATAGACCAAAAATCATCTGCTGTGATTTCGGACTGGTCAACGTCAAGAGCGTCACCGAGCACGTTAAAGATGTGGCCTTTAACCCCGTCACCAACGGGCACAGTAATGGGCGCCCCGGTGTCAACCACGGTCTGGCCACGAACCAAGCCATCAGTGCCTTTCAGGGAGATAGCACGCACAATGGAATCACCCAAGTGCTGTGCTGTTTCGAAGGTGATGGTAGAGGTTTCGCCGCCGAGTTTGAGCTCAGTGGTCAGCGCATTATAGACATCCGGAACTTGTCCGGCCGGAAACTCAACGTCAACCACAGGGCCAATAACGCGCACGATGCGCCCGTTAGCACCCTGAGTCGGCGCAGTTGCCGCTTCATTGATAGTGGAGGTCATTATTCTCACTTACCTGTTAGAGAAGTTTAATAGTTACTTTACTGCTAGGAGGCGGCCAGGGCATCAGCCCCACCAACAATCTCTGAGATCTCGTTGGTAATTTCGGCCTGACGGGCGTTGTTCATTAGACGAGTGTATTTCTTCACCAGCTCATCGGCGTTATCCCCGGCAGACTTCATAGCGCGTTGGCGCGAAGCTAACTCCGAGGCTGCTGCCTCAAGCAGGCAGGCATAAAGCCTGGAGGCAATGTAACGAGGTAGTAGCTCGTCCAAGACCTCCTGCGGGCTGGGCTCAAACTCAAAGGCTGCCCTCTGCTCAAACTGGTCAGCTTCCAGCTGCTGACCGGGAACAATCTCTTCACCAATCTGGTGGGCATCTGCCACCGCAATGGGAAGAAGCCTTAGAATCTTGGTCTCCTGGGTTACCATCGACACAAATTCGGTGTAAACCAGGTGCAAATCGTCTACCCCACCCTGCTCATAGGGGCGAAGAAAGGCATCCAAGAGGGCCTCACGCATTTGGACAGCCATCTCAACGTTGGGGTTGTCGGTATTGCCTTCCCAGGAGCGCTCATAGGGGCGTTCCCTAAAGTCAAAATAGGACTTAGCCTTTCGGCCCACCAGGTAAAGCTGAACCTCACGGCCTTCAGAGCGCAGTTTCTCTATTAGTCCTTCAGTTTTTTTCAAAACAGCCGAAGAATAGGAACCGGCTAAACCACGATCGCTGGTCATCACCAGAATAGCCGATCGACGATGCTGGGCCTGGGGTGCTGCAATCAGCGGATGCTGCACCGAGTGTTGGGTGGCAATAGCAGTAACAGCCTTGGTCAGTGCCGCGGCGTAGGGGCTAGCAGAATCTGCGCTCCTCCGTGCCTTGCTAATGCGAGAGGTCGCGATCATCTCCATCGCCTTAAAGATTTTTTTCATCGACGAAGTCGAAGCAATCTTTTGGCGGTAAACCCTAATTTGGGCTCCCATAGAGCTTCCTTTCAGTCCCTGAAATTAGCCTCTAACTTTTCAGAGGCTAACCGACCAGGGAGCAATCGCTAACCGATGGTTTCCTGGGATACTTCTGAGTCCGAAACCGGCTTGTGTTCCTCGTGCCCAGCCTCAACAAGATGGCTGGTTCCCTCAGAACGGAAGTCACGCTTAACTGCTTCCACACCGGCTTTCAGCTCGGCAACATAGTCGTCTTCCAGTTTGCCCGTCTCGGCAATACTGGTTAGCACACTACTGTTGCGGCGAAGGTAATCAATGTATTCCTTCTCAAAGCGAAGAACGTCCGAAACCTCTAGGTCGTCAAGGTAACCCTTGGTGCCGGCCCAGATGGAGGCAACCTGTTCTTCCATGGCATAGGGTGTGTACTGCGGCTGACGCAAGAGTTCGGTCAGGCGGGCACCGCGAGTCAGCTGCTGTTTAGAGGCGTCATCTAGGTCGGAAGCAAACATGGCAAAGGCTTCCATAGCCCTAAACTGGGCCAGATCCAGCTTGAGGGTGCCGGAGACCTTCTTCATTGCCTTAGTCTGAGCTGCACCACCCACACGGGAAACCGAAACACCAACATCAACAGCCGGACGCTGGTTGGCATTAAAGAGATCTGACTGCAAGAAGATCTGACCATCGGTAATAGAAATAACGTTGGTCGGAATGAAGGCAGAAACGTCATTGGCCTTGGTCTCAATAATGGGGAAGCCGGTCATGGAACCAGCACCGAGTTCATCAGAGAGTTTAGCGCAACGCTCCAAAAGGCGGGAGTGTAGGTAAAAAACATCGCCGGGGTAGGCTTCACGTCCTGGAGGCCGACGCAGCAAAAGAGAAACTGCACGGTAGGCTTCAGCCTGCTTGGAGAGATCATCAAAGATAATCAGAACATGCTTACCACCGTACATCCAGTGCTGGCCAATAGCAGAGCCAGTATAGGGTGCCAGGTATTTAAAACCGGCTGCGTCGGAGGCCGGTGCAGCCACAATAGTGGTGTATTCTAGGGCACCGTTTGTCTCCAGGGTATGGCGCACGGCAGCAATAGTAGAGGCCTTCTGGCCAACAGCAACGTAGATACAACGTACCTGCTTGCTGGGGTCTCCCGAAGCCCAGTTAGCCTTCTGGTTCAAAATGGTGTCCACCGCAATAGCCGTTTTACCGGTCTGACGGTCTCCAATAATGAGCTGACGCTGGCCACGGCCAATCGGAATCATAGCGTCAATAGCTTTTAGGCCAGTTTGCAGCGGCTCATGCACCGACTTACGCATGGTTACCCCGGGAGCCTGCAACTCTAGGGCACGTCTACCCTCAGTTGCGCTGATTGGGCCCAGATCGTCGATGGGGTTACCCAGCGGGTCAACAACCCGGCCCAGGTAGCCCTCACCAACGGGTACGGAAAGAACCTCGCCAGTGCGGTGTACCTGCTGGCCTTCTTCAATGCCCGAAAAATCACCGAGAATGATTGCACCAATTTCGCGGGTGTCAAGGTTCTGAGCCAGGCCTAAAGTACCGTCTTCAAAACGAAGCAACTCATTAGCCATAACAGAGGGAAGGCCCTCGACGCGGGCAATACCGTCTGATGCAGACGCTACCCGACCCACCTCTACTCGTTCTGCTGTGCCGGGTTCGTAGGATGCGGCGAATTCCTTCAGCGCATGACGAACCTCATCGGCATTGATGGTCAAATCGGCCATCTTGTGTCCCTGCTCTCCTTATATACGGCCTGCCCTCTGGCTTAGAGAACCAGACCAAACTTGCTTATACGGTTTCGTTCCCGTCCACAACCTGCTGTGTACGGGAACGGGGCCGTACACCTGTATCTGCTAAATCACCGTTTACCGGCATTGTCCTAGCTATGCGATGGATCGGTTCAAATCAGCTATACGAGTTTGAACGCTTGCGTCCATTATTTCGTCGCCGACTTGAACACGCAGACCACCAATTAATGAAGGATCAACGGTGATATCTAGCTTAAGTTCCCTGCCGTAGGCCTTGGATAGGCCTGCACGAAGCTGCTCAATATGTGCTTCGGTCAAGGCACGAGCGGTCGTGACGCGGGCAATGGAACGGTTCTGACGCTTGACGATAATTTCAACAAATGAATCTGCTAGCCGTGCCGGTGTTAAGCCACGGGGGGCCTGGCTAACTCGTTCAATCAGCAGGCGGCCCTCTGGGCTACTTGGTTGGCCAGCAAGAACTAAAGCTAGCTTCTTTTTTGCCTGCGCGCTGGCCCGATCATCGGTTAAGGCAATCTGGGCCTGAGCTGAGGAATTAACGGAGTTAACAAAGGTAAGTAACTCGTTAATAACAGTTTCTAAGCCGGCGATACCAGCGCGAGATTCTGCAGAAACAGCAAGCGCAACAACAGCAGCTGTTTCTAGAGCATCAGCTAGGTCTCGCTCTGCCGACCAACGAGCAGCTGCCGCTGCACTGACAACATTGGTTGTAGACTCTAAGATTTTGCCACCAAAAAGAGCTCGGACAATACCTTCCCGAGCCTGTTCGGGCCGGGCTGGGTCAGTCAAAGCACGGCGCAGGCCGCCGTCTGCATCAAGGACGTCGACGACGGCAAATAATTCGGTAGCTAGTCGGTCAGGGCTTACCGCAAGGTTAACGGAAAGAACCTGCTCCACCTTCTTCAGTGATTCAGTAGATACTCCTGCCATTAGCGAGTAGCACCTTCATTCTGCTGCTCGGCCTGAAGGTCAGCAAGAAAACGATCTACCACACGAGCCGACCGCTCATCATCTTGGAGGGATTCGCCCACAATCTTACCGGCAAGCTCACTGGCCAAAGTTCCCACTTCTTGACGAAGCGAAACAAGGGCAGCTGTTCGTTCAGCTTGGATTGCTTTCTGGGCATTATCGGTGATGCGCTGAGCTTCAGCCGTGGCTCGTTCCTTAAACTCTGCAAGGATTGCTTCTCCTTCAGAGTTGGCAGCTTCACGAATCTGCTGTGCTTCCAGCCGCGCCTGTTTGAGCTGCTGGTCGTACTCATCGCGGGCTGCGGCAGCTTCTGCCTGGGCTTTTTCAGCTTTTGCAAGACCGCCCTCAATCGCTTCCTTACGCTCCTGATAGATCGTTTCGAACATCGGAATAACGTACTTGGTTACGATGAAGAGGAGGATCAGGAACCCAATGGCGGTAATGACTATTTCCCAGATATTGGGGACAAGGGGGTTAGCGCCCTCCTCGGCAGCCATCAAAAGTGACATAGGGAAAATCCTGTTCTGTAGGTTTGGTCAAGGTGACTGGCGGTACGGCTTACAAGAAGGCCAGTACCAGGCCCAGAATGGCCAAAGCTTCAACCACAGCAAAACCCATGAAGAGCATAGGCTGCAGGGTGCGCTGAGATTCGGGCTGGCGAGCAACAGAGGTCATGTAAGCAGCAAAGATTAGACCTACGCCAATACCGCCGCCGATAGCAGCCAGGCCATAACCGATTGCGCTCAATGAGCCGTCGACTACAACAGTTTCCATAGTTTTCCTTTCAACAGTGCCCGCCGGATAATGAACGAGCAGAGTTAGATTGTGTGCAATCACAACCCGCAAGCGCGGGTGGTTTTTTTCAACGCCTGATATTTTCAAGCGAGAAATCTTTAGTGGCCTTCAGAGACCGATCCCTGAATGTAGACAGCCAGGAGTAGGGCAAAGATGTAAGCCTGGATACACTGGATCATCAATTCCAGGAAGTAGAGGAAGAGACCCAGGGCTCCGGAAGCAATAGAAGTGACCGCGCCAAAGCCACCCACCTCAACAATCAGGTACTGAGTAAGAGAGGCGGCCACCATCATGGCCATGTGACCACCAAACATGGTGGCAAAAAGACGCAGAGCATGAGTTACCGGGCGAATGAGTAGATTAGAAAGAAATTCGATCGGCACCAGGATGACATAAAGAATAGCAGGCACACCCGGCGGCATCGTGAGGTCTTTAAAGAAGGGGCCAAAACCTTTACGTTTAATACCGACACCAACCCAGGTTAACCAGGCAATAGCGGCCAGTATATAGGCCGAACCGGGATGGGACATGGTGGGCAACTGTACCAGCGGAATGGATCCATACAGGTTATTAATCAGAATAAAGAAAAATGCCGTAAAGAGCAGGGGCACAAAAGGTTTAAAATGGTGGGCCCCAATGAGCTGTTTACCTAAGGAGTTACGGACAAAGCCATAGCCCATTTCGGCCAGGAACTGACCTTTGTCCGGAACCATAGCCCGCTTACGGCCAGCCCACAGGAAAAAAGCAGCAACAATAACAACGGACAAGAGCACCAGCAGCATCTGCTTGCCAAACCCAAAAGAGCCGGCGGTAAAAATATCGGGGAGGTGCATCTCCTCCACCGTAGGAGCCTGATAAGCTCCAGCGGCGTTTAGTAGACCGTCTACGATCAAGGCAAGTCCTTTCTTGCTGCTTGCATCAGTTGCTTCTGCAACCCTAATGACATCAAGTACATACTGTGATTCGAAAGATCTTTACTTATTACTGTTTTGCATGTGGTAATAGACCAGGTAAAAACCTCCGCAGGCTCCCACGACCAGACCTAGCCAAACAATCCAGCTGGTTCCCAAAAGGCGATCCAGCCCATAGCCTACCAAACTCCAGATCACAATGCCGAGTATGACGTAGAGTAGGGTCATTAATGCACCGGCTAGTCCCCCGCCAGAAACGAGTTCACCAGCAGTACGCAAGGATTTATCACCCTGCCACCACTTGTCGCTTGACTTATTCAAGGCTGGATTCTCCTTGTGCCTTTGCCCAGTTCTAGTCGCTGTCGTCAAAATAAAGGATACGCATCTTCATAATTGCTGTCATGCTCAGCACAAGCCAGATAATAACGGTAGTAACCGCCCCCACCAGCAACCAGCCATGACGAACAAGAGCCGGTAAAGGCAGCAGCACAAGAACCACCATACCTAGCATTGCTTTAAGCAGGTAGGCAATAAGAAGTCGTCTGGCTACTTCCGTCATCGACTTTTTCTCAGCCCGTATTGCCACAAAAATATCAAGCATAAACCAGATATGAACCAGGCAAGACCCGGCTAAAAATCCGGCAGCACCCGGAACTTTTGCAAACAATGCTCCCACAATAGTACCTGCTACAAGGGCATAAGGGGCCCTTTTACTCACCGAATTAAATATGCATTTAAAAGGCGAATTATTACTGGCTCCTTTACCGCCTGGCACGCTTAACCTTAAGTAAGATACTGGGCAAGGCTAAGTAAGCAAGCAAAATAAGCAGCACAAGAATTCCAGCCCAAAGAGCATTTTGGGTCTCATAAGGCAAGGCACTAATAGTAATGAGGGAAATCAGTACACTAATAGCGGCCACCAGCAAGGCACTGGCGGTGTGCGAAAATCCCAAATCCGTCAGCTGCTGGTAGATGTGGCTGCGGTGGGGCTTATACCACTGCTCCCCCTTAATAATGCGTCTCAAGAGGGTGAACCCGGTATCCACCAGGTAAACCATCAGCGGAGAAAGAATGTACTCCACGTAGATGCCCGACAAGAAGGCACCCACGGCCATAGAGGCAGCAGCACCACCCAAAAAATAGGATCCCGCATCCCCCAAAAAAACATTTTTGCCCGGCCTCACATTCCAGGGCAAAAAAGCAAGGTAGGCCAGGGCTAAACTGATGCCACCAACAACCAGCCAAGGCATAGCATTAACCCAGCCTGCATAGGCATAGAAACTGCCCACCACCAAACCGTGCAGGCCGGAAATTCCGTTAATACCGTCCATAAAATTAACAACATTAATGTAGGCCGTGATAGCAAAAACACCCAGGGGAATCCACCAGGGCGAGGTCTGCAAATTAAAGCTAATAGCGGTTGTTACCCCAAAGGCCAGCAGCAGCTGCACAGCCAGCCTGACCTTAATAGAAACACCGCGAAAATCTTCCATCCAACCTAGGGCAGCGCTGCCGAGCATACCGCACAGTACAGCCAGGGCCACGGAGCGATCCGTGTGGATAATACCCAGCAGCAAGGCCAGCGCAAAGGCAAAACTAGCGGCACTGGCTGTAGCCAGGCCCATCCCACGAAAAGTAGGCTGGCTATGGGAGGAACGCTGAGTCGGTAGATCTACCAAATTCCAGCGATGCAGCAGGGGCCGAAGCGCAAAAGGAAGCAAAAAACCCAAAAGCCCGGCGGTAAGACCCGGCAGAACAAGAAGCTCTAAGATACCGAACCGCATTATTGCTGCCCCCTATGCTCGGCCCGTTCATAACCGCGATGTTCCAAATAGTTCTGATGCCAACTGGCATAGTCAAGATCGGCAGGGTCAAGGGCAGGGGTTTTAGCGTGCGAAATAAAATGGTTCTTCTGGCTACGCTCCATCACTTCATCTTTTCCAAAGAGCACTTCTTCAAGTTTTTCCCCAGGACGCATTTGCGTAATGCGGATATCTACATCGTACCTTTCATAGAGCCGGCGTAGATTCTCTGCCACATCATAAATTCGAACAGGTTTACCCATATCAAGAACCAAAACGTCACCAGAGTTACCCAGGGCACCCGCCAGCATAACCAGCAAACAGGCATCCGGTATGAGCATAAAGAAACGGGTTGCATCCTGATGGGTGACCGTAATAGGGCCGCCGTCCTTAATCTGCCGCGTAAAAATAGGTTTAACCGAACCTCGGGAGCCAAACACATTACCAAACCGTACCGAAACATAGCGGCGCCCCGTCTGCTGGCCATACCAGCTACAGAGCATCTCTGCCGTACGTTTAGACTGGCCCAAAGCAGTTGTGGGATCAGCAGCCTTATCGGTTGAAATGTTAACAAAAACTTCAACATCAACCTCAGCTGAAGCTTCAAGCACATTTCTGGTCCCCAGGGAGTTAGTTTTCCAGGCTTCTTTAGGGTAGGCCTCCAAGGATGAGACATGTTTAAGGGCAGCAGCATGAAAAACAACCTGAGGGCGCCGCTCCTCAAAAATGGCCTGCAAGGCTTCCTGGTCCCTAATATCGGCCAAAATAATACAGTTATCGTCCAAGGCCGTACTGCCCAGCAAAGAATATTTGCTGTCCAGCAGCAGAGTCTCGTCCCGGTCAAGAAGCATAAGTTCAGCCGGGTTATATTTAACAATCTGACGGCACAGCTCCGAACCGATGGATCCACCGGCACCGGTTACCAAAACCCGTTTACCGGCCAGATAAGAACTAATATCCTCGTGGTTGATGTCATAGTCAATCTTACCGCGTACCCCTTCAAGGATCATCCGGTTAGCGTCCTCCGGCTCATCCCCCGCCCTGCCGGTAAGATCAGAAATCATACCCGTAATCTTATGAACCTCAACGTTTTGCTGCCGCATCTTGAGGCTTAAACGTTCAAAGGCTTTTTCATTGGGGTTACTCATGGCATAAAAGACTTTTGAAACGTTAAGTCTTTTAGCTAGGGCAGGTAGATCATTCCCCCTGCCCATCACGTTTACCGAATGGATTCTGGCATTACGTAAGGCTGGATCATCATCAACAATAGCAACTGGCCGGTACTTAGATTCTGGATCCGACATCAGCGAAGAAATCAGGGACCGCCCCACAAACCCACCGCCATACACAATAACCGGCTCGCTCAGAATTAAATCTGGCCGGTTATTAATATCCTCAATGATTCTTTTGGCATAGCGCATAATCATCATGGCCATAACGGCAAAGGGGAAGGCGATAATAACAACCGAGCGGGGAACCTCAATATGCCAGGCAAAAAGGAGCAAGGCCCCTTGGATCAGAATAACGTCCAGAACAACTACGGGAAAAAGAACCTTACCTTCAGGAAAAGAACCGTAAGAATACCGCCCCCGGTAAAGCCCCACCGCAAAACCCAGCCCCAGCTGCAAGGCAATAGCCATCAGCGCAACAATAGTAAAACCTAAGGGATTAATGCGGTCGACATCGCCATAGCGCAGCATAAAACCAATTGGTAGGGCAATCAGCCAGGCCAAAGAATCCAGGCACATCTGAACAAAGCGCCACCAGGGTTTACGTTCATTAGTATTTTGAACAACAATGGGGATGCTTTGGCTAACGGGGGAATTCGACACCAACTATTTTCCTTTCGCCGCTACCGAATGAGTCGAGCTCTGAAAAGGCTGCTTTCTAGCCCCAATTAAAAACCGAAAAGATTTCTGCCGCAGCGGCTGTGGAACAGCCCGGTAGAGGCAGCGTAAGCCCAGGTTATAGGCCAGCTGGACCGCGCCAAATGCCTGGCCCCGGTAGAGGCAGCCTTGTAGCTGTAGGTCTTTTTTAAAGGCAGCCCAACCGCCCCGCCTACTGTAAACACCGGCACCCGTTCGATACTTAACCAGAGGTTCAGGCAGATTCCTAAAGCTAAAACCGGCCTGGGCCATCCTGGTCCATAACCAGTAGTCCTCCGCACCGGGAACTTCCTCGTAGCCCCCGACAGCCTGGACAGCTGACTTCTTAAAAACAACCGTGGGATGAAAAATAGGGTTACGCGCTGCCAGGACCTTTTTAATAGCTGCATCCCCTTCAAGGGGGTGGCGGGTAGCTTCGATTCGGCTGTCCCCTTCGTCCACTTCGTACATAGCGGCTCCCAAAACTGCCAGCTCACTGCCGGCCAGGATCCCTACTTGGCTGGCAAAACGCTCCGGCAAGGAAATATCGTCGGCATCGGCCCGGGCCACTATGTTATGCCGGCAGGCAGCCAGTCCATGATTGAGAGCTTGAGCTAAACCAAGGTTTTGCTCCAAAGTTACCAGCGTCAGCTCTATCTGCGACTGCTGAGCCAGCCGCTGCTGCCAGTCGCTAATCACCCGCTCAAGTTCAGCACCCAGCGGCCCGTCCTTAACCAGCACCAGCTGCTGGGGCGCCCGGGTCTGCTCCAGGGTGTTAGAGGCTAAAGCCCGCTGTAAAAATTCTGGCTGATCCTGACTATAAACACTCATCAAAACGGAAAATTCAGGATCCTGCTGGCCGGCTTGAGCTGCTAGGCTCTGGGCCAGCTGCTCACTTTCTAAACTGTAGACGCCCTGCAAGACGGCGGTATTAGAGCGCGGTGGCCGCAGAGCATGACGCAGCCCGCGGCCCAGGTAAGCAAGGTAGGTTTTTTTGTCCCGGGTGCGCAAGAGGGTGCTGGCCCAGAGCCTGGCAGTGGAGCCACCGTAGAGCAATTTTTCCAAGGGGGAAAGACTTCTACGGCGAAAGAAAACCCAAAGTTTATTACGAACATCGTAGTAAAAACGTGGCCCCGGGTTGGCATCGGTTGTACCAAAAGTTTTTGTGTGATGAATGGCCACAGATTCCGGGCAGGCAAGGCCATCTCGACCGTAGGCAAGGCGGGTGGAATACTCAAAATCATCGTTCCAAATAAAGAAATCCGCTAAAGGCAGGCCAACCCGGCGCATCACAGCCGCGTCCATCAGCAAGGAAACAAAAGAAGCAGAACGAACCGGCCTAGCGCCTACCGCTCGGGCCCGCTGGTGACGGCGGGCACCGGCAGCAAACATGGTACGCATGGTGTTCATGGGGTGATCACGGCCGTCCTCCCACACCACCCTGGAGGCGACAAAGGCCGGCGCCTGCGCCCCGGACAGGCTATAGCGCTGCCAGGCAGTGTAACTGGCCGCCAGGGTCTTGTGGGTTGGCTCTGTATCGTCGTCCATGACCCAGACTAGATCTGCCTGCCAGCCATAGAGAGCCCGGTCTATTCCAACGGTGAAGCCGCCGGCACCGCCCAGATTTTTTGTCAGATTAATAATCTCAAGTTCTAGTGGGTAATCCAGCTGAGCCAGGTAATCTGCCGTGCCATCATCAGAGGCATTGTTGACAACAATAACCCGGTGCGGAACCATCTGCCCAGAGGCAATACCCGCTAGGGTCAGCTTAAGCAGGTCTTGGCGGTTGTAGGTTACAACAACCGCAATAATGCAATGTTCGGCAAGGCTTGGCCCGGAAGGAGACAAGGAAGAATCGCTGGTCATAGTGTGTGTGACCAAATCCTTTCAGATTTTTATCAGGCAACCCGTGAGCTTATAGGTTAAGCAGGTCTTGCATAAGAATCACCGGAAAACCTAGCACAACAGGACTGAAGACATTTTACTGAATAGATGGCTGCACTTCACCCGCCATCAGCATCCACAGGGTAAAAATAAAGAATATTGCGTCCTTAGCCCCCTGTGTCTGACGTTCTATTTCTTGTACATCTATGGGAAAGTTATGTGGTAACCCTCTAGTAGGGTTAACCGCGTAAGAAAGGTGTTGAAGTGACCAGTTCAGCTTGGAAGGTAATAGGTGCCAGCGGTTTTGTTGGTTCCTCAATCTTAACCCGACTACGGGCAGACGGGATTGATGCAGAACCTATTGAAGCTCCTCGGCTTGCTTCAAATCATAGGCAGGCCCAAAGCCTTATTAAAGAAGCTCGCAGGCTAGAAGGGATCATTGATTCCTTAGCTGATTCCTTTGCCGGAGCACAGGTGGTTGTTAACGCCTCCGGTCTGGCCGCCCCCAACCAGCAGGACCTCTCCCCCCTGATTGGTGCTAATGCCCTCCTTCCCGCCGTTATTGCTATAGCGGCCCAGCGCACCGGGGTTAAACGGGTTATTCATATGTCATCGGCCGCCGTTCAGGGCCCGGTCAAAACCCTTGATGCTTCACCGACTACCCAGCCCTTTTCGGCCTACTCTTTTTCTAAAGCACTAGGAGAAGAAGTCCTCCTAGCCCTCAGAGATTTTGTCAAAGAATCCGCTGCTGCCGGTTCTGCCCCCGGCTCACCGGCATCATCCTTACCGGCTGCGCCTTCCTTTGCCCCGGTTCAGGTGGCCCCCGATCACGCGGTAGAAGTCTGCATTGTGCGGGCAACCAGTGTTCAAGGCGCCGGCAGACGAACCACGGAAGCCTTTGCTAAGATTGCCTCTTCCCCCTTCTCGTCTGTTGCCGGCACAGGCAAGGGTAAGTCCCCGGTCTCTTCCTCTTACGGGTTGGCAGAATTTGTCTCTATGGTTGGGCAGTTTGAGAGCGAGCTGCCCCCTATCGTTGTTCAACCTTGGGAAGGCAGCACCTGTGAATCGGTGCTCATTGATGCCGGCCGGCGCTTTCCCTTTAAACTACCCAGGCCCTTCTGTGCTGCCAGCATTAAGCTAGGCTACGCCCTCTCCCGGGCTCTTAACGACCGTTTTCAGGGTTCGGTTCGACGGGCCGAAGTCATGTGGTTTGGCCAAGATATTGACGATTCCTGGGCTCGAAGCCACCAACTTATTCCCGAAGCCCGGGTTCGAGAAGTCCTGCGGACTGCCCACACTGCCCTGGGCAAAAAGAAGGACCGCAAATACGCTTAAGAAGGCCGGGGCAAAAGCCAGCTAGGGCTCTATTGCTCTTCTAGAGGCTCTTTTTTGTCCTGACCCGCAAAAACAAGGGCCTGGGCCTGGCTAACGCTTAGGGGTTTTGTGCGGTAATCCGGCTGAGTCTGCTGCTCCATCCGGTAAGCCTGCTTGCTCCGTATCTGATCCACCCCCGTGGCTGCTGGTGCAGAAGCCAGCAGTCTTGAATTTAAAGACCCCGGCGCCGGCGCAGAAGCCCTCAGGCCGGCCTGACCCGAACTGGCTGAATCCGACTGCTCTTGATCCCCTGAATCCTCCAGATCCTCCTGATCAAGCGGTTCTTGCTCCAGCTGGCGTGCAGAAGCGGCCCTATTTTCTGCCTCTAATTCTTCCTTGCTGATAATGCTAGGTACGACCCGCCTGAGCTGCTCAAGGCTAATAGCCCCCTGCCGGACAAGGACCAACCTCTTTGAGGTGCAGTCAACAATGGTGGAAGGTAAGACCTCTTCTTGAGGATCCTGCTCCCCCAGAGGGCGCGGCCCGCCGTCAAGAATAAGTTCAACATCTTGGCCCAGCTGCTCAGCAGCCTCCTGGGCCGTAGTAGCAGCTTTCAGGCCGGTCTTGTTGGCAGAAGAAACGGCTAAAGGCCCGCTCTGGCGCAGTAGCTCAATGGCAAGTGGATCGTCCGGGACACGTAAGGCGACGGTACCTTGAGTCTGGCCCAAATCCCAGTTAAGGGAGGGCTGACTATAGAGGATGAGGGTCAGCGCCCCCGGCCAAAACTCGCGGGCCAGGGCGGTTGCATCACCGGAGACCTCATCCGCTAAACCGGGCAGCACTGCCTCATCAAAGATAAGGACCGGTGGCGGCATAGTACGAGAACGCCCCTTAGCCGCCAAGAGTTTTTCAACAGCTTCTGGGCTAAAGGCATCCGCCGCAATCCCATAAACGGTATCTGTAGGAATAACAATGGTTTGCTTATCCCGCAGCGCCGTTTGGGCGGCCATGATAGCTTCCAGCCGGGTTTCGTCCGTATCCGTTGAGTAAACTGTTGCATTCACAGGATTCATTCTCTCATGTCACCGAGGGTCAAAGGGTATTAGCAGCAAGAATAGCAGCTGTGAACTTGCTAGCCCTGCCCAAGCCTTAAGCCTTAAGAGCACTAATATGGCGGGCTCTGCCCAGCAGATCATCCCTCGTTTTTAGCTGCACAAAACCCTGCCCTTGAATAATACTGCTTAAGGCCTGCCGCTGAGTATGGGCATGCTCCAGGATAAGCATACCCCCGGGTTTTAAAAGCCGATAGGCCGCATCAACCATGGCTGCCGGAATAGCTAAACCATCGGGGCTGCCCCCATAGAGGGCAAGGTGGGGGTCATGGTCACGCACCTCAGGCTCACTGGGGCGGGCAGCGGTAGGAATATAGGGAGGATTACAGGTCACCAGATCAAAAGTAGCCTCCTGCTCGGGTGAAACCTGCCGGGCATCCCCAAGAATTAAGTGAACACCGCTAGCAGCCAGGTTTTCCCGGGCCCAGGCATGGGCCAGCTCACTGACTTCAACCGCATAAACCTCTAAATGCGGTCGCTCCGTCTTTAAACTCAGGGCGATAGCGGCAGAACCGGTGCACAGGTCAATCACCCGCAGTTGCTGCTCTGCTCCAGCGGCTAGAGCCCGGTCCACGTAGTCCAAGGCATAAGAGACTAACAGCTCTGTCTCTGGCCGGGGCACAAAAACCCCCGGACCCACCTTTAACTCCAGGGACCTAAAATAGGCTACGCCCGTAATGTGCTGCAGTGGCACCCTGCTAGCACGTTGGTCTAGTAGCTGCTCGTAGTAGGCCACAAAGTCGGGGCTCAGTTCCAGCAAACCGGCAAGGGCCAAGGCTTGTAGGCGCCCCCGGGACAGCTGGCGCCCTTCTTGCTTTTTGAAGCAGTAGATAGCCAGCAGCTCGGCATCGGCTCGCGCCTGATCAATGCCCGCAGCGCTCAGCCGGGAGCTGGCCCGGTCAAGTAGCTCAGCTAAACTATGACCGGGCAGGGATTTTCCTCTAGTCAAGAAGGCTAACCCTCATCCTGGCCTAGCTCTTGAAGCCGGTGCGCCTCGTCCATCTCGATGGCAGACTGTACCACCGGGTCCAGGTTGCCGTCCAAGACGGCATCCAGGTTATAGGCCTTGTAGCCGGTGCGGTGGTCTGCGATCCTATTCTCGGGAAAGTTATAGGTACGAATCCGCTCGGAACGATCCATAGTTCTTACCTGAGAATGGCGCTTCTGGGCGTTTTCCGCATCAATCTGTTCCTGCTGCCAGGCTAAGAGGCGGGCCCGTAAAACACGCATGGCAGCTTCCCGGTTCTGAATTTGAGACTTCTCGTTTTGCATAGCAACCACAATGCCGGTGGGCAGGTGGGTAATGCGGACTGCCGAATCCGTTGTGTTAACCGACTGGCCCCCGGGACCGGAAGAGCGGTAAACATCAATCTTAAGATCATTTTGGGAAATCTCTATTTCTTCGGGTTCATCCACTTCCGGAAAAACCAGCACACCCGCAGCAGAGGTATGGATCCTGCCCTGGGATTCGGTGGTAGGAACCCGCTGCACCCGGTGCACCCCACCCTCATATTTAAGGTGGGCCCAGACCCCTTCTGCCGGTTCGTTAGAGCTGCCCTTGATAGCAACCTGAACGTCCTTATAACCGCCAACGTCGGTCATGGTCGAAGAAATAATCTCTGTCTTCCACCCCTTTGATTCGGCATAGCGGGTATACATACGCAGCAGGTCCCCAGCAAAGAGGCTGGCTTCGTCCCCGCCTTCACCGCCCTTAACTTCTAGGATGACGTTACGGCCATCGTCCGGGTCTCGCGGAATCAAAAGCCGGCGTAGCCTCTCCTGGGCTTGGGGCAGCTGCTGCTGGATCTGCTCTACCTCAGCGGCAAAGTCAGCATCTTCGGCAGCCATCTCTTGGGCGGCTTCAAGATCACCGCTTAAGGCCAGCACCCGCTTGTAGGCTTCCACGATCCCATTAAGTTCAGCGTAGCGGCGCCCCAGTTTACGGGCCTTGCCTTGGTCTGCATGGACGGCAGGGTCAGCAAGTTCCTTTTGCAGGTGGGCATGCTCATCAAGCAAAGACTGAATTTCGTACACAGGCTGATCTTTTCTTAGTCGGAGGTGTTGGTGCCCAGGCCAGACTTCTGCACAGTCAGCAAGAACTCAACATTGGACTGGGTGTCGCGTAGCTTGGAGGTTAGTACCCCCAAAGCCTGCTCCTGATCCAGGCCAGCAAGAACCCGACGCAGGCGCCACATAATCTTAACTTCTTCTGGTGAAAGCAGGTTCTCTTCCCGGCGTGTGCCCGAAGAATTGACGTCAACGGCGGGGAAAATTCGTTTGTCTGCCAGCTGCCTGGACAGGCGCAGCTCCATGTTACCCGTGCCCTTAAATTCTTCAAAGATCACTTCGTCCATCTTAGAACCGGTCTCTACCAGAGCGGTTGCCAGAATAGTCAGCGAGCCGCCTTCTTCAATGTTGCGGGCCGCACCAAAGAATTTCTTGGGCGGGTAGAGGGCGGCAGAATCTACACCACCGGATAGGATTCGTCCCGAGGCCGGGGCGCTGAGGTTATAGGCCCGGCCCAGCCTGGTCATTGAATCAAGTAAGACCACAACGTCCAGCCCCTGCTCAACCAAGCGTTTTGCCCGTTCGATGGCTAGTTCGGCGACCGTGGTGTGGTCATCGGCTGGCCGGTCAAAGGTAGAGGCAATAACCTCACCTTTAACCGTGCGCTGCATATCGGTGACCTCTTCGGGACGCTCGTCAACCAAAACCATCATGAGGTGAACCTCCGGATTGTTGTTGGTAATGGCATTAGCAATGGACTGGAGCATGAGGGTTTTACCGGCCTTAGGCGGCGAAACGATCAAACCACGCTGGCCCTTGCCAATAGGAGCTACTAGGTCTACGACACGGGCACTGAGCTTTTTAGGCTCGGTTTCTAGCCGGAGCCGCTGCTGCGGGTAAAGCGGGGTTAGCTTGGTAAAGTCCCGGCGGTTCTTGGATTCTTCTGGATCTAAACCGTTGATGGAGGTGAGCTGGATTAGGGCATTAAATTTTTGCCGCTGGTTGTTTTTGTCTCCTTCTCGGCCAGCCCGAATAGCACCAACAACGGCGTCTCCCTTACGCAAGCCGTAGCGCTTAACCTGGTTGAGCGAAACGTAAACGTCCGAAGGTCCGGGAAGGTAACCGGAGGTACGAACAAAGGCGTAATTATCCAGGACGTCTAGAATACCGGCAACCGGTACCAGGACGTCATCCTCAGCAATTTCTGGCTCTTCCCAGTCATTACTGCGCCGGTTACGCTGCCGGCGTTCATTGTGGCGCTCACGGCGGTTACGGTTACGGTTACGGCGGCTATCTTCTTCGGGGCCGTTGCCATTTTTTTGATTACGTTCAAAACGCTCTGGCCGCTCGCTCTTTTCTGACTCTTCGCCCCGTTCGGCCTTTTCTTGCTGGCGATCGCTGCGGTTTCCTCGGGTACGTTTGCGGTGGGAGCCACGCTCTTCTGCCTTGTCGCCACCGGTTTTCTCCCCGGTTTCTCCCTTGGAAAGTTCTGCTAGGTCTTTGGCAATCTGCTCAGCAGCCGTTTCTAGTTTTTCTTTTTTAGCCTGGTCCTCACCCTTGTTTTCGCCATTTTTACGGCGGTTGGATCGGGTGCGGGTGCGGGTCTTGGGCTGCTTGTCAGCGTCTTCTTCCTTGGCGCTGTCTTGGTCCTGATCCCCGCTGCTGGACTCAGCCTGGGCAGCTGGAAGAACAAGCTCGGTTTGGTCCTGGTCAGTGGCCGGCGCAGCAGCGCGGCGGCTGCGACGGCGGGCTGCTGGCCTTTGTTCTGACTCTGCGGGGGTTTCTTGGCTGCTGCCGGCTTCCTGGCTGGCAGGTGTGCTGGCTTCTGCCTCCTGCTGCTGGGGCTCTGCTTTTTTACGGCTGCGTTTGCCTGCTGCTTGAGCACCTGCATTTGTGGTCTGGTTTGGCTCTGGGGCAACACCGCCACGTTGATGATTGGTAATGGCCTCTACCAAATCAGATTTACGCATGCGGCGGGCACCGGTGATGCCTAACTGCGATGCTAGTGACTGAAGTTGAGCAAGTTTAAGACTGCTCAAAGACGGTGACTTGTTTTCTTCCGTACCCGCTGTGCGGTCGGTGGATTCTGCCACGAAGGTTCCTTCCCCCTCGAATAAATATCGAAAGATGTTTAGTGATGACACAAAGAAATGGTGTCTGCGCGCAGCATCAGATTAGCTGCACACGGAACCGTGAATATATTTACATTGGACAACTCGCCTGGTGGGAGCGTAAAAAGTTCAAAGAAAATACCACGGATTACACTATCTTGATGCACGACTATGCCCATCGTAAAAATAGCGATATCTTTCACGCAATGGTTCCGTTCACACGGAGCAGTGAAAAATGTGAAAACCGAATGCTGCGATAAGTTTTTGCGGACTTACCGATCGATTTAAAGGTTGAAGATCAATCACACTGGGTGACACGAGTGAAATAACATTTATGAAATTTCGCTTTCTTCTCGTGCAATCATAACACCTTTGCTGGCAATGTCTACGGGTAGTACACACCAATTTAGGCGACGACCGGAAAAATTTGCGATTTCCGGGTGATTAAGCACACTTTTAAGGCTGTCCTTGACGTGATCTTGCTCATCGTTTCCCCTAACGAAGACCAAAACACTGGGTCCTGCACCAGAGATGAGGGCAGCAAAACCGCACTGCCGAAGCTGGTCCAGCAAGGCGGCAGACGGTTGCATGACGCTGGCCCGGTACTGCTGGTGCAGCAGATCGGCTGTACCGGCAAAAAGATAGTCCGGATTAGTAGAAAGAGCGTGCGTTAGTAGGGCGGCCCTACCCGAGTTGCTGGCAGCGTCCCGGTGGGGCACCTGCTCAGGTAGCAGGGCTCGACCAGCCTTAGTGGGGACTTGATAATCTGGAATAGCTACAAGAGCTTTAAGCTCAGGATGCACCGGCACCGGTACCGCCTGCCAGCCGTCCTCTTGTAGGTAGGAGATAACAAAATTTCCCATGAGGGCCGGAGCAACATTATCTGGATGGCCCTCCATGCTAGAACACAGCTGCAAGACAGCCCGATCACTGAGTCTCAAGGGCTCAGTGAGCAGGTAGTTAGCGGCACAGACACCGGCAACAATAGCGGCGGCAGAAGACCCTAGGCCCCGCGAGTGTGGAATCTTATTGACCGCTTTAATGTGCAAGCCGGGTAGCTCAGTGATCCCCAGGCTGGCCCAGGTTTGTGCCATAGCCTTGACGACCAGGTGTGATTGGTCTCGACTAACCTGGTTATGGCCCTCCCCGCTGAGCTCAAAGCTTAAACCCTGCTCAACCCGTCTTATCTCAAGTTCATCGTAGTGGGCAAGGGCTAACCCTAGGCTGTCATAGCCGGGGCCCAGGTTGGCGCTGGTCGCCGGCACCTGCAGCCTCACCTTACCGGAGATTTCCTCCAGAGTCGGCCTGTCTGCAGGCATAGAAGAATTACTTGTGCTGGTTCCAATCATTCCTAGTGATCCAGCCCCTAACTCAAGCCAGAAGAATCTAGACCCAGGGCAGCAGCAACCGACACTACGTCAAAGTCAACTACGGTGGGTTCTATGGTAGAGCCATCCGGGGTTTGCAGGGCCCACTGCGGATCTTTAAGGCCGTGACCGGTGACTGTGATAACAATTTGGGCTGCTTGGGGCCCCTTGCCGGCTCGGTGCATCTTGAGAAGACCGGCGACCCCGGCAGCTGAGGCGGGTTCCACAAATACACCTTCTTTGCTGGAAAGCCAGCGGTGGGCCTCTAAAATTTCTTGGTCTGTGACGGAGTCAATGAGGCCAGCAGATTCGTCCCGGGCCTGCTCTGCTGACTTCCAGGAGGCCGGGTTACCAATCCGGATAGCTGTGGCGATGGTCTCTGGCTGAGCTACCGGATGGCCCAGCACCAGCGGAGCAGCACCAGCCGCCTGAAAACCCCACATCGTCGGCCGTTTGGTGGCGACAGCTGCCAGAATTTTGCCCTCACGGTCGGCAGTAGGTTCGGAATATTCCCGGTATCCTTTCCAATAGGCAGTAATATTGCCGGCATTACCCACCGGTAGCAAATGATAGTCTGGCGCATCCCCTAGGCTATCAACTACTTCAAAAGCAGCAGTTTTTTGGCCCTCAATACGGTAGGGATTCACCGAATTAACTAAAAAGACTGGATAGTTTTCGCTGAGTTTGCGGGCTACCTCTAAACAATTATCAAAATTGCCCTGGATCTGTAGAATGTCTGCGCCGTGGGCTAGGGCTTGGGAGAGCTTACCCATGGCAATTTTTCCTTGTGGGATCAGCACTGCGCAGCGCATGCCTGCCTGCTGGGCGTAGGCTGCTGCGGAGGCGGAGGTATTTCCCGTTGAGGCACATACTACAGCTTGGGCTCCGGCTGCTTTGGCGGCTGTGATAGCTGCCGTCATGCCCCGGTCTTTGAAGGATCCGGTGGGGTTCATTCCCTCAAATTTAAGGTATACCCGGTTGTCGGTTAATTGACTGAGTTTTGGGACGGTAATCAGAGGGGTACCTCCCTCCCCCATGGTTACTACCTCTACCTCGGGTCCGAAGGGTAAGCGCTGTTCATATTCGTGAAGAACACCGCGCCATACGTGAGCCATCTGCTGCACCTTTCTTTTGCTGATTTCTGCCTGCCAGCCAGGGCGGTTAAATCTTTACTGGTCTTCAACCGGGATCACCGAGGTGATCTTGTGGACCGTGTCTAGGGAATCCACTACTGCCATGGTTTTACGCAGGTTAGCGTCACTGGCTGGGTGGGTAACGATGCGGATTTTAGAGACCGGCTCTCCTGCGGCTGTACTAGATTTAGTTTGCCGGATGGTTCGAATGGAAACACCGTGTTCAGCAAAAATCCGGGTGACGTTGGCCAGTACCCCCAGTTTATCGTCAACGATAATCCCTACTGAGTAGCGGGTAACAACTTGGCTCATTCCCGTAGCCTTTAGCTGGGCGTAGGTGGATTCTGGCACTCCGGCTCCACCGGTCAGCAGGCGGCGAGCTATGCTGACAAAGTCTCCAAGCACAGCTGAAGCGGTGGGGGAACCACCGGCTCCGGGCCCATAAAACATCAAGTCCCCGGCATTATCTGCCTGAACAAAAACGGCGTTGTAGGCTCCGTGTACCGAAGCTAGGGGGTGGTCTCGGGCAACTAGGGTGGGGTTGACCCTCATATTAACGCCCTGGCCGTCTCGCTCACAGATAGCCAGCAGTTTAATGACGTATCCGTCGGCTTGGGCTTGGGCAACGTCTTCGGCAGTAATGGTGGTGATACCCTCGCAGTGGACATCATCCATGGTGAACTCGGAGTGGAAGGCTAGGGAGGCAACGATGGCTGCCTTGGCGGCGGCGTCGTAGCCTTCGACATCTGCGGTAGGGTCTGCTTCAGCGTAGCCTAGTTCCTGTGCCGCTGCCAGGGCTTGCTCAAAGGGGGCCCCGGTTGTATCCATCTGGTCCAGAATATAGTTGGTGGTTCCGTTCATGATGCCCAGTACCCTTTTAACTGAGTCTCCAGAGAGGGAGTCACGTAGGGGGCGCAGGATGGGGATAGCACCGGCTACGGCTGCCTCGTAAGAAAGATGGGCCCCGCTGGCAGCTGCGGCTGCCTGCAACTCAATACCGTGCTTGGCTAGTAGGGCTTTATTGCCGGTCACCACCGATTTTCCGGCCTTGAGGGCGCTGAGGATAAGGCTGCGGGCCGGTTCCATGCCGCCCATGAGCTCAATAATAACCTGGGCTTGGTCAATAAGGCCTTGTGCGTCGGTGGTATAGAGGCCGGGATCAACCTCATAGTGACGTTTAGCGCTGGTGTCACGAACGGCTATGCCCACAAGTTCTAGCGGAAGCCCGATGCGTTGAGCTAGAACCTCTGAATCTTCGGTCAGAATTCTGGCTACTTGGGAGCCGACGTTACCTGCACCCAGCAGGGCTACCTTAATATGGTCCGGTTTAGACATCTCTGACCTCCTGAATCTCTTGTGCGCTCTGAATAGCAGATCCTCATTGTCTCAGCTTTTTAGGCTAAAGAAGCAGGTTAGCTGCCGTGTGTCCAGCATGTGGCCATGCCCAACTGGTTTTAGCCTAGGTCTCTAGCCAGCATGTCTTCTTCGGTTTCTGCCCGAACAATGAGCTGGGCTTTTTGGCCGGTGGCGGTTGCGACAACCGGTGGGCGAGTCAGGTAGTTGTAGTTGGAGCTGAGCGAAAAGCAGTAGGCACCGGTTGCTGGTACCGCCAGAATATCACCGGCTTGTAGGTCTCGGGGTAGGTAGACGTAACGAACCACGATATCACCGGATTCACAGTGTTTACCTACGACTCGGCAGAGCAGCTGATCTGCGCTGGGTTGCCGGTTGGCTAGTACCGCCGTATAGTCGGCCTCGTAGAGTACGGGCCGGGCATTGTCGCTCATACCGCCGTCTACCGAGACGTAGCGGCGAATACGCACCTGCTGGTTTTGGTCTTGGACGGAAACATCTTTAATGGTTCCTACCGTGTAGAGGGTTAGGCCTGCTGGCCCGGAGATAGCCCGGCCTGGTTCAAAGGAGAGGTGCGGTATGGCCATGTTCAGTTTTGAGCAGGTTTGGGCAACTGCGGCTGCTAGCTCTTGGGCAATCTGGCTGGGGCTGCGCGGCTCCTGGCCGGGTATATAGGCGATACCGTAGCCGCCGCCCAGGTCAATTTCTGGCAGGCTTAGGCCAAAGCGTTGGTTAACCTCTTGCATGTAGGTCAGCACTGTCTGGGCTGCTTGTGCAAACCCTTGGGCCTGGAATATTTGGGAGCCAATATGGCAGTGCATGCCGCGTAGATCTATATGGGGTGATTCTAGGGCTAGGGCTAGGGCTACGGTGGCGTAGCAGTCTTGGCTGGTGAGTTTAAGGCGGGTTAGTTCTTCTGGGCTGAGTCCGGCTAGGCTGGCTGAGCCGGGTAGGAGGGATTGGCCAAATTTTTGGTCTTCGTGGGCTGTGGCAATGTAGCTGTGCGTTGCGGCGTGCACTCCCGGGGTGAGCCGTAACAGGACCGGGGCAACCTTGCCCATGTCTGCTGCCACATGAGCAATAAGTTTTATTTCTGCTACGGAATCAGCAACGATCCTGCCTACTCCGTATTCTAGGGCCCGACGGATTTCTGCGGCGGACTTGTTGTTACCGTGCAGGGCTATGTCTTGGCCGGCGAGGCCGGCGCGAATAGCTATGGCCAGTTCTCCGCCTGAGGCGGTGTCCAGTTTAAGGCCTTGCTGGCCAACCCAGCGGGCTAGCGCTGTGCAGAGGAAGGCTTTACCGGCGTAGTAGACCGATACCTGGGCCCCGTAGCGGGCGAAGGCTTCTTCAAAGGCTTCTTTAAATTCTTGGGCCCGGGTTTTAAAGGCGGTTTGGGAGAGGACGTATTGGGGGGTTTTAAAGTCTTGTACTAGTTGTGAGACCGGCTGGCCGTCAACGCAGAGTTGACCGGTTTTCTGGTCTCGGCTAAAGTTTTTTGGCCAGATTTTTGGGTCAAGAAGGGCTGGGTCCTCCGGTTTTTTGAGCCAGTCTGGCTGGTAGAGGTTGCTTTCTGCTGCCATTTACATTTTCTCCGGTGCGCTAACACCCAACAGGTCTAAACCGTTGGATAAGACTTGACCAGCTGCCCTGTTGAGCAGGAGCCTGGTGCGGTGGATATCGGTTGGTTCTTGGCCTGCCGGGGGCAGTACTCGGGAGGAACCGTACCAGCGGTGGTAGGCGCCGGCTAGGTTTTCCAGGTAGCGGGCGATGCGGTGGGGTTCTCTAAAGTTAAGGGCTGCCTCTACTGCTGCCGGGTATTGGCCTAGAACCGCTAGGAGCTCCTGGTCTAGTTCTTCGGTGAGTAGGGAGGGGTTGACCGGCTGGTCTGCTATAGCGGCTTGGCTGGCTTTACGGCTTAAGGCACAGGTGCGGGCGTGGGCATATTGCACGTAGAAGACCGGGTTTTCGTTGGATTGTTTTTGTAGGAGGTCTAGGTCTACGTCAATGTTTGAATCAACCGAGTAGCGGGTGAGGGTGTAGCGGGCAGCGTCAACGCCTACGGCTTCTACTAGATCTTCGAGGGTAACAATGGTGCCGGCTCGTTTGGACATGCGTACGGGTTTGCCGTCTTTAACGAGGTTAACCATTTGGCCGATCATGACTTCTACTCGCTGCGGGTCGTCTCCGAGGGCGGCTGCTGCTGCTTTGAGGCGGGCTACGTAGCCGTGGTGGTCTGCCCCCAGCATGTAGATGGCAATATCGGCTGGGTTTTCTGGCCGGTTTATTTTGTCTTGGAAGTAGGCAATGTCCCCGGCAATGTAGGCTGCTTTTCCGTCTGATTTGATGACGACCCGGTCTTTGTCGTCGCCGTAGTCGGTGGATTTGAGCCACCAGGCGCCATCTTTGAGGTAGAGGTTTTTGGAGCCTTTAAGTTTTTCGAGCAGGGGCTCCACCAGGCCTTGTTCAAAGAGGGAGTTCTCGTGAAAGAAGACATCAAATTCAACTTTAAAGTTGGCTAAGGATTCTTTGATATCTGCAAACATGTATTGCACACCGGCGGCACGAAAAAGTTCTTGCGGGTCTGGGCTGCTGAGGGCCTGCGGGTGTTCCTTGAGCACACGCTGGGCTATGTCTGCAATGTATTGCCCACCGTAGCCGTCGGCCGGGCTGGGCTCGTTTTTGGCGCTGGCTAGGAGAGATTGTGCAAAGCGGTCTATTTGGGAGCCGTGATCGTTAAAGTAGTACTCACGAACAACCCGGGCCCCGCTGGCTTTAAAGATGCGGGCCAGGGAGTCTCCGACGGCTGCCCAGCGGGTGCCGCCTAGGTGGATGGGCCCGGTGGGGTTAGCAGAGACGTATTCTAGGTTGATGGTTTTACCCCGATAAAGCTGGTTGCTGCCGTAGCTTGAGCCAGCTTCTAAGATGGTTTGGGCTAGTTCTCCGGCGGCTCCGGCTTCTAGGCGGATGTTGATAAAGCCTGGGCCGGCGATCTCTACACTGCTTACCCCGGGGATTTGGCTAATTTTTTCTTGGAGGATTTGGGCAACCTGGCGGGGGGCTTGGCCTACCTTTTTTGAAATCTGCAGGGCAATGTTGCTGGCCCAGTCTCCGTGGTCACGGTTTTTAGGCCGTTCAACACGCACGACGGGTAGTTGCTCAGACTCTGCTAGGGTGAGCCTTCCCTGGTTGATGGTGTCTGCCAGTGCAGCAGAAATTGCCGCTGAGAGTTCTTCGGGAGTCATAGGGGTTAGTTTACCCAAGTTTGCGGCGGCGATAAAACTACTGTACTGGTGGTTTTATACTTTTGGGCAGTATCTGGTATGGTTGATGATTGCTATCGCTTGTAGTTTGCAAGTGCTGGTTTGCCCCTGTAGCTCAGTGGATAGAGCACCAGTTTCCGGAGCTGGGTGTCGAAGGTTCGAATCCTTTCGGGGGCACCTTCTTTAGCCTTATCCCCGCAGTTTTTGCCTGCGGGGATTTTTCTATCCGGTGCACGTAGCTTCTGGTGCTGATATAAAGAGGACCTGTGCCCTCGCAGGTAAGAGAGCTACCCATATAGGGTAGGTAATCATGAACAGGGTCATGATGCTGGCGCTTAGTGAGGCCTCTGGGCCCTGGCAATGCTAATGTTGTTGCGAATGCAGTAGAGGGAGTAATGTGGATTATTCTATAGATGACAAAATTAATGAACTGAAGAATGAAATTATAGAACTAAAAGATATAATAGTTTCACTTTCTATGTCAGTTGAGTACTCGGATTTACACCCCTATGAACGGCAACTAGCTCAAAGTATCATAGGCGGCAAGACGAGGTCTTATATTAAAATTCTTCTCGACAAGTGTGATGAAAAATTAAGCAATGGAGAGATTACGATGAGCAGGTTAATGCTTGATGAATTTCCACTTCTTGAAAAAATTTCGAATACAAATATATCTTCAAGAGAAGATGTGATTAATATAGTTTCTATTATAGTTTCAAACAAGTCTACTGCAGAAAAACTACTAGATTCTTATATCGCATCTGGCTATAGTAAGAGCTTGGACTCTCTTAAGTAATCTTTGCTGCTGGTAGAGAGTATACAGTTAGAAAGTTTGCACAACGGATCGGGGTAGGGTTTACAGGCTGAGGAAAATGAAAAATATATCTCTCTCCTTATGTATAGCTAGTTGGGTTCTATGGATTTTATCTGTCCTTGTAAGTTATGCAAGCTACAGGATCTCTCTAGGGTGCTCAACAGAATCTGATTCTATCTTTGGAGACTCCAGCTGGTCTCTGCTACCAACGGGAGAAGTCTGTACCTGGAACTTGGATTCTGGTGTTAGCGCCGTCACCGGTCCTTCTTATATTACTTTGTTGGTTCCGCTTGTTCTGTCCCTTTGGAGTCTGGCAATTTATATTGAAGGCAAGAATAAAAAAATATAGAATCCGCCCTAGCTTGGACTGCTTTTTATCTTATAGGGTTCCAAGAGCGCTTGCTTCACTTATTAGCTCTCGGGCCATATCCACGGCTCTGCCATGCTTGTCTTGTGGTTCTGTATCATTTTAATGAGGAAACAGCAGATTTGAAGGAGTCACATGCGTATTGCCGTAACCGGTGCAACCGGTTTTTTGGGTGGGCTCGTAGCTCGTACCTTAGCTGATCAGGCAGTCCCGCTTACCCTGCTTGTCCGCTCGGCAGCCCGGGCACCGCAACTACCCAACACTCAGGTAGTAGAAACTGCAGGCTATGCCGACCTTGGAGCTAATACTGCCGCCCTGCATGGGGCCTCCGTAGTTTTTATGGTGTCAGCCGCTGAAAGTGCCGACCGTCTCCAAGAGCACAAGACCTTTGTTGATGCAGCTACTGCTGCCGGAGTTAAGCATCTGGTCTACCTGTCCTTTCAGAACGCCCCCCCCCCGATGCGACCTTTACCCTGGCCCGCACCCACTGGCACACAGAGCAGTATATTCGCGACTCAGGCATGGAGTTCACCTTTCTGCGTGACAGCTTCTACCAGGACTTTTTGGCCGATTTGGCCGGTGAGGACGGCCTGATTCGTGGCCCCGCTGGGCAAGGACGCGTCGCGGCAATTACCCGCGCCGACGCAGCTGCCGTCGCCTCCCAGGTGCTCCTCGATGCGGAGGCCCACCGGGGCAAAACCTACACCCTTACCGGGCCGCAGGCGTTGAGCATGGACGAGGTCGCCCATATTGTGAGCGAGAAAACCGGTAGAAGTATCAGCTTTCACCATGAAACCTTGGAGGAAGCCTACGCCTCCCGCACAGTCTTGGATGTTCCCGACTGGCAGCGGGAAGCCTGGGTATCAACCTACACCGCGATTGCCGCGGGGGAACTAGCGCAGGTGAGCACCAGCGTCCTAGATATCACCGGTCAGGAGCCGATGACTTTTAGTGCCTTTGTGCAAAAGAGCCTCTGACCCCACCGCAATAGTGTGTAGCAGCCTGGCATAATGGCCGGCCAGGCTGCTACACACATCTGTAAAACTAGATTAAGTGGCTATCTACTGTGCGAATCGGCAGTTGTGCTTGACCCACAACATGAACCCCCGTTAACCTCAACATAAGAGTTTCCCCCAAATCTACGATATACATTGTGTAAGATACATTACATACATAAATGCTTGTGAGAAAAGACTTGAAGGTGAAATATGAGGATTCTTTCGGCTCTGGCTTCGTTAGTATGTTTAGTCTCTGGATGTGTACTATGGCTAGTTGGATTCCAGACTGCAGGAGCAGCCCTAGCTGTTTCGAGCGCGGTCTTAATTTTAGTTTTTTCAGTTGTACGCCCCTCATCGGAGGGAACTAACCCAGATAAGTTGGAGAGAAGACTTGACTGGGGGCTTGTTGTCGCAGGCCTAGTGGGATATGCCGTTACAAGAGATCTATTCTTTTTGGTCTCAGTAGGTGTATTTGTAGTAACAAGCCCCGGAATTATGGAGACTTTGAAGGGACGACGGGCTGATTAGCAGATCAGATGGTTACTGGAGAGGACAGTAACTACCTGATTAAGTTCATTTCGTATCTGGGACATACTGGGGTAAATGCACCTGGGACGTCCCCTAGCATAGTTAGCTAAAGACCATGAGTTTGGAGAACGTCTTTACAGGGCACTGGCTACCCCAAAAGCCCCTGTGGGCTTGACCGCAAGAACGGCGGCTACAAACGCCAGACCAGGGCGTGCGCGCTCGAACACGCCTACATCGAAACCAACCCACTAGCCATGCTCCCCGCCTAGTTGGGGATGGGCTAGAGGTACAGGACCTAAAGGTTAGACAGAGGTCCTACCAAAAACTTACTTCTTAGGAGCCCAGTGTGGGGGGTGATCTACTTTCTCGTCCTAGTCTTGGGACCCTGGTGCCTCAATTTAGCTCTTTTGATTTACAGCATTATCGGTCTCTGCACTGTAGGGTGCAAACCCCGGCAGTCAGCGAGTTTTTCTCTACTCAGAAACCAAGCAAAAACCAAAACTTAATGAGGTTTATTCAAAAGGTTTCGCAGGCTCGCGCTTGCTGCTCATCCAGTGATTTTTTTAATATTCGAGCGATAATAATATTTTACCAAAGCAACTATGAGCGCTGAAAAAATAGTGCATAAATTGCTGATTCAAAAAATGCTAATAAACACCACTATCTATTAAAATTCCATAGAATACAAAAAGAAACGTTATAGAAAA
Source organism: Rothia sp. (in: high G+C Gram-positive bacteria) (assembly GCA_030524105.1). Taxonomy (GTDB): domain Bacteria; phylum Actinomycetota; class Actinomycetes; order Actinomycetales; family Micrococcaceae; genus Rothia. The sequence goes on from JAUNHE010000004.1 coordinate 137,166, forward strand.
TGAGGAGATGAACAATAATAAGCTATCTGATAGTAGTAGAGGTATATCCATTTTTTCTAAAGATTATTCCAAGGAAATGCAGGCAGAGATAGAGAGAAGTTGAAAGTATCGGGATCACTAGAACCCATCCCTCTAAATGGTTCCCTGAGAGGTAAATTTTGACAACCTCCTTGAGGGATCCTATGGAAAGTGATGCTAATGAAAGTACTGAAAATGTGTGTACAGAAAATTTCTTCAATTCGAATTATCTCCTTGGCAGATAAGTGTACATCTTAGTAGTGTATGTTTTATATCCTGTTAGCGCTGAAGAATTTACTAGATATTTATAAGTGTATACGCGAGAAGGTTCTAAAGATGTTGAGAAATACCGCTAAAGGAATGATGGCTATCGTGCTGTGCGGCGGAGTGCTTGTAGCCGGAGGGGCTCCTGCTGGTACACTTGCCGCAGGGAACAACGCAGTTTATGCAGCTTCTCTTGCCGACACCAGTAACCTAATCTATCTTTCTGAATCAGAGCTTGAAGAAATTGGGCTGACGAACGCCTTTTCATCAGCACTCCTTAAAAATCCTGTGAACGAAAGCAGGACTCAGCTTCGCGCTTTGCCGATTTGGGCAGCTGCTGCAATCGTTGGATGTACTGGCAGCCTTGCATTAGGTGAAGGAAAAGATCAAGTCAAAAACGCCTTCAAAGAGGGAAGAATGGAAAATCCCTTGATTCCTACTGGGTTTGAATTTATATTCAGCCTAATCTTAATCTTTCATAGTATTTTATTTTTTGCAGCGCTGTATGTAATTGGAGTTAATAAGATTTGGGATATAAAGAGAAAATTTACTCTTCTATTCCTATCACTCATAGTTCCTATTCTAGGTCCCGCAGTATCTATATATCTAGCATCACCGAAATTAAATAGAATGCATATTAAATAGATTCTTATCATGTCACGGCGGGGAAAAGCTTTGAGTGTAGTGCACACTCAAAGCTTTTCCCCGCCATAGTTAAGTATAAAGATGGATAAGGTTAATTGATCTTTAGGCAGAACTACTCGAAAGAGTGAGTAGCCTTGTGGGAGCTATGATGTCCCCATCTGGTTCGTGAGGCGGGGCATGGTATTCGTCGGATTATCAGATATGACACAAGCTAACTACTTCACCGATCTCTGAGTAAACTTCAACGCAATTATTACCTTGCTCGGTTGTACCAAGTACTGTACAGCACCAAGAGGGAAGCTAACAACGCCCAGTGTGGACCGAGCGGCCGAGGGAAGCCCGTATGTAAAACCCGCCAGGTCTTCACCTGCGTAATCACTCGCTCAACCACCGCCCGCCGTGAATTAAGGAACCTATTGACCAGCTTCACATCAGAGCAAGTCCTGCGGGTTTTATAACATCCTCTGGGGGTAGCCAACCCCAACCCGATATAGCCCTTATCAGCCAAGGTTGATGAATCAAGCAATTGATTCAACCCATGATATTTGAAAGCATAGGCATCATGTTTAGCCCAGCTGATGTGGGTGGTGAGGGCTTTCAGTAGCGTGGTGTATTGCTTGGCTGTTAGCGGCGGTTGTAGGCTGGTGTAGCAGCGGTTCTTCCTGGTGTGGTTTGAGATATTTGTGATGATTTATCCTAAAGATTGCCACCTGGTGGGGCCGTTGTTTTGTTGGCGGGGTGTGGGACTTTTGAATAAGCCTCAATGTAAATAAAACAACAGGAAATATTGTTACGGTGACTAAGGGGTAAGAATGAATATAGAGTATGATATAGAAGTTGATGCAGCTTATATATCTCTGGCAAATATAGAACCTGGAGATGTTTACTATAGCTCAAATTCAGTACAACCTAAAGAATCTCCAGGTCAGATAAACCTTGATTTCGACAGTTCCGGAAGACTTCTTGGGATTGAGGTATTAAGCGCCAGTTTAACACTCCATCGAGAATTGCTTTCACAATACTCAAAATAAATCAGAGGTGTTTCACAGCGCACATCACAGATACCCAGCGCATCTTCTACTACTCAGAAACCAAAACCGACCCCCTGTTCAAGACCCTACGAGCAGACCTACACCGGTATGAGTTTTACCAACCCAGCCGCACTTTCTGCCGGGCACTGGTTATCGACATCGACCACATCTTCGCCTCTAGCTACGTCTTTGATTTACCCCGCGATATCTGGCCTCACGCTGTGGTTTTTACCTTCCAGGGTGTACAAGCTTTCTGGCTGATTGAGGGACTGCCCTTGGGTACAAACGCGCACCCCAAACCTATCCGGTTCACTCAGGATGTAGCTGAGCTTCTACGTCCTGTTATGATCTCTATAAATAACAAAAAGGTCATTACCTCGTACCCAACAACTAACCATAGGTACTAAATTAACTTGGAAAGAAAATATCTGCCAGAATTCAGTTTCTATCATACAGATTTTCCATTCAAGGAGCCTGTATATCACAATAGCGGATTCTTGAATTATGAAGAATTTGAAGAGTTTATAAATAAAATTCCCAGGAAAATTTATAAGCAATGTATTGAGTGGGCTGAAAACTTCGAAAAAGAATTTAATGAAGATGAAAATGGTGATTATACTTTTTCATCACAAAAAGTTCGGGCAAAAATCGACCGCAAATATATCAGACTAGCGGAGATTTTGGCTGAAGAAGGATTTGAATTCAAACTTGAGATATGGTGGTAATGTTAAAATTTTTAACTATCACGTTTTTCGTAATCCTGAACGTACCGCCCAGCAGTTGACTTGGATACTCTTGTATCCGCTCATCACGCGTCTTTTGCCTGATCTCTGCGGATTTTTTCCCCAAAGAAGATCCCCAGCGTTTACGGTTCGTTACTGTCTGCTCGGGCGTAATATTCCGCCACACCCACCGAGCAATCGAATTAGCCACCTGAAGAACCTCGCCCTCGCCCATTGGGCCGCGTGAAAACTCATCAGCAATCACCGAAGCATTCTTCAGCGATGCAAAGGCATAAACCGTCTCTGACCACTCGGAGTATTCGGTGTACCTCAAACGCGCCCTGTACGCCCACTGGTGGGTCAAATTGAACAAAGCCACGTTACGACCCTACGACCCACCAAGGAGTCTAAAACCGTCTGAGCACCTCTGTGAGACTCTGGGAGTGCTCCAATATCTCCAAGGGCCTTTGCGAGGTCCCTAAGCCCGTAGAGGGCTTCTGCCCCCCCCCAATAGGTGTGTGGGCTGGATGGGTTGGGTTCTTGGTGATGCGCCCGCCGTAGCCAATATCCCCGCCGAGAACATCCATCAGCCCCTGCTCCACTCGCGCAAACAGATTCACCGGGGTACAGCGAGCAGCGTTAGTCAGACATACGGGGTCTTTGAGCGCGTACCAAGTGCTCGGCGTCCCGATACTCCAGCGGCTGGACTCATCCCCGACTACGCGGGGAGCACAATGAGTTTCAGACCGAATCCCCCACTTTTCCCGGCTCACCCCCAACTAGGCGGGAGCACCTGCGATCAAGCTGTCTTCAAACTCGCTTTCGGGGCTCGTCCCGGACCATGCGAGGAGCACCTTGTGCTTGGAAATTCTGGTAGACCTGGTAGTTGGCCCTAGCCTGCGGGTCCCAGGTATGGGTGATAACTATCTGACGGGGTTTGCTCTCTAGAGTGCAGAGACCGATAATGCTGTAGATCAAAAGACCTAAATTGAGGCACCAGGGTCCCAGGACTAGGACTAGAAAGAAAATCACTCCCACAGTGGGATGGTCAGCAGCAACTGCCCCTGTGACCCCTAGACCGATCAGGCTGGTGAAGAATGCTACTCCGGGGTAAACCAGGATGGCTAAAATAAGGTTAACTACGTGGAATACGAACGAGCGTATCATTTTTGATTTTCTCCTAAGAAGTAAGTTTTTGGTAAGACCTCTGCCTAACCTTTAGGTCCTGTATCTCTGGCCCATCCCGACTAGGCGGGAAACACAACCCTTGACATTCGCTCTGCTTAGGCTAGTGCGGCTCATCCCCGACTACGCAGGGAACACTGTCGCTACTGACACCAATCTGTGGTGTCATGCTGGCTCACCCCCAACTACGCAAGGAACACATCCACCACCCGGCTCATCCCCCGACTACGCAGGGAACACACCATCAATAATAGCTAAAGCACACCGGCTGCCGGCTCACCCCCGACTACGCAGGGAACACAATGAGTTTCAGACCGAATCCCCCATCCCTCCCAGCCCACCCGACCAGGCGAGTGACACCAGGTGGGATATTCGGGTAGATAGGCGGGATAGGCTCACCCCCGAACTATGCAGGGAGCACTCTACGAGTGCTAGCAGTGCTAGGCGAAACCACAACCAAAAAGCACCGGTTCACCGCACACATCACAGACACCCAGCGGGTCTTTCTCTGCTCAGAAACCAAAGCCGACCCCCTGTGCAAGACCCTGCGAGCAGACCTGCACAGGTATGAGTTTTACCAGCCCAGCCCCAGAATCTTCAGTCTGAGGATAAAACTTCCTGTGCCTACAGCTGCATCTGAGCTCATGGCTGAAATGGGGGTTCAAGGAGGTAACTGAAAATAGAATCCCAACGTGTGAGCCTTCTACTAAGGCCACACGCTGGGATTGCTGCTAAGAGTGTTCAAGTCGTTGGGTATCGGGCACGGACTCAGTCTTTGAAAGAGGCTCGTTACAAGTAGCGTGAAGTCGCTCAAGAAATGGGTTTATGTATTGCTTTATAAGGATACTAGGTTTCCTTGTATCGCTAACACCGCTACACTCACTGCACAACTTGCAACGACACCTGTGACCGTAGCTAGTGCGACAATCACTTTCGTCCTAACCTCCCACTGGGCTCCCAAATACGCCAATGCTAAGCCTCCGCCTACCATCAAGCCGGCTAGCACAGCCCAAACTTCCATTCCTGTTTTGATAGCAGGAACAAAAGTAGCCAAGCCTGCTGTAATGATTGATGCTGCTGCGCTCAGGATATTCTTGTTTGTTACATTTGGTGCCTCTTGCATAGCCACCCCTTTCTTGAAGACTTACAGCTTCTGTGGTGTTAGCAGAACATGCTTCCGACTCCGATGATGCCTCCGGTTACTACTCCACCCGCTGCAGCAGCTATCGCTGCCGGTGGAGTTACCGCGGTGAGCCCTGCTGCATCGAAGATATTGATTAAGTCATCTTGAGTGTTCCATTTGATGGTGTATTTTTTGCCATCAATGACCTGGGTCTCGACCTTTATTTGGGTCTGTTCGTTAGGTGTTCCTTTCGTCCTGCAACGTCTATGTTGCAGTGATTGGTGTATTTCAATGACATCACCCCAGTAAGTATGAAGTCAACTTAGCAAATAACTATTTGATAAAAATTTGGTCACGGTTTATGCAAAAGCACTAGTGAGATGAGGCTCAAAAAATCTTAAAATTTCTCATCTCCAACTGATCTATAGAGTATCCGAGTGATATGTACTGGGTTCAGTCCACACCTTCCACCCACACCCCACCGGAAGGAATAATAAAACCATGCCCAACAAATACCCCCAAGAATTCAAAGTACGCCAAAAATTTTTTGGTTGCCCAACCCTGCCGTCTGAGTTCCCAAAACCACTACCCGCAACAACCAAAAAACCTGTCGAGATTTTCCTACACACCTGTGGCATTGAACTGCACCACCGTAACAACCTGTTACGGACCCCTCCCACTACACAACGAAAATTGTGTGCCAAAAGTCTGTTAGTCTGCCCAAGCTTTCGCACACGATTTGTCGCCACACCTCATGCATCCAATGACCCAGGAAGTTGTATTTTGAGTTACTAAGAATAGCGAGAGCACCTAAATGTAGGATCCAGCCATGAATAGCTTCGGCTCATCCCCGACTACGCGGGGAGCACTTCTGATGCACCAATACTCGACCGGCGCTCCTGGGCTCATCCCCGACTACGCGGGGAGCACTTCCAGATATTCGCGACGTCACCGGTCGGCGGGGGCTCATCCCCGACTACGCGGGGAGCACTGCACCTTGTGGGCGTAAGTGTCCTGCTCACGGGGCTCATCCCCGACTACGCGGGGAGCACTAGACGCCGCTGCCGCTAACCCCGGTGGCGGCGGGCTCATCCCCGACTACGCGGGGAGCACGGAGCCGGCCATGCGGTCGAAATTGGATTCTGCGGCTCATCCCCGACTACGCGGGGAGCACAAGGCTACGGCTAGATTGACGGCGAGGGTGGACGGCTCATCCCCGACTACGCGGGGAGCACGCGATTTGCGCGCCGTTCCCGAGGTCCTCCCACGGCTCATCCCCGACTACGCGGGGAGCACACTTGCGTACGATCAGGGTCTATCTCCAGGCAGGGCTCATCCCCGACTACGCGGGGAGCACAATTTCTCGCCATCCCGAACGATTTGGACCGCGGGCTCATCCCCGACTACGCGGGGAGCACTTTTTGATCAGCGCACCTGCCGCTTCAGCCGTGGGCTCATCCCCGACTACGCGGGGAGCACGTGAGGTCCTGCCTCTGACTCACGCATCAGCGCGGCTCATCCCCGACTACGCGGGGAGCACCATCGACCCCGAGCTAGCCTACCAGCCCGGATAGGCTCATCCCCGACTACGCGGGGAGCACCTACTACTCGACTCACTCTGAGACTGGTGCTGAGGCTCATCCCCGACTACGCGGGGAGCACAGTTTGATGCAGTTTGGTGTCATTTAGGTGCCGGGCTCATCCCCGACTACGCGGGGAGCACCGGTTGGGGAGATTTTCTCGCAGATGCTGGTCAGGCTCATCCCCGACTACGCGGGGAGCACTACCAGGTGTAATTTCTCATGAAACGTTCCCCAGGCTCATCCCCGACTACGCGGGGAGCACTGGTGCCTCTTGGGGCTCCTCTACGGGCTCCTCGGCTCATCCCCGACTACGCGGGGAGCACCACGCGACGAGGAGTATGTAGGGAGGATGTATAGGCTCATCCCCGACTACGCGGGGAGCACGTAGCATCGTACCCATTCTACTTCGTAGGCGTGGGCTCATCCCCGACTACGCGGGGAGCACCTTGAGCGTGCACGCCTTTAGCCGAGCGCACAGGGCTCATCCCCGACTACGCGGGGAGCACGCCTGCTCAGCATCAAGCCCGGACTGGATCCCCGGCTCATCCCCGACTACGCGGGGAGCACAGGGTATGCAAAGAGCTCGGGTAGTCGCTGATGGGCTCATCCCCGACTACGCGGGGAGCACTCCTTATGCTGAGACCCCCTCCATGTTGGACGGGGCTCATCCCCGACTACGCGGGGAGCACGCTGACGGTGCGGCAAGAATTCGCAACCCCAGCGGCTCATCCCCGACTACGCGGGGAGCACTCAGAGCTTTCATGATTTCCAGATCTACGGAGAGGCTCATCCCCGACTACGCGGGGAGCACACTAGATCAGAGTCGATCTGGATACCTCGGGAGGGCTCATCCCCGACTACGCGGGGAGCACGAAGGTAGGTTTGGTCACCCACCCGATCGCGACGGCTCATCCCCGACTACGCGGGGAGCACAATTTTGCCTGGGAGCACAGCTAATCACGAAAGGGCTCATCCCCGACTACGCGGGGAGCACAGCCAGCTTTGCAGACTCCCTAGTCACAGCCGAGGCTCATCCCCGACTACGCGGGGAGCACCCTGTGGATATGTGGATAAGTCCAGGGCTCATCCCCGACTACGCGGGGAGCACGTCCGCTGGCACGATGGGAGCGTGGTCACTGCCGGCTCATCCCCGACTACGCGGGGAGCACATATTCCAGTGTCGATCTAGCAAAATGCGGAGCGGCTCATCCCCGACTACGCGGGGAGCACGACAGTGTCCCTGCTACTGAGGCCTTGGATATGGGCTCATCCCCGACTACGCGGGGAGCACGGCAGCCGCTATGAGTTAGCCAGAAAATTCTACGGCTCATCCCCGACTACGCGGGGAGCACATTAACTCCTCGATGCCTATAAATCCCAGGCTAGGCTCATCCCCGACTACGCGGGGAGCACTATTGGTGCTGTCCATACTCACGGGATGAACGCGGCTCATCCCCGACTACGCGGGGAGCACCTTATACTGCCCCCTGTGTAAACCACAGGGGGCGGCTCATCCCCGACTACGCGGGGAGCACGCCTCCGTCAGCCTCGATTTTTATTACTTTGGAGGCTCATCCCCGACTACGCGGGGAGCACGGAGTTAAAGTTTTTCGCGGTCAGAATGCCGCCGGCTCATCCCCGACTACGCGGGGAGCAC
>JAUNHE010000004.1:145493-145974 GCA_030524105.1 Rothia sp. (in: high G+C Gram-positive bacteria)
CCGGCTCATCCCCGACTACGCGGGGAGCACGCACGTGCCAGCCTGAACTTTAATGGGTACAGCGGCTCATCCCCGACTACGCGGGGAGCACTGGATATTCCCAAGGGACGCGGATAAAATACCCGGCTCATCCCCGACTACGCGGGGAGCACCAAAAAGCGCTGGTCGTGAAGCACACCGCGTGGGGCTCATCCCCGACTACGCGGGGAGCACAACGCTGTCCAAATCGTGAGAGATGGAGAAAGAGGCTCATCCCCGACTACGCGGGGAGCACCTTACGATCCATATCTTCTAGCAGCCTGACTAGGGCTCATCCCCGACTACGCGGGGAGCACGAAAATCGCACATAATGCTCAATTTGAAATGGCGGCTCATCCCCGACTACGCGGGGAGCACGCCTAATCTCGGGATAAGCCGCGACGACGAGGCGGCTCATCCCCGACTACGCGGGGAGCACGCCTAATCTCGGGATAAGCCGCGA
>JAUNHE010000004.1:146074-245335 GCA_030524105.1 Rothia sp. (in: high G+C Gram-positive bacteria)
CGACGAGGCGGCTCATCCCCGACTACGCGGGGAGCACCGGGGGTTGAGGAAGAAGCGCACATGCTCTTGGGGCTCATCCCCGACTACGCGGGGAGCACTTTAACAATCTCAAAGCCACTGTGGAAGGCGTGGGCTCATCCCCGACTACGCGGGGAGCACAGGTAGGAACACCTGGCATCCCAGACAGACTGCGGCTCATCCCCGACTACGCGGGGAGCACCACCACAGGTCGGTGACCAAACTGACGTGGGACGGCTCATCCCCGACTACGCGGGGAGCACACCGATTTGGACGCGGCGTTAGCTCGTGCGCAGGGCTCATCCCCGACTACGCGGGGAGCACTCTGATCGATACCCCCGATGGGGAGGCGCTGCGGGCTCATCCCCGACTACGCGGGGAGCACTTATACGGATACGACCCATATCTCTTAGTGACCGGCTCATCCCCGACTACGCGGGGAGCACCGCATGTGCCAGGGCTAGATTATAGCCAATGGCGGCTCATCCCCGACTACGCGGGGAGCACACCGGTAAAGTCCAGTTAGACTTCCCTATGTTGGGCTCATCCCCGACTACGCGGGGAGCACTTAGAGGACAGAGGACCAGAGCACCTCAAGGGCGGCTCATCCCCGACTACGCGGGGAGCACAAGACGTCGTACCCTCGGGGACTGTGATGACCCGGCTCATCCCCGACTACGCGGGGAGCACACCAATACAGCCCCTACAAAGCCAGGAGTAAAAGGCTCATCCCCGACTACGCGGGGAGCACGTATCCCCAACCGCATATGAGGTGTCGAGCTCCGGCTCATCCCCGACTACGCGGGGAGCACAAGGCTCTTGACGCCGCCGGACTCTCGGACCTAGGCTCATCCCCGACTACGCGGGGAGCACCTAAGAACGTGAAGCTCAGCTAGGCTCACGGGCGGCTCATCCCCGACTACGCGGGGAGCACCTCGCTTTGGTATCACTCGGTAGCCGAGCGCCCGGCTCATCCCCGACTACGCGGGGAGCACCTTCATTTCGTAGATGTCCACGACATCGCCAGCGGCTCATCCCCGACTACGCGGGGAGCACGGATGACGAGTCGGCTCTGATCCCGTCATCGCGGGCTCATCCCCGACTACGCGGGGAGCACTGGTGGGCGTGGCATAGAGTACCATATAGTGAGAGGCTCATCCCCGACTACGCGGGGAGCACGATGATTGGGAAAGAATACCCATGATTTTCTCCTGGCTCATCCCCGACTACGCGGGGAGCACATCGGCCAGACCGTCAGTCGCACTAGAGTCTACGGCTCATCCCCGACTACGCGGGGAGCACTCGCTACCCTGCAGGATAATGACGTGATCCCACGGCTCATCCCCGACTACGCGGGGAGCACCCGGTGTAGATCTCACCAGTCGCGGCAATAGTGGGCTCATCCCCGACTACGCGGGGAGCACTTAACCTTCGTTGCTAGCCTCAAGGGCCAGAACGGCTCATCCCCGACTACGCGGGGAGCACCCCACTTTTAGTGACGGATATTTCGTAGCGGACTGGCTCATCCCCGACTACGCGGGGAGCACGAGCTGCGGTTTGACGACCTGGCTAAATCGATCGGCTCATCCCCGACTACGCGGGGAGCACTACTCTACCAACTGCGCTGTATGGGCCGATGAAGGCTCATCCCCGACTACGCGGGGAGCACCCGACGCATGACCTGCAGGCGTCGCTATCGAGCGGCTCATCCCCGACTACGCGGGGAGCACTCTGACCCTGTAGGTGGGCACCGTGCTACGGCGGGCTCATCCCCGACTACGCGGGGAGCACGATTAGTAATAGTGGGTATGGTTCTGGTTCTGAGGCTCATCCCCGACTACGCGGGGAGCACTTTCTCAGGAGGCTATTAAGGCTGCGATTGAGCGGCTCATCCCCGACTACGCGGGGAGCACCATATCTCCGGGACCCAGGAAAGTTCCTGGCCGGGCTCATCCCCGACTACGCGGGGAGCACCATACGTAACATTACGTAACAATAGCGACACGGGGCTCATCCCCGACTACGCGGGGAGCACGTTTTTCCTGCGAAATCGGCAAGGTAATAGACGGGCTCATCCCCGACTACGCGGGGAGCACGTGACCAGCTAAAAGACCAGCTAGAAGGTGCCGGGCTCATCCCCGACTACGCGGGGAGCACTGATGTGAGCTCGAACTGCTTTCAGCTCGACGGGGCTCATCCCCGACTACGCGGGGAGCACATTTCCTCAATGAAGGGGCGGAATTTTTGGGCCGGCTCATCCCCGACTACGCGGGGAGCACCCATCGAATTTAGCCCAGTCGTAGTGGGCCGGCGGCTCATCCCCGACTACGCGGGGAGCACAAAAGCAGGATGGGTCGGCACCCAATGGGTTACGGCTCATCCCCGACTACGCGGGGAGCACCACGGTGCTATCGATGCATCAGGCAGGTGGACAGGCTCATCCCCGACTACGCGGGGAGCACGCCCCGAGGCTCACTGGGCTGTACTGGTCCTAGGGCTCATCCCCGACTACGCGGGGAGCACATTTTGTTGATCGAGTCACTGACCGCAGCGGTGGGCTCATCCCCGACTACGCGGGGAGCACTGCTCGAGCACAGCAGCAGGCTAGGCTACAGCGGGCTCATCCCCGACTACGCGGGGAGCACACTTGTTGACTAGGGCAAAATCCCGGTCAGCAAGTCATTTTTATTCAGTTTAACTTAAACCAGCAGTAAAGCTAGTCAAGGAAGAGCCTTAAGTCCTTAAGGCTTCTCCACCTGCAAGCCGTACTCCCGCGAATACCTGACCCGGTAACCAGCCAGCTGGCACTCCATATTCTCGTCCAGCACCATAGCCAGCTGCCCCTTCAGCAAAAAATGGTTCTGCCACGAGGCAATATAGTTCTTCTCCAGCTCCCCTAGGGCCTGGTCAAACATGTTGCGCCCCCGCTCATAACGGTCTGCAAACTGAAAAGGCAGGCGAATCGTAGAAGCAGCTAAAACATTAGCCAGCTTGCTACAGGGCTTATCCGCATCATCCATAGCAAAATACTCCCCCTCACACCCTGGCAGCAGAGGGGTGTAGGTTTGACCGCCATCAAGAGACTGAATCACAATAACCTCTAAGGTCTCATCCGTATCTCTCACCTTAGCCTGGGCCTGCAGCTCATCCTTATCCGCCCTCTGCAAACGGTTAGCCATATAGTCAAACATAGTGGGTTTTGGCCTGCCACCCATAGAAAAAAAGTCAGCCTTGCCTCTACTCTGGCTCACCTGCTCCAAGCGCTCATTCTCCGCCTCCCGCCAGGGCTGCTCCCAGGTGGCAGGCAAACGAGGATCGGTCGCGTAGGCGCACTGCACCAGCCGGCTTATATGCTGTGGAAGCTGCAGCGCCTCCCCCTCAAAAAAGGGCAGCAAAACAGCATAGCTACTCAACAGCACAGCCCTCTGATAGATCAGCTCAGCCACCTTAACAAACTCCGGCACCCTAGCCTCATCCCCGTGACTCTCTACACCGCGCACATAGCAGATGGGCTGGGCAAACCTAGCCGGACGCTGCCCCTCACGATCATGCCGATGCAGCCGGCCCATACGTTGCAAGATCAAATCAACCGGGGCAAAATCCGTTATCATCACATCAAAATCAATGTCTAAAGACTGCTCAATCACCTGGGTTCCCACCACAATCATCCGGTAAGGCCGCTCCTGGCCAGGCTTAGCCTTTTTACCCAGGGCATCCAGCAGCCGCTTCTCCATATCAACCCGGTCCCCCGCCAAAAAACGTGAATGAACAAGCAGCAGCTCCTCGGCAGCAAACTGGCCGGACAGATGCTCATAAACCTCCTGCGCCCTAGCCACCGTATTACAAATCACTGCCGCGCAACCGCCGTCTTGCTCCAAGGCAGCTAGCACAGTATCCAAGTCTGCAAAAGAATCCCCCACAGGATGCACCGTCACCGCCTGCTGCCCTTGCCCCTGCTCCACCTCCCAGCGACGCGCCTGCCCCCGACTAGCAGCAGAAACCGTATGGATAACCGGGTAACTAAAATCTAGCTCCGAAGAGGTAGCCCCAGCAGACTCAGCCGGCTCAGCCCTAGCAGAACGCAAAAACCCAAAAGTATTTTTACTACTCACAGCCCCGCCATAACCCAAACCTCGAGCATAAGCGGCACACAGCTGCCGGCGCAAATTAGCGGGCAAAGTAGCAGACATCAAAACAACCGGAGCACCCATCCGCCCCAACCAGAAGAGAGCATCCTGCAAATACACGTTCATGTAGGCGTCATAGGCGTGCACCTCGTCAATCACCACCACCTTCTGGCCCAAACCAAGATGACGCAGCATCACATGCCTGGCAGCCAAAGCCAGCATAAGAACCTGGTCCACGGTCCCCACCACAAAATTTGCAAGAACCCCCTTCTTACGGGAAAACCACTGGTGAGCAATCACATTAGCCCGCCCCGTTCTCTGCCCGCCCTCCTCATCAAAAGTTTGAATCGGCCTGCTACTAAAACGCATGTTACTAAAACGCATGTCCATAAAATCCCGGTTTAAGGCAGCCTTACTGTGGCCCAAAAACATAGAGACCACCCCAGAGCCAGCAGCCGCCTGCTCCGCCCACTGCTTCACCCTGGTAAAAAGAGCATCCGCAGTGGCCTGCGTTGGGGCAGCAAACATTAGCCCACTCTTACCCGCCTGGGCCGCCAAAACCTCAGCAACAATAAGGCCAGCCTCCGTTTTACCCTGCCCCATGGGGGCCTCAATACAGACCAAGGCAGCCCCCTCAACAGAAGCGGCAGCCTCAAGAGCAACCCGCTGCATAGGCCTCAACCGGGCCTGCCCGCCCCAAGCAAAACGCTGGCGGTAGAAGCCCAAGGGATCTAGCTGCCCCTGGCCCAGCGGCTGCCAAGGCTGCGGCAAATCCAACGTAGCCACAGCAGCTGCAAACCGCTGCTGCTGGTCCAAGGGACGCCCATAAGGAAAAAAATCCGGGTTCGAAGCAATCCAATCCGCCATAATAGTGGCACCCGTCATAAAAAACTGGGCCTCAGCCGCAAGAGCCCCACCAGCTAGAATCCTCTCCAGCCCAGGCTTAGCCCCCGTATAATCCAGCACAAAAGTCAGCAGCTCATCCCAAACCTGCCACCAGTTAGCCAGTGGCCGGCCCGGCCGGGCATCCTTAAGCAACTGCTTATCCATACGAGTAGAATCCGCATCCAACCTAAAATCAGCCGGAAGCCCGTGGTGAGCCCCGCTAATCTGCGCCAAACTCTGCACCGTCTCAGAATCCGCCCCAACAAAACGCTGCTGCAACCAGGCAGCGATAATGCTTTGGCTATAAACAGAATGTGGGCAACGCCGATCTGGAGAAGTCTTATCCACCGGAAAATCAAAACCAGCATCCACAATTTTTTGCCGGTAACCAAAAAGATCCGGGTTATTTCTAGCATCCAGCTGCCCGGCAAACTCAGGGCTAGCCTTACCCACATCGTGGCTGGCAACCAGCCAGGCAAACACCGCCTTAGCCTGCGCCAAAGGTAAAGCCAACTGCCCAGCAAGCCATTTTTTACTGCCAGGAGCCAGCCAATGCTCCCACAAATACTCGGCAGTCATAGCGCTATCGAGCATATGCTGCGGCAAACTCATTCCCACTGCCGGATTATCCTCAGCACCGGTTTTAGCCCAAAAAGCTTGAGCCTGCTCCGAAAGAGCTAGCACAGGATTTTTCATCAGCAAATCTACCTTTCTCCGCTACCGCTACCACCCAAAGGAGCTAGCCAAAGAAACCTACTTAAAATTAGAAAAATTTTACCCGACGCCCAGCCCACAGAAACAAAAATAACCATGATTACTCCACAGTAATTTTATTCACCCCTCTAAAGTATAGGTAGAAAACCCTGTATATTTGTCCGTCTATGTCTATACATAAATAGTTTCTACCGGACACGTAATATTTATTAATATTTACCGCCTGGCTACCTTAAGCAAATAGAAAGCTTTACCATGTAATTAATTACCGCTTGGTAATTAATGTCTAGTTGTCACCTACTTACATAAACCAAGAGGATGCGATGTTAACATCATCCGAGCCTGAGGACTTTAACCTAATTGATTCCCCCTGGATCACGGTAAAAAAACTTAACCATGAAGAGTTAACGCTTTCCCTCAAAGAAACCCTGGCACAGGCAGGCTCCATTCGAGCCCTAGCCCACGAAGATGCCCTCATGGATACCGCAATTCTTGGTGTACTCCAGGTCTGCTTTATGCGCGGACACCTAGCCAAGATTGCCCAAACCCAGGCCATAGACACCTTTAGACCCACCAGCTGGATCAAAGAACAGCTTAAAACAGAAACAGCAAGTCAGCAGCCGGTTTTAGACTATCTTAATATTCCAGAGATTAAAGAAAGATTTAATCTTTTTGATAAAACTCGCCCCTTTATGCAAGTGGCAGGTCTGCAAACAAGCAACGGGAAATCTAAACCAATTTCAACCATTATTTATGATTCTAATTCAGATCACTTTTCTATGCGGGCCAGCAAAGGTAAAGAATCTATTAGCTATGCAGAAGCAGCCTGCCGGCTCATTACCGCCCAAGCCTACGATTACTCCGGTATTAAATCCGGCGCCCTAGGAGATCCCCGCGTTAAAGGCGGCAGAGGCTACCCCATTGGCACAGGCTGGTACGGCAACACCGGCAAGATTATTATCCACGGGCAAAACCTACTGGAAACCCTGATCTTTAACAGTCCTATCGACAGCATGTTTGCCCTAGCCTACGATGCCACCGGCAACCCCTACTACGCCCTCTTTGACGACGCCCCCGTCTGGGAGCGCAGCCCAGATACCTCTAGCAGCAGAAATAGCGAGGGTGATCCGGTCACCCCCACCGGCCCCTGCGATGTACTGACCTGGCAGTCCCGCCGTATCCGGCTTATCCCAAATCGGGGCCGGGTAGAGTCTGTTCTTGTCTGCAATGGAGATAAAATCTCAGACCGCTTTATTGACGCAGCCAACCGCTACGACCCCTGGACAGGCTACCGCTACAGCAAAAACCAGTCCAGCAAAACCCAAGAAGTCTGGATGCCCCTACACCACAGCCCGGAACGTACCCTCTGGCGGGGTCTAGAAGCGCTGATCACCCTCAAAGATCAGTCAGAGGGCAGCCAGCAGCCCAAAAAACCAGAAACTATCAGCCAGCTAGGCAAGTATTTTCCAGCCGAGCACCCCATTAAAGTACAGCTGGTGGGCGCAGTCTACGGAACACAAAACGCTCTCATCGAGGGGAGCATCAACCAGATCCTCCCCCTTGAGTTAGCCAGCCTGTCCGAAAACTACCCAGAACACCAGAGCTGCATTCTTGAATCTGCCCGTAAAACCATGGATGCCGCCGTCCTGCTTGGCCAGTACGCCGGCCAGCTGCTTCGAGCCGCGGGGGCAGAATACAGCTTTCAGCCCAAGCCCACAGAAGCCGTACTCCACCGGCTAGAAAACGACTTTCGCAGCTGGCTAGCTAGCATCAGCAGCCAGCAATCAACAGAAGAGAACAAAAAGTCCTGGCAGCTTATAGCCAGCGCAGTCCTCAGCCAAGAAATAGAACGCTTAGCGGCCGGGGCAGGAAGAAAAGCAGCAATTGGAACCATCGATAGCACGGGCAAACTGCTCAACACTGCCACCGCCCAAGGCTACGCCTACCGTTCGCTCAAAAAAATCTTTCCCCTGGCTTATCCAAAACCGGCAGCAAAGGAGGCTAGCCAATGACCAGCACGGCTCAAGCAGACAGCGGGGGTATCTACGAGTTTGTGGCCCAGAAAGTGCACCTACTCTACACCGCTATCAGCAGCAATAACCCTACGGCAAAAGCTCAGCTGAGCAACCTAAGAAAAGCGGTCGGCAAAAACCCGGCCCACAACCCGCTGGCCTGGCAGTACGTCATTAGTGACCAGGAGCAGGCCCGCTTTCCAGAGCGGCTACGCGGCAGAGGCGATCAGCCCTCAGCATCAGAGAATGCTATCTACCTTGCACTTACCCTCTACGCAGTGCACCAGCAGGCGGAGCAAAAAATGATGCACCAGCCCCAAACCAGCTTTGGTTACGCAGTGGGCCAGCTAGTGGCCCAGCACACACCATCCATTAAAAAACGTTTTGATGCCATGCTCCAGGCACGAACCTTTGCGGCGCTTACCTACCATGCCAGAAACCTCATTCAGCTACTCAAGCAAGAAGCAATAGGTTTTAACTACGGAAAATTTGCCCAGGATCTTGCCCTCTTACAGCATCCTCAATACAAAACAAAAATTATTACCCGCTGGAGCCGGGACTTTGTTATCGGCTACCAGTCCCACCGCACACCATCAAACTAAGGAGTAACGATGAGCCTCTATCTCGATATCCATGCCCTGCACACCCTGCCGCCGTCCAATATTAACCGCGACGATACCGGCGCCCCCAAAACTGCCAGCTTTGGCGGAGTTCCCCGCCAGCGTGTCTCCTCCCAGGCCTGGAAATCGGCTATCCGCCGGGATTTTGCCCAAACTCAGGAGCTAGAAAAGCTAGGGATCCGCACCCGCAGGGTAGCCCAAAAGGTGCTGGAGAAAATCCTGGAGCTAGAGCCCGGGTATGACCAGCTACAGGCTGAGCAAGAAATTATTGCCGCCTTTAAAACCCTTAAGATCAAGCTGGAGCCAGTCAAGTCTACACAAGAGGAAGGAGGTAGCGGGCAGCGAAAGGCTGAATCCAGTTACCTGCTTTTGCTCAGTGTCCAGCAGATCACCCGGCTAGCTCAGGCTATTGTTCAGGTTCGGGGAGAAAAAATCAGCAAGGCAGATCTCAGTAAGATTCTTGACCAGCAGCACAGTCTGGATATAGCCCTCTTTGGCCGTATGCTGGCAGACGCACCGGACTTTAACGTTGACGCCTCCTGCCAGGTAGCCCACGCTATTGGAGTGCACGAATCCGAGCCAGAGTTTGACTACTTTACTGCCGTTGATGACGTGGTTCAGGCCTCCGAGGAAAGCGGAGCCGGCATGATTGGCACCATCGAGATGATGTCCTCCACCCTCTACCGGTACGCAACCGTCAACCTTAAGGCCCTGCAGGCCAACCTGGATAGTGCAGAGGCGGCCCTGGCTGGGGCTACTGCCTTTCTGAAGAGTTTTATTAGCGCTATGCCCACCGGCAAACAAAACACTTTTGCCAACCACACCCTTCCCGAAGCTGTGCTGGTCACCCTCCGGGATGATCGGCCTGTCTCCTACGTTAATGCCTTTGAAACCCCCGTTACTGCCGATACCCAGCGGGGCCGCAGGTACCGGGCCGCTCAAGCCCTGGCCCAGGAAGCCCAGCAGCTGAGCCAAACCTACGGCCTTAAACCCAGGGCTAGCTACGTCTTGGCAGTAGGAGAGCTCCAAGAAGCCCTGGCAGAGCTAGGCCAGAGTGTTAGCCTAGCCAGCTTAGAAACTCGTATAGCGGAAGATATTAGTGAAGCGCTGGTGGACTAATGCACTCCCTGCTACTCAAATTTAAGGCGCCCCTACAGGCTTGGGGGGCTGAAAGCCGTTATAAGACCCGGGCTAGCAACCCAGAGCCCACTAAATCTGGTGTTATTGGCCTTCTTGCCGCAGCCCAGGGGCGAGCGCGCCAGCAGCCTCTGGCAGATTTAGCCGCCTTAAGTTTTGCGGTGCGGGTGGATTACCCCGGTCAGCTGCTGCGGGATTTTCATACGGCACGCAACTGGTTTTCTTCCAAGGATCAGTCGCAGCTGAGCAATCGTTATTATTTGTCGGACGCTGTTTTTTTGGTGGCTTTGGCCGGTGAGCAGTCTTTCTTGGCTGAGCTGGAGTCCAGTTTGCTCCATCCTGCTTTTCCTCTTTACCTGGGGCGTAGGTCTTGTCCGGCTGGGCCCGATCTGGTTATGGGGATTCGTCCGGGAGATGCTGAGCAGGTTTTACGGGCTGAAAAGACCTGGTATGCCCCGGCCTGGGTGCAGCGTCAGCAGGGACCGCAGGTTGCCCTGCCCCTGATCCGCGATGCCTTAGCGGGTGAAGCTGGTGATACGATCCGGGATCTACCTCTTAGTTTTGATCCCGAGTATCGCCAGTATGGGCTGCGTTCTGTGGTTCGGGCTGAACCGGTGGAGCTGGTTAATCCTATGGGGCAGCAGGATGAGGACCTATTTTTTAAGGAGGTGCGTCAGGCATGACCTACCTGTCGCAGTTGCTGCTTAATCCGCAGCGTCGAGCAAGTAGAAAGCTTTTTGCCAGTGCCCAGGCTATGCATGCTGCTGTGCTGTCTTGTTTTGCACCGGATGTGGATCCTGGCCGGGTTTTGTGGCGTTTGGATTCGCAGCATCCTAGCCACAGGCTTTATGTGCTCAGTGGTGCAGAGCCAGATTTTTCTCATCTGCAGGAGTCTGCCGGTTGGGCCAGTAGCCCCGGCCAGAGCGCCTCGATGGAGCGGCTGCTAGCTAGCTTGGATCAGCAGCAGCTTTGGGCTTTTCGTTTGGCTGCTAACCCGGTGCGGCATCTGCCCCTTGGCCCGGCTGGCCGGCGCGGCAAGCTGGTGCCGCATGTGACGGTTGAGCAGCAGAAGCAGTGGCTTATCCATAAGGGGCCGCAGTGGGGTTTTGAGGTGCTCAGCCAGGAGCAGGAGCAGTATCAGCTGCTGGTCAGTAAGCGGGAGGATTTGACTTTCTCCCGCAAGAATCCGCTGCAGCCGACGGGCTCAGATAGGGTGACGCTGCGCCGGGTCCAGTTTGACGGTGTGCTGCGCATCCAGGATGCGGACTTGCTGCGTCAGTCTTTGCAGGCTGGTTTGGGCCGGGCTAAGTCCTACGGCTGTGGTCTGCTAACCCTACGGAGTCTTTAAGGCCGGGCTGAGAGGAGCTAGCTATGATGGGTGCCAGCCCACCACGGGCCCAGGAGTTGACTCGCACCGCCGAGAGGCTCTCTTTTATTTATCTTGAGCACTGTGTTGTGCATCGGGAGGACAGCGCTATTACCGCAACGGATTCTCGAGGCACGGTGCATATTCCGGTTGCTTCGCTGGGGGCTTTACTTTTGGGGCCTGGTACGCGAGTTACCCATCATGCCATGATGCTCTTGGGTGAGTGCGGTGCTACTGCTGTTTGGGTGGGTGAGCGTGGGGTTCGCTATTATGCGCACGGGACTTCTTTGGCCCGCTCGGCCCGGCTGACTCTGGCCCAGGCAGAGCTGGTTAGTAACAGGCATAAGCGCCTAGAAGTTGCCCGGCAGATGTACAGTATGCGTTTTCCCGATGAGGATGTTGCTGATTTGACCATGCAGCAGCTACGGGGCAAGGAGGGGGCCCGGGTGCGCCGGATTTACCGGCAGCATGCTGATAGGACCGGTGTTTTGTGGCAGAGCCGCCGGTATGATCCGCAGAATTTTGAGGGGTCAGATCCTATTAATCAGGCTCTTTCTGCCGCCCACGCCTGCCTCTATGGGATTGTGCATGCCGTGGTGGTTTCTTTGGGTTGTGTGCCCGGTTTAGGTTTTGTTCATACGGGGCATTCGCGAGCCTTTGTCTATGATATTGCAGATCTTTACAAGGCTCAGGTCACTATTCCGGTTGCTTTTGATGTGGTGGCTGAGAGTGAGCAGGATGTTGCTGGGCGGACACGGCGGGCGGTGCGCCAGCAGGTGCGTGATGGAAAGCTTATGCAGCAGTGTGCCCAGGATGTTCAGCGCCTGCTTTTGCCCCATGACCTGGATGAGAGTGAATGGTATGCGGATGTGATTTCCCTCTGGGGTGAGGATGGTCAGCTTGTGGAGGCTGGCCAAAATTATGGTGAGAGCTGAACATGCTTGTTGTGGTTCTTTCCAGTTGTCCGCCAGCCTTGCGTGGGGATTTGACCCGCTGGTTGTTAGAGATTAGTGCCGGCGTCTATGTGGGTAAGGTGAGCGCCCGGGTTCGGGAGCATCTGTGGGAGCGGATTACAAGCTCGGTGCAGACGGGCCGGGCACTCATGGTTTTTTCAACCAACAATGAGCAGGGCCTGGATTTTAAGGTGCACCGGCATCAGTGGCAGCCGGTCGATTTTGATGGAGTCAGCCTTATGCGCCGGCCCAGTGCTGCTGCCCAAAAGCAGGTTCAGCTTAAGCAGGGTTGGTCTAAGGCCAGTAAGTATCGCAGGGCTAGGCGGCCTTCCTAACCCTGCTCTTTGCCCGGGTGAAGGCAGGCCTGGGGCCAGTTCTTGTAGAACCCCAGCGCTCTGCCCGCCCTCTCAGGGCTGCCTAGCTGTAGAAGAAGCCGCTAGCAAGAACAGTACCCCAGAGGTAGGGTCCCTCACCTTGGGTAACCAGCTGCCAGTGGTAGCCGGAGTCTTCGTAGGCTCTAGCTAGGCTAGCCGTGTGGCTTTCGTACATGTACCTGTTCAGCCCGTCCCTATACTGGATGGGATTTTCTGTTACGACCAGAGAAGGCCCCCTAAAAAAGCTCTCCGGTACCAGCCGGATAAAGCAGTTGTTTTGAAGGCGGTAAGAGATAAAGTCGTTTGTTAGGTCGTCGTAGCCAACGGAAACATAACCGCAGTAGCCTGCGTCACTGGATACCAGGGTAAAGGGGATATCATTTGCGGAAGCTGCCGGTAGGCTACTAGCGCTGATGGCTGCTGCTGCAAGGAGGGTTGCTGCGGCACGAGCAATTCTTGATTTTTTAAACATGTGTTTTCCCTTAAACATTAATATGGTTCTGTACCACCCATTGAGTGGTTTAAATTGACCCAAAAATGCACCCCCCATTTAAACTGGATGGGGGGTGCATGTAATCATTTTGTGGTTCAAATAATTCTTTGTGAAGAACTATTCATAAGTATAGATGATAACACATTTCCCAGGGGTAATTCACGGTTAACAGGCTAAAACTCACCCTCTTTGATGAGCTCTACTAACAAGAAGAACCCAATAATAACCGCCTTTGAAAATTAAAACTAACGTATATACATTTATCGAATACCCGGCAGCTTTTAATAACCACTTCTATACTATTTAGTTAGACAAGGCAGATAACTATTACTAGTATGCTGTGTATGTCAACCTTAACCTGGCCTATTTCAACACCCCAGCTACACTCCCAAGAGCTCACCCTCCTACCCTGGAAGCAGGCAGCAGAGTTACCCAACATCCTTGAAGACCTGGTCAGCTCCTGCCAGGACAGCGCCATGCAAGAATTCACCCAGGTGCCCCACCCCTACACCCCGGACATGGCCCGCAGTTTTTTAGCAGACCAACAGTCAGTACGCTGGGCCCTAAAAACCAAAAACCGCTACTGCGGCAGCATTGAGCTACGTCTAGAATCATTAACAAACCTCACCGCCAGCCTGGGCTACAACACAGCCCCCTGGGCTAGAGGCCAAGGACTCATGAAGCAGGCCCTACCCCTAGTCATCAACCACGCCCTCAGCCAGGGACTCTACCGAATAGAACTACACGCCGCCACAACCAACACCGCCTCACGCCGCGTAGCAGAAGCCTGCGGCCTCACCTTTGAAGGCATAGCCCGCGGAGCAGAACACCTAGGGTCCCGAATCCACGACCTAGCCCTCTACTCTGCCCTAGCAGGAGAAAAAATAGGTTAAATTCACGGCAGACTATACAAGACAAAGCCCCCAGCCCCAAGATACTGCACTAAAATATAAGCCAGTATGTCTAGCACAAAACACAGTCAGCAGCAGGCGACAAGAACCAGACCCCCTGCCCCCAAGACCATCCACTACCCCAGCCAACTACCGGTCAGCCGGCAACGCCAGCAGATTATGCAGGCCATTAAAAACAACCAGGTTGTTATTATTGCCGGAGAAACCGGATCCGGTAAAACCACCCAAATCCCCAAAATGTGCCTAGAACTAGGACTGGCAGAAAAAGGGCTCATAGGTCACACACAACCGCGGCGCCTAGCAGCCCGCACCGTCGCCGAACGCATCGCCCAAGAGCTAGGCCAAAAACTAGGCCAAACCGTAGGCTACCAGGTGCGCTTCAACTCAGAAGTCAGCCGGCACTCAGCTATCAAACTCATGACCGACGGCATCCTACTAGCAGAAATCAAAGACGACCCCCTCCTCAAACGCTACTCAGTGCTGATCATAGACGAAGCACACGAACGCAGCCTCAACATCGACTTCCTGCTAGGCTACCTCAAAGGCATCATGGCCCAACGGCCAGACTTAAAAATCATTATTACCTCAGCAACCATCGACCCCCAAAGCTTTGCCCGCCACTTTAGCCCCAGCCACAAGCCCACCCAATCCAAGCCAGAACAGCAAAAACAAACACTACCCGATGACTCCCCACCCATCATCGAAGTTTCTGGACGAACCTACCCGGTTGAAATCCGCTACCGCCCCCTCACCCAACCAAAAACAGAAAACCAAACCCACGAAAGCAACCAAACCAGCCAGAATCTGACCGACCAAGACCCCATCGAAGGCATCCTAGCGGGCATCCAAGAACTAGCCAGCGAAGAACCCGGAGACATCCTCATCTTCTTCTCCGGTGAACGCGAAATACGCGACGCCGCAGAAGCCATCCAAGGCATGCTCACCCAAAAGAAAAACCGCCTCCCCCACTACCAGATACTCCCCCTCTACGCCCGGCTCTCCTTAGCAGAACAGGCCAAAGTCTTTAAAACCGGCAAAGAAGCAAAAATAGTCTTAGCAACCAACGTCGCAGAAACCTCCCTCACCGTGCCCGGCATCAAATACGTTATCGATACCGGCACCGCCCGCATCTCCCGCTACTCCACCCGAACCAAGGTACAGCGCCTACCCATCGAAGCTATCTCACAGGCCAGCGCCAACCAGCGCTCTGGCCGCTGCGGACGCGTCAGCAACGGCATCGCCATCCGCCTCTACTCCCAAGAAGACTACGAAAACCGGGCACAATATACAGACCCAGAGATCCTACGCACCCACCTGGCAGCGGTCATCCTCCACATGCTAGCCAGCGGAGTAGCACAATCAGCAGCAGACATCCAAAACTTCCCCTTTGTACAACCACCCGAAACCAGAGCCATCAAAGACGGCCTCAACCTACTGCGCGAACTCGGCGCCCTCACACAAGACCCACAGCAAAGCACCCACCACAAGGGCAGAGCCAAAAAACCGGCCAAGGCCCTCAACGCCACCGGCCAAGCTATGGCCCTGCTTCCAGTAGACCCACGGCTAGCCCGAATGATCATCGAGGCCAGCCGGCGCGGCTGCAGCAAAGAAATCCTGGTACTAGCAGCCGCCCTGACCATCCAAGACCCCCGAGAACGCCCCAGCCAAGAACGAGCAGAAGCAGACCAACTCCACGCCCGCTTCAAAGACGACAAATCCGACTTCACCAGTTTTCTTTTACTCTGGAACTACCTACACAGCAAACAGCAAGAACTCTCCTCAAACCAGTTCCGCAAACTATGCCGGCGCGAATACATCAACTTTCTACGCGTTCGCGAATGGCAGGACCTCTTTACCCAACTAAGCAGCATAGCCCCAGAAGCCGGCATCCGCCTGCCCTCGGGTAAAGAGCTGGATCCAGCCGGCCAAGAAACCAACATCCACCGCTGCATTCTCACCGGCTTCCTCTCCCAGATAGGCCTCAAAGACCAACGCGCTAAGGGGGAGTACCTGGGCGCTCGCGGCAGCCGTTTTCACATTTTTCCCGGCTCAGCACTCTTTAAAAAAAGACCAGAGTGGCTTGTTGCCGCAGAACTGGTTGAAACATCCAAACTTTGGGCCAGGGTTAATGCAGCAGTTGAACCGGAATGGATAGAGCAGGCAGCACCCCACCTGGTTAAATCCACTTATTCCCAGCCGCATTGGTCCAGCCGTCAAGGGGCGGTACTAGCCCAGCAAAAAGTTCTCCTTTTTGGCCTACCCCTGATCACGGATCGCACCGTGCAATACTGGCGAGTTGATGCCGCCGCAGCCAGAGACATTTTTATTCGCTCCGCCCTGGTAGAAGGTGACTGGAAAACCAGGCATGCCTTTTTCCGCCGTAACCAACGCACCCTAGCCCAAGTAGAAGAACTAGAAGCCAGGCTCCGCCGGCGGGATCTACGCCTGGACGACCAAACCCTCTTTGATTTCTACGATGCCCGGCTACCCCAAGACATCTACTCCCAAGCCCACTTTGACCGCTGGTGGAAGCAGGCCAGCAAAACCAAGCCACACTTGCTCGATTTTAAAGCAGAACAAGTGATGGATCAAAGCGCCGCAGACTTTGACCACAACCAGTTTCCCCGCACCTGGACAGCACAAACCCCCCAAGGTGAACTGGTACTGGACTTACGTTATGAGTTTGCTCCCGTTAGCGGGCAAAGCAGCAGGGATCAGACCAGCGACGGTATTAGCGTCCAGGTTCCGCTCCTGTTTCTTAACCAGTTAGAGCAGGCACCCTTTGACTGGATGATACCGGGCCGACGCTTAGAACTCATTACCGCTCTCATCAAATCCTTACCTAAGCACCTCAGAAAACACTGTGTACCGGCACCGGATGTAGCCCAGGCAGCCTTAGCTGCTCTTACCCAGAACTACAGCCCAGCCAGCCATGAGCTGCTTCCAGCGCTTGCCCGCATACTGCAAAAGCTGCGGGCTGTAAACATTAGGCCAGAAGACTTCAACTGGCAGGCTCTACCGGCGCATCTAAGGTTTACCTTTGTGGTTCGTGATGCCAAAAATAAGATCCTGGCTGAATCCAAAAGCCTCAGCCAGCTCCAGGACCAGCTCCAGGGCCAGATACGTACAGCCCTGGCCGCATCCTTAGGGGCCTCCACCACAACCCTGGCCGGAATAGAAAACCTTGCCGCCGGCCGCAACCATCAGCAGCCCCGGCCCCCACAGGGCCAGCTCAAGGCCAGCACACCCAGCCGGGCCGGGCAGCCGGCCGGGCTCAAAGAAAGAACCGGCCTCACAGCCTGGCCCGGCCAGGATATACCCACCAAAATTGAAAGAGTTATAGCCTCCCAGCAGGTAAGCGGCTACCCCGCCCTGGTTGACGAAGGTGAAAGCCTTGGCTTACGCATCTTTGCTGACCAGGCCCAGGCCCGCAGCCAGCACCGGGCCGGGCTGATCCGCCTCCTGAAACTCCAGCTACCCTCCCCGGTCCGTTACGTCAGCGAACACCTGTCCCACCAGGAAAAACTTGTTTTTACTCAGAACCCGCACGGTTCGGTAGCAAAAATTGTTGAGGACTGCACCCTGGCCGCTATAGACCGCCTCCTAGCCCAGGAACTCCCCTATGACCAGCAGGCCTACCGGAAAGTCTATGAGCACGTCCGGGCCGAACTGATCGAAACAGTTTTTGAGATCACCAGCCTGGTTGCCCAAATCCTGCAAGAAGCGGCAGCGGTGCGTAAACTCATCAAAAAATCAAGCTCCCTAGCCACCGTACACACTATGTCCGACCTCAAAACCCAGCTTGATCTGCTCATCTACCCGGGTTTTATTAGCAGAACTCCCGCTAACCAGCTGACCGAGCTGCCCCGCTATCTCAAGGCCATGCTCCTACGCATGGACAGGCTAGGCCCGCAGCTGCACCGCGACAGGCAGCTGATGCTCACCGTCCAAGCCCTGGAACAAACCCTGGCCCAGGAGAAAGAAAGGAGTCGGGCAAACCAGCTAGATCAGGCTGAATTAACCAGAATCAGCTGGATGCTCCAGGAGCTTCGGGTCAGCTTCTTCGCCCAGGACTTAGGCACAGCCTACACCGTGTCCGAGAAACGAATCCGCAAGGCCCTAGCAGACCTGCATAAAAACTAGGTCTTAGCCGGCCCCAACTGCCTAAAGCTCTTCAAAGGCCCGACGCAGCTTCTGGGCCGCATCATCTAATTCTTGAATAGAGGCATCGTGATTAATAGCTTGGGGACTAAAATCCTCCAAACTAGCAGCTGGAAAAACGTGTAGGTGTGTATGGGCAACCTCAAAACCGGCAATCATCATGCCCACCCGAGGTGGATCAAAGGCAGCCTTAATAGCCTGCCCAATTTTTTGGGCAAGAGAAAAAAGGTGCTGGGCTGTCTCTTGAGGCAGATCCAGCCAGTGATCTATCTCTGCCTTAGGAACCACCAAAGTATGGCCGGGGCCCACAGGTTCAATCGTCAAAAATGCTGCGGCAAGCTCATCCTCATAAATCATGCGTCCAGGAAGTTCACCCTGAATAATCTTGGTAAAAACTGTAGCCATAGTAAAAATCCCTCTCTTATATCTCTAGGCTCTGCCCGGCTGGCAAGTGTGAATACTGGGTCCCATACTTTTGACCAAAGTTGCTCAACTGACCTTCAATAATGGTATGGCCGTTGTCAGAAAGCAAAGCGTTATGGATGGGATAAGCCCGCGGCGCCTTAACCGCCAGCATAAAATCAATCACTTCTTGAATCTTATTCCAGGGTGCGTGAATAGGCAGGAGCAGCACCTCAGGAGTAAGGTCATGAGGAACAACCAGGCTATCACCGGGATGGTAGACCTTGCCATTAATCAAATAACCCACATTAGCGATGGTAGGGATCAGCGGATGAATCAAGGCATGCTGGCCTCCATAGGTTTTAACAGCAAAGCCAGGTAAATCCAGGTCTTCTTCCCCCAGGCAGGGCTGGGCTGACGCTTGGGGCAGCTGGGAAAGAATCTCATCGACCACCGGCTGCGGGGCAAAAACCTGCACCTCAGGATGCTCCGCCAAATAGGCTAAGACCTTCTGGGGCTGAAAGTGATCCGGATGGGCGTGGGTGATAAGCAGATAGTCTGCTCCCGTTAAGGCCTCTTCCACCTCAGAAAAACCACCGGGATCTATCACAAGAACCTTAGCTTGATTCTCTAGCCGAACACAGGAATGGGTGTATTTTGTAAGCTTCATATTTCTACCCTAGTCCCCCAAGACTGCCTGTGCTAGCTAGAACTAACAAATACCCGGGTTTTAACTGGTGTATGGTGTTGAAAGACCTCATTAAAATGTCTACGCCAGAGGGAAAGGACGGTCAGCAATGGCAGCAGCTGCTAGCCAGCCAGCAAAACCTGAGGTAAGGAACACTAGGCAGCGACGGGTAGTTAAAGCTACCCTGGAGCAGCTAGAAGACTTTATATCAGCCCAGGACCTCCACCAGCTCATGAGTTCTCGGGGTGAGTCAGTATCCTTAGCCACCACCTACCGCATCCTGCAATCCTTAGCTGAGACTCAGGAGGTAGACGTCCTTAAAACCGCTGATGGCCAAGCTATCTACCGGCAGTGCCTGGTTCAGCAGCACCACCACCATCTGCTGTGCCGCTCCTGCGGTGCAGCCAAAGAACTAGAAGTACCACAGCTAGAGCAGTGGGCCAAAGACATTGGCCGCAACTACGGCTACCAGCAGGTTGATCACGTCATTGAAATCACCGGAATCTGCTCCAGCTGCCAGCTCAAAGAGGACCAAGGCCAAACCGGCTAGTAGACCCTAGAACGCCTCCACAGTTTAAGACAGCGGCAGATCAGATAAATCATAAAAGAAATACTGGTCACGTAAGGGCTAATGGGCAGGGAACCGGCTAAAGCCAGCAGGATCCCACCCAGGATAGCTAACTCAGCAAAAATAACGGACCAGACCAGCACCCGCACTGGGGAAGCC
Source organism: Rothia sp. (in: high G+C Gram-positive bacteria) (assembly GCA_030524105.1). Classification (GTDB taxonomy): domain Bacteria; phylum Actinomycetota; class Actinomycetes; order Actinomycetales; family Micrococcaceae; genus Rothia. The sequence goes on from JAUNHE010000004.1 coordinate 165,663, forward strand.
GTAAGCTGCACGGCCGCGGCAGAGGGAGTCACCAGAAGAGCCAGCACCAGCAAAGAACCTACAATCTGAACAGAAAGGGCCACTGCTACCGCCAGGACAATCATAAAAATGAGTGCCAACCTGCCCATGGGCAGTCCCCTGGCCTGGGCAACCTCCGGATCTAAGGAAGCAAAAGTAAGCGGGCGCCAAACCAGCACTAAAACCGTTAGCACAAATAAGGCCCCTATAAGCATCTCTGCCAGCTGAGATTGATCTACCGAAACAATCTGGCCGGTCAGTAACGAAAACTTGTTGGCAGAACGGCCCTGGTACAGCGACAAAAACAAGATACCCAGCCCTAAACCAAAGGGCATGAGGGCGCCAATCACCGCATTAGATTCACTACGTTTAACACCCAAAAGGCCAATAAGTACCGCCGAAGCAATAGAGCCCAGCAGAGAACCCGTAATCACATCCAACCCAAGCAGAAGAAAAAGGGCTGCCCCGGCAAAAGACATTTCTGCAATACCGTGCACCGCAAACGCGTGATCTCGCATGATCACAAAAGTGCCGGCAACACCGCCAATCAAACCTAAGAGGGCAGCAGCCAAAATAGACTGCTTAAGCAGGTCAAGCAGTTCTGCATAACGGTCAAAAACAAAAATTCTGTTCCACAGGTCAGTGGCGGCAAGCAGACTAGTAAGACCCATTACCCTAGCAGCTCCTGCCCGCAGTGTGGCTGGTCGTTATCGCCACCAACAACCACGTAACGCCCCTGGGCCCGCAAAACCGTCACCGGGCTCTGGTAAAGCTCACTCAGCACCTCACTACGCATCACTTCTGCCACGCTACCAACAGTAAAGCGGCCATGAGCCAAGTAGAGTACCCTATCAACGTGATCAATAATGGGGTTAATCTCGTGAGTTACAAAAATAACGGTGCCGCCCTCTTCCTTATTAAAGTTTCGGATCAGCTCTGCAACGGCGTACTGGTGGTTAATATCCAAGGAAAGCAGGGCCTCATCAGCCAAAAGAATCTTTGGCCTGTGGGCTAGGGCCTGGGCAATACGCAGGCGCTGCTGCTCCCCACCGGAGAGCAAACCAACCGGGCTATTGCCGTAATGGCTGGCCCCCACAGCTTCAAGTAACTCATCCACCCTTGCCCGGTGCTTGGCCGAGGGCAAGCGAGGCCCCCAGCGATGCCCGTCCAGGCCCATAGCCACCAGATCCCTAGCCCGCAAGGGCGTGTTAGCCGGTAAGGCCCGCTGCTGCGGAATATAACCAATTTCAATCCGACCTTTACGGGCTGGCTGGCCCAAAACCTCTATGCTGCCCCCGCTCAGGGGCAGCAAACCCAAGATCACTTTTAAAAGAGTGGATTTTCCGGAGCCGTTAGGGCCCAGAACAGCAAAATATTCCCCCGCTTTAACAGCAAGATCCAAGTCCTGCCACAAAGTACGCTGCCCAAAGGAAAGGCTAGCTCCTTGGCTAGAAATCGCCAGGGGCTCTGCATAAGAACCCGTCGGTCTGCTCCTCACCTAAGCTACTGCCTTCTTAATATTGCTGATGTTCTCTTCCATCCAGCCAAGGTAGGTTTGGCCTTCCGGCAGGGTTTCCGTAAAGGAAACATGAGCTGTCTTAGCCTCCTGGGCCGCCGCTAGAATCTGCTGGGTCTGGGCTGTTGCAGTCTGCTCGTTATAGGCCAGCAGGCTGACGCTACCGTCCTTGAGGGCGTCTTTAGCTTCCTGGAGGGTGAGCGGGGCGATGTCTGATCCGCTCTCAACCGCAGAGGTAAGATCTGCCGGGGTCTGATCTTGAAAACCTGCAGCATCAAGCAAGTAGGCTGGAACAGGTTCGGTTGCCAGGTAGGATTTACCCTGGGCAGCTATCTGGCTACACTGCTCCTCTAAGTCGGTCAGTTTTTTGTTAAGATCCTCTGCTGCCTGCCTAAAGTTCTCTTCTTCTTGAGGTAGCAGCTGGCTAAGCTGGTCAGCTAGGCTAGCAACCAGCTTTTTCATGCTAGGAAGGTCGTACCAGAGGTGCTCATTAAAATCCGCATGATCGTGGTCCTGGTGCTCCTGCTCTGTGTGAGCCTGGGTTAGCTGCTCGTATTCTTCCTCAGTCACCTTGCCCGAGATCTTGACAACATTAAGAACGGCCTGATCCTGCCTATCTACCCCGGCCATGTCTTCCAAAAACTGGTCGTAGCCACCACCATTGAGCACCACCAGGTCAGCATCCTTAACTGCCAGCCGATCAGCTGAGCTAGCCTCATAGGAGTGAGGATCCTGGCTGCTGGAATTGATAATAGCTTTTACCTCTACTGCATCCTTTGCCACCTGGCGAACAAGATCAGCATACACATTTGTTGTTGTGAGCACCGTTACAGAAGCGGATTCATCTGCGCTGGAATCACCGGCTCCAGAACAGGAGGTAAGGGCCAGGGCAGCCAGCACCAGGCTGACTAAAGCGGGCAAAAACTTGATGTGCATCGGGGCGCTCCCAACCAGGCTTACGAAAACGATTCTCAATAAGCCTACCTTCCTCCTCCAGCAAGTGCAAGAAAGCCGCTCGGGCAGCTCACCCCTGAGTGCCCATGCTACGGTTACTGGCCTCCTGGCGGCGGCGAACGTGCTCCTGGGTTGTATCTTTAATCTCGCCTACCAGCTGCTCCAAGATATCCTCCAAAAAGAGCACCCCCACCGATTCCGACTGGGCAGAAACCACGTGGGAAACATGGGCCCGGTTACGCTGCATAATAGCTAGAGCATCGTCAATATCAAGATCTGGGCCCACCAAAGACATCTGCCGCAACTTACTCCAAGGAATAGGTTCTTGACGCTGCCGGCCGGTAAAACCCAGCACATCTTTAACGTGCAGATAACCCATATAGGTAGCGTCCTTAAGATCCTCAACCACAAAACGTGAAAACCCGGTTTGGGCAACAAGACGCTCTACGTCCTCGGGTGTGCAGGGAAACTTAAGGGTTACCAGCTGCTGGCGGGCAACCATAATTTCATGGACCTGCTTTTCTGAGAATTCCAGGGCACCGGAAAGCACACCGGAGCCGTCCTCAACCGTGCCTTCGGCCCTCGATTCAGCAATAACATTTTGTAACTCGTCCAGGGTAAAGGTAGAAGAAACCTCTGATTTAGGTTCAACCCGAAGCAGCCGCAAGGTGTGGTCTGCCAGCCAGTTAAGAACACCTACCACCGGCCCTAAAAGCCGGGATATAGCCAGCAAAGGCGGGGCAATCCAGAGGGCAATCCCCCGGCTAGCTAAGGTGACGGTGGCGTTTTTAGGCAGCATCTCACCAAAAATAACGTGAAGATAGGTAACAAGGAGCAAAGCCAGCAAAAAACTGCTTGTATCGGCAAGAAGATCAGAGACGCCTAGCTTGCTCAAGGGACCAGAAAGCAGGTGATGTAGGGCAGGCTCAGAGACATTCAGGATCAGCAGGGAACATACCGTAATACCAAGCTGGCAGGTAGCCAGCATCAAAGAAACATTCTCCATGGCCTGCAGGGTGGTTTTTGCCCGCTTATTCCCGGCATCAGCCAGGGGCTCCACCTGCGAGCGGCGGGTAGACATAATGGCAAACTCGCCGGCCACAAAAAAAGCGTTGCCCAGCAGCAAAACAAGCAAGAGGCAGAGGGCTAACCAGTCATTCATGGCTGCCCGCTTTTCTGTCCGCTTAGCTCCCGCTGTCTAGTTCTGGGGCAGTAGCGGATCCGATCAACACGACGCTGCTCCATGCTCTCTACCTTGAGCAGGCCGCTGGCTAAGGGAATCTGATCCCCCACCTCGGGGATCCTGCCTAAGCGGTCCATCATATAACCGCCTACTGTCTCGTAGGCCGGATTATCCTCTAGCTCCAGCACATCAATATAGTCATTGACTTCATCGGGGCGCAGCAAACCCGAAAAAACCCAGTCGCCCGAGCCCAGCATCAGCGGCCGCTCTTCAACTCCGGCAAGTTCGTGCTCGTCGGAGACCTCTCCCACGATCTCCTCTACCAGGTCCTCCAGGGTGGTCATGCCAGCGGTTCCACCGTACTCGTCAAGCACAATGGCAAGCTGCAAGTTACCTTCTCGCAGCTGGAGCAGCAGGGAATCCAAGTGAACGGTTTCGGGCACGTGAATGACTTCTTCCATCAGGGTTCCGGCTTCTAAGGTATGCCGCACCTGCACCGGGACGCTAACGGCCTTTTTGATGTGGACGGCACCAACCACGTTATCCTGATCTTCCCGGTAGAGCGGAAAGCGAGAGAAGCCAGTAGCTCGGGCAGCTTCAACAATATCGGCTACTGAAACCGTATCTTCTAGCATGGTTACCTTGCGCCGGGGTGTCATGACGTCCGCTGCAGTCAGCTCTGCAAAAGAAAGGGTTTTATCCACAAAACGTGCAGTATCTGAGTCTAGGGTGCCCTGCTCGGCAGAGCGACGTACCATGGAGGAAAGTTCTTCTGGTGAACGCGCTCCGGACAGTTCCTCTTTGGCTTCCATGCCAAAGAGATTAAGGATTTTATTAGCGGAACCGTTCATGAGCCGCACAACGGGCCCCATGATTTTGGTAAAAAGCAGCTGGGCCGGCGCAAGAAGCCTGGCAAGAGCATAGGGCTCTGCAATAGCAAGGTTTTTAGGTACAAGTTCACCAATAATCATGGATAAAAAGGTTGCTATTCCCATGGAGAGTAGCAGAATTACTAACCTAGCTAAACTCGGAGAAAGCCCCCAGGCAGAGACGGTTTCAACGGCCAGGTGCTGGATGGCATAGTCCAGGGTATAGCCGGTCAGTAAGGTGGTAATAGTAATGCCAATCTGGCAACTAGAAAGCTGGGTAGATAAAGACTTAAGACAGTGCAGAACCTTCACCCCGGCTTGGTCTCCACCAGCAATAGCCTGCTGCACCGTTGATTGGTCCAAGGCAACAAGCGAGAATTCTACGGCAACAAAAAATCCGGTTCCAAGGATCAGTAGTAACCCTATGGCCAGTAGGAGCCATTCCACTAGGTAAGCACCGCCCTAACTGCCGGCCCTATAGGCCGTAGCAGACTGCCTCTGAAGGCTAAAGAATAAGAACTGTAGGGGTCATCCATGGCAGAACATTCTAGCAAAAACAGCCTTAGCAGGGCCGAAGGTGCAGGCCTTATCCAGCTATTTGATCACGCCTTGAGAGAAATATGTTTTTAAGACGCGCGGCGGTTTTTGCCCCCGCTAGCCAGCAAAAGGAGTAAAAATGGTAAGGATAACCCTAAGTTAGCTTTAACCGAGGTATCTTACCGGAAGGTCATCTCATGTCACTATATCGATTGAGCTGGAAAGTAAGGGTAAAAGGTTACTAAACTAGGCACATAGCTGGGCTTAAACTCCTGTTGACGCCCTAGCACAATACCGTGCCCACTCAGGTTGGTTTTACGAAGCCGACAAGGGCTGGGGCACTACAGTATTAACAACACTACGGAAGAGGCGTACAGACTGTGCCCAATCAGCCAGAACACCACGTGCCCGAAGAATTTGCTGGCAACGAATGGCTCGTTGAGGAGCTATTTGAGCAGTACCAGCAGGACAAAGATTCGGTAGAGAAAAAGTGGTGGCCCATCTTTGAAAAGATGCAGGCCGCTGTAGGCAGCACACCGCAGTCCCCCCAAGAAAGTCCTTCAAGGCCAACCCAAGACCGGCCTAAAGCTCAGCCTGCACCTGCAGCAGACCTGCCAGCGCCCGCTCCGGCCAGTCCCAGCCAGCCAGCAAAGAAGCCGGCTCCAGCTGCACAGGCCGCAAAAGCTAGCAGCAAGCAAACAGCCAAACCGGCTGGTCAGGCTCAAGCTGCACAGGAGCAAGAGCAGCAGGTTGTGCTTCGTGGCCCGGCAAAGGCCGTTGTCAGCACCATGGAGGAATCTTTAGAGGTACCCACTGCTACAACGGTGCGGGCCGTTCCGGCTAAGCTGCTCATTGATAACCGCCTAGCCATTAACGCTTACCTTAAGCGAACCCGCGGTGGCAAGATTTCCTTTACCCACATCATCGGTTACGCCGTTATTCGAGCCGCGGCAGCTATTCCGTCTATGAACGTCGTCTACGGCACTAACGACAAAGGCAAACCCGTTGCCATCCACCCGGCCCACATCAATTTTGGTTTAGCTATTGACCTGCCCCGGCCCGACGGCTCTCGTAACCTGGTGGTACCCAATGTTAAAGGTGCTGAAGAGCTAACCTTCTCGCAGTTCTGGAAAGAATACGACGATATCGTCAAGCGTGGTAGGGAAGGCAAACTTGGTGTTGAGGATTTTAAGGGCACCACAATCTCGCTGACCAACCCGGGTGGCATCGGCACCGTTCATTCGGTACCGCGGCTTTCCAAGGGCCAGGCCTGCATTGTGGGTGTTGGCGCCCTCAACTACCCGGCCGAGTTCCGGGGCTCTTCCGAGAAAACGGTTGCCCAGCACGGTATCTCTAAGATCATTACCCTGACATCAACCTATGACCATCGGGTTATTCAGGGTGCTGGCTCGGGTGAATTCCTGCGCCAGATTGAGCACTATCTGCTAGGTGGAGACGGTTTTTACGATCAGATTTTTGAGGACCTGCGTATCCCCTTTGAACCGGTACGCTGGGCCATTGATAATCAGGTTGACCCCGGGGTAGAGGTTTCTAAGGTTGCCCGTATCCAGCAGCTTATCCATGCCTTTAGGGTGCGCGGCCACCTTGTTGCCGAGACCAACCCCCTGGGTTATCAGATGCTCTCCCACCCAGATCTACGAATCGAAAACTATGGGTTAACGCTCTGGGATCTTGACCGTTACTGGCCTACCGGTGGTTTTGGAGATTCAGACTCACTGTCCTTACGAACCATTTTGGACCTGCTCCAGGAAGCCTACTGCCGCACCTTAAGCGTGGAGTACATGTATGTGGAGAATCCCCAGGAGCGCCAGTGGTTCCAAGACAAGCTTGAACACGGCTACACCAAACCTACCCGTGAAGAGCAGTTTAGGGTACTGGGCAAGCTTAACGCTGCTGAAGCTTTTGAAACCTTCTTGCAAACAAAGTATCTAGGCCAAAAACGTTTCTCCCTGGAAGGTGGAGAATCCCTCATTCCGCTGCTTGATTCTATTATTTCTGAAGCGGCCGACGAGGGCCTTAACGGTGTTGGTATTGGAATGGCCCACCGTGGCCGGCTTAATGTGCTCACGAATATTGCCGGTAAATCCTACGACCAAATTTTCCGGGAATTTGACGGTGAGCTTGATCCTCGCCTGCACAGTGGTTCTGGAGACGTCAAATACCATCTGGGAACTGAAGGTATTTTTACCTCCGACAACGGCAATCAAACCCAGGTTTATCTGGCTGCTAACCCTTCCCATCTGGAGGCAGCTAACACGGTTTTGGAGGGCATTGTTCGCGCCAAACAGGATACTCTTGCAGATCAGGGCAAGACTAAAGAGTTCCCGGTTCTGCCTATCCTGGTTCATGGGGATGCTGCCTTTGCCGGCCAGGGTGTTGTGATGGAAACCCTGCAGATGTCCCAGCTAGAAGGCTATAAGGTGGGCGGCACCGTCCATATTATTGTCAATAACCAGATTGGTTTTACCACCTCCCCGCAGGACGCCCGCTCTTCAACCTACGCCACCGATCTAGCCAGGATGATTCAGGCCCCGGTCTTCCACGTCAATACGGACGATCCGGAGGCAGTGGTCCGGGCGGGCCGCCTGGCCTTTGAGTACCGGCAAAAGTTTAAGAAGGATGTTCTTATTGACCTCATCTGCTATCGGCGTCGCGGTCATAACGAGGCCGACGACCCCTCGATGACTCAACCGCAGATGTATAGCATCATCAATGAGCACAGCTCCACCCGCAAGATCTATACCGAGGCCTTGGTGGGCCGCGGTGACATCTCGCAGGAAGAAGCCGAGCGAGCTTTGAAGGACTACCAGCAGCGCCTGGAGCAGATCTTTACCGAAACCCACGAGGCCCAGGCCTCTAAGATGCCCCTGGTTACTGCCGATGCTGCCGCGGTTTCTAATATTGAGCGCCCCTTGGCCCAGCAGGGTGAGGATGTTGTTAACATTCCAGAGACAACCGCGGTTTCTGCCGAGACTATTGAGCAGATTGGCGCTGCCTTTGTTAACTATCCAGAGGGTTTCACCCCGCACAAGAAGCTGGCTAAGCTGATGGAGCAGCGTCAGGCTATGGCCAGCCAGGGCGGCATTAACTGGGGCTTTGGCGAGCTTGCTGCCTTTGCTTCCCTCCTCCTCGAAGGTGTTGATGTGCGCATCACCGGCCAAGATGTTCAGCGCGGTACCTTTGTTCAGCGTCATACGGTGCTTCACGATGCTCTGACCGATGCCCGTTGGAACCCCTTGGAGCACCTGTCTGCTTCGCAGGGTAAGTTTAGTATCTATAATTCTTTGCTCTCTGAGTACGGGGTCATGGGTTTTGAGTACGGTTACTCTGTTGAGCGGCCGGATTCGCTGGTTCTCTGGGAGGCTCAGTTTGGTGATTTTGCCAACGGCGCCCAGACTCTGGTGGACGAGTTTATTTCTTCGGCAGAGCAGAAATGGGCCCAGCGGTCTTCTTTGGTTCTGCTGCTACCCCACGGTTTTGAGGGCCAGGGCCCAGACCACTCGTCGGCCCGCCAGGAACGTTACCTGCAGCTGTGCGCCGAAAATAATATGACGGTTGCGGTGCCTTCTACCCCGGCTTCCTATTTTCACCTGCTGCGACGCCAGGCCCTCTCCCGGCCTCATAAGCCTTTGATCGTTTTCACGCCCAAACAGCTCCTGCGCTTAAAGGCAGCTTCTTCCGCTGTTGAAGACTTTACCCAGGGTGGTTTTGAGCCCGTGATTGCCGATACCGCCGGGCTGGATGAGGCTGAGGTAACCCGGGTAGTGATGGTCTCCGGCCGGCTCTACTATGATCTTGAGTCCCAGCGGGAGCGCTTCCACGACCAGCAGACGGCTATTGTGAGGTTAGAGCAGCTTTATCCCCTGCCCTTAGAGCAGATCCAGGCTCAGCTGGCCCGTTACAGCAAGGCCCGTGATTTTGTTTGGGCTCAGGATGAACCCGCTAACCAGGGCCAGTGGCCTTTCTTAGCCGTTAATCTTCTTCCTGACTTAGAGCAGAAGTTCCGGCTTGCTTCCAGGCCGGCAGCAGCTTCTCCGGCAACCGGTACCGGAAAGCGGCACGCAGCAGAGCTAGAAAGCTTGATTGCTGAAGTTTTTGACCGCTAACTAACTGGCAGGCCCCGGCATCCTAGGCCGGGGCCTGGCGCTCTAGTTCATTTTTCTGTGCTTTATATGATTGGATTCTTTGAATTTTGATCTTTTCTGTGCTGCTGTGGCACGGTAGACTGACGCAGAGCTTATTCTTTAAGTGAAGATTGAACGGTAGAGCCCGTTTTCTCTAGAGGTTTCCAAGCAGAAAGATTCTTGTGGATCAACGAAATATTCGACTTGTGGCTGTCGGCGATGACCTTCTGGCCGGTGTGGGCGACCCGCGTGCCTTAGGTTGGTTTGGGCGTGTTATGGCTCGTACACCCCAAAATTCTGCCAGTATAGCCGCCTATAATCTTGCGGCACCGGGTGAAGGTAGCGAACTGTTAAATTCCCGCTGGTTTGAAGAGGCAAGCAGGCGTTTTGGCCAGGGGACCGAAAACCGGTTGATTATTGCTCCATCAACTTTTGATATTGATCTAGAAATCACCAGTGCCCGCAGTAGGCTAAACCTGGCTAATATGGTTGATTTGGCTTCGCAGAATAATGTCAAGGTTTTGGTGGTGGGCCCACCGGCTACCTTAGACACAGAACGTAACCGGCATATTGCCGATCTTAACGCGGCCTATGCGGATGTTGTGACCCGCCGTAACCATGTCTATGTTGACACTTTTAATCCGCTCTTGCACCACGAACAGTGGCGTAATGATCTTGCCAGTAATGAGGGCCGGCCCGGCCAATCCGGTTACGGTCTGATCGCCTGGCTGGTCTTACACCGGGGTTGGTATAGTTGGCTTAACCTTCCAGAACCTTTCTAGGTGGGGTAAGGTTGTGCATTCTCTCTTTCTTTGTGTCAGAATAGTGCACGGTGTCTTTATCCGATAAAGGCAGTTTGATTCATTGATTTACCGGGCCGGTGCGCGGTGAAGTCTAAAGGAGGCTGGCATGAGCAAGCGTGGTCGTAAGCGTAAGGACCGTCGCAAGAATAGCGCAAACCACGGTAAGCGCCCTAATTCTTAAGAAACAAGGCTCCGGGCACCCGCTCGGAGCCTTTTTAATGCAGCATTTTTAGGCCTGCTCCTCCTTGGAGCGCAGGTGTTCTAGCCTGCCTAGGATCTTGTTTTTGAGGTCGCTAGGAGCCTGCTCACAGCAAGAGCGTTTAACCACTGAGCGGATAAGGCATTCTAGGTCGTATTCTTTAGCGCATTCTTGGCACTGGGCTAAGTGTTCCTGGAGTTCTTGAAGCTCCTGCTGGGAGAGCACCCCGTCCAGGTAGTCGTAGATTCTGTCTAGATCGGCCTGGCAGCGGCCGGTTTCTGTCTCTGCTGCCGTCATTGTTCTTTTCCTTTCCCTACTGAACTTTTACCCATGCCGTAGTCGCGGGCATAGTCTGCCAGCTTATCTCGTAAAAGTTTGCGGCCCCGATGCAGCCGGGACATCACCGTTCCTATGGGCGTGTTCATAATCTCCGATATTTCTTTATAGGAGAAGCCTTCTACGTCTGAGTAATAGACGGCCATGCGAAATTCGTCCGGGATGGACTGGAGGGCCTCTTTGATGTCCTGGTCTGGCAGCCTATTGAGGGCCTGAGTTTCTGCAGAGGGCAGGCCGGTTGAATCGTGGGAGCTGGCCTGGGCTAACTGCCAGTCCGCTATGGTCTCTGTGTTTGCCTGTTGCGGTTCACGTTGCCTTTTACGGTAGAGGTTGATGTAGGTGTTGGTCAGGATGCGGTAGAGCCAGGCCTTAAGGTTGCTACCGGCCTGGTATTGGTGAAAGGCTGAGAAGGCTTTAGTGTAGGCCTCTTGCACCAAATCTTCGGCGTCAGCCTGGTTACGTGTCATCCTCAGGGCTGCTGCGTAGAGCTGATCCACGTATTGCATTGCGTCGCGTTCAAAGCGGGCTTTACGCTGGGCAGCACTTTCTTGGCTACCATCCAAGGACGACTGGTCGTTGGGGGCCTGGGCCTGGGTCGGTGCTGCTGCTCTCATGCTGGCCTTTTTCTGCTGGTCTTGCTTGTTTTCTTCTGCTAATAACCCTACACCGCGCCTTCCTAGGCGAGGGGGCTCTTCTTCTTACTGACACAGGTAAAAACTGCGGCAGCTGCCCGTTTATTCCCGGCTATCCAATCTTCTCCCCAGTCTCGGCCTCGGCCGGCTTACTGCTCATCCTGCCTTGTACTTTTACTTGGGTTAAGACACAGCCTTGCCAGCCCTGAAGTTTCTGGGTTTTTCTTTTCCTGTGCTTAGTATTGGTTAAAGAAGTTTTTTAAACCTCCGGGAGGACTTATGTCTGTTGTTCGTCGTTTTGCTCGCCCTCTACTAGCTTCAAGTTTTATTATTTCCGGTGTAGAGCGGCTACGAGATCCTGATTCAACGGCTCATATTGCTAAAGCTCTGGAACTGGCCTCTGCTACGGTTCCGCAACTGGCTCTTGTTAAGGGACAGGAGCGGCTGGTGGGGCAGGCTATTGCCGCCAAACAGGTTTTTGCAGCTGGTCTTTTTGCCCTGGGTAAGTTTCCGCGTTTATCTTCTGCGATCTTGGTGGGAACGGGAGTTGTTAACGCCTACATTGAGTTTGCGGCAGCCAAGGCAGACAGCCCAGAAGAAAAATCTGCCCGTCAGCAGGCTGCACTTAAAAATGTTTCACTCTTGGGTGCCCTTGCTTTAGCTTCTGTAGATACAGCGGGTAATCCTTCGCTGGCTTGGCGAGCAGGTAAGTTGTCACAAAAGGCAGCTAAAAAGTCTTCTCAGCTGAGCGCCGATGTTCAGGCCAAGGCCGAGGACCTCTTCAGCAAGTAGGCAGCTTCCTGCTTATTCCTGGAGCTGAACTCAGCCCTGTTCACTCAGCTTTAAGTTTGCTCAAAAAGTACAGACAAAAAGTACAGAGTGTGGCCCCCCAAACAATTGTTTCGGGGCCACAAACTATACCCTTCATAAGAAGTTAGGCACGGTGTCGCCAGACTATTATTTATTTTTTATCCACGAACGTAACTGGAAACCTTTGAACCTGCGCTACTAGGACTAATAGCAGTTGCCGTTACTCCCGGCTGCTTCCAGCCAGAAAAATTAGTGTTTGCAGAAGCGCCGTGTTCATAGCTTGCATTCTGTGCTGAGGAAAATACATAGGCAGAATTTCCAGAAAAAAGAATCCCGTATCTCCAGGTTACGGGACTGCTCTTATAGTAATAAACTTTTGTAAAAACAGTTCCAATAGCACTGGTATCAACAGCCTGGGTTGAGCTTACCGCCTGAGCAGTCGTGCCAACGCCCAAACTGGCTACTGCTGCCAGCATAACTCCAGCAGCAGCCTTCCTTAGACTATTCTTCATAATCGTACTCCTTTGTAAATTTATCAATGCCAGCAACACCGTGCTTGTGAAATATAATAACTTAATTAAATAATTAATTTTCCGTTTTTCAACTCGACACAGATTTAATTTTTATTTGTACGTTATTATATAGAAAAGTACTTAATGAGATATACAACATATATTCCAATCTGCAAAGTAATCCCTATAAACCCTAGCCTACCCTTGGGCCTGTATCTGCCCGCGCTCCAAATCAAAAATATAGTCACAACCGCTAGCAAGCTCTAAGTCGTGGGTTACCAGCACCAAGGTTTTTCCATGTTCGCTGTTAAGATTCAGTATCTGGGCCATGGCTGCCGCAGCTAATTCTTTATCCAAAGAACCGGTCGGTTCATCCGCTAAAATCAGATCCCCCGGCTTCAGCAAACAACGGGCCAGGGCCGTTCGCTGCTGTTCCCCACCAGAGAGGCTGGCTACTTTTTGGTCAGCCAGGTGCTCAAGCTCAAGTGTGCGCAGAGTCTGCCTTACAAGAGCGTCCTTTTGGCTGGCAGAAGCCTTTACATACTCCATTCCCAGCAGAATATTTTGCATGATCGTTTGTGACGGAATCAGAGCAAAACTCTGAAAAAGATAATTAATAGTTGTACGACGCAGCAGCATAGCCTGGCGGCTTTTAACAGCGGGAATAGGGTTTCCGGCCACAGTGATGCGGCCGGAGTCCGCCGATTCAAGTAAACCAATAATATTAAGCAAGGTTGATTTTCCCGACCCCGACTTACCCACGATAGCCAGGGAACTGCCGGTAGGAACCTGCAAGGAAATATTATTAAGTACTGTTCTGCGGCCAAAGGCCTTAGAAAGGTTGGATACTTCTACAAAGTTGTTCACCATTCACCTTCTTAAGATTCTTTAATGAGATTTACTGTATTTGCGTCTGCAAATTTTTTGGCGACAAGGTACAGAAGAAGGTACTGGATAAGCAGGAACCCCAAGGAAACCACCATTCCAAGCTGCGAACCAAGCAGAGTTAGTACCCCTAAAGCAGCTAGGTTTGTAACAGAGATTAAAAGGAAAGCGGGTTTGTATGAAGCCCCCAGCGGATGGCCAAGAAACCTTAAAACCGCTATCTTGTTGTGATTGAGCAGGGAGTAGATGCTGGTAAAGGACAGCAGGGCCCCTACAGCCAGCAGTCCCAAGAAACCCATCAGCAGGCCACAAATTTGCAGGTAGTCCTGGATGCTTTTCTGCAAACCAGCAACAAAAGTTGCTGAAGATTCAAAGACTGGCTGATTATCGGCTAGGTTGTAGCTAGCTAAATAGGTGGAAGCTGTGTATCGCTCTGCTGCCGCCGAGGATAACTTAATGTAGCTATTGCCCAACCCCGTGGCAGCTAGACTCTCAGATTCAAAATAGGTCATATTTGCTGTTGTGGCTAGATAGATAAGAACGTCTTGACTGCGAAAATCTTGGCCAGGCTCACTGTTCCAGGTAAAGAGGCCGGCAGCTGCATCGTAGTTAGCGGTTGCTGTGACCGGATCTTGGGTAAAGGCAGTACTAATACTTTGCTCAGCTTTACCCCGGCGCACAGCATTGTTCTGCGCCCAGCTGGCAATAGACTCCTGGTCGCTCTGGCTAAAATGCTGGGGTAGTAAAAATACCTGCTGGCCAGACTTAGCCCGTTTTACGGCCTCCTCAGGCACAGCAATTCCCACCTGCTGTAGGTAACTGGGTGACGCCGCCATGTACCAAAATTCCCGGTTGGGAACCTGCTCACCAAGAGAGCGCCAGTGGGCTAAGATCTGCTGATTAACGTAATAGGTATTAACCAGCGAAACCCCCTCTTGATCTTCAATAGACCGATACCAGCGGTAAAAATCTGTGACATAGCTGCTAGACTGCCCGCTAAAACTGGCAGCATCCTCCCCTGTCTGCTGCGAGTAAAGAATACGTTGGTCGGCAACTTGCTGCCACTCCTTTTTTACCCTGGTAAGATTCTGCATTTCTTGCAAAGGGGTCTCAAGGTAGGCTGCTGCCGTATAAAGGCCGGCGCTAGAGCCCAGAAAGGCTAGAGCCAGCAGCACGGTAAAGAGTTTTTGCGGCCGGTAGCCGGCTAAGGCATGAATAGGTTGCATGCCCACCAGCACCAGGCAGGCCAGGGCGAAGGCTAGCCCGGTCACACAGACTGTCAGTGCAAAAGGGTAAAGCATATGCATGAACAGCTCAAGGGTTAAGCTCATATTGCTGACCGTCAACCAGCTACCGGCAAGTGATATCAGTAAAGCTAAAACCAGGCTACAGAAAATAGGCAGCAGCAGTTTGGTAAAGTAATCCGTTTTAGACCAGCCCAGGATCAGGTGGGTGCCCAGCTCTTTTGCCCCCAGGCTCAGGTAGATCAAGAAGACAAGACAGAGCAGGGCGCTCAGCCCCAGCGCCGCAAATAGCATCAGTTGTGGCAGCAGGCTATCTACCGTATTTGATTCTGCCGTGGACTGTAACAGGTCTTCTTTGCTTTTTTGAGTGACCTCGGCTAAGCCATCTAAAAAGGCCGTGCTCTGCTGCTGATCAAGACCGTACAGGCTGTAGTTGCCGTTGATAGTGCCGGTATTTTCTACCAGGTCAGATAATTTTCCCACACTCAGACTGGGCCCAAATCTTTCTTGGGGAAGCTGCTCTAGAACATCTGCCTCAACCTGGTAGAGCCCCAAGGTTTTGCCCTGCCCTGCTTCAAGGAGCAGGGAAAGGTTGTCCTGATTCAGCAGGTTGTTGCCCAGGTAGGATAAGTCGGGCAGGCTGGCAAGAGCAGCTGGGTCTGCCATGATACCCAGGTGGATGCTACCGGCGCCCCCGTCTAGGGCAGAAAACTTATCATCGGCTCGTATCAGTACTGCCTGATGCTGACTCAGTTGGGACTGCAGATAGGCCTGCACCTGCTGAGTCTTATCTTGGCCAATATCAGCCAGGGTGAAGTTTTCCCCTGCCGTCAGATACTGATCGAGCCTGTCCTCATAGTGCTGGGATCTGTTTAAAGCCAGCAGCAGAACGAAGCTTGCAGCGAGCAGCAGCACTAAGGCACAGGAACAATATTTAAGGACGGTACGCACGGTACTGCCGCCTCCCTTGCAGTAAGCCTTATTATAATTTCTTTCAATTTATTAAAATTGAATATAAAGTAACTTCAACCCTACAAAAAGGGTACTCTACTGGCCAAAATTTAATAAATTATGAAGAAGATTTATTCAAAATGCTTCGTACTTGTACAGCATTTTTAATGTAATGTATCCACTAAGACATAGACAATATAAAAATAATGCGGCTTACGAATTATCCTTATACAACCTTCAACAATAGGCTTAATGTGATTCATATCTTATATACAAATATATTTTATTATTTTTGTACTTGCTGGGGGGCTGGGCTAGCCAGAATGTGCCCCTAGCGGCCTAAATAAACCCGGGCCTGGGGCCAATGTGCGTAGAATGGGAGGCAGTAAGCCGGATCCTACTCTCGGAAAGAAAAATTTGCAGCAGAACGCACACCGGGCTGAAGCGCAGACAGCCTGGCCAGCACCCCAGATCACAGCAGAACCCGGAGCCACAGCCAGCGTTGCCATTCCCGGCTCTAAATCCCTTACCAACCGCTACCTTATTCTGGCCGCCCTAGCGAGCAGCCCCTCCCGGCTCTATAGCCTGCTTGATTCCAGGGATTCGGCTCTCATGATCAAAGCCCTTGAGAGCCTGGGAGCCAGTTTTACTCCCCTTGGCCCCTCCACCGGCTCTCAGCTAAACCTTGAGGTTACCCCCCTCCGCCGCGAGCGCCCTGCCCAAAACAAACAAATTGATGTTGGCCTAGCCGGAACCGTGATGCGTTTTGTACCTGCTCTGGCTGCCCTTATTCCGGGAAGTTACCATTTTGACGGTGACCCTCATGCCCGGCAGCGGCCCATGGCGCCGGTTATAGCTGCCCTCAAAACCCTGGGTATTCGTATTGAGGATGGGGGTAGGGCCAGCCTGCCCTTTAGTCTGCACTCCAGCGGTAGAGTCCAGGGTGGCCCTTTAGAGCTGGATGCTTCTGCTTCTTCCCAGTTTGTTTCTGCCCTTTTGCTGGCGGGCTGCCATTTTGATCGGGGCCTCGATTTGTCCCATGTTGGGCCTTCTTTGCCTTCCCTGCCTCATATTCAGATGACTATCCAGACTCTGGCAGAGGTTGGGGTTAGTGTTCGGGAGCCCGGCCCTAATCGTTGGCTGCTGGAACCGACTAGCTACCCCGGTTTTGAGGCAACTGTTGAACCGGATCTGTCCAATGCCGGCCCGTTTTTAGCAGCTGCTCTTGTGCTGGGGGTTAGTGTGAGTATTCCCGACTGGCCCCAGAAGACCAGCCAGGTTGGGGCACACTGGCTGGATATTTTGCCCCGGTTTGGGGCGCGGGTGCACTATGAGCAGCAAAGCCTAACCGTCACTGGCCCACCGGGGGGTGTAGGGGCTGGCCTGCCCGGTGTGGACCTGGATTTGAGTGAGGCTGGCGAGCTGGCACCAACGGTAGCGGCCCTCTGTGCTCTGGCTAGCTCACCTAGCCGGCTCAGCGGTATTGGCCATTTGCGTGGGCATGAGACCAACCGTTTGGCTGCGCTGACGCAGGAAATAAACCGGCTGGGTGGCAGTGCCCAGGAAACTGCAGACGGTATTCGTATCAGTTCGCCTGTTAGCCGGGGCGGGCCGATGCGCACCTACCAGGATCACCGTATGGCCACGGCTGCAGCTATTATCGGTTTATCTCTGCCGGGGGTTCACATAGAGAATGTAGCTACCACCGGTAAAACCTTGCCTAACTTCACCGGCCTATGGCAGACAATGTTGGATGACCTGCAAAAGAGCCAGAAGCATGCCTAGGGTTTGGGATGAAGCAGCTGTACGGGTTCGCCCCAGCAAAAAGGGTTCCCGGCCCCGTACTAAGGAAAGGCCCAGCCACGATAAGGCTCAGATTGGCCGCGTCATTACGGTGGATCGTGGCCGTTACCGGGTTATTTTGGACGAGGGTAGCCCCCGGGAAAGAACCGTCACCGCTGTGCGGGCTAAGGAGCTGCGCCGCCAGGGTATTGTTGTGGGAGACAGGGTTGGTCTGGTTGGTGATACCAGTGCTCATCCGGGTAGCCTGGCCCGTCTGGTGAGAATTGAGCAGCGGAAGACCCTGCTGCGTCGTAGTGCCGACGACACCGACCCCTACGAGCGGATGGTGGTAGCCAATGCCAGCCAGCTTATGATTGTGGTTGCTGCTGCTAATCCTCAGCCTCGTACCGGTTTTATAGACCGTTCTTTGGTTGCTGCTTTTGAGGCTGGTCTGCACCCGGTCCTCTGTATTAGTAAGACTGATTTGGCCAGCCCGCAGCCTCTGCTGGACTACTATGCTAGAGCTGAGCTGAGCATTCTTTTTTCCCGGCCGGCCAGTCGCCCGGAGCCGACCGCTGGGGATCTTACTGCCTTGGACCCCCAGCTTATTGAGCGCTTGCAGCAGGTGCTGGCTGGGGAAGTGACTGTGCTATTGGGCCATTCCGGTGTTGGAAAGTCCACCCTGGTTAATGCGCTGACCGGTGCACAGCGCGATACTGGGGTGGTTAATGCTGTTACCGGCCGGGGTAGGCATACTTCCTCTTCAGCTTTTGCCCTTCAGCCCAGTGCCTGCCCGGCAGGAACCTGGATTATTGATACACCGGGTATTCGTTCCTTGGGTCTGGCCCATGTAAAGCCGGCTAATATAGTGGCTGCTTTCACGGAATTAGCGCCGGCTTCTGCCGATTGCCCCAGGGGCTGCCGTCATGACCAAACAGCCCAAGGCTGCGCAATTTCTGCCTACGTTGCCCAGGGTTATGCCGGCCAATGCGGTCCGGCTCGTTTAGAATCTTTGCGCAGGCTTTTAGGTGTTCATCAGCCTCCAGGAGCCCAGGCAGAGACAGAAACTGGCGTCATCGAGTGATACCAAGAAAAGATACGGATACTAATTTATGAATGCTAACCCCTATACCGACGATTTACGTTTGGCTCATATTCTTGCCGACTCCGTAGATCGTCTTACCCTGGGCAGGTTTATTGCTCAGGATTTTTCCGTAGAAACTAAACCGGATCTTACCCCGGTCACCGATGCCGATGTTGAGGCTGAGCGGCTTATCAGAGCCCAGCTTTCTAGGGTCCGCACCCGGGATTCTATTTCTGGTGAAGAGTTTGGAGATACCGGTTCCTCCCCTAGGCGCTGGGTGATTGATCCTATTGATGGAACTAAAAATTTTGTGCGCGGTGTGCCTGTTTGGGCAACTTTGATTGCTTTGTTGGAGGAGGATCAGCCGGTTGTTGGTGTGGTCTCTGCTCCGGCGCTGCAGCGTCGTTGGTGGGCTGCTGCCGGGGCTGGAGCCTATACCGGCCGTTCGCTGGCTAAGGCAACCCGGCTTGAGGTTTCTAAGGTGCGTTCCTTGCGGGATGCTTCTTTTTCTTATTCGTCTATCAGCGGCTGGAATAAGCTGGGTAAGCGCAAAAAGTTTTTGGAATTGACCGATACTGTGTGGCGGACTAGGGCCTACGGGGATTTTTGGTCTTACTGCATGGTTGCTGAAGGAGCGGTAGATATTGCCGCTGAGCCCGAGCTTAACCTTTATGACATGGCGGCTTTGGCACCTATTGTTACTGAAGCTGGGGGGCGGTTTAGCTCTCTCACGGGTGAAGACGGCCCCCAGGGGGGTAATGCTTTGGCCAGCAACATGCTTTTGCACAATGCGGCCCTTCGCTATTTGGGCTTATAGCCTGTTGAGGCAGCTATAGTAACCTAGGCGCTCCGATTCACAGTCCATCACTAAAGCAAGTTCTTGGGCAAGTAAACTTACTAGCACTAGGTAGGCCAGCATAAGGAGCAGGGCTACTATGCTACAGGCCAGGCCCCCAACTGCTAGGCGCACTGCTTGAGCGGAGTAGGTGGTCAGTTGGGGTTTTTTAGCATTTTTGATGGCAAGGATGGCGCAGTAGATGCCTAGCAGGGCCGGGACCGTGGCTAGGCCGAGCAGCCCGAAGAAAAAAAGGGTGGCTACAAGAGCTAAAAGACCGGAAGTCAGTGAACCAACAGCATAAAAGTAACCCCTGCCGCGAATATCGCTGCTGGGCTGGCCATAGCCCCTGTTAAACTCTTGCGGCACCCAGTACTGGGCATAGTTCTTCGGGCTTGGACTACCTGTCACGTGTAGCTCCTTTCTCTGCGGTCACCTGGCTGTGACCACGGCTTTCTTCATTGAACCATATTTTTATAGGTTTTTTATACAAGCTACTTACCTGTATATCTTGAGACTAGGGCCGGATCTCTAAGGGAAGCAGCGGCTTTCAATAAATAAAACAAGAACCTTAAACTGCTGCCTATCCGACGCTGTCGGGCCGGTAGAGCTTAACAAAGTATGTAAAAGGGCGGGCCGCTCTTGGCCTTGAGTAAGCTAAGAGCGTGAGGAACCTACTAAATATATGCCTGGCCCTTGTTCTTGCTGTACTCAGCCAGTTCAGCCTTCTAGCGGGCCCGACCACAGCTACTTCAGTATCAGAAACCCAGCTTGCCAGCAACGGACCACATGCCCCTCAAGACCGCCAGCTTGAACCAACTCAAGTCTCTAGCACAGCAAAAACGCAGAGTGCGTTGGTTGATTTAGGTAACACCAATCTGGGCCCCTATAGTATGCCCGTTCGGGGCCTACTGGTTACCCCGCAGGCTAGAGCAAGTACAGCGCAGCAGGCCCGGTGGCCGCTGATTGTCATTAATCATCTGCGGGCACCCAATTGTTCTGATAACAGTTTTGCCTACCCCTGCCCTAGCGGCACCAGTGAGCGCCGGTTTGACCTTGGCATGGCCTATCTGGGTGAAGAACTAGCTCAGCAGGGCTACGCCGTCCTGATTCCGGATCTTTCTACCAGCTGGATTGGGGCAGATGTGACGGTGCCCTATGATCAGAGGCAGGCCTGGCGGCAGATTGTTGGCAGGTTAACCGAGGCTATTGCCCGTGATGCTCAGGGTGGCAGCAAAGTATTTGGTGGGCTTAAGACAGCTGCTATTGACCAGTCTCGGGTTGGTCTGGTGGTGCATTCCCGGTCTGCTTCTATCGTTAATACGGCAGTGGATTTTTTTGGCAGCCGGGCGGTCCGTGCGGTGCTAGCCTACGGGCCGGCCTACAATACTTTCGATGAGCAGCATTTTAGCCCGGATATAGCAGCAGACCTGCCCTATCTTTCCCTAGCTGGAGACCTGGATCAGGATGTAGGCCCGTCTGCAAACCTTTGGTTGGGTAAGTATCTTTCTAAGGAGCGCACTGCACCGGCTTTGGTGGCTAACCTTGCCGGTTTTGGGCATATGTATGTTAATAGGGCCCTTTCCCAAGAGGGCTTTGACGACCGCCGCGGCTGTGACCTATTGGACTGCCGTAATGAAGAAGAACACGAGAAGTTGCTTATCTCTGCCAGCAAAGACTGGTTTGCTACTTTTATTCGTGGCCAGCAGAGCGGCCTACCTATTGACAGGGACAGCCAGCTCCCTCAAGAACTTTATGGGTATAAAGCTCGCTGGTTAGCGGCAACTACCGGTTCTGCTGTTACTCACCTGTCTGCTGACCGCTTTAAGCCGCTGACCGCTGGTTCGGCCAGAACCTGTAGGGTGGCTGACCCGGTTGCGCCTGCTGCCCTTGAGGATGCCTGCCCGGATCCTGAGCTTGGTTATACGGAGGTTTCGCCGGTTGTTCCGGTTACCTATATGAAGGCTGCTGGGGCACAGGTGCAGTTTGAGGGTCTGAGCCAGATTAACCTGCATCTGGCACCTTTTGGGTCTTCGCCCAAGCAGGAGGATGGCCGGCTGGTGCTTAAGCTTGTTTTTTCGGACGGTAGTAGCTGGTCTCATACGCTAGCTGGCCAGGACTCTGTGCTGGCTAATCGGGCTGATGAGACAACAAACGGCCATTATTTGCTGGCTAGTGAACGCATTGATGTGCCCGATTGGGTGGCTCATAAAAAGCTGGTGAAGGTTCAGCTTCGAGCACCCGGGCAGCCGGTGCTGCTGCATTCGCTTGATCTGCTCAGCTAGGCTGGGGGCTTCTAGAGAAGAAGGTGTTCACCGCCCCGTTCCTTTCTCATGGAGCGGGGCGGATTGGTCAGCAGGCTGGGCAAGAATAGGGCAGCCCCGGTTTGTCCCTTGCCTTGTTCTTTTTCTTGCCCTACTATAGCCGGTATGGCTAGCAGCAATGAAGTCGATTGTTCTTCACCAGTTAACCTGCCGGCAAATCGGCTGACGGATGCTGGTTAAGTTTCTGGTGCAGAGTTTAGTCAGCACACAGTAAACCATTCTTGAAGGGAAAACTCTCCCATGGTCTTGCACCTCCCACTTCTGATGAAAGATCACGTCGTTGGCAAACGTTCAGCTGTCACTTGCGCTCTGAAGTGCGCTAACCAGTGCCTGAGCCCGGTTTGTAATACCAGCGATTCTACTTATTTTGGCGATATTGCCCGGGAAGCCATCAGCCGTCGAGCCTTGTTGGGTGCAGCCGGTGCTGCCGGTTTCTTTGTGGTGGCAGGTAGCAAGGCTGACGCAGCTCCTGCCGACTCAAATCTAGAGGCCCTAGCGCAGGCACCGGGTAAATCTCCGCTACGTTTTAAGCCCATTAAGCCGGTGGCCCACACCCAGGATAGTTTTGTAGTTCCTAAGGGTTATGACTGGCATACCCTGATCCGGTGGGGGGATCCTCTCTTTAAGGATTCTCCTGGTTTTGACTGGAAGAATCAGACGGTTGCCTCCCAGGAAGCCCAGTTTGGTTATAACAACGATTTCACGGCCGTTCTTGAGATGCACGGTGAAGAGGAGACTCGGGCCCTGCTTTTTATTAATCACGAGTACACTAACCCTGCCATTATGTTTCCGGATGATATGCCTGAGCAGGATCAGATTGCAGTGAGCATGGCCGCCCACGGTCTTTCTGTGGTGGAGCTTAAGCGTAAGGATCCTTCTAGCCCTTATTCTTATGTGCAGGGTGCCCCCTTAAATCGGCGTTTCTTGCTGTCGACAGAGTATGAGCTGACCGGACCGGCTGCTGGGGACGACTTGGTGAAGACCGTTGAGGACCCCCAGGGAAATACCATCAAGGGAACCTTTGCCAACTGTTCGGGCGGTGTGACGCCCTGGGGGACTATCCTCACCGGGGAGGAGAATTTTCACGGCTACTTCTTAGCTGACGAGAACATCCCTGCCAATAAGCGGCTGGGGCTAAAATCCGGGGAAGAATCCAGTAATAAATGGGAGAAGGTTGATCCTCGCTTTAACACGCTTAAGGCCGGTTACGAGAACGAAGCTAACCGTTTTGGCTATATTGTGGAGGTTGATCCTTGGGATCCAGATTCTAAGCCGCGTAAGCACTCCATGCTGGGCCGTTTTAAGCATGAAGGGGCTAACGTTATTATTGCTGAGGATAGCCGGGTTGTTGCCTACAGCGGGGATGACGAACGTTTTGAATATATTTATAAGTTTGTCTCTAAGAATAAGTACCGTGAATACGACCGGGAGCATAATATGACCCTGCTAACTGAGGGCTCCCTCTATGTGGCTCGCTTTGAGGGCAACTCCCCCGCGGAAGAGATTGACGGTAGCGGCAAGGTTCCTTCTGATGGGGCTTTTGATGGTAAGGGGCAGTGGCTGGCACTGATTGTGGATGGTCAGTCTCAGGTGGAGGGAATGAGTGCAGCGGAAGTCTGCATTAATACCCGCCTGGCAGCAGATAAGCTTCAGCCAACTAAAATGGACCGGCCGGAGGATGTTGAGCCTTCTTTGCATTCTCGTAAGGTCTATGCTGCTTTGACTAACAACACCAATCGTGGCAAGGATTCCTCCTATGCGGGGGCGGATGAGGCTAATCCGCGTACTATCAACCGGGACGGGCATGTCTTAGAAATCGATGAGCTGGGCGATCAGACCGGTACAGATTTTGCCTGGACTTTGCTGCTGGTAGCCGGGGATCCTGCCCAGGGTGATCAGACTTTCTTTAGTGGCTACCCCGCCCATAAGGTCTCTCCTATTTCCTGCCCAGATAACCTTGCTTTTGATTCCAGCGGTAACCTGTGGATTTCAACCGATGGTGCCCCGGACGGTATCGGCTATAACGACGGTCTTTTTAGGGTCTGCCTTGAGGGTAAGAATCGTGGCCGGGTGGAGCAGTTCCTTTCCGTACCTCAGGATGCAGAAACCTGCGGCCCGGTGATTCGGGATAAGGAAAACTCTGTTTTTGTTTCTGTCCAGCACCCGGGTGAAGATGGCAGTTTTGCCAGCCCCCGCTCCTACTTCCCAGACTATGACGGCAGCGGGCCTAGGCCTTCAGTGGTTCAGGTCCTGCCTAAGAGGAAGCCGGGCAAGGGGCCGCGCTCAAGCCAGGGCTAAAAACAGTAAGGCCAGTAGAGGGGTGCTGCCTTGTTTTATAGCTGCCGGCCGGTGCGGTGGTGAAGCTATAAAAAGGACCAGGGCAGCACCCAGCATGGAGCCCAACCCTGCCAGCATGAGGGCACTACCTGTCTCCCGGCTGCCTGCCAGTAGTAGAAGGACACCGGCTAAGGCAATGCCGGCTAAAAAGAGATTGTAAAACCCCTGGTTAAAAGCAAAAAACTTGCTGTCCCGGGCAGCTTGGACGCTAGGAGTTTTAAAGGTTTTTCTTGCTAGTTCTCCTTCCCAGGCCAAGGATTCAAGATAAAAAATAAAAATGTGCAGGGCAATAGCGGCGCAGGAGAAGATAAGGCATAGGATGATCATTGTCTGATTGTAAGCTGCAGTTCCCCTTTAAAGTCGACCACACATCTTGTGATTTTAGATAGGTCTGCTGTGCGAGGTCGGCGTATGATGCTCTTGGGCAGCCTGCTGTACAGGCCCCTGTGTGGTCTGGCTTGATGAGGAACGAGCCTGTCTTTTTGGTGGGGACGTCACCTACGATCAAGAACTGCTGGATCAGGAACTTACTGATGGCGTGAATAAGAGACCGAAGCAGGCGGTTGAACAGCTGCGTCTCATTAAGCAGCTCGCGGCGTCGCGAGATGTCATCCTGCTTCCCGCGCACGACCCTCTCGCTGAGAAGCGTTTGCAAGCAGCGGAACCCTACCGACCGTCGGCTTTACGCTAAGGGGACGGGTAACAGATACAGTCCGTACGCCAGTCGTACTCGGCCCTCGCCTAGCTCTCTAGCTGCTGTTTGAGCTTTGCCAGGCCTCGGTCAAAGTCCTGGGAGATGCTCTTCTTCATACGAAAAACGATAAACATCACTTTCATGATCAGGTTTTGTTTGCCCGTCATCTCCCAGCGCACCAGGGTTTTCTCGCTATCATGGGCGGCCGGTAAAAGACGAAAATGGGAGCGGTTTTTAGCAGGAAAAGGCTGACGAAACTCAATATCTACCTCTACAAGATCATCCTGATCGGTCACTACCCGCATGCTACCAGCCCCGGCTTTCTTATTACCTTCCCAGCTCATGCTGGCACCAACACCCTCCTGGGGGCCGGTATAGGTTTGAGACATGGCCGGGTCTAGTTCCTGCCAAGGAGACCAGCCCTCCCAGGAGTGAAGGTTACGAAGGTAGTCCCGGACACGGGCTGGGGAAGCAGCAATAGTGGTCTCACGTGCCACAAGAAAATCAGGGTTTTGCATTGGCACAGTTTACACCAAACCACCGGGCCTTATTGAGTCAAGCAGGCTAAACACGGCGGGTGTTGTTCTGTCTTTTTGCCGGTGGTATTCATGGTTGTGTCTTTTTGAGCTACTGCACCGCGAATTTGGGCAAGATTGACAGCGCACCGCCGGCAGCGTACAGTTTTCTGTACAGGAGGTGGATCGTGAAAACACTCAGCTATACCGAGTCCCGCGCCAACTACGCCCAAGTACTCGACGAGGTCGTCAATAACCGTGAGGAAACCATCATCACGCGCGCCGGCCGTGAGCCCGTCGTGATTGTCTCACTCGCTGACTACGAGTCTCTGCGAGAAACAGCCTACCTACTCCGTTCCCCCGCCAACGCCCGGCGGCTGCTCGACTCCATCGAGAATCTAGAAAACGGCGGCGGGACCCACCGCAGTCTCGTCGAAGACTGAGACGTGATCCTCACCTGGGATGAGGCCGCCTGGGAAGACTACCTATGGTGGCAGACTGCGGATCGACGCACGCTCAAGCGTATCAACCGGCTCATTAAGGATATTGCCCGTAACGGCAACGAGGGCATGGGTAAGCCCGAAGCACTCAAGTATGGCCTGTCCGGTTACTGGTCACGGCGTATCAGCGACGAGCACCGGTTGGTCTACAAAATTGTCGACAACGAGATCCGCATCGCCGCCTGCCGCTACCACTACGGCCAATAACACGGGTTTTTGCCTCCCGAAGAGCTGCCACAGTGAGGAAGTCTGTCACCAGCCCAGCCGCTCAATAAGGTCGGCGTAGCGAGCCCGAACACGCCGTGACGCATCAGCGACTCGCGCCTTGTGCCCGCGACGCGCGGCCATCTCATGGATCGCGCGGGTTCTTGCCTCCTGCTTGCTCACACCGTCAGCCTCAGCAAAGCGCGACCTGCCGCGCTCAACAATCTGTGCCGCCTCCCGAAGAGCCGCCACAGATTCACGATGAGGCTCACCGTGGCTAAGCTTCATGGGCAAGCGGGATGCAGGCCTCAGTTACCAGCTGGTCTGCTGGCACTTGCCCTGGCGTTGTCAGGTAGAGGTTGAAGGCATTTGCCGCCGGACTTCCGTCGGCAGGCGAGCTTAAACCCTCACTGGCCATCCGCTCCATCAGCAATTCGTATGCTCGCGAGATCTGCTCATAGGGGCCTACGATGCGTGCAACCAAACAGTCCCGCGCGGGCAGCTCGTGAATCACCAAGGGTTCCTCAACCACCGTACCCGGCGCGACAGGCAGAAAGATTTCCTCGTCAACGTCATGCGCGGTGTAGCCATCGTTGTGGTCGATGACGCCGCCCGGACCGGTAGGCCTAATCTGCTGCCGGGTGATCTCGGGCAGCATTCGCTCCCACAGCAGGTGCTCGTCGGAATAGGTGGGAATAATGCCGCGCAGCGCAACAAGGGTCATGGCGTCAACAGTACGACGCTCAATAGTGATAGACATACCTAGTTCTCCTCCAATGAGACCTGTAGTCAGAGTCGGCCGGGCATAGCCAGCATGCCTAACAATACAACAAAATACCTGCTGGTGCGTCAAGATATCAAGGCCAGCAGGCACTTAGTGGACCTCAGGGGTATGTATCGAACTCATCCCTACAGGTGAGCACCTATTCCTTCGCGCTTGCACTATTGCCTAATAGTATCCAGCAGGATACAATTGCTTCCTGGAGATCAAGCAAACCGCGGTGTACGTGCGCTGGTTTCGCAAGCTCTCAGACCCGCAGGGTAGGGCGCGTATCAATATCGCGATACGGCGCTGCGAAGTTGCTGGAAAAATGGTGGGCGACATCAAGCCTATTGGAGGCGGCGTCTCTGAATTGCGCATTCATCTTGGCCCCGGTTACCGAATCTACTACATGACAAAGGACAACGAGATCATGCTGTTGCTCATCGGAGGCGACAAGTCCACCCAGCAACGAGACATTGCAAAGGCCAGGCGATTGGCCGCAGAAATTATCGAGGAGGGATTATGGCAGTGAAAATCAGCACCTGGGATGCTAGCGAATATCTTGAAACCGAAGAAGACATCGCAGCCTACCTCAATGCAGCTCTCGAAGATGGTGATCCATCTCTACTTCAAGCAGCACTTGGCGATGTCGCCAAAGCACGTGGAATGTCTGTCATTTCACGGGAAGCCGGCGTCGGACGCGAGTCCCTCTATAAGTCTTTGTCCGAATCTGGTAACCCATCATGGCAGACGATGTCCAAGGTTATTACGGCGCTCGGACTCAAAGTTGAATTCAAGGTAGCGCCTGCGCCGTGACCTTGCATATCTGCCCCACCACCGTCGCCGAGTGGCGTGCCGGGCACGAACGGTTCTGGCAGTTATTCCACCTGCCTACGCCGCCGTTAGCCCCAATCCCGTAGACCTCCGCACAGCAGAAAACCCCTCGCATACCGCGCCTTACCGGGTAAAACGCGGAACCCGAGGGGTTATGTTCGTACCCAATCCTTTGTATCCAAAGGTGAGTACTAATGGTGGAGATGCGGGGAATCGAACCCCGGTCCGATGAGCCTTCGTCAGGGCTTCTCCGTGCGCAGTTTACGGGTCGGTATTTTTCGGCTCCAGCACTTGCGTAAACACTGATGCTGCCAAACCTATTCGTATAAACGTCCCTTACTCCCCTACGACCAGGAAGCAAGGCAGTGGCCTTTTAAACTGATACCAGGAAACTGAGTCAAAGGCTAACTCAGGCCGGCAGATTCGCTAGTCGCGCTTAAGCAGCGAGAGCGAAATCAGTGCGCTTAGATTCTGCACTTATTGTTTTGCAGAGGGTATTAACGAGTGTCCTCTACATCCTCGGCACGCTTCACCTGTCTCAAATCACATCGTCGAAACCGATCATCCCCTTATGCTTCTATCAAAGAAACCCGCCAAAATCACGACGGAGCATTAAATATACACCCCCCAGGCCCAAAAGCCAAGGGGGTGCCCCAATCCTAGTCCCAGAGACTGGACAACTGCCAGTCCTCGGGTGCTCCAGTTCGCGAAAATGGAACCAGGTCATTGTGGGGGTATGCCTTTAATAGGTTCGGCAGGGCTGCCCCGTCCGATATTTTAAGCGTGCGCAATAGATACTGAACCATAGTAGCCTGCCCAAAAAAACGAGATTTTGTCTGATTAAGAATACGCAATTCTTCGCGGTTACTTTCCTTGGGATTCATATCAAAAACACGGTTAAAAACCCGGGCATTATGCGCTGCATAATTACGCAACACGTTCAGAGACCGCATCCAAGACTCAAATTGCGGTGCAGACAAACCAGCCTCCTGTGCAACTGTATCTCGCGCACGCCGCGGAGAGAACCTATACAAGTGGGAGAGCATGCCCCAGTCCATAACCTCCACAGCAGCCCAAACCGGCAATCTGCCAGCATACTGATATCTATGATGCTTTACAAAATCTTCCCGAGATTTTTTTACAGCGGCATCAAAAGTCCCCTTCCATACGTCAAAATTAGTCCGGTTTTTCTCACTAGGGTGAGGTTGCTTGGCCAATTTTGATTTCTGGTCAAGGATTTCGTGCACATACGGGTCAATACGGCCAAGTTCATGCCCAAGTAGAGCACGTATCGCCAGTTCAATCCCGGTGAGCTCACAAAAAAGGAGGTGCCTAAGCTGCTCATCAAAACGATAAAGTTTAACCACCAGCTCAAAGCTTGCCCCCGGCTTAAAACTATCTTGGGCTTTACCATCCCGAAACTCTCGCATGGGATACCAGTATCCAGAAAGCCTATAGTAATTGAGGTGATGTAGCTGTTCAATGGCCTTACCCTTGTCAGCAACTTCCATCCCCCGGCAAGTCAATAACTCAACCTGCTCCGCGTAGGTACGAAAAGTTTTGTAATCAGCTGTCATAGGCACTCCTCAGTACAGCAAAAACCGGCCCTGGACTCTTGTGCAACTGCACAAGGAGCGGAACCGGTCGTGTTACTCACATACTACCATCTGACAGCGAGAAGTCAATAAAAATAAACCCCCCAGGCCCAAAAGCCAAGGGGGGTGCCCCGATCCTAGAGGTAAAAGCTCCTAGCGGCTCAGATTATCATTAGTCCATTCAGTCACGCACTGCTCAAAGGCCGCATTATCGTTAACGTACTGGGAGCAGTGCTGCATGGCATCACTGCCAACCCTAAACAGGAAGATTGTGAAAATCGCCATCATAATGCCCAGCACCAGGGAGATAGACCCCAAAACAATACCTGTAATAGCCATGCCTTTTTTAGCGGCAGCAACCTTGCGCAGCTTCACGAAGGCCACAATACCCAAGATGATAGCTAGCAGGCCCAGAATACCACCAGTACCAAAAACAAAGGACAGGGGCAGCCCAACAATGCCCAGGATCATCGAAGCCAAGGCCAGGCCTGAACCGGCAGGTTTAGCAGCTGGCTCATACCCTACGGGGGAACTATAAGCATAGGAAGAATCATAGTTCTGCACCGGGGGCGCAGGGGGCGTATTCTGTCCTTGCTGAGCGGGAGCCGCCCAGGATCCAGACTGCCCCTCTGACCCCTGTCCAGTAGGATTACCCTGATTATTCTGACCGTATCCGTTCTCAGACATTACCGTCCTCTTCTCTTCTCTGGAGAGCCCGTGAGCCCACTTTTTATTAGCCTAGGTTTCTATACCGCATAGCACGCGCCGCCTCAAGATTATCTTGACGCTCACGCAGGGCCTGCCGCTTGTCGTATTCACGTTTACCGGTAGCTAAAGCAATCTCAACCTTTGCCCGCCCCGAACTAAAATACAGTTTAAGCGGTACAACCGTATAGCCACTCTCTTTAAGCTTTTGTTCTAGCTTATTAATTTCTGAACGATGCAGCAAGAGTTTACGCTTACGGCGCGCAGAATGATTAGTCCAAGATCCTCGGCCATACTCTGCAATATGAATCCCTTCCAACCAGAGTTCGCCCTGGTAAACCTGGCAAAAACCGTCTGTCAGTGAAGCTCCACCGTCTCGTAGGGATTTAACTTCGGTTCCCTGCAACACAATACCGGCCTCAAATGTTTCTACAATATTATAGTTGTGGCGAGCCCGCCTATTTGATGCAATAACCTGATTATTAGGGTCAGTTTCTTTCTTTTTCTTTTTTGTTGCCATATTCCTTATCTTCTACGGTTCGCTGGCTTGCACGCCAACGTATTCCTGCATCAATAAATTTTTCTAAAGCCCCGTCAAATACGGCGCTGGGATTGCCCTCTTCGTGGTTGGTGCGTAGATCTTTAACCATCTGGTAAGGGTTCAGCACATAGGAGCGCATCTGATCCCCCCAGCTGGCTTTAACATCTCCGGCTAATTCCTTTTTTCTGGCATCGTCTTCTTCTTTTTTGAGCAGCAGCAGCCGGGACTGAAGCACCCGTAAAGCCGCTGCCCGGTTTTGCAGCTGAGATTTTTCATTCTGCATAGAGACAACAATGCCGGTAGGCAGGTGAGTAAGACGAACAGCAGAGTCAGTGGTGTTAACGGACTGCCCGCCCGGGCCTGAACTGCGAAAAACATCTACTTTGAGGTCTGAATCGGGTATCTCAAGAGTATCTCCGGTTTCAATCAGAGGAATCACCTCCACTGCAGCAAAAGAGGTCATCCGTTTGCCCTGGGAATTAAAGGGTGAGATACGCACAAGCCGGTGTGTTCCCGCCTCAACAGATAGCCGGCCGTAAGAATAGGGAGCCTTAACCTCAAAGGTTGTGGATTTAAGCCCGGCTTCTTCAGCGTAGGAAGTATCAAGGATGCTGGTAGCATAATTATTTCTTTCAGCCCACCGTAGGTACATGCGCTGAAGCATCTCGGCAAAATCAGCTGCGTCTACCCCTCCTGCACCCGCTCTAATAGTAACAACAGCTTCCCGCTGGTCGTATTCGCCAGAAAGCAGAGTAACGATCTCTAACTCAGCTAGTTTCTTATGAATATGCGCCTGCTCTATCTCTGCCTCTGCCAGCAGGTCTGCAGCATTCTCTTCCTGAGCTAATTCCACCATGGTCTCTAGATCGTCAATACTGCTTTTAAGAGTAGTCAGTTTTTCTAGCTGCGCCTGCTTATGGGATAAACTGGCGGTTACCCCTTGAGCCTGCTCAGGGTTGTCCCACAGGTTTGGTGCCGCAGCATCCTGCGAGAGCTGGGCTATTGCACGCTTAATCCCTTCGAGGTCGCTGACGGCAGCTATGGAAGCATAGGTTGCGCGAAGTTCTTTAATACGTGCGGGAAAGTCTGTAGCCATGACTCTTAAGATTAGCTCATGTGAAGGCCTTCTAGGTAGCTCTGAGTGGTTTTAAATCAGCCCAAAAAGTAGCCTCATCAGCAGCCTAGCGGCTAAAAATTGTTCGGGCCGAACTCGTAACCCTTATGGGCACTTCCACCGGAACCACCGAAGAGACCAAGGGCAGCTGAGCCCGGGCGCTAAGGTTAACAGTCGCGGTGGAACCATCCTCAGTGCTGGTTCCCTCTTCAAGAGCCAACCCCGTAAACTCCTGATAGGCCCCACTCTGCCTCAAAAAATTTTCCGCCTGAACCTGAACCCTGCTACTGGTTAAGATCACTTGTGGCCCAGCGTCATCCACCTCTAACCCCTCTAAATTTCCGGCCACCGCAGTACTGGTCTGGTCAGCCAAACTCTGCAGGCGCTGGCGCTCAATATGCACCGCAGTCACCCCAATAACAACAGAAGCTAACAAGAGCAGCAGCAGGCACAAGCCCAGCAAAAAAAGACTCATACTACCCTGCTCCGGATCCAAGCTAGCAGGCTTTGGCCGCTCTTTTATCATTGATACTTACCCACCCAGCTTGTTGCATGCGAATGAAGCTGAGCCATCGAACCCGGCCCCTCCCCCGGCAGCAGCGGCAGGGTAAGCGACACGGTTACCTCAACACGGATGCTAGCCTGGGCGCTACAATCACCCAAACAGCTGGCCGCTATAGTCACCCTATCTGCCGGCACACCGTAATCCGACGCTGCAAAAACGGCCGCCTGCTGCAACTGTGCCTGCTCAATAGAACGATAACCAGCAGCTTGAATCAGCTGAATAGCCTGATGGCTTGCCGCATTAGCAGCCATAGCGCCAGACTGTAGCGAAAAAACAGCCAGTAAAAAATAGAGCGTTGGCACCAGCAGCAGCAAACCCAAGGCCAGAAATTCCAGCAGAGCCGAACCAGACTCCTTATCATCCACCTGCTGGCCAGGAACGGCAGCCTCCGCCGTGTCAAAGAGTAAGGGCATCTCTTCTAACCCTCAGCCTGTCTCAGCGCGTGGCCGCTAACAGTGATAGCCCGATCAAAGCCAAAAGGACCCACCACCGGTAGCGTTCCCTCCACCGTGATCTCCAGACTTTCCACACCCCGGTAGCTACCTTGCTGGGCGCTAATATGGGTCACGTAGGTATCCGGCAGGGAACGATCAATAATTTGCTGGGTTCTTTCAAGACCATCTGCACTGCTACGATCCAGCAAAGTTGCATACCGTGCCCCCGAGGCTGCCGCATCAATCAGGATGTTTCTGGTGTAGATGGCAAAAGCCACCTGCAGGACAAGAGCAAAAAGAAGCAAGGTTAAAGAGGTAACCATAACAAACTCTGCACTGGCGTTGCCGGCCTCAGGCTCAGCTGCCCGTCCCGTAAAACTCTTATACAAGCGCATCATAAGCACCGAAAAACTACTGGCCTATTTTAGCCATAGCATTATTAAACATAGTGATCAAAGCATCCTGGGCTACAACCAGCAGGGCAGCTACCAAAATAGCTGTCATCATAGTGATCATGACCCAGCCGGGCACGTCACCGCGGTCCCCCTTTTTGACCGGCACCGCTTGTAGCTGCCAGTTACCCAAGAAAAGGGACTGAACCCAGGCCAGTAGCCGCTGCGCAAGACTAATAATTTTCATTTGTTTACCTCCAATAGACCTTTTAGCAGGCTGTCAAGCTCTCACTAAAAATTGACATTAATCAGGGATAGCCCCGGAAAAATAGCGAACACCACGGTGAGGGGCAGAATAAGAAAAACAATGGGGGCCAGCATGGCAATCTCTTTTTTACCGGCCGTCTCCATCAGCTCCCGTTTGGCGTTATCTCTCACATCCTGCGCCTGAGCCCGTAATACTTCAGCCAGAGGCGTTCCCCGCTCCACCGCCACAACAATGCCAGCCACAAACCGAGACAGGGCCTGCACCTGGGTCCGGGAGGCAAAATCCTGCAGAGCAGTAACAAGCCCGTCCCCCGCCCGAGTTTGCGAAAGGATCTTATGAAACTCAGCAGAAAGCTCACCCCGGGAGCTGGAACAAACCCTCTCTATGGCAGCAACAGCAGACTCCCCAGCGGTGACGGACAAGGCCAGCAATTCTGCCAGGGCAGGGAATTCTGCCAGCATGGCCTTCTCCCGCTGAGCTATAGTTCTGCCCAGCCACCAGTCTCGAGCCAGGTAGCCACAAACACTACACAAGAGAACCAAAAGTAAGGCAGGCAGAGGGTCTAGCTGCTGGCCAAGCACAGCAAAACCCAGCACAAAACCGCTACTAGCCATAGCAGCCATAGCCCAAACCAGCTGTTGCGCCCTAAAATCCGTTACCGATAGCTTGTCACCGGCCTGGACCAAACGTTTAGCTAAACCAGCCGTACTAGCTTGACGGGCAAAGCGAGTAGTCCAACTATTGATCAGAGGCTTCAAAAGGTCGTAGCAGGCTGCCAAAAGCCCAGCATCCTTGTCCGCCTGAGACAGGCTAACCCTTCTCTCCAGTTCTTGGCTGCGCAGCTGCGGGGCAATCCGATCCGCAAAATTAATGTGACTATGACGGTAGATTGCCTCCCCCAGCAACCATAAGCCGGCCGCCAAGGTAAGCCCTAAGAGTAGATAAAGGATCATGCCAGCACCCGCTTCTGCGCAGGAAGTGCCCCCACTCTAAGCATCAGCCGGTAAGCCAGCACCGAAACAAGCAGCCCACCAGCCATCACCATAAAACCAGCAAAACTGTTATAAACCTGAACGGTACCGGGCTGGGTTGCCATAAAACAAAGCACCACCCAAGGGGCAACAACCGCCAATTTAGCGGTATTAACCGTCCAGGACTGCCGGGCCTCCAGCTCAGCCCTTGTTCTAGCCCGATCACGCAAAAAATCGCTTAAAGTTCCCAGCAGTCTACCTAAATCTGTTCCACCCACCTGCCGGGTTAGTTTAAGGGCCTCCACAATATCGTCAGCCACCGGGTCTGCCAGCCGCGCCTTAAGATTCTCTAAACTGGCCAAAAAATCACCGGTAGACCGGTAATCAGCCGCAAACTCTTCAAAGGCAGGTTGCAGCTGCTCCGGGCCCCGGTACTGCAGCTGCAGCAAAGCCTCGGGCAGGGACAAGCCAGCTCTAATACCGGACCTTAAATGGTCCACCACATCCGGCCAGAGCCCAGCTATCATAGCCTGCCTTTTGTGTGCCCGCTGGCCCAGCAGCACCCTGGGTAGAAAAAACCCCACCAGCAAAACCAGTAAGGACAGGTTATAAAGACTGGTCAAGGCCAGGGTGAGGAGGGCAAGCAGCAAACCTGAGAAGAAAGAGAAGAGGTAAAACAAGCGGGGGCTAACCCGCCGCATATCGGCCTGCCTTAAAAGCAAAACCAGCTTAGATTCACCGGCTTTGTGCTGCTCCACCGGTTTAGGCCAGCAAGCCAGCCAAAGACTATTAAGCCCCAAACCCAGCAGTAGCCCTACCAGTACACTCATGCTGCCACCCGCTCAGTAAGAGGCAGCACTTCTTCCAACCGGTAGCCGGCCCTAAGAAACTTCTCCGCAGCCGGAACCTCTGCAGCCTGGCACAGCAGATGCTGGCCTCTCCTAGCAAAAACCGTGGAGGTCTCAATCAGGCCGTTTTCTACCCTGCTACCCAAGGCAATAATCTCCTGCACCTGCCGCTGGCCCCGCCCATCGCGCTGACAATGCACCACCAAGTCAAAACAGCTGGCAACCGTAGGCAGCACAAACTGGCTAGAAATATTGGTTCCAGCCAAGAGCGGCAAAGTACATATCTTGGTGATGGCGTCACGGCCAGAATTAGCGTGAATGGTGCACATGCCCGGCAAACCAGAGTTTAAAGCAATGAGCATGTCTAAAGCCTCTGCCTCTCGGACCTCACCAATCAGCAGTCTGTCCGGCCGCATGCGCAGGGCCTCCTTGACCAGCTTCCGCAAGGGAATTTCGCCCTTACCTTCCAAATTGGCCTGCCGGCACTGCATGGCTACGACATCTCGCAAGGGAATGTTAAGCTCAAAGATTTCTTCGCAACTAAGAACCCTCTCCCGCTGGCCAATACTGGCTGCCAAGCAGTTAAGCATAGTAGTCTTACCGGCCTGCGTAGCCCCAGAAACCAAGATGTTAAGGCCAGCTGCCACCGCCGCATCCAAAAAATGGCTGGCTTCCGAAGTTAAAGAACCCAGCTTAACAAGATCAGATAATCTGCGAGCTCTGGCAATGAATTTTCGAATATTGACCGACCAGTGTTGGCGGGTAATATCTGGAATAACCACATGAAGCCTGCTGCCATCGGGTAAGGCCGCATCCACAAAGGGACTGCTCAGATCTAGGCGCCGCCCCGAAATTTTAAGCATGCGTTCTACCAGATGCTTGACGGTCTCATCCGACAAATGCAAACCCGTTAGCTGGGATTCCCCGCCACGGGCAATAAAAACCTCTCGAGGAGAATTAATCCATATTTCTTCAATACTGGGGTCGTCTAAGAAGGGCTGCAAGGGGCCAAAACCGCAGAAAGTATTAACAAGATAGTCGCTAGCTGCGGCCATATCCTCCAGCAGCGGTAAAGACCCACGGATCATCCGATGTTCGTAAGCTTGAAGGGCCTGGGCAATCACCTGCTTAGCTTGAGCCTGATCCACAACCGGGTCAAGCCCACTCTGACGGATAAGCTCACGCACGTCATCTTCGAGAATGACAAGTCCACGAGGAAGTTGCTGATTTATGTCCATATCTCTTGTCCTTCTTAGCAGGTAACCCCACCCTGGGCGGTCAAGAAAAGCTAGAGCCGGTAGGGCTCAAACAGACAATAATGTATACACAAAATCAGAACTATTCAATTCAACCACATACAATCCAGCCTGTTTTTACAGGCCCTTCCCCCAATAAAAGAAGGCATGCAGAAAGAAAAGCCAAGAAAACCTAGCTATCGGCCAGCCAAGAACAGCCCCAGACAACAGAAAAGAAACAAACAAGAGCAAGTAACATTAAAGACACAAACCGGCCGCAAGGCTGGCAACCGGTGAACTCATATCAATCTAAAGTCTCGCCGCGCATCAGCTTAACCGCATCCTTGGTGGGACCGTCATAGACCAGCTGACCGTGATCCAAAATAACACCGCGATCACAAATCTTAGAAACCAGATCCAAATCATGGCTAACAACCACCAGAGTTTTGCCCTGCCGGGCCAACTCCGCGATCTTATAAATACACTTCTTCTGAAAAGGCTCATCCCCAACAGCCAGAATCTCATCAATCAAAAAAATCTCTGGATCAGTGTGGATAGCCACAGCAAAAGCCAGACGCAAATACATGCCGGAGGAATAAAATTTAACCTCCGTATCAATAAACTCGCCAATCTCAGAAAAATCTAAAATCGACTCAAAACGCTCATCAATCTCATCCTTGGTCATACCCAAGATAGCGCCGTTCAAATAAACATTATCCCGGCCCGTCAGATCGGGGTGGAAACCAGCACCAACCTCAATCAAACCAGCGATCCGACCCCGCGTCAGCACCTTTCCACCGTCAGGATGCATCACACCAGAAATCAGCTTTAACAGCGTAGACTTGCCGGATCCGTTGTAACCAAGAAGAGCAACCCGCTCCCCCTCACGAATATCCAAGGTCACACCGTTGAGGGCATTAAACTTTTCGTTTAAGTCCCCCTTACGACCCTTAACCAGCCAGATAAAGGCCTCTTTCATAGAACGCGTATGCCGTAAAACAAAACGCTTAAAAAGCTGATCAACCCGGATCACCACAGTGCCGTCAGGATTAACGGCCGGCAAATCAAGATTCTCAATCTCCACAAGACATCAGAGCTCCTGAGCAAAGTTACCTTCAAACTTCCGGAACAAAAAGTCACCGATCAGCAAAAAGGCAAAAGAAATAACTAAAGCAAGCGGAGTCCACATGGACAGCAGGTGGGGCACAATCTCTGCCGTCGGCAAAGCCAAACCTTCAGCATCCAGGGTAGGTTTCCAAAATCCGTAATGGAAAAGCTCTACAGCCACCGTCAACGGATTCAGGTTGTAGACATTAATAACCCAAGGATAAAGGGTGTCACGTACCATGGTCCAGGAATAAAGCACCGGAGAAACCCAGGTAGCAACCATCAAAAACATCTCAACTAGGTTCTCAGAATCCCTAAAAAACACATTGGCGACACCAAAAATCAGGCCCAGGCCCAAGCCGGTAATGCCAACAATCAGTGTCCCAACCACAATCGCAGCAAGCTGTTTAAAGTCCGGATGCCAGCCAACCCAAAAGCAGCCCACCAGTAAAACCAGCAGCTGCGGGAAAAAATGGATCAAGCCCACCCACACTGTCGAGACAGAAAAAAGTTCACGCGGCAAATATATTTTTTTGATCAGCGCCCCGTTAACCACCATAGCCTTGGCGCCATTGCTAAAACACTCTGAGAAGAAGTTAATAGCAATCATGCCCGAAAACAGGTAGATAGAATAATTCTGCAGGCCCCGCTCCATACCCAAAAAAAGGCCTAAAGCAATATAAAAGACCGCAAATTGGATAGCCGGCTTAATGTACGACCAAACAATACCCAAGACAGACCCGCGGTAACGGACCTGAATCTCCTTATCCACCAACAGTCGCAGTAGATACTTCTGTTTCCAAATGTCCCGCAGCCCACTGCCCTTGCCGGGGGCCACCAAAGGTTTACTAGCTATCTCACTCATCGAGTAATTTCTGACTCCGTATATTGGTCAAAAGTCTTTTTCCACTCATCCATGGATGTAATTCTGGCGGCAGCCTGCTGATACTGCTTACGCAGTTTAGGCCACTGCCGCAAAATCTGGGCCGTCAAA
Organism: Rothia sp. (in: high G+C Gram-positive bacteria); assembly: GCA_030524105.1. Classification (GTDB taxonomy): domain Bacteria; phylum Actinomycetota; class Actinomycetes; order Actinomycetales; family Micrococcaceae; genus Rothia. Next base: position 203,898 of record JAUNHE010000004.1, read on the forward strand.
CGGGTAGATTCTACCAGCTTCTCCCGCAGCTGCTCAGGGTCACGCTTATACCAGGAAACCGCAGACCCCTCAGCATTAGAGACAAGCGCTGAATCGTACTGAGACATACGCCACCAGCGGTTATCCTGGTGGGCAATATGAGCCTGCGGGTGCTGCTCATACTCGGGCTTCATAGGCTTAACCAGTTGCCGGGCCACGGTCTTCATAGCCCAGGGCACCAAAGTCTTATAGGAAGGAGCCGTAAACCCTCTGCCGTTACGCGGCGGCTTAGCCATCTTAGGCTCTGGGAAGGAGTCAATATCCTCGGCAAACTGCGCGTCCGAATACTGCTTAGTTAACTCCCGAATTTGCGGTAAGCGCTGCGGTTGCAGCTCATGCAGCTGATCTGGGCCCGCCAAGACATCCCGCAGGGCCATAATACGCCCGTGCTCAGTAAAGTACTGCATGGAAATAAGGTGCTTAACATCCGCATAGGAGGATTCTCGCAAGAGACGGCCACCGCGCTCATAAGGAGAGTGGATCAAGGAGGCAATAATACGGTTACGAATATGGAAATAAGCCTGCCAGCCCACTAAATCATCTTTATCAATCCAGGAGACATGCCAGACGGCCGCCCCCGGCAAAGAAACCGTATAGTAGCCTGCCTTCTTAGCCCGCAGACCAAACTCAACGTCATCCCATTTGATAAAAATAGGCAGGGAAAGCCCAATCTCCTTAATAACCGATGTTGGAATCAAGTCCATCCACCAGCCGTTATAATCCACATCGGTGCGCCGATGCAGCCAGGGGGTGCTGCGCAGATTAGCCTTCATAAAATCATGCCCCAGAGACTGATCTTGATGAGGAAGATCCGGCTGAAAACGGTAGGTATTAACAACCTCACCAAAAGTATGCAGCACCGTCCTATTGTAAAGATCAAACATGTGTCCACCCACGATGGTAGGTTTACGACACATATCGGCAAAGGTAAGCAAACGAATAATGGACTCCGGCTCAACCACCACGTCATCGTCTAGAAGCAAGGCATAATCGCTACCGTTATTGACAGCCTCATACATGCCCCGCGAGAAGCCACCGGAGCCACCCAGGTTCCCCTGGTTAATAATCCGAAGCTTACCGGCCAGCAGGCTAGCAACCTCCTCAAACTCCGCCTCATCCTGAAGCTTCTTGCTGCCCTGATCAACAATGAGGATCTCCTGAAGATTCTCCAGCACTTCCGGATGCGCCGCCAGAGAGCGTAAATTGTTCAGACAGAATTCCTGCTTATTCATGGTGGTAATTTGCAGGGTAATTTTACCGGCCTTACGCCCCGTATCCTGCCCCTGCCATTCTGCCCAGTCAAGCACCAAAGACTCGTTGCCGGCTGCAAGTTCAAACCAGTACCAGCCACCATCACCAAAAGGTTTTAAGGACAGGTCAAAGGTGGAGGTTTCTTGGCCAGAAACCCGCTTAGAATCCACGCGCTGCAAAGAACCCCGCGCATTGGATTTATAGACAATAATGGTGCCTTCACCTTGAGTTTGCACGCTTAAACGAACCGAAGTCAGATCGGTCCAGCGCTTCCAGTAAGAAGCCGGAAAAGCGTTAAAGTAGGTGGCAAAAGAAAGCCGGGAGCCTGAACGAATCAGGGTAGAGCGCCGGCCAATAAAGTCCTCCGTGTGAGCCTCACCGGTTGAGGAGGAACTTGTGCTGCTACTTGCCGGCTTCGACGACTGGGCAGCAAGAGAATCATTGGAGGTCAGCGCACCGTTCATGGTTGAAAGCTGCACACCGGTTGCTACACCGGAATCAACATACAAGGCTGCCGTGTCCATCTGTTCCCGCGCTGGAAAGATAACCCGTTGCAGAGTCTTTAACTGTGCTGTTTGAGCTTCCATTATTTATGCATCAACTCCACCAGATAGCAGTTTCTCACCCTGGGCAAAGTGGGGCTTAATTTTATTGTCAAACATAGACAAGGCAGCACCAATGGCCATGTGCATATCCAAGTACTTGTAGGTTCCCAAACGCCCGCCAAAAAGCACCTTATCTTCGCCAGCAGCAAGATCGCGGTAGGCAAGCAGCTTTTGGCGGTCTGCAGAAGTATTAACCGGGTAATAGGGTTCATCCCCCTTGTGGGCAAAGCGGGAATACTCACGCATAATGACCGTTGCGTCCTTGGTGTAATCCCGTTCGGGATGAAAATGCCTGAATTCATGGATGCGGGTATAGGGATAATCCGCATCGGGGTAGTTCATAACCGCGCAACCCTGGAAGTCCTCAATGGGCAGCACTTCTTCTTCTAGGTCAATGGTCCGCCAGGAAAGGTCCCCTTCAGCATAGTCAAAGTAGCGATCTACCGGGCCGGTGTAAACCACCGGAAGCTGGCCCAAAACTTTAGAGCGGGAAAATTCGTGGTCATCGGAGAAGAAGTCGGTATCAAGGTAAACTTCGATATTCTCGTGTTCTGCCATTCGTTCCAGCCAGCTGGCGTAACCATCAACCGGAAGTCCCTCATACTTATCGTTAAAGTAGCGGTTATCGTAGTTATAGCGTACCGGTAGCCGGGAAATGATAGAAGCAGGAAGCTCTGCCGGATCGGTTTGCCATTGCTTGGCGGTGTAGTGCTTAATGAAGGCCTCATAGAGGGGCCGGCCAATCAGGGAAATTCCCTTGTCGTTCAGGTTCTGCGGATCTGTCCCAGCAAGTTCACCGGCCTGTTCCTGGATGAGGGCCTTAGCTTCTGCCGGTGAGTAGGCGGCATTAAAAAACTGGTTAATGGTTCCTAGGTTAATGGGCATAGGATAGACAACATTGTTATGCCGGGTATATACCTTGTGAACATAGTTGGTAAAACCGGTGAAACGATTGACGTACTCCCAGACTCTCTCGTTTGAGGTATGAAAGAGGTGGGCGCCGTAGCGATGAACTTCGATGCCGGTCTGTGCCTCTTTCTCACTGTATGCGTTGCCACCAAGGTGAGAGCGACGGTCTAAGAGGGCGACCTTGAGGCCCAGTTCGGTAGCGGCCTGCTCTGCAATGGTAAGACCAAAAAGGCCCGAACCAACAACGACGAGATCAGCGTTCACAAAAACTCCTGTACAAGCTTGTTCTTCTCAGTTTTGCTAAAGAACAGATGGTCAATCTTTGTCTCCGTCCCTAGAACCGGCACTTCTGACTCATCACCTAGAGCGCAGGCTTGGCCTGGAGAGCAGACACGTTCAACAATAAACCTACCTGAACTTCTCTCATAACGCTTTAGTTGGACCTGTGATTCTTGCAGACTTCTCAGAAAATATTGGGCCAGCTCTTGCCCAGGCTGGTGCAGGAGGATTTTAGTCCTTGCTAGAGAGAACTTGCAGCTAAGTTAACCTCCGCCAGCAGTTTCGGAGCAATACCGACAACTTTACCCACATGAAAAGACAATTAAACTGGCAAAGCATCCTCATTAAGCAGGGATAATCAGAAATACTGCCGGCATTTATATTAATTTTCCTATTTATCCCACTAAGTGTCGATTTACAGCAGAGGAAAACAAGAGTAAGAGGATTATTGCAGCAATGACCGCCACCAAGATACCCACAAGTAATTGACCAGCTAAGGCATTGTGAACACCCAGCATGATGGCAAATAGTTGCCAGACTAAAAGGATGGATCGCCCGCTGGGTTTACCCCTGCTCAACAGATTAATCCCCAGGGTCAGCAGGAGTGCCAGCAGCAGAAAAAATCCGCCCAGCATCAGGGAACTGAAGATCGAAAAATGGCCCTGGCTTAGTGCAACAACAGTCAGGCTGAACCCCAGTACTAGCAGCATCACCACCTCTAAATAGGCCAGGATACAGATCAACTTAACCGGTCCCAACCGCACTCGAGCCATAGTCCGCACCACCTTACTTTATCTATACCTTTAGGAGGCTAGCCTCATCACCCTAGCCGACCAATCACTTCCCGTCATATCATAGAGCTCTCGCAAACCCCAGCAATCTATGGTCTATAACACTAGGAGTATTAATGTGATATATAACTCACGTTAGCGAAAAATTTTCTGGGCTAAACCTCTTGTTTAGTTATTCGTTACGTGCGAAAGTTATTTAGGTTGTTATATGAGCTCCCAGCATGGAGCTCATTTGTTGTGAAAGTACACCTGAGCAACATCAATAGGTGCTTTGTTTATTTTTAACCTCACAGAGGAGAGCATGCTGATGGATTGGCGTAGCCGTGCTGCTTGCCTGGAGAAAGATCCCGAACTGTTTTTTCCCGTCGGAAATACTGGACCGGCTCTGATTCAGATCGAAGAAGCAAAAACGGTTTGCCGTAACTGCACGGTCATGGATACCTGCCTGCAGTGGGCAATAGAAACCGGGCAAGATTCCGGTGTGTGGGGTGGCATGAGCGAAGAGGAGCGTCGTGCCATGAAACGACGTGCAGCTCGGGCTCGTCGCGCATCGTAAATCACACAAAAGACAGCATGGGTTCAGAAAGGGAAAAAGAAAACCTTTTCTGAGCCCAGGCCCTGTCAAGGCAGTTTTTAAGCCTTACTGCCCGTCAGCAGGGCTCGAATAGTCACCCGTGTGCCCTGTGGATCTACCGGCTCCCAGTTGATCGAACCATTAAGTTCGCTGGCTACCAGGGTCCGCACAATTTGCATGCCCAGCCCCTCTTTTTTCTCAGCCTGCCGCTGCTTTTGGGATCCTGCCCCTTCTCTAAGCTGCTGCCCCATCCCCAGGCCATCGTCTGTAACCGTTACCGTCAGAGTAGGTTCTCCCCGATCGTTATAGTGTCGTGCCCCAGCCAGGCGAACGGTACCGTCCCTGTCCTTCAGGCCATGCTCAACAGCGTTAGCCACCACCTCGTTAATAACCAGCGCCAAGGGAGTAGCAAATTGACTAGGCATTCTGCCAAAAGAACCTTCTAGAACCGTCATAACATTTTGGTTGGATGAGGCCAGCTCAGCGGCAATATGGAACTGTCGCTGAATAAGATCGTCAAAGTCAACTTCCTGAGACAAGCCCTGCGAAAGGGCCTCATGGACCATGGCAATGGTGGCCACCCGTCGCATGGCCTGCTCTAAACCCTCTTTTGCTTCCTTGCTATGCATCCGTCGTGACTGTAGCCTCAGCAGAGCCGAGACTGTCTGCAAATTGTTCTTCACCCGGTGGTGAATCTCCCGAATGGTAGCGTCCTTGGTCATCAATTCCAGTTCACGCCGACGTAGCTCCGTCACGTCCCGGCACAGCAGCACTGCCCCAAAACGTTCTTCGCCCAAAGCAGTGCTCCGCCGCAGAGGAATGGCACGAAAAGTAACGCTAAAACGCCTGGCCTTAACCTCTCCTCGCCAGGGCATTCTGCCAGTGAGTACCAGTGGTAGAGTCTCATCGGCTTTACCGTCGCTAGGTTGGATCAAGGAACGTGTCACTTCATAAAGCTTGTGATCCTCAAGCTTTTGCTCATAACCCAGGCGCCGGTAGATAGAAGAAACATTGGGAGAAACAAACTCAACCTTTCCTTCCGCATCCAAGGTAATAAGGCCGTCACCAACCCGGGGATTACCCCGGGCAGTTCCTACTGGAGCGGTGAATTCAGGCCAGACTCCCCGCGCAACCATTTGCAGAAGATTATCGGCCACCTTGCGGTAAACCACCTCTACCCGCGGTGGTTTCCGGGTACCAAAAACCGCCGTATGCAAGGAGAGCAGGGCAATGGTTCGCCCATTACGTACCAGGGGTATCAGCGTAGTATTCAGGCTGGTTTCTGGAGCACTCTGTTCATCTCTCAACCTAATAACCTGATGGCTCATCCAGGCGTCCCAGGCCCGTTCTTGAAGGTGAGGACTCATTTCTTGATCAACCATATCCCGATGAAAAACAGTATGCACGGTTGATGGGCGCACCTGGCCGGCACTGCGCAGCTGGCTTCCTTGAGCAAGACCGTAAATTCGCTGTCCCGGAAAATCCCTGTCTTCATCCGGGGTGATAGGCAACCACAAAAGCAAATCTCCGTGTGCCGTATCAGCAATAATCTGCCAATCGCCCATGAGCAAATGTAACCATTCGGTATCACCCGGGCCAAGATTTTTATCAAGCAAAATTGTATCGATCAGCATATTAGTCTCTCTCGCAACTATTTGTTACTGATCTTAGCTGGATTTTCTGACCATACGGCGCACTATTTTTTGTGTTGCTGTTCCGTCGGGGTTTTGCTGCAGTGTTTGAGCCAGCAAGGCCTGCATACTTTGGGTTAACTCGCTTTTTGCTGCTGATTCTATAAGGGTTTTCCCGCTTAACCAGGACCTATCAAGAGTCTGCTGATCATAGGGGACAAACCCGCTAATGGGGCAGGCCGGACCAAAACGCTGCCAAGCCTGCTGAATGCTTTTGTGGGGATTAGCCCCTGCCGCCTGCTTTCGTACTTTATTGATCCAAATCGCTATTTTATGAACCGAAATTCCTTTACTTTCACTACATTGAGCTAGCTCTTCATAGGCTTTAAGCAATCGTGGAATCCCCAGAACGTCTGCGCTGCCAACCATAATCACCCGGTCAGCTTCTTCAAGGCAGGTCAGGGTGGCTCCGTTACGACGCGGGGCAAAACCATCAAAGCTCAGTTCTTCGTCTTCTTCAATGTTTGCTGCGGTATCAACCAGCACAAGATCGTAGTGGTTTTTAAGAAAAGCAAACAGCTTAACTAAGGACTTAGTTCTCAACTCTGGCCAACGCTCTGCCCGGGTAATTCCGGTTAAGACATCTAAGGGCTGTCCTAAGATGTGGACCCTGCTTACTGCTTCTGCTAACACCTGGCTCGTTAGCTCTGAACGTTCCAGCTGATGGCAAAGCTGGGCAAGACCAGAGTAGTCCTCAAGCATACCCAGGAGGGCACTGTGGCAGGGCGCGTAGGTATCTGCATCGACCAGGCAAACCCGCTGACCTTGGCTAGCTGCAATACTTGCACAGTTAACGGCCAGAGTGCTTCGCCCCGGGGAGCCGGCCCCAGACCAAAAGGTCAGTATCCGGCCGGCAGCCCCGGTTTGACCCTGCCAGAAAAAATGGGCTGCCCTTTCTGTCTGCTGCCTATTTTCTAGCTCGGCCGCTTCCTTAACTGCTGGTGAGCTCAAGGGAGCAGAACCGGCTGCCGCTGTTGCTGTCTCAATAGCAGCAATCAGCTCTTGCTGACCAACCGTTAACGGCAGCTGCAGCACCTGCCCCGGCACCTGCTTAAGCTGACTATCCGCTACCACAACCACGCCCAGCTCTTGGCTGCAGAGCTGATCGTAGAAAGAAAGAGTCAAGTCTGGGTGCTCACCAATAATAAGAACGGCTCGAGCAATACCGGTCTGAGCCAAACCCAGTAACTCCGAAGCTTCATAGGTGTGCCGGCAGACGCTCACCGCTCCCCGCTGACTCTCAATAGCGGTGATATAGGTTCTTGCATCGTGCCCAAAAACAATAACTGGGATACTCATTACTGCTGATTTTCTTGGCGAAGGGTGCTAGGAACAAGGTTGATCTTGTCCTCATTGTTAACAGCTGCCAACAAACTGGGCAGGGCTTGTTCACTCAGCAAGAGCTGCACCGTCGATTTGCCGGTTCCGCCGATCATGCTCTCTTCTGCAGTAATACTAGCTATCTCTGCGCCGGTGGCAATAAGCTGTGGATCCTTATAGCCGTTGCCCGTCTCGGCATGCTTAGAAACCCAAATATCGACTCTTTGTCCGGGAGTAAAGTTTTTAGCTAACCCAGATTCTAGGAGGATGCTGCTTTCTCGACGCCCCTGTGGATCAAGAGCAGCAAGGCTTGTTCTACTGATAAGTTGACCCGCTCGAATATTGTCAACAATGAGGGACTGATCAGCAGGGATGTCTGCAGAATCCAGGTAGTGTGCGGCCGAATCTGCCAGATTGACCTCGACGGGTTTAATGTCCTCTGCCGTCAACTGTTCACCTACGGTAAGGTCTCGGGCGGCAACGTAGTAGGTGGTGGTTTTGTTTGTTACGTGAATGATGCCAACCACTGCACTGATAGATACTGCTATCAGCAGCAGACCAATCAATAATTTAGGATCACGCAAACCCGGCTTCTGCATGCGCTGAGTTAAGGCAACTGCCTCAGGTACCTTCTGACTCACGTTCTTCCCCCCAACCTAAGATGAGTATGGTACGCCTGACTTAGAATACTCAAAAGTCCTATCTCCGGCCGGTATTTGTCCACACTTAATCGTTATATGACAGCACTAGCTGCAAATAACAGCAATTTAGTGGTAGCAATCCAATATTTCTGTGGATAACTGCCAGCAGATACCTTTTGAGACGATATAGTTATGATTAAAGTCTGCACTTACCGTTTCCAAGTTAGAGGAGCATAGACAATGGCGGAACAGCGCTTCCTCACCCTTCCTGAAGTCAGTGAAGTTCTTAATATTTCTTTGAGTCAGACTCGCGCCCTGGTTCGCTCCGGAGAGCTATCTGCCATTCAGATTGGCGGCCGAAACCAGTGGCGGGTAGAGATCACCAAGCTCGAAGACTACATTGCTGAAGCTTATAAACGAACCGCAGAGAATTTACATACCGTTGATATTGATGAGCTTGCTGATTCCGAGCAGGCCGGTCAATAAGACCCCCAGCAAAACCCCTTGACCAGCTAGGACAGGGGTGAGCAGAGGGCTGCCAATTGATCAAAGCCCATGACGCGCTGACCCAACACGCTTCTAGAGCGGTAACCGCCTTCGATACTGTGCAGGGCCAGCTCAAAAAAGTCTTGCCCAACCTGTTCAATAGTTCCTTGGCTACTGGCGCACTCGCTCCGGTAGAACACCGTAACCGGCATGCGGGCCCTGCTTAAAGCGCGTAAGGCATAGGCAAGATTTAGTTTTCTACGCACATCGGTCGGGCTGTTCTGAGAGAAACTGCTGCCACCCTCCCACCAGATCACTGCCCGGTAAGGGATAAGAATATTTTCAGCCCGGCCCTTAAGCTGCAACCAGTCTGACCCTAAAGATACCAGCTTACCGGCCCAGTTATGAGCCCCAGCAACAGCTACATTAAGCTGCTGGCCCAGTTGAGCGGCCAGGCGGTCTAGCTGCCGAATCTGAGCGTATTCAGCCCTGCGAACCTCACGGGCATCCAGCTCCAGCTCGCGTGTCTTAACCGCCGAGATCTGCGTCTCAAAATCCCGAAATATTCTCTCCATGCTGACAACATTTACCATAGCCCAGCAGGGGTGGCCAGATTTTGTAGCCATAAGTTCAAAAAAATAATGTGTCTAGCACAGCTAGACCTATTTACAACCGATCTTTTTACAGCAATACTCATTCTTGAACATCTAATTACATCAAACGACAAGTTTAGGGTGGAGCTTATGCGTCCTCAGAAGGCCACAAAGGTTAGTTTTGGAGAGATCTTACTCACCTTTTCTATACCCTCACTAGCAGTAACGGTTCTATTATTGGACCTTTACGTGCTGTCTGCTATCTCGGTAAAACAGCGCTTTGCCGAGTGGGCCATGCTCCTAGGTTTACTGGTAGTTTGCTCACTGATCCTGCTCTGGTGGCTTGCCGCAATTGGTATTTGTGCCTTTGACGGCTTAATGGCAGCCCGCATCAAGGCACAACCGGTAGCAAAACCCCAGTGGGTCCCCAAGTTTGTACGTAACACCGTCTTTGCGCTGCTAGGTATTGGCAGCATGGCCTCCCCCGCTTTTGCGGCAGAGAGCCCGGCTGCAGACCTAAACTTCAACTTTTCAGCCGGCTACTCCCAATCTCAGCAGAGCACAACACCCTTCTTCCTGAGCCCACAAGTCACCGGAGAAGTAGCCCAGGAGGCAATTGAAACAGAGCCAACCCCCGTCGTACCCTTTTTTCCGGCAGAAGAGGAGCAACTACAGCAGAGCGACCCCAGGACCCCACAAACAGAAAACCAGGCGGCAGCTAGCAGCACAGAAGCTGCTGCAGAAGCCTTCTTTCAACCAGGCCAGCCTCCTAAAGACCATCTTCAAGCCCAGCAAGAACAGGCTCTGGCCCAGTTCCAAAACAGGCAAGTAGACCTAAGCCACAGGCAGGTTGAGCAGCTTAAGCAAAAGACAGAAGAGCCGCTCACCCCAACCCCTGCAAACCTCGAGCAGGAGCAGCAAACCGCTGCTGAGCACGCGGGCAAGAGCCAAGAAGAGCGTGCAGCGGCTGAGCCGCAGGCAGGCAATGACCAGGTTAGCCAGGAGGATCTTCTTAAACTAACCGGGCCAGACCTGGACCGCATGCTAGAAAAGCTGCCAGACCAAGAGCTGGCCTCCGATCTAAACCAGCAGGATTCCCAGCAGAAAAGCTACACGGGTTATTCAGCATTTTTTGGAGTCCAAGCCGCAGAGTTAGCAGAAAAACCGGCAGAGCAGTTTAGCTCAGACCAGGCCCAAACCCAATCTACCCCCAAAGTAAAGAAGACCGAAGAACTAGAAGTCAGCAGCGGGGATACTCTCTGGTCTATTGCCCAGCAGCAAATCCAATCCGATGAACCGGCAGATGTCTTGGAATACACCCAGCAGCTCTACGCCATTAATGCTGAAAATCTTGAATCCATTGATAGCTACATTTATCCCGGCCAAGTAATCAACATTCCCAGTCGCTAACGGCTACTCGCCTAAGGAACCAGCATGAATGAATACTGCTACCCTGATCAAGCCAGCCCTTTTACAGCTATATCAGCAGAAGAATACGAAACTTTTCACAAGAAAATCATTGAACAGGAAAATAAAAACCACCCTGCTGGAATCGGCTTAAAACCCAGCAGCAGGCAGTGTGCTTCCATAGAAATACTGTGTTCAGGCCTTAGCATTGCTATTCTGGAAGTGTTTGCTGGCCGGCGGCCGGCCCATCACTTGGCAAAGTGGCTCAGCAAGGAATGCCTGAGAAAAATTACAGCCCGCGCCCAGGTTACCACCAATACCTTGCGCCAAAGATACACCCACTCACCGCTCAGAGCTACCCCCTTTCGCCAAGATCTTCACCGGCCCAAAACGCGTAGGGTCAGAGCTCAGCAAATCAGCACGGAAGTCTTTGAAGTCTCTCTCATCCTTGAGGATGCTATGAAGGTACGGGCTATGGCCCTGCGGGTAGAAAAAATATTTAAGGCCTGGAAAATAACAGCAGTAGAAATAGCCTAGCCACAAGACTCTTACCAAAAAAGAAACTGCTGGGATTCATAGGTAAAAACCCTAACTCCCAGCAGTTCTTTTGCTTCAGCTATGACTTTAATGAGCCACGCTTACGTTTCTGCTTCTTCTTTTGTTTCTTGGTCTGCTCCTGGTTTAAATCAATCGTTCCCGTGTCAACAGGCTCCGACTGCCGAACCTTGGTTTCTGTGCCGCCACCCTCGCTGGGTGCCGAATACTGCAAGAACTTAGGCTGGGCGGGGACCTCCAGCTGAATCTGGGAAGCCCTGGTCCGCTGCTTGGAAAGATCAACTCGGTAAAGGTAAGTCACCGTTTCTTCGCGCACCGCGTCCATCATGGACTGGTACATGGCATAGCCCTCCCGCTGATACTCCACCAGCGGATCACGCTGCGCCATAGCACGCAGGCCAATTCCCTCTTTAAGGTAGTCCATCTCGTAGAGATGCTCCGGCCAGCTCTTACCAATGACAGAAAGCACCACTCGCCGTTCTATCTCCCGCATAGCCTCGGAACCTACCTGGTCTTCACGTTCCTGGTAAATGAGCTTGGCATCTTCCAAGATCTCTTTAACCAAAAGATCACGGTCAATCTTAGATTGGTCGCCTACCTCATCGATAAAGTCATCGTAGGTTAAGGAAATAGGATAGACACTTTCCAAGGAAGCCCAAAGCTTATCGGTATCCCAATCTTCTGCATGCCCGTCGTCCACATGAGCATCAATGATGGACGTCAGCACATCCTTGGTAAAGGTTTGAATATTTTCCTTCAGATCGTCACCCTGAAGAATCAGGTTCCGGTCCCGGTACATAGCCTCACGCTGCCGGTTAAGAACATCGTCATATTTAAGGATGTTTTTACGCTGCTCGGCATTGCGGGATTCCACCTGGCCCTGAGCTGAGGCAATCACCCTCGAGACGAGCTTAGAATCCAAGGCAGTATCTTCTGGGGCTCCACTCATGAGCCTAGCCGCTGCCTGGCCGTTAAAGAGGCGCATCAGATCGTCGGACAAAGAAAGATAAAAACGGGATTCACCGGGGTCCCCCTGACGGCCAGAACGGCCCCGGAGCTGATTATCAATCCGGCGGGATTCATGCCGTTCTGTTCCCAAAACGTAGAGACCGCCAAGTTCAATCACTTCTTCGTGCTCAGCTGAAGCAGCCTGCTCACAGGCTCCCAGTACATCGGGCCAACGGGCCTCGTACTCGGCTGAATTCCGTTCAGGATCCAAACCCAGCTGGGACATCTTTTCAACGGCCTCAAACTCCGGGTTACCGCCCAGCATAATATCCGTACCGCGCCCGGCCATATTGGTGGCAACGGTAACAGCACCTTTACGGCCAGCCTGGGCAACAATAGCGGCCTCACGCGCGTGGTTTTTAGCGTTAAGCACCTCGTGCACCACTCCTTCTGCCCGCAGCAGCTTAGAGAGGTATTCGCTTTTTTCGACGCTGGTAGTACCTACCAAAATAGGCTGACCCTTACGGTGTCTCTCCTTGATGTCTTGTACCACAGCATTAAACTTGGCAATCTCGTTTTTATAGACCTTATCCGGCCGGTCCTTCCTGGCAACATCCTTGTTGGTGGGAATAGCGACAACCCCCAGCTGATAAGTATTCATAAACTCAGCAGCCTCAGTCTCTGCAGTACCGGTCATGCCTGAGAGCTTGTCATACATACGGAAATAGTTCTGTAAGGTGACGGTAGCCATGGTTTGGTTTTCCGGCTTAATCTCTACGCCTTCTTTAGCTTCGATAGCCTGGTGAATACCGTCGTTATAGCGTCGCCCCGACAGGATACGGCCCGTGTGTTCATCAACAATCATGACCTCGCCATCAAGAACAACGTAATCCTTATTGTTCTTAAAGAGCTCTTTAGCCTTAATAGAATTATTTAAGAAACCGATCAAAGGGGTATTCGCAGACTCGTAAAGATTATGAATACCCAGATGATCCTCAACCTTATCAATGCCTGGCTCTAGGATTCCCACGGTCCGTTTTTTCTCATCAACCTCGTAGTCAACATTGGCTTTGAGACTTTGAGCAAAACGGGCAAACTCGGCATACCAGCGGTTTGCCTCTCCGGCTGCCGGTCCAGAAATAATTAAAGGTGTTCTGGCCTCATCAATAAGAATTGAGTCAACCTCATCCACAATGGCAAAATGGTGGCCACGCTGCACCTGCTCTTCCAGCGTCCAGGCCATGTTGTCACGTAAATAATCAAAACCAAATTCATTATTGGTTCCGTAGGTAATATCCGCCAAGTACTCCTGCCGGCGCTGATCTGGGTTCTGGTTAGATAGAATAACCCCGGTTTCCATGCCCAGAAAACGGAATACACGGCCCATCAGGTTAGCCTGGTACTCGGCCAAGTAATCATTGACCGTTACCACATGCACACCCTTACCCTTGAGGGCGTTAAGATAAGAGGGAGCCGTAGCAACGAGAGTTTTACCCTCACCGGTTTTCATCTCAGCAATATTACCCAGATGTAGGGCTGCACCACCCATAATTTGCACGTCGTAGTGACGCTTACCTAAGGTGCGCTTTGAAGCCTCACGAACAACGGCAAAGGCCTCGGGCAGCATAGCATCCAAGGATTCGCCTTGCTCAGCTCGTTGCCTTAAGGAATCGGTTTCACTCCTCAGTTCGGAGTCGGACATATTTTCAAAAGTCTCTTCGAGCGAGTTAACCGCATTGGTATAGGCACGAAGCTGTTTGAGGATCCTTTTATCCCCAACGCGAAGAACCTTTTCTAAGAAAGATGCCACGGAAACTGACTCCTTGGATTATACGATCATTTAAGCAGCGGCAAGCACCTGACGGTACACGCCTAACTTATTCTAGGCTAAACCCTTGCCCGAGACCTTTTCCAGTACAAATTCATCTCTAGGCAAATTGTCACATCCTACCCTTGACACAAAAAACAGGTGGTACCGGAGTACCACCTGTTGACAAGGCCTTATATTCCCAGCTTTTACTCAGATTATGGGTAAAAGCTCCTTAGCTTTAACGGTCTAGAGTAATGACGCCGTAGGACCAGCCTTTACGCCGATAGACAGCGGATGGGGAGCCTGTCTCTTTATCAACATAAAGGAAGAAATCATGTCCAACCAGTTCCATATGATCAACCGCTTCTTCGGCGGTGAGCTCCGAGGCCGGAAAACTCTTACGACGAATTTCAATGGGTGAGGTAAGCTCGTCATCCAAAGAATACTCATTGGAAAAAGCAGCTTCCTCAACGGGGACGTCATCCACATGGATTTCGGTCACAGCTACCTGATCATCAATGATCGGTAAGGAACCCGTTGCCTCAGCAACAGACTGAGGCCGCTTATCCCCGGCCTTACTGGTTTTACGACGATCGCGGGCTCTGCGTAATCGTTCAAGCAGCTTACCGTAGGTCTCATCAAAGACCGCAAATTTATCCTCACCCACAGACTCGGCCCGAAGCACCGGACCGCGGCCGCTGACGGTGATTTCAACCCTCATGGTGTTGGGCCCGCTATGACCGTCCTTAGAAAATTTGACTTCAATATCGTCTACCCGACCAAGTTGTTCAAACTTTGTTACTTTTTCTTCAACATATTCGCGAAGACGATCAGTTACCTTGACGTTGCGTCCAATGACGTTGATTTCCACAATGCCCTCCAAGTGTTGGGGGTACGTTGAGCTGCTAAGCCTAACGGAGGAATCATCCTGCGATTCCCTACTATTAAGGCTAGTAGATTTGATGGCCTAAGTCACGTTGAGCTTGAACCTTTAAGGAATTTCCCACGACGTGTCGTTCTTACCCGGTGCCGCTACTGCCGCCAAAGTACAGGCCCCCACTAGCCTGCTCCCGGCAGCATTCAGAACCCTAGCAGCAGCGTTAAGACTAGCTCCTGTCGTAGCAACATCGTCAATGAGTAGACAGTACCTGCCTGCCAGCTCGTAGCTAAAGCCTAAACAAGCAAGGGGTGGCCCTGCCAGGAGCAGGCGATGACACATCCGCACATACCGCTCCTTAGCTCCTAAGGTTTTTTGCTGCTGACCGGCACGAAAGAAAAAATCCCTCTTTTGCTCAAGGGCGGGTAAAACCGAACAGGTGTACCCGCGGCGGCGCAGCTGACCAGCTAAGGCGCTGGCTAGCAAGTGAGCTGGGGCAAAACCCCGCCGTCTGACGCTGACCCGCGAAGAGGGCACCGGCACCAGGTAGATTCTGGGTACGGTGGCCGGGCAGTAATCATCCTGACCTAAGAACTGAGCCAGACAGCGCTCTAGAGCTGGCAGCATCCACCGCGCAAAATAGGGCAGTAGGTCGGTTCTGCCGGCATTTTTATAGGACAGAATAGCCCGGGCTAACTCTGCCTCATAGTGGGCGGCAAAAAAGGTGGGTGGGTCAGCAAAGCGTAGAGGAGCCCGGCCCACCGTGGTCATCCTTCGGCTTATAGCCTGCCAGCAGGGCGGACAAAAGACTTTATGGCCAGCCAAAAGCTTGCCGTAGGCGGCGCAGCAGGCACAGCTAGCCGGTAAAAAAAGATCGGATAGTTCGTTAGCAGCATCTTTGAGATAGTTATACAGACTCATCCCATCTATAGTCAGTGCAGCAGTGCAGCAAAGACAAGGGGTTAACAGCAACTGTGGACACAGCAGCGCCCTTTACTAACCGGAAAAGCTAAAGTCATGGGCTGTGGTCTCCACCCGAGACCAGCCCCGGTCAACCAGCAAATAAATATTCTGCTGGGCAGTTTGTGCCACCACCTGATCGGCCCCGATACAGGAAGAAAGCTGCTCTAAAGAATCTAGGTAACCTAAAGAGGTTAACTCTCCCGAGAGCTGAGCAAGCTCCGACTCACCCGTATCAAAATTAGCGGCAATCAGCCCCTGGTCCGAGACCCAGGCAGCAAACTGTGCACTAATCGAAGCTCCCACCCGAACAGGTTGTGTCAGTGACTGAGGACGGTTCTCACTATTACGGTTAACACCGCTGACCCACAGGTAGGAGTTACCGTCCGACTCGGCCACAATGGCAACCCTAGCCCCGTCCCGGGCCACCTTCAAAGACAGGACCTTAGCTCCTTCCAACCAGCTGGCACTAATATCGATCGGTTGGATGCTACTGGAGTTAGCCACCGAAACTGCCCGGATTTTTCCTTCCTCCGTAGCGGACCAAAGCCACTGAAACTGGTCATAGCTAGGGGAAGTTAAACCCTGCCCCTCAAAAGCCAGCCGGCTTTGCCCACCCCTGACCACCGTTAGTTGGCTCCGTTGCGGGTCTAAAAAGGCAAAACTCTGCCGGTTATAACTCATAGCAAGATTAGTCATAGACCCGTGTGTAGAACTAAAAACAAAGTTTTTACTCTCATCATTAAGTAGCTCACTGCGAACAGTCAGCTCGTTTCCGTCAATACCCACAACATTTTTGGCAACCACAGGGTCAAGCTGAGGCTCTATATAGTTTTCCAGCTGGCCTACCTTAGCCTGCTGCTGGCCCAGCTCTAAGGAAATATTTTCGATGCCGCTAATCCGGGTTAGAGTCTGCTTAAGCTGGGTGTGGATGCGCTCAATGTCTAGCTGCGACATATCGTTAGAAATGCCGGTGCCGCTTAAACTCACCTGAGCATTATTGTTCTCGATCGGCACCGAGTTTCGTGTCAAGGAACTGTTATCTGGAATAGCACTGCGGACGGCTCCCTGCAGGTAGGGGGCAGGGCCGGCAATCAGCACCCGCACTAAGGACGTTGCTACCGAAGCCCTATCGGCAAACCACCGAATATCTGGCACCGCGTAGGTAAAGGTTTGGTCATAAAAGTAGAGACTAAAAGCAGAAAAACTCTGCTCAAATTCCGATTGTTCCAAAACCACCCCATCGGGCAGCTCACTAATACGCCACTGACCGTTAACTTCTTCTAAGGTAAATTCCAAATCCATGGAGTTAGTCCGGGCAAAAGAGGTTGCCAACCCCAAAGAATTAACCTGGGTTCCTACCGGAACCTCCACCTTATACTTAGACTGCTCCTGGCCCTGCTGAATAAGAAGAGAATCGGCATAGACTAAAGCCTGAGTATCTGGCCGCCAGGATTGAGCTTTCTGGGCGGTTAAGTACTGGCGCGCCACCAGATAATCGTCGTTAGCACCGATACCGGCCCGTAAAAATCCACGGATAATTTCCTCCGGGCTGGCCCCATCGGCTGGACCGGCGGGGGTGATCTCCCCTTCGGCAGCAAGCCCAGAAGAACGAGAATCTGCGTAGTGGTTGGCGTTTCCACTAAAAGGTAAGGAAGCGCAGGATGTCAGGGCCAGGGTGGTTGTAGCCAAGCACCCTGCCCGCAGGAGTGCCCTCCGAGATATGTCTGGCTTATCTAGCATGCATACCGCCCTCCTGTGAGTCTTCTCCTTGTTTCTGATCTTGGCCCCTACCCTTCCAGGAGGCAGCCTGCGGATCCATGGGCTGCCCAGAAAGACGCAGGGGTGAGGAACCCATAGGTTCGTCCTGCCGTAAGGGCAAGGTTAACCTGAAGCAGGAGCCTTGCCCGGGCTCTCCCCAAGCCTCTAGGCTGCCCGAATGCAGCCTGACGTCCTCAGCGGCGATCGAGAGACCCAAACCTGTACCACCCAGGGTGCGTTTTCGAGAGGGGTCCGCGCGCCAGAACCGGTTAAAAACCTGTTCCACTTGCTCTTGAGACAAACCAACCCCGTGATCGCGTACCGCCACGGCCACCGCTGTTTCATGAGCGGCAACATAAAGATCAATAGGTTTGCCTTCTCCGTATTCCACCGCGTTATAGAGCAGGTTACGAAGCACCCGCTCAATTCTACGTTGGTCCATTTCCACCCATAGCTGGGGCTGCTGGGCCCGGACCCGTAACTCGGTGGCAGTCCTATCCAGGTGGGGCTGAACCGAGATCAGCACGTCGTAGATAACAGCCATCAGGTCTATGGGAGCAGCATCTAACTTGGCAGAGCCGGCATCGTAGCGAGAAATCTCCAGTAGATCAGCCAGCAGAGACTCAAAACGTTCCACTTGGTTATAAAGCAGCTCACTAGAGCGACGGTGGGTTGGTTGCAGCTGTTGCCGGCCGTCGTAGAGGAGCTCAGCTGCCATCCGCACCGTTGTCAGCGGGGTGCGTAATTCGTGGGAAACATCCGAGACAAAACGCTGCTGCATAGTGGAGAGGGTTTCTAGCCGAGAAATTTGGTCTTGCAGGCTATCGGCCATCTCATTAAAAGAACTGCCTAAACGAGCGGTTTCATTATGGCCACGCACAATAACTCTTTGCCCTAGATCTCCTGAGGCTAGCTTTTCTGCCGTAATAGCCGTGGAAGAAATGGGCCTAATAACGGAGCGAGTAATCACCCAGACAATGGAGAGCACTACAATAAGCAAAATAATAAAAGTGACACCCACCACTAGGTTAATATAGTTTAGGGTGCTTTGTGAAGAGGACAGATCGTAAACCAGATACAGGCCGTAATTGGGGTTTTGCGGTATGGAGATGCTTGTTCCCACAAAAAGAACCGGACTATTAACCCCGTCAATGGTCAGTGACGAAGACTGCCAGAAAATACCGTTACCGCTGCTCACTGCATCTAAAAGATCGGCGGGGATATCGGCAGCAGAAACCGTTGAGTACTGGCTTTGAGAAGAGATAAACCCTTCAGAAGCAGAATTATTATTGGGGGCCAGCAGCCACTGCCGCTGGCTGTCGCCGCCGCTTGCCTCCAGAACAGTCATAAAACGCATGACGTCACTTTGAATTTCGGTGCGCCCGGTAGCATCCGAACTATTAAGGAGGGTTTGTACATTAGAAAAACCACTCGAAGAATCTTCTAAGGCCTGGTCCAATCTGCCGTTAAAAAGCGAATTTGCAATCTGATGTGAAAGAAAGGAACCAACAAAACTAAAGGCTATGGCCAATAGCATACCGGCACCGGCAACAGCACGAAATTGCAGGGAGGTCCGCCACAGATACTTGGTTCGGTACAGAGGGTGGCGCCAGGAAAGCTCTGGGGCTTGCACAAATTGTTGCTGAGGATCTTCGCTGTGCTGCTCAGGCAGGTGGCTCATCAGCTTTACCTAACGACGCAGCTTATCAGAGGCAGCCTTGTAGCCAACACCGCGCACCGTCAAAACGATCTGAGGATTCTCTGGGTCTTGCTCAATTTTGGAGCGCAGACGCTGAATATGGACGTTAACCAGGCGGGAGTCAACAGTTTTTTCGTAACCCCAGACGCTGTCTAAGAGTGACTCCCTGGTCATCACCTGGCCGGGCTGGCGGGCAAGGTTAGCCAAAAGGTCAAATTCTAAGGGGGTTAGGGCGATGGGACGTCCGTCCCGAGAAACCGAGTGCCCGGCTAGATCAATCAGCAAATCACCAATTTTAATGGGCTCATTATTGTGCTCATCGCGAGGGCGTAACCGGGCCCTCACCCTAGCCAGTAACTCTGCTGGTTTAAAGGGTTTAGCAATGTAATCATCTGCGCCAGCCTCTAAGCCGCGGACAACGTCTTCGGTATCGCTCTTGGCTGTCAGCATAATAATAGGTACGTCCGATTCCTGCCTGATTTGGGTGCAGACCTCAATACCGTTGATACCGGGAAGCATGAGATCCAGCAGCACAAGATTAGGCTGACTAGAGATAAAAGCGTCGTAAGCCTTATCGCCTTCTTCGCAGAAGACGGTCTCAAAGCCTTCCTGGGCAAGTACGATACCCACCATTTCTGCCAGGGCATCATCGTCATCAACCACAAGAATTGTTGCGTTCATCTCTCTCCTTTAGGCTTAGAAGTCTTTACCTATCCTATCGGTTGCCCACCCATAGCTGACCATTGGACGCGACTAGTCATCTTGTGCAATCTCACTCACGGCCCTGGCCAGTTCGGTAAGCCGTCCTAAGGCAGCAGTTGCCTGCTGCGGGTTTAGGTTTTTAATGCCGGGCCCTTCGGTAAGGGTCAGCAGCTCTACAGTTTTAGCAGGCAGTCCAATCATCCGCCACATACGCCAAAAGGTGTGGGCCTGCTTGGTCAAGGACTCAGCTTCCTGGCCGGTGGGCAAGCCCAACCAGGCTCGGCGCCCGGCTTCCAGGTGCTCCGCTAGTTTCTCCCAGTCAGAAGTATTATTGTAGGACAGATTAAGGGTGATTCCGGCAAAATAAGCGGCAAAGGGCAGGGCATTTTCCAGCTGGGGCGTAGCTAAAATAACCTGGCTGACCAGGGGCTCTAGCTGGCGACTGTAGATACTGTAGGTCTCTGCCGCTTCCTGCACGGTCACAGCGGGTAGGTTTCGGTAACCGCTAACGCTAGCTACTTTCCCTGCTAGGACGGGGCCCAGGTCGGGTTCGTCCACTTGTAGAATGAGGTGCTGTCCGGGTGCAGCCTCTTGGAGCAAGCGCAACCAGTCTGGCAAGCCAGCTAGAAAAGAGTCACGTAGGTCTCGGCGTGCCCCAGGGTCGCTGCTAGCTCGCTCTCCTGAAGGCAGGTAGATTTGGTTGGCCAGACTGATAGGGCCCAGAAGCTGGATTTTAAGGTTCTGCCCCGGGCTGCTTTCCTGGCCGATGAGGTCGGCTAAGGTATTGATTGCTCCAGCCCAGCTACTGCGTGCTAACCTGCCTTCGTTGGAGCTGCCGCTGCTCAGACGCCAGCCAAAGGAAGCAAGGTCAAACTCCAGTTCGCTGAGACAGCAGCAGGTCCTAGCCAAACTTGTATTCCGGTAGCCTACCTGATTTAGTTGGGGCAGGAAGGGCAGGTGGGGTGCTCCTAGCTCACCGCGGATTCTGTAGATAGCGTCAATAAGCTGATCTCCAGGCCAGTCTCCGCTACCGGTGGCCTGAATAAAATAGGCGGGTTCTAGGTTAAGATCTGCTGGATTCATGGGTTAGCTTGGCTGGTCTCCTGAGCTATTTTTTCGTGATGTCGGATTACCTCACGAATAATAAAATTAAGAAATTTTTCGGCAAATTCTGGGTCCAGTTGGGCAGTTTCTGCCAGGGCCCGCAGCCTTTTAATTTGGGCGGCCTCCCGCTCTGGGTCTGCTGCCGGCAGCTGGTATTCTGCCTTAAGGTAACCGACACGCTGGGTGGCGCGAAAGCGTTCTGCCAAAATATTGACCAGGGCAGCGTCCATGTTATCTATGGTTCGACGGATAGAAAAAAGCTGTTCTAGCACGTCCTGGTTGGTTTCTGCCAGGGATGTTGCCCGACGGTCAAAGTCTTGGTTGATCTGCTGTTCCGCTGCCTGTGTCATGCCTTCAGTGTAAAAGATCTGCGGATTTTTATGGTTGGGGCAGTCTTATTTTAAGCTCAGATTTCAATATGTGAGCATTTTTAGCCAGAGAGTAAAAAATAATTCTCACACCAGCTATACAGTTTCGGAGCCTTACCCTACAGCCAGGCTATATGCTCGACTAATGGTGGCCTGGCCCAGCACCCTCGTTCCCTGGTAGATAACAATGGTCTGGCCTGGAGATACTCCCTTAATGCCTTCTTCTAACCCAACCACAAGCTCATAGTTAGCTTCCGCAGGAGCCTCCGGGTCAGAAACCCACTGCAGGTGCGCCCGAGCAGGCACAGGATCAGCATGAGCTCTTACCTGAGCACTAACAGAAAAGTAGGAACTCTGCCCAGCCGGACTCACCGGTCCAGCCAAGAAATCAGCCACCTCTTTGACCGGCAGGCCAGCCCAGCTAATGCGAATACCGCGAATCTCATCAATGGTCAGCAACTCTTTAGGCCCAACAACAACCTCATTCTTTTTGGGATTAATCTCTAACACAAAACGAGGTTTACCATCGGGGGCCGGCCGGCCAATAGCCAAACCCTTACGCTGGCCAACAGTAAAGGCCTGCGCCCCGGGATGCTGGCCCAGCACCTGCCCCTGCCTATCTTTAATATGACCGGGCTCCAGACTTATATGCTCTGCTAACCAGGCCCGGGTATCCCCTTCTGGAATAAAGCAGATGTCATAGGAATCGGGCTTTTTTGCTAAAGCAAAACCGCGCTCTTGCGCCTCAGCCCGCACCTGATCTTTAGACGGGGTATCAGCTAAAGGAAACCAGGTATGCTTAAGCTGTTCGTGAGTGAGCACACCCAGCACATAGGACTGATCCTTAGCCCAAGTCGCGGCCCGATGCAACTCCTTATTACCGGCCGCATCGCTAACAATTTTGGCGTAGTGGCCCGTAACAAGAGTGTCAAAACCCAGAGCTAAAGCCTTTTCAAGCAGGGCAGCAAATTTAATTTTTTCGTTACAGCGCATACAGGGATTAGGGGTCCTCCCCTGCTCATATTCGCTAATAAAGTCATCCACCACGTCTTCTTTAAAACGCTCAGAAAAGTCCCACACATAAAAAGGAATACCCAGCTGATCACAAACCCTGCGGGCATCCATGGAGTCTTCTATAGTGCAGCAGCCACGGCTTCCGGTGCGTAAAGTTCCGGGCATCCGCGAAAGGGCAAGATGAACACCAACAACGTCGTGTCCGGCATCAACTGCCCGGGCGGCAGCAACTGCTGAGTCCACCCCTCCACTCATAGCAGCAAGTATCTTCATACTCTCTCTTTCTCCGTCATCTCTTAGTGCCAGGTGCTGCTATCCGGATTACGGGCAGCCAGGCCAGCACGGTAGGCCTGCTGATAGGCCGCCGGCAGAACCTCCAGAAGATAGTCAATATCTGCGGCCTTTGTAGTGTGCCCTAAGGTAAAGCGTTGGGCACCTCGAGCTTCTGCCTCATCTAAGCCCATAGCCAGCAGCACCTGGGAGGGTCTAGGCACACCGGCATTACAGGCAGACCCGGTTGAAGAGGCAACCCCGGCCCTATCCAGCAAGAAAAGGAGGGAGTCCCCCTCACAACCAGTAAAAGTAAAATGCGCATTATTAGGTAGGCGCCGCTGCGGGCCCTCTTGCATAAGCTCTAGGTCTGTTTCCGGTGCCGGGCCCTGCAAGTGTGCCCCGGGAATTTCTGCCTGCACAGCCTGGATCAGCCGATTTCGCAGCTGGCCAATTCTGCGGCTTTCCTGCTCCACATTCTGGCTAGACCACTGGGCTGCCACCCCAAAACCAACAATAGCTGCCGCATTAATGGTGCCCGAACGCACAGAACGTTCTTGGCCACCACCGTGTAAGAGAGGCTCCAAGGCAGTTTGCCGGGTAGCTATCAAGGCACCGATGCCCATAGGCCCACCCATTTTGTGGGCCGATATCGCCATGCTGCTAACCCCAGATTGAGCAAAATTAATGGGAATAGCCCCAAAGGCTTGCACCGCATCGGTGTGCACGGGTATACCGTACCGGGCTGCCAGTTGGGCTGCCTCTGCCACCGGCTGGATGGCGCCAACCTCATTATTGGCCCACATGAGAGCTAGCAGAGCTATATCCTGAGGATTTTGCTCAATAAGCTCTTGAAGCCTGCTGAGCTTAACCACACCCTGCCTGTCAACGGGAATCCAGTCTATGCTGGCCCCTTGCCGGCTAGCCAGCCATTCTACGGCGTCCGTAACGGCATGGTGTTCTACAGCGCTAACCAGGATGCGCTTACGGGCCGGGTCTGCCGCCTGCTGCTTCCACCAGAGCCCCTTAATGGCTAAGTTATCTGCCTCTGTTCCACCTGAGGTAAAAATAATTTCTGCCCGGTCACAGCCAATGGCCTGGGCAATTTTTTCCCTGGCTTCTTCCACCTGGGCCCGGGCTTTCCGGCCCTGGGCATGCAGGGATGAAGGGTTAGCACCGGCAAGCATTTGGGCGCTGACCGCACTAACAACCGGTTCCAAAACATCGGTAGTGGCGGCATGATCTAGGTAGATAGGTGACAAACCCAAGCTTTCTTCTCTTCATATCAAGGTAAGGACTTAACTCTTAACCTAACCATCATAGGCCCAAAAAATATTCCTGCCCTCATGAATTAGTTCACGCTCATACCGGGGCCACCCCAGAGAAGAGGCAGCTGGCCAAGCTTAAGCTCCTGCAGCCTCGCCCGGCTCCCCTGCCGGCCAGCCTCAGGGCCTACACTGTATAGGGTGTTTAAGATTCTTTTTTATACCCCAGAAATTCCGGGCAATACCGGTAACGCTATTCGCCTAGCAGCAGTCACCGGGGCCCAGCTGCATCTGGTAGAGCCCCTGGGCTTTAATTTTGCTGATAAGCACCTCAAACGAGCCGGCCTGGACTACCACGACCTTGCTGTCTTAAAGATACATTCCAGCCTGGAGCAGGCCTGGCAGGAGCTCTTACCGGGCAGGGTCTTTGCCTTTACTACCACCGCAGCCAAAAATTTTGCCCAAGTAGATTATGAACCCGGAGATATTTTGATGTTTGGGCCAGAATCGGTGGGCCTGCCCGCCCATGTCCAGCAGGATCCGCAGGTAACGGAGCGAGTGAGCATACCTATGCTCTCTGGGCGTCGCTCATTAAACCTAGCCAATGCTGCTTCTATTGCTGTCTACGAAGCCTGGCGGCAGCAAGGTTATGCTACCGCCAGGGCATAGATAGTCCCAGAAAAATCCTAGTTAGCTAAGAACTTAAGAATCTGCGGAGTCACCCAGGGTAACCTCAAACTCCTGGCTGGAGCCACCGCGATTAACCGTAACCTTAACGCTAGTTCCCGGTTCTACCTGGCGGACTGCCGCTGTCAGCTCGCTGGCCTCGCTAATTG
Organism: Rothia sp. (in: high G+C Gram-positive bacteria); assembly: GCA_030524105.1. Lineage (GTDB taxonomy): Bacteria > Actinomycetota > Actinomycetes > Actinomycetales > Micrococcaceae > Rothia. The sequence continues at coordinate 228,653 of JAUNHE010000004.1, forward strand.
GCTTACCGTCAAAGGAGGTAATAACGTCACCGCTCTTAAGGCCTGCCTGCTGAGCTGGGCCACCGCTGTTGACTTCTTCAATGCGGGCGCCATCTCCAAAGACCTGGCTAGCGTCATCATTAGCCGGAGAGGTAGAAACGCTGGCTCCCAGCATGCCGTGGGAGGCTTCGCCATTGTCTATCAAGTCCTTGGCAATACGTTGGGCATAGTTGATGGGGATGGCAAAACCAACACCAATGTTTCCGCCCGAAGAAGAGCTGGAATCCGTCGAAGCGATAGCAACGTTAACACCAATTACCTCACCCTTAGAGTTAACCAGGGCGCCACCGGAGTTACCGGGGTTAACGGCAGCATCGGTCTGTAGCACGTTAATAGAAATAGTCTGGCTGCTGCTGCTCTGACGCTGGCTGCTCTCGCCGGGCATCTGGAACTCAAAGGGAGATTCCTGGCTTCCAAAAGAATCTGAGCTATCCGCCTGCTGATCTGACGCTTCAGAAGAAGCAATTTCTATGGTACGAGAAAGGGTTGAGATAATACCGTCTGTCACCGTATTCTCTAGGCCTAAGGGTGCACCAATAGCTATGGAGGCATCCCCAACGTTAAGTTTGTCTGAGTCTCCCAAGGTGGCCGGAGTTAATTCAAGCCCACTCGTGTCAATTTTGATCACGGCCAGGTCGCTGGTGGGGTCTGTACCCACAATTTCTGCCTTCCGGACGGTGCCGTTGGAGAGCTGAACCTCAATGCTGGCCTTTGTAGACTGCCCATCAAGGGTGACCACGTGAGTATTGGTCAGAATGTGCCCTTGAGAATCTAAAATAATACCTGAACCAGAACCAGAAGATGATCCGCTTACCACCCCAATCGTAACGACTGAAGGAGTTGCCTTTGCGGCCGCAGCGGTAATTTCATTGACAGAATCAGTGTTATTAACAATGGTGGTACCGGTGTGGGAGGTGCTCAGCGAAGCCGTCGAGGAACCTGAAGAGAAGCTGCTTGCCCCAGCTCCTACTCCCCCACCAATCAGGGCAGCTAAGGCTGCTGAAGCCAGCAGGACCTTGGTGGTGTGCTTCTTATGAGGCTGCTCTTCCTCCGGAAAGCTGGCCTGAGTGGGCAGGGGCTGGGTGTATTGATAGTTACTTTCTTGCTGGCCTTGACCGGCCTGATTCTGCTGATAGGAGCCAGCGTAGCCAGAATTGAGCTGCTGGTAATTTTCGGTAGCTGGCTCGGGATTGCCTGAATCGTGCGAAGGATTCTGTGTCATGTGTTAACCTTTTCCTTGTTTTGAACCTCAGGAGCTTGGCCAAGGAGATTCAACGCTAGCTCATCATTGCTGTATTGAAGTTCAGTCATAAAAACTTTTCTCCATCAACTATCTACCATCCCGCTGTGTCTGGCTTGAGCTTATTCTGAAAGTTCACTGATAGAGCAATATTTTCGGGTAATTATTAGCCTGCTCTCAGCCTATTTTCGATTCCGTGCCAGGCTGCGCTTGAGGTGAACTTTTGGGAAGCTACTTTTAATTCCAGTCGTCAAGTCCTTAGAATAAGTCTAGGATCGCCTCCACTTAGCAGCAGAAAGAAGTAGTGATCATGCCTCTAGACCGGCCCCGGCTTGCACTCCTGACTACCTGCGCAGCTTTAAGCATATTTTCGTTTTCACCAGCCCTGGCACAGGCACCCATGGATATTGATCCCGGAGTCCGTATTGAGGATACTTCCGGGGTGATCAGTGACAGCTCCCAGGTAGAGCAGGCTATCGACCAGCTAGCGCAGGATCATTCGGCCAATCTTTACGTCGTGACCCTGGATCGTTTTGAAGATCCAAGCCAGGCCCAGGCCTGGGTACAAACCCTAGCCTCAACCAACAATATGGGCAGCAATGATCTTGTACTAGCTATTGCCACCCAAGAACGAACCGCCTACTTTATGGCCGGCAGCACCGGCCTCCTCTCTGAAGAAGAAACCAACAAGATCTATAGCCAGGATATTTTTCCTTACCTGCGTGACTCGGATTATCAGGGTGCCGCCCTAGCAGCTGCCCAAGGTATTTCTGACACACTTACTGGTGGTTCAGCTTTAAGCCCGGGTTCACCCGGTGCAGTGGCCACCGGTGTAGGTGTTCTGGGCGGTATTGGCCTTCTAGCTGGCGGCGGAGCCTACCTGCTCCATAAAAAACGGCATAAACAGGCCAAAAGAACTCCTGTAAAGCCTGTGAAGTCAGCCCCAGCTGGTCCGCCGGCAGCAGTCGCTTCCCTGCCTCAGTTACGGCAGGAAGCAGGTAAGCTACTTGTTGCCACCGATGACGCCATTGCCCATTCCTTACAGGAAATTGAATTTGCTCAAATGCAGTACGGAGCCCAGGCTGTTGCCCCTTTTAAGGCGGCTATCGACCGGGCTAAAGAAAACCTACGGCATTCCTTTCAACTGCAAAAACAGTTAGAGGACGACATTCCCGATACTGAGGCGGACCAGCGCCAGTGGCTGGGAGAAATTATAAGCCGCTGCCAGCAGGCCCAGCAGGTTTTGCAAGAACAGGTAGATAACTTTACCCAGCTTCGCCAGCTCGAAGAGCAGGCTCCCCAGGTTCTTCAGAAGCTTAAGGAGCAGCTAGCTGAGCTGGGCAGTCATTTTGACCAGGGCCAGGCCAGCCTAGAGAGGCTAGTAGCTAACTACGATTCCAGCGCGCTAAACCCTATAGCGGACAATATAGAAGAGGCCAGGGCAAGAGAAGAATTTGCGGCAGAAGCTGTGCAAGCCGCCCAAGCCCTCCTGGAGACTGATCGCTCGCAGGCTATTTTAGAAATCCGAGCAGGCGAAGAGGCTTTAGGGCAGGTCAAGGGGCTCCTGGCCGCTATCAGCAGCAGGGAAACAGAGCTTAATCAAGCCAAGCAGTCTTTGGACCAAGCTATCCTACTGGCCCAGCGTGACGTTGCCCAGGCCCAAGAGCTTGCCAAGAGCCAGACGCAGGGGCAGCTGGCTGGGGCAGCAGCAGGGGTTGCCGTGGTTATCACAGAAATCCAGGCTGCCCGTCAGCGCAAACGAATAGATCCGCTGCTTCTTGCCCAGCAGCTGGATCAGGCCCGCGAGGATTTGGATCAAGCCCTAGGCTCTGTCCGTCAGCTTCAGGAACAAGAAAACGCTGCCCGGGCCCGCCTTAACCACACTTTGATTTCTGCCCAGGCTAAGGTTTCTGCCGCTGCTGATTACGTGTGGGCCCGCCGCGGTAGGGTGCAGGCCCAGGCCCGTACCCGTTTGCGGGAGGCCGAAAGGCATCTAGATCAGGCTCAGCAGCTCAGGGCAAGTGACCCTTTAGAGGCCCTAAACCAGGCTAATAATGCCATCCGGTTGGCAGATGAAGCCCAGAAAATAGCCAGCCAGGATGTCGATTTTTTTAACCATGATTCCTGGGGCTCAGGCAGGTCCAATAACTCGGCCCTGCTAGGGGGTATTCTCTTAGGAACCCTGCTCGGTGGTGCTGATCATAAGGATTCCGGTCATTTTGGTGGCAGCTTTGGCACTGGTTTTGGTGGCGGCTTCGGTGGTGGTTTTGGCGGTGGCTTTAACGGCCCTGGGGCTGGAGGAACCTTCTAGGCATCCGGATCCGATGGAGTAAGAAGAGAATCAAAAGACTGGCACACCCTGTGGCAGCAGAACAGAAAAGGTAGATTCATGGTAAAACAAACTATTTTTAGCCGTATTGCTCAATTAACAAAAGCTAATATTAATGCTCTGCTTGATGCAGCTGAAGACCCCGAGAAAATGCTTGATCAGATGGTGCGCGATTACACCAACAGTATTGCCGAGGCGGAGCAGGCTGTGGCACAAACCATTGGCAATCTACGTATGCTAGAAGAAGACTACGCCGAAGATCTGCGCGAGGCAGAGCAGTGGGGCAGCAAGGCCTTAGTTGCCTCTAACAAGGCTGATGAACTGCGGGCTCAGGCAGATACAGCCAATGCCGATAAGTTTGACAATCTGGCTAAGGTTGCCCTAGACCGCCAGCTTAAGGCCGAGAAAGAAGCGGCCCAGGTTAAGCCCCAGATTGACTCCCAAACCCAGGTTGTTGAGCAGCTCAAAGAGGGCCTAGAAAAGATGCGCAGCAAGCTGCGTGATATTACCTCCAAGCGGGATGAACTGCTGGCCCGCCAAAAGACCGCTAAGGCCCAGTCTCAGGTTAACGATGCCCTCAAATCCTTTGACGTCATGGACCCAAGTTCTGAACTTTCTCGTTTTGAAGAGAAGGTGCGCCGGGAGGAGGCCAAGGTTCGTGGCCAGCAGGAGCTGGCAGCATCGTCGCTGGACGCTCAGTTTAATGACCTAGAGGAGTTGAGCCGTCAAAGCGAGCTAGAGGCCAGATTGGCAGCGCTGAAAGAGAAAAAAGCGTAATCTGGTTATTCCTCTCTCGCCCTTCCCGGAGGCTGGGCCAGGCGGCTTTTGATGTGCTGAGTCAGCATTTCTAAGGCTACCGGGTTGGTTCCGCCTTCGGGAATAATAATGTCTGCCTGGCGTTTGGAGGGTTCTACGTAGAGCTCGTGCATAGGTTTGACCGTTGCCAGGTACTGCTGTTCAACAGATTCTAGGCTGCGCTGACGCTCCAGAACGTCCCGACGGATCCGGCGCAGAATACGCACGTCAGCATCGGTATCAACAAAAACTTTGATGTCGCAGCGGGAGGCTATTGCTTTTTGGGCAAAGATAAGAATACCTTCCACCACAATAATAGGGCGGGGTTCAATGCTCATCTGCTGGTCTGATCTGTTGTGGTTACTGTAATCATAGATGGGGCTGCAAATGCTTTGGCCCGCTAGCAGCTGGTCAAGCTGCTCCAGGAGGAGGTCGTTATCAAAGGCTTCTGGGGCGTCGTAGTTGAGCAGGCAACGCTGCTGGTAGCTGAGGTGATCCTGCCGTTTGTAGTAGTTGTCGTGGTAGAGCAGGGCCACCTGTTGGGGAAAGGAAGCCCTCAAGGCCTGGGTGAGGGTAGTTTTTCCGGATCCGCTTCCTCCGGCTATCCCTACAACAAGTGGTTTCATGGGCTCCCCTCTTTCTCTCCCAGGACCAGCTCTATTTTTGCACGTGAATAAGGCAGAAGCCAGCTGACGTCGGCTCTTGCCCTGCCCCGTTTTAAATAGGTATAAGGCCCTGTGGCTAACCCCAAAAAGAAGCCACAGGGCCATACAGTCAGGGTGGGCTATCGCACCCCACCTCTAACGGTCTTAAGAAGTACAGTTACAGGGGTCAGTGGAATAGCGGAAGGTGCTAACGTAGATCTGCTGGTGGTTGTAGCTTGTACCGCGCATCCAGGCTTCGTTCCAGTAGTCAATGGTCACGGAGTTGACCGGTCCTGCACTATCAAAACGGACCAGGCCAACAGCCTCAGTCTGATACGCACCTTCGTGGCTGTTATCGCTACCGGAGGTGCCGGGCACGTGGGTGGAGACAACCTCAACTCCAGTACCGACCGGGGTAACGGTCACGTTGCCAACGGCAGCACTGTAGGGAGTGGCGGTCCAGGCGGCCCCGCTACTAGAAACGCGCACACCGTCCTGATAACGGTCAGATGTATCTATGGTCTGCTGTGAGTCAATATCCTGGATCCAGAAGGACAGGCAGTAGACGGTACGGGGGAAGGTTAGGGTTAGGGTGCTTCCTTTTCCGCGCTGGTTATCACCGCTCTGGGACATGATGTACCAGGCCTGGTTAGGGTAAACCGGCAAGGCACCTAAGGTTTTAGTTCGACCATTGCGGGTGGGGCTAAAGAGGCCGTCATCAAGGTTGGTGCCGTTTGCAACCACCTGGTTTTTGGTAGTTCCAGCCAGGGTGCCGGTTAGGTTTGCCCCGCTGCTACCGCTATTGGCCCAGCTGGATTCCTGGTAAACGCACTGGGAGGCTGCATAAGCCGGTACAGCTGAGGCAGCAACAACTGCGGGGGCAGCCCAGGCGGCACCGCGCACCAGCGAGCGCCTATTAATATTTCCATCTTGTTTTTCTGGGGTCACAAGATTCATCCGTGTTCTCTTTCCTTATATTTATCTGCCGCACAAGTGGGCACGTGTTATCTAAAGATAGTGCTAGCCAAGATGTCCCTAAAATACGGGGAAAGTTTAATGTGCTAACGAAGCCTCTAGACTCAAATGAGTATAGTCAAACAGTAACATCTTATTTTACAAATATGTGCGAACAACACTTGCAAGTTCAAGTATCGCCCCGGCGTTACCCTGGGGTAAAAATACAAAAGAGACCCCGCTACATCCTGGTTTTTAGGGCATTTTTTGCACAAAAAGCTGCTAATAGATCTGCAAAGAAATTTGTATATATCCTAGTCAAATCAAAAAAGTTAGAGTAATTTTTTGGGCAGCAAATCCCTTATAAAACTAGTGAACACCTACCCTACCAACCGTTATTTTTACAACATAACGTTGCCCTGCAGTCCAGCCGAACCTTTTAATTTGATTAAGATTACATATAGCTAACCTGAGTTTTACCCGACACATCTTTGGTTATTGAAGAGGAAACCTTACCTGCTTACCCAGGTGCCGCGCTCTGCGGTCCAGTTAATGGTTTGGCCGTGGGAAAAACGGACTTTAGTGATACCGTCGCTATCAATAAATTCATCGGTGAGTGGGTAACCCAAAATATCGGTGTAACCTTTAGTACGCCAGTGCCAGTAGATGGCACCTTGAGAGTTAAGCCGGTGGGCACCGGTTTGGGGTGAAAACCAAATTCCGCTTTCTTGGCCCTGGGCTGAGCGGAAGTATTGCACGCTGCCTTCTTCGCCGGCCTTAAGTTCGTTAGTGCAGGGGAACCCTATGGTGTGGCCGTGTCCTAGGTCAACCCAGCGCTCAAAGATGGCACCGTGCCCGTTGATCATGTGCACTCCGGTGGTACCGGACCAATAAAAACGGTTCTGCACCCCGTCTTTGGAGAAAACCTGCCGCCGCCCGTGGGCGTAGGCGGCTTCGTCCTCGGTGGGAAAACCGTAGGTGACGCTGCCGCCGCCGGCAAGAAAGTATTTGCCGATTGCTCCGTGTTCACGAACAATATGGGTGCGGCGTAGTTGGGGTGTCCAGTAGAAGGAGTACTGGCCTCCGCTTGCTAGCTTAAAACGCTGTAGGGCACCGCCGGGTATATCGGTCTCTGCGCTCATGGGGTAGCCGTAGGTTTTGTGGTAACCGCCGGCTAGGTATTTTTGGCCAATGGCGCTTGTCATTTTGACCGGGTGGGCACCTAGTTCTGGGTACCAGTAGAAGGCTTGGTCTTTTGAGAATTCTTGGGCTACCGCGCCGTCACCAAGATCTAATTCGTTGCTGAGGGGAACCCCGTAGCGGGCAGTGCCGCCCGTATTGGAGTGGGCAGCGCCGATGCCGCCAATGAGGGTGTACCCCAGGGCTGCTTGCTGGAGAGACTGGGCAAAGTGTGGTGCAAAGTAGTCTTGCCCTTGCTGGTTAAGATGCACCTGGTCTCGCAGGCGCTGGTGGGCCCGGTAGTCGCTGATCCAGTATTTAAAGGAGATAAAGCTGACTTTTTCTTGCTGGGCCAGCTTGGCTAGCTTTTGGCTCACTTTGGCCCGCTTCTCTTCTTGAGCGTCCTTGCGGGAGAGGACGTCGCTGATGACGATTCTGGACTGCGGATAAGCCTGCTGGAGTTTTTGCAGGGTTTTCCTGGCTGCCTGGATGAGCTCTTCTGGGTTTTGATCTATCAGAACGTCGTTTCCGGAGCCTTGTAGGTAGACGATGGCTGGGTCTCCCTGGGGCAGGTACCAGTCGTTACCAACAACCCCTTGAAAGTAGGAGGGGCAGGTTTTGGCTCGGCTGGCCAGGTAGCCGGTACCACCGCAGCGAAAATAGGTGGCTTTATAACCTGCCTCTTTGAAGCCTTGCCCTATCCAGGATTGCTCAAAGACTTGGGATTCGCCAATAACTAGGGCGTCTTCTTTGCCCAGGGTGCGGTCTGCATTGCGTACTAGCTGGGATCCTGCGTCGTAGAAGTAGGTGCCGTTTTTAAAGGAGGTTTGTAGCCCTTGGGGGCTACTGCTAGTTTTGAGGGGGGCTCCCCAGTTGCCGCGCTCTTTGGTCAGCCAGGTCTGGTAGACCTGCTTGGCCAGGGGGTAGGGCCCGGAGCTGGGTGAGTAGAGAACAACTGCCTGCTGGTAGTGTTGGGCCCAGTAGCCGCCGCCAATGCCGGTCATTGTGCCCTGCGGGTTCCCCAGTTTCCAGTCTCTTGCTACCTGGAGGATTTCTTCGCTGATGCTTGAGCGGGATTGGGCTGGAACCTTGTCTATTTTGTCCTGGTTTTTTCCTCCGGTTTTATAGGGCAGGGAGAAGTCATAGCCGGGGGCCCCACTTTTAATGTTTTCTTCTATTTGGCTGCTCTGCCTAGGCTCTGAGTTGGTTTGGGCTTGGGCAGGCTGTATTAGGCTGCAGCTGCTGAGGGCAACAAGCAGCGTTGCCGTTGCTTTGCTGGCTCTGGTTTTACGGTCGGCTATTTTTTGCTGGTTTTGTGGCATTATTGTGAGCTTCCCCTATGCTCTGGCAGCAGCTGGCCCAGTCGCTGCCCTATGTTTGTGGTTCTTCTGCCAGTTTTGCTGGCCCTCTTTGCTGCGGTGCTGGCTAATATCCGCTCTATGCTGTCTATACTTACCAACATAATAGGGGAAATTTGTAGGCTATGTCGTTAGTTTTGTGGCCAAAATTACAAAAATAAAGGGCGCTTACTAAATAATTGGTTTATCAAGCTGGCTAGGACAGCCTTAGCTTAGCGATCATTTACGTGAGGCTGATGTGCTAGTGACGCTATGCTGGCTAGAATGGCTGGCAGGAAAGGGCTAGATTAAGGGGTATGACAAGCCAACCTGTTCAAGAAAATTCTACAGCCCACCCCGGTGAGGCCCACCTTAGTGGTGGCGCCTACCAAGAGAAGCTTAACCGTCTGCGTGCTGCCGTATTGGGCTCTAACGACGGTATTGTTTCTGTTGCTGCCACCGTGGTGGGTGTGGCTGGTGCCACCACCGATACTGCCGCTATTGCTATTGCTGCTGCCGCCGCCGTGGTGGGTGGTTCTATTTCTATGGCGCTGGGTGAGTATGTTTCGGTCTCTTCGCAGGTTGATAGCCAAGAAGCCCTGATTGCTAAGGAAACTGCCGAGTTACGGGACATGCCTGAGCATGAGCTTGACGAGCTGACTGGCCTTTTGACTGAGCGCGGTATCAGTTATGCTACTGCCCGCAAGGCCGCTCTTGAGATGACCGAAAAAAATGCCCTTAAAACCCATCTCCATTTTGAGTTGGGCCTGGATGCTGACGATATTCCTTCGCCTTGGTCTGCTGCTTTTGCTTCTGCCGGGGCTTTCCTGCTTGGTGCCCTGCTACCAACCTTGCTTATTCTTCTTTTCCCGGCCTCCATCCGGATTCCAGTTACCTTTGCCGGTGTCTTACTTGCTTTAGCCGTTACTGGAACTCTGGGAGCTAAATGGGGTGGCTCCCCCCGTTACGGTAAGGCAGCCCTGCGGGTGGTTGTTGGTGGCGCCTTGGCTTTGGCTGTTACTTTTGCGGTTGGTTCCCTCTTGGGGGCAAGCGGGGTCGTCTAAGAAACCTGGGTAAGGCTGCAGGGTTTGAGCGTGTCATAATCTTGCAGGACACACTGGTACTGCAGCCAGCCTAGATTTCTAAAAGATTTACTCTTTAATACACTAAAAACATTAACCCCGGCGATGTGCGTTTGCAGGGATCGTTCCGGGGTTTTCACTGTCAAGTGTAAGGTCTGCTCTTTAACTATTCAAGAGCAGGGTTTCATGTCGACGAACCCTGAAAGAAACATCCCGCACAATGTCCCTGCCCCCATGACTCAAAGTAATCCCATCAACCTCAAGAACTACCTCTTCCCCCACCGAGACCACATACTCACACACCATTCCCTCAACCTACCTATTCTCAACACTCACACAATTTTCCCTAATCGTCACGATAATATCCGATTCCCTGATCATAGCCGGCCTGTGTGCTGCTGCAACGATGGTAAACCCATGCCGAATAAGATTGCCAATAATAACATGCTCTGTCGGAACATCAACTGCGCTAGTTGCTTCATCCAGCAAAAGGATACTGGGCTTACCAATAATTGCGCGCGCCAAAGCTACTCGCTGCCGTTGACCCCCTGACAAAGTCAAACCCATTTCCCCAACCGGAGTAGAAAGTTGAAGAGGCATTTTCTTAATCTCATCCGCCAAGCACACCAGATTGAGTGCTTCCCAGATATCAACATCTTCGTATTCTCGCCCAACAAGGATCGCTTCCCGCAACGTGCCAGAGAAAAGATAGGTTTCCTGAGGAACAAAACCGACTAGCTGTGCTCGGCTCTCAGCAGCTAGCTCCTGAATTACCACATCGTTAATCCGAACTTCACCCGACAAAGGAACCATAAGTCCCGCCATACAACGGATAAGAGTCGATTTTCCAGCTCCCGATGGCCCCTGAAGGACTGCCACACCTCCATCTGGCACAGTAAACGATACATCCTCCACTACAGGGCTTTGCTGATTGCCGTACCCAATCGCAACATTATCGACCTCTATAGATACTTGACGCTTAGTTTTCGGAAAAATCACCGAACCATACTTATCCTGCGGCATCCACATAACCTCGTCAAGACGCTCTACAGAAGGCGACAGCTGTGCCAAACCAGCGGAAGCCGAAAAGATTTGGGTTATCGACGAAACGATAATGGAACCAACCCCACCAGCAGCCACCACTGAACCCAGATCCACCGAATTAGGGCTTGCAACTGCCCAAACCATTGGGATAATGGGTGACGCCATAGTCAAGATTGAGCTGACTGTTCCCAGAACCCCTTGCCACCATTGGGCTCTGTAAGCGTAGTGCAACCCCCGCTGGTTAAAACGCTGCCACCTCCGCAGTACGTATGGTTCGGATGCAGCCATCTTTAGAACGGCAAATGACAGAATCGCTTGTAGCTGTTCAGAAGTTCCTTTCGATTCAGCTGAGACTTCCTGAGCGCTTTCCTGTGCGATACAGCGCGATATAAAACTATAAAGCGGAAAGAGCGCAACGATAGAAATGAACATCACCAATGCCGCAATTGGCCACACAAATGAAATACTAATGAGAAGTACACAAATAAGTAAGCCATTAAAAAGGATAGTGGTAGATTGCGAAGCCAGACCCACTGAGACTAAAACTGCTGCGTTGAGGGAATAGATCAACTCACCAGGAGAAGTCCTCTGCACAGATATATATGTGGCAGTAAGTAGCCGTGAAAATCCTCCTGTCTTCAGCACCTGCGACACGCGTTGATGAAGCTTTGCCTCAACGACGCTACGCACAAAGAAAATAAATCCGTAAAACACTGTACCTACGACGAATGCAGCCGCCAGATCTCGAGACCCCCAGCGCCCAGATGATCCGTTCAAGTTATTAATCAGCTCTCTTGTAATCACTGGAACGATGGCACTTAACAGCAGCACGATCAGCGATGCAAAAAAAAGGCCTGAAATCAAAGCCCGATTGGTGAATAAACAGTCACGAGCTAGCAACAGTGTCGGTGACTGCCCAATGCGCCGGATAGAGTTCCTTGTCCGCGCAGCTAATTTTCTCATGCCGGCATCATCGAATGTCCACCAGAGACCGCTCCATCGGTGATGGAGTTCTTCGGAATCAAGATAGACTGTGCCTTCTGAAGGATCGACAATCACAGCGGATTCATCTGCCGATATCCTATCGAAGATCACAAAGTGATCGTCATCTAAGTAACCAATTATCGATGTCTTTGGCATTCGAAAATCATGTCGGCAGTCTTCAATGGTCCCGTTTTTCTGTTCAGTTCGAATCCCGAAATCCAGTAATGCATGACGCAATGTACTTGATGACATACCATCGCGGCTAATGGGATACTCTTCACGCAGCTCCCTCAAAGGCTTATCGATACCATGCCGCCGCAAGATCAGGTACAGACAGATTAAACCACATTCGGATCTACCACTTGGTGGCACATTACCCCAACGCATGGACCGCCGCCTTTTGGATTCGTGGAAGTAAAGGGTGAACCGCTGCAGGGTTGCGCAACAAAAGAAGGCTCCCGTAGCCATTAAGAAATCCTGGGTCTTCTTTTATGCCTGGAAGTGCCAAAAAATATCCTTCGCCTCTCTCTAATCTTGAGAACACAGTATCTCGTAAGGAATCCGCTTGAGCCCCTGCTACCTTGTGGCCACATGTATGGAGAAGATCTAAAACACCTATAATTCCAGCAAGACCATGACAGAAGGAGAAATCAATTGGAGCTGGTAGTGCCAGTACCTCAGAGAGAACTCGAATAACCGACTCGACATAGTCGTCTGCTTGGTTCTTCGACAGAAAATGACTTGCGGCTAACGCCGCAACAATCCCTGTGCTACCCCTACACCATGCCAATTCCTCAAAGTTCTTGGCAACAGATAGTCGTTCAGCAAGTTCCACACCCAGCTGGGGAGCCAGTTCATGACCTGCGGACGCAGCAGCAGCTAGGAGTCCTGCTTTCCCGTGTGCCAAACCATCATTTTCCTCAACATTAGCGTCAGAAACCAGTCTGTCAACCGCTGATGAGCGCCACTCTTCCGGAACCTGAGCAATGAATCCTAGTAATCCCGTGAGGTAGTCCCCCGAAGAACGCATCCGTAGAAGTTCTGGAAGGTCTGTGCGCCACTGCCGATGTCTTCCAGACTTGAACCCGTCTATTAGGCAACCGGACGCCGCTGGCCCCCAGGTATGCCACCTTAGTTTGGCGGTATTGGCTCGATTACCCATGGAGTCCAATACGGATGCGACACTTCCTACTGCGTAGGAAGTTCCCAAAGACCCCAGGAAAGAGACACCACCTGTCACCAAACGTAGACGCTCAGGCGATGTCGAATCAACCCAAAGCCACTGTGACAACTCATCAGATCGAGTCTCTAGAAGATATTGGCGCAAGTCATTTATCTTTGGGGAACGCGACTGTAATCCAAGCGTACAGTCATTAATGTTTAGTGCGCTGCGAATTTGCTCTTCACGCAGCCCCAAAATCCATTCAATCCGCCCACTCAAATTCAAGCCATCTCGGTAATTAAGTGATCTGGTGTTAGTATTCAGTTCATCATTATCTCGAATGAAACAGTCACCAGTACTATCAACATATAAGTTGAAGTAGGGCACATCTCCTTCTGTAAGCTGCCTAACTTCACTACCAGACACAGTAGCTGCTAACGAATCAGTATCTTGGTTTTTCTGCATGAGCAGATGAAAAGGTGAGGGAGACTGACCAGCAAGGCACCCCGGATCCGTTGCCGCCGTGAGTAGGGCAAAATAAACGTTAGTACCTCGCACGACCTGTCGAAATGTCTTTCCGAAAACCTGCCCGGTAATTTTTCCGTATAAATCTTCGGTGTCCCTTAGACGACTAACAGCTTCTCGAAAGCCTTTTACAATCAATTGACGTCTAACTTCAGTATCAATATGAGTCTGCCCGCTACCTAATGAAGCTACCCGCAACGTCTCAGTTGTCCGTCGAACACTAACTGCATCCGTATCTGGGTCACTTAACGCGAACGACATATAAGGCTGTTCCAAGCTTGGGCCGAGCCCCTGGTCGCCAGACAAGCCACCGAAGGCAACAAGCAATGCCGCCCCCATCGTGGTGGGCACCAGACCGCTAGAAAATAACTCCCATGATCCAAGTGCCCCATCCATACTGGGGCGAAGCTGAACCGCTGTCTCCCCGTCAACAATAACAGGACAGTTGTTCGGACCGGGACGTATATTGTCGGCATGAAGATCAGTTGTACCCAGCAGAGAACAAACCGCCAGAACTTTACCGCACCGTTGCAAGTATAACTCGGAATCACTTATCGTTTCGCGCGGGATATACTCATGCCAAGAATGCTGTCCGCATGTAAGTGCCTTCGGAGTGAATTTCTCCCCCTCATTAGCGACCATACTAAAAACAAAACCTAACAGACTCTCTCCATCTGACACACGGGGTTTATAAATAAGTGTTCCACCGTCCGTTTTGTTCTGCCATTCAACGGCTACTGTTCCCCTTCCGCCATGATGGGACTCCTCAAAAAGAAATTCCCAACCCACTATCTCGCTAGAGGGCGGAACCAGCCCAGCTTGAATCAAATCTTGTTGATCTTCACACCAATGCGAGAGCACTTCCTCAGCAAAAGAGGCTGTACGTTCTACGAGACTTTCACTTAGGGTCTGCAGCTGAGGAAATTTTCCGTTGAGGTGCGCTACATACTCTTCGATACCATCCCACGATTCTTTGTACTTGTCTAAGGCTTCGTGGCTAAGCCTGTCAGCTGCATATCCGCGTTCATTTCGCCAATGGTGGAAATCGAACACCTGTGAACGTTCCGCAAGTTCCGCAACCCGCGTAGCCACGTTTTTGCATACTGATGCCCGCAAACATAATGGAACAACCCCCGACTTCTGCAAACGCTGTTTGCAGCGATCATGATAAAAGGTACGATATCCCCACATATTTCTTCATATTCCAATGAGTCCTCCCCGCAGAAGCAAGTAACTCCACAGGGAGGACTCTATATATAGATTCTTTCAGGCCTAGCACCTACTAGTACACTTGGTTGTTGGGCAAAGTGCAAGCGAAACTGCAATGGTAGTCGGGTGTGTCCCGCCTATCTCATCGGTATCCTGATTGATAAACTCTCGAAGTTCTGTCTCTGAGTAGTTTGCAGCAAAATCCATCGCGACTTCCTTTCTCCTTAGTTACAACTAGGCATGCACTCTTTGGTAAGGGTACAGAATCTACCGTCATTACCAAGTCGTTTACTTAGACCCATTTCAGCAGATTCGCCGACCTGAATCATCTTTAGTTCTTCTTCCAACTGCTCAAGCAGCTTATCCTGATTTAATGTTTGGGTTTGCATCGGTCAGACAACCTCCATTAGATTCAAGTTCTTACTTAGCTTTGTAGCCTTGGCTCGAACTAGTTTTTCTTTTCTCGTATTTGACAGTGGCGGCGTTAGTAACAAAAGCGATTACGAACGAAATTGCCCCTACCAACGCTCGGTCCTCATAGCCCGCAGATAACAGTACTATTGCACTTATAGCGAAGGCTAAGAGCGTGACGATCCATTGCAGCTTTGTCCCTTTATTCATTCAGACCAACCCTCACTCACATTAACACTGCTTGGTGCAGTTAGTAGTAGGACAGAAAGCCAGGGATACTGCAAGTGCAGCTGTTGCAACTAACGGATGCGTCGCACCGTCTACACCTTTGTCAGCGTCAATCATTGAGCGGAGTTCGTCTTCATAAAAGTTCTCCACTCTACCGGAGCAATCACTCATAGCCGTTCCTTTCACTAGTCTTGATAAGCAAGGCAGCTGCCAAGACTCAACCACTGCCGCTTACACTGGACAAATCCAACACGCTATCCTCACAGGTCTTAACCTCTCAGGATTACGCTAATTTCTAGACTAGTAAAATCAAAAATGATTTGCAACACGTTAAGGAAAGTTTACAAGTTTTCCAATCACCCCTCAAGCAACGGAAGCTATACCAAGTTAGCACAAAATCAGCCTTGCAAGATTCAAAATTGTCCCTATCTGGAAATATATCGCACCCGAAATATTTAGGGCACTCGTGCCAAAGTAAATATCTACGACAACTCACCAATAGCGATGATAATTTGTACCACTATTTTCCATAATTGTCTAGTATTTCCGTACCGGAAACAACGAGTGAACCCGATATTAAATATCGTATAGATCCTAGCAATTTTGGTGCGAGAAGAATGTTTACACCTCGGTTTATAACGCTGAATTTGACACTGAAATCGTTGATTGCGCAACTGATGAAGTAGAGAGAATTGACGTACAGACTGGTGAAGTGGATCGTAAAAATTCAATTCATATGAGTAGTCCTGGAAAGTATATGGTTATTATGACTGCGGAGAATTATTATTCTTCTTGTTAAGCAGAAAACGCGCAAACCATTGTAAGACTAAACATAGTATTTATCTTGATGGTAATATTTCCGGTATTTCAAGTTCAATTATGAGTGTAGATGATGCAAAGCTTATTAGCGTACCTGTGACGTTCGACAGTGATAACTTGGAGGAGCAAGGAGTTCCAGTAGAGATCAAAGCTCTCGACTCTATTCGACTGATCCTGAAATGCCCAATCTGTGCTAAGCATATCAATCAAAAAAGAATAAGGGAAACATTAATAAAAATCCTTCACCTTCTGCTCCACCCACTACGACTATCTATGGACCTTGATAAATCAACAGGTAACCCTGCACCTACTTTTACAGCGTAGGATTTCGCAGCGCCCAGTGCTCACCGCCACAACATCAGTCCACAACTCCACAGGTAAATCAAGTATTCCATCAGTTACCAGTTTCAGAGTCCGCATCATCATAGCTACAACCCTTGTAACATTGAAGTAGACCTCTTTCAAGGAGAGGCGCTCCGAGTGAGACCATCGCCTTTAACCTTCATACAGCGGCAAGCTATACCGTCAAGCTCTTTACCACGTTTTGACAATCACTATAGATCCCTTGAGACCAATACCACGAGAATAATTTTCACGATGCGAGCTCTGATAGCACTGCCGATGCGTTCCGAGCAATATTTGAAGTAGCCCCGTTACCTTTTAAGAGCGCACACAAAGACACCCAAAAACAGGTGAAACTAG
>JAUNHE010000005.1 GCA_030524105.1 Rothia sp. (in: high G+C Gram-positive bacteria)
TCTAGTTTCACCTGTTTTTGGGTGTCTTTGTGTGCGCTCTTAAAAGGTAACGGGGATTGCTCGCTTAGTCGCTGGTGGGGCGGGTTATTGCGCTGGTCTTACCGGTTTATCTTGCATAATAAATAAAACCCCCAAACTACCCTGGAGACTGGTGCGTGACCCCTGCATTAGCATCCATTCACCTAAATCCAAGCACCGCCTTGCGCGGCAAATAAGAATGGCACACAGAATATGTCTCGTAAAGGAACGGCACCTATCGCTACAAAAATTGCATCTATGATAGATGCCAAAAAAATTTATAACTCTAATAATGTTGTTGACGGGGTTTCCTTTGACTTGCTGGCAGGAAAGACCACCGTCCTTGTTGGACCAAATGGTTCTGGTAAGACAACCACCATGGAAATGCTTGTTGGGCTTCGGTCAATGAGTGAAGGAAGGGCAACTATTGCGGGCATACCGGTGCTGCCCGGCGGCGAACACCGCTTCTACACGGGCGTTCAACTCCAAAGCTCTGGCCTGCCAGCCAGGATTAAAACAAAAGAAGTAATCCGAGCCGTTGAATGCCTCTACGCCAATCCAAGCGATTGGAGACCGATGGCCGCCGCCCTTGGTGTTGATAGCTACCTCGATTCACTGGTCGATAATCTATCCGGTGGAGAGCGCCGCCGCCTGGATATTCTTTGCGCCGCCATAGGCCAGCCGGCTCTACTAGTACTCGATGAGCCTACCTCCGGTGTTGACCCGGAAGGACGCGCCATCATCTGGGACTTTGTGCGGGCACTGAGCGCCAGGGGGTGCGCAGTTCTTGCATCTACCCACGATATGGCAGAAGCCGAGGCATTCGCAGACGACTTGCTGGTGCTAGCTCAGGGCAAGATTCGGCTCAGGGGTAGCGTCAAGGAGGTGCTTGCCAGCCTGGGCGGCGAGCACCGGCTACGCATCACAGAAATAAACAAGCGTGTCAAAGAGCTTGTTGAGGAATCGGGCCTCAACCATGGCCAGACCGGATCGTCCATGGTTGTGATTGGGGAAATCGGGGAGATTTCAAAACTAGCCCAGCATATCGCTGAAGAGGGCACGAAGACAGAGGTGCTTACGGGGCCGGTCCGCCTAGAAGACGTCTTTGCAGTTGCCACCGTAATGGAGGCAGAGGATAAAGGGGAGCTACAATGATAGGCCACAATAAACAGGACAAAGCAGGGTCGCCACTGGCAATTCTTGGGGTATGGTATCGCCAGGAACTGGTGCTGCTGCTCAGAGAGCCCATGGCCGTCTTTTTCTCCCTGGCCCTGCCCCTGATCATCTATCTTTTCATCGGCTTACCTTACGCAGAAGAGCTAATTCCTAACACTCAAACAAAATTTATTGACATGATGTTTCCGTCCCTGATTGGAACGGTCGCCGCAAATCTTCTTCTCATGGGGCTTCCAATTTATGTGGCTGAGCTTCGTGCCAGGCAAGTGGATAAACGTTATCGGGTGTTACCGTTATCCGGCCTAAGTTTTGGAACCGCCATTATTTTGGCCATGCTGACATTAACGATAGTGGCCGCTACAATCATCGTGGTGATTGTAGGGATCCAGCACGGCTTGCGGGCGGAGGCAACAGCACCCCTCTTTATTCTGCTCAATCTTGGTTTGATTGCTTTCCTATGTGGCCTGGGGTTCTTCCTGGGAACGCTGCCGTTTGGTGCTCGCACTATCAACGCCCTGACAGCTGCCGTCTTTTTCGTCTTCTTCTTTGGGTCGGGGGCGGCTGTTCCGCTCGATAATTTGCCTACGGTCATCCAGAATATTCTCGAATGGAACCCTCTAAAAATTTGGTTTGACGCTCTCATAGCTGTCTATACCGGTTCCCCCTTTCCCCAGGGCGGAGTATGGAAGATTACGATCACCCTTGTCTTATCCCTCGTCTTAGGCCTGATTGGCCTTAAGAATTGGCGTAGAAGGCAGTAATCATGCTGGGGGAGAGCTTCTTTCCTTGTTCTTATTATGAACAGTGCCTACTAAGTGTTCCATCCGTCTATCGATTACTTTCTGGTAAAGATGATCCTGCATAAAATTTAAACATCTTGAGCGGAGCTCTTGAAGTTCGTGAGGGTGGTTTTTTAGATAAATTACCTGCTGAACCAGGCCAGTAATGTCTCCAGGGGGCAGACTCAGGGCTAGGTTTTGATCAACCAGGTGTTTAAGCGTTTCATTATCATAACCAATGACGGGCGCCCCCATGCCCATAGCTTCAAAATAGGTCATGGAAGGATCTCCCTGCATATGGGGCAAAATCATGACATCTATATTCTTTGAAACAAAAGGTTCCCAGCCTTCTTTGTAGGGCATAAAGCCGTGCATAATAACATTTTTTTCACTCTTTTTTAAAATATCTTGGGCATACTCACCCTCTCCCATAACGTGTAGTTGAATAGATTTATCTTCCTGGTAGAGAGCGCGTGAAATTTCTGGCAGTAAATGAGCTCCCTTAATTTTGCTGAATTTTCCAGAAAAAGCAATCTTAAAAATTTTATCCTTGGATGACGACTTTTTGATATCCGGGTCAATAGTTGTCACCCTGTGGTCGTAAAAAGTTATTTGATTCTGATTGAGTCGACCATAAGATTTCTGGGCAGCCTTGCCATTAAACTGTATGCCGGCTGCTTTTTTGATGAGGCTTCGGTACCTGATTTCTGTTCGGATAGCCCCTAGTAGGGTCCGCATTTGTTGAAATATATTTTGATCTTTAAAACCCGCCCTATCCAGTCTAACGCTTAAGGGAAATTCAATAGTATAAACCGTATTCTTGCAGTCTAGATCTAGTTTACTTGACTTTTCGTTTAACAGTAAACAGAGTAATTCTCCTGGAAGGTAAGATTCTGCACTAATCTTTTCTGGATCAAGGACGGAGAGGATATCTTCATTTACCTTAATCAGGGAGCCTGAGGGGGCGGTGGGGGACTCTTCCGTTCCTCCCGTAAAACTAATTTTTACGGCTAAGTCAACATTGTTGTGACGTAAATATTCCAGGTATTTTGTAAGGCTTAATACGGTTCTTTCGTAGAGATAGAGTGAGTCTTTGTACCTTGTAAGATTGCTGGGATCTATAAATCTAATAGTATGAATTCTGCTCACTACATATTCCAATCTTTGTTACGGTATTCAAATCTTAGCAAATAAAAAATTCCCATAAATTTACACAATGTTGTCTAATCTTTCTATTGAAAATAAACAACAGGTGTAGTCAACTAGGATAACTATCTTGTCTACAGTGTTTTAAATCTACTCTGCTGCCGATGACAATAAGGTAGGCTTTTAGTGGAACTCTATTAATGATTTTTGCGAATAACTTTACTGTCCTGTAAGGAGGTTTTATGGCTGATACAGATATCTATGTTGCAGTGCCCGATGAGCCAGGTTGGGCACCTATTCGGCATATGGCAGAGCTTTTATGCTCCTACCTCCAGGTTAAGCCTATTGTGGTTGATCTTGCTGCGTCCTTAGATAAAAAAACAAAGCTGTTAGCAACTGTGCCGCGGCTTAAAAAAGGGGAGCGGACAGCCCTGGTGATCGCCTGCGATCCCGGGCAGCTTAATGCTATAGCGCAGTCAGATTTTATCTTAAGACCCTACCGGAACATTATTGGTTGGGTTATTGATAGCTTTTGGGTGGATCGCATCCCCCGCATTGCGCGTAGCCTAAAAACCTATGACCATATCTATGTGACAGACCCAGCAGACATGCAGGACTGGCAGACCGCTGGAGTTCCTTCAGTAAGCTGCCTGGCCTGGGGGGCTGACGTGTGGGGAAATATCGAAGAACGGGTGAGCTCAACTAAAAATGTTGACTTACTAAGGGTTGGGCGCCAGCCAGAGGCCTGGGATGATGACCAGCAAACTGCCAGCGCTGCAGCAGAGTTAGGTTTAATTTTTTCCGGCCGGCCAGCATTTGGGACAAGCAGCAGCCAAGCAGCCCAAAACCTCGCAAGCTCCCTAAAGACGGCTAAGTGTGTGCTAGCTTTTTCCAATCGAGTAAGCCCGGCTTCCTATACCCATCCTCGCAGAGAATATGTAACAGGCCGTTGGATGGACGCCCTGGCCTGGGGCTGCACCGTTGTTGGAAAAGTACCGGCCACCACAATAGCGGAGGACTACTTCTGGCAGGGAGCCACTCTAGACATTAGTCCTCAGGATCTTAAACTGGGGTTAAAAACAGTGCAGAATTACCTAGAATCTTGGTCGTCAGATCAAGCGAAACAGCACATTAGCATGGCACTGAAAAATTTGGACTGGCGCTATAGGTTTGCAGAGTTAGCGAACTATATGAACTGGAAAATAGATAGGCTAGAAAATGATCTGAAAGCGATGAAATATTACAAAATAGCTTGAATATATATTATTGAATAATCTCAGCCAATTCCATCCAGCGGGCCTCCTGCTCCTCAATTTTATCCGTGACTTCTTGCAGCTGTCTGCCTAAGCGGGCTAGCTCTTCGTAGTCAGCCTGATCATGGGCGGCCAACTGCTCGTGGAGGCCTTCTTTAAGCTGCGCCAACTGTTCCAGTTTTCTCTCAAGCTGCTTCATCTCCTTTTGGGCAGCCCTATGCTCGGCGGCAGATGGCTTTGCGGCCGCTAACTCTTCCTGCTGCCGGCTAAAATCAGCAGTCTTTAGCGCAGCCTCCTCAGCAGCTGATCTTTGACTCATCAACTGAAGATACTGATCCACCCCACCGGGCAAGTGCCGTAGCTGCCCGTCGAGCAAGGCGTATTGCTGGTCCGTCACCCGCTCCAATAAATACCGGTCGTGGGAGACAACCAGCAGAGTTCCCGGCCAGGTATCCAGTAAGTCCTCCATAGCCGCCAACATATCCGTATCAAGATCATTGGAAGGCTCATCCAAAATCAGCACATTAGGCTCATCCAAGAGAATCAGCAAAAGCTGCAAACGGCGCTTCTGCCCACCAGAAAGATCGGCAACCGGGGTGGCAAGCTGCCCCTGAGAAAAACCAAGCCGTTCCAGCAGCTGCCCCGGAGTAAACTCTTTACCATCGGCATAGTAAGAACTCTTTTGCCGGCCAATAACCTCCAAAACACGGTCCTGGCCCAGGGCATCCAGCTCACCCAATTGCTGAGATAGGGAGGCAACCCTCACCGTCTTGCCCCGCTTAACCCTGCCACTGCTAGGACTAAGGCTGCCATCAATCAGGCCTAGCAGGGTAGACTTACCCGCCCCGTTCCCGCCTAAAATGCCGCTACGCTCCCCGGGAGCAAGCCGCCAGGTAATTTTTTTGAGCACCGGGTCCTGACGCCCGGCATAGCTCACAGAAACCTCTTCAAGATCAACCACATCCTTGCCCAGCCGGCGCATGGCCAGCTGCTGCAGCTGAACAGACTCCCGTACCGCAGGCACATCGGCAATCAAAGCATTAGCCGCCTCAATCCTAAACTTAGGTTTAGAAGTACGGGCAGGAGCCCCCCGCCGGAGCCAGGCCAACTCCTTACGCAAGAGGTTTTGCCGTTTAGCCTCAGCCACAGCCGCCTGCCTATCCCGCTCAACCCGCTGCAAAATATAGGCAGCATAACCACCTTCAAAGGGCTCAACCAGACCGTCGTGAACCTCCCAGGTGCTGGTACACACCTCATCAAGAAACCAACGATCGTGAGTGACCACCAGCAAACCGCCAGATTTTTTAGCCCAGCGGCTCTTTAAATGCTCAGCCAACCAATAAATAGCCTCAAGATCCAAATGGTTAGTAGGCTCATCCAAAAAGAGTAAATCCCAGTCTCCCACAAGCACCGCAGCCAAACTAACCCGGCGCCGCTGCCCGCCAGAAAGAGCGGCAACAGGGCCCTGCCAATCAAGATCCGCCAGCAAACCGTTAATAATCTGACGAATCTTTGGATTAGAAGCCCACACATAATCTGCAGTATTAGCAACAACAGCCTGGCTGACAGTCAAAGAAGGATCAAGTCTGTCGGCCTGGTCCAAAAAACCTATGCTCAGACCTGTGCGTCTGGTTACTTTTCCAGCGTCTGGCTTTAACCTTCCGGCAAGTAAGGACAAGAGCGTAGACTTACCGTCCCCGTTACGCCCAGTAAGGCCAATTCTGTCCCCCTCATTAATGGCAAGGGTAACCTTTTCAAAAACTTTCCGGGTAGGAAACTCCAGTTCAAGGGATTCTGCGCCTAATAAATGTGCCACACAGGCAACCATAGCCTTAAAACTGTGCAGGCTCCCAGCAGGCCCAGCACAAAAAGAGAAAAACTGGCAAGAGGGCGGTTAATTACCGGCAAAAAAGGGGATAAGTGCCGGGTGTTTTTCTTAAATATAGGTAATATTGTAGGTAATTCAACCTACTTAGGACCTGGGAAAAGGGGAAGATGAATAGTTTTGACGTAAACTCCTTACGCGATCAGGCTGACCAAGAGCAGCAAAGTAAATCAGAAAACAAGGGGATTATTCAGGACGGTCAAGCAAAACAAAAAGTGCTTTTTGTCTGTACCGGAAATATCGCCCGCAGCGCCTCGGCCCAGTACCTGGCCCAAGAACTTGCCGGCCCAGATTCGCACTGGATTTTTGATAGTGCCGGTACCGGG
Organism: Rothia sp. (in: high G+C Gram-positive bacteria); assembly: GCA_030524105.1. Lineage (GTDB taxonomy): Bacteria > Actinomycetota > Actinomycetes > Actinomycetales > Micrococcaceae > Rothia. Next base: position 6,584 of record JAUNHE010000005.1, read on the forward strand.
GCTATGGTTGACGCCCCCGTTGCAAAATATATAGATCAAGAATTAGCAGAACGCGCTATCCCTTTTGAAAATCATAAGGCAAAGCAGCTTACTCAGCAGTTGGTAGACGAGTCTGATCTTGTCTTGGTCATGGAGCGTGAACACCTGGACTGGATTGTGCAGGAGTGGCCGCAGTATAGAAATCGAACCCACCTTTTGGGCCAGGTTGCGCGTCTGCGTGAGTCTGCTGGCCGACGGGTAGATCCCATCTCCTACATGCGCTACCAAGACTTAGAGATTAAGGATGAAGACGGCATACCGGATCCTTTTCGTAAAGGACCAGAAGCTGCCGCAGATGCCGTTAAAGATATTGAATGGGCCTTAAATATTGTGATCCCCTGGTTAGGTAATTAGCCCTATAGGGCAAGGTGAACACCGTCATGGGCACATTTTTTCTGCTTAACCAAGTTTTTTGGTAGTATGACTACTTGTCTGGCTCAACCAGGGTAAAAAGCTGGTTGCTGGATGATCCGCCATGGTGTAATAGGCAACACAGCGGCCTTTGGAGCCGTTATTCTAGGTTCGAGTCCTAGTGGCGGAGCAAGGTTTGCACCCCAAAGACAACGGCAAACCTATTCCACATTTCTGAGGAGTCCTACCTGTGAAGACCGCAGTTCAGAAAGTCCCTTCCGCAGTTATTGTTCTGGCCGCTGGGGCTGGGACTCGTATGAAATCAGACATCCCTAAGGTGATGCACGGTATTGCCGGCCGCTCTATGCTGGAGCATGCTTTAGCTGCCGCCCGTCAGCTTAACCCGCAGCGTCTAGCTGCCGTGGTCCGCTACCAGCGGGATAAAGTAGCTGAGCATATCCTGCAGTTTGATCCCGAGGTAAGCATTGTAGACCAAGACGATATCCCCGGTACCGGCAGGGCCGTTGAGGTAGGCCTCCTTGGCCTAGACCGGCAGGCCCCGGTAGAAGGAACGGTCCTGGTTACCTACGGCGATGTTCCGCTTTTACGGCCGGAAACTTTGCTTAACCTCTTAAACTTTCACGAAGAAGAATCCAATGCGGTGACAGTGCTTACCACGCACCTGGCCCAGCCAGGTTCTTATGGCCGTATTGTTCGTAATCCGGCCGGGGAAGTGACGGCTATTGTCGAGGCTAAAGATGCTACAGCAGAGCAGCTAGAAATTACCGAGATAAATTCCGGTATCTATGCCTTTGATGCTACTGTGCTGCGCCAGTCTCTAAAGCAGGTAACCACCGATAACGCCCAGGGTGAGAAATACATTACGGACGTGCTCTCTATTGCCCGGGATGCCGGGCACCGCACCTCTGCCCTGGCCATTGAGGACCGTTGGGAGGTTGAGGGAGCTAACGACCGCGTCCAGCTTGCCCAGCTGGGCCGTAAGTTAAACGAACGAATCACCCAGGAGCACATGCGCCGGGGGGTAACTATTGTGGATCCTCAAACCACCTGGATTGATGCTAGCGTCACCATAGAAAACGATGTAACCCTGCTGCCGGGAACTCAGCTGCAGGCCAATACTTCTATTGCAAGCGGTTCTGTTATTGGTCCCGATACAACACTGTGCAATGTCACCGTGGGTAAAAATGTAAAGGTGGTGCGCACCCATGGTTCTGACGCCCTCTTAGAAGAAGGCTCTTCCGTTGGTCCCTTTGCCTATTTACGCCCCGGTACGGTACTGCGGCAGTCGGGCAAAATTGGCACCTTTGTAGAAACCAAAAACGCTGAAATTGGTAAAGGTTCCAAGCTGCCTCACCTTTCTTATGCCGGCGATGTAACCATCGGGCAAGACTCTAATATTGGCGCCGCCTCTGTTTTTGTTAATTACGACGGTGTTAATAAGCATCGCTCTGTTGTGGGCAACAATGTGCGAATGGGCTCAGATAATATGTACGTTGCCCCCGTAACTATTGGTGACGGCGCCTACTCAGGTGCTGGTACGGTTATTCGTAAGGATGTTCCCGCCGGGGCTCTTGCCATTAACGAGGCTCCGCAGCGTAATCTTGAGGGCTGGGTTCTTAAAAACCGGCCTGGAACGGACGCTGCCCGGGCCGCTGAGGCCGCCGGTGGGCCAACAAATAGTTCCTCTGAGGAAAGCGAACAGTAAATTATGACGGAGATAACCAATCCCGGTGAGAAGAAGATGGTGCTGGTTTCTGGCAGGGCCCATCCTGAACTTGCTGGGCAGATCGCGGTTGAGCTTGGGTGTGAGGTTTTACCTACTTCTTCTTACACCTTTGCCAACGGTGAGACCTACGTGCGCTTTGAGGAATCGGTGCGGGGTGCGGAAGCTTTTGTGGTGCAGTCTCACCCGGCCCCCATCAATGAGTGGCTCATGGAGCAGCTGATTATGATCGATTCCCTTAAACGAGCCTCGGCTAAATCTATTACGGTTGTTTCTCCTTTTTACCCCTATGCGCGCCAGGACAAGAAACATAAGGGGCGCGAACCTATTTCTGCCCGCCTTGTCTCGGACCTCTATAAGACAGCCGGTGCCGACAGGTTGATGAGTGTGGATCTGCATACGGCGCAGATTCAGGGTTTTTTTGACGGCCCGGTTGACCACCTGATGGCCATCCCCTTGCTAGCCCAGCATGTGCGCGAAAACAGCGTTGCCGATGTTACAAATGTTACGGTTGTCTCGCCGGACACCGGCCGAGTGCGGGTGGCGGAGGAATGGGCTGAGCTCCTGGGGGGTGCACCCCTAGCCTTTGTCCACAAAACCCGGGATATTAATGTTCCCAATAAGGCTGTTTCTAAGACAGTGGTAGGTAATGTTGCCGGCCGAACTTGTGTTTTGATTGATGACATGATTGATACCGGCGGCACGATTTCTGGCGCTGTCCAGGTTTTAAAGGACCACGGAGCCCAGGACGTTATTATTGCTGCAACACACCCCGTTTTTTCTGAGCCTGCCCTAGAGCGTTTGGCCGCTTCGGGAGCTAGGGAAGTGGTGGTCACAAATACCTTGCCAGTTCCTGCAGAGCGCAGGTTTAAAAACCTGACGGTGCTTTCCATTGCCCCCCTGCTGGCAAGGGCTATCAAAGAAGTTTTTGATGAAGGCTCGGTAACCAGCCTTTTTAACGGTAAAGCACACTAGACAGAGCAGCAAGGCAAGAGCGGTCAGAGACAGGTTCTGGCCGCTCTTGCCTTTAAATGAGTCTTAAAACACGTTGATTTTTTACCGCTCAGGAAGAGAAAGAACTATATGACCGGATAAGATATTCTACGAGTTTCAACATTTGAGAGTACGAGATATGTCATTTCCCCCGGTGAGTATCATTATTCCTGTTTATAATCGACAGGACTACATAGCAGAGCAGCTTAATGCTATTAGCCAGCAAATAGATCCCCCAGCCTTTGAAGTTTTGATCTGTGACAACGGTTCAACGGATGAAACTATAAAAATAGCTGAAAATTATGCGGCCGATTTCCCCATAAAAATTATCGACGCTAGCCAGAAGCGGGGAGTCTCCTATGCCAGGAATAAGGGAGCTCAAGAGGCCCGCGGTGAGCTGCTCTTATTCTGTGACTCTGATGATATCGTGGATGCTTCCTGGTGCCGTGAGATGTACCTGGCCTATCAAAAATTCCCCCACTCTATCTTTGCCGGCTTTGCTGATGTTAAAACCGTTAACCGGCCAGAGATCCTGCGGGCCTATAAAATCGACCCTATCGAGGCCCCAGACGACTATATTCTTGATCCTGTAGGCTTCCAGAAGTACCTGCCAACTATTGCTGGCTGTAATTTTGCGCTTCCTAAGACAATCTATATAGAGGTAGGCGGCTCTGACGAATCCTACCTGGACGGTAGTGAAGACACCGATTTAGCCTGGAGGGTACAGGAGGCGGGGAACAAGCTTATTTCTGTACCCCAGGCAAGAGTATTTTATCGCCTGCGCTCTACCCCCAGGGAAATAGGTAAACAAACCTATCACTACGAGAAAAATGAAGTCTTGCTCTGGGTTAGATTTGGGAAAAAAATACAAGGGCCGAGTTTTAAATACTCCTTACGTAAAGTTCTTGTTCTTTCTCCTCAGTACTTTATTCCTAGTAGAAAACTTAATGTTGCCAGAGAACTGGGTGGAAATATTGGAAGTTTGATGGGGACGATACAATATAGGGTTTTAAAACAGATTCCCCGTCGTCAGCTGATGAAGACTAAATAAGTACAATAAGATGTTGAAAAGAAATATTCAAAAGGTCAGAAGGCTCTTTCCCGGTAAGAAATTTTATATATTTCTACTCAATATTTTTGGGTTATTTATTATTTCTATTTTTGATCTGCTAGGAGTAGCGGCAGTTTTGCCTATTATTCAGTTGGCCATGGGGGCTGACTACAGCAGCGGTTACCTTGCCCTCCTTAATTCCCTGCTGGGTGGCACAGACCGTACCGGCATGATCTTCTATACCAGCATCTTGCTTGTTTTGTGTTTTATTGTTAAGGGCATTCTATCGCTGTGGATTAAATGGGTTAGCACCGGATTTATTGCCCATCAGCAGGTGGCTACGTCTGTCACTGTATTGTCAGGATACGCACACGAATCCTACCTCAACCATCGTCGGCGGACAGCTGCCGAGATTATGCGGGCAGCCAGTGATGCTGTTGTCAATACCTATGGCAGCTATATAGGTGGAATTATTAGTGTTGCTGGGGAATTGGGAACCATTCTTTTGCTGTCTACCATGCTTATTGTGCTTATGCCACAACAGGCTATTATTGCTTTTATATATTTTGGTTTATCTGCCTATCTGCTGCAGAAATTTCTTAAGAAGAAAAACGCAGAGCTTGGCCTTATTAGTATCAATGCTGCCATGGGTAGTACCGCTGCTATCCTAGAATCCATCAACGGCTTCCGGGAAAACAAGATTCACGGAACCGCAGATAGGTCTTTGTACCGCTATCAGGATAAACAGTTGGAGGCAGCGGAGGCGGGACGCCGTAAAAACTTTTATTTTGAGTTTCCTAAATATGCTTTAGAGATTGTTTTTATCCTAGGAATTGCCCTTATCCTAGGTCTGATGGTAGCTGCGGAAGGCGTAGACTCTGCCCCTTATCTGCTGGTTTTTGCTACTGCCTGTGTGCGTATTTTGCCCAGTTTTACCCGTCTGGTTGCTTCGCTGGGTTCTATTAGGGCTGGTGGAGCATCATCAGAGATTCTAGACCGGGAAATCAGAAAGTTAGCGGATCCAGAAAAGTTAACCATGCTGAAGCAGGAGCCGGATATCGGGGCCTTTGCCAGGGTTAATAGCTCACTGATGCCGCTAGCTGTTGATATTGCTGATCTTAGTTTTCGCTACCCGGATGGGGACCGCAAGGTTCTGGACGGCATTAATTTTAAGGTGCCTGCTGGTTCCTCTGTTGCTTTTGTTGGTGGATCCGGTTCGGGAAAAACAACACTGGTGGATATTATTCTGGGCCTTATCGAACCGACGCAGGGTAGTGTTCTGAGTGAGGGCCAAGCCATCAGCCGGGACCTGGCGGCCTGGTTTCAGCGTATTGGTTATGTTCCCCAGGATGTTTTTTTGGGGGACAGCACTTTAAGAGAAGCGGTAGCTTTTGGGTTAAAGGATCAAGAGATCGATGATAAGCGTGTGATGGAGGTCTTGGCCGCCGCAGAGATGCTGGACGTTGTGGATTCACTAGAAAAGGGAATCCATACCAAAATAGGGGAGCGGGGTACCCGCCTTTCCGGTGGGCAGCGGCAGCGGGTGGGTATTGCCCGGGCCCTTTACCGGAATCCATCCATATTGATTCTGGATGAAGCTACCAGTGCCTTAGACAACGAGACGGAAAGCAAAATAGCGGCAAGCATTAATAAATTAGCGGGGAGGGTCACCGTTATTATTGTTGCCCACCGGCTTTCTACTATTCGTGAAGTAGACCAGCTGCTCTTTCTGTCCCAGGGAAAAATTGCTGCCCAAGGTAGTTTTACAGAGGTTCAGGAGCAAAACTTAGAATTTGCTAGATTGGTTAAACTGGGGCAGCTGCCAGAATAAAAGCTACAGGTCCAGCCAACTTAAACGGGTGGAATCGGGACTAACAAGCTGCCAGGCTGGTAGATGCTGAATAGGTTGTCCCGTTATACTATTTATTCTTCCACCTCTCTCGTGAATATTTGCTGCCCAGACACGTGTAGGGTGGTCAATGCAGGCTATATATGCACCCCAGTAACCAAAGGTGGTGTTTGTTAATACGATATCCCCTGCCAGGGAGAGGAGGGCAAGATCATCAAACATATCTTTACCGTATTTTTTAAAATCCACAGGGGCAAAATTTTTAAGAAAACTTAAATTCTCTCGGCACCATTTTAGATCGTCACTAATAAATAGTAGCTTTTTATAGTGTGATTCTTTGAAAGCCTGGGGAACCGCTTTTTTAACGTATTCAATAGTATTGATCCCAAACCGGTGGGAGATATCGGGGCTAGTGTAGTAGTCACCCCGCCTTATGTTGATAACTAAGGAATCCTTATCTATGCTGGAAGATAACTCCCTTCTTCGCGTCTGAAAATTTTCTGATGAGAGCAGTACTTTATTTATAAAATTTTTTAGCTGATCTTCAGAAAAATTATTTTGAATGTTTTGGTGAACTCCAATCTCACGAATGGTTCGAAATTTTATCTTATTCTTTTCAAGAGTGAGCTGATCAAGAAGGGGAAACTCGTGAATCCAAGGGTCCATTGAAGGCCTGTATTGAATATAGGCGGGATGTCCCGTTTTTTGCTTGGATGAGTAAGCCTCCAACCATTCGTACAGCCAGTTTCCACCGCGGGCAATGGGTGGAATAATCAGAAATTTATCCGGTCCGGTACGTAAGGGATCGGTAAGGAGAGCTGCCATTTTCCGATAATTATTTTTTATTGTATAAACGACAGCGTGTTGATTTTTTATCAATGATTTTTTGCGATCTTCTTCCGTGAGCGTCACAGTAATATCCTTGGAATGGAGTCTTATTTGCTACGATTATAGTCGCTTCTGGTAGTTGGTCTGGACAGCTTAAATGTGACGCTAGCTATTGTGCCCAATATAAATTATTCATCTAGTATATTTAATGTTTTGAGAATACGATGCGAGGAAGCTAATTTGAACAGCAGAAAAATTGTCTCTGCCCTGGTTCCCTTTTACGGGGATCCAGCAGATGCCCTTAAGCTGGTCCAGCAGTTAAAAGAACAGACCCTAGCCGCAGACATAGAAATTATTGTTTCCGACGACGCTTCTCCCAGGCCTTTTCCAAACCTTGAGGGCATTAAGCTTATTCGCCGTAAAACTAACGGTGGTTTTGCAGCGAATGTCAACACCGCCGCTAGTCAGGCAGGGGGTCGCTGGCTTTTTATCCTTAATTCAGACTTAAGTCTTAAACCAGATTTTGTTGAAAAAGCACTAGGAAAGGCAGAATCTTTAGGGACGGCCCTGCTTAGTCCCCAGGTGCTTGACCAGCAGGGAAAGGGCCAGTACGTTGGCAGAAAATTTCCTACAACATTTCAGGTTACCTGGGAATGGTTAACCCCCTTAGCGCGTATTCGGCATACCGACCTATGGCACAGGCTGGTAGGTCATGATCTAGCCTGTCAGAGCGGCAGGACCGTAGCAACAGACTGGCTTATGGGCGCCTGTATGATCCTGCCCGCCCAGCTTTATCGTGAGCTGGGCGGCATGGACGAACGTTTTTTTATGAACAGCGAAGAGGTGGATCTTCAGCGTCGCCTAAAAGAAAGGGGCATAGCCCGTATCTTTGCAGGTGATCTGACTGTTTACCACCTAGGCGGTGCCTCCTCCGGCAGCAGGCAAACCCGCCGGCAATGGGTCCTTAACTCCCGCTTTATCTATGCAAACAAATGGCAGGAAAGCAAACATTTGGCAGGCTGTCTTAAGGCAGCTACCTACTTTAACTATGCAGTTAATCTTGTACGCCAGCTTAAAAATAAAAATCTTGATGCGCGGGCTATCAAAGAAGAAGAACTAGAACTTATCAGAACAGCGCAGCAGAAGGGCTAAACCTGTGGGCACAGAAAAACTCCTGATTATTAGCCCAGCCTTTCACGGCTACTGCTACTCCATTGCAGATGGTTTTAAAGAATTGGGTTATGAAACCTTTGTGCACCGGTACGATGCCTTTGATAAAGTCAGCTCAAAAATTCGTAATAAAATCCTCTACGAGCTGCCGGATAAAATAGGTTTTGATGGTCAAAAAGCCAGCGAAAAAAAGGCTACCCACAGTGCTATCAAGGCCTTAGCAGCAGTGAAACCCCATAAACTTATTGTCATTAAGGCAGATACCCTGGGCTCCAGCTTCTGGGAAAAGGTGGAGCAGCAAAAAATTCCCTACCTGCTCTGGCTATACGATGACCTTAAGCGCCACCGCTACAGCCTCGATTTCCTCAAAACCCGGCCGGCAGTACTCAGCTATGCCTCAACAGAAACCCAAGAATTCCAGCAGGCCGGCATTAATGCCCACTATATTCCCAATGGTTACGATCCTAAGCTCGCTCAAGTGCCCAGTCACAGCAGCCGGGAAATAGTTTTTGTGGGCTCCCGCTACCCCAACCGGGTGCAGCTGCTGCTAGAACTCCACAGTGCGGGTATTCCCGTACGTGCTTACGGCAGAGGCTGGTCTCACCACCCCTACGACAGGTTACGCATGTGGGAGTGGAGCCGGCCTCAACTGCCAGCAGAACGAGATATCCCCTTAGCCCGGGCCTACCAGGTACAGGCTGGGGCAGCAGCCGCCCTCAATATCCACGGCCTCCAGGCTGGGCTGGCCATGCGCACCTTCGAAGTACCCGGCATGCAGGGGCTGCAGGTCATTGACCGGCCCGACGTGGCAGAATTCTACGAACCCGGTCGGGAAGTTCTGCTGTACCACAGAACCCAAGAACTCATTGAACTCTGCCAAAAAATCCTGGCCCAACCCCGGTGGAGCCAGCAAATACGAGCCGCCGGGTTTAAACGCAGCCGGGCAGAACATACCTTCTTTCACCGTGCACAGAAAGTAGAGCAACTATGGGTCTAAAGTTCCCCACAGACCTAGGCCAATGGCAAAACTGGGCCGAAAAACAAAACCTACTGCGTTACACCAAAAACAGCCTTCTTAAAGCTAAAAAACCACAAACCCAAGAGGAGAAGCTGGCGCTCTACAGCAAAAGCTCCCAAACCCCCTTGGTCTTGCTTGCCTTAGAAGCTTTCACTCCCACCCAGCAGGCTGCCCTTCTGTCCCCCGCTCAAGAACTGGAAAAGCAGGGTATAGCGGTGGCAATCCTAGCTCCGGCAAAGCTGGGGCCCCAGCTGGAAAAGAGAGGCTGGCGGCAGAGTCTTGCCAGCATAGACAGTAGCCCGCAGCAGCCAAGAGAGTTGGCCGCCATCAAAGAAGTGCTGGCTGTGGGGCACTACCTACCGGCAGGCCAATGGGCTTATGAACAGGGCAGAGCAAAAGGCTGGACCTTTAGGGTAGTTCAGCACGGGCTCAACACCCCCTTCGCTCCGCCTCTACCGGAAGAATCACACCTTTTTTCCTTCAGCGATCAGGATGCAAATTTCTGGATATCTGGCAGAAGAGACCTCAGCTACACCGTGGCCGGATCCCAACTCTTTTACCAGGCTCGGGCCAAAACCAGCGAGCAGCAGCTTCAGCAGTTGGGTCAGCTCAAAAAAGAACCTATCTTCTTAGGGCAGATGCATGGGGCAGAACTCAGGCGGTTAAGCTTTGCCCGTGCAGCCTATACATTCTGTAAAAATCACCATGCCGCATACCGGCCCCACCCGGCCGAAAAAGATATACTTTCCAAAACGACCCACAAATTGTGGGCTAAAATGGGTATAAAATTTGCTGATCTTCAGCTGGATCTGAATCAGACGGATAACCCCGTGGTATCCGTTTTTTCAACCGGAGTACTGGAAGCAGCCATGCGTGGAGTACCTGCCTGGGTTTACCACCCCAGCCCACCAGACTGGCTCAAGGAATTCTGGAAACGCTACGGTATGAATCGCTGGGGTGGCCCCCCAACCCCGGCACCGATCCAACCAGCAGAAGAACCAGCTCTACTCATCGCTCGTACAATCGCCCAACAATTGGAGTAAATATGCACATTCTGTGCGTCATACCGGTGCGCGGCGGATCAAAGGGAATCCCCCGTAAAAACCTGCAACCCATAGCCGGTAAACCCCTGCTGGCTTGGACCGTTGAGCAAGCCTGTGCCGCTCAAGCCCAGCTAGCCCCCCAGCATGAGCTCCAGGTTATCGTCTCAACCGATGACGACGAACTGGCCAAGATCGGCCGGCAGTACGGGGCCCAGCTACCCTTTATGCGCCCGGCAGACTTAGCCCAAGATGACACAGCAACAGAGCCTGTTATTGAACACGCTATCCACTGGGCACAAAGCCAGGGCCAAACACCAGATGCCGTCATGCTCCTACAGGCAACCAGCCCGGTGCGCCTGCCCGGCACTCTTGCACGGGCGGTTAAAGAATTTACTGAATCCGGGGCAGACTCCATGGTGGGTGTTGTCCCCATTGGTCCTTTTATTTGGACAGCCACCCAGCCACCCAGTGCCCAATATCGGGTGATGGCCCGCCCTCGGCGCCAAGACCTAACCCCAGAGACCTATCGTTACCGTGAAAACGGGTCCTTATACCTCACCAAAACAGAAATATACAAAAAGTACCATAATCGCCTTGGCGGAAACATCAAACTTTTTATCCTCGATGAGATTGAAGGCATAGATATCGACTCCCCCCTCGATTTCTCTATAGCCGAGCAGCAACTCCAGAAAATCTAAAACCGAAAGCACCCCCAAAAAACACCATGATTATTGAACGCAACACTACCCCCTACGTGGTTTTCTCCGAAGACCCGGTGTTGACAGCCCTTCAGAAAATATCTGCCAACCAACAACGAATTATTTTTCTTGTTAACGAGTCCGGTATCCTCCAAGGCTCCCTCTCTGACGGTGACTTTAGACGCTGGCTCATTGCCAATCCGTCAGCATCCCTAGAAACCTCAGCCCTGGAAGTTGCCAATAAAAAGGTCCGTAGTTTTCCCTACGGGAGCGAAGCAGCAGAGATTAGCAAAGAATTTGCGGCAGGAATATCCCACCTACCCCTGGTCGATCAGCGCGGCCACCTTATTGCCCTGGCCCTCAACGAACAAAAAGTACTGCGTATTGGCCGGCACGAAATCTCAGAAGAAAAACCGGCTTTTGTTATTGCAGAAATTGGTAATAACCACCAGGGGGATGTAGACCTGGCTAAAAAACTGGTAGACCTGGCTGTAGAGGCAGGGGCCGACGCCGTCAAATTTCAGCTCAGAGACATGCAGGCCCTCTACCGGCAGAAGGGCTCTAGCTCCGGCGGAGAAGATCTTGGAGTGCAGTACACCCTAGATCTGCTATCGCGTTTTTCTCTTTCCGTGGACCAGATGTATCAGGTTTTTGACCACGTCAAAGACCATAAGCTGGATATCCTGTGCACCCCCTGGGATGCCCCTTCTGTTCAGGCACTGGTAGATTACGGTATCGCCGGCATGAAAATAGCATCGGCAGACCTTACCAACCATGAACTATTGCGGGACGTAGCCTCCCGAGGCCTGCCCATGCTGATTTCAACAGGTATGAGCCGAGAAGAGGAAATCCGCGAATCGGTTAAACTTGTTCAAAATCAGGGGGCTTCCTACGCCCTGCTCCAATGCCAATCTACCTACCCGGCCCCCTTTAAAGACGTCAACCTAGCTTATATGGATAGGCTGGCAGAAATAGGCCAGTGCCTGGTAGGTTACTCTGGCCATGAACGCGGCTACCACGTTGCCGTAGCGGCAGTCGCCCGGGGGGCAAAGATTATTGAAAAGCACTTCACGCTGGATAAAACCCTAGAAGGTAACGATCACACCGTTTCTTTGCTACCCCAAGAATTTAAGGCCATGATGAGCCAGATTCGAGAAGTAGAAGAAGCTGTGGGAACCGCAGCCCCCCGTGAGGTTTCCACCGGTGAGCTTATGAACAGGGTCAACCTGGCAAAATCCCTGGTTGCCACCAGAGACCTTCAACCCGGAGAGGAAATTGGCCCAGACGATGTTGAAGTTAAATCACCGGGCCGCGGCCTACAACCCAACTACCTGCCCCAGCTAATAGGGCGCACTATCCGGCGGCAGGTAGAAGCCGGCAGCTTCTTTTTTGAAGGAGACCTTAAAGATCAGCAGGTAAGACGCCGGGGTTTTAAATTTGAGCGCCCCTGGGGTTTACCCGTTCGTTATCACGACTATAAACCCCTTATCCAGGAAGCCCAGCCGGATTTTCTAGAATTTCATTTCTCCTACAAAGACCTAGAAATTGATATTGATGATGTCTTTGATAAGCGGCTAAACATGGGTTTTACCACGCACCTGCCAGATCTTTTTGCCGGAGATTTTTTGGTAGATTTGGCCTCAGCAGACCAGCAGGTCTGGGAGCGTTCCATTGCAGAAGTACAGCGCACCATTAATATCACCCGGGATCTGACCCGCTACTTCACCCTTGAGGATGATCCCATCATGGTGGTAACCATGGGAGGGTTCACCAAGGACGCCCATATTCCAGCCCCTGCCCGAGCCCAAAAGTATGAGCGAATCGGTCAAGCCCTGACTCGCTTGGACAGCAAGGGGGTACGTCTGGCAGCGCAAACCCTGCCCCCTTACCCCTGGTTGATGGGCGGGCAGCAATACCACAACCTTTTCCTGGACCCCGCAGACACAGCAGAATTTTCAGACACCTACAGTACGGCCCTGTGCCTAGATATTTCCCACACCATGCTGGCCGCTAACTTTTTAAAGATTCCGCTGTCAGAGGCCGTAGAAACCCTAGCCCCCCGCAGCATCCACCTACACCTGGTAGACGGCACCGGTGTGGACGGCGAAGGAGTGCAGGTTGGTGAAGGAGAAGTGGACTGGGCAGCCCTGGGCCAGCAGCTACGCCGGCTCAGCCCGGACTCATCCTTTATTCCAGAAATCTGGCAGGGCCATATTAACAATGGAGAAGGTTTCTTTACTGCGCTAGATCGGTTAGAGAAGTGGCTTTAAGCTCTGCTCAGAACCGGCAGCAGCAAGCTTGCGCTCAGCCTCTGGCCCTCTGGCTGGTACCGGTGCCAGAGCTGGGGGGTGTAGCCCGGCATGTTTTAGATGTTGCCGCTCGTGGCCTGCCCGGTTATCGCCTGGCAGTTCTAGCACCCCGCGGAGCACTGACCAAACAGCTGCAAGAGCTAGGGGTCAAGGTGGTTGAGGCAGCTTTTGGTACTCAAGCTGGCTTCGTGCGTTCCTGCTGGAGCTTACACCGGGCAATCCGTCAGCTACAGCCCGCTGTTATCCACTCCCACCTGGCTTATGCAGATTTTGTTGCGGTCAGCGTGCACACCTTACATCGTTTACGTGCTGTGGGTAAGAGGCAAGGGCAGCTGGCGCAGCTGGTCACAACCGAACACGGTATTGCCGGATCGGGAAGCATCTACCAGGGATCCTGGCTTAAGGCAGAGCTGCGGGCCTTAGCTCACCGGCTGCGTTTGCGGCTTACGGATCAAAAAATAGCGGTTTCTCAGTCCACTGCCAGGCAGATGCAGCGGCGTTGGGGCGCTCGCGGTGTGGAGGTCATCTATAACGGGGTGGATGTGGCAGCGGTGCAGAATCGGGTGGCTGCCCAGGAGCAGGGCCGGGCTGGGCAGCAAGCTGGGCCCAGGGTTTTGTCTCTTGCCCGGCTGGCACCGGAGAAGGGGCTGATGCACTTGCTCGAAGCCTTTGCCTGCCTGCGCCAAGATTACTACCCCCAGGCTCGCTTGGAGTTTGCTGGTTCTGGCCCTCTTCTTGCTGCCCTCCAAAAGAGGGTAGAGGCTTTAGGGTTAGCGGAAGCTGTTACCTTTTCGGGTTTTGTGGATGCTGCCGCTGCAATGGCCCGTAGCGATATTTTGGTGCAGCTTTCTGCCTGGGAAAACTGCTCTTATACCCTGCTGGATGCTAAGGCTGCTGGTTTGGCTGTGCTGGCCAGCCGGGTGGGGGGTAACCCAGAGATTCTTACCGATGCTGAACTGCTGGCTGGCCCGGGGCAGCTGCCGGCTGAAGAGGCCGCTGTGACTGCCGCTAGACGTATTGCTGAACGTTATGGGCAGGTACAGCAGGGCCAGCAGGATTTTCAATGGCCCAGTATTGCCCGTATGAATCAAAAAATTGCCGATGTTTATGTTAAAGGAGGTTAGTCCATGACGGCTTTTGTGGCTGCGGATCAAGGCAGGCAGCCCCGGACCATAGCACAACGTTATGAAGACGCTAAAAATCTGCTTAAAGATCAGAGCTCACAGGTGCGTATACCGGAGTTTCTGCTTTTTGCCAGTCTTATTTTTGGAACAGCAACTCCGGTAGGTCTGCCCGCCCACCAGCTGGTGCTCATGCTGATCTGCCTCTATGGCTTAAGCCGTAAACCGGTTTATTCTCTTTTTCCGCTGCGGGGGCTTATGGTCCTTTTTGGCTGCATGCTGGTTTATATTGCGCTGGTTTCTTGGCTGGCGGACCCAACGGACGGTGCTAGCGATTGGCGCAGGAGGTTATTTCGGCTGGGAATCACTACGCTGTTAATTTTTTTGCTAGCTTCGGGGCAGCTGCATTTACGTTCGGCTATCTACGGTTATGTTGCAGCGATTTTGCTTAATATTCCCCTCTTTTATGCGGGTCTTGTGCCCGATACCTACGGCGGTTTTTTGACCGGTTTGGTGGGTGATAAAAATGTTGCCGGTTTGGTGTACTGCCTTTTTGGTATTGCTATGCTGTCTCTGGTCCGTAAAAAATCTCACCGTATTATTGTTTTCCTTGTTTTTGCGGGGGCAACCTGGCTGACCGGTTCTAGAACCTCCCTGGCCGCCTTTGCTATGGGAGTTTTATGGATCATACTGGCCCCTAGATTATCTGGCTTAGCTAGGGCCTTTTTAGGTTTAGGTATTTATTTGCTGGTAAATATTTTGTCTGAAGATTATTCTCAGGTGGGTGACTTTGCGGATCGGGCAGGCTCGGATGCTTTGCGGGGCCGGATTGATGATGCCGCCTGGGAGCGGGTTCAAGAGACTGGCTTCTTTGGGCAGGGCTTGGGGGAGGCCTACGTTAACCTGAGTGCTGATACCAGCTTCTTTTTTCATAACTCATATTGGTCTGCCTTTGTGGAGGGGGGCTGGCTTTGGGTTATTTTTCTTGTGGCGCTCACGGTTTTTGTGCTGATTAGGCCTTTCTCGGATCGGAAAACCTGGACGGCACAGCAACTGATTGCTCAGGGCCTGGGTATTGCCCTGCTGATCTGTTCTTGGCGCCTGGGTGAGGTTCTTTTTACTATGTACTGGGCCATCTGTCTAGGTTTTGGTTTGCGGGTCTGGCTGGCTGAGCGGCCAGAAAACCTTGCTCAGTCTAACCGGGGGTTAGACCAAGAACTCATACCGCTGGGGAATAAAAGATGAGTGCCGATATAGAAATTTCTGTTATTATCTGCGTAAAAAATGGGCAAGACACCATTGAGCGGCAGCTTAGGGCTTTAGCTCAGCAAATAGATCCTCCTCGATTTGAGATTATTGTTGTTAACAACCGTTCAACAGATGAAACAAAACCGCTGGTTCTGGACTGGTTTAGGGCCCAGGCTTCTCAAGATTTTGACTTAAAGTTAATAGATGCAGATCTTTATGCCAGCATTCCTTATGCCAGGAACCTAGGGGTCCGGGCTGCTCGGGGTAAATTCCTAGCATTTTGTGACGCTGATGATGTGGTGTATCCCGGTTGGCTGCGGGCCTTCTACAACAAGCTTGATAAGAATATTCTTGCCGGTGGAAAAATCATTCCAGTCAGTGGTGAGATAAAAGATTCTGGCTGGGGAGCTGGCTTATTTGCTACTTCACACTTGCCGCACGTTGGAAACGGTAACTGCGCTATCTCAAGAGAGACCTTTATGAGGCTGGAAGGCTACGATGAGAGTCTACCTAGGTACGGTTTTGAAGACGTTGAGTTCTCTTGGCACGCCCAACAAAACGGGGTAGAACTTATCTACGTGCCGGAGGCTATTATTAGTTTTTATCCCAGCACAGCAAAAAGTTCTGCCCTTAAAAAATTTCATTTGGGTAGGGGCAGGGTCTTGATGTCTCGACGGTTCCCGCAGTATGACTCAAGTAGCTACACGGTCAGGGAAACCGTTCGTAACCTTATAGAGGAAACTCTTCGATTTTTTGTCTCAACGGCAAAAAACAGATCTCTGGACCGTAAAAGGGCTGGCAATGTTTTTAGCCTTTTGGGGCGGGCAGCGGGAGCCATCCAGTATTGCAGGCCTCACCGTATTCCGCAGCGAAAAGGTATTGTGCAATGAGTGTGCCCCTGTACATTGCCACCAATAACGGTGATATAGGCGGGGGTGAGGTCATGCTGCTTAACCTTGCCCGTGCTGCCCGTAAGCTAGGGCATAGGGTGACGGTGATTGGCCCTTCTCAGCCTGGACAACTGTTAGAGGCCGCTGCCGACGAAGGTTTTAGAAGGGTGTCTTTACCGGCCCGTAGCCGCTCCCAGTATGCAGCTCAACTGCGAGCCTGGGATAGGCGGCATCGGCGGGGATTGCTGTGGTGTAATGGTTTGCTGCCTGCTGTGGCTACCAGCGGTCACCGGCAGCGCATAGTACATCTGCATCAGCTACCTACCGGCAAGCTGCAGCAGCTGCTGGCAAGGGTAGCTCGCCAAGGGGCCTTGCTGACTCTTCTGCCCAGCCAGTTTGCTGCTGATTTTTTTGCGGGTTCTCGCGTTTTTTATAACTGGGTAGAGCCCCCTGCGCTTCCTTTAATAAAAAGGGAGCTTAAGCAGCCCATAAGGGTAGGTTTTATAGGCAGGGTTTCCAGTATTAAGGGCAGCGACCTCGTAGCCGATGCTGTGCAGGAATTAAACACCGGCTGCCCGGGCAGGTTTACCTTGGTCCTGGCTGGAACAGCTAAGTTTATTGACCCTGCCCGCTCCCTGTCTATGGAGGACTCTTTGGGCAGCCTAGGCCGGCATCTTGAACTGCTGGGTTGGGTTGAGCCCGCAGAACTTTTAAGCCAGGTTGATCTACTGGTTGTTCCTTCTCTTGTGCCAGAAACTTTTGGTTTAGTGGCTGCGGAGGCTATGAGCGCCAGAGTGCCGCTGATTGTCTCTGATGCCGGCGCCCTGCCCGAGGTGGTGGGCCGTAAGCACCCTTGGATCGTTGAGCGAGGCAACCTTACTGCCCTGGTGGCTATGATCGACCGGTTGGCGACCTTACTAGTGGAGCAGCCAGAGCAGGTGGATCGGGTGGTTTTGCAGGCCTTTTGGCGCTGGCAGGAATATTTTTCTCCCCAGGCCGGCCAGCAGCGGGTGCAGGAAATATTAGAGGAACTGGGGTAGCGCCACCATGAGTGTAGTGACTGGACGTAAGAAAGATATGTCAGCTTCCTTGGCTGGCAGATACGCTGTTATTGATGCGGTGCGGGGCTTAGCCATTTGTGCTGTTGTCTTAGGTCATGCTGCCATCGGGGTAGTTTCTGCCGGGCTGGCAGAGCAGCAGCATGCTGCTTTTGCAAGGCTCATTACTGCCCTGTATCTGGTGCATATGCCTCTTTTTGCCTTCTTGATGGGGCTTAACCTTCCTCAGGCTTGGCAGAGGAGAAAGCATCCAACCTATATGATCAGCCGGGTTCTCTTTTTTCTCTGGCTGTACTTGGTTTGGACCCTTATTCAGGGCTTAAGTGAGCTTGCTGCTGCAAGCCTGCAGAATGGGCAGGGGACAACTGTAGCCGATATCCTTACTCTTTGGGTTCCGCTGGCTCATCTGTGGTTTTTGCCTTGGGCTGCTACTGCCACGGTGCTGATTATCCTTACCCGCTTATGGCAACGGTCGTGGACAAGTGTTTTAGCACTGCTAACCTTAGCGGTAATATCGGTTATGACCTGGGGAAATACCCACAATAATATCCTGAGTTTGGGTAATTCAATTCTTATTTTTGCAGCATTAGGTGCCGTGGTGGGCATTAAAAAATGTGGGAATGTGCTGAGCTGCTGGGGGATTGGCCATACCGTAATGCTACTTATTTCTTGGGGTATTTATCTCTATATTCTTCTAGCTCCTGTGGAGAATACTAGACCAACGGGGTTAGATGCTGGGCGTTCTCTGGAGACTGTAACGGTAGGTATTTTAGGCTGTTTAGCCGGTTGTGTTGCATTTATCTTAACAATTTCTTGCATCTACCACTTTATCTCCCTTAAATGGTTGGAAGTACTAGGTAAACTTTCATTGCAGATATTTTTAGCCCATCTGTTGTTTACTCCAGCAGCTCGAATTGTTTTAGTAAAAATAGGAATTACTGATCCAATTCTTATTACTCTAGTGGCAACAGGGGCAGGAATATGTGGGCCACTGGGCCTCTACTACCTTACCCGTAGCTGGCTGCCCTGGCTTTTTGATACTCCTTGGAAAATATCTGCTACACAGTGACCAGCAGTTACCCCTTAGTTGTCTAGGACCTAGAAGATGACCAGCTATCAGGCGGCAGTTATTATTCCAACCCGGGGCGGAGCCCACAAACTGCACTATCCCCTGGACGCCCTAGAGCGGCAAACTTGCCAAGACTTTCAAGTTATTGTTGTCTGCGATGGAGACATTGATGGATCGGCCCGGATAGTAGAAAGCTACAAAAAACGCGGTATTCTCAGCATAGACTGCATTGTTTTTGAGCAGAATCAGGGCCGCTCAAAAGCCCTTAATGCCGGGCATCGGGCGGCAGATGCCCAGGTGCTTATTCGCTGTGATGATGATCTTGCGCCTAAAGCAGACTTTATTGCTCAGCACATTAAATATCATCAGGGGCAGCAGGAAACCGGTGTTATTGGCCTGGTTCACAACGTATATCCGGATAATGCCTATGCCCGCAGTTACGGAAACTACCGGGACCAAAAATTCCGGGAGGAGGCCTACCGGGCTAGTCCAGACCAACGCTGGCACTACTGGAATGCCAATGCTTCCCTCAGTAAAAAAATGTTTGACCGCTTGGGTGGCTACGACGAAAGATACCGGCTTTACGGCTGGGAAGATGTGGATATGGGCTACATGCTAGCTCAGGCAGGTGTAGAAATTATTCTTGCCCCAGAGTTGGAAACCAAGCACTATATAGCCGCAACAACTACAGCCTTAAGGGCGGCAAGGGCCCTCCACGCCGGAGCGGCCCGCTCCCTTTTTACTGGCAAACACGGGCCCGGGGTGCTGAAGGATCCTCGCCCTGCCGGGCTCTGGGGGGCTGCGGTCAAACTTATAGCAGCCGCTAGTAGCGAAAAAACAATTGCCAGCGCTGGCAAAAAGATAGATAACCTGGCAGATCATATTCCCCAAGGATTTGCTGAAAAGCTTATAGCTTTACTGGTCGAAGCTGCAGGCTACGCAGGAATTAAATACCCTTACCGTGCAAAGAAAGTTTTCTAACAGAAAATATGTTCCCCCGCAAAAATCACCTCAACAATAAAAGACGTTCCCCCCGGGTTACGGAAGAGATAGCGATAGCTCACGATTACCTGACCCAAAAAGGGGGAGCAGAGCGAGTAGTGTTAGCTATGCACAAGGCTTACCCTCAGGCTACGATTTACACTACTCTTTATGATCCTAAGAACACCTACCCGGAGTTTAAAGACGCCAATATTGTAGTTTCACCGCTTAATAAGATCCGCTTCTTTAGAAAAAATCATCGGGCCGCTTTGCCCCTGCTAGCTTTGGCTTCTAGCCTGATGCGGGTGCCTGCCCGTAAAACCCTGGTTTCTTCTACTGGCTGGGCCCACGGGTTTAGGTTTGCTGGTAAATCTTTTGTTTACTGCCATTCACCGGCCCGTTGGCTCTATTTGAGTGATCAGTACCTTGGCCAGTATAGCCCTAAGACAGTGCGGATGGCCTTAAGAATACTGCGGCCTTGGTTGATTCTTTGGGATAGGAATGCTGCCCGAAAGGCTAGTACCTACGTCGCTAATTCTACGGAGATTAGGCGCCGGATTAGTAGGGTCTATCAGCGGCCTGCAGAGGTTTTTTTCCCTCCTTTTGCCTCAACGCAAGCTCAGTCTCTGGAACCCATCGCTGGATTAGAAAACTTTATGGCTGGGGAAGACTATTTTTTGATTGTTTCCCGGCTGCTACCCTATAAAAATATTCATGTAGCGCTTGAGGCTTTTAGTCAGACCGATAAGAAATTGCTGGTTATTGGTGCCGGGCCTATGGCTCAGGAGCTTTATGCTATGGGTGGGAGCAATGTTCGTTTTGCCAGCAATATCAGCGATGCCCAGATGCGCTATGCTTACGCTCATTGTCTGGCCTTGCTGGCTATCTCTTATGAGGACTTCGGTTTAACTCCCCTGGAATGCGGTGTTTTTGGTAAGCCAACTATTGCCCTGGAGGCCGGTGGGTACCTGGATACTATTGTTGAAGGCCTCAACGGCCATTTTATTAAGGTTGCGGCAGCACCGGCTATCCGTGCTGCCGTCAGGCGTTTTAACCCCGAAGATTGGGATGCTCAGCGTATTAAGGAGCACACGGCACAGTTTTCAGAGGAACGTTTTATTCGTGTGCTCCACGAATACATGGAGAAACTCTAAGGGCTGGGGCGGGTCTGGCCCCTCAAAGTAGGAGGAGCCAGACCCAGTTCACAAAACTTTTTAGCCGCGGGCTTCGCAGGCTATGCCGTCCCCGTCTCCATCCATTTCTTGACGGTAACCGGCTTGTCCAATGTAGAGTGGGGCGGCACCGGCTTCCCTGGCAGCACTACAGTTTGCGTAGTAGACCTCCTGGGCCGGTGCTTGATTTGGGGCAGCGAGCAGGCCTGCTGCCGCTTCTTGGTCGTTGGATCCCTGCTGAGCAGGACTGGAGTAAGGTTCGCAGGCTATGCCGTCCCCGTCTCCATCCATTTCTTGACGGTAACCGGCTTGTCCAATGTAGAGTGGGGCGGCACCGGCTTCCCTGGCAGCACTACAGTTTGCGTAGTAGACCTCCTGGGCCGGGGTAGCAAGAGGCTGCTGCACTGCGTCTAGTTCAGCCGTTGATTCTTTTGCTGCCGGTGGATCTACTTCTAGTGCAAGGGGCAAGGGACTCGCTGAGTGGATGGGAGAAGGAGTGGCAGAAGGGGTGGGAGAAGGGGTAGCAGAGGGAGTGGAGGTCGCCCTTGTACTAGTGCTGGTAGCAGTAGGGGAAGGGCTGGGAGTTTGCCTGCTCTGTTCAAGATGGTCTGGGCTGCTGCAGGCTGTCAGACAAAGAATAAGGCTAGCCACTAGAATCCTTGCCGGCTGCCCCAGAATGAAGGGGACTATTCTTTTAGAGGATTTTTTTGTTAATGTTTCTGCCGGCTCTGTTGGAGCAGAAGGAACCAGGATTTCTTTCTTGCTATGGCGGGGGTGATACATGATAAAACCGCTTTCTTCTTTAAAAACGATTTTTAGCGAACTCACCTATTCTGACAGAGTGGATACTCGGCCGGCCTTAGCCAGCCGAGTTTCTGGTGTATCCACTCCAGCAAGGTAGACGGTTCAGCTAAAATGTTGTGGAGAATTAGGTACTCACGAGTAAGTTACCTGCTGGTAGCTTATCTTAAAGATTACTTGAATTCAAAAGCATCGAAGAAATATAAAATATTTCTTTAATTTGGAGAGACATAAGGAATATTTATATACAAATGTTTCTATTTCTAGACAATCTGCTGCTGGGGTGACAGCTCCACTAAGAGCTCCTGCTTGAGCAGCTGATCCACAAAGTCCCGCACCCCGGCTTCAACCGTTTCAGCCGGTTCTTCAAAGGCACGGGCAACCTGCGTGATTAAAGCCTCCAGGCTCTGTGGTTCTTCCAAAAGTTCCCAGATCACCCGGCCCACCCGGTCTAAAACTATCATTTGCGCTAGAACCAACTGGGCCAGGTAAACCGCACCCTCATACTTGGACTCGCTCAAGTCTTCGTCATAGACAAAAGCAGCCAAGGCCGAGCGGCACAACCGTACCGTCATTGCTTACCCCACAACCTCTTAAAACGCTTAAAAAATTTTTGCCGCCGTTCACCCCGGCTGGGAGAATGGCCCAAAGACATAGCCAAATGGTCGTTATTAACGGTAAAAATCTGTAGTAAAACACGGATCTTACCCCTGATAGAAGGCCGGCGTTCAATCCTGGCAAACCACTCTTGATACGCAGGAACCTGCTGAGAAGCAGCCTTCCAGAGCAGGTAATATTGCTGCCCGCGATGCCGGCTAAGCTGGCCCAAGGCGGTATCAAAAGCAAGCTCAGCATCAAGCTCTTGAGCTCTCTGACGCAGTAAAGACCAGTCTTGCCGGCTCAAAGTCTGCTGTAAATAGGTGACGTCAAAACGGTACCTGTCCTTGGAACGGGCGCTGTGCACCACAGTAATGACCCTGCAGTCCAGCAAGGACGGTAAGGAGCAGGGGTAGTGGGCGATGAGCTTTTTCCGTCGGCCCTGCCAGAGCTGTTCAAAACTTGCAGCAGGATCAGCAAAACCAATCCCAGGAAAATACCGGTGCACATCGGTAAGACCCCAGACGGGATGGTACAAGGTAGCGGCATGTTCAAAAATAGAGCCCGTTTCAAAGTGGGTCAAAATCCTCCAGCCGTCAGCCTGCAAAAGGTACATGAGCCGGTTCAGGTGGCCGGGGCGTACCAGCACATCCACATCAGTGCTACTGCGCCCCGGCCTAAAAACTTCCTCTCCAAAGGCATAACCCTTAACGTGTAAAAGATCAATACCGTTGGCATCGGCCAAACGCTGAAAATAGGCGTGAGAAAGACGGATCCTGGCCGACAAAGGAGTTACGGTACCAGCGGAAGAATCAGTCATAACAGCAACCGGCTAGCTAACCTTTAACAAGACGCTTCAGGCCCCTACGCGAAGATTTGCCCCTACCCTCACCGTAATACTT
The DNA here is from genome assembly GCA_030524105.1 of Rothia sp. (in: high G+C Gram-positive bacteria). Taxonomy (GTDB): domain Bacteria; phylum Actinomycetota; class Actinomycetes; order Actinomycetales; family Micrococcaceae; genus Rothia. The sequence continues at coordinate 29,516 of JAUNHE010000005.1, forward strand.
GTCATAACCGCTGGAGTAGGATCCGGTATAGCCAAAGCCGTAATAAGAACTACCCAATCCGCTTGCTGGCGTGCGGTTGATAATCACGCCAAGAAGCTGAGCCTTAACCGCGGCCAGCATCCTAGCAGCCTCTTCCAGGTGCTCTTTTCTGGTTTTGCCCACAGCGGCAACCAGCACCACACCATCAACAGCAGTAGCCAGCAAAGACGCGTCGGTCACCGGCAGCAGCGGGGGCACATCGATAATAACCATAAACTCCTGGGAGAGCTCCTGGACCAGCTGGCTCATTTTTTCTGAGCCCAAGAGCTCGGCAGGGTTAGGTGGAATCCGGCCGGCCGGTAAAATAAAGAGCTGCGTGTCCTCGTACTGGCGGACAGCTTCAGCAAGATCAACTTGGCCGGCAAGGACCTGGGTAAGGCCTACCTTAGAATCAACTTTAAACTTTTTAGCAATGGTGGGACGACGCAAATCCGCATCCAGCAAAATAGTGGGCTGACCGGTTTCTGCCAGCGAACGAGCCAAGGACGTGGAGACCGTAGACTTACCTTCGCCGGGCTCTGAAGAGGTAATAATGACCGAGCGAGGCTGCTTATCCACGTTGACAAAACGTAGATTGGTTCGGAACTGGCGGATAGCCTCCTGGGAATTATGGTCATCCTGGCTATCTAAGAGATTGTCTTCGCTGAGTTTCTCGGTCTCTGGCAAGGTGCCCAGTACTCCAACACCGGTAGCCTTGCTAACATCGTCCTTGGTGCGGATGCGCACATCAACAACCCGTCTTAAGAAGATCAGAGCATAGACAAAAGCCAAGCCCGCCCCCGCCCCAAGAAGCATATTAACCCTGGTGTTAGGGCTAATAGGGGCACCGGGCTGTGAAGCATCCTCCAGAGGAACAACCCGGACGCTGGTAGAGCCTTCCATATCGTTGACCACTTTAGCGGTTGCCTCCAAGGCGCTATTGGCCAAGGCCTGGGCACTTTGTGGACTAGAGGACTGGGCAGTCACCCTAATAAGGGCGGTGTTGCCTTCGAGCTTGGCAGAAAGACTAGACTGAATAGCGCCCTTAGTCAGGTTTAGCTCTGGGTTTTGAAGCAGGATCTGGTCAGCAACCGGTCCAGACGTCACCAAAGCTAAATAGGAACTGGCCTTATTAATAGCGGCAGTGTTGCCGGAAATAACGTCGCCAATGCCGGTTCCAGAATCACTGACGGTTACATAACCAGAAGCAGACGAGGCATAGACCTTAGGCTGAAAGGCAGAGTAGCCAAAGCCCAACAAGGCACCGATCAGTAGGCCAAGCAGCAACCAGCGAAGGTTGACTCTGGTCAATCGCAAGAAATCAAGAATTGTCATGGGGAAAAACCTTAAAGGCTCAAGTAACTAGGGGAAGAAGTGCGAACTTTACAGTCTCTGCGATTCTAGCAGTAACTTATCCATATAATTGTGGACAAGCTGACGTTTTGTAGAAAGTAACAACTTTCACGTGCAGCCAATATTAACTGTGAATCCTAGGGGAGAATACTCAGTAAATATTGGCCGTATCCGCTTTTGATCAAGGGTTGAGCTAGCCGACATAGTTGCTCTGCATCAATATAACCCATACGCCAGGCAATCTCTTCTGGGCAGCCAATAGAAAGGCCCTGCCTGGCTTGAATAGTACGAATATAGTTGGTGGCATCAGAAAGAGAGGAAAAAGTACCTGTATCTAACCAAGCCGAACCTCGGGGTAGTATTTCAACCTGAAGTTTACGGTACTGTAAATAGATCCTATTGAGATCGGTAATTTCAAGTTCTCCGCGCGGGGAAGGCTGAATAGATTTGGCGTACTCAACCACCATATTATCGTAAAAATAGAGGCCCGGAATCGCATATTCACTTCGAGGATTAGCGGGCTTTTCTTCTATTGAAACTGCCCTGAATTGTTGGTCAAATTCTACGACGCCATAAGCGCGGGGGTCGGCAACGCGGTAACCAAAAATTGCTGCACCGTCTAGCTGGTTATATTTTCTTAGCTGGTTACCAAGGCCGGGTCCATAAAAAATATTATCACCCAGTATAAGGGCCACAGGGTCAGAGGAAATATGCTCTTCTCCCAGGAGAAAGGCCTGGGCTAGACCCTCGGGCGAGGGCTGAATCTTATAGGAAAAACTTACCCCAAACTGGGAGCCATCGCCCAATAAATTCTTGAATTGCTGCTGATCTTCGGGGGTGGTGATAATGAGGATGTCCTGGATACCGGCCAGCATCAAAGTGGACAGGGGGTAGTAGATCATGGGCTTATCGTAAACAGGGGTCAGCTGCTTACTAATACCTAGGGTGATGGGGTGGAGTCTACTGCCGGTTCCTCCTGCAAGAATAATACCTTTCATAAATTTTATTGTGTCATGTAAATCAACAAATCTATTTGTAATTTTTGTAAGTCATTAAATAATTTGTGCCTTACCATGGGTCTATGGGTAAAATTCTTGTAACCGGTGGTGCCGGTTTTATTGGGTCTAATTTTGTTCACTACTTAATGAATAATACGCAACATAGTGTTGTTGTTTTAGATAAAATGACCTATGCGGCAAATGAGAAATCATTGACTGGGCTGGATCCCAAAAGATTTGAATTGATAGTTGGCGATATTGCAGATAGTGAGCTTATAGACCAATTAGTAGCTTCTGTTGATGCTGTTGTTCACTACGCTGCTGAGTCACATAACGATAACTCCTTGGCTGACCCCGAACCTTTTATTCATACCAATCTGGTGGGAACCTTTAGACTCTTGCAGGCTGTTCGGACCCATTCGGTGCGTTACCACCATATTTCAACAGATGAAGTTTTTGGAGATTTGGCCTTAGACGACCCCCATAAATTTACCGAGTCCAGCCCCTATAAGCCGTCGTCCCCATATTCATCGACAAAAGCTGGTTCTGATCTGCTGGTCAAAGCCTGGATCCGCTCCTTCGGTATTGAGGCAACCATTTCAAACTGCTCTAACAACTACGGCCCTTACCAGCACATTGAAAAATTTATTCCCCGGCAGATTACCAATATCCTGGCCGGGATTCGCCCCAAATTATATGGCCAGGGTCATAACGTTCGGGACTGGATCCATGCCAGTGACCATTCCAGTGCTGTTCTTACCATTCTGGAAAAAGGAGCAATAGGGCAAACCTACCTGATTGGGGCAGACGGAGAGCGAAATAATATTACGGTGCTGCGTAGCATCCTCAAACTCATGGGCAGGGATGAAGACGATTTTGATCAGGTATTAGACCGCCCAGGGCATGATCTTAGGTACGCCATCGACGGCAGCCGCCTACAGGAAGAACTGGGCTGGCAGCCCCAATATAGGGACTTTGAGGCAGGGCTGGCGGATACCATAGCCTGGTATCGCCAGAACCGTTCCTGGTGGGAACCGCTTAAGGCCGGTGTGGAAGCCGCCTACGCAAAGGTTGGACAATAGCATGACCCAAAAACTTGCAGTTCATCAGACGGCAATACCCGGCCTACTCATCATCGACCTGCCTGTGCCAGCGGATAACCGCGGCTGGTTTAAAGAGAATTGGCAGCGCCAAAAAATGCTAGCCCTAGGCCTGCCAGATTTTAATCCGGTGCAAAATAATATTTCCTTTAACAGCAAGGTAGGTAGCACACGCGGTATTCATGCAGAGCCTTGGGACAAATACATCTCTGTAGCTAGCGGCAGAATTTTTGCCGCCTGGGTAGACCTTAGAAAGGGGCCTAGCCTGGGTAAAACAGTCAGCCTGGAGTTAGGGCCAGACCGGGCTGTTTTTGTTCCCCGAGGTGTGGGTAATTCCTACCAGACCCTGCAAGAAAATACAGCCTACACCTACCTGGTTAATGACCACTGGTCTGCTAGCTCCCAAGAAAACTATAGTTTTCTTAATCTGGCAGACCAGCATGCTGCTATTGACTGGCCTATTCCACTGGACCAAGCAGAGCTATCGGATAAGGATCAAAAGCACCCTTTCTGGCCCGATATTGTTCCGATCGACCCGGCCCCCCTCCTTGTAGTAGGGGCTGAAGGTCAGCTGGGTAAAGAACTCGTCAGGCAGCTGAGCCAGCAGCACATACCCTACATTGCTTGTGGACGGACAGAAATAGATCTGGCTAAACCACAAGACTGGCTAGAGGCCTACCGCTGGTCTTCTTTAGCCGGCATCATTAATGCTGGCGCTTACACCGCCGTAGACCGGGCCGAAAGCAGCCAGGGGCGCAGTCAGGCTTGGGCAGTTAATGCTAAAGGGCCGGCAGCCCTTGCAGCCCTTGCCCAGCAGGCTGGAATACCCCTGGTACAGGTTTCCACAGACTACGTTTTTGACGGCAGCTTGCCCGTGGGTCACTATTACACTGAGCAAGATAACCCAGCCCCGCTCTCCGTCTATGGCCAGTCTAAGGCAGCCGGTGAACTAGGGGTAAGTAGCCTCAGTAAGCACTATATTGTGCGCACATCCTGGGTGATCGGAGCTGGCAAAAACTTTGTTGCTACCATGAGTCAACTAGCGCAAAAATCAGCGGAGCCAGCTGTTGTTGCAGACCAGTTTGGCCGGCCAACCTTTACTGAAGACCTAGCTGCCGGCATTTTGCATCTGCTGAAGAGTAAGGCTCCCTACGGAACCTACCACCTAACAAACAGCGGTGACATTATCAGCTGGGCGCAACTAGCCCAGGCAGTTTTTACAGCTCACGGCTTGAGCCCCAACAAGGTGAAGGCAACAAGCACGGCAGCTTACTTTGCTAAAACTACAGTTTTTGCACCCCGGCCCAAAAATTCCGCACTGGACCTGACAAAAATAATGGCCACGGGTTTTACCCCCCGAGACCACCGGCAGGCCTTAGCGGCATACCTGGGTGTAGCCTTGCCAGAAAGTTAGCAGTCAGGCATAATTAACAGGTTGCCCGCGATAGGGCAGCAGGCCAAGGCGGTGGAATGCCCGTGAGCATAAGGGTAGGTCCGAAACCGACGGTGGCTGAACTGGAAGACCTGTTTTCTGGCGTCAGTACACTCGATGACTTGGCGCACAGTAATTCCAGCTATAGAAGGAGTAGGACCCAGTGTCTAACGCCATCAAAATTTCTGCAACCCTCCGTGAAGACTTTGGTAAGGGTTACGCTCGCCGTATCCGCATGGCAGGGGACATCCCTGCCGTTGTCTACGGGCACGGTACCGAGCCTCAGCACCTGGTCTTGCCCGGGCACGCAACAACGCTGGCCGCCCGGCATGCAAACGCTATCCTCTCCATTGACGTTGAGGGCGGTCAGCAGATTCTGGCCATGATTAAAGACATCCAGCGCCACCCCATCCGCCCAGAACTGCAGCACATCGACTTGCTCATCGTTAAACGCGGTGAGCGCGTCGAAATCGAGGTACCTTTGCATATCGAGGGTGAAGTCGAAAAGGGTGCGGTAGCTAATCAAGAAGAAACCGTCATTCTGGTCGAAGCGGACGCGCTTCAGTCTCCTGAAGCCATCGTGGCCAGCATTGAGGGCCGCAAGGTTGGTCAGCACCTGCTGGCTGGGGATATTGACTTACCTGCCGGAGTCAGCCTAGCTGCCGATCCAGAATTGCTGATTGTTAACGTTTCTGAGCCAGAAGCTTTGGATGTTCCCGAAGCCGGCGAAGAAGCCGCAGAACAGGCAAATCAGCCGGCAGAAGCTGAGTAAGCTTAAGCCGTGGTTGAGGCCTGTACCGGGCTCACCATCTCGGTACAGGCCTCACTTTTATCCTGGAGTAAACGTGATCTTTGTAGACAAGCAGACTGCTAACGAAACTGAGCCCTGGCTGATTGTTGGCCTGGGTAATCCGGGGCCTGAATACGCTCGAACCCGGCATAATATAGGGCAGATGGTTCTTGATCACCTTGCCGAGCAGATAGGTGCCAACTACAAAAAACACAAAAGCCGGGCCGCGCTAGCGCAGGGTCGGCTCGGCCCCGGACGGGATCGTCTGCTGCTAGCTAAACCCCTCACCTATATGAACCTCTCCGGTGGGCCGGTGGCTGCTCTCAGCCATTTTTACGGGATTGGCCCGGACCGGGTGCTTGTCCTCCACGACGACTTAGACCTCCCCTTTGACACCATCAAACTTAAATGTGGTGGGGGAGAAGGGGGCCACAATGGCTTGCGGGATATCAGTAAGGCCTTGGGCAGCAAGGACTATTATCGGGTGCGCCTTGGCATCGGGCGTCCTCCCGGTACAATGCAGGTTTCAGACTATGTCTTGCGACCTTTCTCAAGCAGTGAAGCTAAAATTTTGCCCTTCCATATAGACCGGGCTGCCTCGGCAACGGAGCTACTGCTAGAGCAGGGCCTGCTCGCTGCTCAGCAGCGCTTTCATACCGCCTAGATCCGCTGGCCACTGAAGGAACTGCGCGCAGAACCTTTCTATAGGGCTCTTAGCGGCAGTGAGGGCAGCAAGCCCAGCCTTACTATCATTTTGAAATGACTCGGAATAAGCTATAAAAATGTGCCGTTAATGCAGCACACAGGTTACCGGCAGAATCAGCAAAGGACAGAATTGTGAGCACCCCAGGCTACGTACTGCAAAAAAACACCCCACTTGATGACGCTGCCGTCCTCCAACTGCGCCAGGACTTTCCTATCCTGGCCGCAGAAGTTAACTCCCACCCCCTTACTTACTTGGATTCTGGGGCGACGAGCCAGACGCCAAACCAGGTGCTTGCGGCAGAAAAGAACTTTTACCAGAACTATAATTCGGCAGTGCACCGCGGAGCTCACACTCTAGCGGTGGAATCAACCGAACTGTTTGAACAAGCCCGCAGGACAGTGGCTAGCTTTGTTGGGGTGGGTGAAGACGAGTTGGTCTGGACAGCCAACGCTACAGAAGCCCTTAACCTCATTACCTACTCTTTTGCCAATGCGGCTGCTGGTCTAGGAGGGGAGCCAGCTCAAGCCTACCGGCTACAAGCTGGCGATGAAATTCTTGTGACCGAGCAAGAGCACCATGCCAACTTGCTACCCTGGCAGCTACTAGCCAAGAAAACCGGTGCCAGTCTGCGCTGGATACCGTTAGAGGCAGACGGGACCTTAGACTATGCGGCGGCAGAGAGGCTCATCAATCCACAGACCAGGGTGCTGGCCTTCACCCATGTTTCTAACGTACTGGGCTCCATAACGGACGTTAATTTTTTGGTCAAGCTAGCCAAGGAGGTTTCTGCTCTTACCGTCTTAGACGCCTGCCAGTCTGTACCGCATATGCCGGTTAATTTTAGGCAGCTGGGGGTAGATTTTGCGGTCTTTTCTGGGCATAAGATGCTTGCACCTACTGGAGTTGGTGCCCTTTACGGCAAAGCTGAACACTTGGCTGGCATGCCGCCCTTTTTAACCGGTGGCTCTATGATTACCAAGGTAACCATGACCGAGGCAGAATTTATGTCAGCCCCTACCAAGTTTGAGGCCGGTACGCAAAAGATCTCTCAGGTGCTAGCCTGGGCTGCAGCAGTGGATTATCTTAACCATCTGGGAATGGAAAATATAGCTGCCTGGGAGGAGAAGCTGGGCCAGCGTTTAGCTGCCGGTATTGAAGAGATTGCTGGTGCTAAGCTTTTGGGTCCTGCTGCCGGAGAGCGCCGCGCCGGGCTGGCTGCCCTAGACTTAGCGGGAGTTCACCCACACGATGTTGGCCAGTTACTTGATACCCAAGGGATTGCAGTGCGTGTTGGCCATCATTGTGCCCAGCCCTTGCATCGAGCCTTGGGTATTAAGGCTTCGACCCGGGCTTCAGCCTACCTCTATAACACCACTGCAGATATTGATCGTTTTTTGGCGGCGCTTAGCCAGGTCCGGCCCTATTTTGGGCTCTCAGTAGCTACAAGGAGTTAAAAGAAAAATAATGAACGGGCTTGAATCCTTATATCAGCAGATTATTCTTGACCACTCCAAGGAGCGGCACGGTGAGGGGCTGATTCTTCCCCAGCATCGTAGTGCACAGAATCATCAGTACAACCCTACCTGCGGTGACGAGATAAATCTGCGGGTAGAGCTCAATGCTGACGCTGATCGTATTGAGCAGATCTCCTGGGAAGGAGACGGCTGCTCCATCTCTATGGCTGCCGCTTCTGTGCTGAGCCAGCTGGGGCAGGGCATGCAGATCAAAGAATTTATGCGGCTGATCGAAGAGTTTCGCCGACTTTTAAGATCCCGGGGGCAGCTTGAACCAGACGAAGAGCTCCTGGGCGATGCTGCTGCCTTTGCCGGGGTTTCCCGGTTTGTTGCCCGCGTTAAATGCGCTATGCTAGCCTGGGTTGCTGCAGAAAAAGCCAGTGAGCAGCTCCTGGAACAAGAATAGAAATTAATCACAGCTCTTCTCACCCGGCTCTTTGGCCCAGCAGAAAAGGGGGAGTTGCCGGTACTGTCCCCCAAATGATGTCCACTATATTTCTGGTAGTCACCGGCTAAAGAGTGTATACTTGCCAGAAGATGTTGCGGGGATGCGCCAGCGTATCTGTGCAAAGTTGACTTCGCGATTAGGGGAAACACTATGAACATTGGCTATGCAGCCGGAGCATTTGATTTGTTCCACGTTGGGCACCTCAATATTCTTCGCCAGGCAAAGAAGAACTGCGACTATCTGGTTGCCGGCGTGGTCTCCGATGAAATGTTGGAGCTGACCAAGGGCCGTAAACCTATCATTCCTTTAGCTGAGCGCATGGAGATTGTTTCCCATATTGACTTTGTGGATGAGGTGCGGGCAGAAACAGTTGAAGACAAGCTTGAAACCTGGGAGCAGGTAAAATTCAATACCTTCTTTAAGGGCGATGACTGGAAGGGCACTGCCCGCGGTATCGAACTTGAGAACCGTTTTGCAGAGGTGGGAGTCTCTGTTGTTTATTTCCCCTATACCATGCATACTTCATCAACAAAACTTCGGGCAGCTTTGGCAGCACTCACCCCCAAGGCCGCTTAAAAGGTCTAGCTTACTTAATAAAAAAATGGACGTTTCTGTGTGAAACGTCCATTTTTACTGGCTTAAAAACTAGTTCTTAGAAACCCACTCTTCAACATACAGGCCCAGACGAGAAAGGACTTTACCAATGTGAGGTTCAGCCGCTGCCGCTAATTTTTTACCCACAAGAGGGATCCCACAATTAACGTCACCAGAAACAAGAACCTGGGTTTTTTCACCTTGGGCGCTGAGCTGCTGGGTTGCCTTGGCGGTAATTGGCAAACCGTTAACCTTAATCTGGCTGCTAACGGTACGGGAGCCATCTGCCGCAGGGGCGGAAATAGAATCCTCCTGGGTCATCTGCACACCCTTGGAAATAAATTTTTTGGCAATATCGGGGATGCGCTCAGCACTGACGGCCCGAGTTGTGGTGGCGGTGAAAGCACCGGCAGTTTCACCAGACATGGAAAAGTTTTCAAAGGAGATCCTAAGCTTATCGCAGGTAAAGCGGGCAAAGTCCTCAGAGGCATAAGCTTCAACAACCCGATCAATCGGTGCATTGACGGTAGTCGATTCTTGGACAGACATTGAGTTCCTTTCAAAAGGTTAGTTAGGTGGTTTCTTAGCCGCTGCAAAAAGAGTCCTGCTAGAGCTAGAAAATGCTCAGCAGGGACAGAAAAACACTCTACTGTGCCCCTGCCCCTGTAGCAAAAGGGGAGGATGATTTTCCCTCCACCTATTTTAGTGATTTAGTCGAGTTATCGCCCCACTATACCCCTGATAACTTGCCCCCAACGTCTGGCAAATTTGCGGACATCATGTCCAGAAGAGGGGGCAAAATTTGCGAAGATTTTGTTAAGCTCCGCAGCAGCCTGATCGGCACCGGGCTGACGCCGGCTACCCGTAACCATGCTGGGATCTGCAAAGGCAGCATCTAATTTCTTTTCCAGATCCTGGGCATCGTGGGCGATGATAGTCTCCCCATACGATTCCATCACTTTAGAAAACTCCACCTGATGGTCATCAACAACTTCATCAAATTTATGCAGGCGGGGGACAGCTAAAGGAATAACCCCTACCTCACGGGCATCCAAAATAGATCCAGGCCCACCCTGAACCAAAACCACCCGGGCCTGTTCATAGAATTTTAAGAGCTCAGCCCGGGGCATACGGTCTACCGTCCTGGTAGCATTCCTAGGCTTATCCGTAAACCCATGCTGAAAAAGACAGGTAAGGTCTGGGTGCTTAGCCAAATAAGAATCAACCCAGTCAACGAGCCGATCAAACTTATGGTAATCGGTCCCAAGCGAAACAACAAGATCGTAGCTTTGACTCTCTGGCTGGGCCGATTCCCCACTGCCCTGTAGTTCTGTCAATGGTTTAGTCCTCTCAAATACTATGTGGCACAAAGAAAGTGGTAGCCAAGCTACATGATGGCGCCAATATTGACTGATTCTGGGAAGGCCTTTTGCTGCTCCTCCCACTGAACCACAAATAGATCACTCATGGGGTAGCAGAGCCGAGCACTCATGGTAGGCATGGTAATGCGATCATAGGCTTCGATAAAAACAGTACGAACCCCCAGCAGCTTGGCAACCGCAAAAAAGGAAACAGCAACGGCAGCCCCACTGCTGATGACAACATCCGGTTTTTCACGGCGAATAGTGCGCCAGGCAACTCCGATATTGCGGATAGCATTGGGCAGGTTACGGGTCGTTGGAAAATAAACCCAATCAATTTTTTCACCCGCCAAGGCAGCTTTAACCTCCGGAAGCTCAAAAGTAGCCCAAGTACGCTCATGGCTCTTCCAAAACTTTTCTAGCGCAATCAGCTGAGCCAGATGGCCGCCAGCACTAGCCACATACAGTGCTTTCACCTAATATTTCCCCCTCATCCCTCAATAACGGATTATTTATTGAGGTAGACGTATTCGATCCGTGCATCCACTGCCATTTCTGCAGCAGAGATAAAGTCATTCAGGGCGGCCAATTCACTTTCTGGGGTCACGACCACAAGGCAAGAACCCAGCTGATCGGCGGCATCAAGAACCTGCGAAACCTCTATATCGGCGGCAGGAACTAAGACCGTAGCCTGAGAAGAATCACCCTGCTCCTGGGCCTGAGCTGCACTTTCTAAGGAGTCTGTAAAGAAGACATCAGAATCCTCAGCAGCCTTAAAGAGGTAGTTGGCAAATCTCTTACCGGCTTCCTGAGTCAGCGAGTAGACCACCGCGCCGGCAAGACCGGCAGCAGCAAACTGGCCAGCAGGAGCCCCCAGAGTACGCAGAATCCGTCGGGTATCTTCAATCTCCTTGCCTTCACGCAGCTCGTGCAGGTCTGCCCCCACAGCTTCCTGAGCACGATCCAGGTAGCGGACATCGGGAAGACGGGTATCAACAATCCAGGAAAGAATAGCACCAAGCATGGCACCAATAAGAGCACCTACCAAAAGATACTGTAAGAAGGATAAGCTACTTGCCGCTCCAGAGTCCTGAGCCTGGGTGACAACCCGGCCACCTTCTGTAGAAGTAACTTCAACCTGGGTAAGCCGCTCTTGCAGGCTGGAGCGGGCGGCATCGCTGTTGCTATCTAAGGCATCCAGCCGGTCCCTAATCTCCGCAGTCTTCTGATCTACCGTGGCCTTAAGGCTCTCCTGCCGAACCTCCAAATAAGACTCCGCCATGGCGTTAGCAAACTGAGCCGAGAGAGCAGGATCATCCGAGGTCGCCGTAAAGTCAAGAATAGACGTACCGGTGTGAGCAGCTACTTCAACATTGGACAGTAGCTGGTTAACCCGGCCTTCATTACTACCTTCAATTTTTTCGGCAGCCTTTTGAGCAACTTCCCTCGAATGGGCCACAGAGGCCTCGGTATCAATATTGACAAGCAACTGGTTAGATGCAACCGCATTGGGATCGGTTGTTAGCGGATAGACCACCACGGTAGAAGTCGCCTCATACTTGGCTGAAGTTGCCAAAGACATTAAACCACCCACCAGGGCGCAGACAGCTATACAGGCCAGCAAAACCTTAGGATGACGGAGCATCTTACGCAGCTGCTCCGAGAGCGATACAGGGCGAATTGCCTGTGCTGCTCGTGTTCCGCGGGTTTCCGCAGTGGCTCGGCGTGATACGGCGTTCCTAGGTGCCACTTACATCACTCTCTTTCTTGTCAAAATGTTTTCCAGGTAAAGATTTTTTCTTTTTGCGAGACGTGAAAATATTTTCAATACCAATCGCCTCGCGGAATCGGTACATGAGCAGCCCATAGAGTGGAATAACCAGGGCAGCATAGACGAGGATAGCCAGCCAATTCTCACCCAAAAGCAGGGTCGTTGCCAGAGCCCCCAAAAGCGGCAGCAAAGAACTGATCAGCATAACCGGCAGCATCTCGGCAGGCTTAGCCCTAATACCTACCAGACGCAAAACCTGGTAGGCAGCCAATAAGGTATCAACCAAGACAGCAGCAGACCAGGCAGTCACAGCCCCGTACAAGCCCCAAAGCGGCACCAGCAGCAGGTTAAGAACCACCGAGACCAGCAAGGAGGAGAGCTTGTTATAGAGCTGCCAGCGAGATTTACCGCTCATGAGCAAGACAGACTGGACACCACCGGCAGCCATAACCAGCATCATAGCCGGGCAAATGACCCACAGTACACCGGCACCATCAGAGAAGCCTTGACCAAAAACTCCCATTAAAACGGGCCCAAAAAAGGCAAGGGTGATGTAGAAGGGCCAGCCTACAGCAATCAAAGCTCTTGTATTACCCACAAAAATTTGCCGGGCACGGTCTAAATCTTTTGTGGCAATAGCGGCGCTAATGGAAGGACCGGTAACAACCCGGCCAATATGATCCACCATGACACCCATACGAACCATCCGGTTAACCGCCCCGTAGATTCCCGAGGCAGCCGAGCTCAGAAAAAAAGCAACGCAGAGCACATCAATCCACTCCAGGATCGACTCAACAACAGCCGAAACCCCCCGAGCCGAGCTAAAAGACCAGAAAGAACCAGCAGTCTCTTCGGCAATAGCCCCCTCATGAACCCGGTCCTGCTGCTGAGGCAGATATTTTTTGACCAAGAACAAAGAAAAAACTGCCACCAGGACAACCGGTACAGTCCAGGACAAGGCTAAGGAAACCATGCTTCCAGCAAAAGCCACCACCAAAAGCACGGCAAGAATACGTAAGGTGGGCAAAAGAACATTTTGCAAGGCAGTAAAAGTAACCACCTTACCCAGACCACGCAGGACACCAAAGCAGAGAGTCATAGCAGCTGCAGCAATCAAAAAAGGTGCGGCAACGTTAAAGGTCAGCCGATAAGAATCCGAAAGGTGCGGACTAAGCGCCGGAATAGTATAAATGAGGGCAACAACCGTAATACCGATAGAAATACAGAGGGAAGGCACTGCCGCATAACGAATCAACTTTTTAATAGCGGAGTAGCGCCCCACAGCCTGCTGGGCAGAAACAGTACGCACCAAGCCGGTATCTGCACCAAAGACTGACAGGGAGGTAGCAATAGTAAAAAGCGCCATCACCTGAAAAAACTCACCGGAAGCCTGCTGCCCCAAACCATTGCTAACAATAAGGGTAGCAACGAAGGCCGCAGCGGCACCATAAATCACAAAGACCGAAGACAGGGCCCCACTTTTTGCCAAAGAAGCCATCTATATGCCCTCCTTGTAGATCATAGACCGCATCATGACCGACAAACACAGCATCATAGAAGCCATCTGCATGGTATCAAAACTGTAGAAAATAAAGACACAAATAGCGGTCACCGGAACAGAGTGCAACCAAATCCCAGTATCAGACTGGACACCCCAGGTAGACCCAATGGAATAAAGCATAAAGGCCACAAACAGGGCCAAGCCCACCAAGCCAAAGCAGAACATCAGTGCCCACATATACCCCTGGGTCCCCATAGAAACACCAATCGTCACATTCATACGAGAGGTACCGTAACCGATCAGCGGTGACTCCAGGACAGCGTCCCAGGTTGCCTGGTAGAGCGAAGCCCGCCCACCCGTGGAATCAGAATATTCTTGCCGACCCAGAATCTGCTCCAAAGCACCGGAAGTGACCAGACCAATAATAGCTGCAGCCGCCGCAATCACCGCATACAGGGCCACCTTAAGATTGCCTGCAATAACTTGCCGAAAAATCACATAAACAATGCAAATAGCCAGCCCAATGAACATACCGCGGTTAGAGGTTGCAATAGCGGGAATCAAGCCAGCAATAATAGAAACTGTCAAAATAATTTTAGTACGCAGCTTATCGGCAGCCGACATAACAGCAATAACCACCGGGGTTAAAAAGGTGAAGGCCAAACCCCAGCTATTAGCGTAAGGAAAGGGAGCCGAGGGGCGAATATAAGGCTCTGGCGCCCCCCAAGGAAGCTGAATTTCAGCTAGCGGGGGCATGACATAGTCTTTAACCAACTCGTTAGAGACCAAACCACCGGGCATAATCATGCTCATGGGTGTAGCCAGCCTAAACTCTGGAAAGAAAAGAGCCAACCAGCCCAAGACCACCACCGTATACCAGACCGTTAGTAAACCGCCTAGGATACCTTGGTTAGTAATGCGCTCGCGGGCATTAATGAAATAAAGGCTGTAGACACCGGCATTAAAAATCACCACAAAGCGTAGGCCCCAAGCCAGAATATCGGTGCCGCCGTGCAAAGAAACAGAACTGATAATGCACCATAGGGTTAAGGCCAGCCAAATCCACTGGGTTTTAAAAACCACAATATTTTTGCGCACAATCATGTAAAAAATCATGATGTAGGCAAGAATGGTGGGTGCAAACTGACCTAGGCCAAGAGCCCAGATAGCTGGAAATCCGTAGAGCAGGCAGTACAGAGGCCAGGCCGGCAGTGGCCTGTCGGTTCTGCCTTTGGCTTCGGCGCCAGTCAGGTCGTCAGTGTAGCGGGTACCCTTTCGGGGTGCTAAAAGAGTGCTAACCATAAAACCGGTTCCTAGAGTCCGCGACCGGTCTTATTGACAAGATCAAGCAAAAGATTAGGCTTAACCACACCTGTGGAAACGGCATAAGCAGCCCAGGCTCGCAGCTGGCCGGGGTCCCGGCGTAGAGCAGACTGGGCATAGGCCTTAGCCTGGCTACGCTTACCCAGGGCGGCATAAGCAAAAGCAATTTGACCGGCAATTCGGGCTACACCCTTGGGGTAGCGTTCAAACTCCGGAAACTTTTGGAGCAGGTAGGTGAGACCATCGATCATGGACTGCCACTTGCCGGCAAAAAAAGAGGGCCTGTCCCAAAGTACTAAAATCAAGGGTTCTTGCACAGAGAGTACCGGACCAAACCGGGTGGCCCGTAGCAGCAGATCGTAGTCTTCTCCGTAAGCTGCCGGAAGCTGCTCATCTACCGGGCCAATCCGGCCCTGCTCCAGCAAGTCTTCGCGCCGGTAGAGCATGGAGGAGGGATGGATCTCGGTAATACGGGAGACAAGAAAGTCATCAAAGTCTGCTGTCTGCGGAGCTAACCTATTGATGTCTTGCCCGCCCGAACGAACGGTAATACCGGAAGAAATGGCGCTAGCTTGCGGGTTATCCTGCCAGAGAGCCAGCTGCGCCGAAATCTTTTGTGGATACCAGTAGTCATCGTCATCGCAAAAGCCAAGGTAGGGGGCGCTGGCTGCTCGAATACCAGAATTACGGCCGCCCGCTAGGCCCTGAGGCCCAGAATTATTAATGGTGAGCAGAGACCTATTGTCCGGTATGTCAAGGTCGGAGAGGTCATCAATATCAACGTGATCAAAAACCACAATAACCTCAAGCTCACCGGCATAGTCTTGGTCAAAAATAGACCGTACTGCGGTGCGCAGTAGCTCGGGACGACTCCCGATGGTAGCAATAATTGCCGAAACCTGTGCTGCCATGTTATGCCTCCTGAGGCCTGCTAAGAGATGTAAATTTACGGCGCATGGATAGCAGGGTGGTTGCTAGATTGGCTAGGAAAAGTAGGCCGTAGACCACAATAAAGCCCCAGCCCCAGCCCCAAAAAATAAAGATCCAGCACAGGGTGCCGGCGTCCATATGCAGATTAAGAAAGGAGCGCATAGTTCCTCCTGCCGGCGGGGCAGAGGTCTTGCGGTTTCTGCGAAGCTGCTCCGCCAAAATTTGGCTCATAAAATGCCCAACTGTTTGCACGGCAAAAGCCATGGGCAGCCACCACAGCGCCCAGCCCGAAATAGGCCAGTGGTCTTGGTATTTGATAAAACCAACCAGAACTACCATGTGGATAGAGGGCACCCGGATAGAATCAACCACATGATCAAGCCACTCACCGGCAGGGGAGGAGGCTCCGGTTACCCGCGCAACCTGTCCGTCTGCAGAATCAAGTGCATAACCTAGGGCAAAGAGCAGGCAGACCAATAAGGCTGTTAGGAAAGTTGGCTCAGCCAGCACAAGGACTAGAAGACCCGCTAAGGAGAAGGCAGAACTGATGGCTGTTACTCCGTTGGGAGTGATGCCAAACTTGACGGCTGCTGCGGCAAAGTAGCGTGCCAGGCGACGGTTAACCCAGCGAGTATAAGCTGGTACGCCGTGGCCAGGTTTCTGGGCTGCTCCCAAGGCAGCCAGGGTATCTTTGAACCCTGTGGGTCGTGATGAATCAGAATATTGCGAGTTCAAAATGTATAAACCTTATCGACAAGTTATGCGGCACTAGACAATGATGACACCTGGGAGTGTATTTTTACACTATGTTTGGACCGGGGAATAGGAGGCTCCGAACTTAGTGCTCAAAAGTCTACCTATTTTCCGACAGATTACGGTATCTATATGTGGATAAAAATTTTTTTGTAGGCTGTTATGTAGCTGCATATTACCCCTTATTGGAGCTTGTTTTCAAGGGGTAAAAATGCCTTTAGGCAACATTGCCACTGCTAATTGTGTTGATGCCAACAAAACGACACACTGTCATCTTCCGGTCTATAGGTTATGGGATTTCCTACAGGAGCATAAAGATGGGGTGCCGGCCTTTTGAGGCCGACACCCCCTGTCACCTACGGTGCTGATAGTCAGCCCAGATGACTATTGAAGAGTTGCCGAGAGGTCAAAGCTGACTCCCGAACGAAGTGTGCTCTTGCCATGAACCGAAACTGCGATGGTATTTTTACCGGCTTGCAGCTGCGAGGCCGGAATCTCAATAACCAGCGGCTTGTTGATGGCGTCAGCATCAGAACGAGCCTGTGAAGCAAAGGTTAAGGCTGTGACCAAGCGGGGCATATTGTCCTTGTTGATCTCCTTACCGTTGAGGTAGAGCACCGAACCATCGTCAGAACGCATATTGATAACCAGCTTGGAGTAGGCGGCCGGATTATCAATAGTGACGTCCTTACGCAGGTACATAGAGGTTGGCTGCCAAACGGGAGTATCGTTTAGGACACTACTGAGACCTTCGGTATACCAGCCCATGGGAGCCGTAGCCTTAGACCATCCCTTGGCCTGAGTCTCGACGTCTTTCCAGGTGCTGCCGGCAGTCCAACCGTTAAGCAGGTAGCTCCATTCTGACCCCTTGGCAATAATTTCTTTTTGCTGAGCCTGTGCAGGCTGTGCAGGCTGATTTGGGTCAGTCTGGCCGGCGTTATTGCCTGGCTGTGCAGGCTGTTTAGCGTCAGCAGGATCTGCTGCTGGTTGAGCGGGATCAACAGCCTGATTAGCCGGGTTAGTATTGGTCGGTGAATTATCCGAGACAACCGCTGCAGTGCTGGCAGAGTAATTACCGGCGCTATCAACAGAGCGTACAAAGTAGTTGGCGCTGCTGGTGTGCGCTACCGAGTAAGAGGTGCCGCTGACCGTTGCAATAACCTTGTTGTTGCGTAGAATCTGGTAGCTGCTCTTACCTCCGCCGCTGGCCCAGGTGAGCTTGTCCTGTCCGTCAGCGGTGCTGACCTTCAGGTTCTTTGGCACACCGGCCGGAGTGACATCGCGAGGTGTATAGCGGGCAAAACCAACGGTGTTCTGGGCCCCATTTGCACCCACAGACTTAATGATGTCTCCGCCAACCCAGAGGACGCCTTGGGAATCTACAAAGCTTTCCCAGATACCGTGACCGTTCTTACCTGAAAGGATGGGGTTAAACTCTGGCAGTACTTCGCCGGATTCGCCATCAAAGGCAGCAACCAGGCGGATCATCTCAATATTATGAGTTTCATCCCAGGGGTTGTCGTGGGTCTCGCCGCCGTCGTAGATCCAGTCACCGCAGTGGCAGGCACCGTAAACGACGCTGCCGTTCCGGTAAAGATCCTGGAAATCGCCACCGGACTTGGTGATAGCGGAGTTGTTACGAGAAAGGTCAGAGCGGTTGTACTGGGCAATCAAGTGCTCTGCACCGGCGGCCCAGACCTTACTGTCGGTTGCCTGTACGTCAAACTGGAAACCTTCGCTGTTTTTGGTCTCGATCCAGGTCCAGGACAGTTTCCAGTCCCAGGTCTGCTTCATGCCACCATTGACAGGGTCAATAGAGGCTAGTTTCCAGCTGCGCTGGCCGTTAAGGGTTGAAAAGTAACCTGCTGCGTAGACCGCGCCGCCATCTTCAGCGGCAGAGATTCCATTGACTGTGCCATTGAAGTTGGGACGCCAGTTCCAGTCCACTGCACCGTTTTGAAGGCTGATACGGGCCGCATTGCGGGAGTAGGCAAAGGAATCAGAGGTGTTACCTTTCACGTGGGTGAAGGAACCAGCTAAGTAGAGGTAACCGTTTTGTACCTGCAGACTGCGTACAAAGGTTGAGCCGCGGGCCGTCCTATTTTGTACCAGCACATCAAGAGATCGGTCGATCTGGCCAGTTACAGGATCAAGAATGACAAATCCGGCAACGTCCTCGTTATTAACCTTGCTAAATTCACCACCAACGGCGAGCTTGCCGGAGGGCAAAGCTTCTAGGGCCTTAATCTGGCCGTTAAAGGTTGGTGTGAAGGAACGAACAAGGTCTGCCGACTTAACGTTGTAACCAGCAAGGAAAGCTTGGTTAACCGTTTCACCGGTGCGGGAGACAATGTTCTTGAAGTCTCCACCCGTAAAGACGGTGTCTCCTACCTGGGTAATTGCCTGAACACGAGTGTTCATCTCATTGGCGTCGTTACCGGTTCCCGACTGTTCTGAGGTACGCCACTGCATGGCGGCAGAATAGTTGTTGGGCAGTTGCCGCTTAGCACTGGCAGCTGCGCCGCTAGTAGGAACAGCCGTAAAGTTGACGTTCTCTTGGGTCAGCTTAGGCCGAACATAAACCTGGGTAAAGGCAATGGGGTTGTTCCTGTGCTGCGACCACAAGTGGGTTGTCGGTGAGTTGCTGCCAGCCTTAAAGAAACCGTATGAGAAGCCTAGCTTCCAGCTTTGCTCCTTGGTAGCGGTAAAGAGGATGGCATTAGCTCCGCTGTTGAAGTTACCAAGCCGGTCAAGACTGGAACGGTAGGTATTTGACAAACCAAAACCGCGGGGGTTCTGGAAGGAAATATTGTTCCAGTTGGCGTAAGCCTGTAAGGCCCAGGACCAGTTTTTGACCTGTCCGCGGTGGGCCCGAACTTCCTGCCAGGTACTGCCGGCTTCATCTGCGGCACGACGGAAACGTACGCCGTCTTCAAGCTCGGAGATGGTCTGGCCGTTGACCAGGGCATCTACGGTCTGAGATGGCAACTGAATGGGCGAGAAAGCGTCGGTGCCATCCGGGTTGGAAGCCATATCGGCTGCCCGGCCTTTACCGGCGTATTCCTCGGTCCAGCCCTCACGGCCACGGCCGATCATGACCCAGCCACCACCGTCGGTCTCTTGATCGCAGTAGAACTGGGCAGGAGCGTCCATTTGTGGCGTGTACAGCCAGTAGGAACCGGACTTTGCACTGGGATTATTCTTTTTTATTTCGTAGCAGGAGGCGGCAGCTCTCTCGCTGGAAGAACCGTCAAGTGTTAACTCCTCTGCCTGTGCGACAGTCATGGGTAGGAGAGAAACACCCATAGCCAAGGTGGCCGCAGATGCCACCAGCCTGCGGGTTATAGATTTAGATTTAATTTTCATGTGTGTTATTAGCAATCTGGGTTATTGGGAAAGTCGTGAGAAGCGATTTTCCAGGTACCGTTTTCTTGGATTAACGTGAAGATATTTAAAGATCGTGCAGGAGACTCTGAGCTAGGTAGTACCTTGCCCGTTTCGTCCTTGATGACCACATCTGATGAATCAACGCATACTTCGAGCAGCTTGGCTGGTTTACCTTGGTAGGTGCTGTCAGCAATCTTAGGCTTACCTACGAATTTAGAGGTGCCCTCTTGGGTCCAGCCATTGGCGCTGTACTCCATAGCTGAAGCGGCAAATTCGTCTGCTGCTGCTCCGGTTGCTACGGATTCAATGGATTTAAGCGTGGCATCGCTGAGCTGCGTTGAACCTTCATCAGCTGTGGAATCAGCCCCGCTGGTGGCCTTGTCTTCTTCAGCTTGATCGTCTTCAACGGTGATGGTTTCGATAGAACCCATCGTTTTTTCAAACTTGGTATAAAGTTCCTGGGTACTACCGACCTGTTCCTGCTTAAGGTCCACAGACTTGGCCTTGGCAAGGTCTTCTGCACCCTCGAAGTTTTCTTCTGGTGCATTCTCATCACCTGCCAGTTCCTTGGTGTCTGCCGCAGCAGATGAGGAACCGCTCTTTGCAGGGTCTGAACTTGATTTTGCGGAACTCTGTGACGCCGATGCATCTGCTGGGTTTTCTTTGGAGGCCGTTTCTGAGCCCCCACAGCCTGCCAGAAGAAGAGTAAGTGCAACAGCTGTTACCAGAGATCGATGCCCCATTTTTTTACTTGTGCTGTTCTTAAAGACGGAATACATCTACCCTCTTAAAATTTGCGGTAATTACTTGAAAAGCCCCTAAATGTTTTCAAGCTGTTCTCAGCCAAACTTGGTTCATTCTGAAAACATTAGTAATTCTAGGGGACACAAGCCTTTAAAATTGCCTACAGGCTGACCAGCCTATGTGTCGGCATGGGTGTGTCGGGTTTTTTTAGAAGGGAGAGTTGCTGACCAGACTACTTTCTGGCCGGCGGAAACACTGAAAATAAGCGAAATTCTTGACCAGAAAAAAACGGGCAGTCCGAGTTTGTCACCATATGTGCGTACATTTGACTATTCGACAATAGATCGGCGTGTCCATAACTTAGTCAACAGTAACATACAGGTTTGCCTAATTGCAAAGAGAGCTTAAAATCTTCTTGGAGCAAACTGCGGGGGTGGATAAATTTTTTTATGGCTGGAAAACCCTTGAAATTACAGGCTTACTACCCAGTACTGCTAGTTGCGACCGGCGTAGTTTGGGAATAGTTGGCAGCATCATCAATAGTGCGGACAAAATATCTGGCCCCTGTGACGTGATCGCTGCTATAGCTCCTTGTGCTAGTGCTGGCTATAGGGCGGTCATCGCGGAAAATCTGGTAGCTTATGCCCTCTTGCTCCGGGCCCTCCCAGCTGAGCTGGTCCTTTCCGTCTACCTGCTCAACCCGTAGGTTAAGCGGTGCTGGCGCTGGTGTAACCTTTCGGGGTGCAAAGCGGGCAAAGCCAACCGTTTTTTGAGGGCCATTGGCACCTATGGAATAGGCGATATCGCCGCCAACCCACAAGACCCCCGTAGAGTCTGTAAAAGACTCCCAGATCCCGTGACCGTGGATTCCCTTAAGCTGGGGGTTAAAGTCGGGTAGGAAGGCACCCGTGCTAGCGTCCCAGGCACCGATCAGACGGATCTGGTGCAGATTAGTAAGTTCATCCCAGGCAGTCAGGTACATTTCTGCCCCTTCATAGAGTCCATCACCACAGTGACAGGCCCCGTAGATAATGCCATTCTTGTAGCTGAGATCCTGGAAATCTCCACCGTCACGGGTGATCGAGCTGCTAATTCTTGAAAAATCACTGCTTCGATACTGGGCTATTAGATGCTCTGCCCCTCCAGTCCAGATGCTGTCGAGGGCAGCCTGGACATCAAACTGATAATTCCAGGCTGAGTTCCTTGCCTTGGTATAGGATCCCTTCCAATCCCACTGGGCACTGCGGGCGGCGGTATCACCGGTAAGAGCAGCTAGGCGAAAGGCATCCTGGCCATTGACGCTAGAAAAGTAACCGGCAGCATAAACAGTGCCCTGCTCACTCGAAGGATCAATGCCGTTAACGGTGCCGTTAAAGACCGGCCGCCACTTCCAATCCACGGAACCATCGCTTAAGCGGTAGCGGGCAGCGTTTTTGGCGTAGGCCGCAGTTTGTGAGTTATTGCCCTGAACATGGGTAAAGCTACCGGCTACGTAGAGGTAGTCATCCTTAACGGCCAGGGAATGAACCTTGACAAGGCCGCTGGCATTGCGGTTGCTAAGCGTCCAGTCGTAGTTTTCTTTGATCTGGCCCGTCAGGGGATCAAGCACCACCAGCTTGCTGACCTGCTGGCCGTTAACCTCAGAAAAATCTCCGCCAGCTACAATGCTGCCGTCCGGTAGGGTTGCTAAAGCTTTAATTTGTTCGTTAAAACTTGGGGTGAAGCTAGCTAGAGGTTGGCCGGTATTGACGTCGTAGGCAGCAATAAAAGACTGCTCTATTTTTTCTCCGGTACCGGGGTTTTCGATGTACTTAAAATCTCCGGCAGTATAAACGTAATTGCCAGACTGGGTGATGGCCTGAACAAAGGTATTCATCTCTCCGGTTTTACCCGTTCCCGTTTCCTGGGAGGTACGCCAGGTGAGCGGCTCGGAAAAATTATTGGGCAAGGCCACTTGATTGCTGGCAGGAAGGCCCTCATCGGCGATCAGGCTGAGAGCTAAATCTGCCTGGGTAATTTTAGGCCGTAAGAAAACCTGGGTAAAGGGCAGCGGATACCCTTCGTTTTCGTCGGCCGTATAAATATAAGAACCTTCTTCCGTTGAGCCTCGCTGACCGGGGCCGTAGGCAAAGCCAAGCTTCCAATTTTGGCTGGCTCTCGCGGCAAAAATAATGGTATTGACGGTTTCACCGTGCTGGCCTAGCCGTCCGACCGATTTTTCGTAGGTTTTGGTCCAGGCAGAATCGGGCCCGTTATCGTAGCGGACACTCTCCCAATTGGCATAGGAGTCTAGAGACCAAGACCAGTCTTGTACCTGCCCGCGGTGGGCATAGACTTCCTGCCACTGATCACCGGCAGCCGTTGTCGCCCGGTGAAAGCGGATCCCATCTTCTAGCTGGCTGGGTGCTTGGTCGTTAAGGAGGGCATCAACAGTTGCAGAATTGAGCTGGACGGGTGCAAAGGCTTCTGGGCCGGTGGGGCTAAGGTGCAGCAGGTTAGGATCCCCCCTGCCCTGGTAAGTATCGGTCCATCCTTCTCGGCCGCGGCCGATCATGACCCAGCCGCCGCCCTCAGTTTCTTGATCACAGTAGAACTGGGCTGGGGCAGTCATAGCCGGGGTATACAGCCAGTAGGTGCCAGACTCAGCCTGAGGGTTATTTTCTTTAATCTCGTAGCAGGAGGCAGCAGCCTTCTCGCTTGAGGACCCATCATAGGTTCTTACTTGATCGGGTTCACCAGCCTGGGCGGGTAGGGCTAGGTTGGTGGTGAGGGCTAGGCTAAGTGCCGCAAATAGCGCTAGTAACCGAGAAGAGAAGGGTGACCTCATGTGTGCTCTCTGTCAAGACTGCAAAGAAGGTAAGTCTTCTTGCTATTGATCTTATAAAAGTTGCCCCCATTGTCGGTCCTAATAACCGCAATGGAGGCAACTCCACCATAGAGCACAGGGCCCAATTTTTAGGGCAGCTCATGGCTCATTTATATTTACTCGACAGTGGCCCCGGTAAGAGACGTTTGTTGTTCTTGCACCGGATGTAACGGTTGCGATTCGCTTCCAGTCTCTTACCTCAACAAGATCCACCTTCCTGCAGTAGTTGCCGCTACTACTGCAGGATTTTGTCCCTTACTCTGCCGGAGCCATGCTGGCAGCCGTAGAGGCAGAGTAGTTAGCCGCTTCGTCTACTGCCCGAACGAAGTAGCGGGCTCCAGCCTGGTGATCCACCGTATAGGAGCTTTCTTTGCTAGTTGCTATTACCCTGTCATCACGCAAAATTTGATAGGAGACCCCGCTATCTGGTGATGCGCTCCAGCTCAGCCGGTCCTTACCCGCTTGATCTTGGCTAACCGTCAGATCGCTCGGTGCTGCCGGTGGGGTGGTATCTGCCGGGGCAAAACGAGCAAAACCCACCGTCTTTTGGGTTCCGTTTTTCCCCAGTGATCTGTTGATATCGCCACCAACCCACAGGGTGCCGGTGGAGTCTGTAAAGGTCTCCCAGATGCCCCAGCCTTTCTCACCGGAAAGCTGAGGATTAAAATCGGGAATGACTTTACCGGTCTGGGCATCCCAGGCACCAACCAGTTTCACCTGGTAAATATTGGTGTTACCGGGTGAGTTCCAGGTGTTTTGCCAGAGCGAGGATCCCTCATAGATGAAGTCGCCGCAGTGGCAGGAACCGTAAATAACCCCCTGGTTGTAGCTGAGATCCTGAAAGTCGCCACCTTGGATAGTGATGGCTGAAGCCTCCCGGGCGTAACTGCCTTGAGTGTACTTGGCAATAATGTGCTCAGAACCGCCCGTCCAGACGGCACCGTCTATAGCCTGGACATCAAACTGGAAATCTGCGTTGGTTCGGGTTGAAAAATGAGATGTTTCCCAATCCCAGGCTGCCTGTCGTTGGCCATTGACAGGGTTAATAGCTGCCAGGCGCTTAGTTGGCTGACCGGACAAATCAGAAAAATAGCCGGCGGCGTAAACGGTGCTTTGATCGGCTGCTGGGTTAATGCCGTTGACGGTACCGTTGAGAATGGGCCGCCAGTCCCAGTCCACCGATTTATCGCTAAGCCGGTAGCGGGTAGCGTTTTTTGAATAGGCATAGGTGGGTGAGGTGTTACCCTGGGCGTGGGTAAAACTACCGCCTACATAGAGGTAGTTATTGTCTACCGCCAGGGAATGAACCTTAGTAACGCCTCCAGTGTTTCTGTTAATCAGATTCCAGGTGTAGGACTGGTCCAGGGCGCCGGTAACAGGATCGAGCACAGCCAAACCCATGGCGGGGCTGCCGTTGACGGTTGAGAATTCGCCGCCTATCACAATATTGCCGTTAGGCAGGGTAGTTAGTGCCTTTACCTGCTGGTCCAGCTGGGGTCTAAAACTGCGCAAGGGCTCGCCAGTATGGACGTTAAAGGCTGCAATGTTGTGCTGGTAGATAACCTCACCGGTTTTATCGTTACGTATATGGGCAAAATCCCCGGCAACGTAAACATAGTCCCCGGACTGGGCAATAGCCTGAACATAGGTATTAAGTTCTCCAGGTGTTTTACCGTACCGAGCCTGCGAGTAGGTTAGGGTCGAAGTTCGCCAGCTAACAGGCTCAGCAGTGCTGCTGGGTAGGGCCCGGTGCTGGCTAGCAGCCTGGCCTTGATCGGCAATGCGGCTAAAGCCGGCGTTCTCCTGGGTAATTTTAGGGCGAATAAAAACCTGGGCAAAGGGAATGGCAAACCCCGAGGTGGAGGATGCTGAATACAGGTAGGAATTGCGTGCCGTACTGCCGGCTTGAGAATAGGTGCTACCGTAGGCAAAGCCCATTTGCCACTGCTGCGCTGCCATGCCATTAAAGTGAATGCTGTTGCTAGCATTTGCCACAGTGATTGGCTGATTGGTGCTGCTCGCATAGCTGAGCGAAGACTGGGGCGCATTAGGGGTCTCAAACTTGAAGTTGTTCCATTCGGACCTGGCGTTGAGGGTCCAACTCCAGTTCTGTAGCTTGGCCCGGTTAAAGGTAACTTCTTGATACTCGGATCCCTGGCTATTGAGGGCACGGCGAAGCCGAATGCTATCTTCAAGCTCATAAGGCGGTTTATTGGCCATGAGGGCATCAATAGTTTTAGAGGGGAGCTGGACCGGACTAAAAGCGTTAAGACCGCTGGGGGTCTTATGGATATTGTTGGGATCTCCCTTGCCGCTGTACTGATCGGTCCAGCCTTCTCGGCCGCGGCCGATCATGACCCAGCCGCCACCTTTGCTTTCCTGGTCACAGTAGAACTGAGCCGGAGCATCCATCTGTGGTGTGTAGAGCCAGTAGGTGCCGGATGGCGCAGCTGGATTTTTTTCTTTAATTTCGTAGCAGGAGGCAGCAGCGGTTTCGCTGCTGAGCCCATTAACTTTGGCGGTGGTTCCGTTATCGGCTGGAAGGACATCTGCTGTTGCCGGTAAAAAGGTAAAGGCCAGCGTCATTGAGACAAGACTGACCAAAAGCTTACGCGTGAAGCTCTGGGCTGTATGCATTTTTTCCCCTAGCGAGTGCTCTAGCTGACTATTCTTAGCTGGGGGAAATGCTCCATCCGGGGGTGAGCAGAATAGTTTTATGACAGTCTGATTTAATCACTTAAGTATTTTTGTCCAATTAACCTACGGTTTTAACCACATATATGTGTACAAAAAACCAAAACTAAGGTCTTGAACTTCGTAACAAAAGAGAGATATTAGCAAATGTATAGGCAAAGGGGTCCGGGAATATCCCGCATGACAAGCCATGGAACAGATCTAGTCCATGCACAAGGGGCGTGTCGTGCGATAATTGAGCGGTCCTCTTTTTCCTCCTGTGCACGAGAAAGTAGCTTTCCCCATGAGTTTGCGCGGTCTTAGTCAACTGCTGGCCCAAGAACCCAGTTTTCAGCGGCTTATGCAGGCTGCTGGCGCCCCGGTTGACGAGCGAGCCCAACAAATGACCATAGCTGCGGTAGACGGTGCCCGTCCGCTGCTGCTAGCTAACCTAGCTCAGCAACTGGCAAGCCAGGCGGGAGAGAAGGCAAGTCTGCTTGTTGTTTTTGCGACCGACCGGGAAGCAGAGGCAGCGCAGGCCGGACTAGCTTCCCTGATGGATCCAGCAGATATCGCCTATTTTCCTGCCTGGGAAACCCTGCCGCACGAGAGACTTTCACCGCGCTCCGATACCGTAGGGCAGCGGCTTCACCTCTTACGCCAGCTAGCACTGGGAGAAAATGCCAAGGTAATCCTCACACCGGTACGGGCCCTTTTACAGCCCTTTGTTGCTGGACTGGAAAAAATGCAGCCTGTCAGCCTGGCCGTAGGCCAAAGCCTAGACTTTGAAGACCTTATTAAGGCTCTAAATCAGGCAGCTTACTCCAGGGTGGATCTGGTCTCTAAACGCGGCGAATTTGCTGTCCGCGGCGGCATCATAGATCTTTTTTCTCCTCTGGCTGATCACCCGGTACGTATCGATTTTTTTGGGGATGAAATTGAAAGTATGCGCTGGTTCTCCCTGGCTGATCAGCGTACTTTATCCCAGCTTGAGCCAGCACAAAAGCTGCTAGCACCACCTTGCCGGGAACTGCTTATTACACCGGAGGTCATGTCGCGGGCAGCAAAATTGCGCCAGGAGCTGCCCGGGGCCCAGGCCATTCTTGAAAAATTAGCCGGCGGCATTTACGTAGAAGGTATGGAATCTTTGACTCCACTGCTGGTTGATCACATGACCAGCCTGATCGAAGTAGTGCCCAAAAGCTGCCTGCCCATCATGATTGAACCAGAAAAAATTAAGGCGCGGGCTGCAGACTTACTGGCTACGAATGCAGAGTTTTTGGAGGCAGCCTGGAAATCCGCCGCTGAAAGCAGCCAGGCGCCCATTGACCTCAGCCAGCACGGCTCCGCTCTAGCAGCCGGTGCCTTTCAGACCTTAGATCAGGTGGAGCAGCGGGCCCTGCAACGGGGTTTAGGCTGGTGGTCTATGACAGCCATGGGCCTGGAAACTGCCATAGAGGATGGCCACGATAGCCTCTCTTTTGCTGGCAGAGTACCGCACTCCTTTGCCGGAAACGTGAGCGACTTGCTGGAACAGGTGGGCCGTAAGGTAGCTGACGGCTGGCACCTGGTGGTAGTCACGGACGGTCCCGGACCGCTTTCCAGGCTGCGCACCCTCTTTCAGGAAGCCAATATTCCTGCTGTAACGAGGGAGGATCTTACCGAACCGCCTCAGGCAGGCCTGATCGAATTGACTACGGCTTCAGCCGGCCAAGGTTTTATGATGGATGCGGCTAAAATTGGTTTCTTAACCGAAGCAGATATTCTAGGGAGGTCTACCCGCTACAGCAGCAGGAGCCCTAGAAGCAGTAAGCTCCCCAGCCGCCGCCGTAAAAATGCGGTAGATCCACTAGCCTTAAAAACTGGAGACTACGTTGTCCACGAGCAGCACGGTATTGGTCGTTTTGTGGAACTGACGCAGCGTCCTATTGCTGGAGCCAGCATCCGGGCCGGGCAGGCTAAACCTATGAAAGAATACCTGGTGCTTGAATATGCGGCCTCCAAGCGTGGCGGGGCCAGGGACAGACTTTTTGTTCCAACAGACCAGCTAGATTTGGTCTCCCACTATGTGGGAGGTGAGGCGCCAACCCTCTCTAAAATGGGTGGCTCAGATTGGGCTAAAACAAAGGCTAAAGCCCGCAAGGCTGTTAAAGAAATCGCCGCCGACCTTATTAAGCTCTACTCTGCCCGGCAAGCCTCACGCGGGCATGCCTTTAGCGCAGATACTCCCTGGCAGGCAGAACTAGAAGCTGCTTTTCCCTATACGGAAACCCCGGACCAGCTGGCTGCTATTAACGAGGTAAAAAGTGACATGGAAGCGGAAGTTCCTATGGATCGACTTATCTCTGGTGACGTTGGGTATGGAAAAACAGAAATTGCTGTTAGGGCCGCCTTCAAAGCGGTTCAGGACGGTAAGCAGGTGGCCTTGCTGGTTCCCACTACTCTGCTGGCTCAACAACATTTTGAAACCTTTAAAGAGCGTTATTCCGGTTTTCCGGTCCGGGTTCAGGTGCTTTCTCGTTTTCAAACTAAAAAGCAGGTGGAACAGACCCTAGAAAACATGCGTAAGGGTAGCGTAGATGTTCTTATCGGAACCCACCGCCTGCTCTCCGAAGACGCACAATTTAAGGACCTTGGCCTGGTCATTATTGATGAGGAGCAACGGTTTGGTGTTGATCATAAAGAAAAGTTAAAGACACTACGCACCAATGTGGATGTCCTAGCTATGTCTGCCACCCCCATTCCCCGCACCCTAGAAATGTCCTTGACCGGTATCCGTGAAACCTCTACTTTAGCCACGGCGCCGGAGGAGCGCCACCCCGTTCTAACCTATGTAGGCAGCCGCACCGATCAGCAAATTAGTGCAGCCATCCGCCGGGAACTCATGCGTGAAGGGCAGGTATTTTTTGTCCATAATCGAGTAGCAGGAATTGACCAAGTTGCTGCCGAATTACAGCAGCTGGTGCCTGAGGCCAGGATTGCGGTTGCCCACGGCAAGATGAGTGAATCCCGCCTGGAACAGATCATTGTTGACTTTTGGGAACGTAAGTTTGATGTGCTGGTCTGCACCACCATTGTAGAGACAGGCCTTGATATTTCTAATGCCAATACCCTGATTGTGGATCAGGCCCAAAACTATGGTTTGTCGCAGCTACACCAGTTGCGCGGCCGGGTGGGCAGGGGCCGTGAACGTGCCTATGCCTATTTTCTTTATCCGGCTCAGAAAGTCCTGGGCGAGATCGCCCTGGAGCGTCTTAAAGCGGTTGCCACCCATAATGAGCTGGGCTCGGGTATGCAGCTGGCTATGAAGGACCTAGAAATTCGTGGAGCGGGAAATCTGCTAGGTGGAGAACAGTCCGGTCATATTGCCGGGGTTGGTTTTGATCTTTACCTACGCCTGGTAGGAGAAGCTGTGGCCCAATACCAGGATCCCGATCAGGGCCAGCCGCTCACAGAAGTTAAGGTTGATTTACCGGTTAACGCCCATATTCCGCATGACTATGTGTCTTCAGAGCGGCTACGCTTGGCAGCTTACCGTCAGATAGCTCAGGCGCAGAATCAGGATGAGCTTAAGGAGGCTCTTGCAGAGCTGACGGACCGTTACGGGCAGATCCCCGAGGCAGTCCATCATCTGCTACAGGTAGCTGCACTGCGCCTGCGGGCCCGGCAGGCAGCTATTAAGGAGATCGTTGTTCTAGGGCCTAAAGTACGGTTTTATGCGGCAGCACTGCCCGAGTCGAGGCAGATGCGTCTGAAGCGGATGTACCCGGGATCGATCTATAAGCAGGTGGCTGGCAGCGCCGACTACCAAATCCTGGTCCCCCGTCCCAAAACCAGCAGCATTGGAGGCAAGGATTTGGTTGATGCCGCCATGCTGGATTGGGTTGCTACCTTTATTGAGGTAATTTTTGAAGGCTAATGCTGTCTTAGCTGAGGGCTGCCTTAGCTAAGGCAAAAGCAAACAGGGGCGTGGCTAGATAAGCAGCGGGGCAGGAGCGAGATAAGTCTCCTTCCTGCCCCGGGCCCCGCAAAGGTTTAGAGCTGAGTTAGTTCAGTTCCGCTGCGGCGAACCCCACGATTGGTTTTGCTAGGAAGCAGATGATAGACCAGGGCCCAGGGCAGGCAGAACAGGCCGATTGCTGCGCACATACCCGCGGGGCCAGCATCGGGGTAAAAACCCAGCGCGTAAATTCCCAGGGTAAAAACTAGAGCAAAACCAAGAAAAACCAGCACATTACCCGTCAGACGTCCGGCCCCGGAATGGGTAGGACCGCTTGCCTTAAAAATTTCGGGGTCGTAGTAGCGATCGTCTGCCATAGAAAATCTCCTTATACTGTAGCGGCCCGGCCTTGCCAGCCAGAGGCAGGCCTCGCTGCCTCACTTCGTCTCATCAACAGTATAGGCCTCCCAAGAATTTTAAGCTCAGTGTGTCAGCATATGTCTGCCACACAATAAGAGCCAGCAGGTAAGCCGGGGCAGCTCTTGCCCTCTTTACTGGGCCTGGATAATGCTTATTCCTTGGGAAGCACCAATACGGTTGGCCCCGGCAGCGATCATAGCAAGCGCCTGCTGGCGGGTACGTATCCCACCCGAAGCTTTAACACCGATGTTTGGCCCAACCGTTTGCCGCATAAGCTTAACATCTGCTTCCTTAGCGCCTGAAGCAGAAAAACCGGTGGAGGTTTTCACAAAGTCAGCTCCGGCAGCAACACTCACTTGACAGGCAAAAACCTTCTCCTGATCGTTCAGTTCGGAGGTTTCAATAATAACCTTTAAGGCGGCATTAGCCGCGTGGCAGACCTGGGCAACAGCCTCAACATCGGCCGCTACCGTCTGCCGATCCATAGCCCGGACCGCCGCAATATTAATAACCATATCTACCTCCTTGACCCCGGCAGCCACAGCCTGCTCCGCCTCAAAAGCCTTAACCTGGGTGCTAGAAGCTCCCAGGGGAAAGCCCACGACGACGCAGGGTAAAACCTCCGATCCGGTGAGCTCCTCCACCAGGAGGCTAGCCCACAGGGGATTTGCACAAACTGAAGCAAAGCCGTGCTGGCGGGCTTCGGCACAGAGCCGGCGTATATCGGCTTGCCCGGCCGAGGGCGCCAGGATGGTGTGATCAATCATGGCAGCAAGCTCAGCATTGCTGATTCTTGTCATAGCTCTTCCTTTACCTGTACGTTATGCTGCCGGTCTTGCTCATTGCCCTAAGGCCAGGCTTATATCTTGGCCTAGAAGCTTAAGCTGCTTCTTGGCAGCAGCACGGGCCTGGCTGAGGGAACCGGCATAGTTATCTGGATCTTCAATAACTTCCATATAACACTTAAGTTTAGGCTCGGTACCGGAAGGACGTACAATGACCCGAGATTTATTGTGCATCAGGTAAACAAAACCGGGAGTCGGGGGAAAGCCCTGCCAGCCAAGGCTTAAATCCGTGATTTCTGTTACGGCCGAGCTGGCCAGAACCTTTGGTGGCTGCTTGCGCAGCCGAGCAACCATATCTTCAATCTGGCTGAGCTGATCAACCCGGATAGAAACTTGTTGGGTAGCGTAGACTCCGTGCTTGGCAGCCAGCTGATCTAAGACCTCCAGCAAGGAAGAACCTGCCGATTTAAGGTTCTGGGCATAGAGGGCCAGCAGGAGGGCGGCAGCGATTCCGTCCTTATCTTTGACCGAGGCCGGGTCGACACTGTAACCGATTGCTTCTTCATAACCGTAAGCCAGATTTTTGATGCGGCCAATCCATTTAAAACCGGTGAGAGTCTGTTCGTGCCGCAGGCCAGCATCCTGGGCAATAGCCTGCAAAAGCCGAGAGGACACCAAAGAGTTGGCAAAGACCGGGGTGGGCTCATGCTCCGGTACCGTATCCAGCCGCTCAATCATGGCTACCCCCAAGAGGGCTCCTACCTCATCGCCACTGAGCTGGCGCCAGCTCTGGCAGCTTGGATCGTAGAGGGCAAAAGCTGCCCGGTCTGCGTCTGGATCGTTGGCAATAATCAGATCAGCTTTTACCTCTTGGGCAAGCTCTAGAGCCAGATCTAGTGCCCCCGCTTCCTCCGGGTTGGGGAAAGCTACTGTTGGAAAATCTGGGTCCGGGTGCAATTGCTGCATCACCGGGTGCACCTCAGAAAAACCTGCCTCCTGCAAGGCGGCCAGCAGCAGTCTGCCTCCCACACCGTGCATAGCAGTGTAGACAATAGACAAATCTGGCTGCGAGACCCGTCCCAGGGCGGCTACACTGCGCAGATAGTCTTGACTAGCGCCTTCGGGTAAAAGCTGCCACCCCGCAGGAGCTAGGCTTATCTCTGAATCTAGAACAGCAGCAATTTCAGCGGCGATATCGGAGTCGTAAGGGGGAACAATTTGGGCTCCGCCAGCGTGCTGGTCAACAGCCTGTCCTCCCAAATAAACCTTGTAGCCATTATCTTGAGCCGGGTTGTGAGAGGCCGTTACCATAACCCCAATCTCCGCCCCGTATTTTTGGGTTGCCCAGGCTAAAAGCGGTGTGGGGCCAGCTTGATCAAACAGATAGGTTTTAATGCCAGCTGCCGTAAAAATGGCGGCAGACTCCTGGGCAAAGATAGCTGAGTTTGTGCGGGCATCAAAGCCCACAATGGCAGTTAGCTCGGACCAGCCCTCCCTCTGAGCCCGGCCTTTAATATAGTTGGCTAACCCCGCTGCTGCTCGTCGTACAACAACCCGGTTCATTCGCATAGGACCAGCTCCTAGGCTGGCTCGCAGCCCGGCTGTACCAAATTGTAGATTGCCTGAAAAGCGGTCGCTTAAATCAGCCAGGGCCTGCTGATCACCAGCCTGGGCCAAATCAAGAATTTCTGCTAGCTGGGCACGGGTCTGCGGGTCAGGATCAATCGTTAACCAGGAAGTAGCCTGGTCTATGAGCTGGGCAAGCGATGGCATTCTATTTCCTTTTGATCAGCGGTACACAATTTACCCGGCAGCAGAAGTCTGCCGGCTGCAGGCGGGGGTCAACCCGGTTCAAATTCTGATTTTATGCTCAAACAGCTGCCGTAGATACCCGACGGTTAGCTGACTGGTTGGTGGATACTGCACAAGAATAACCTATCAAATCAGTTAAAAATGCTGGGGGAAACAGACAGATAAGTCACTAAGAGTTTGAACCAAACTATCTTCTGGAACACAATAAGAGGGTGACTTTGAAAACTGACTACGCATCACACAAGATAATTGTTCTTGGTGGCGGACCAGCAGGCTATGAGGCTGCCCTGGTGGCAGCATCTTTAGGTGCTGACGTCACCATCATCGAAGACAAGGGCCTAGGCGGTGCTGCCGTCCTGACGGATGTGGTTCCCTCCAAGACTCTGATTGCATCGGCTGCGCTGATGGCCCGGATCTCTGAAGCAGCGGCCTTGGGCATCACCTTAGGCTCTAGCCAAACACCGCAGACACCTCACGTTGATTTAGGCAAGGTCAACAACCGCCTCCTTCACCTGGCCCAACAGCAGTCCCAGGACATCAAACGTTCCTTAGAACGTAGTGGGGTTAAAATCATTGCCGGTAAAGGCAAACTTAAGGACGCCCACACCGTAGAGGTTACGGATCAGAACGGTTTAAACTACGACTTAGAGACCGAGTTTATTCTCCTAGCTGTTGGTACCCATCCGCGTGAGCTTAAAACTGCCCAGCCCGACGGCAAACGTATTCTTAACTGGACCCAACTTTATAAACTGCCGCAGGTTCCGCCAGAGTTAATTGTGGTAGGTTCTGGCGTTACGGGGGCAGAGTTTGCTTCCGCCTATAACGGCCTGGGGTCTCAGGTTACCCTTATTTCATCCCGGGACCGGGTGCTGCCCGGAGAAGATGAAGATGCTGCTAACGTTTTAGAGAACGTGTTTGAGCGTCGCGGGGTTAAGGTAATGCCCAGGTCCAGGGCCGAAGCTGCCCAATACAGCGCCGACGGTAAAGGGGTTGTTGTTACCTTAGACGACGGTAGAAAAGTCTCTGGTACCCACGTTTTAATTGCGGTAGGTTCTATTCCTAACACCTGGGATCTAGGCTTGGACAAAGCTGGTGTCAAGGTCACGGAATCTGGCCATATCGAAGTGGATAGGGTTTCCAGGACTAACGTATCCAACATTTACGCGGCCGGGGACTGCACGGGTGTTTATCCACTAGCATCAGTAGCGGGTATGCAGGGTAGGGTAGCGGTGGCCCATCTGATGGGAGACACCGTTAAGCCCTTACGGACCCATCAGGTAGCGGCAACTATTTTTACCTCGCCAGAGATAGCTAGCGTAGGGGTAACAGAAGGGGAAATCGCCTCGGGCAAGTATCAGGCAGATACTGTTATGCTGTCCTTAGCCACGAACCCTCGCGCCAAAATGATGGCCGTACAAGATGGCTTTATTAAAATTTTTGCCCGAAAGCATTCTGGAACCGTTATAGGCGGTGTGGTTGTTGGCCCCAGTGCCTCTGAGCTGATTTTTCCGATTTCCTTGGCCGTTGATAAAAAACTCCATGTGGATGACGTTGCCGAGACCTATACGGTTTACCCCTCCTTGAGCGGGTCCATCTCCGAGGCAGCCCGCCGGCTGCACACACGGCTCTAAGGCAGCATAGTCTGGCCCCAAGTCAGTAGACTTGGGGCCAAACGACTAGTTAGAAATATCAATATCACGTGTTTCGTGTGTGATCAGCATAAAAGTGATGGACAAGAGGGCAGCTGCTGCCAGGTAGAGTCCGACGGCTGCCACACCCAAGCTGGCATTAAGCCAGACAGCTACAAAAGGAGTCAGGGCAGCACCAAGGATGGAAGCTACATTGTAGGCAACTCCCGAACCTGTATAGCGGATATTAGTTTTAAAGAGTTCGGGCAGGTAGGCGGACATAGAGCCAAAGGACAGCCCCATAATGGCCATGCCAACAGACATAAAAACCGTAATGAGGCTTAAGTTTGCTTGCTGACCGGTGCCAACAACCTCAGGAGAGATACACCAGCCAAAGGAGAGGCCAAAAACTGCCATCAGCACAGTAGTGCAGACCTGCTGATGACGGCGTCCCGACTTATCGGCCCACCAGCCCGAAACCGGTACAAAGGCGGCAAAAAAACAGATAGAAATAATTTGGATCAGCAAAAACCGATGGTAGGCAATACCCAGGCCACCGTTTGCCACGGTGGCAATGCCGTAGGAGAGAATCCAGGCTGTCATCAAATAAAAGAGGACGTAGCAGGCCACCATAATAAAGGTGCCCTGAATGATAGGCCACCAAGCAGTTTTAAAGGCCGCTATCAGCGGGGTTTTAACTTTTTGGTTCTTGGCCAGTACCTGGGCAAAAACCGGAGTTTCTTGCAACCTGAAACGAACGTAGAGGCCTATGGCAACCATAACAATGGAGGCTAGGAAGGGGATGCGCCAGCCCCAGATCAAAAAGTGGTGGTTGAGGTTACTGGCGTCCTTGGTGGAATTAAAATTCATGATAGTCGTTAAGATCAGCACAAAACCGTTGGCCAAGATAAAACCAAAAGGAGCACCAAGCTGGGGCCAAATAGCGGCCCGGGCCCTCTTACCTTCCTGGGCATATTCAGTAGCCAGCAGGGCCGCGCCCGACCATTCACCGCCTAAACCTAAGCCCTGGCAAAAGCGCAGGACGGTGAGCATAGCCGGGGCCCAGAGCCCTATCTGATAGTAGGTGGGCAGCAGGCCAATCAAAAAGGTTGCGATACCCATGGTTAACAAGGCCGCTACCAGGGTTGCCTTACGACCAATCCGGTCCCCATAGTGGCCAAAGACAATGGAACCAATAGGGCGGGCCACAAAGGCCACCCCAAATGTTGCCATAGAAGCCAGAAGCTTGGCGGTGTCGTCACTACCTAGGAAAAAGAGGGCCGGGAAAACAGCCACCGCTGCGGTGGCGTAGATATAAAAATCGTAGAACTCAATGGTGGTGCCTATGAGCGAAGCCATAATAACCCGGCTACGCGGGGTGCTGTTGGCTGCTGTCTTACTCATGTGTGTGCTCCTCATACAGGCGAGCAGGAGTATGCTTACGCGAACAATGTAGCTGTGATCTCTTTAGATTAGTCCGGTGTCGCAAGCCAAGCTGGGTGCATTTTACATAGTGA
Organism: Rothia sp. (in: high G+C Gram-positive bacteria); assembly: GCA_030524105.1. Taxonomy (GTDB): domain Bacteria; phylum Actinomycetota; class Actinomycetes; order Actinomycetales; family Micrococcaceae; genus Rothia. The sequence goes on from JAUNHE010000005.1 coordinate 65,880, forward strand.
GACAGGCTGGCCTGCTCCCGCCTAGGTCGGGCCCGGGCTGCATGAACTTATTTAATACTGGCGATGGTTGCTCCTGCAGCGACGGTATCACCGGCCTTGAGCTTAAGCCCACTTACTTTACCGGAACGGTGAGCCGTGATGGGCTGTTCCATTTTCATGGCTTCCAGCACAACGATCAGGTCTCCCTCGGCCACCTTGGCGCCATCCTTAACTTCCACCTTGACGATGGTTCCCTGCATGGGTGAGGTCAGCTCCTGGGAGCTGTTGCTGCTGGTACGCAGATTCCTCTCTTTACGTTTCTTGCTGGCTGGCTTGGCAGTAGTGGTGAGGGCAGGCAGCTGGGGCAGTAGAATTTCCATGCGTTTGCCGTTAACCTCAACAACAAAGCTCTGCCCCTGCTCATCCTCCTCATCCAGGGCTTTAATCCCGCCATTATAGGGGGCGATGCTGTTATTAAACTCTGTTTCGATCCAACGGGTATGCACGGTAAAATTACCGTCTGCTGCGGTAAAGGCAGGTTCTGTCAGCACGGTTCGATGAAAGTTAATAACCGTTGGCATACCCTCAATCGAAAGTTCTGCCAGGGCACGACGGGCTCTGGCTAGGGCCTGAGAGCGGTCAGCACCGGTAACAATGAGTTTGGCCAGCATAGAGTCAAAGGAGCCACCAACAGTATCTCCTTCAACAACACCCGAATCCCAGCGCACACCGGGGCCAGCGGGAACCCGTAATTTTTCGATACTGCCCGGTGAAGGCATAAAGGAACGGCCGGCATCCTCGCCATTGATACGAAATTCAATACTATGGCCCCGGCTAGGAGGATCCGTATAACCCAGCTCTTCTCCTCTGGCCAGCCTAAACTGCTCCCGAACCAGGTCAATTCCGGTGATTTCTTCGGTAACGGGATGCTCCACCTGCAGCCTAGTATTTACTTCTAGAAAAGAGATTGTCCCGTCGGTACCAACCAGGAATTCGCAGGTACCGGCTCCCTGGTAGCCAGCCTTTTGAAGAATGGCTTTTGAAGACTCATAGATGCGCTGGCGCTGCTGGGGGGTTAGGAAGGGCGCCGGCGCCTCTTCAACCAGTTTCTGGTTACGGCGTTGCAGGGAACAGTCCCTGGTAGAGACCACTACAACATTGCCGTGAGCATCTGCCAGGCACTGGGTTTCCACGTGACGCGGTGCATCCAGAAAACGTTCTATAAAACAGTCGCCACGGCCAAAAGCAGCGGTTGCCTCCCGGACGGCAGAGTCGTAGAGTTCAGTAATTTTATCGGCACTGCGCACCACCTTAATGCCACGCCCGCCTCCACCAAAGGCCGCTTTAATGGCTATGGGTAGGCCGTATTCCTGGGCGAAGGCCTGAACCTGGGCGGCGGAGGTGACCGGGTCGGCAGTACCGGGAACCTGAGGGGCCCCAACCTGCTCTGCAATATGACGGGCAGCTACCTTATCGCCCAGAAGACTAATGGCTTCAGGGGAGGGGCCAATCCAGGTGAGGCCTGCATCAATAACGGCCTGGGCGAAGCTGGCATTTTCGGAGAGGAAGCCGTAACCGGGGTGGATGGCGTCTGCGCCGGATCGTTGGGCGACCTCCAAAATTTTTTCCGGTACGAGGTAGGAATCCGAGGCTGTTGAACCGTTCAGTGAGTAGGCTTCATCGGCCAGGCGCACATGGAGGGCCTGCCGATCCGGCTGCGCATAAACAGCTACGGTGCTGATGCCTTCGTCACGTGCTGCTCTAATAATGCGTACCGCAATTTCTCCACGGTTGGCGATCAAAACCTTAGAAACAGGGCCGGTGTGGCGTCCATCGACGGATACGTGGCTTTGGCCCGCATGCTCGGTTGTAATGGTCAATGAAAATAGCTCCTTATATCCGCCTGGCTACCGTAAACCTAGCTGGCCACCTCAGGGGCCTTCACCGGTTAAGCCACGGTTGACTTGGGTAAAAACGGGTTGCCGGCGGGTTACACACGATGGTTCCCCCATGAGTCTACAAGCAAAAGAGGGTAATTTTCTTTGAAATTTAGGGAGTTTTTGTCCAAAAATTACTGATTGGTTGGCCAAAGCTGCTCATCATAGCCCTTAAAGCGTTAACGGAGAGACCAACAACTGTATGGTATTCGCCCTCAATCTGCCGAATAAAGGCGCTGCCAAAACCGTCGATGGTAAAGGAGCCCGCCACCCAGAGCGGCTCCCCGCTGGCTAGGTAGGCTTCGATTTCTTCCGGCGTGAGTGTGTCAAAGTAGACCCGGGCTGTTCTTAGTTCGGAGACTTCTTGCCAACGGTGGGAACCCTGGCTAAAGATGAGGTGGTGGCCTGTGTGTAAAAGCCCCGACTTTCCGCTGATCATGCGGATGCGTTCCCTGGCTGTATGAAGCTGGTAGGGCTTGCCGTATGCTTGGCCGGCAAACTCAAAGACAGAGTCACAGCCAAGAATTAAGGCGGGGCAATCAGCCCAGTCTTGGGCAACTTGCCTGGCTTTAGCCACTGCCAGTAGCTGGGCTGTCTGTGCCGGGGTTAAGGGGGCCCAGTCTGCGCCATGATGCGGGGCTTGTTGCTGAGACTGGGCTGCCGCTAGGACAGCCTGCTCATCGACGGTAGAGGGCTGAACCTCAAAGACAAGGCCGGCATCTTGAAGTAGCTTACGCCGCGCAGGAGAAGAGGAGGCAAGAACCAGCTGAGGCTGATCCCTATCCAAGGCAGTAGGTGAGTGGGCTGGGTTAGGTGTCATCCCTTAAGAGTCTACGCTAGCTGGCAGGAGCTTCTCTTTGAATGCAGAACTAGGCCCGGCCTTTAGCCTGCCACAATGACACAATATGAGATTAAAAGAAAAACCTTAACGCGTGGCAAAGCAGCCGGTTTATCGTAGAAAATGACCACGCTATGAACAGCTATCCTCAGAGGACCTCACCATGACCAGAAACCTGGAAGTAAAAGTAACCCCCCTCACCGAAGAGCTCATCTTGGACTCAGCAGACGAGCAAGCTATAGAGGCATTAAAGCGGAAAGAAAGCCAGCTAGTTTTGCTGGCTCCGGCAGCACAGACTCTGCGACTTTATCTGGCCCAGCCCCAGGCCCTGGCAAAAATTTTGCCTCTCTTGGCCAACTTGGGTTTAAGCGTACAATCCCAGGCAACCTTCACCGTTTCAGCAGGTGAAGCGGAGTATACGGTTTTTGAACTAGGGGTGGAGGAATCGGTAGGGGCTGCCCTGGAACTAGTCCAAGAAGGCCTTGAGGCAGTGCTGTCTGCTAAGGCAGACGATGATGAGCTGAATCAGCTCATCCTAGCCCAGGCTTTACCCTGGCACAGTGTCCTCGTTCTGCGAGCCTATGCCAGCTACCTGGCCCAGCTTGGTCTTAGGCTGAGCCGGGCACAGGTGGCAGCGATCTACCTGGCTAACCCAAAAATTACCTCCCAGCTGATTGAGCTCTTTGAGACCGGCTTTGATCCGGCCAGAAACCTGACCTCTGAGGAACGAATCCAGCAACGAACAGAGATAAGCTCCCGTATTGAAGAAGAGCTAAAAAATATTGCCGATCTGGATACAGACCGGTTTTTGCGTGCTGTTTTAGAAGTTAGCCTGGCTACAGTACGCACTAATCTGTACCAAAATAAAGAAACTCTAGCCTTTAAGCTGCGTCCTACTCAGATATCGCTGGCCCCGCTGCCCCGGCCTATGTGGGAAATTTGGGTCTACTCACCGAAGGTTGAAGGAACCCATCTGCGCTTTGGTATGGTCTCACGGGGTGGGCTGCGCTGGTCTGATAGAGGGGAAGACTTCCGTACCGAAATTCTGGGTCTGGTTAAGGCACAGCGGGTTAAGAACGCCGTGATTATTCCTAATGGCTCCAAGGGCGGCTTTTTTCCTAAGGGTCTGCCAGATCGAGATAGCCACAAGGAAGCTTACGCCAGCATGGGCTTGGAAGCCTACAAACTTTTTATCGGTTCTCTGCTTGATGTTACCGATAATCTTGTTCTTGAACGGGGCCAAGAAAAAATAGTGCAGCCAGATAAGGTGGTTATTTTAGATGAACCAGACCACTACCTGGTGGTGGCGGCAGACAAGGGAACTGCCACCTTTTCGGACACAGCCAATGCCCTGTCCCAGGAACGCGGGTTCTGGCTGGGAGATGCTTTTGCCTCGGGCGGCTCTGTTGGTTTTGACCACAAGGAAATGGGCATTACAGCACGCGGCGCTTGGGAGTCGGTAAAACGGCACTTTGCATCGATGGGGCATTCTAGCCAAAGCGAAGATTTCACCATGGTAGGCATCGGCGGCATGGCCGGGGATGTCTTCGGTAACGGTGCCCTGCTTTCTGAGCATATTCGCCTGGTGGCAGCTTTTGACTCCCGGCACATTTTTATCGATCCTAACCCCGATGCTGCCAGTTCCTATGCAGAACGGAAGCGTCTGTTTGAACTGCCCAGGGCCTACTGGACGGACTACAACCCTGAGCTTATCTCTGAGGGAGGCGGGGTCTTTAACCGTAGCGACAAGGCTGTTACGCTCAATCCTCAGATACGGCAGGCCCTGGGCCTAGAAGGGGAGGAAGAAAGCTTAACTCCCCAGGAGCTGATCCGGGCTATTATCGCAGCCCCGGTTGATCTGCTCTACACCGGCGGCACCGGAACCTATGTACGCTCCAGCCAGGAAACAGATGCAGAAGTTGCCGATCGAACTAATGATCAGATGCGTATTACGGCGCCAGAACTACGCGTTAAAGTTATTTCGGAAGGCGGTAACCTGGGGCTGACTCAGCAGGCCCGTATTGAGGCAGCCAGCCTGGGAATCCTGGTAAATACCGACGCCGTTGACAACTCGGCCGGTGTAGAAACCTCAGATCATGAGGTAAACCTTAAGATCCTTATCGATCGGCTGATTGCCTCTGGCCAGCTGGATGCCAGCCAGCGGGAGGAGCTTATCCAGGCTCAGGTCCAGGAAGTTGGCCGGCAGGTGCTTCAGTCCAATATCAACCAAAACATCCTGCTCCAGTCCGAAAGGTTAGGTACCCGGCCAACTAATTCTGCTGCTAGTCGTTTTATTAGTTTCTTAGAGAAAAATGCCGGCTTAGACCGGCAGGTGGAATTCCTCCCCAGCGCTGAGCAGCTTCAGCAGCGGCGTCAGCAAGGGCAGCGGCTGACCAGCCCTGAGCTATCGGTCTTAAGCGCCTATAGCAAGATCTGGTTAACCCAGGCCTTGCTGGAGGAGGGCCTGGGGCAGGACCCCTGGTTTGAGCCGGTCCTGCGGGATTATTTCCCCAGTCAAGTAGCTGCCCAGTACGGTCAGTACTTCTGGTCCCATCCCTTGCGGCAGCAGATTATTGCTACCAGGGTTGCCAATGAAATTGTTGATACCGCAGGTATTGTTTTTGTTTTCCGGGTGATCGAAGAGACTGGCGCCTCTATTGCTACGGTGGCCAGGGCCTTTATGGTTGTTCGGGATGCTTACGGTCTGCAAACGATTATGCAGCAGTTACGCGATCTTGGGCCAAAGACAGATCCTGAGCTCTGGCGCTCGCTCATTCTTGGCATTCAGCGTTTTACGGATCGAGCCGTTCGTAAGGTGGTGCAGGAAGGAAGTCTGGCTCAGGCTCAAGCCCGCGGCCAGGTGGAGGGTGTGATGGATCGGCTGATCAATCACTACCGGCAGGTGGGTCAGCTTAGCCAGCGAATCCCGGACTTTTTGGGTGGATCCCTGCTGGAGCGGGTGAATAACAATCTTGACCTGGTTAAGCAGTGGGAGGTGCCGGATGAAATTTCTCATGCCTGGGCCCGGGTCTGGGAAGAAGTTGCTCTGCTAGATATTCTTGATATTGCCGCTGCTACCGGCTGGCAGCCGGAGCAGGTTGCGCCCCTCTACTTTGCCCTCTATGAGCGCTTTAACGTTTCTACCATGCTGCTGGCTATCTCTGATCTGCCCCGTACCGGTAGGTGGGAGTCTATGAGTCGGGCCTTTTTACGTTCGGATCTCTACGAGGCCGTTACTGCACTCACAAAGCGTTTAATCTTTTATTCGGACCGGCAGGAGGGTAAACAGCTAAACAGCTTTGAGCAGGCTGCTGAGCTTGTGCAGTCCTGGCAGAGCGCTCACCCGGTATTGTTGGCTCGTTTTGAACGAAGCAAGGCTATGGCTAACGTTTTAGGTCGCTTTGCCCGGCAGGAAGAAGCTGCTGAGTTTGCCACTATTGCCGTGGCGGTACGTAATCTTCGTGAGATTGCAGGAGCTTATACCAGCTAGACTGGCCTAATTTGACCCCTTAAGAGCAATTTTGAGTGCCCTTACGGGGTCAATTTTTTGGCATTTTCCGGAACTTTGGGGGACTGTAGGCATGGAGCCTATTTAATATATACAAACGGCAGATAGGATGACTTTTCAGACCATTACGTTGTTTACCTCATACAATAAAACGGAAGTAAAAGTTTGCAAGACATAAGAATTTGCTCGCTGAAAGAAGTAAGCCAAATTTTCCACCGCCCCCTAGCCCAGGTGCAGATTCTTGATCGAGCTAGAGTATTGGGCCAGGCCTATTCTAATGGTGCCGGTTCCAGGTACTATCTCGATGAAAATATTCATCGTATCGCCCAGGCGCCACGCTATAACAAGACCACCTTGAGTGCCGCTATTCAGAGCGCTAGCTTTCCTTCGGATATCGCAGTTATCCTGCGGCAGATTGCCCCGCAGCCTGCCGACGATGGTGTGCGTCAGTGGTTTGGTTTTGATCTTTCAGCTGAAGAATCAGAAGACCCTCAGATACGTCAGCAGCAAGATGATGCCTCGCGGATGTGGTGGCCCATTAGCTCCACTAATCTAGCGCGAGTGCGAGATCTTAAACCCGGTGAGTTTATTCCCATGTTTGTTACTGTGGGCGGCATGATTGTTGCCGGTAGAAACATTACCGGCATTGATGAAGAGCTCACAGCTCAACAGGATAACCTTGTAGCCTTCACCGTTGAAGATGCAGGTAGCTGGTTTGACCAGTTCCGTTTTAACTGGCTCTCATCGGGGCCTGGAAAAGCGATCCTCTGGTGGTAATTAGCCCTTGAGGGATAGCGTGCGGTGACAAAACCTTGTGTTCTGTCACCGCACTTTTATTAATAGGGCTTAGAAAAGTCCGGTTGGTTTTTGTGAATAGCTAATCAGCAAGTTTTTTGTTTGCTGGTAGTGTTCTAACATCATCAGGTGGTTTTCTCTACCAAAACCTGATTTCTTATAGCCGCCAAAAGCAGCGTGGGCCGGGTAACTGTGGTAGTTGTTGATCCAGACTCGGCCAGCCTGGATAGCTCGCCCTGCCCGGTAGGCTAGGAACTGATCCCTGGTCCATACCCCGGCGCCTAGGCCAAAGTCGGTGTCATTGGCCAGGGCAATGGCCTGATCACAACTCTTAAATGATGTTGCTGCCAGGACGGGGCCAAAGATTTCTTCTCGGAAAATACGCATGCTGTTGTCTCCGGCAAAAACGGTAGGCTGAATATAGAACCCTTGGGCTAAGTCTCCTTCAAGCTGGCAGGGTTGGCCGCCAATAAGAGTCTGGGCACCTTCCTGGTTGGCTATGCGTAGGTAGTTATTGATTTTTTCGTACTGTTCTTTTGAAGCCTGGGCACCGACAGTAGTCTCGGTAGAGAGCGGATTGCCCTGTTTCATGAGTTTAACCCGGTCGAGGGCTGCTGCCATAAAGTCGTCGTAGATAGATTCCTGGATTAAGGCTCGGGAGGGGCAGGTGCATACTTCGCCTTGGTTAAGCCCAAACATAGCAAAACCTTCCAGGGCTTTGGCCCGGAAGTCATCGTCCTGGCTCCAGACGTCTTCAAAGAAAATGTTGGGGCTTTTGCCTCCTAACTCAAGGGTTAGGGGAACAATGTTTTTGGCTGCGGCTTCCATAATGATCGAGCCGGTGCTTGTTTCCCCAGTGAAGGCAAGCTTACGGATCCCGGTGTGGGATGTTAAGGCTGCCCCCGCCTCGCCGCCAAAGCCATTGACAATATTGAGGACCCCTGCCGGCAGCAGGTCCTGAAGGAGCTCAGCTAGGTAGAGGATGGAAACCGGGGTTTGCTCTGCCGGTTTCAGGACAATGGTATTGCCGGCAGCTAGGGCGGGCGCTATTTTCCAGGCTGCCATTAAGAGCGGGAAGTTCCAGGGGATGATTTGGCCAACTACTCCCAGCGGCTCATAAAAATGATAGGCCACGGTATCTTGATCAAGTTCTGACAGGCTGCCTTCCTGGCTGCGAATTGCTGAGGCAAAGTATCTAAAGTGGTCGATGGCTAGGGGGATATCTGCTGCCAGGGTTTCCCGAATGGGTTTGCCGTTTTCCCAGGTTTCGACAACTGCCAGCTCTTCTTGGTGTTCTTCCATGATGGCTGCGATGCCATTGAGCAGTTGGGCCCGTTCTGCCGGTGAGCTGTAGCGGTAGCTTTCAAAGGCCTTCCAGGCTGCTTTTACTGCTTGGTCAATGTCTTCGGCGCCGCTTCGGGCTACTTCTGCTATGACGGCTCCGGTGACCGGGGTGATGTCTTCAAAGTAGTTTCCTTGGGCCGGTTCTACCCAGGCTCCGCCAATAAAGTTTTTGTAGCGGGTGTGCAGTTGCACCAGGGAATCTGGGCTATTGGGTGCAGCGTAGACGGTCATGGTCTCTCCTTAGCAAAGAAATAATAGAGATAATAGTGCTTACAATCACACTATTAGTGTGGATTCTACCTTTAGTTACTTTTGCTGGCAAAGCAGCATGACCAGGGAAGATAAGAAAACTGACTGTTAAAGTGAGCTAAAATTTTCGGCATCAAAAACGATGCCGGCAGAGGTGCGTGCCCTTGTGCACACCTCGTTCACTGCCCGGGCTAGGAGGGTCTGCTCCCGGTAGCGGGCCAGCTCCTGCTCACCCCAGCTACCCTGCAGATAAGAAGTGATCATCTGAGTAAAAAACTTAAGCTCAAAAGTCATGAGCTCAGCTAAGGAACGTGTACCCGGAACAAGACCGGAATCATAGATCAGTTCTTCTTGCCGGTCGCCATAACGGACAATCCGGTCGATGCCCTGGATTGAAGAAAGCTCTATAGTCTGTCTGCCTAAAAGAATCTCTGAGCTGGCTTTAGAATGGGCGTTCTTAGCTAGAGTTACCGTTACCGTAAAGTCTGGATAATTCAGCAGCAGAGTGCCGGCTGCATCCACCCCGGTGGGGGCACAGCTAGGAAAATAACGGCTGCTCTCGGGAAGGCCAAACCAGAGCAGGGCATCGTAAATAGCGTAGACGCCTAAATCTACCAGGACACCCCCGCCGTAGCAGAGCGAAAAAATATTGGGTTTTTCACCGCGGAGCACGGCATCCCAGCGCGAAGAGTACTGGCAAAAATTGAGGTGGACAGCCCGGGGAACCTGTCCAGCCAGGGCCTTAATCAGTTCTCCCTGGGCCGGCTCAAAGACATGACGGGCCGCCTCAAAAACGAGCAGACCCGCCTCTTGAGCGGCACCCCAAACCTGATCCCACTGCACGGGATTAAGTACAGCCGGCTTTTCAAGCAGCACGTGTTTACCCGCTTTAATGGCGGCTAAGGCATGAGAGGCATGCATGGAATTAGGCGAAGCAATATAGACGGCATCCACCAGCTGGTCTGCGCACAGTTCCTCAACGCGGTCATAAGCTTGAGCCTCAATACCCAGGGTACTGATAAACTGCTGGGCAGCCTCTAAAGACCTGCTATAGACAGCACAAACCTCGGCATCGCCCAGGCTAGATACAGCAGCAACAAACTCCGCGCTAATAGCAGCGGTGCTAATAACTCCGTACCGCATAGTATGAACCTTTCCCCAGGGCCAGCCACTAGCAAACTGAGGCTGGCCAGGCATCTTTATCCCCCTAGGCTGACCGGTCCAAGGCCTGCAGAAAAACTTCCAGGCCCATAGAGCCCTGAGTGAGCATTCTGCGGTAAAAATCTGCAGGACTTTCACCGGCAGCAAAAGCTTGTTCACTGGCCCAATCCCAGTAGCGTTTGCCCACCAGATAGGAAGAAGCCTGGCCCGGCCAACCTAGGTAACGTAAAAACTCAAAGTTCAACTGGCCCTCGGAAATATCCAAGTTGGCCTGTAGAAACTTAAAGCCACTGTCAGCATCCCAGATAGCGTTAGCTAGGCCAAGCTCCCCAGCCCAACGTTCAGGAATCTTAAAGCCACAATGCAGCCCAATATCAAAAACCACCCTGGCCGCACGCATACGCTGGCCATCTAACATACCCATCAGGTCTGCCGGATCATCCAGAAAACCTGCAGCTTCCATAAGCTCCTCGGCATAGAGCGCCCAGCCTTCACCGTGGCCAGAAACCCATAAACCGTGTAAACGCCAGGAATTAAGAGACCCGCTGCAGGCAAGCGTCGTGGCAAATTGCAGATGATGGCCCGGCACACCCTCATGGTAGATGGTGGTGCGCTCTCGCCAGGTAGTAAATTCCGTTTCGCCAGCGGGAACAGACCACCACATCCGTCCCGGTCGGCTGAAATCCTCAGAGGGTCCCGTGTAGTAGATACCGCCTTCCTGAGTAGGGGCAATCCTGCACTCTAAATCCAGCATGGGACCCTCAAGCACAAATTGACCACCACCCCGGTAGGCAACTGCCTGATCAGAAACCTCCTGCATCCAGGCCTGCAGAGCAGCAGTACCCTGTAAAACTCGCTGGGGATCTTGATCAAGAACCTGCTTGGCTTCTGCAATGGTAGAACCGGGCTTGATTCTATGGGCAAGCTCCTGCTGCCGGGCAATAATCTTTTCTAGCTCAGCAAGAGCCCAGCTATAGGTTTCTTCTAAATCTATCTCTATACCCAAGAACTGCCGTGAATACAGGCTATAGCGCCTCCTGCCCACGGCATCCTGCTGGGGAGCCAGAGGCAGGAGAACCTCTTCCAGGTAGGCGCTGAGCTGAGCGTAGCCACTGATAGCTAAGGCAGCACCAGCCCTGGCCTCATCCGCCAAGGAAGGAGCCTGCTCAATAATGTCTTGAGCAAGGCGGACAAAAAACCCGTCAGCGCCAATATAGGCCGCAATCTGCTCTAGCCCGGCACTAATATGGCGGCGCCCAGCCAGGTGGCCTTTTTCTTTAGCCTCTTCTAAAGAAGCAATATAGCCCTCAATAGCGGCCGGTATATTGCGCATCCGCTGGATAATATGCGACCAATCCTGCTGGCTAGACCGGGGCATTTGATCAAAAACACTGCGTATTTGCTGGATAGGGCAGGAAATATTATTAATTTCCCAGTAGCCCAGATCGGCCTGGGCCAGCTCAAGCTCTAGCCCAAGCCGCTCACGCAGCGCTCCAGCAGTAATGCGGTCAGTATGGTCAGCAGGCTCAAGTTCAGCAAGCTGCGCCAGAGTATCCTCAGCGAGCCTATATAAAGCCTTCCTGCCGGCCGGCGAATAATCAGAATACTGGCTAGTAAACCCCGGTTTTCCTGCCGAAACTCCTTCTTCTGGTCGTAGCTTGAGCAAGTTCTGATAATAAGAGTCAGCCAGCTGATCTATAGCGGTTCTTTCACGGGTTACGGTAAAAATAGCGGGAAGCTGTTCACGTTTTGACACAAATCACACCTTACTCTGTTGATGGTTAAGCGGCAGCCCGGCCCCAAGAGAGGGCCACCCTCAATTACATGGGCCTGGCCCGTCGCCAGGAACCCGGGCCAGGACGCAGGCTGGCGCCCAAACGCTGGCCACGATTAAGCCGTCGCTGCCACAGGGCCAAAGCCGAAGTATCGGTCTGCTGCTGGCAAGAGCTCAGACAATGGACCAGAACAGCCAGAGCCCCAAGCTCCTCTTCACTAGGGTTACCAGATAAGACAGAAAAGAGCGGCTGAGCAGAAGCAGCTTCCTGCCGATCAACCTCTGAGGCAAAATCAGAAAAAGAAGGCGAATCAGACCTGGACATAAGATACACTCCAAAAATAAAGACGGGAAAAGAACCTCATTAAAGGGGAATATTGCCGTGCTTTTTAGCCGGACTAGCAGCCCGTTTATCCCGCAGAGCCCTCAGAGACTGAATAAGGCGAATCCTGGTCTGACTAGGGGCAATAACCTCGTCAATATAACCGTACTCGGCAGCCTGATAGGGGTTAAGAAGCTGCTGCTCGTAACGCTCAACTAGGTCTTGGCGCCTTTGCTCAGCAGTGCCCTCTTCCTGGGCAGTAGCAAGTTCACGCCGATAAAGAATATTGACAGCGCCCTGGGCACCCATCACCCCAATCTGGGCGGTAGGCCAGGCCAAGTTAATGTCAGCGCCAAGTTTTTTAGAACCCATCACAATGTAGGCGCCACCGTAAGCCTTACGTGTAATAACTGTAATAAGAGGAACCGTTGCCTCAGCATAGGCATACAGCAGCTTGGCCCCACGCCGAATAATGCCGTTGAACTCCTGTTCCGTACCCGGCAAGAAACCCGGAACATCAACAAAAGTTAAAATTGGGATATTAAAAGCATCACAATGACGGACAAAACGGGCAGCCTTTTCCGAGGCATTAATATCCAAGGTCCCGGCAAACTGTAAGGGCTGATTAGCAACAATGCCAACAGTCCTTCCCTCCACCCGGGCATAACCAATCATGACATTAGGAGCGTACAGGGCCTGCATCTCCAAAAAATGACCATCATCAACAACAGTCTCAATCACAGCCCGCATATCATAGGGCTGATGAGCAGAATCAGGGATCAAGGTATCCAGATCAAGATCATCAAGGCTCATATTGGTTTCCTGATCATGCTCTGCCGGAAAAGGCTCCGACAAGTTATTAGCAGGCAAAAATTCAATCAATTCCCGCACAAAATCAAAAGCATCATCTTCATCCTCAGCCAAATAGGTAGACGTACCGGTGACGGCATTATGGGCATGGGCACCACCAAGAGTCTCCATATCAACTTCTTCACCGGTTACCGTTTTAATCACGTCCGGGCCGGTAATAAACATATGCGAAGTTTTATCAACCATCACAATATAGTCGGTCAAGGCCGGAGAATAAGCAGCACCACCAGCACAGGGACCCATAATGATAGAAATCTGGGGAATCACCCCGGAGGCACGCACATTCATCCGAAAAATATCGGCAAACATAGCCAAGGAAGCAACACCCTCCTGGATGCGGGCACCGCCCCCGTCGTTAATGCCAATAATGGGGCAACCGTTACGCAGGGCAAACTTTTGAACCTTAACAATTTTCTCACCGTTCACCTGGGACAGGGAGCCACCAAAAACCGTAAAATCCTGGGCGTAAACAGCCACCAGCTGGCCGGCAATAGTACCGTACCCCGAGACCAGGCCATCACCCAAAGGCCGTTTTTTATCGAGGCCAAAAGCACTACTACGGTGCTTGGCTAGCGCATCAAATTCCACAAAGGAATCTGTGTCCAAAAGCATGTCGATGCGCTCGCGGGCAGTATTTTTACCGCGGGCATGCTGCCTATCAATAGGAGCCTGGCCGACAGGGCTCTGACTAGCCTGCTGCCGGGCGTAAAAATCCGCAATTTTTCCTGCGGTGGTTGTCAGATCAGCTGGAGTGGCTTCTGGGGTTTGGTTTTGAATTTCAGTCACGTCAATTCCTTGGAGTGGGCCGTACTTGCTGGCGGTGTTAGTCCCCGGAGTTTTGCTTTAGTTACTCAAAGAACCTAGGACGGGGTTCCACTGCCGAATGGTGTGGGCCAGAACCACCCGGCCCGTAAACATAGGATCTTGGGCTAGGAGCTCTTCCACTTCTTGGGCAGATTCGGCTTTAAAGATTAAGAGTGCCCCTTGGCCTCCATCAAGAAAGGGGCCGGAGACGACCAGCTTACCGGCGGTATGGAGCTGGCTTAAATATTGGCGGTGGGCAGGACGGTGCTTTTCTTGCTGGTCTGGATCTGCGTAGTCGTAGATTACGGCATAATAGTTCACGGTTATCTCCTACAGGTAGGGGTAGCTTTGGGGGCTCATAAGATACTGCTCAGCTGGAATGGCTGACCGGCTGCCAGATATTTATCTGTGTTCTAATGTAACTCAGGTCCCTAGCCGGGGTATAGCTGACCAGGACTGCGACGCGCCGTGGCATACAATTTTGCTGTTCTTGAATTGGCCAGTGAGCGGAAGAAGAAGGTAGATGACGGATAAGTTACTGGATAATACGGCTTTGCTACTGGAGGGTTTTTCTCCGGTTATCCTGTTGGATTCGGTAGATTCCACCAACGACTACTTAAGCCAGATCCTCAGTGGCAAGGCTGGAGACTTAGATAGCAGGTGGCAGGAGCTGAGCCTGGTAGCTACCACCAACCAGCTGGCCGGCCACGGCCGCCTCAGGAGAAAGTGGGTTAGTCCTGAAGCCGGCGCCCTATGCCTTTCTGTGGGGATTCGTCCTCAGCTGCCCATTTCGCCCGAACAGTACCACTGGTTTTCTTTAATACTAGCCTTAGCTGCTCTTGATAGCTGGGCCCAATGGGGTATTCAGGCCCAGCTTAAATGGCCTAATGACGTGCTGGTAGCGGGTAAAAAGGTCTGCGGTATTTTGGGCCAAGTGCTGCCCGTCCCCGATGGAGACTACGCGGCCGTCGTAGGAATCGGCATGAACTTGAATATGACTCAGGGGCAGTTGCCGGTAGAGACAGCTACTTCGGCCTTAATTCAAACAGGCCGGCGGGTTGATCCTAATCAGGCCCTGGTCAGCATCTGCCAGCATTTTTTGGATCGTTACCGTCGCTTTATGCGGCTGGGTGCCGACCCCAGCGCCAGTTCTGCCCAGTCCAGCTCCTTACTTCAGGACATCCGGCAGGTTCTTGTGACTCTGGGAATGCAGGTGAGCATAGAATTACCCGACGGCACAGTGTGTTATGGCCGGGCTGATGACATCAGCGCCCGGGGGGAGCTGCTGCTGACAGATCAGCAAGGTCGGGTCCGGTCTTTTGCGGTGGGTGATCTTGTTCATCTGCGTCCGGTGAAGAGCTGAGGCCGGCAGCATATGCAGCTGCCTGCAAGACTTTTGAATAAACCTTAATCTTCTATGATCATTTTTTCAGTTTTGTCCCGTAATATGGTGTGAGTTATGAAACTTCGTGGTTCTCTTTATGCTCAAGAAAAGGTCATTGTAGCTACACGCAGCCATGAGAGTTTTTTGTTACCCGCAGCGGGGTACGGTTTTATTACTATGCTAGCCCTAAGTTTTGCCTCGACTATCTATAATTCCAGTCAATTGTTTGGTATCTTGGGCTACCTTTTCTCTGCCTGGTTTTTCTGGTTATGCCTGCGCAGGCTGGTGCGGTGGTTGGCAACCTCTTTTATCATTACTAACCAGCGTTTGGTTATCCAGACTGGTCTGGGTCGAGCTGCCAGCGTTTCTATTCCCCTAGAGACTATCGAGGGTATTACCGCTAAGGATTCCCTGCTAGCTTTAGGTGGCAGTGCCAGACTGATGGTGCATTCGCGGGGGGCAATCCATGAGCTGCGTCAAATTCCCCGGGGACAGCAATTTTCTTTAGAAGTCAGGAAGGCTCAGAGCCAGTTCTTTGCAGATCGAGCCACATTTTCTAGAAATAGGGGCTATGGCTTCTAAAAATGTGGCTTCATAGGCTACAGCCATAAACTATTTGGTGTAAGGTGGATCACAGGATCTGCTGCGGTAGATGAGGCGTGCGTAGAGGCAAAGAAAGGATCAGGCGTGGAACCAACAGCACCGGGATACGACAATTTCCCTTTTACAAACCCGGATTTTGAGCAGAGGGGCCGCCGGGTACGTAATCCTGTTCAGGATAATGTCTACCGATCTGAAGAAGATAAACAGGCCGTTCGCCAGCTTGAAGCTGTCTTATTAGGGGAGAACCGCCGGCTTAAACGGCGGCAGGTGGCCTCGGACGCAGGGGTATCGCTCCTGGCAGCTCGTAAGGTATGGCGGGCTTTGGGCATGCCCAATCTTACGGACGAGGAAGTCTATTTTACCGGTGCAGATGCCCAGGCCTTACAAAACATTACCGGCCTGGTACAAAAACACGATATGACCGAAGAAGGCACTATCTCGCTGACTCGCTCTGTAGGCCAGATGATGGATCGAATGGTGGCCTGGCAGATTGAAACTCTGGTGGAGGACATGGTTACCCACCGCGGTATCAGTGACTCCAAGGCCCGTCAGGAACTTTTAGCCCTCCTGCCAGAACTTCTTGCAGATCTGGAAAAGATAGTCCTCTACGGTTACCGCAGGCAGCTAAACGCTGCCATTCTTCGGCTAGCTCTTCGCAGTGAACGTGAAGAAGATGTTGATCCTTCAGCCCTGCCCTTGGTGCGGGGAATAGGTTTCGCAGACTTGGTTTCTTACACCTCGCTCTCGCGTCGGATGAATGAAAACACCTTGGCCGAGCTGGTGCAGACCTTTGAGCAGCGCTGTGCAGAAGTTGTTGCCGTTGGTGGCGGCCGCATCATTAAGACCGTGGGGGATGAAGTACTATTTTTAACCGAAACACCGGACTCAGCAGCGCTTATATCGCTCACCCTGTCCAAACTTATTAAAGACGACCCAAATTTACCCGAAGCACGAGTCGCCTTTGTCTGGGGCAGAATTCTTCCTAAACTAGGAGACGTCTATGGCCCTACCGTCAACCTTGCATCGCGGCTTGTAGCTTTAGCAGAGCCTGGTGCTGTTCTCACCGATGACGTCACCGCAGAACTGCTAGCTGATGATGAGCGTTTTGTCCTGACCCCGCAGGCGCGACGTAAGGTGCACGGTTTTGGTGATATTCACCCGGTCGCTTTGAGCCCGGGTACTGGCAACGAACTGGAGATTGATTTCGAATGAGCTCACACTTAACCACGCTGGCAGGTAGCGCAACAGATGTTGGCGCACATCGAGACAATAATGAGGATGCTTTCTCTGTTGCTGGCACGCTCAATGTTGTTGCCGATGGCATGGGAGGGCACGAAGCGGGGGAAGTGGCCAGTCGGCTCTGCGTGCGCACACTTGCCTACTCTCACATGTTTTCACGTCCCGGTGGCATGACTGAAGAGGAACAGGAAGCTTATGCTCTGGAGTTAGCTGCCGAGGATTCTTCTGGCAGCGAGCCAGAGGGGCGAGGTCTCTTGCGTCGTCGCCGAAAAAATACTACCGCTCTTAACCGGCAGATTATGCGGACCCTGGAGAGGCTGCGCGAGATCATTGGCGAGGCTGACGAAAAGATCAAGGACATGCTGGACCAGCGGGCAGGGACCACGGTTACCGCAGCCTGGTTAACCCATATTGGTGGGCAGTCCATGTGGTTTATTTTTAATGTGGGTGATTCAAGAACCTACCGACTGGTGCGTGAGGACGATGTGAAAACAGATCCGTCGGATCTTTCCTTATCGGCCGGATCTGTTGAGGGACTGCATCTAGAACAGGTGACGGTTGACCACTCTGAGGTGCAATACCTGGTAGATACTGGCCAGATCACCCCGCTGGAGGCCTTAACCCATCCCCGGCGAAACGTTATTACCAGGGCCCTGGGCACCGGTAACTATTGGGAACCCGATTTTTGGGTTATCCCCGCCCATGAAGGGGACCGGCTAATGCTGTGCTCAGACGGACTTTCTGGGGAGCTATCCCACAACTATATGGCGCGGGTGCTAGCTACAGTGGAACATCCTCAGGATGCTGCGGACGTCTTGCAGATGGCAGCCCTACGTGCTGGTGGCCGGGATAATATTACTGTTATTGTTGTTGATGCTGTGAGCGAAGAAACAGCAGCTAAGAATGCGGCTGAGATCAAAGAACTCACAGAGGATCAGCAGCAATCTCTTGTGACGCGGGCTGAGGATTTTGTAACCTCTCATACGGCAACGGCTGAGCAGGAATCCTATAGCGACGAGCGTGAGCTCATGCGGGAAGTGCCAGAAGACTAGCTGGCCGCTAAGATCCTCTGGAACAGGCTACCTGTGGGGCTAGCCCCTCTGTCTTTGAAGAAGCCTCAATAACTCCTGACGGGCCCTTCTGCTGGCAGAATGGGGGTGTGACTGAAAAGCAGAATATTCCCCAAGCGGCTCCTGAAAGGATTCCGCAGCAGCTGAAAGACCGTTATGGCCAGCTGCTAGAACAGATCCGTACTGCCCGCCACCACTATTATGATCAGGATGCTCCTAGAATCTCGGATGCCCAGTACGATCAGCTCTATCTTGAACTAGAAAAGCTTGAGTCCCAATATCCGCAGTTAGTAACACAGGATTCACCAACCCAGCAGGTCGGTGGGGAGCCTACAGCTGCTTTTGCAGCGGTGCAGCATCTCAGCCGGATGTACTCGCTGGAAGATGTTTTTTCCTTGGAAGAGTTGCAGGCCTGGTTTAATAAGACCGACCAGAACGCTAGGGCTGTCAGCGGTCAGCAGCCTCGCTGGTTGACTGAGCTAAAAATTGATGGCTTGGCCATCAACTTACTGTATCGGAAGGGAAAACTGGTTCGGGCTGCTACGCGTGGGGACGGGTATACCGGCGAGGACGTCAGCCATAACGTGGGTACTATTGCCGCGGTGCCGCACCGGCTTGCGGCAGGTGACTGGCCAGAAGAACTAGAGGTGCGGGGAGAAATTTTTATTTCCTCCCAGGATTTTCTAGCCCTCAACGCACAGATGGTAAAAGAGGGCAAGGCCCCTTTTGCTAATCCCCGTAATGCCGCTGCCGGTTCCTTACGGCAGAAGGATGCCAAGGTGACGGCTTCACGGCCGCTATCAATGTTTGTCCACGGCATTGGCAGCCAGCAGGAGCTGGGTTTTTCATCCCAGAGCGAGGCTTATGAGCTCTTGGGAAAATGGGGTTTACCCGTGAGCCCCTACACTCGGCTGCTTGATTCTTTGGATCAGATTCACGATTTTATTGCTGAATACGGCCAGCAGCGGCACAGTTTAGTGCATGAGATTGATGGCATTGTTATTAAGGTTGATGATCTGCATACCCAGCAGCAGCTGGGTTATACCTCCCGGGTGCCCCGTTGGGCGGTGGCCTATAAATATCCCCCTGAAGAAGTACATACTCGCTTGCTGGACATTCGGGTGGGAGTTGGTCGGACGGGGCGGGTAACCCCCTATGCGGTGATGGAGCCGGTTAAAGTGGCCGGTTCTACGGTTGAAATGGCCACCTTGCATAATCAGGATGTTGTGCGCGCTAAGGGGGTGCTCATTGGCGACACGGTGGTGGTGCGTAAGGCTGGTGATGTTATTCCTGAGATTGTTGGCCCGGTGGCGTCTTTGCGTAGCGGCCAGGAACGGGAATTTGAGATGCCGCAGACCTGCCCTAGCTGCGGTGCCGCGCTAGCCCCAGAAAAAGAGGGGGACGTGGACATTCGCTGTCCTAATGCCCGCTCTTGCCCAGCCCAGCTAACGGAGAGGATCTTTCACGCTGCCTCCCGAGGTGGCTTTGATATTGAGGCTCTGGGTTATGAAGCCGCTAAGGCTCTGACTGGTTGGCTAGAGTCTGGGCAGCCTGTGCTAACTTCTGAGGCAGAGCTTTTTGAGCTGACTGCCGAAAAGCTGAGGGACGTGAAGATTCTGCGGCCCAAAAAGGTTAAAGGAAAGGTCAGTGACCAGCTGGAGGCCGTACCCTATTTCTGGACTAAGGGCAGCCCTAAGCAGCCTAGTAAACCTACAAAGAATACTCTTAACCTCTTGCAGCAGTTAGAAGAGGCAAAGACTGTACCCCTGTGGCGGGTTTTGGTTGCTCTTTCAATTCGTCATGTGGGGCCGCGGGCGGGGCGGGCCTTGGCCAACGAATTTGGTTCTCTGCCAGCTATTGAGCAGGCTCCCTTAGAAGAATTGGCTGGGGTAGATGGAGTGGGTGAGGTGATTGCCCGTTCCATTAAAGAGTGGTTTGCCCTTGACTGGCATCGGCAGATTGTAGAGCGTTGGGCTCAGTCCGGTGTTCGTATGGTTGATGAAAGGGATGAAAGTATTCCAAGGACGCTGACCGGACTAACGATCGTCATAACCGGGACCTTACAAAAATTTAGTAGAGACTCGGCTAAGGAGGCTATTTTGCTTCGCGGAGGTAAGGCCTCATCGTCGGTATCAAAAAAGACAAGTTATGTGCTGGCAGGAGCTTCGGCCGGATCCAAGCTGGAGAAAGCTCAGCAGCTGAGGATTCCGATTTTAACCGAAGCTGATTTTGAGGAGCTGCTGGCAAATGGTCCGGGGCAATTGTAGGCTCTCTGGCCGGATCGTCCGGCAAGGGCTGGCTGCTAGTCCCAGATTTTTGACCATACTTATACGGGCATTATCCGGAACATATGCCCACACAGTGGGCCTATGATCTGGAGTTTTTCTGGCAGATTCCGGCTGGATTGTTGTTTAGCTAGCTGTGTTTATGGTGAGCTGGATTACTTTTTTGAGGGTTTGTGAAAAATTTTTTTGAGGGTGATCTTTAGCCAATCGTGATCTGAAACTCTTTGGTGGCGGTGCCGATAAATCAGAATACTTATTATTTTTTATAGCGAAATTGCAGTAGATATCGTGGTGTTAAGGGTGGGACAATGTTTGTATCAGGCCTCTGGGATGGGTAATTATCAGCCTACTGCCTAAGGAGATTGTCTTGATTTGCCCCAAAAAATAGTTGGCGTAAACCAAATCGTTACAGTATCGTTATCTAACGAACGAAAAATTCCCAGCATTGGGAACACAAAAGTTTGAAGCTGAAAGGCATCAGACTATATGCCGGGTTTTGCCGCACACCTGAGTCCGTCTACAGGGCAAAACCTTGATTAGATACCCAAATAGCATCTATGGGTAGACGGCGACGCATTGAAGCCAGGGGACTGGACGAGCGTTAGGTGGCCTACTTGGAGCATTGTGAAAAAGACTTCCATTCGCCGCAACGTAACCCGTTCAGCTGCAGCTCTTGCCATCGGTGGCGCAGCAGCAGCTTCTTTCTCAGTACCTGCAAATGCAGCTCCTGTTGAAGCATGGGATGCACTAGCTCAGTGCGAGTCGGGCGGTAACTGGTCCATCAACACCGGCAACGGTTTCTACGGTGGTCTCCAGTTCACCCAGTCCTCCTGGAATGCAGCAGGTGGTACCGGTTCACCTCAGAATGCCTCCAAAGCTGAGCAGATTCGCGTAGCAGAAAACCTGCTTCAGATGCAGGGCTGGGGAGCCTGGCCTGCATGTGCAGCCAAGCTGAACCTCTACCAGTACGGTACCAGTGGCGCTCCTGCTGCTGTTGAAGAGACTGTTGTAGCCCCTCAGGCAGATCAGACCGCTCCGGTACAGGCTGCCGAAGCTCCCGCTGCTGTTGAGGCTCCTGCTGCAGTTGAGGCTCCTGCCGCCCCCGCTACTGCTCCAGCTCAAGGGGCTAGCTCCGCAGCTGCAGGTACCTACACCGTTGTTGCTGGAGACACCCTCTCCGAGATTGCACTGGCACACGGCATCTACGACTGGTCAACCCTGGCAGCAGCTAATGCTGACAAGGTTTCCAACCCCGATGTTATCGAGATTGGCCAGGTGCTGACTATTCCTGCTGCCTAAGGCAAGACTAGTTTAGGTCTAAAACTTTGTGACTTCCCCGGCTCGCTTGTCAGCCGGGGAAGTTTTTTTATCTGCCCTGCCAGCCTTTTCCGCTGCCAGTTTGCTAGATCTCGTATCCTGGCATGATGAGCTCATGAGTCTGCATCGAGACTGATAACTAGCTAGACTATAGAGGAAACTATTATCCTAAACGGAGAATTTATGGCTGACATTACTCGTGAGACGGTTGAGCATCTGGCTCAGCTTGCTCACATCACTATGACGGATTCAGAATTGGAGTCTTTGGCTGCTGAGCTAGATGTTATTGTTGCCTCGGTTGCTTCAGTATCCCAGGCTGTATCAGAAGATACTCCGGCAACATCGCACCCTATCCCGCTAAAAAATGTTTTTCGCCAGGACCGTGTAGAGCAAACTCTGAGCGCTGAGCAAGCCTTAGCTGCCGCTCCCGATGCTGCTGAAGGCAAGTTTAGGGTCCCAGCAATCTTGGTAGAGGACTAGGGTGGGCATGAAAGAACTTATACGTCTAACCGCTGGCGAACTTGTCCAGAAGCTTCAAGCCGGTGAAGTTTCCTCGCAGGAAGTAACTCAGGCTTATCTAGAGCGTATTGCTGCCACCGATGGGGTGGCCCTCAAGGAGTCCGATAGATCTGCCGGCAAGAGCGGGCTCAACGCCTTTCTTCATGTTGCCGCTGACCAGGCCCTCAAAACAGCTCAAGAAGTTGATAGGGATCGGGCTAAGGGCCAGCAGCTACCTACCCTGGCCGGGCTGCCGATTGCTATTAAAGATCTCATCGTTACTCAGGACCAGCCCACAACTGCCGCTTCGCGCATGCTAGCTGGCTGGATGAGTCCCTACGACGCAACCGTAACCCAGAAGGTCCGGGCTGCCCGCATGCCCATCCTAGGTAAAACAAACCTGGACGAGTTTGCCATGGGATCCTCTACGGAACACTCAGCCTTTGGGCCCACCCGTAACCCCTGGGCTCTGGATAGGATTCCAGGTGGATCCGGCGGCGGTTCTGCGGTTGCGGTCGCTGCCTTTCAAGCAGCACTGGCTATCGGGACAGATACCGGCGGTTCCATCCGCCAACCAGCTGCTCTCACAGGTACTGTGGGCGTAAAACCGACCTACGGGTCTATTTCACGCTATGGTGTGATCGCTATGGCCTCCTCGCTGGATCAAGTAGGCCCCTGCGCTAGAACGGTTTACGACACGGCCCTCTTACATGAGCTGCTAGCCGGCCATGATCCTAAAGATTCAACCTCCTTAAGGCAGGATGCTGCCCCCTTTGCCCAGCATGCCCTCCAGGGCAGCAAGGAAGGCAGCCTGGTAGGGACCCGGATTGGGGTTATTAAGGAACTAACCGGCCAGGGCTTCCAGGAGGGTGTTAGCGCCCGATGTGAAGAAGCTGTAGAGCTACTCAAAGCAGCGGGGGCTCAGATTATTGAGGTTTCTTTACCCTCCGTTAAGGAGGCTTTGGGGGCCTACTATCTGATTATGTCTTCTGAGGTTTCCTCAAACCTTGCCAAATATGACGGGGTCCGTTTTGGCTTGCGGGTGCTCCCCGAAGAGGGTCCCATGACCATTGAAAGAGTCATGTCTGCCACTCGTGCTGCTGGATTTGGGGCAGAAGCTAAAAGACGCATTATTCTGGGCACCTACGCCCTTTCTGCCGGCTATTACGACGCTTATTATGGCTCGGCCCAGAAGGTGCGTACCCTGATTCAGGCTGACTATGCGGCCGCTTTTGAGCAGTGTGATGTTCTCTTGTCGCCCACGGCTCCCAGTACCGCCTACACCTTGGGCGAAAAAGATGAGTCGGCGGACCCTATGGCCATGTACCTGGGGGATATTGCTACTGTTCCCACAAACCTGGCCGGGGTGCCCTCCCTGTCCCTACCTGCGGGTCTGGCCGCTGAAGACGGCTTGCCGGTGGGTATTCAGCTGACGGCCCCTGCCCACCTGGATGAACGTCTCTACCGGGTCGGTGCTGGCCTAGAGGCTTTACTTAAGGACCGGTGGGGCCAGCCCCTGTGGCAGCAGATGCCTGAGACTGAATCTTTGATTCGTGACTTTGATTTTGGTGGAGCACAATAATGTCAGCAGAAATTTTAAGTTTTGAAGAAGCCATGCAAAAGTACGATCCGGTACTTGGCTTTGAAGTGCACGTAGAGCTTAACACCGCAACCAAGATGTTTGACGCGGCCCCCAATGCTTTTGGTGACGAGCCAAACACAAACATCACCCCGGTTTCCTTAGGGCTTCCTGGGGTTCTGCCTGTGGTTAACGGCAAGGCTGTTGAATCCTCTATTAAATTGGGTCTGGCCTTGGGCTGTGAGATTGCAGCTATTTCCCACTTTGCCCGCAAAAACTATTTTTATCCGGATACTCCTAAAAACTTTCAAACCTCTCAGTACGATGAGCCTATTGCAGCCAATGGGTCCCTTGACATTGAGCTGGAGGATGGAACTGTATTTACCATCGAAATCGAGCGGGCCCATATGGAAGAGGACGCCGGTAAGCTGACCCACATGGGTGGTTCTGCTGGCAGGATCCAAGGTGCTGCCTACTCTTTGGTGGACTACAACCGTGCCGGGGTTCCTCTCGTGGAAATTGTGACCCGTCCTATTCTTGGCGCCGGTCACCGTGCCCCTGAATTGGCCAGGGCCTACGTAGCGGCTATCCGGGATATTGTTAAGGCGCTGGGTGTTTCTGATGCTCGGATGGAACGCGGTAACGTCCGCTGCGATGCTAACGTTTCTTTGATGCCCAAGGGAAGCGAGCAGTTTGGTACTCGTTCTGAGACAAAGAATGTTAACTCTTTACGATCGGTAGAGCGGGCTGTCAGATACGAGATTCAGCGCCAGGCTGCTCTCTTAGAAGCGGGCAAGGCCGTGGTGCAGGAGACTCGCATGTGGCACGAGGACACTCGGCAGACTACTGCGGGCCGACCTAAGTCTGATGCCGATGACTATCGCTATTTTCCGGAGCCGGACCTTGTTCCGATTGTTACCGATCACGACTGGATTGCTCGATTACAGGCAGAGCTACCCGAGATGCCTGCGGACAGACGCCGCCGCCTTAAAGCTGAGTGGGCTTACTCTGATGAAGAATTTAGGGACGTTATTAACGCCGGTGCCCTGGACGTCATCGAAGAGACCGTTGCTGCTGGAGCACCGGCTGCGGTAGCCCGTAAATGGTGGATGGGTGAGATCTCTCGTCTGGCTAAGGCTCGTGAGGTAGAACTTTCAGATATTGGGGTGACTGCCCAGACGGTTGTTGAGCTTAACCAGCTCATCGAGCAGAAAAAAATTAATGACAAGATTGGCCGTCAGGTGCTGGAATATGTGCTTGCTGGGGAAGGTAGCCCTGCGGAGATTGTGCAGGAGAGATCTTTGGCTATTGTCTCTGATGAGGGGGCACTGACTCGGGCTGTTGAGCAGGCTATAGCCGCCATGCCCGATGTTGCCCAGAAAATCCAAGGCGGAAAGATTCAGGCTGCTGGAGCTCTTGTTGGTCAGGTTATGAAGGCAACGAAGGGGCAGGCAGATGCTGCCCGTGTGCGGCAGCTGATTCTAGAAACATTGGGGGTAGATCCGTCCTCTTAATCCGCTGCTTATTGTAGGCTAAGGAATCGGTTTTAAGGCCCGGTATGTGTGCTGCTGGCTGAGCTTAAGGCTTGGTCGGCAGCACAAATATATATGGTAGGATTGAACAAATATTCAGGGTTGTTAATGCCTGTTAAAAGTTTTTAAGAATAGGGGCCGGCGCTCGGATCAATCTCACGAGCGCCGGCTCCCCGAGTGGATAGGTGGGGATACCTTCCACTCATATTTGATACTCGGCCACCAGAAAAGCTCGCAGTATCTTATTTAGGTCACATCGAGCATTGGTCTTCAGTTACTATTTCCTAGGGGCAACTGAACCATCTCTTCCTTGCTCTATCGATAGTCCTTGGGCCTTAGACATATCGTGTGACAGTTAACAGTTTACACAACGGGTGTCGCACTTACGGCGCAAGGCTTTACCCCTAAAATGATGGGCTGACTAAGAACTTATTCGGGATAAAAATACAGTTGCCCCTGAGCTGTAACAGGTAGGTGAAGTGTGCTTCTGCCCTCATGCACCTCCAAGGTAAGATCTTGCTCGGGGTCATCCTTGTGCCGGTTAAAAAGACTGAACTGAGCCTTAAGCCTCTGCGGGGCCCGGCCGGGATCGGCAAAGCTGATCCTAATAAAGGTGTCTGTCTGATGAGAGTCAAAGTCTAAAAAGAAGAGTTCTCTTCCCGGCCGTGGCCTTAGAAAATCGTAGGAATAGCGAATTTCAAGAGATTCAAAAGGTGAGAGCGGATAATCCATGGTCGTCATCCAGGCACCCTGCTCATTGTCCCAGCAGATACTGCCGCCTTCTGCTCGGGTAATTGCCGCTATGTCCTGGCGTCGGATCATGTGCACGCCGGGGCAGCCATTCTCTCGCGCGCGCAGGGTCAGCGTTGCGGAAAGCTTACTGGCTTGGCCGTCCTCATTGATAGCTATATCGTAAAAAGAGGCGGTGACCAGATGGCAGGTGTTTTGCTGCTTGTTGAGCTGGGTCTGTTCGACGGGGGAGTGCACCATGAAACTGCGCAATTTCTCGGTGACTTCGGGCGGAAAATCAAAGCTTTCGGCAAAAAGATTAATGGTTTCAGGGGTTATCTTCTGGCCAAGGATTGCCCGGCGGACTCGGTCCTTATAGCGGTTGGGACTTTCTGTAATACCGTACTTGCGGTATTGGGCGTCAGCAATCGCCCTGGCTATAGCCCGGTAGCTGAGCACTTGAGTGTTGCTGTAAATGTTGTGGGGTAGATATTGCGACCAAATTTTGCGGGGCCCCGGGGCTAGCAAACCATCACGCAAAACAATATGGGCGGCCTGCGGCATGTGTGCAGGCTCTGGAAGGTTCTCCGCTGGCTTACTCATGCTTCCCTTAACTTAGTTGTTCTTTGATAATGCAGAAATTTCATTATTTTTTGGAATGAGCCAGGAAAATTCATATTTTGCTTTATGGATAACGGGGTAGTGCATAGAATAATGTTGCAGTCCCGGTGGTAGGAGTTCCTCAATCACCGGATGCTTATATTCATTAATATCCCAGATGCAGTGTTTTATTTCCTGGGGAGCTGTTTCAAATGAAAGTATGTTGGTGATATTGAATCGTGGCGTCTGTGAAGAGCCACTAAAAAAGACGTTGTACTGATCAAATCGGTTGGGTGTTTCGTGAACATACACCATGATGCGTACCCGGTGTATTTCACCCTCCCTGAGTGGATAGGGGGTTTTAATTTTGAGATGGTAGGTGAGGGGAAAATCTAGACCCAATTTATGTTTTTTACCGCACTCAACAGAGATGAGCTGCCCTCCATCAATAATCTCAAAATAAAGATTGTGTCCTTCAAATACCGGATTAAAGTAGCGTAGGTTATTGGTCTGGGAAACAAAAATTTCTGTATAGTCATAGGTTTGTCCCATACCGGCTTGATCAATAGTAAACACAGAAGTTTGTGCCATTGACCTGTAGTAACGCTGGGGTTCGCTATCTCCACCGTTACGAAGATTACCGGCATTGGGATCCAAAAGATAACGGTGGTAGACGGTAGAGCGCCATAACTCCTGCGCCTCTCGTTCTGAAAAACCAAAAGCTGAGATAAAACGGTTGATGGTTTGGTCTGTAATAGAGGATCCGTTAAGGGCCCGGCGTACGGAATCTTTAAACTGTTCGGGGGCCATTTCTTCACCCATAGCGTCCGAGAGCTCACAGGCCATGTAGGTGGCTACAGCCCGAATACTGATTCCACTATTACGCCGGCGCTGTACAAATTGACCCCACATATCTCGGTAGGGTTCTTTATTTAAGAGATCTGATAACACTTCCTGGGGGTATCGAGGATTCAGTGACGGGGACCTAAGCGATAAATCTTCATGAATCATTGTTTCACCTCAAAAGTAAGTTTAAGGCACAGGTCAGAATGAAATCTCAGAAGCCACGTTTTATAGCCCCTGACAATTTGCGGCAATTCCCACCTTAAAAAGGGGACAAAATATACTTATTTTCAAGAAATGTAAGTAATTAAGGCTTATTGAAAAGTACTCTATTGCTGGATTCGCTCTGATTTAGTCGCACCCTAGGGGCAGACCTATCTATTCGGCGCCCAGCTCCGTCAGGGCCCAGGCCAGGATCCAGGCAGATTCACGCCAGCTTGTGTAGCGTCCCGAGCCGCCACCGTGTCCGCCGTCCATCTCTATTTTAAGTAAGGGGGTAGGGGAATCCGGGCTAATAGTCTGGCGTAGCTGGGCTATCCATTTTGCCGGTTCCACGTAGAGAACACGGGTGTCGTGCAGGCTTGTACTGGCCAAGATAGCCGGATATTTTTTGGCTTGGATGTTCTCGTAGGGGGAGTAGGAGCTCATGTAACGGTAGATTTCTGGATCGTGAAGAGGGTTGCCCCACTCTTCCCACTCTAAAGCCGAAAGGGGAAGCTTGGGATCAAGAACGGTTGTCAGGGCATCTACAAAGGGTACCTGAGCAATAGCTGCCCGGTACTTTTCTGGCGCTAGGTTAAGGACCGTGCCGATCAGTAATCCTCCGGCAGAGCCGCCCTGGATCAGTATCTTTGTGGGGTCAACCCAGTCCTGGCTGACAAGGTAGTCGGTGACAGCGATAAAGTCTGTAAAGGTATTTTTCTTGGCCAGTTTTTTACCCTGCAGATACCATTGCCGGCCCAGTTCTCCCCCTCCTCGGACGTGGGCCACAGCGTAGATGACCGAACGATCAAGCAGGCTGAGCCTGGAAATGGAACAGTAGGGATCCATACTCGTCTCATAGGAGCCGTAACCGTACTGGACTAGGGGATGGGCCTGCTTGAGGTCCAGGTCTGCCCGGTGGATAAGAGTGATGGGAATTTGTGTGCCGTCTTGGGCGGGGGCCCAGAGCCGGTAGGCCTTATAGTCTTCT
This sequence comes from Rothia sp. (in: high G+C Gram-positive bacteria), assembly GCA_030524105.1. Lineage (GTDB taxonomy): Bacteria > Actinomycetota > Actinomycetes > Actinomycetales > Micrococcaceae > Rothia. The sequence goes on from JAUNHE010000005.1 coordinate 94,332, forward strand.
GGTCGGTACTGACCCAAAATGGTTAGCTCCTTGCGCAGGAGGAGGCGGGCGCTGGCAGGGTCGTAGTCATAGACGCGTGTGGGGCTTACCCAGGAGTCATAGCTTATGCGGATCAGAGGGGAATCAATACTGAGATAGGCCAGGTTGGTGGCATAAATCTCTTCCTTAAAGCCGGTCGGCTCACTAAAGTGAGGTGGCTCTGCTTGGGGCCTGAGCAGGCGGTCCAGCCAAGCGATGGGGGTAAAAAGCAGGCGAGGGCAGGCATCTTTTCTGGCAGAAACAACCAGGTGATCCTTGGAGAGGGAGAAAGAATAAAGGCGAACCTGTTCTTGGTGGGCTAGCAGGGTTTTCCAACTGCGCCGGTAGCTGGCCAAGTCCTTTGTGGTGGGGTAGGGGGCAAGGACCAGCTCTGAATTGCTGGCCTGGTCGTCGTGGAGAATGAGCAGATACTGTTTGCCCTGCAGGGTGATAGGCTCCACCTGGTAGCTGATTTTCTGATCTGCACCGATAATGAGGGTTGGCTCGGCCTGCAGATTGTCCTGTGCCAGTAGCCTGACTTCTGTGTACTCGGAGCAGTAGGAGCTAATAATGAGCTGGCTGCGATCTGCTGAGTTTGCTGAGTCTAACCAGAGTTGAGGGTTTTCTTCGGTATAGAGGACGCGGTCGGCCGTTTTGCCGCCTATGCTGTGCTGGCAGATTTGGTAGGGACGCCAGGATTCGTCAACCAGGGTATAGATCAGGGACTGGGCGTCTGGGGTAAGGTAGGCTCCCGCAAAAATATCTGGAATAGTTTCTTGGAGTAGCTCTCCTGTTGTCAGGTCCATAAAATATTGGGTGTAGCGCTCGTCTCCGCTGCTATCTACGCTAAAAGTGAGCAGGGTCCCGTCCAGAGAGGGGTCAAAGGATCCTAGCTCAAAAAAGGGTAGGTCTTTGGCAAATTCGTTGCAGTCTAAGAGTATTTCTTCTCCCGCTAAGGGGGTGGCCGGGTCAATGTGGGGTGGGTTGTAGTAGCTGAGTTGGTCTGCGCTTTGTTTGCCGGCTACTCTGCAGTAGATCGGGTATTGCTGGCCGGCCCGGGTTCGGGTGAAGTACCACCATTGGCCGGTGAGGGTGGGTACGCTCAGGTCAGTTTCCTGCACTCGGGCTTTGATTTCTTGAAAGATCCTTTCGCGCAGGTCTTGCTGGTGGGCAGTCACACTGGCCGTGTAGGTATTTTCTGCTTCTAGATGGGCCACTACTGCCGGATCTTGCGCTGCCCGTAGCCACTCGTAGTGGTCGGTAAAGCTTTGGCCGTGGTGGGTACGGGTAGAAGGGACGCGGGCTGCAAGCGGTGGCTGGGGTTGGGGCAAGAAACTAACCTTTCGTGTGATTAAAGCTCAATTAAAGCGGTGCTTAAGCCTAGAAGCAAGACACTAAGCGGAGTTAGGGTGAGACGGTTCCTTTGGGGAAGATACAAGCCCGATTTTGAGCTAGCTAGGTGATTGACCAGCTAAAAGTGACGAAATATGACTCCTTGATACAGCAATTGCGCAATAAAAGTAGCCCGGATGGTTTGCCCAGCCTTCTGCCACTAGGATGGTGAACAGGTTAAGAGAACTAGCGATAAGGCCCAGCTGGCTGGTCGGCAACCCTCCATCCGCGGTGGGGTGCCCCTGGGAAAGAACCGGGCACAGGATTGTGTGTGCAAGCGCGGGACGGATGCCCTGAGAATCCCCGGGACATCAAAGAATGCTTCATTCTACCGGGAAGATCCGGCATGCGGCCCCAGGATAAAAAGATGTGGAGCGAGCATGACAAAACCCCAGAATAGACCGAGCCCAGCTCATCCTGCGGGCTGGAAGTTTGAGACCCAGCAGATCCATGCTGGCCAGGTTGCTGATCCGGTGACTGGGGCCAGGGCCTTGCCTATCTACCAGAGTACTTCTTTTGTTTTTGATAGTTCTACTCAAGCAGCCAATCGGTTTGCTCTCAGAGAGTTGGGCCCTATTTATAGCCGGATTAACAATCCAACACAGGAGGTAGTGGAGAATCGGCTTGCGGCTCTGGAAGGCGGGGTGGGGGCCCTCCTGCTGGCATCCGGCCAGGCCGCTACGAGCTATGCCATTCTTAATCTGGCTAGCGCTGGGGACCACATTGTGGCTTCTCCTTCGCTTTATGGGGGCAGCTATAATCTGCTCAAATACACTCTGGCTCGGCTGGGGATCGCCACTACCTTTGTGGCAGACCCGCTGGATACAGACCAGTGGTTGCAGGCGGTACAGCCTAATACTAAGGCCTTTTTTGGTGAGAGTTTGCCCAACCCACAAAACGATGTTTTGGATATCGAAAGGGTTGCTCAGGCTGCGCACTCGGTGGGTCTTCCTCTGCTTGTTGACAATACGCTGCCCACCCCCTACCTCCTTAAGCCTCTTGACTACGGGGCGGATCTTGTGGTCCATTCAGTGAGTAAGTACCTGGGTGGGCACGGTACTTCTATAGCCGGGGCTATTGTGGATGCCGGACGTTTTGACTATGCGGCTGAGCCAGAAAAATTTCCAGGTTTTAATACACCTGATCCTAGCTATAAGGGCCTGGTTTTCGCTAAAGATTTTGGTCCGGGAGGGGCTTTTGGGGTTAACCTTTCCTACATTCTTAAAGCCCGGGTTAATTTATTGCGGGATATGGGTGCTGCGATTTCTCCCACCAATGCCTTTAATATTGCGATTGGCTTAGAGACTCTTTCTTTGCGGATGGAACGGCACGTGGAGAATACCCGGAAGGTAGCCCAGTACTTGCAGGAGCATCCGGCGGTGGCTTCGGTGCAGTGGGCTGGTTTGCCAGATTCGCCCTACTACGAGTTGGCTCAAAAGTATCTACCCAGGGGTGCTGGGGCTGTTCTAGGGTTCACTCTTAAGGATGCCGACGCTGTCAGGGCGCAGAAATTTGTGGATGCCCTGGAGCTACATTCTTTGCTGGTCAATATTGGAGATGTTCGTTCTTTGGCGGTGCATCCGGCCTCAACAACACATTCTCAAGCCAGTGAAGCGGAGCTAGCGGCTATTGGGATTAGTCCTTCCTTTATTCGTTTATCTGTGGGCCTGGAACATATCGACGATATTTTGGCAGATCTTGACCTAGGTTTTGCTGCCCTTTAGGCAGGCTTGGGTTGTCCAGATGGAAGCTTATGGCATTGACCTTTGTTAGAGGAGGCCAGCGTGCAATCACAGCATAAGAGCCGGCAGTGGCAGCAGTATTATCAGGATCAGTCTGCTCTATGCCCGCAAGACCAGCTGCACTATGCCCATATTGGGGATCTGGCGCTGGAATCCGGTAGTCTGCTGCCCCAGGTGGTTCTTGGCTACCAGACCTGGGGCAAGCTCAATGCTGCTGCCAGTAATGCTGTCCTGGTTTTACATGCCCTGACTGCCGATACCCAGGTTGCTAATAGGCAGGACGGTAGGGGTGGTTGGTGGCCGCAGGTGGTGGGACCGGGATGCGCTATTGATACTAACCGGTTTTTTGTTGTCTGTCCCAATATTCTGGGAGGCTGCTATGGCTCTACGGGGCCGCACAGTGAGCTACCTGCCCGTCTTGGAGGACAAGGCCAAGCCTGGGGGTCTAAATTTCCTCTGCTGACGGTGCGAGATACCGTCCATGCGGAGGCTATCTTAGCTGACCAGCTTGGTATTAGCCGCTGGGAGTTGGTCATTGGTGGTTCTTTGGGCGGGGCTCGCGCTATGGAGTGGGCGCTGACCTACCCCCAGCGGGTTGCCCGTTGCGCAGTCTTGGCTTCTGGCCCTTCTGCTACTGCTGAGCAGCTAGCCTGGGCCCAGGCACAGTCTTACGCTATCCGCCTGGATCCTTTGTTTGCTGGTGGGGATTACTATCCCGGTCCTGGCCCCGACCAGGGTTTGGGTTTGGCCCGCCGCATTGCCCATACCACCTACCGTTCAGCTCCAGAGCTGCATTTTCGCTTTGGCAGAGACGCCCAGGAGCAGGAGAATCCGCTGGTCGCCCAGCAGCTGGGCCAGCGAGGCAGGTACCGGGTGGAGTCCTACCTGGATCACCATGCGGCTAAGCTGGTGCAGCGTTTTGATGCCAACAGCTATCTGGTTATTAATGAGATCTTGGCTCACCACGACATCAGTAGGGGACGGGCCAGCCTTGTTGAGGCTCTGGGGCTTTCGCGTTGCCGCTGGCTGATTGCTGCGGTTGATTCTGACCGGCTCTTTTACCCGTCGGAGTCTGAGATTATGGCGGCAAGCCTGCCGGATCCGATTCAGGCACAGCTTATCCGCTCAGCCTCTGGCCACGATGGTTTTCTGATTGAGGGTGAGCAGGTCTCCCGTATGGTGAGGCAGTTTTTAGGAGCCGATCAGCAGCTGGATGCTCAGGAGCCCTCCATCAAGCTTGTTTCTTAACCCCAGCCTTAAAGCTGCAGCCTTGGATCGGGGTAGAATAAGGCAGCGCTAGGTTAAGAGCGGAATCGGAGTTGAATACGTATGGTCTACACCGTGGACTACAGTAACCGGCCAGAAGAGCGGCCGGGCAGTCACCTACTTTTGATCTTGCACGGTTATGGTGCTCACGAAGCGGACCTCTCTGAGCTGGCCGGCTCCTTGTCCCGGCCGGGGTTTACCCTTGCCAGTCTGCGTGCCCCGCAACCGGTAGGGGCCCAGCCTGATCCTCATGCACTCAGCGCCTATATGCCGGCAAACTCCTGGGGTTACCAGTGGTACCCGCTTGACGCCCAGCTGCGCGCAGACCTCGGACATATCGAAAGAGCAGTGGACTATGTACTGGGTTTTATAGACCGAGACTGTGGCAGTTACCGGGCCGTCAGCCTGTTAGGGTTTTCGCAGGGGATGGCTGTAGCCAGTAGTCTTATCCGGTCTCGGCCAGAGAAATTTGCCAGTCTGATAGGTCTGAGCGGCTATATCGTTGAGCAGGACAGTAGCTACTTTAAGGACCAGCGCCTAGCTGAGCTTAAGCTACCCGCCTTTTACGGCCGGGGAGGGGCTGACCAAGTCATACCCCCAGAATTTGTCCGCTATAGCCAGAAGTGGTTGCAAGAACACACCCGCCTATACAGCCAGGTCTATCCCCAGATGGCTCACAGCATCAGCCCGGCAGAAATCGGCCATATCGCTGATTTTATGCAGACCCAGCTGGCTTAAGAAGCCTGGCGCTGAACCAGCAGTTTAAAATCTAAAAAGGTCACGGTGTCCCCGGGCTGCAGCTGCCGGCCGCGTTCAATAACAGGGTGATCGTTGACCCGTACCAGCCCTTGCTTAATGACTTCTCGCGCCTGAGCACCGTCCTCAACAAGGGCCGCCAGCTTAAGAAATTGCCCTAGACGAATGGAATCGTTACGAATATAGACAGCAGTAGGTTTGGTCATATCTTTAGTCTAACCGTAAGGAACCAGCTAAAGCCCAGGAGCATGGGGTAGGCTGGAAGACGCGCCTGGGCAGGCTCAGGTGCCCAAGAAGGTAGGACCCCTGCACGCCGTAACCAGCGGTGCAAGCAAAAGGAGCGAACATGGCAGCCAAGTCAACCCTGGACAACGTGATAACCCTAGCCAAACGGCGTGGTTTTGTCTTTCAATCCGGCGAAATCTACGGTGGAACCCGCTCTGCCTGGGACTACGGTCCTCTCGGAGCAGAATTGAAAGAAAATATCCGGCAAGTCTGGTGGAAGACCTTTGTTCGTAGTCGCCAGGATATGGTTGGCCTAGATTCTTCTATCATCTTGCCTAAGGCCGTCTGGGAAGCATCCGGACACGTGGCTACCTTTACCGACCCCCTGGTAGAATGTCTTTCCTGTCACAGCCGGCACCGCCAGGACCACCTCTATGAGGCCTATCAAAGCAAACACTCCAAGCCGGCAGAATCCATGGCTGACATCAACTGCCCCAACTGCGGCAGCAAAGGGCAGTGGACCGAACCCCAAAACTTCTCCGGACTCATGAAAACCTACCTAGGGCCAGTCGACAACGAAGAAGGCCTGCACTTTCTACGCCCAGAAACAGCCCAGGGCATCTTTGTCAACTTTAATAATGTGGTTACCGCCTCCCGGCAGCGCCCCCCCTTTGGCATCGGACAAATCGGTAAAGCCTTCCGCAATGAGATCACTCCGGGTAACTTTATTTTCCGCACCCGAGAATTTGAACAAATGGAAATAGAATACTTTGTCCACCCCGACCAAGCCGACCAATACTACCGGCAGTGGATCCAGGACTGCTGGGACTGGTTTGTAGACCTAGGTATCAATCCTAAAAACATGCGGCAACTCGATGTTCCCGCGCAAGACCGGGCCCACTACTCGGCAGGCACCATGGATATTGAATACAACTTTGGTTTCCAGGGAGACCCCTGGGGTGAACTAATGGGAGTAGCCAACCGTACTGACTACGACCTTGGCGTACACAACCAGCACTCCACGGCAAAACTGGAATACTTTGACCAAGCCAGCGGCCAACGCTATGTACCGCACGTTATTGAACCCTCCTTCGGCCTGACCCGATCCATGATGGCCTTCCTCGTTGACGCCTACCGCGAAGACGAAGCCCCCAACACCAAGGGCGGGGTAGACAAAAGAACAGTACTACAGCTAGACCCCAGGCTAGCCCCGGTTAAGGCGGCAGTACTACCCCTATCCAAAAAAGAAGAACTGATCCCCCACGCCCAAGAACTGGTCAACACCCTGAGCAGCAGCTGGAACATTGACTACGATACCTCCGGAGCAATCGGTAGACGCTACCGCCGCCAAGACGAAATCGGCACCCCCTACTGCATTACTGTAGATTTCGACACCTTAGAAGACAGAGCCGTCACTATTCGCGAACGCGACAGCATGGCCCAAGAAAGAGTAAACCTGACGCAGGTCAAATCCTACCTAGCAGAACGGCTCAACCCCTAAGCAGAAGATAGATTTTTACCCAAGCCTGGCCTCGAAACCCACACAGCAGCAGAGGCCAGGCTGCTACCTAAGATCAGGCCAGCCGCCACCTCCACACACGAACCCCCTAAAGGGCAACCGGAGCAAGAGAGTCAGCCCTGAGCACACCCTGGCGGCCCGCAGCCTCCCAGTCTGCGCGCAGAATAGATTTAATGAGCGCATCGTGGTATTTACCGTCACAGTAGAGGGCCTGCCGGCGCCGCCCCTCAGTAACAAAACCACAGGAGGCATAAACATAACGGGCTCGCTTATTAAAATCGTAAACCTCTAACTCAATACGGTTCAGCCCCAAAATCTCAAAACCATACTGAATCATCAAAAGAGTAGCTTCGGTACCGAAACCCCGCCCCCGCCCCCGCTCACCAAGGGCAATACGGTAGCTAACAGACTTATTCTGAGCACTGTAATCGTTAAAAACTACCTCACCCACATAAGCCTGCTCTTCCAGATCAAAAACAGCTAAATCCAGCCGATCCCGCTGCACATTTCGTGTGGCATACCACTGCGAAGCCGCCGCACGGGGATAAGGGGCCTTAGCCTCCTGCTGCGAATGAACCGAACCAGTTTTAATAAGAACCTCTGGATCACAGAGAATATCGAGCATGGCACTGCTAGCCTGCTCATTAAAGGGCCTCAACTCAACTAAAGAGCCAGTCAGAGTGGGTTTGGGGAGAAATAGATCAGAACTAGTCATAGCTCTAGCCTAACCAAAAAAATTGCCCTACAAACAAAGCTCAGAAGACAAAGTGATATCTGAGAGGTAAACCTTATTCAAAGCTCAACATAGACCGCTGCTTTGTAGCATAAACTTGTTTGGGCAGCTCAGACAGTCAAAAGATAAGGGACAACCGTGAGCCAATACACCTACCGGCCCTGGCAAGAAGGAGACGACCTTAAACTCCTAGAAATCTGGCCAGACCCCCAGAACACCCAGCAGGCAGCCTTCCGCTCCACCTTTAGCACAGACTCCTCTCAACCCTGGCGCACAACAATCGTTGGCCAAGACCAGGGTATACCCATCGCAGCAGCCAGCGCCTACGAAACCAGCCTGCACCCACAGCACCTCTGGGCCTACATCGAAGTAGCCCCTGACCATCAAGGCCAGGGACTAGCAAGCGCCCTGCTGGACCGCTTAATTCAGGCAGTCGAGACCGCCCAGCTCAGCACCCGGTCCTTGCGGATCAAAGTAGCTAGCGGATCAGCAGCAGAAAAATTTGCGCTGGCCCGCGGCTTTCAAAAAATTCAGCAAAGCAGAATAATTCACATTAATCCCGGGGCCCTGCCCCTCCTACCACTGGGCCTAGCCCCCGACGGGCAGCCTAGCCAAAGCATCGAAGACATTGCTACCGGATCGGTAGAACTGACCCAAGAATTTTGGGATTTCTACCGGCGCTCGCACCAGTGGGATCCACCGGCCAATATTTCTTTAGGGCAGGTTAATAGGCTTTTTCTTTCGGATCAGGCCCAGGCCTACGGGGCAATTGTGCTGCGCAAGAGATTAGATTCGGCATCAGCTGCCGGTCCGAAGGGTAAAATTATGGCCTTTGCGATTAGCTACCAGCCTCTGGAAGTAGATGCCGCCACAAACCGGCGGTCCCAAGACCAGGCTGCAGAAGTCCTGCTGGGGTATAGCTGCTCGGGTCAGCAAGCCAGAGAAGCAATTGGCCAGCTCCTTGCCGTCCTGGTTGCCCAATACCCGGTCACCCTAGAGGTGAGCGAAGCTATGGTTGAGTTGAATCAAATCCTTGATCAGCTCATCGGGCAGGGCAGAGCCCGAGTCCTTGAAGATACACTCATGCTAACCAAAAAATTTTAAGGTCATTCTAAGGAGACCAGGGCCTGCTGCCAGAGCCGCTCTAAGTCAAGCGGATCTATCCGGTGGGCAGCAAGTACAATACCAGTACCGGCCCGGTTGAGGGTCATACCCTCCTGCTTCCAATGAGGCAGAGCCTGCTTAAAGTGGCCCGAAATGATGCCGCGAGCATTACAAATACGCCACCAAGGGGATTGGCTAGCCCATTGGGCAAGAACACTGCCAATTAGTCGGGGATGCTGGCCCGTTAGCTGGGCAATATCCCCATAGGTTGCAGCCTGACCGGCCGGCACACACTCAACGGCACGTAGAATTTTTTCTAGGCTCAAATCGTCCATATACTCAGTCTAGGCCCCTGTAGCCGGACCAAACCAGCACTTTTGAATAAAGACCCCAGCCGGGTGATGATAGGAAACCAGGTGAGCACCATAAAGCAGCTCAAACTCCAGCCCCTCCAGCTAGGAAAACTTAATATTGCTGTTCCCGTTGTACTGGCCCCTATGGCCGGAGTCACCAATAAGGCCTTTCGCCGACTCTGCCGCCAGTACGGTGGCGGACTCTATGTCACGGAGATGGTTACTGCCCGTTCCCTTGTTGAACGTAGACCAGAATCCCTGCGCATTATTGAACACGATCGGGATGAAAGCATCCGTTCGGTACAAATCTACGGTGTAGACGCACTTAACCTTGCTAAAGCCATCAGGCTCATTACCGAAGAAGACCGGGCAGATCACATAGACCTCAATTTTGGGTGTCCGGCTCCTAAGGTGACCCGGCTTGGCGGTGGGGCTGCCCTGCCCTGGAAGATAGACCTCTTTACCGCTTTGGTCAAAACGGCTGTTCGGGAAGCAGAGCGCAACCAGATACCGGTCACTATCAAAATGCGTATGGGAATTGACCAGGAACACCTCACCTACCTGGAAGCGGCTAAAATTGCCCGAGACCACGGAGTTGCGGCCATCGCCCTGCACGCACGTACGGCAGCCCAACACTATTCGGGCAAAGCAGACTGGCAGGCCATAGCCAGGCTACGTCAAGAAATCCCGGATCTTCCTATCTTAGGTAATGGAGATATCTTCAGTGCAGAAGATGCCATCAGCATGGTAGAAGAAACCGGGGTAGACGGAATCGTGGTAGGCCGTGGATGCCAAGGCAGGCCCTGGCTTTTTGGGGATCTTCAGCAAGCCTTTCAGGGCTCAGAGCAAAGGTACCGGCCTAGCCTGGCCCAGGTCGCAGAGACTATCTATCGGCACGCAGAACTACTGGTAGAAACCTTTAGCGACGAAACTAAAGGTCTTCAGGAAATACGTAAACATATTCCCTGGTACTTCCACGGTTATCCTGTGGGGGGCCAGCTCCGTCAAAAAATGGCAACCGTAGTGGACCTGGACAGCTTCCGGTCCTACCTGGCCGAGCTAGATCTTAGCCAAGGCTACCCGGGGGCAGCTGCTGAAGGCCCCCGGGGTAGGGCGGGAAGCCCTAAAAAACCCCATCTGCCGCACGGCTGGTTGGAGAGCAGAACCTTAGCGGAGGCAGAAAAAAGCAGGCTGGCGGCGGCTGAATTGGATATTTCCGGCGGCTAAAGATACTAGTAGAATGGGGAGGATGACAGAAAGTTCCCGTGCAGCTGCCGGTTTGGTTCCTGGCGCAGAAGTAGCTGCTACCCCAGGCTACACCGATCACGATGCCCAGCGTTGGGTTCCTGAGCTACACCGTAATGTCTACCGCTCCGCCTATGAACGGGATCGGGCCCGGGTGCTCCATTCCTCAGCCCTGCGCCGGCTAGGAGCAAAAACTCAGGTCATGGACCCAGATACCGACGACTTTGTGCGTACTAGGCTTACCCACTCCTTAGAGGTAGCACAAATTGGCAGGGAAGTTGGCCGTATGCTCGGTTGCGATCCCGATGTGGTTGATGCGGCCTGCCTCTCCCACGATATTGGCCACCCGCCCTTTGGACACAACGGAGAAACAGCGCTTAACCAGTTAGCCCAGGAAGCCGGTGGCTTTGAAGGCAATGCCCAAACCCTCAGAATTCTCACCCGCCTTGAACCCAAGGTTATTGGTCCCAACGGTCGCTCCGCTGGGCTTAACTTAACCCGGGCTGCTTTGGATGCTGCCTGTAAGTATCCCTGGGAGCTAGCACAGGCCCCGGCACGCAGCGACGGCAGGAGTAACAAAAAATTTGGGGTCTACCGGGACGATAAACCGGTCTTTGACTGGATGAGAAGTGGAATTGCAGCCAAAAAACCCGGGCAAAAATGTATGGAAGCCCAGGTTATGGACCTGGCTGACGACATCTCCTATTCTGTTCACGACGTAGAAGACGCCGTCTTTGGTGGTCACCTACAGCTAGAAAGCCTGACCAAAACAGCAGCACGCAGTAAAGTTTTTGAGAAAACACGGCAGTGGTACCTGCCAAAAGCAGGTGAACAAGAGCTAGATAAAGCCCTCAGGCGGCTTGAAGAGCTAGAGGGCTGGGTGCCCTATATGAGCGGAACACGAGCTTCTATGGCCGCGCTTAAAGCTCTTACTTCCCAGCTCATTGGCAGGTTTGCTGCCAGCGCTATGCAGGCAACCCGACAAAAATACGGTAGTGACCGGCCCCTGACGCGCTACTGTGCCCAGCTGATTGTTCCTCAAGAAACCCAAGAAGAAATAGCGGTCATGAAAGGTATAGCAACCGCCTACGTTATGACCGTCCGAGATGCCCAGCCTCACTACGATAACCAGCGTGAGATTCTAGGTATTCTGGTTGAAGCTTTATTAGAAAACCCCAACTATCTAGACAGTATTTTTGCGGCTGACTTCCAAAAAATAAGCAGTACAGATCATACCGCTCGACTACGCTTAGTCATAGACCAGGTAGCATCCCTGACTGACCGGTCAGCTGTTAGCCTTTATCAAAGAATCACCGGTAACAACTGGGGTTTAGGAGATAAGCCCCTCTGGTAAGGGAAGACCGTGAAAGACTCTATCAAACATATTCTCATAGCCTGCCTGACGAGCCTCTGCATAGCCCTGCTTATTGGTTCCCTGCTGGGATCCTGGGTCTGGGCGCTAGCAGCCTTTGCCATTGTCCTATCCGTAGCTCTTTCTCCAGCAGATTTTGGGCTGGGAAGGACCCGCCCTAAACCCAGCTTGGACGAGGAAGACGACTATAGCCAAGACCCCTCAACTCACCCCTAAGCAAAACCTCACCCTGCCAAGAAGATCGGCTAGCTATTATATTTAAGTGGCAGGTTTAATACGACGCGAAGACATAGACCAGGTTCGTTCCAGGACAGATATCCGGCAGGTTGTTGAAGAATACGTCACGCTTAAAGGCGCCGGAATAGGATCCTATAAGGGTTTGTGCCCCTTCCACGATGAGCGCACCCCTTCTTTCCACGTCCGCCCCCAGTTGGGAACCTACCACTGTTTTGGCTGCGGCGAATCCGGGGACGCCATCTCCTTCTTAATGAACATGGAACACACTTCCTTTGCCGAAACCGTTGAAAATCTGGCCGCCCGCATTAACTACCAGCTGCACTACGAACAGGGCAGCGGCATCAGTCAAGAAGAACATAGCCGCCGCCAACGACTATTAGACGCCCATAAAATTGCCAGCGAATTTTTTCAAAATAACCTCTACACCCCAGCCGCTGCCCCAGCCCAAAAATTCCTTGGCTCCCGAGGCTTTAATCCAGCAGCCAGCAAAAAATTTAGTGTGGGCTACGCCCCCCAAGGCTGGTCTAACCTGCTAACCTACCTCAAAAACAAGGGCTTTACCGAGCAAGAATTAGAAGCTAGCGGCATGTTCTCCCGCGGTAGTAGGGGCCTTTACGATAGATTCCGGGGCAGGCTGATCTGGCCCATACGTTCCATTGCTGGAGAAACTATTGGTTTTGGCGCCCGCAAACTTTTTGATGACGACCAAGGGCCAAAATACCTCAACACCCCCGAGACTCAGCTGTATAAAAAATCTAAGGTCCTTTACGGGTTAGATCTCGCTAAACGTAATATCGTTCAGAAGAAACAAATTGTAGTGGTAGAAGGCTATACCGACGTAATGGCCGCCCACCTAGCCGGTGTTGACACCGCGGTGGCAACCTGCGGCACAGCCTTTGGCGTAGAGCACATTAATATTGTGCGCAGACTTATTTCGGATGACGGTGCCGGCTCAGAAGTTATCTTTACCTTTGACGGAGACGCTGCCGGGCAAAAGGCAGCCATGCAGGCCTACCAGGAAGACCAGCGATTTGTCACCCAAACCTATGTTGCTGTAGCCCAAGACGGCATGGACCCCTGCGACCTGCGCCTGGCTAAGGGAGACGGGGCAGTTCGCTCCCTCATTGCCAACCGGCGGCCTCTTTTTGAATTTGTACTTCACACAAGTATCGGCCAGCATAAGTTAGATAGCCTGGAAGGGCGGGTGCAGGCCATGCGGGCAGTAGCCCCCATCCTCGCCGGGATCAAAGACAGCACCCTACGCCCCGCCTATATCCGAGAAGTATCCGGCTGGTTAGGCCTGCAAACCCAAGAGGTTCAGGCGGCCGTTACCCAAGCCCTCCAGCAAAAATATAGGCAAGAAGCAGCCAGAATAAAGGAAAACCGCAGCAAGGCAGAGCCCCTGAGCGGGCAGTCGGAGACCGCGCAAAAGGCCCAGCCCCAATCTTTAGAGCCCGTAGATAGCAGAGACCCCCGTGCCCGGATGGAACGCGATGGGCTTGAAGTTGTCTTGCAGCTACCCCACTACCTGACGGTTAACCAGTGGCAGGAACTGGCCCAGGTGGAATTTAGCTACCGGGCACATGCCCTGATTGCTGCAGGAATCCTAGAAGCGGCCAGCCAGAGGCTCCCAGCTCCCGGGCCCACCTGGATTAACACGGTACGTTCCTACCTTCCAGAAGTAGCCCATGCCCTCCTGGCAGAGCTGACGGTAGCTAGCATACCTGCCAGAACACAGGAACAATTAGAACGTTATATTCCAGATATCCTTAACCGGCTTTTTGAACAGCAAATTAGGCGGCGTAAATCAGACCTGCTCATGAGCCTGCAACGGATTAATCCGCAGACTCAAGCCCAAGAATATAAGGCTATACAAGCAGAGCTGCTAGAGCTTGAGCTCAGACGCAGAACCATCATGGAAGGCCAAGACTAAACAGCGAATTTTGTGGGTGAGGTCACTAAAAACTGATTTGCGCAGTTTTCAAAACCTGCGTATAGTTATAACTCGTTGCGGTGATAAGACGCCGTATACTTTAATCCTCCGTAGCTCAATTGGCAGAGCATTCGACTGTTAATCGAAGGGTTACTGGTTCGAGTCCAGTCGGGGGAGCTTTTTGCTTGGTTTTGTTAGAACCAGTAACCTATTGCGCAGGAAAACAGGTTTTCTTCGCTAGCTCAGAAGTTTTCCTGCTTCATCTGGTTCGAGTCCAGTCGGGGGAGCTTTTTGCTTGGTTTTGTTAGAACCAGTAACCTATTGCGCAGGAAAACAGGTTTTCTTCGCTAGCTCAGAAGTTTTCCTGCTTCATCTGGTTGGAGTCCAGTCGGGGGAGGGCATCCCGTGGAAAAAACAGTAACCAAAAAACGAGACTGCGTGATCAGTGGCGCGGGACCAGCCGGGATGGTACTTGCCTACCTACTAGCGCGCAAAGGCATACAGGTTACGGTCCTGGAAAAACACTCAGACTTTTTCCGAGACTTTCGCGGAGACACCATTCACCCCTCCACCCTGGCAATCTTACGTCAACTAGGAATCATAGAAGAATTCCTAAAACTACCCATCACACGGCTAGAAAAAATCACGGTAAATATCCAAGGCCAAACCTTTACCATGGCAGACTTCAGCTCCCTACCCAAGCCAGATGCCTTTATAGCAATCGCACCCCAGTGGGATTTTCTAGACTTCCTGGCCCAAGAAGCACAAAAACTGCCAAATTTTGAACTCCTCATGGGCAGCGAAGTCCAGCATGTTATCAAAGAAAAGGGACGAGTAGTAGGTATCAAAGCCCGCACCCAAGAGGGCGACCTAGAAATAAGAGCAGCCTTAACCGTAGCAGCGGACGGCAGAAAATCTAGGATCAGAGACTGCCTAGCCTGCAGACCCCAAGAACACGGCGTGCCCATAGACGTCCTGTGGTTTCGTATTCCACAACCAGCACAAGGAATAAAGGGCAACCTGGGATTTATCTCTCGGCACGGTTTATTGATCACCATCGACAGAAAAGACTACTATCAGGCAGGCCGGATAATCCCCAAGGGCCACTTTGAACAGATTAAAAATCAAGGATTAGAAGCCTTTAAAAAAAGTATCTCTGCCACAACCAACCACCTAGAACCGGTACTAGACAGCCTCACAAGCTGGGACCAGATTAAACTTTTATCCGTGCAGATAAATCGTTTGCAGCACTGGTATCAACCCGGGTGCGTGTTCATTGGAGATGCCGCACACGCCATGTCACCCGTATTTGGCGTCGGCGTTAACTATGCCATTCAAGACGCAGTGGCATTAGCAAACCTACTCAGCCCAGACTTTCTTCAACCCGGCCTGCTAGAAGAAAAGTTAGCCTGCTTTCAAACCCGACGGGAAAAACCGGTCAAAAAAATGCAGGCTATCCAAATCCTTGTACACGGCAGATTAAAACACCTGGCCCAACCAGGAAAGAACCGGTTAGGCCTTACCCTGCTTAAACTGCTGCTCAGCATAACGGCACCCTACAGCAAAAGAAAATTTGCCCGCTTTGTGGGCTTTGGCTTCCTACCCGAACGGGTAAACTAAGACCCCAACCTGTGCAAATCTCCAGCAACCTACCCCAAGAAAAGTAGGGTCCTTTTGTGCCGGTTAAAAAATTTTCCTACAAGGTTCCACGATACTTTTGCTGTGCCCGTCCCGTCTAACTGTGCGATAGATAATTTTTGACATAGGGTATTGCTAGTAAAATATCCTCTTTGAGGAACTGATACACTGTCAAATAAAAGCACACTTACTTTTAGAGAGGCGAAGGGTATGACCGACCACGGCAGCCCACAGGGCGCACGGTCTTCACGTGCACAGAACAACACATCCGCTCAATCCGGGTTTAAGTCTGCCTTTTCCAGCATCAAGGCTAATGTGACCAGCACGGTTGACGCGGCAAAGGTACTTTCACGCCTCACCCCAAAGCAGGTCAAAGATGAAGTTCAGATTGCAAAACTTGAACTCAAAGCCAAAGGAATCTCCCTAGCCAAAGGGGCTGCAATTGCTGCAGTAGGATTACTCTTTGGGTGTTTTTTGCTGATTGCTTTGGTTGCCGCAGCAATCCTGGGCCTAGGCAAGGTCATGGAACCCTGGTTAGCTGCGCTAGTCTTGGCCCTGGTCTTTTTGATTCTGCTGGCTATTTTTGCTTTTATCGGCTACAAGATGATCATGAAACAGCTCCCCTTCAAGCCGGAGTCGGCCCTATTTGGCATTCTCTACGACATTGGCGTTCTTAAACACGGCTCTGCTATGACCTCTTCTCGACTACGCAGGGAGCAGGAGCAAAAGGCCGCCGAAAAGAAAGAGCAGAAGGCCGCCAAGGCAGCCGCCCAAGAAGAAGAGAAGAAGGAGGCCGGCGAGCTTCCGGCAGCCAGCAAAGAGCAGCTTAAGCTGCGTACCCAGCAACGCCGCGAACACCTTAAATCTTTGCGTGATGACGTACAGAACTACAGTAAAGATGTACAGAGTCAGGTGCAGGGCTTGGTTGGGGGCGCAAAGTCTAGCGCCCGGCAGGCTCCTTCCCAGGCTGCCGCTGAAGGCCTGCAGCTGGCCGACAATATTAAAAACCCCGAATATCTACAGGCTCGCTGGGGTTCCCTTGCCACCTTGGCCGCTTCCTTAGGAGCCTTTATGATGCTCCTGCTCAGGCTGCTACGTCGAGGTAAATAAGAGCTCGATGGATTCTGGGCCCGCAGCCTTTGTGGCTGCGGGCCCTTTTGGGCTGGGCGCAGCGCTGTCTTTGCTTGAACCCTTTCTAACCAGCAGGTAGGCTCGGTAAGGGTGATTTCTCACTTTTAGTTAGGGTTCCTGGCGGTGCAGTATGTTCGGCCAAAAAACCCTTGTCATGTTTATGCAGTAACAAGAAAATAGGGTGCTTTATTCTATGACCGGCAAGCCGTTAAAAATTATAATCGGCGCAGATACCTACCCACCGGATGTCAACGGTGCAGCTCAGTTTGGGCAGCGCCTGGCCGTTGCTATGCAGGCCCGTGGCCATGAAGTCCATGTAGTGGCCCCCAACCCGGATGCAGCCCGTACAGAGCTGCGTCAACACGGCGCTGTTAAGGAGCACCGCCTACGCTCCAGACGGGCTGTAACCCACCCCTATATGAGGATCTGCCTGCCCTGGGAAATTTGGCGGGCAGTTGGAAAAATTTTAGATGAGATCAAACCGGACGTAGTGCATGTGCAGTGCCACTATCTGGTGGGTCGGGTCTTAGTCTTACAGGCCCGTAAACGTGGCATTAGAATTGTGGCCACCAATCATTTTATGCCAGAAAATATGGACCCCTTTTTACCCTTCCCTGGCTGGTTTAACAGGGCCTTCGCCCGTTTTAGCTGGGGGGATATGCGTCGTGTTTTGCAGCGGGCACAGGTGATTACCACCCCCACCCCCATTGCTGCCCAGGCTATGAAAGAATCCGGGCATTTCAAAAAACCGGTTATACCGGTATCTAACGGAATTCAGTCCTCCGATTATGAGCTTCACGACCGGGAAGAGCTGGGCCAGGATTCAGCGGAGCTACGTATTTTTTTTGCTGGCAGACTGGCTGTTGAGAAAAATATCGACGTACTTATTGAAGCCTTTTCTAAGCTTCCGCAGCGGCTAGGGCAGGTTGTTCTAGAGATTGCCGGTTCGGGGGAGATCCTGGCAGAGTTGCAGGCTAAAGCTGAACAGTGCGGTGTTGCTGATCGGGTTAGATTTTTAGGTTATGTCTCGGACGCCCAATTGCGGCAGGGTTACCTGCGGGCTCACGTCTTCTGCCAGCCGGGTACCGCAGAGCTGCAATCGCTGGTTACCCTGGAGGCTATGAGCGCTTCAAAGCCAGTGGTTTTAGCCAACGCTTTGGCCCTACCGCATCTGGTTAAAGAAGGGGAGAACGGTTTTCTTTTTACCCCCGGTGACTCCGATGATTTAGCCCAGAAGCTAACCGCTGTTTTAGAACTGGACGAACAGGAACGGCTAGCTATGGGAGCGCGTAGCCACCAGCTCGTGGCTGCCCATTCGGCACAAAAAACCTGGGAGACCTTCGAAGCGCTCTATACTTCTGGTCAGCTTTATTATGACTATGCGGTCAACCAAGGTCTAGCCCAGTAATTTTAGGGTGCCGTTTATGAAATATTGAAATATTCGGGTACCCTAGAAGAGTTGTTTCCGTGCTGGCCTGTGCCAGCCGGTAACCAGGCGGGGGGTTAGCTCAGCTGGTTAGAGCAGGGGACTCATAATCCCTTGGTCGCGGGTTCAAGTCCCGCACCCCCTACAAGAAAACTGAGTCACTAGGGAAGACAAAATACCCTAAAGATGCTGCTATGCCCAATGTTTTTGGAACACGAATACTTATAGCATTTTCTGCTGCAGTAAGTTTATCTACAATTTCTTTGGGCACCTTAGCTCAGTAAAACTATCTCATGAGACTCATACACCGCCTGAGGTGCGTCTACCTGCAAGAAAAGTAGCTGTTTTTTTATCCTGCTCGGTAAGGAACAACTCGTTGAAGTTAAACAGGGCAAAATGTATTGTAAGTCCTGTCACCTTAAAACGAAAAGGAGAAAAACAGATGAAAATATCGGGTCTACAATTCATGGTCATGTGCCTGACTCTGCCAGCCTTACTACCCCTAACACCGGTGCAGGCTGGTGCACCTGGCCCAGAGGCCTCCGGCGCAGCTCCTTACGCTGATCAGCCTGCAGCATCACTGGGCTTGGCACCCCAGCCTCAGGCAGTCCGGATAGCCCTTGATGAGCTTAACCAAATTTTTGCAGAGGCAGAAGCCATTACTGACTGGCCCACAGGTTACTACCGGGATGTTTATACCCGCATTCTCAGCGCCTCAAAAACTCTCTACGACAATACCAATGCTCACGTCAACCCCCAACTATCTCGGGACGCCCTGATTTTGAACCGCCAGGCGCTGGCTATGCTCGCTGAAGAAGACCAGTTTGAAAGCGAAGATCGCCCCGCACAGCTAGAAAACCGCTATACCCGGGTCGATATGCAACTATGGCGCGATCGGCTGGCCTTTGCCCTGGCAAATCCCTGGAACGATGCAAAAGCAACTGCTGGTGTTCAGCAGGTTAACCAGCCCCAAGAGGTTGCCTGGTACTCAGCCTTAGAGACTTACAGTGATAAGGTCGGCCAGTTTGACCTCAACTTTACCGTCATTCCAGCGGGTAGCTACGAAATGGGTGCTGTCCCCGCCGAATGGCAGGCACATTCGGTTGATGGCTACCGCCGGGTCTGGGAATCGCCCCAACATCGGGTTAATATTGGCAAAGCTTTTGGCATAATGCCAACCGAAGTAACCCGCGATATGTTTTCTGCCTTTGTACAAGAAACCGGTTACGCCATGCCAAGCGGGGGCGTGGGTTTTCCGCAACCACCCGAAACGACCGACCCAAACTCCTCCATGTACCGCGAGGGAGTTAACTGGCAGAACCCCGGTATTATTCAGGACAGTGGGCAGCATCCGGTTGTTCAGGTATCCCGTGCAGATGCCGAAGCTTTTGCAAGCTGGGTTTCAGCTAAAACTGGTCAGCACTGGAGGCTGCCAACAGAAGCAGAATGGGAATACGCTGCCCGGGCAACGACACAAACAGCCTACTTCTGGGGTGAAGACGTTAACGCCGGCAATGAATACGCGGCAGGTTACGACCTGCGTACCGATCAAGTAACGGGGTATGGATTTGGCTCAAAAATGGAGACCGACGACGGTGCTGCCTACACTGCGGCTGTTGCCTCCTACAAACCCAACGCCTGGGGTCTCTACGACATGACCGGTAATGCCCGTGAATGGATGGCAGATGCCTGGGAGCCCAACCTAAATTCCGGACCCTACACGGAAGAAGCCCGCACCGCAGGTGTTCCTGAATTTCCGGTACTACGCGGTGGTGCCTGGGACTACATGCCGCAGAATTTGCGGATTGCCTACCGTTCGGCCTACTACAACAACTATATCCACTCCAATATGTGGGGTTTCCGACTGGTTCGTTCCCTCTAAAGCTCCGGGTTATTGCGGTTAAGCTGCAAAATCGTCGGTAAGAGGTAGCAAAATACTGGGTTGATCTAAACCTAGCAGGACCAAGGGATTAATGTAGTCCTGTTTATCTCCAATTTTTTGACGCACGCCCCAGTGCAGGCAGGGGCCCGGACAGTGCCAAGGCCCGGCTTGATCAAGCTGGGCCAGCAGGTCCCCGGCTCTAACCTGACTACCCAGCGGTAGAGCGTCCTTGACCGGTTCAAAACTGGAGCGCAGCCCGTTATCGTGCTCAATTGTTAGCACCGTGCGATCAACGACCCTGCCCGAAAAAACAACCTTTCCGGCAGCGGGGGAGAGGATCTTACCGTCGCTAAGAGCTAGATCCACACCCCGGTGCCCCGCTAGCCAGTTCTGCGCGGGCTTCTTAAAATCTGCTAGCAGCTGCACCTTGCCGTTTACTGGAGCCCGCCAGCTAGGCCGAGCCAGTTCTTGACTGCCGGGTTCTGCCCCGTCAGCAAACCCGGAGTCTAGGCTAAACCCACACAAGAGTACAAGCACCAGCAAGCCGCGTACGAGAGCTAGCCAGCGGCAGTAGCGGTGACCTGAGTTAGGGGTACTGTGCACCGATCTCTCCTTTTTGCTAGAAGAGGCTGTAAAGATTAAAGTTTTGCCTCATTGACCACTAGGAAAACACGCTGCTGGCTTGTTTAAGCAGCCCAGCAATAAACTGTGGAAAACCCAGGCAAAGTTATCGGGTTAAAGGGGTTATCCACAGGAACCCTGTGTCTTAGACTGCAAAAAAAGAGAGCCCGGACCCTTGAGCGCAACTACTGTCCGCAGCAGGAGAGCAGCTACTCAAACTGGAGAAAATACGGTATAGTTGGGGATTGCAGTTTGCCTACAATGCCGGATCCTCTATGAGTCCATACAGGTTTGGCCTAGGTACAGAAGAATCTGCTGCCCGGCACAAAGACAGGCCAGGCAGAACTGACTTCGCGTAGTGCAAAGCTAAACCTTTTTTAGGAAATAGCCACGGGACTTTCGGTCCGGCAAGAGCCGGCTCAGGCCCAGGGACAAACGCATATGCGACTGTCCTGAGTACTACTAGGGGAGTAAGACTCCACAAACCGATAACTACTATGCGCGTACTTGGCTAACCTAGAAGCAGGGGCCAAGGCGGCACCGTGTAAGGAGACGACATGCCCGTCGTAACAATGCGTCAGTTGCTAGACTCTGGTGTTCACTTTGGCCACCAGACCCGCCGCTGGAATCCAAAGATGAAGCGTTTTATCTTTACAGAACGCAACGGCATCTACATCATCAACCTGCAGCAGTCCCTGACCTTCATCGACCAGGCCTACGAAGCCGTTAAATCAACCGTTGCCCACGGAGGTAGCGTTCTTTTTGTTGGCACCAAAAAGCAGGCGCAAGAAGCAATTGCTGAGCAGGCAACCCGGGTTAACATGCCCTACATTAACCACCGCTGGCTTGGCGGCATGCTAACCAACTTTGAGACTGTTTCTAAGCGTATCGACCGCATGAAAGAGTTGGAACAGATTGACTTTGACGACGTTGCCGGTTCTCAGTTCACTAAAAAAGAACTGCTACTGCTGCGTCGCGAACACGAGAAGCTGGAAAAAACCTTGGGCGGTATTCGCAATCTGACCAAAGCACCGTCATTGGTCTGGGTTGTAGACACCAAAAAAGAGCATCTAGCTGTTGACGAAGCCCGTAAACTTAACATCCCCGTAGTAGCCATCCTGGACACCAACTGCGATCCAGACGAAGTATCCTTCCCCATCCCCGGTAACGACGACGCCATCCGCTCCGTTAACCTACTCACCCGGGTGATTGCCGATGCCGTAGCCGAAGGCCTGCTGGAACGCAATCAGAAAAAAACAGGTAAGGGTAGCAGCGCTGAAGAGCCCCTGGCTGAGTGGGAGCGGGAACTGCTAGAACAGCACGAAGCTGACAAGAGCAAAGAAGCCCAGGTTCCGGAGCAGCCAGAAGCAACTAGCCAGGAGCCGAGCGCGGCCGCTGAATAAGTTAGCTTAAGCAGCTAAGGCGGTGTTTGCCTACAAGCGGCAGACACCGCCTCTCTGAGACAAATCAAAACTAAACTAAGCGAATTTTTGAGCCAAAATATCAAGGAGTTCATGATGGCCAACTACACCGCGGCAGATATCAAGGCGCTGCGCGAAAAAACAGGCGCCGGCATGCTAGACGTTAAAAAAGCTTTGGACGAAGCCGATGGCGATCAGCAAAAGGCCCAGGAAATTATCCGTGTTAAAGGCCTTAAAGGCGTTACTAAACGTGAAGGCCGGGCTACCGCAGAAGGCCTGATCGCAGCAACGCTAGTTGATGGTGCAGGCTACATGGTAGAAGTTAATTCAGAAACTGACTTTGTTGCTAAGTCAGAACCCTTTATTGAATTTGGCAATAAGGTACTGGCAGCAGCGGTAGCGGCACAGGCAGCAAACCTCGAAGAACTTAATGCAGCCAGCTACGAAGGTAAAACCGTTGCAGAGCTGACCACCGATGCTGCTGCCCTCCTAGGGGAAAAGGTTGTGGTCCGTCGTCTAGCTCGTCTTGAGGGTGAAAATGTTGCCCTCTACCTGCACAAGACCTCCAAGGACTTGCCTGCCCAGGTAGGTGTCCTGCTAGCAGTAGCCGGTAACGAGACAGACCAGGTAGCTCACGATGTTGCCGTTCATATTGCCGCAATGTCACCTAAGTATCTGGATGCTGCCGCTATCCCGGCCCAGGAGATCGAAGCAGAAAAACGGGTTGCTGCAGAAACCGCTGCTTCAGAAGGCAAACCAGAGCAGATCGTTCCCAAAATTGTAGAAGGTAAACTTAAATCCTTCTACAAGGAAAATACTCTGCTGGATCAAGACTTTGCTAAGGACTCCAGCAAATCTGTTGCAGCTGTTCTTAAGGAAAACGGTGCCCAGGCCCTAGCCTTTGAACGTTTCCGGGTTGGCGCCTAACCTTTCAGAAAAATCCCGGATTTTTAGGGGATACACTTGGCTGCTAGCCTGAAATAAAGCAGCAGACTTGCCCCTTAATAAAAGGGGGCACCCCGCTGGGTGCCCCCTTTTGTCCTATGCTTTTAGATGAGGAATAATACCGCTACTGCCTGTAGCGCTGGAATAAAGGATCGCTGGAGGACAGCACTATGCCAGATACAAAACAGAAGGCCATCCATCGTGACGACACTGGACGGCGCAGAGTCCTACTTAAACTTTCCGGAGAGGTCTTTGGCGGGGGGCAAGTAGGTATCGATACCGAGGTAATCCGTGGAATAGCAGATCAGATTGGAGCTACCGTAGGTAAAGTGGAGACTTCCATCGTCATTGGTGGAGGAAACTTTTTTCGCGGTGCAGAGCTCTCCACGGCTGGCATGGATCGCTCCCGTGCCGACTACATGGGTATGCTGGGCACCGTAATGAACTCACTGGCTTTGCAAGACTTTTTGGAACAAACGGGCATTGATACCCGGGTTCAGTCAGCTATCACCATGCCACAGGTGGCAGAAACCTATATTCCCCGCCGCGCAATACGGCACATGCAAAAAGACAGGGTTGTTATTTTTGGTGCCGGAGCGGGACTGCCCTACTTCTCTACCGATACAGTAGCAGCCCAACGCGCCCTAGAAATCCATGCTGATGAAGTCTTGGTAGCAAAAAACGGGGTGGACGGAATCTATACGGCAGACCCCAATAAAGATCCAGAAGCGCAGCGTCTTGACCGCCTCACTTACGATGAAGCCATGCGGCGCAATATCCGCGTTATGGACCAGACAGCCTTTTCCCTGTGTAAAGACAACAACGTGGCTATGCGGGTTTTTGGTATGCAAGGCGCCGGTAATGTCACCAGGGCAATCTTGGGCGAAGAAATGGGAACCCTCGTTACTAAGTAAACTGTGATCAGCCAGCTTAAAGACAGTAAATCTACTAGACTATAGACAGCCAAGTAAACGGTGTCGAGCACCGACATAATAAAGGAGATCTCAAGTGATCGAAGAAACTCTTGCCGACGCAGGTGTGAAGATGGATAAGGCCATTGTGGCACTGCAAAATGACTTTGCTACCGTGCGTACTGGACGTGCCAATCCAGCTCTTTTTTCTTCGGTCATGGTGGACTACTACGGCTCACCTACTCCCTTGCAGCAGCTGGCCTCATTCCAGACTCCGGAGGCACGTACTATCCTGCTAACTCCCTACGATAAGTCAGCTCTTAAGGATATTGAGGATGCCTTGCGTAAGTCAGACCTGGGCGTCAACCCGGCTAACGACGGTAATATTATCCGAATCGTTATGCCAGAGATGACCGAAGAACGCCGCCGTGAATACACAAAACTAGTTGGTCATAAGGCTGAAGAAGCCCGGGTATCGGTGCGTAACGTGCGCCGTGCAGCTAAAAGCAGCATCGATAAATTTGTTAAAGATGGTGAGGTGGGCGAAGACGACGGTTCCCGGGGCGAAAAGGAATTGGATGCTTTGACTAAAAAGCACATCGATAAAATCGACGAGCTACTTAAGCATAAGGAAGCAGAACTGCTAGAGGTCTAAAGAATGAGCAGCTTACAGCTTTCGGACGAATCTGAACCAGAAAAGAAACAGTCCAAGGCTGGCCGCAATCTTCCGGCGGCAATAGGGGTGGGCGTAAGCCTGGGAGCCCTGCTGATCATAGGGCTTTTCTTCCTCCCCTGGGTGCTCGTTGTTTTTGCAGCTCTTGCTGCCATGGGCGGCACCTGGGAAGTGGTGCAGGGGATCAACCACAAGCGTGGTATGGGTATTCCTGTGCTTCCGGCTGTTATCACAGCCTTTTTGCTGCCCTTCTTTGCCTACCTAGGTGGCGGCCAGTGGCTGCTCTTTGCCGTTGTTGCCTCTATTGTGGTCTTGATTGCCTGCCGGCTTACCGGGCCCAAAGACGGAATGATCATGTCTGTGATGGGTTCTGTTTTTGCCATGAGCTGGGTTCCCTTTATGCTTTCACTGGCCCTGCTTATTTTTCGGCAGGAGGGTGGCGCGGCTAAAATCTTTATGGTTCTTTTGATGGCTATTGCTAACGACACCTGGGGCTATATTGCCGGGGTCCTCTGGGGCAGGCACCCCATGGCCCCTAAAATTTCACCCAAAAAAACCTGGGAGGGTTTTGCCGGATCCTTGGCTGGATCAATTGTGGTTGCCCTCCTGGTTGCCCCGCTTGTAGGGATTCCCGGCTGGTTTGGGGTTGTTCTAGCCAGCTTTCTGGTGGTCACAGCAACAGCGGGAGACTTGTCGGAGTCCATGATCAAAAGGGAAATTGGCATTAAAGATATGTCCAATATCTTGCCGGGCCACGGGGGAATTATGGATCGGCTTGATTCCATCGTTTTTTGCTTAGCCATGGGTTACGTCTTATTCACAGTCTTTGGCTCCTTGATCTAAAATGGCAGGGGCACATTGTCTAGCAAACTGGTGGCAAGAAGGATAGGTCGATGAAACAGCGCGGGTCTTCACCCAGTATCAGTGAGTTAAGTATCGCTCCCAAGGGCCAGCACGGTTATGACTGTGCAGAAGTGGATGAATACTTTAGTGTGCTGGCTAAAGACTTTAACCTCTTGCGTGCCGGCTACACCCGGGGGGTAACAAATACCTCTGGCAGAATACGCAGCAAAAATTTTACCGGTGTTAGCGGCGGCTATCTTGCTGCTGACGTTGATAAAGCCCTGGACAGGGTGGAGGATCGTTTTGCTGAATACGAGCGTTCCATCTTTATTAATTCACGGGGCAGAGCTGTCTTTGACAAGATGGTGGCAGCAGACAGTCAACTGATTATGGGTAGGCTTAACAGGCCTGACGGCCACCGGTTTCGCCGGCCTCGGCGGGGGTTGACTAAGGGCTACTATGTTCGCGATGTCGATGCCCTCTGCCAGCAGCTTAAGAAGGATTTTACCGGGGCGATTCCCTCGAATCCTGCCCTTATACGTTCAGCAGTCTTCAGATCGGCAACCGGTAACGTCTGCTATGAGGAGACACAGGTTGATGCCTTCTTGGATCGTTGTATAAAACTTATCCTTAACCTGCGTTAGGTAAGGGTTTAGCTCATCTTCAGCAGCAGACATGGTTCTGCTGCTTTTTGTCTTTAAGAGCCGGCAAGTTAGCCGGGGTTAACCCCCTTAAAAGTGGGATCTGCCAGCATTTATTCAGTTTCTTACGCAACATGCAGCCAGTAGCTTGCATGTGAATTTGCTCATACAGTATCTTAGACCACAACGTAGACAAGGAGGTTTGTGATGAGCAATGCTTCATCCGAGAACGACGTTGATGTAGATCCCACTGCAAACATCAACTTTATAGCCGCACGAGATAGTGCATCTTTTAAAAATCTAAAGAAGGACCACCGCTCCTTCGTGTTTCCCCTGGCTATGGCTTTTTTGGTCTGGTACTTGCTCTACGTCATCCTGGCAATTTATGCTCCAGAGTTTATGGCTACCCCAGTATTTGGAAAGGTCAACCTGGGAATTATTTTGGGACTGCTGCAATTTGTAACTACCTTTGCTATTACCGGTTGGTACGTGACCTTTGCTAACCGCAGAATGGACCCGCAGGCGGCAACCCTACGTCAGGACATGGAAGCTGGAGTATATCCCCTAGAAAAAAGCCGGGAGGGCTAGCATATGGATAAGCTATCTACTGTGAATTCGGCAAAGCTTGTAGCCGCGGAAACAAGTGGCCAAACCGTGGGTGAGCCCTGGATCAATATGGCGATTTTTGCGGCCTTTGTCTTGGTCACCATGGTGGTTGTGTTACGGGCCAGCAAAAATAATAAGACAGCCGCAGACTACTACGCCGGGGGCCGTTCTTTTAGCGGAACCCAAAACGGGCTGGCGATTGCCGGTGACTATCTTTCTGCAGCTTCCTTTTTAGGCATTGTAGGCGCTATTGCCCTCCAGGGTTATGACGGTTTTCTTTACTCCATTGGCTTTTTAGTGGCCTGGCTTGTGGCCCTGCTTCTTGTAGCTGAGCCGCTGCGAAATACCGGTAAATTTACTATGGCCGATGTTCTTTCCTTCCGCCTACGCCAGCGTCCGGTTCGGATTGCCGCCTGTATCTCTACCCTGGCCGTTACCCTCTTCTACTTGCTGGCTCAAATGGCAGGTGCAGGTGCCCTGGTCTCTTTGCTGATGGGCATTAGCTCCAAGGCCGGGCAATCCCTAGTGATCATCATTGTTGGTATCTTGATGATCGTTTATGTTCTTATTGGCGGCATGAAGGGCACCACCTGGGTGCAGATTATTAAGGCCTGCCTGCTTATTGCCGGTGTTGCCATCATGACCCTGTGGATTATGGGTATTTACGGCTTTAATCTTTCTGCCTTGTTGGGCAGCGCTGTTGAAGCAAGCGGTAGCGAAAAAATCCTAGAGCCCGGACTTAAATACGGTCTAACGGAGACCAGTAAAATTGATTTTATTTCCCTAGGCCTTGCCCTGGTCTTTGGGGCGGCCGGTCTGCCGCATGTGCTGATGCGCTTCTATACGGTACCCACCGCTAAGGAAGCACGTAAATCAGTTGTCTGGGCTATTGTCCTCATTGGCCTCTTCTACCTGTTTACGCTGGTCTTGGGATACGGTGCTGCTGCCTTGGTGGGGCAAGAAGCCATTAAGAAGGCTCCCGGTGGTGTTAACTCCGCTGCACCCCTGCTCGCCTTTAACCTGGGGGGTTCCTTGCTGATGGGAGTAATTGCCGCAGTGGCATTTGCAACTATCTTGGCAGTGGTTGCCGGGCTGGCTATTACGGCTTCGGCATCGTTTGCACACGATATTTATACCAATGTGATCTGCAAGGGAAAGAGCGATCCTCGCCAGGAAATCAAGGTAGCTAAAACAACCGTGGTGGTGATCGGCGCCCTGTCAATTGCCGGTGGTATTGGTGCTATGGGACAAAACGTAGCCTTCCTGGTTGCCCTAGCCTTTGCTATTGCTGCTTCCGCTAATCTGCCTACGATTATTTATTCCCTCTTTTGGAGGGGCTTTAAAACCAGGGGTGCTGTCTGGTCCATGTATGGTGGGCTGGGAATCTCGATTCTACTTATTATTTTCTCCCCGGTGATGTCTGGGACAGAGACTTCTATGATTCCTGCCGCTGATTTTGCTCTCTTTCCACTAGCTAATCCGGGAATAGTCTCCATTCCAGCAGGGTTCTTGCTGGGCTGGCTGGGCTCTTTGGGCGGTGAGCAAGAAGATGAAATTAAGCAGGCCGAGATGGAGGTTCGTTCCTTAACCGGTGTAGGGGCAGAAAAAGCCATTGATCACTGATCCTCCTCTTTGCTTATTAAAGACAAAAGGCCAGGATCAAGCTCCTGGCCTTTTGTCCAGCCCGGCAATCCCAAAGTAACCCAGAAGATATAGGGAGGTGTACCGCTTGTAAAGGGGACGGCGCTGCTGCAAAACTACCGGGAATATTCCCTACAGTTTAAGCGGTTACTGAAATTTATCTTTTGAGGCTGCAAACTAAACGCAAATACACTAGGTTTAATTATAAGTAAAGTGAGGGTTCTAGCGGGCCCTCGATTGAAAGGAAGGTAGTCGTGGGAATTATTGGATGGATTGTATTAGGCCTGATTGCGGGAGCCCTGGCAAAGCTCATTATGCCCGGTAAGCAAGGAGGCGGCTTTCTGGTGACTATGGCACTGGGTATTGTTGGTGCCTTCCTGGGTGGCTGGTTAGGGAGCTTCATCCCCGGTCTATCCGATGGGATCACCAATTTTAGCCTGGGTACTCTCTTCACAGCCGTCATTGGCTCCCTGATTGTGCTCTTTATCTGGGGCAAGCTGGCAAAGAAGTAAGGCAGACACAGACTAAGGTACTTATCGGTTAAACTGGTAGGATCTACCTAAAACTCTTCCCCTCAATGAGTCATCACTGAGGGGATTCTTTTCAGCCTAAAGGAACAGTGTGGCCAGTCTACTTCGCATACTTCATGCAACCAAAGAACTAAAAAAATACTACATCGTCATTATAGGTTGCGCTGTACTGACCTCAATAACGGCCCTGCTGGCCCCTTTTATTATCAAAGCAGCCACTGACACCGTCGTTGCCTCTCTGAACGGTGAACAAGCCCAAGGCCTGGAACTAATTATCTGGTGTGTTCTGGCCTACTTGGGAACCCAGCTCCTTAACACGGTTATTAGTAATGTTTCCGGCTACCTGGGTGACGTCATGAGCCAAAAAATGCGGACAATTCTATCTGTCCGTTATTTTGAAAAATTGTTAAGTTTACCCCAGGCCTATTTTGACCGGGAACTTACTGGAACTATCGTTTCCCGTCTTAATCGAAGCATTAGCGAAATTACCCATTTTATCCAGACTATTAGTAATAATTTTATTTCCCTGGCTATCACTACCATTGCAGTACTCTGTATTAGCGGCTGGTATTACTGGCCCCTAGCGCTCCTTTTGATCGTTATTTTTCCTGTGTACTTTTGGCTGACTAGTAAAACTAGCCGTCGTTGGCAGGTATGGGAAGCAGAAAAAAACGCTAATATTGATCTGGCCTCGGGGAGGTTTAATGAAGTAATTGGTCAGATGAGAGTGGTTAAATCCTTTGGCCGCGAAGCCCAGGAGCTACAAAATTTTTCCGGTCTTTTTCATAAAACGATTTTAAGTACTACCGTGCAGTCCCGCTACTGGCACACGATGGATATCTGCCGGTTAGCTTTCTTAAACCTAGTATTTTTTGCCCTGTATCTACTCATTTTTATCCGCACTATGCAGGGGCACTTTAGCATTGGCGATATGGTGCTCCTTATTCAACTCATGAGCATGGCTATTCAGCCCGTCACCGCCATGAGTTGGATAGTAGACACGGCCCAGCGCGCTATCGCGGGATCAAAAGATTATTTTGCTGTGATGGAAGAGACTACAGATAGTAGGATTCGCCTGGACGCTGTGGATAAGCCCAGCCGGCAGAAGCTGGCACAGTTGACCAGCCTGCCCGGTCAAGAAATAATACGCTTTAAGGGGGTCAGCTTTGGTTATCCTGGTGAAGAGAACGTACTGCACGATATTGACCTCTCCATTCGCCGCGGTGAAAAAATAGCCTTTGTGGGAGAATCTGGGGGAGGGAAGTCAACCTTGATGGCCTTACTAGAAGGTCTTTACCCGCCCCGCTCCGGCAGCATCAGCCTGGAAGGCAAAGACATCTGGCAGATCAGTCTAGACCAATTGCGTGCCAGTATTGGCATGGTTTTTCAAGATGCCTCCTTATTTTCTGGGACGATTGCCGAGAACATTGCCTATGGTCGGCCCCAGGCTAGCCAGGAAGAAATTAGGGCAGCAGCCCGGCAGGCCAATGCCGATACCTTTATTAGCAGTTTTGCCGATGGTTACAAAACTCTTATTGGTGAGCGGGGCATTAAGCTTTCGGGCGGTCAAAAACAAAGGATTGCAGTGGCCAGAGCTATCCTCAAGGACGCTCCTATTCTTATCTTAGATGAGGCCACCTCAGCCTTAGATAGTAAGGCAGAACGAGCTGTACAGGCCGGTTTAGAACAGCTAATGGTTGGGCGAACCTCACTCATTATTGCTCATCGGCTCTCCACTATTTCACGGGTAGACAGGATTGTGACCCTCCGCGCTGGCCGGATTGATGAGGTTGGTAGTCCAGCAGAACTGGCAGCAAGCGCTGGAATCTATGCGGAGCTTTTGGAACTACAAAATTCTGACCGTAAGGAAGATAAAAAGCGGCTTAAAAACTTCGATATCGTTGGCTAAAGACCCAGCCTAGGTAGTATTTACTATATGAAGACAGCTGCAAAACTTTTGACGTGTGCCGTAGTGGGGGCCTATATTTTTCGTAGGCGTCGTTACTTAAACAGGGTAGCGCCGGGTCTAAAACATCCGCTGCTCTACCTGCCCATTGCTACACCTGTACCCGCTTTGATGAGACTGATTCCAGCAAGACTTTCGGACCTGCTACCAGCTACACAAGCAGCAGAGAAAGTGGAGATCAAGACCATTAAAGCCGGCAGCCCCGACCCAGACCACCAGGAATTTCAGGCAGTTTTGTACCAGCCCTCCTGGCGTAGCCAGCTTGAGGGAGCCATCCTGTGGATCCAAGGCACCGGGCACCTAGTGGGCAACGCCTACCTGGACCAGACCCTTACCAGCCATATAGCTGAAGAGCTGGGCGTGCCGGTCTTATCAGCCCAGTATCGGCCCGCTAACGGCGGTGGACAGTTCCCCGGTGATCTCAATGAATGTTATGCAGCCTACCGCTGGCTACAGACTCAGTCAGAAGAGCTGGGCTTTAAAGAGGGCAATATTGCTGTCGCCGGTTCCAGTGCCGGCGGCGGGCTGGCAGCCGCTCTGGTTCAAAAGGCAGCAGATCGGGGTAAGGCGCCGGCCTTTCAGGCCCTGGCCTACCCAATGCTAGATCATAGGAGTGCCTACCGTGCTAGGTCGGCTAACCGGCAGCGGGGTAGGCTGCTGTGGACCCATAACCTTAACAGCGGCGCCTGGCAAACCTATCTTAGAGACCAAGACCGGGCAAACCTGCCTCCCTATGCATCACCGGCCCAATACGACTCCTTTGCCAAGCTACCGCCCACTTGGATCGGTGTAGGGGACTTAGACCTCTTTTACGATGAAGACCTGGCCTACGCCAAGGCCCTGCGTCAAGCCGGTGTCGCCACTGAACTCCACATTGAAAAAGGCATGTACCATGCGGCAGATTCCCTGGTACCGCAGGCAGAAGAATCTAAAGATTTTCGGGGCAAACTGGTTGACGCCATCAGCGAGGCCCTCAGTAAGAACAGCGACCAGCCAGAAGTCGTAGAATAGGAGCCATGAAATTTGGTTCACCGCAGCTTAAGCCAACACCGAGCGGGCAACTGACAC
Organism: Rothia sp. (in: high G+C Gram-positive bacteria); assembly: GCA_030524105.1. Taxonomy (GTDB): domain Bacteria; phylum Actinomycetota; class Actinomycetes; order Actinomycetales; family Micrococcaceae; genus Rothia. Next base: position 126,170 of record JAUNHE010000005.1, read on the forward strand.
CAGAGTTAGCTAGCCTCCTTAAAACCCCCCGCACCGTCAGCCTCCTGGGCTCTACCGGATCCATAGGCCGGCAGGGCCTGCAAGTGGTTGAGCACCTCAATAAACTGGCCGGCACTAGGATGGAAAGTCCGCAGGCTGCTATGAAAGTGCTCGCCCTAGCAGCTGGTAGCTCATCCCTTGACCTCTTGGCTGAACAGGCAGTTGTCTGTGCTGCTGAACTTGTTGCCACCTCTGGGGGAGCCCAGGCGGCCCAAGAACTAGAAGAGGCGATAGCAGCACGGGCCAAAGCCAGAGGCTACCAGCAGTACAAACCCATCATTTGCTACGGTGCAGATGCTGCCAGTCAAGCTGCTAGCTACGGTGCCGATGTCGTTCTTAACGGAATCACCGGGTCTATCGGCTTACAGCCCAGCCTGGCAGCTCTAGCGGCAGGGTCACAGTTAGCCTTGGCAAATAAGGAATCTTTGATTGCCGGTGGGCCTCTGGTACGGTCAGCCGTGGCTGCATCTGCACTGGAGCAGCCCCTTATTCCAGTGGACTCCGAACACTCTGCCCTGGCACAGGCGCTAGCTTCTGGCAGCGATGCCGAAATTGACCGGCTTATCCTCACTGCCTCAGGAGGTCCCTTTTTTGGCATGACCTACCAGCAGCTGAGCAAGGTCACCCCTCAGCAGGCCCTGGCTCACCCCACCTGGGACATGGGCCTTGTTGTTACTACAAACTCTGCTTCTATGGTTAACAAGGCTCTGGAAGTGCTAGAAGCCCACCATCTCTTTGGGGTGGACTTAGATAAAATTGACGTTACCGTGCATCGGCAATCGGTAGTGCACTCCATGGTGCAGTTTGTGGACGGTTCAACCATTGCCCAGGCTAGTCCGCCCAGCATGCTCCTTCCCATTGCCCTGGGCTTAACCTGGCCGCATCGAATACCGGCGGCTGCCCAAAGTTGCGACTGGTCCCAGGCTAGCAGCTGGAGTTTTGAACCCCTTGACGAGCAGGTTTTTCCTGCCGTGGCCTTGATTAAAGAAGCCGGAAAAGCCGGTGGCAGCTACCCGGCTGTTTTTAACGCTGCCAACGAAGAAGCTGTTACTGCCTTCCACGCCGGTGCCATCGGCTTTACCCAGATTCTTGAAACGGTGCGGGCAGTCCTTGAACAACATAGCAGTTCGTCGGCGCTCTCTAAAGAGCAGGAGCTGTCTTTGGCTGCGGTCTTAGCGGCCGAAGACTGGGCCAGGGCAGCAGCAGGCAGGGTGATAGCGGCTGCAAGAGCCTAAGATGCTGCTAAAGATGCCAGTCCTAGTAGACCTTTAACCCCCGAGCCTTAAACTGATCGCGGACACGCTCCGTTTCTTCTTTACTAGGGGGTTTAAGGCCTTCCAGCTCATAGTGGAGCCCTAGCCGCTGCCATTTATCGCTGCCCATCTGATGGAAGGGTAGTACCTCCACCCTGGAAACAGCCTGAGGCCAGCGGCAGACAATATCGGCTACTTTTTCTACATTCTGGTAGGAATCCGTATAGCCGGGAACCAGCACAAACCGGATCCAGACTTCCTTGCCGAGGGCGTTAAGTCTGTCCCCAAAATCAATGGTTGGCTGTAGCTGCCTGCCTGTCAGCCGCCGGTAGGATTGCTCATCGCCGGACTTAACGTCAAGAAGCACGAGGTCAACGGAATCTAAAAAGTCACTACTAGCGGCAGCTCCCAGGTAACCAGAAGTATCAATGCAGGTGTGAATACCCATAGATTTAGCGCCCATAAGCACATTCCAGGCAAAAGCCCGCTGCATCAAAACCTCACCGCCAGAGATGGTTAAGCCGCCGCCGGTAGCCTTAAAAATTTTCCGGTAGCGTTTAAGCCTCTTGAGTAGATCACTTGCTTCTACCGGCTGACCGTCACGCATATTAAAGGTATCGGGATTGTGGCAGTAAAGGCAGCGTAAGGGGCAACCATTCATAAAGACGGTCATTCTTGTGCCGGGGCCGTCCACTGCAGTAACGAGCTCCCAGGAGTGCACCGACCCAAGTTTGCCTTCACGCATGCGGCTTAGCTGTTCACTGCGTTCTAGGTCTGTCATGTCACCTAGACCCCAGGTACCTGCCCCCAGATGGCGTGAAGCTGGGGGAGCAAAATCGTAGTCCCCCAGCGGTTCAACGCCAGTTTCTTCTTGCATTAAAGGGCTTTAAGCGCTGTGGTGGAAGGTACGGGAGAGAACGTCCAGCTGCTGCTCGCGGGTAAGGCGAACAAAGTTGACGGCGTAGCCCGAAACCCTGACGGTGAGGTTAGGGTAGTTCTCTGGATGTTCCATAGCGTCTTCTAAGGTTTCCCTGTTGAGGACATTAATATTTGCATGGTACAAACCGGGGCCCGTTTGTTCTGCGTGAGCCGAGCGGTTAGCCTTCATATCTGCTAGACGCTCATCAAATGTTTTTACTGCCATGGTCATTCTCCTTTGTTGGTAAGCTAGGCAGCTAGCGGGCCTGATCCGGCTAACTGCTCCTTATACTGATGCTCTGCACAGGCAGCGGCCCGTTGCAGGGGTGAGCCGCTACCTAGAGCGAAAACTAGTTTTCTTCAGGGACAAAGCCGGCATCGAGAATGCCAACCAGGTTTTGCACCTGTTCTTCTTTTGTCTTTCCGAGGGCACTGGGGGTGATGGTGTTGGTCAAAGAAATCCCGTCCAGGGCATCCTGATAGTCCAGTTTGCCTACGGAAAGCATGGAGGCCACCATACCGTGTGTATCCATACCGTTTTCTGGGTTAGCCCCCGGCGAGAAGGGTGTTCCCGCCCGGTGGCCGGAGGGGAAGTTACCGGTGGCCTTACCATAAACCACATTGGAGGTAATGGTCAGTACCGACTGGGTAGGGATTGCATCCCGGTACATAGGTATTGCCTTAATCTTGCTCATGACCGTGTGCACAATAGTTGCGGCAATATCGTCGGCAGCATCATCGTCATTACCGTAGGTGGGAAAATCCCCTTCGGTGATGTAGTCAACAATCAGGCCGGTTTCGTCTCGGATAGGGGTGACCTTGGCGTATTTGATGGCTGCCAGGGAGTCGGCCACAATAGAAAGCCCGGCGATTCCGCAGCCCATAGCCCGGATAATATCTGAGTCGTGCAGGGCCATTTCAATTGATTCGTAGGCGTATTTATCGTGGCTGTAATGAATAATATTGAGGGCCTCAACGTAGGTTCCTACTACCCAGTCCAGCATATGTTCGTATTTTTCCCAGACTTCGTCAAAGTCTAGGGGGCCGTCGCCGCTGATGGGGCTGTAGCCTTCTACCACCTGAACCCCGGTCATCTCGTCCCTACCACCGTTTATAGCGTAGAGCAGGGCCTTGGCGGCGTTAACTCTGGCACCAAAGAACTGCATCTGTTTGCCCACTTTCATAGGGGATACGCAGCAGGCAATAGCGGCGTCATCTCCCCACTGGTTGCGGATCTGTGGGTCAGACTCGTATTGAATGGAGGAGGTCTCAATAGAAATAGCTGAGCAGAATTCCTTGTAACCTGCGGGTAGGTTTTCATCCCAGAAAATGGTGATATTGGGTTCGGGCGCCGGGCCTAAGTTACGCAAGGTTTGCAGCAAACGGAAGGAGGTTTTAACCACCAGAGTACGGCCGTCATCACCAAAACCTGCATCTGACCAGGTAGCCCAGTAGGGATCACCGGAGAAAATTTGATCGTAGTCAATGGTGCGCAAAAAACGGGTGATGCGCAATTTAATGACGAGTGCATCAATCATTTCTTGGGCGTCAGACTCAGTGATCAATCCGGCAGCAAGATCTCGTTCAAAGTAAACGTCCAAGAAGCCGGAGAGCCTACCAATGGACATAGCGGCGCCGTCCTGGGACTTAACCGAAGCCAGATAACCAAAGTAGGTCCACTGAACAGCCTCTTGGGCTGTCCTTGCTGGTGCCGAAATATCAATACCGTACTGGGCGGCCATGTTCTTAAGCCGTTTGAGGGCCTTAATCTGCTCGGCGTGCTCTTCTCTGTAGCGAGCCCAATGCTCAGAGAAACCTTGATCGGCTACACGATCCTTATCTTTTTGTTTCTGCTCAATCAGAAAATCAACGCCGTAGAGGGCCACACGACGATAATCGCCAATAATCCGACCCCGGCCGTAGGCATCGGGCAGGCCGGTAATAATGTGGGAGGAACGGGCGGCCCGGATGCGCGGTGTGTAGATGTCAAAAACGGCGTCGTTGTGGGTTTTACGGTATTGGGTAAAGATCTTTTTAACGGCTGGGTTGTATTCTTTACCGGCTTCTTTAATGGCTGTTTCTACCATACGCCAGCCACCGTTGGGCATCATGGCTCTCTTGAGGGGCACGTCCGTCTGCAGGCCAACAATGACATTGTCATCTTCACTGATGTACCCTGCCGGAAAGGCATCGATTTCTGCCGGAGTGTCAACGTCAACGTCGTAGACTCGCCGTTTACGCTCTTCAGAGAGGTACTTGCTTTCTAAGGTTTGCCAGACGCGTAAGGTTTTTTGGGTAGGGCCTGCCAAGAAAGATGCATCGCCCTCGTAGGGGGTGTAGTTGCGCTGGATAAAATCGCGTACATCTACCCGTTCTTGCCAGGGGCCGGCTGCAAAACCAGCCCAAGCCTGAGCTCGAAGGTCTTGTTGGTTAGTTTCTGGCACTTGAGGACGATCCGCTGTAACGGTCATGATCTGCTGCTCCTGTATGTGATCAGGCTGTGGTAGGAAGACAAGTTCCCTCTCTATATAAATCCTAGACAAAATGGTAGGATGCTGGGCCAAATAATTCTAGCTGTCTTAACTTAAACGACACGATAGCCAGGGGCCTGAGGGCTTGTTTACGGGGGTTTGAACCCGTTTGCCCGGTTGACCTGTGATGCTAGTAGACGAGTATCACAGCCTTTATTTTTTCTTGTTACGTTTTTGCTTTTTTCACCTAAAGAATGGGGTAAGAATAACCTTTTCTGCTGGTGCGGGTAGGCTGAGCAGGAGCGGCTAGCAGCAAGTTTTACGGTAAACGTGGTTTGATAGATGCTAACTAGCTTCAACTACCTCTCTTTTGACCAATCCTGGGAGTTTTTGTGGAGATTCTGCTCTTTATCGCCGGTGTACTTATTATGGCCGCTGCCATAGCCGCTTCCATTGCCTTGCATGAGCTGGGGCACCTGCTGCCGGCTAAAATTTTTGGTGTTCGGGTCCGTCAGTACATGATTGGTTTTGGTAAAACGATCTTCTCGCGGTCTTGGGGCGAGACAGAGTACGGTTTTAAAGCCATACCGCTGGGCGGTTACATTGCCATGGTGGGAATGTACCCGCCAGAAAAGGCCGGTATAAAGGCAGGACGCCTGGCTCAAGTGCTTACCCAAGCCCGCCAGGCTGATAAGGACTTTATTACTCCAGCAGATCAAGGCCGCCTTTTTTATCAGCTGCCGGTCTGGAAAAGAATAATTATCATGTTGGGAGGTCCCAGCATGAATCTTTTGATTGGCATAGTGTGCACGGCTGTGCTCCTGCTTGGTTTTGGACAAAACCAGGCCACCACACAGATCGAGACAGTTTCTGCTTGTATCCAGTCGGTCAGCTCAACTAATCTTCCGCAACAAGAACAAGAGAATTGTAGTCAAGATGATCAGCCTTCCCCAGCTCAGCAAGCCGGTTTAAGAGCTGGAGATGTAATTACCAGCTTTGCCGGGCAGGATATTACTAGTTGGGAGCAGCTAACTTCTTTGATCAAGTCCCATGCCGACCAGCAGACTGTACTGACCGTTGAACGGGATGGAAAAACTCAGCAGCTCAGTATTAAGCCTTTATTGACGGTTCGGCCTGTCTATAACGACTTAACCGGCCAGTATGAACGGGATGCTGACGGTAGCTACCAGACCCAGGCTGTTGGTTTTATTGGAGTGAGCCCTCGCAGCCAACTGCAGCCGGGCAGTATTGATCAGGTGCTGCCAACAGTAGGGCAAAATATGCAACAGATTGGAGCCGCCCTCATTAAGCTACCTGCCCGGGTGTACGGGGTTGCGGTGACTTTGGTCAGTAACGGAGAGCGGGATGCAGACTCACCTGTTTCTGTGGTTGGTGTAGGCCGGGTAGCTGGAGAAATAGCCGCTACCGACCAGATTGACCTACGGGATAAAGCCGCTTCTTTAGTAGCTTTGACGGCATCCCTTAACCTCATGCTTTTTGTCTTTAACCTACTGCCGCTGCTGCCCTTGGACGGTGGGCACGTTGTGGGTGCCCTGTGGGAGGGAGTTCGTAGGCTCTGGGCACGGCTGGTTAAAAGGCCGGATCCGGGCCCCTTTGATCCGGTCAAACTATTGCCTTTGACCTGGGTTGTTGCTGGCTGCTTTATGGCTATGTCTGTGCTGCTTATTACTGCCGACCTCTTTAAACCCATTAGCCTTTTTTAAGGCAAGGTGTAAAGACTCACCGGAAAGTTTGCAGACTATGAATCCCTATTTGACAAGCTAAAACATATTATCTTTAGCCTGTTCTGAATCTCTAGTGGGCAGAAGAGTGCCAACTAGGGCACAATAGATAGCGGTATCGGCTCCCCAGATGGTGGTGCCACAAGGAAATCTTTGGAGGAATATCTTGACTTCGGTCGCACTCGGTATGCCTGCCCCACCGCCGGCAGTTCTTGCGCCTCGACGTCCAACCCGGCAGTTCTCGGTAGGCTCGGTTGGCATTGGATCTGGCTCTCCTATATCGGTTCAATCCATGACGACCACAAAGACACACGATATCGGTGCAACCTTGCAGCAGATAGCAGAATTAACAGCGGCCGGTTGCGATATTGTCCGGGTTGCCTGTCCCACCGACAAGGATGCTGAAGCCCTGCCCATTATTGCTCAGCAGTCGCAGATACCGGTTATTGCCGATATCCATTTTCAACCTAAATACGTTTTTGCTGCTATTGAAGCGGGCTGTGGCGCCGTTCGAGTTAACCCGGGCAATATACGGAAGTTTGATGACCAGGTTAAGGAGATTGCTCAGGCAGCTCAAGAACACGGTACTTCTATTCGTATTGGTGTCAACGCTGGATCCCTGGATAGGCGGCTCCTGCAAAAATACGGTAAGGCAACACCGGAAGCTCTGGTTGAGTCTGCAGTGTGGGAGGCATCGCTTTTTGAAGAGCACGGCTTTCATGATTTTAAAATTTCGGTTAAACATAATGATCCGGTGATCATGGTTGAGGCTTATCGGCAGCTGGCCGCCGCCGGAGACTGGCCCCTGCACCTGGGGGTTACCGAGGCGGGCCCGGCCTTCCAGGGAACTATTAAATCTGCCACGGCCTTTGGTGCCTTACTCTCTGAGGGAATTGGAGACACCATTCGGGTTTCCCTCTCTGCTCCTCCGGTAGAAGAGGTTAAGGTGGGCTCCCAGATTCTTGAGTCCTTGAATTTGCGGCCCCGAAAGTTAGACATTGTTTCTTGCCCTTCCTGCGGCCGGGCACAGGTTAACGTTTGGGAGCTGGCCGAGAATGTTACCGCCGGTCTTGAAGGCATGAAGGTGCCGCTTCGGGTTGCCGTCATGGGTTGTGTTGTTAACGGACCCGGTGAGGCCCGGGAGGCAGATCTGGGAGTGGCTTCTGGTAACGGTAAGGGACAGATTTTTGTTAAGGGTCGGGTTATTAAAACTGTCCCAGAAGATCAGATTGTTGAGACCTTGATCCAGGAGGCCAACCGTATTGCCGATGAGATGAAGGCTTCGGGCCAGTGGGTTCCCGAGGAATCAGCTGAGCCTTCTGTTAAAGTCTCGGTGAGCTAGATCGATTTGCTGGATATTTGTGCTAGAAGGCTGCTGAGCTTGTGCTTCCGCTAATACAGGGTGCCGGACCGCAGGCTTTGATCCGTCCGGTTACCCTTGATGACCGTCCTGAGCTTGAGGAGCTTATTAATCGAGATCCGATTGCTTTTTTATACGCTGCAGAGCACTTGGAATTTTTTGGCCTGCCGGCTTCTTCTGCACTGAGTAATTACCGGTCTGCTCACGGGTTTATGGGAATTTTTGTTTCTCAGCAAGAGTCGCAGGCGAGTGCTGTTACAGCCCTGGCTAGATTGCCGCGGGCAGGGGATATAAAAAGACGGTTACGCTCTGCCGCCCAGGCTTTTGTTTCTCCTCTTTCTCAGCGGGGGGCCTCCTCGCTGACGACGGGTCTGAAGGCTGGCGCTGCAATACCTGGCCAGAGTGAAGCCCTGTCAGTTTTAGCTCAGGGAACTGCCGATTTTAGGATGGTAGGGGCTTTTTGGCTGGGAGCCAACTGCGTTCCGATTCATATTCCGCCTGAGTATCGCCGACAAGTTGCTAGCGTCGTTGCCAAGGCCTCAAGAAATCTGGCCTCCATCTTTGGGGTTGCCCAGGATGTGCTGGGCCTGTGGGAGGTGCTTCGGCACCGAGTGGCCACACCTTTTTCTGTACGGGAGAATCAGCCGCTTCTCTATTTACCCCCAGAACGTGAGCTTAAAGCTTTTAGCCAGCAACCGCTTTATCGGGCAGGTTTGCCGCTGACTTCCTTGGCTTCTAAGGGGGTGCGGTGGGCCCGTCCCGCCGATCGTCCTTCTTTGATTAAGGCATCGGTTGCCATGTTTATTGAAGAGGTTGGCTACGATCCCTTAGAGCGGGATCCGGCCGGTTATACGGGCAGAATTGACGAATTTATTAAAACGGGCAGGTCTCTGGTGGCCTGCAATCGTGACGGCACGGTTGTCTTTAAGGTTGACATTGGTTTAGCAAACGGGCAGTACTGCCAGGTTCAGGGGGTCTGGTTGCACCCCTCCTACCGCGGTAGGGGAATTTCAAAGGTGCTGCTGGCACAAGCCTTTGAACTTATTCGCAGCCGGCACCGGCATATTAGTCTCTACGTTAATGATTACAACAGACGGGCTTGCGGTCTTTATACCGGCCTTGGCCTGGAACAACGGGGGAAATTTACCAGTATACTGTTTTAGTTTTGTCATACTTTTTGTTGGCATTTGCCAACTTATATGGGGGCAACTTGGGCAAATTGGCCGGTCTGCTCTAGAATCTACTCTTAAAAGAGGTTATCTTAACTCTTAGAGCCAGAAAGGTTTTTTAGTGGAAGTCGGGGGAGCTACTGAAAGGCTAGTCCTTGGCCCGTTTTTACCGAGAGAGATGGATGGGTTGCAAGGGCAAGAACCCTAACCTTAGCCCAGATTTGGCCGTGAAGGTTACTGACAGGGCATCCTTGGGCCAGTAGGTAGGTTCTGGTATCTAGCTAGCGATATTCGTCGCACTCTAAACCACAACGTGCCCCTTAGGGGCAGAAACTAGGGGAATCTGATGCATATAACCCGCACAAAACTAGGTGCTGCGCTGACTGCAGCAACCTTGCTCTTTGGTCTTACCCCCACAGCCGCCCAGGCTGATCAAGCTGTTAAGGTGGATACCAGCACAGCTATTGGAGGGCTCTGGTCCGAGCACCGCAGCGAATACGGCAAAGCCCTCAGCGCAGAAGAGTGTTTTGCTAACGGCAATTGCCAGCAGCAATTTGAACAAGCAGTTATCACCTGGAACTACAAGACCGGTGCTCATGCCATTACCGGTCAGAATGCCCAGGCCTTTTTGGCTGCTGGCGGTGCAGCAAAGGTAGGTGCCATTGAATCGGATGTTTGGAACCACGCACAGTGTGGACCGGCCGTAACAGCCTACGACGGAACTACCCGCTGGCTTGTTGTTACTGCAGGAGATTACGCTGGAAAATTTATAGATCTCAATGGGGAGCAGGCAAATCAATGGCGCAGTAACCGTCTGGTTAATAATAAGTGCTTTGCAGATCCAGCTGTTGGGGAGCTACCCCAGACACCCGCTGAGCCTCTTGAACCTGCTAGCAAGGAGAAGCCCAGTGATGCAGCCCAGGCTGCTGCAGCAAAAATTGCTGAGCTAAAAGCTAACATAAATCAAATTAAGGTGGGGGAGGCGCAGAGCCAGCTAACCAAGGTGAGCGAAGACCTCTACACCCAAAGTTTTGCAGACAATATTTCTGTTATCTACAGCTACCGGCAGAACCTGGCTATCTGGATTAACAGCAATGCCCTGCAGGCCTACCTCAAAGATCCCCAGCGTTATGGGCAATTCCTCTACAACAATGAATTCCGTCCCAATGAGGCAAGCGGCAAAATTGATCTAGTGGCCCAATTTTCCCACCAGGAAGATATGTCCTCCTGCACCAGTCCACAGAAGGCTGACGCCTACGGTTACGGCCTTTACTCTGCCTCCGGTGCAGACGCCGTCTTTAAACACTACTATCAGCTAGAATCCCAGGGCGATGGCTGTGTTAGCTACCACGGTGAAATGCCCTCCCTGGTCGGCACCTTTCCGGCCTCTTTGATGGACCGTCCGGAAGATCCTCAAGGTGCGGTAGATAATAGTAAAGACTGGTCACAAGCAGAATTTATTGAATTGCAGCAGGTGCTAGAGCTGCAAGATAAAGAGAGCGGCCTGGTCTACTACATTATGGCTACCCCCGAAGGCACTCCGCTGCCGGGAGCAAAGCCGATTGAATCTAGCCTCCTGGAGCAGAGCAGCAAGAATGCTGACCGGCCCCGCTTTAGTGACTACGGCAGCTGGGCCTACGGTGGTGCTTACAACATCTACAGTGACATCACCATGCTGGGAGCTCCTATTGCCGAGGAAGTAAGGTCAAGCCCAAGTTCCGGACTCGTCACCGTTAGCCAAGACTTTGAGGGTGGCAAGCTCATTTGGGAAGAAGGAAGCAGAACCGTCAAGGTTAAGCTTAACGCTGTTGGCCAGGCTAAAAAAGACTGGTACAAGTCTCAAGGTTTCTAAGCTGACCGGCAGGGGTAAAGCTTTTAAACTCTGCTTAAGGGTGGGAGTAGTCGATATACCGGCTACTCCCACTGTCTTTATGGGCTAGCCGGTTAAAATATATCTGTTAGAGCAGGCAGGGTAGACTGGGAAAGACCAAATAATCCCGGCAGCAGCGGGATCCCCAACAGAAGGGAAGACCCAGGTGAGCATAACCCGCCTCTCACAGCTATTTGTCCGCACCCTGCGCGCTGACCCGGCAGACGCCGAAGTCGCCAGCCATAAGCTGCTCATACGAGCAGGTTACATCCGGCGTTCTGCACCGGGTATCTACACCTGGCTGCCGCTGGGCCTTACCGTGCTCAGAAAAATTGAAGATATCATCCGGCAGGAGATGCAGGCTATCGGTGCTCAAGAGGTGCACTTTCCGGCTCTACTACCGCGTGAACCCTACCAGGCTAGCGGGCGCTGGGATGAATACGGGCAGAATCTCTTTCGCCTCCAGGACCGCCGAGGTGCGGATATGCTCCTGGCCCCAACCCACGAAGAAGTCTTTACCCTCTTGGTTAAGGACATGTATAACTCCTATAAAGATTTACCCCTCTATCTTTATCAAATCCAAACAAAGTATCGGGACGAGGCCCGTCCCAGGGCAGGTCTGCTACGCGGACGTGAATTTATTATGAAGGACTCTTATTCCTTTACCCTGGACCAAGAGGGCCTTAAAGCTGCCTATTTTGCCCACCGCAAGGCCTACCAGAAAATCTTTGAGCGCCTGGGGCTGGAGATTGTGATTGTTCAGGCCCAATCTGGAGCTATGGGTGGATCCCGCTCAGAGGAGTTCTTACACCCTACTGACATTGGTGAAGATACCTTTGTGCAATCAGAAGGGGGTTACGCAGCTAATGTTGAAGCTGTCAGTACCCTGGTTCCTGCCCCCCTGGATGCTAGTGGACTTCCGCAAGCGCAGGTGGCGGATACGCCGGATTCACCGACCATTAAAACCCTTGTTGACCAGGCTAACGCCCTGTATCCCAAAGAAGAGGGGCAGTGGCAGGCGGCAGATACTCTTAAAAATGTGCTGCTAGCTGCCACCTTACCCGGCGGCGAGCGCCAGCTCGTGGCTATTGGCATTCCCGGAGACCGAGCTATAGATCTTAAACGAGTGCAGGCTAATCTGCCTGCTCTGCTGGGTATAGGTGCCGAGCTGGAGGTTGAACCGGCCCAGGACCAAGATTTTGCCCGCTATCCTCAACTGATTAAAGGCTATATTGGTCCCGGTTTAAATCTTGACGAAAAACTATTGGGCTGGCAGTCACAAACCGGTATCCCCTTCTATTTGGATCCGCGGGTTGTGCCCGGTTCGGCCTGGATTACTGGAGCTAACCAGGATCAAAAACATGTCTACCACTTAGTTTTTGGCAGGGACTTTGAGGCTGATGGTAGCATCGAGGCTTGTCAAATTAGGGAAGGGGACCCGGCGCCGGATGGCTCTGGTCCGCTGAAGACCCGCAGGGGTATAGAAATGGGGCATATTTTTGAACTGGGTCAAAAGTATGCCGAGGCCCTGGACCTGAGTGTTTTAGATCAGCAGGGAAAACTGCAGACCGTCAGTATGGGCTCTTATGGAATCGGAGTGACCCGGGCCTTGGCGGCTATTGCCCAAGAAAACCACGATGAGCGTGGTTTAATCTGGCCGCGTAACCTGGCGCCGGCCCAGGTGCACCTGCTGGTAACCGGTAAAGACCCCCAGGTTTTTGCCGGGGCAGAGCAGCTGGCTCAAGACTTAAGCGACCGGGGGGTGGACCTAATTTTTGATGACCGTCCCAAGGTTTCTCCTGGAGTTAAATTTGCGGATGCAGAGTTACTGGGGATTCCCACGATTCTGGTTCTAGGGCGTGGGTTTGCGGAAGGGAAAATAGAAATCAGAGACCGCCGTAGTGGAGCTAGCCGAGAGGTTTCTTTAGCGCTGGCTCTGGACGAAATCATTCAGGAGATCAGCTAAAGGCAGGCAGCAGCTTAGGGCCGGCTACAGCTTCTGGAGCCCTAGCCGGCGGGCTAGCTACTATAGCTTTTGAGCAGTAGCTCTTGAGCTAGGGAGGAATCCAGGGCAAGCTCCGGGTCTGCTAGGGCCGCTTTGATGTTGCTATTGACCTGTTCTTTAAGCCTGTTGAGGTCCTGCTGAGGGTCCTCTTCTAGCCGGTAGCTGGGCTCCAGGGCTTCGGTTTGAAAGCTGCATTTAATGAGTTCAGTATAGGTTTTCTGCCACTGCTGGGACTGGTAGAGGTGGTTGGCAATCTGGGTTTTTTGTTTGTCGCTCCATTTTTCTGCCGGCTGACGGGCCTGATAAACCTGGGCAGCATAAACATAGGCGTTTAAGGATTGGTAGAGGGCTTGCACTGAGGCCGGTCCTTGCTGGCGCTGGTCAGTAGCTAGACAGTTGGTGCTGGCATCTTGTTTTATCCAGTCTGGAGTCTCGGGTAGTTGAGCTTCAGCTGACTGGCCAGCATAGTTCCATAAGGTTTCGGAGAGGCTGAGGGCCTGCCAGCGATCGGAGCTTGTTTTAGCACGGGAGGCTAGGGAAAAAATACGGTCAGCGCTGCGCTCTAGGGATTGTGAAAGGTCTGAAAAATAGGCGGAAGATCCCAAGGTTTGTGGTTTAAAGTCTGTTGTGAGGGCAAGACTTCTAGCTGCTTGGGGTAGTTCAGCTAGTTGCTGGTCAAGGAGTTCTTCCAGCCTTTGGGCGTAGCTTTGATCCTGCTGGGCCTGGCTGGCACGGTAGAGGGCCCGGTCCTTAAGGGAGTAAAGTTCTGCCGCTAATCTGGTGGCAAAGGCCAGCTCTTGTGCCAGCTCTTTTTCTGCCTGTTTGGCGGCGATCCCTATTGTGCCCAGCACTAGGATTCCCACTAAAGCACAAATAGATATAACCTTGGAAACTTTCAAGAGCGTACTCCCAACAAATCAAGCTGCCAACCTATTGTGCCACAAGGCGAGGGCAAAGAAGGATGTAGCTAAGATATCACTTAAAATCTATTCGGATGTTTTTGAGGCTAGGGTAGTCTTAATCGCCGGTTAGGCCAGATCAGAGCCGCTGTAAGAAAGATCGGAAGTGGAGACAAGCAAGATGGCACAGCAGAGAAAAAAGCAGTCGCGCATGATGAGTGTCGGGGCTTCCAGAGCGTACAGTGATTTACCCAGTGCCGAGGAATTGGCTGATTTGCTCCAAGAGACCGTGGCGGAACATTCTTGTTTGATTGAATCAATTCAGGTGGCAGATAGCGGGGCGCAGAAGACCCTGCTTATTGTGGTGGATTACGTCAGTGGGACTGAGCCAGTCAGCCTGGATACCGTGGCAGATCTCACCCAGGCAATTTCGGCCCAGCTTGATCAGCTTGAGGGATCCAGTCAACCCTACACTTTGGAGGTGTCGTCTCCGGGGGCTGGGCGTCGCTTAAGCCAACGACGCCATTGGGAACGCTCCTTAGGCCGACTGCTGGAGATTACCCTGACAGACCAGTCCCTTCCTTTCCTGGCCCGCCTGCTGGCGGTCAAGGAGGAAGGCGTAGAAATTGCACGGAAGAAAAATACCAAAAAAGGACAGGCAGAATCCTATAAGCCGGCTGAAACCGTGGCCTGGGATGCAATTTCTCGCTCAAAAGTTGAAATTGAATTCAACCAATACAGCTAAGTTCGTTAGAATCGTTAGAACAGTACAGAATTTGTGCGGGATAGCTCGCGTGAATTAACACAGTGGCGGAGCCGGGGTGCAGGTGCATCCCGGCACTTGTTCTAAAAATTGAAAGGCCTGCCATGGATATTGACCTGAGCAACCTACGTTTACTTGAAAAAGAACGCGATATTGCGCTGGATGAGCTGATCCCTCTGATCGAAAGTGCCCTCCTGCTGGCCTATATGAAGCAGCCTGGTGCTATTAAAGACTCCCGGGCTGTTATTGATCCTAAGAGTGGCAAGGTAACTATTTGGGCACCTGAACTGGACGAGAATAACCAAAAAATTGGTGAATTTGATGATACTCCCAACAACTTTGGGCGCATTGCGGCATCGACAGCACGTCAGATCATATTTCAGAGGTTACGCGATGCAGAAGACTCCCACGTCCTTGGTGAATTCCGAGACCGTGAGGGGCAGCTAGCCTCAGGGGTGATTCAGCAGGGCCCTAATCCGCGTATGGTGCACGTGGATCTGGGCAGCGTGGAGGCAGTTCTGCCCAGTACAGAACAGGTTCCGGGCGAAACTTACCCGCACGCTTCCCGGATTCGTGCCTATATTCTGGAGGCAAAACGAGGGCCTAAGGGTCCCTCTATTGTGCTCTCACGTTCACATCCCAACCTGGTTCGCCGTCTTTTTGAACATGAAGTTCCGGAAATCCAGGACGGTTCTGTGGAAATTATGGCTATAGCACGCGAGGCCGGTCACCGTACTAAAATTGCTGTACGGGCCAATAAACCGGGGATCAATCCTAAGGGCTCTTGCATTGGAGAGATGGGTTCGCGGGTGAGGGCTGTCATGAGTGAGCTGAACGATGAAAAAATAGATATTGTTGACTACTCAGAGGAACCTACGGAATTTATTTCTGCGGCACTTTCGCCTTCAAAGGTCAAATCCGTCACCGTGATCGACCGTAAAACCTTCTCGGCTAGAGCCGTTGTTCCAGACGATCAGCTTTCTTTGGCTATTGGTAAGGAGGGCCAGAACGCTCGTTTGGCTGCTAAACTTACGGGCTGGCGGATTGATATTTTGTCAGAATCCCGCTACGAGCAGGCCCGGGCTGAGGTTGAATCTGCCGGTAGAATCATTGAAGAAGATGCGAATTAACTCACTTAGTTAGGTTTAGCCTTGCCTGCGGGGCTAGACTGGTAGGTGGTTTATTCTTACTCTAGGTTAGAGCCGGCCCGGCCGGCTCTAACCTAGTGGGGCTGATGGAAGGGAGAGGGCCATGAGCAATCCCCAAAGAACTTGCATTGGCTGCAGAGTTAAAACTGCTCAAAAAGAATTAATCAAGCTTGTTTGTCTGCCGGCCCAGCCCGGGCAGCTACCTAGGGTAGTTTTTGACCAACAGCAGCAATATCCCGGACGCGGGGCCTGGCTTCATGAGCAAGGCTCTTGTTTGGAGAAGGCCAGGCGTAAAGCCGCCTTTAACCGAGCTTTTCGTGGCCGGGTTGATGCCAGCAGGTTAACCGTCTAATTCTGTTATACAGTTAACCTTGGCTCGATTTACCGCGGTAAATTTGGGCTGGCGAACCCCCAGTAAGTTATGTCAACGAGTTTGACGGCTTCTTAGTGTGAAAGCGAGTCAGAAAACTGATGGAAATCCAATGAGTGCCGCACGATGAGTACCTTTCTGTGCTCTCAAACCGGTAAAAATACTGGCAGTATCCAAAGATCGGGTCTGCCTGCTTATAGTAAAAACTGAGAGGTTCGCGCTGTCCTGGCGTGGGCCAGGACAGGAGAAAAGTGGCAAAACCACGCGTACACGAGATTGCAAAAGATCTTGGTATTACGTCTAAAGAAGCTGTTGCAAAGCTTCAAGAACTTGGCGAGTTCGTTAAAGGTGCCTCGTCTACCGTAGAGCCGCCCGTAGAGAAAAAACTACGGGCTGCCTTCCCCAAGGCAGCTGCAGCCCCCGCTGAGAAAAGCGGCCAGGATCAGCCGTCACAGGAGCAAAAGACTAGTAGCCCTAAGCCAGCTGCGCCCAAGCCGGTAGCAGCCAGCCCCAAGTCTGCTGCTAAACCGGCACCAAAACCGGGTCTGCCCAAGCCGGCTGCCAGTAAGAAGCCCAGTGCAGCTAAACCGGCTAAGCCAGCGGCTAAAGCCCAGAAGGACCAAGCCGCTAAACCGGCTGCTACCGCGCTAGCAGAGCAGACACCCGCTAGCCAGCCGGCAGCTAGGACCAGCGGTCCGCGGCCCGGTAACAACCCCTTCTCAACGGCTCAGGGCATGGCCCGGCCTGAAGCGCCCAAACCTGCGGCTAAACCCGCACCCAAACCGGGTATGCCCTCACCGAAGCCCGGCCCTCGACCGGGCAATAACCCTTTTACTTCTTCGCAAGGCATGTCCAAACGTTCAGAACGCGGTGGACGCGGTGGCGAACGGCCCGGTGGGCCGCGCCCCGCTGCGGGGCGCGGCCAGCGTCCTGGTGGGGGTGGCCCCCGCCCGGGTGGTGCCCAGGCAGGGCCCCGCCCAGCAGGTGGCCGTAACGCCCGTCCCGGTGCTGCTCAGGCAGGTTCTCGCCCGGGTGCTTCTTCGCCGGAGCGTACCAGCTCGGCGCCGCGTCCCGCTGGTGGGGCTAGCCGGCCTTCACCCAATATGATGCCTAAGATCTCCGCAGGCCCCGGTGCGCCCAGTGGCGGGCGTGGTGCTGGATCCAACGCCCCCGGTGGTGGAGGTGGCTCCCGTCGCGGTGGCGGTACCGGCGGCTTTAACCGCGGTCCGGCACGCGGCGGCCCCGGAGCTGGTCGCGGAAATGCCCAAGGTGCTTTTGGTCGCGGCGGCGGCAAACGCGGTAAAAAGTCAAAGGCCGCAAAGCGTCGGGAGCAGGAGCAGCTGCAGGCACCCAGCGTTGGCGGTGTTGTTGTTCCTCGCGGTGACGGCACCACCCCGGTACGGATGCGTCGCGGTGCCTCCATCATGGATTTTGCAGAAAAGATTAACGCTAACCCTGCTTCCTTAATTACTATTCTTTTTCACCTGGGTGAGATGGCTACACAAACCCAGTCTCTGGACGAAGACACCTTTGAGCTCTTAGGCGCTGAGCTAGGCTACAAGGTTCAGATTGTCTCCCCAGAGGATGAAGAACGTGAGCTTCTAGAATCCTTTGACATTGACCTTGAGGCAGAGGCTGAAGGTGAAGACGACGATGTACTGGAGGTTCGTCCGCCAGTGGTTACCGTCATGGGCCATGTGGACCACGGTAAGACCCGCCTGCTGGACGCTATCCGCAATACTAATGTTATTGAGGGTGAAGCCGGCGGGATCACCCAGCATATTGGTGCTTACCAGATTACTGCCCATGTTGAAGGGGAAGACCGTAAGATTACCTTTATTGATACCCCCGGTCACGAGGCTTTTACTGCCATGCGTGCCCGCGGTGCTAAGGTAACCGACATTGCTGTTCTGGTGGTTGCCGCAGATGATGGCGTCATGCCACAAACAGTGGAGGCTCTTAACCACGCCCAGGCAGCGGATGTTCCAATTGTGGTTGCTGTTAACAAGATTGATAAAGAAGGCGCTTCTCCGGATAAGATCCGTGGGCAGCTTGCTGAATACGGTCTGCTACCCGAAGAATACGGTGGCGACACCATGTTTGTGGATGTTTCAGCGCGTCAGGGCCTTAATATTGACGGGCTTCTGGAGGCCATCTGCCTGACTGCTGACGGGGCACTGGAGCTACGGGCTAATCCCCACAAGGAAGCCAGGGGTGTGGCTATTGAAGCTAACCTGGATAAGGGCCGCGGTGCCGTCTCAACGGTACTGGTTCAGTCCGGTACCCTCAGCGTCGGCGCGGCCATTGTTGCCGGTGTTGCTCACGGGCGTGTGCGGGCTATGTTTGATGAAAACGGCCACCCTGTCGACTCTGCCGGGCCTTCTCGCCCCGTGCAGGTGCTGGGTCTTTCCACGGTTCCTAGAGCTGGCGATACCTTCCTCTCTACAGCAGAGGAAAGAACAGCCCGGCAAATCGCTGAAAAACGGGAAGCTGCCGACCGTAACGCTCAGCTAGCTAAACGGCGCAAACGCGTTACTCTTGAGTCCTTTGACGCCGCTGTGGCTGAGGGCAATATGGATACGCTTAACCTCATTATTAAGGGTGACGTTTCCGGTGCTGTTGAGGCCCTGGAAGAATCCTTAACAAAGATTGATGTTGGCGGAGACGAGGTTCAGCTACGGGTTATTCACCGCGGCGTGGGTGCTATTACTCAGAACGATGTTAACCTGGCAACCGTTGATAACGCCGTGATCATTGGCTTCAATGTTCGGCCGGCTGAAAGGGTTACTGAACTAGCCGATCGCGAGGGCGTAGAAATGAAGTTCTACTCCGTGATCTACCGCGCAATTGAAGAGATTGAGGCTGCTGTTAAGGGCATGCTCAAACCAGAGTATGAAGAAGTTGAGCTTGGCGCTGCCGAAATCCGGGAGGTCTTCCGCTCCTCTAAGTGGGGTAATATTGCTGGTTCTTTGGTCAAATCCGGTGTTATTAAGCGTAACGCTAAGGCTCGTTTGGTCAGAGATGGCAAGGTTGTCCAGGACAACCTGTCCATAGAATCGCTCCGGCGCTTTAAGGACGATGCTACCGAGGTGCGGGAAGGATACGAGTGCGGTATTGGCTTAGGATCCTTCAATGACATCAAGGAAGGCGACATGATCGAGACCTGGGAGCTGAAAGAAAAGCCGCGGGTCTAGGCCCGGTATCCAAGGCTAGGCCGGCAGCGCAGGGAGCGGGTTAGTTCTAAGGAGCTGGCCCGCTCCCTGCGGATTATAAAGAGTTAAAATAGCTAGCAGAATAGTTGAGAGGGAAAGGACTTAGTCATGGCTGATGCAGCGCGGGCAAGCCGCCTGGCAGACCGAATTAAAGTGATTGTTGCCCAGGCTCTTGAACGTCGGGTCAAGGATCCGCGACTAGGCTTTGTGACCATCACCGACGCTAAGGTCAGCAGGGATTTACAGCATGCCACTATTTATTACACCGTCTACGGAACGGTGGAAGAACAGGTCTCTAGCAAGGCAGCCCTGGAATCGGCCAAGGGCATGCTTCGGTCAGAGGTAGGCAAAAACATTAGCGCCAGGTTAACACCCAGCTTAACCTTTGTTGCCGATGAGGTTCCGGTGACTGCCACCCATATTGAAGACCTGGTCCAGCAGGCTCGTTCTCGGGATGAAGATCTGGCCCAGGCTGCCCAGGCTGCCAGCTATGCCGGGGAGGCTGACCCTTATAAACGTCCTGCGCAGGAGGACCAAACCGAGCCGGAAGAAGACTGAACCCAGTGGCAAAAAGAGAGCATAAAGGCCCCTCCGGTCTGCTGCTGCTAGATAAACCGGCGGGCATGACTAGCCACGATCTGGTCTCTCGGGTGCGTAGGCTGGCCCAGAGCCCCAAGGTTGGCCATGCCGGGACCCTGGATCCGGACGCTACCGGCCTGCTTATTCTTGGACTTGGTAAGGCTACCAGGCTGCTGACCTGGCTGGTTGGCCAGCCCAAAACCTATACCGCCACCATACGTCTGGGGATGGCAACCAATACGGATGACGCCGCTGGGCAGCCCTTATCCTGGGCTGATCCGCTGCGCCTAGCAGCGCTTGGCCAAGAGCAGATTGAGCAGCAGGTGGCGGCACTGACCGGAGATATTATGCAGGTACCCTCTTCGGTTTCTGCCATTAAAGTTGCTGGGGTCCGCTCTTATGCCCGTGTCCGTCAGGGGCAGGAGGTAAAGCTAGCGGCTCGGCCAGTAAGAGTAAGTGAGTTTAGAGTTTCTGCCTACCGGGAAGTTATTGACCCTACCGGGCCTAGGCTTCTTGAACTGGATGCCCTTATTTCTTGTTCTTCAGGAACCTATGTGCGGGCCTTGGCCCGGGATCTGGGCCAGGCCCTCCAGGTAGGCGCCCACCTGAGCAGCTTGCGCAGGATAAAGATTGGGCAGCGGCTGGTCACAGATGCCTGGAGTCTGGATGAGCTGGCTGAGCAGGAGCAGCTACCCCTGCAGCCCCTGGAAGAGGCTGCCAAAGAACTCTTTGCCAGTAGGCAGCTCAGCGCCCGTCAGGCCACTGATCTTTCCTTTGGACGGCCTATTCCAGCTGAAGATGGCCCCGACCAGTCCGGTCCGGTGGCTGGATTTGCCCCCAATGGCAGCTTGGTTGCTCTCTTAGAGCGGAAAAACCGTTCTGGCCAGTTACTGTATGCGCCGTCGCTGGTTTTTGAAGCCGGCCAGACCTTTGAGGAGTTAGGGTGCTAGCCGGTTACGACTATTGGTTTTGGATAACCTGCCTCTTAGGGGGGCTGTCCTTTGTGATCTGCTTGGGGCAGTTTATACGGGGGAGGGCCCCGGATGACTACTCGCAGGGTTCTGTGATTGTTTTGCAGGGCTGGCTCTTTATTTACTGTCTGGGATCTATTATTATGCAACTGCTAACGCCGGGTCCCAGCGGCGACTGGCTGGAATACTACGGCTACTTGCTGACTGCCATGATTATTCCGGCCGGTGCCTTTACCTGGTCTTTATCGGAGCGTTCCCGGTGGAGTACCCTGGTGCTTGCAGCCGTAGGTCCAGTGCTGATCGTTATGGTTCAGCGTATGAATATGCTCTGGTATTACTATTAAGAAAGCGAAGGTCATGTCCAGTCCGTCACCCAGAAAAAATGGTGGTTTTGGCCGTATTCTGATTTTAATCTACTGGGTTTTTTCCCTGTCTGCCGGTGCCAGGGCTGCCTATCAGTTGATCCGTAAATTTGATCAAGCACCCTTATCCATTAGTCTTTCGGTGCTTTCGGCGCTTATTTATATTGTGGCCACTATTTTTTTGGCTAAAAGGGATGCCCTCTCCTGGAAGATCGCTAGGGCGGCCCTGATGGTTGAGCTAGTGGGCGTACTCGGCGTTGGTTTCTTCTCTTATCTGCGTCCAGATCTGTTTGCTTTAGCTTCAGTCTGGTCACATTTTGGGCAGGGCTACGGTTTTATTCCCCTACTTTTGCCCTGTATTGGCTTGTGGTGGTTGCATCGAACCAGGCTGGCTTCCCTGCAGGCAGAAGAGCCAGCAGACAGCCGCTGTGCCTAAGGTATACCCTGGGTCGTTTAAGGCTTAATATGGGAGAGAGCCTGCAAAAGGAGAGACGTGGAACTGTACCGAAATCTCAGTGACATTCCGGCTGATTTTGGCCCGTCCGTGGTGACTATTGGTAACTTTGACGGTGTTCACACCGGTCATACAGCTGTTTTGACTAAAGTTGTAGACATAGCCCAGAAGCAGCGGCTGACTTCTGTGGTCGTTTCTTTTGACCCTCACCCGGTTCAGGTGCACCGGCCTGAACTGCAGCTGCGTCAGATTATGGGCCAGCAGGACCGCCAGCATTGTATAGCGCAGCTGGGCATTCAATCTTATCTCCTGCTGAACTACACCCTGGAGTTTGCCCAGCAGTCCGCCAGGGATTTTGTGAGGTCAACTTTTGTTGAGGCCTTAGCAGCCCAGTATGTGGTTATTGGCGAGGACGTCCATTTTGGGCGCAACAATGCCGGAAATCTAGCAACCATGCAGGACTTAGGGGCCCAGTATGGCTTTGAGGTGGTAACGGTCGAGGACCTGCTAGCCGATGACCAGCAGCGGACTTCTTCTACCATGATTCGGCACTTGCTCAGCCAGGGGCAGGTAGAAGAGGCCGCCCTCCTCTTGGGCAGGCCACACCGGATGTCTGGTGAGATCGTGCATGGTTCGGCTCGAGGTAGGGAGCTAGGTTTCCCGACCGCTAATCTAGCCGCAGATGCTGCCGGCTTTATCCCAGCTGACGGTGTTTACGCCGGCTGGTTACTTGACCAAGACCAGCAGCGTCACCCGGTAGCGATCTCTGTGGGCACTAACCCAACCTTTGAAGGGGTGAGCCAACGGCAGGTAGAGGCCCATGTGATTGGCCGGCCGCAGGAGCCGGTAGAGAACTTTAACCTTTATGGGCAGCAGGTGCTGCTGGAATTTACGCAGCATCTGCGTCCCATGGTGGCCTACACCGGTGTCCAGGCTCTGATTGAGCAGATGGGTAGGGATGTGCTGGATGCCCAGCAGGCTTTAGGGGTTCACATTTCTTCGTGATAGTTGGGGTCAAAACCAAAACCTGATTTTTTGCGGTCCAGCTGATCCAGTAGCTGCATCTGATCGGGGTCTAGCTCCCAGGTAAAGACATCCAGGTTGTGTTTGACTCTTTCTAGTTGAGAGCTCTTAGGGATAGGCAAAAGCTGCTGCTGCACGTGCCAGCGCAGGATAACTTGGGCAGCTGTTCTGCCTATTTCTTGAGCTAGGTCTGCTACTGTCTCATTTTTGAGCAGGTCGGTTTTTCGGCCCAGAGGAGCCCAGCACTGGCTAATAATGGCCTGGTTAGCGTTGTAGTCCTGAATATCTTTTTGCTGGTGGTAGGGGTTAAGTTCTAGCTGATTGACTACCGGGGTGTGGCCGGTTTCTTCAATCAACAGGTCAATATGGTGGGGTAGGAAGTTAGAGACCCCAATAGATTTTGTTAATCCCTCTTCCTGGGCTTGGATGAGTCCCTGCCAGGTTTCTAGGTAGCGGTTTTGGCTGGGGTTTGGCCAGTGTATAAGGACCAGATCCAAATAATCTAGCTGCATCCGCTGCAGGGAGGATTTAATAGAGGCGATAGCTTGCTCTGTGCCGTGGTCAGCCCCGGGCACCTTGCTGGTGACAAAGATATCTTGCCGCTTCAGGCCGCAACGGTTGACTGCCCTGCCAACTGCGTCTTCGTTTTCATAGCGGACAGCAGTGTCGATGAGTCTGTATCCGGCCCGGATAGCTTCGGCGATGATTGCCTCACCTTGAGATCCGCTGAGGCCGTAGGTACCTAAACCAAGGGGCGGAATGGGGTTGCTATCGCGCATAATGTGGTCTTGCATGGGGTTTCTCGCTTTATTGCTAGTGGGTTGGGTTTGAGCCAGCTTGCTCTAGGATGGCCAGGGCTAGCTGGGCTGATCGGGGGGCTACAATATCGGCTTCGAGGTGGAAGTCCTGGTCGGCGCTGGGCCCGCAGAGATCGGAAATGCCGCGAACGGCAATAAAAGGTAGCGCATAATTGTGGCAAACCTGGGCTATGGCCGTGGTTTCCATATCGGTGGAAAGGGCCTGGGGAAAGAGTTGGCGTGTTTGGGCTACGTTGTGGGCGGTCACAAAGGAGCTGCCGGCCAGCATCCTACCTATATGGATTTTTCCTGGCCCGCTGTAGTCTGCTGCCAGTTGGCTGGCAATATTCAGTAACCGGGGATCAGCCTGGTAGGATTCGGGCATGCCGGGCACCTGCCCATAGGCGTAACCAAAAGCGGTTGCGTCTGAGTCGGTGTAGCTGTAGCTACTGCCGAGAACCAGGTCTCCCACACAAATATCAGACCTGAGCCCGCCAGCTGTACCGGCACTGATCACTAGACTAGCCTGCGGCACCAGGCTAAGGGCTGTTGCGCTTGCTGCGGCTGCGTTAGCTATGCCGATAGCGGATTCGACCAGCAGGATCTCTTGCCTTGGCCGGTCGATGGGGTAGCTGAGGGGGGTAAAACTGGCCTTACCCAGCTTGAGTGTTTCTGCCTCAGTCCGCGCTAGCTGACGGAAGGGGGCTGCTTCTAGGCCCATAGCCACCTGAATGATGGCTGCCTGGGGGTCGATTTTAAGCTGCCTGCTGATCAAGCCATGACCTCTTCCCACTCTGCCCGGGCGGCCAGGAAACGACGAACGGCCTTTTGGGCTAGTTCTAGGCTATGGTTTTCTCCCCAGCCGCACTGGATTTTGTTGGCAGCAGGTACTTGGGTTGCCTCCAGCAGATCCTGCATTGTTGCTTGGAGGATAGGTAGAAAGTCTGCTAGTTCTAGGTTGCGGGTGAGTGCGTAGAAGCCGGTTTGGCAGCCCATGGGAGAGAAGTCAATGAGGTCTTGGGTATGGTTGCGCATATGGTGGGCGGTGAGGTGTTCTATAGAATGGACCGCTTTCATTGCTAGATGTTCTTTATTGGGTTGTGTAAAACGGATGTCGTATTTGATGAGATCAACCCCGTCTGCTATGGGGGTTCGTCCTGCTAGCCGAACGTAGGGAGCCGCTACGGCAGTGTGATCTAGGTCAAAGGATTCAACGTTGGTCTTTTCTGTATTAGGCATGTTTCTATTCTTTCCTTTTTGTTGGCAAAGTTCTATTTCTTGCTGCTCGATGTAACAGTGACTTGAGTAGGGTAGGGGCCTGCCCCCTTGAGCTGGGGTGGCTAGCGCCCGCCTGGAGTACACATAATGGGACAGCATTAGGTTTTTTGGGCAGGAACAAGAACAATACATTACGTAAAATATTACTTTTTACCCTGTCCACGCCAAGGAGAGAAGTCTCATGTTTGAGCAGTCAGGCCAGCAGAGTCCTGTCCCAGCAGCTAGTTTGCGCCGCGGCCTGTCCCTGCGGCACATCCTTTTTATTGCCCTTGGCTCGGCAATAGGCACCGGCCTTTTTTACGGATCGGCTAGTGCTATTTCCTTTGCCGGGCCCAGCGTTATTTTGGCCTACCTCCTTGGTGGGGCAGCGGTTTTTATGGTCATGCGGGCTATGGGAGAAATGGCCCTGGCTCATCCGGTATCGGGAGCTTTTTCGGAGTATGCCACGCGTTATTTAGGCCGCTGGGCTGGCTTTGTTACCGGCTGGACCTATGCCTTTGAAATGGCTTTGGTTGCTATTGCAGACTGCACAGCTTTTGCTATTTATATGAAACTTTGGTTTCCCAGTACGCCGGCCTGGGTGTGGATAGCTTCGGTTATTTTGCTGATTATGGTTATTAACCTGGTTCAGGTTAAGGCTTTTGGTGAGAGCGAATTTTGGTTTACCGCCATCAAGGTCGCTGCTATTGTGGCCATGATTGTGGGTGGGATCCTGCTGATGATCTTTGGGGTGCAGCTGCATTCAGATGTTCCAGCTAGCCCAGCCAACCTGTGGAACCAAGGCGGTTTTTTTGCGCATGGCTTGACCGGGTTTCTGGCCTGCTTTACCGTGGTGATGTTTGCCTTTGGCGGTATAGAGACCATTGGTGTTGCCGCAGGAGAGGCCGAAAACCCTAGTCAATCTATACCCAAGGCCGTTAACACCACTCCGGTTCGAATTCTTCTTTTTTATGTGCTGACCCTGACGGTTATTATGTCCCTCTACCCTTGGAGTGATATAGACGGGCAGGCCTCACCTTTTGTGCAAATTTTTGAGGGTTTGGGTATTAGCTGGGCAGCAGATCTGCTCAATTTTGTGGTGATCACCGCCGCTGTATCCGCCATTAACGCTGATGTCTACGGTGCTGGTCGTATGCTCTACGGTCTTTCTACCCGAGGGCTGGCGCCACGTTCCTTTGGGGCTGTGGCTAAAAATGGAACTCCCTACATGACCGTAGTCTGCATGGGTTTGGTGATGGTGCTGGGGGTCCTGGCCAATCACTTTTTTGAAAATGCCTTTTTGGTTGTGGCCTCGCTGGCTACTTTTGCTACGGTCATGGTCTGGATTATGATTCTTATCTCTCACCTTGCCTTTAAAAGAGAGCTGGCTCGAAGCGGCGCTAGCAGCCAGTTTCCTAGTCCCGGCTGGCCGCTAGCTTCTTGGGCGGCTCTGGCCTTTATGCTGGCTGTCCTGGTGCTTTTTGCCTTCTTTCCGGATACTCGCCTAGCCCTGATCGTGGGAGTCATTTGGTCTGCCCTGCTTTTTCTTATTTACCGGCTTTCTGTTCGGCAAGAAAAACAGGCCTGACATTTTAAAGAGGTTGTCATCCTTTGTTCAACCTAAAGTTTGGGGTAGTGTGGTGACTGCATGTAACTGCGGTCCGTGGTTGTTGCATGCAGCGATTCTTTGGACAGTATCTAAAAATCCTCAACCCGGCAGCAAAAATGTTGACCGGGCCGCTACACGGCACTAACTCTAGGAGTTATTTCAGTGGCACTTGATCCAGCTATTAAGCAGGAAATCATTAAAGAATACGCAACTCATGAGGGGGACACCGGTTCTCCAGAAGTGCAGATTGCGGTTCTTACTCGTCGGATTAGCGATCTGACTGAACACCTTAAGTTCCATACGCACGATCACCATTCACGTCGCGGGCTGATGATCCTTGTTGGCCGTCGCCGTAACATGCTTGGTTACCTTAAGCGTATTGATATTGAACGGTATCGTTCACTCATTGAGCGTCTAGGCATTCGTCGCTAAGGCGGGCCAATCTTGCCAGCGGGCCGGGCAGTATCTTTCCCTTAAAATAAGGGGCGGTTGCTGCCGGTCCTCAGCAGGGTGGGGGTGGGCTGTTTGCCCCCTTGCCTGGCTCAGAAACATTAAACATTAACAGTCAAACTAACTGAGGTTGGCCGCTTACAGACCTGTGGTCCTCGGTTGTGGCTTACGGAAGGCACGACAGGTGCAGACCGTGAACTTCAATCGAAGATCCAAGCTCTAAGCCGGCTCAATGCTCAGCAGAAGTAGAACAAGAAGTGGAGGAACCCCTTGGAAGGTCCCGAAATTCAATTTGCTGAAGCAATCATTGACAACGGCAAATTTGGCCAGCGTACCGTCCGTTTTGAGACCGGACGGCTGGCAAAACAGGCAGCAGGCTCAGCCCTGGTGACCATCGACGAAGAAACTACCCTGCTCTCGGCAACGGCTATTGGTAAATCACCTCGGGAAGGTTTTGATTTCTTTCCGCTGACCGTTGACGTTGAAGAGCGTATGTATGCAGCCGGAAAAATTCCCGGTTCTTTTTTCCGTAGAGAAGGCCGGCCCTCTACCGAGGCTGTCTTGGCTGCCCGATTAATTGACCGCCCTTTGCGTCCGGCTTTTACCAAGGGAATCCGGAATGAAGTTCAGGTGGTTGTTACCGTTCTGACTATCGAACCGGATGAGATTTACAATACCGTAGCTATCAACGCGGCCTCCTGCTCTACCGCTCTCTCCGGTGCCCCTTTTTCGGGCCCTATTGGCGGTGTGCGGATTGCTTTGATAGACGGCCAGTGGGTTTGTTTCCCTAAGTACTCGCAGCTGGAAAACGCTACCTTTGATATGGCTGTAGCCGGCCGTATTGTTAGCAAGGCAGACGGTAGCGAAGACGTGGCTATTATGATGGTAGAGGCAGAAGCAACCGATAATTCCTGGACTTTAATTAAAGATAAGGGCCAGCAGGCGCCCACCGAGGAGATTGTGGCTCAGGGGCTGGAGGCAGCAAAACCTTTTATTAAGGCTCTCTGCCAGGCCCAGCTGGCTCTTAAAGAACAGGCGGGATCGGAGCCTCTGGAGCTGCCAACCTTTGGCTCACACGGTGAGGACGTTGATGCGGCAGTTAAAGAGTTTGCGCAGGAGAAAATCCTTGCCGTTTATTCTATTGCCGGTAAGCAGGAACGTGAAATAGCTTCTGCTGAGCTGCAGCAAGAAATTATTGATCAGCTGGCCGGTGAAGGCAAGGAATTTGAAGGCCGTGATGAAGAGATCAATGCAGCCTTTAACGCCTTGACCAAGCAGACTGTGCGCCAACGTATTCTCACGGAGCAGGTTCGAATTGACGGGCGTGGGCTTACCGATATTCGCCAGTTGACCGCGGAAGTAGAAGTGCTACCGCGGGTTCACGGGTCAGCTATTTTTGAGCGCGGTGAAACCCAGATTATGGGTGTCACTACCTTAAACATGCTCAAGATGGAGCAGCAGCTTGACTCGCTGTACCCGGTTAAAGCTAAACGTTACATTCACCACTACAATTTTCCGCCCTACTCCACGGGTGAAACTGGGCGGGTGGGCTCACCCAAGCGTCGTGAAATAGGTCATGGTGCTCTTGCTGAGCGGGCCCTGGTGCCGGTGCTGCCTGCCCGTGAAGACTTTCCCTATGCTATTCGGCAGGTTTCTGAAGCCCTTGGTTCTAATGGTTCAACATCCATGGGTTCTGTTTGTGCTTCTACCCTGTCTATGCTTAATGCCGGTGTACCTTTGCGGGCTCCGGTGGCCGGTATTGCTATGGGCCTGGTTTCTGATCAGGTTGATGGTGAGACTCGTTATGCCGCCTTAACCGACATTCTTGGTGCAGAGGATGCCTTGGGCGATATGGACTTTAAAGTTGCCGGTACCTCCGAGTTTGTCACTGCTATCCAGCTTGATACTAAACTGGACGGTATTCCGGCTTCTGTGCTGGCGGCGGCCCTTACCCAGGCTAGGGAGGCCCGTCTGCACATCTTAGAGGTACTGACTGCCGCTATTGATGCTCCGGATGAGATGAGCGACTACGCACCGCGGGTTATTTCCGTTAACGTGCCGGTTTCTAAGATCGGTGAGGTTATTGGTCCTAAGGGTAAGATGATCAACCAGATTCAGGAAGAAACTGGGACCGATATTTCTATTGAAGATGACGGTACCGTCTATATTGGCGGTATGGATGGTCCTTCGGCGGAGGCAGCTCGCTCAGCTATTAACGCGATTGCTAATCCCCAGGTGCCCGAAGTTGGCGAACGTTACCTGGGTACCGTTGTTAAAACTACTACCTTTGGTGCCTTTGTTTCCCTTACTCCCGGTAAGGATGGCCTGCTGCATATTTCTGAGTTGCGTAAGCTTAACGAGGGCAAGCGGGTTAACGATGTAGAGGACGTTGTTGCCGTTGGGCAAAAGGTGCAGGTTGAAATTAGCAAGATTGATGACCGCGGTAAACTTTCTTTAGCTCCGGTTGTTGCCGATGAAGATCAGGCTTCAGAGGAAGACAATCAGGATGAGGCAGAGTTTTAAAAGCCTATTGCGCTAGTAGTCAGGCCCCCTGTTTAGGCAGGGGGCCTGACTACTGCATTCTCTCATTATTTTTCTAGCAGACGTGAGGACTTTATGCCGGTTCTACTACCCATCGAATACGATCAGACCACTCAGGAGCGTCAGGACCCCTATGGGCGTTTGATTGATGCTGGCTCAGGTGGCCACCAGGTTCGTCGGTCGATTTTGCCTGGAGGTATTCGGGTTATTAGTGAATCTATGCCTTCTTTGCGCAGTGTTTCGGTTGGTTTTTGGGTGGGGGTTGGTTCCCGGGACGAGACTGCGGGTATGTTTGGATCAACCCATTTTTTGGAGCACCTCCTTTTTAAGGGAACGAGTAACCGTTCTGCCTTGGAGATAGCTCAGGCTTTTGACCGGGTTGGGGGTGAGTCTAATGCTTTAACGGCTAAGGAACATACCTGCTATTATGCCCGGGTCCTGGGTGAGGATCTGGCTATGGCTGTTGATGTTTTGGCGGATATGGTTGTTAATGCGGTTTTGGATCCTGAATTGATGGAGCAGGAGCGCGGGGTTATCCTGGAAGAAATTGCCATGGATCAAGATGACCCTACCGATCTTGTTTTTGAAAATTTTATGGGTCAGCTCATGGGCCAGCACCCTTTGGGCCGGCCAATTGGTGGTAGCCGGCCAGAGATTGAGCAGGTATCGCGCCAGGCTGTTTGGGAGCATTATAAGAAGTTTTATACCCCGGACCGGTTGGTTATTTCTGCTGCGGGTGCTTTGGAGCATCAGCAGCTGGTGGATCTGGTTTATCGGTCTTTGAGCCGGTATGGTTGGATAGATCAAAAGCGGGAGCAGCGGGCTCAGCCGCAGCAGCGTCGGCCCCGGCGGCAGCAGAGTATTATTCCAGAAAAATCCTTGGGTGAGATGACTAAAGGGTTTGAGCAGGCCAATATTGTGATGGGCTGTCCTAGCCTTATTGCCGGTGATGAGCGCCGCTATGCTATGAGTGTTTTGACTGCTGCCTTGGGTGGGGGCATGTCTTCACGGCTTTTTCAGCAGATTCGGGAGAAGCGGGGGTTGGCTTATTCAACCTTTGCTTTTTCTACCTCCTATGCTGATACCGGGTATTTTGCTATGTACGCCGGTTGTTTGGCGGCTAAGGTGGAGCAGGTCTGCCAGTTGATGCGTCATGAATTTGCTGAGCTTGCCCGGACGGGGCTGAGCGAGGCCGAACTGGCTAAGGTGGCTGGTCAGCTTAGTGCTGCCACCGTGATGGGCAGTGAGGATGCGAGTTCTCGTATGAGCCGCTTAGGGCGGGCTGAGTTAGAAGCGGGCAGGTACACCAGTTTGGATGAATTACAGCAGGCTATCCGATCGGTTTCCTTGGATGAGGTGCAGCAGCTGGCCGCTTGGCTGGCAGAACAGCAGATGATCACTACCATTCTGTATTAGGGTGTATTCTGGCTGGCTTGGCCTTCGGTGAGGCCTAGCCGGTTTCTGGCCTCTTGGACGGCGGCGGCCAGGGTGAGGGCGTAGGCTTGCTGTCCTTGCTCTTGGGGGTGGATGCCATCTGAAACAAAGTAGGTGGGGTGGCCGGCTGCTGCGCTGGCCCAGTCTGCGATGATGATTCTTTGTGGGTCTGTTGCGGCTAGGTTTGTGAGAACCTGGTTGGAGGGTTGAACCCAGCTGAATTCTTCTGGGGCGTACCCGTTGACAAAGATAAGGATTCTTTGCTGCTGGTTCAGGAGGTGTTGGGCTGTTTGTGTGACTTCTTGCTGGTTGAGGGTTGAGTTAGTGGTGAGGGCGATGATGAGGATCTGACCTAGCTGGCCTTGATCGGATTGGCTCTCGATCTGCTGCTGATAGCTGCTGAAGGTACGGGAGGTTTGGGCATCAATATGGGCTGTGGGTAGTGCTTCTTGGATGGCTGGGCTGGCAGCTAGGGTTACAGAGTCTCCGATAATGCTGATGCTGCCGGGTTGTTGGGCTAGCTTGGTTTGCTCTTCTGGTTGCTGGCTTGGTGTTGAGGCAGCAGCTGAGCCTGCCGCAACAACTTCTTGTGCCTGGGTTTGCTGGGGTGCGTTGTTGAGGGCGAGCCCGGTTCCTAGGCTGGCGGCTAGTAGCAGAACCAGGGCGGTTAGGCCTAGGGCTGGCTTTGAGCTGCGTAAGGATTTTACCCAGCTGGTCAGGGCGGTTTTAAAGCCTAGCCGGCGGATGGGTTCTTCAATGTAGCGGTAGGATAGACCGGCCAGAAGCAGGGTGGCTAGGAGGACAAACGGGCTGCGCCAGGGGGAGCTGAGTTGTAGGGGCAGGTAATGGGTGAGGACGTAGAGGGGCCAGTGCCAGAGGTAGATGCCGTAGGAACGTTGGCCTAGCCAGACCAGCGCTTTGAGGGAGAGTAGCTGGCGCATGAGCTCTGCTAGGGGATTGTGTAGGTCGTCAAAGAGGCCTTGAATAACGCCTGCTGTTAGTAGGCAGGCTAGGAAGAGCCCCCAGGGTAGGAGAAGTTTTGGGGCATGGTGGAGGGGGGAGAGCATGAGGGCTGGCAGCGCTAGGAGGCAGCACCATGCCAGGGTTGTGCGCAGGGAGGCGAGGAGGGCCTGGGGATAGTTTTGGTTGGAGTGTAGACGCTTATTGGCCGGGGGGTACATGCTCCAGGGCGCAAGAAAGGCTAGGAGAACTCCGAGCATTAGCCCGTAGAGGTGGCTGTCGGTGCCGTAGTAGATTCGGCTGGTGGTAACGGGGAAAAGGGATAGGATGCCGGCTAGTAGGAGTGAGCTGAGGCCCAGGATAAGGGGGATGAGGGCTCTGTTCTTCCAGCTGCTGATGAACATGAAAATAAAAACCAGGATGACTGGCCAAAAAATATAGAATTGCTCTTCGAGGGCTAGGGACCAAAAGTTGGTTAATAATTCTGGGGAGGTTTGGGCAAAGTAGTCTTTTCCTGCTGCTATGTAAAGCCAGTTGGAGGAGAAGGTGAAGGCGCCCAGTATTTGCCGGCTGAGCCCTACTCGGGCATCGGCTTCAAGAAAGCAGCTGAGGGCAGCTATAGTGATTACTAGCACAAATATTGCTGGTAGTAGCCGGCGTGCCCGGCGTAGCCAAAAGTTGATGATGTTCATGGAGCCTTGGTAGGCTCCTTCGCGCAGTAGTAGGGCTGTGATGAGGTAGCCGGAGATAACAAAAAAAATATCAACACCTACCATGCCTGTTGGTAGCAGTTGTGGCCAGAGGTGGTAGAGGACTACTGCTAGTACGGCTAGGGCTCTGAGTCCGTCTAAGCCTGGCATAAAGTAGTGCTGCTGCCCTTGGGCTGGGTCAAGGCTGGAGCGGAATACATGGTTATTGTTCACGGTGAACCTTAGGTGCTCTGCGAGGGGGAGGGGCTGCGACTGTATAAGTTTAGATGCATCCGTAGCTGATGGAGCAGATTAAGGGGGTGTCTCAAAGACATTTGTGGGTAGGTGATTGGACCCTGGGTCTGCTGGCTATGAACTATGAGTAATAGTTTTTCCAGTCTTCGGTCTTCCAACCTTTGTTGTAGTTGCCGAATGTTTTTCTAAAAACAAAAATGAGAATAATAGGGAATATAAGCGAAATAAAGGAAATTAATAGAGGGGAAAAGTATAAGAATTCTTCCTTGTTGGAAGAAATTCCTGGGATTAGGAGGATAAGGTATCCCGAAAATATTCCAAAATTTTCACAGATAGAGAGCAGGGAGGAAATTCTACCTACGTTTGTTTTTGGAACTCCATCTAGCACTACAGTTTGTCCATAAAATATTAGGAGCTCAAACATGATTCCGGATAGGAGGAAAAGAAAAAGAAGGGTTATGAGAGGAACTCCGTCAAAGGTCATGCATAAGAGAGGAGCCCCAATTCCGAAAGAAGAGAAAAAGGCCCAAAATATTTCTTTTGAGAATTGTACTTTAACCGTTAGGACGCTTCCAATGATTAACCCTATGTTGAATACCCCTACCATCCATCCCCATATTGAGGGGTTGCTTACCCGAGATATAAAGTAGTCAGCTGCGACAATTCTAAAACTTGCCAGCCAGAGTCCCCCAACCAGGGTGCCATGGAGGGCAAACCAGGGGAGCCATTTTATTTTTAAAAAGATTTTTCCGGCATTCAGTAAATCTTTTAGGATGCCCACTTTTTTATCGTGTTTTTTATGATTTACGTCTATCTTTTGTATAAAAAGTAAGGCGGTGGCAATTATAAATGAGGGGAATAGCAACACTAGGTTATGGTTTAAGGAGCTTGTTAAGGATGCGCCTACTCCGGGGCCTAGAACGAGGGAGAGGTTTCTTAAGCTTCTTATTGTTGATACTTTATCTTTTATAGATCCTTCTGAGCCGCCGCGAATAAAAACAGAGATGGAAGGGTTCTGAACACTCGCTATGAGACCTAGTATAAAGCTCAAGAAGGCTAGCAAACTTATAGTAACATTATTAATGCTCCCAATCATAAAGCCTAGAATGACATAAATAATTATTTCTATAATCGCTGAATATTTTATGAGCTTCTTGGCTTCTCCCCGATCTGATAGGCTCCCAGAGAAAGGTGCCAATAGAACGTTGGATAAGACCATTGCGGCAGCAACCAGTGCAGCATAGGTTAGACTACTATTCTTTAATACGAGCAGGGTTATTGCCATGTTTGCTATAGTGGAAGCAAAATATTTTAAAGAAATAAATATTGCTAAATTTCGATAATAGTAATCGTTGAAGGTAGCTTTAAACTTATCCATTAAAATTAATCCTACTTACCCACCTGCAACAGCAGAAATAATATACATTTGAGAAGGAGATGTTCCGGAACCCTTGTATGGAAATCGAGAATACCCTTTTCTAATTCGATGTCAGCAATTTTCCACTGTTGCGCATCCCAACCTTGGAGTAGCTCCTGAGGACTTGATGGCCTCGTAGACTCGTCAGCTAATCGGAGTTTTTGTCGAAGAGAGCCCAGATAAGCGAAATGAGGCCAATTACGGCGAACACGAGACCGACCTTCGCTGGGTCTACTACACCCCATGAAATATTCTGCATGGTTAGCCAGGCTCCTCCGCCTACGACAATTGAGATGATACTCCAGAAAATTTCTTTCGATTTTTCGGCTTTCATGCTGCCTACCTTCCTTAGGAAAAAGCTTTCATCCTTAAATATAGGGGTAAGAAAAGTGAATGTAAGCTGACATGCCCAGCAACCCAGGATCAGCACCCACATCAAAATTGTCTACGCCCGCGTTCTTACCACAGACCAATATCTAGCCCCCAGTACTAGGAGGTTTATTGCGGCTTGTTCACAAGTTCTCCCAGCTGCATAAGACACCAGCCCTCGCACCACTGCAAACACCCTAGAATATACAAGGTAAGCGGCCGTTGTCTCTTGGTGGGCGTGGAGTGCTTACCTAACTTTTGAATAAGCCTCATCGAAGACAAACGAGCTGCCTAACGAGCCAAGCAAAGCAAACAGGGCTCAGCAACCGCTGGTCGGTTCATGGAAGGAGCACGAGTTTCTGGCTGGAAACAAGCTATCAACCAGATAGCCGTAGCTTACCCCGACCGCTTTGACAAATATTTATAAATCTAGCCTCACGCACAACAACTTGACAAGCTCAAAAAATTTGATATTCGGTCTACGACGTCGTTGCGTAGTGAGTTAAAGATTTAAGCTATGGGTTACAGTACGAAAGGTTGTGGAGCAGGCGATCAAAGAAGTAAAGGTCCATATTTGTCAATAATAAGAAGTTTTTCTAAGAGGTCCCTCAGGGCATGCAGTCGGTCCTAGCTTCATCAACCACCCAGTCAGTCGTCTCAGCCTCCACCAAATTACTGTAACAAAAAGTCAAGTCCGTACCCTCTCACCTTATTAGGAAACATTAATACCCCAACGACCTGTCATATAAATTTAGTCAATTTTAGCTTTGAGTTTTCAAAATTTAATATTTAACAGAAATACATCTTCCATACTGTCTATCAAGGTGCTAGAATTTTTGTGTACTCAAAATCGCATAAGAGAGTATGTATCTGCAAAATCCATCTTTTCGCATACAAAACGAAGGGAATATACTAAAATGAAACAGTATAGTGCCATAAATTTGATGACCGTTGGTTTGCTAACTACTGCCTGCATGTGCTTGGCATTTTTTGTTATGCAAGGCCTACCCCTGGCAAACATGGTAAAAGAATTCGGAATTCCCGCTGGACTGGCGGCAACTATTCTTAACATTATAGAAGCCGGTGGAGCTGTTACTACTATTCTAACGATTCTAACTGGTATTGGTTCTGGTGGGCTTAGTTTAATCGCCGCAGCTGGTAGGGAAACAATTCGCCAATATCTTAAGAATGAAGTTAAGAAGAGGGGACGCAAGGCCGTAATCGCGTGGTAAATGAAAAATTATCCAAAAATGTTGCAGTGCGGAGCCCTAGAACCCCCGCACTGCAATACATTAATTTGAATGATATTTTATTACGACGAAGATGGGTGTCGGATCATGAGCTAAATAAAAGATTAGTTCACTCTCTCGGTATAAAAATCGGTTTTTTTGATTTATGGATGCAGGGTAAGGCCACCTTTTTGGGCCGAAGGATCTCAGTTATGAGGCAGCTACAGATTTCATTTTGTATACAAGTTCTGCTATCAGGGATATTTTGTTTCGGATTTATTAAGGCCTTCCCTAATTTATTAAACTATCCATGGGTGGGACCACTATATGTAATTGCTGTTTGTTTTATTTTAGGCATATCTTCTACACCTCGTATCTGTGCTTTTCCCTTTGAATCGATGAGTCGTTTGTCCCCGGCTACCAGTAGTATGCTCGCTAAGATACTTCTTAAGTCTGAAGTTACATACCTTTTTTATAGGAACCCAGTAATATTTTTACCGATTGGGTACGCATTTTTGATTAGGGGACTTTCCCTTAATAATCATCGACAATATGTATTTATATGGATGATTCTATTACCTTTTATCTCATTTGCCGCCATAAGATTTGGAGGGGTAATTGGAACTCTTATCCTCAAGTTCAGGGTTCTAAAAAAAACAGGGTTCAAGCGTTTTGTCACAGCATTTCTGATATCTATTGCGGCATCCATTGTAGGATTTTTTATCTCGAATACTGTTATATTTAACTTTCTGATATCTGCACGAAGTAATGTATCAACTGTTGATCAAGTGTTGGAAGATTCTGCGTGGAATTCCGCCATGCATGATTTTTCCAATAACGTTAAAGCAGATATCTACGAAATATCAAAATTTTATTATCATTTTAATTATGTTGAATCAATTTCTACATATCCAATTGTGTTTTTTTTGACCATTTTTATACTATTTTCTTACTTTTATCGATCAAGTATTTTGACTAAAAGGGATAGGGAAAATACGGAAGAGTTAAAAGATGCGGTTTACTTTTATCTTCTAGGAGTGTGCAAGTTCGTTAAACCTTTTGGTTATATTAACGTTGCTTTGGCTAGGAATATGCTCAAAAACCGATGGGTAGTCTCAAAATATTTTTGGTTTCTCATACTTCCGAATCCAGAGTCCTCTTTTATTCTATCTTTTGCTTTAGGAATTATAAATTTTTCATCAAACGAATGGTTAATATTACTAACTATTAGTATAGTTTCCGTCATGGTAATAAATATTCAGATGAGTGAAATAATTTATGAATTAATGCCCACGGTGGGGGTTGCTAGCATTCAAAAAAGACTCAGATGGCTGCTTCTAACCCCGGAGCTAGAGGGAATAAAATCTGAAGTATGTGCACGTAAGACTGTTACTGGCGTTTTCTTGTTTCCATCTTCATCTATTTTTATATTAATTACTTCCGTATTTTTAGTATATAAAAATTTTTCAATTGCATTATTAGCAATTTATCTACTGGTAGTAATAATAGCATTCTTTCTTGCAGTGGAAACTCAATGGTATATGGCTCCTCTGTTAATGGTTCAGACAAGAAGTGAGAGGGACTATGAGCAAGGATTGGGATCAGCTTCTGAGACTCTACGAAGCAAGCTTCAAGGTATTCCTAGACTCTGGTACATAGTCATACCATCATATTTTGTATTAGGACTTAATATCT
The DNA here is from genome assembly GCA_030524105.1 of Rothia sp. (in: high G+C Gram-positive bacteria). Lineage (GTDB taxonomy): Bacteria > Actinomycetota > Actinomycetes > Actinomycetales > Micrococcaceae > Rothia. Next base: position 163,480 of record JAUNHE010000005.1, read on the forward strand.
TAGGCTCTTTAATTCCTGAGATTGTTACAGTTGTTTGTACTTTTATATATATAATATTACTTTTTTTCTGTTTCTTCATTCTTAAATATATTGGAAACAAAATTATATTAAAAATAGGTAGCAAAGGATTGGATGTATCTTATGCCAATAGCTAAACAGAAAAATTGGGTTAGGAACACTTTAATCTGCAGCAGTTTGTTTTTTTGTTTGGGATTATTATATGGTTTCTTTTCAGTGCAGCTAAATCTAAACATTAATGATCTTACTCCTGAAAGTAGCTCTTCTTCTATGGCAGCGATAGCCCAAAATAACCTTATTTTTGGAGCCTCATTACTAGTATTAGGTATCGTTTCTTTTTGTGTGATACCTATGATTCTCTTATTTCTAAACGGTTCATTAACGGGTGCGGTGGTATTTGCTGTATTTTCAGGGGGACACCATGAAACTTTGGTAACTGGTCTTTTACCCCATATTTTGTTTGAAGTATACGGATTTTTTCTTATAACTTCCTCTTCTATAATTCCAATAGAATTAGCATTACTATCCGTTTCTCATAAATATTTGAGTAAAGATTATATTAAAACTAGCTCTTTATATTTTATGAGATTAATACTATCCGGTATATTTTTTATCATTGTAGGTGTATTTATTGAAGGAAATTTTAGTTATGTTAAATTTTGACAGGGGATATAGTAGTACTCAACAAAAGTTGTGTAAGATAAATGATAAATATTTTCTGACGATGCGCGGGAGATTTTATTTCTTTATTTCTACATTACTTTTGGTAAGTATTTCATATTTTATAGTTGAATTTTATTTAGTAAAAAATAATATAATTGAGATTGAATCTACTGTTGTGGCAGCGATTGTGGGCCTTCTATTTGTGCTCCCCTTGTTTGTTTCCGTCAGTTTTATTTTAACTTGTTTTGCGGGGGCGATCGCGAGTCTTTATAAGAGACCATTTAGTCTCAGGAACCTCTTTATCTGCATTTCCTTTTATTTATCTGTTTTATCGGTGGTCAATGCTGCCTCTTATTTATTTGCGCTTGAAACTGATATTTCAATTTTAGTTACAGTTATTTCGTTCCTTCTAAACATCATTTTAATTTTATTATTTAATAAATATGCACCCCAATTTTCTGGTATCTCTTGCGGAGCGAGCTTAACTATTTCTATAATTATGATTATATATTTATTTTTAACAACATTTGTAGGTGCTTCCATTGTCTAGCTTAATTATAAAAAGTATTAATTATCAATACCCAGGTTCCCAGGTTAATATATTTGACGGTTTTAGCGAAATATTTGAAACTGATAAATTATATAGATTAGTAGGACCGAATGGGGCGGGTAAAACGACACTATTGGAACTGATAGCCGGCCTAAGAAAACCTAAAAATGGTGAAATAACTTTAGGAAATTATCCAATTATGCGAACTGATGTTTCTTACTTATCTTCTGAATCATCTCTTGTGCCTGAATTAAACATAGAAGAACATCTTGGCCTTATTGCCACCTTATGGAAAATGACTGAGGATAATTTGAGGGAATTTTATAGGGACTGCTTCGAGCTTCTAGAAATGTTTAATCTTTTATCTAGAAATGATACTGTTGATAACTTTTCTTTAGGGATGAAGGAAAAATTAGATTTTTTATTAACGATCTCCCGCCCTAGTAAAGTAATTTTACTTGATGAGCCCTTCGGTGCACTTGATCTTCCTTCTCTTAACTTGGCTCAAAAGGTGCTAATGGAGTATACTAAAAATAAAGTTTGTATAATTGTTACCCATAGGGATGAAATAGTCTCTCCTCTAGTAGTAACAGAAATACCTATTGAAAGGAATGTGTAATTATGAAAAAATATGATTTAACCATTGGAATACTTTCTATTATTGGGATAATTGCAGCGGTATTTTTTATTGGTTTAGAAGTAATGCCAGGAAAAATTTTATTAGCAATGTCCGCAGCTTTTGCCTCATCGGCTATACTTCATTTATTTTCCCCGAGGGAAAAATAAGTAAAGCTTATCTATAGAGGACAAAACCCACAACCCCTGCCTCGCCAGGTCTACTCCGACTGTCCTATCTGAATAAGTTTACCGTTGGTAGTAAATAGTAATGAAAAGGTATTGTCAAATACGATACTTAATATTTTCTTTCCTAAAACACAACTTAGGCCAACCTGCAAAACTGATCTCCTACATAGTTCGACAGGAATAATATTTTGAACCCACTTATTCTTGGAAAAAATCTAGTAAAAAAATTTCCAAACAAGACAAAACCTGCAATTAATAAAGTAAATTTAACTATTTGCTCGGGGGAGATTATAGCTGTTGTTGGCCATAATGGTGCAGGGAAAACAACCCTTTTTGACCTAGTTAGCGGATTCACCCTCCCCAGCTCGGGAACACTAGCAATTAATATCGACCGGTCAAAAATAGGATGGTGCCCCCAGCGCGAAATAATTGACTGGTCTCTTACAGTGCGCCAAAATATCTCCCTAGGTCTAGAAATCAGGCAAAGAAAGCTCCGAAAACAAACTAGCTCAATAATTGAAGAAGTTGCCACAACACTGGGATTAAGCAACTATATGGATAAAACTGCTGAAACATTATCTGGTGGAGAACTACGACGAACACAAATCGCGCGAGCAATTGCAGGAAACCCCCAATTAATGATTCTTGACGAACCTACCACCGGCCTAGACCCGGAAGGCATAGAAGCTGTTTTTAAATACCTCGATGATTGCAGAAAACAAGGATCCACTGCCCTGATAAGCACCCACGAAACCTCTAGATTCTCCAGCCACTGCACACGAGTAATTGCTATCAACGAGGGAAAGATAATTGCCGACTTACCCATTGAAAAATACTTAAAACTATACCCAGGTTTAACTGAAGACCTTTGGGATGTTTATAGACATATTAGAGAAAGAACCTTCTAATGCTGCGTCCTCTTATCCTTATAAAATTCCATTTTCTATCCTTATGGAACTGGCGTAGTTCATACCTGGGTCGATTTATTGAACCCGCCGCTTACCTGCTCTTCCTGTCCACAGGGCTCCGCAACTCCCTGGAAGGAAAAATTGCCAGCTACAGTGAATTTGTTCTAGCCGGGTTAGTATGCTTACTGGCATTCCGTGCAGCAACAACAAGCATAAGTGATGTCGCCAATGACAGAAAATGGGGTGTTTTAGCTCTATACATACTTCAAGGTGGATCAATTGCAGGGTATATAATCAGTATCGTCATTTTTGGGTCATTAATATTTATAGCTCAATTTATTCTTCTATTCTTTTGCTCTATTTTAATATCTCCAGAATCTTCAGTAGATATATTTAGAATGTTAAATTTACTAGGCCTAGGAATATTATTCGTAACAGGCTGGTGCGGATTCGGCGCAGCTCTAGGAGGAAAAATTGACTCCTACGCAAAACGTGACTTTGTGGTTACTGTGACTTCCCTCCCAGTAGTCTTTACAGCCCCCTTGTTCTACCCTATTCAAGGAAACTGGCTTGCAACAGTCGCAGCCCTAAACCCCCTAACCTACCAAGTTAGTATTCTCAGACAGCCCAGTACCCTAGGCTTTTTACTTGCCCTCACCTGGGCAGCCGTCGGAATTATAAGCTCCACCATAATGCTCAGTAAAACTTCGCACCTCAGCCAGGAACGATAGACCGATTATATTTATGACCCAGCCTCGCCCAATATTCAGCTCAAGCTTAAAAAAGATCTGAAGAAAGACGCTAAAGTTGGCAAGGACAAAGAATCTGGGCTGGCCTTGGAACAGCCCTAGCAAAGGCAGGAAAGATAGATGGATCGGGTTTGGAAGGTTGCCGTAGCCGGGGCCTACGGACGTATGGGAAGTCAAGCAGTACAGGCCATTGAGGCCGCCCAAGACATGGAACTGGTAGCAGCCCTGGGGCGGGAAGACCCTCTAGAGACGCTACTGACCACCGGTGCCCAGGTCCTAGTGGACTTGACGGTTCCTGAAGCCACTGAGACCAACGTCCGCTTTGCGGTAGAGCACAATATCCATGCGGTTGTTGGAACAAGCGGTTGGGACCAAGCCAAACGCACAGGCCTGGAAGACCTGCTTGCCCAGCACCGGGACATTGGAGTCCTACTGGCCCCAAACTTTGCGATCGGTGCCGTTTTAGCCAGTGAATTTGCTGCCCGCGCCGCAGTATTTTTTGAATCTGTTGAACTCATTGAAATGCACCATCCCGACAAACTAGACGCCCCATCCGGCACAGCGGTCTACACTGCACAAAAGATCGCCCAAGCCCGCCAAAAAGCCGGCCTGGGAGCCAGCCCCGACGCTACCAAAACGGATCAAGGCGGCTCCCGAGGAGCAGACTACGACGGCGTTCGGGTGCACGCAGTACGATTACTCGGACTCACCGCCAGCCAGGAAATTCTCTTGGGTGATCGGGGCCAGCAGCTTCTGATTCGCCACGACTCCTTTGACCGGGCCTCCTTTATGCCCGGGGTTCTACTGGGCATCCGTCAAGTAGCCCAGCACCCGGGGCTAACACAGGGGCTAGCAAGCTACCTGGGTCTTTAATGAAGTCTTTACGACTCTTTGTGCTGCTACTTGCCCTGGCCCTGCTGCTAACGGTTTTTTTACTACCCCTAGCCGCCGGACTTAAGCTTTTTGTGCTAGCTGTCCTAGCTTTCTCTGCCGTCTTTGTTTTTGTAGAAGCTAACGGTATGGGCAAAACTTTTACCGCCTTGATCCTTGCTGCACTGGTTTTTTACCTAGGAGTCTGCTTTCATCGAGGTCTCTTACTGCTAGAAGGAGCCAATGCCCCAGCCCTCATCCTAGGCCTATCCATGCTGGTACTTCCCTGCCTAGGCGCCTGGGCCCTGATCCGGGAAGTCCTCTTTGGCTCCCGGGTGCAGCAGCTAGCCCACCAGCTCCGACTACAGGGACAACTACCCGAAGACAACCTAAGGCGTAGCCCCTCTGGAAGGGTAGACCGCGAAGCCGCAGACGCAGAATTTCAGAAATTTCGTAGCCTACTCGAAGCTGACCCCCAGAATTGGGTGCACTGGTTTAATATAGCCAGCCTCTATGACGTCGCGGGGGACAGAAAACGGGCTCGAAAGGCAATGAGAACCGCCATTGCACTGTGGCAAGGAAAGACCGAGGTAGACCTAGAAATCTAGATCATCAGTAGATTTAGCAATCACACGCCAAAAAATCCGGCGAAAGTTCCTAAAAGCGGGTAATCTTGGGTTTATGTCTGAGTCTTCACCAAAAAATGCAGCTACCTTTGCAGAACCGGTCTTTGGCCGCTTACTGACTGCTATGGTTACTCCCTTTAAAAAGTCAGGAGAAGTAGACCAGGAACAGACTGCTCAGCTTGCTCAGGATTTGGTTGACCGCGGCCATGACGGCTTAGTTGTCTGCGGTACAACCGGTGAATACTCCACGATGACAGACCAAGAAAATGAGAGCGTCTTTAGGATAGTTCAAGAAGCGGTAGGGGATAGGGCTAAAATTGTTGCCGGGGTAGGCTCCAATGACACGGCCCACACCCTCGAACTTGCCGCTCGGGCAGAGAAAGTAGGGGTAGACGGCCTGCTGGTGGTCACCCCCTACTACAACAAGCCAACACAGGCGGGGCTGCTGGCCCACTTTAGAAGCCTTGCAGATGCCGTAGAGACCCCCATTATGCTTTACGATATTCCCGGACGAGCGGGAATCCCCATTCAGCTGCAAACCTACCTTGAATTAGCTAAGCATCCTAACATCTTAGCTGTTAAGGATGCCAAGGCAGACTTCACGGCCGCAACCGAAGTCATGGCCGCCAGCAAACTACAGTACTATTCCGGTGACGATGGGCTGACCCTACCCTGGTTAGCTCAAGGGGCAGTAGGCCTGGTAGGCGTCAGCACGCACCTGGCTCCAGAACTATTTAGGGAACTCATTGATGCCACACTGGCTCAAAATCTAGCCCGCGCCCAAGAACTTCACCTGACGCTGGCCCCTATTGTGCGGGCCTGCATGTCCCGAGTGCCCGGCTGTGTGGCGGCAAAGCAGATCCTCTACTGGCAAGAGAGACTGGCCTGCCCCCTTGTTCGCTTGCCGCATGTAGGCCCTACTCCAGCGGAAGAACAGCAGATCAGAGCAGACCTTGCTCAGGCTGTGATCGCAGAGACCATCATTCGATAGATTATAGAAAAAGCCGGATGAAGCGGGCTTGCGGACCAATCTAGTCGGTTCGTAGGCTCGCTTTTACCATGATAAGAAAGGCTACAAATATTGGCAGTAATTGATGCAGAGCTACGGATGCCTAAAAAGCTCAAAAAGGATACCCTGCGTGTAGTACCCCTGGGTGGTTTGGGCGAAGTAGGCAGAAACATGACCGTCTACGAGATCAACGGTAAACTCTTAGTCCTAGACTGCGGCGTCCTCTTTCCCGAAGAGTCGCAACCCGGGGTGGACCTGATCTTGCCAGACCTTAACTACATTAAAGATCGGCTGGCTGACGTTGTAGCTGTGGTGCTTACACACGGGCACGAGGACCACATTGGAGCTGTTCCCTACCTGCTTAAACGCCGGCCAGATATTCCTCTCATTGGCTCAGAGCTAACCTTAGCACTGGTAGAGGCTAAACTAGCCGAGCACCGGATCAAACCCTACACACTAACAGTTAAAGAAGGCCAGGTGGAGCGCTTTGGGCCCTTTGAATGTGAATTTGTTGCCGTTAACCACTCCATCCCAGATGCGCTAGCAGTTTTTATTCGCACCGTGGCAGGCAAGGTACTGCACACCGGCGATTTTAAAATGGATCAGCTGCCCCTGGACGGGCGACTAACCGACCTGCGCCACTTTGCCCGACTAGGAGAAGAAGGCGTCGATCTTTTCCTGCCCGACTCCACCAACGCAGAAGTCCCCGGCTTTACCCCCACCGAAAAGAATATTGGCAAAGTTCTTTCAGAAGTATTTCGAGACTCTAGCCAACGCATTATCGTAGCTTCCTTCTCTTCCCACGTTCACCGGGTACAGCAGGTTCTTGATGCAGCTGCAGAACGTGGCCGCAAAGTAGTGCTCGTAGGCCGCTCTATGGTGCGCAATATGACCATCGCAGAAAAGCTGGGTTACCTCAAAGTGCCAGAGGATACGCTAGTAGACCTCAAAAAAATTGACCAGTACAGGCCAGAAGAAATCGTCATGATGTGCACCGGCTCCCAAGGAGAGCCCATGGCTGCCCTCTCTCGTATGGCTAATGGCGACCACAAGATTCAAGTAGAAGAAGGCGACACCATCGTCCTTGCTTCATCCCTGATCCCGGGTAACGAGACATCGGTCTTTAGAGTTATTAACGCCCTCCTTAAACTGGGAGCCAAGGTAATTCATAAAGGCAATGCCAGGGTACACGTCTCCGGACACGCCGCTGCCGGTGAGCTGCTCTACTGCTACAACATCCTCAAACCCAAGAACGTTCTACCCGTGCACGGAGAAGTTCGCCACCTTATTGCCAACGGTAACCTAGCCATAGAAACCGGAGTTGACCCCGAACGGGTACTCCTGTGCGAGGGAGGAAGCGTGGTAGATTTAGCCGACGGTCTTGCAGAGATTGTTGGCCAGGTGCGCTGCGACTACGTTTACGTTGACGGTCGTTCTGTGGGGGAAATCACAGAAGAAGATCTTAAGGACCGCAGAGTCCTGGGTGAAGAGGGCTTTGTCTCCATCGTTGCTGTGGTTGACAGAGCCAGTAAGAGGGTAGTCTCAGGGCCCGATATCCATGCCCGAGGAGTAGCCGAGGACGAGACCGTATTTGAGGACATCATTCCTAAAATCACCTCAGCCCTTGAAGACGCCTTACACCTGGCACCCGAAAAAATTCATACAACCCACCAGCTCCAGCAGATTATTCGGCGCACTATTGGCTCCTGGGTGGCGCGCCGCCTGCGGCGTAAACCCATGATTATTCCCGTGGTGGTAGATAACCCCACTGAAAACAGGGCCTAATCAGGTAGCCTAAACATGGGCCTTACCCTAAGAGATGAAGGACAAAATAAAGGAGCATAGACTTCTTTAGAAGAGCTAGAAATTGGTCAAGGACTGAACTAGATACAAAAACATGGCAGCAAAATCCTACTCGCAGCGTTCTGGAACAGCAAAGTCCAGGGCCAAAAAGACAAGCAGCAGCGGAACCGCCAAACGAAGCGGTACCGCTAGGAGCGCCCAAAAAAACCAGTCTGCCCAGGCAGGAAATTGGTTTACCCGTACTATTATCGGGGCCTGGGTAGGGCTAGGGCACGGTATCGGTGCCGCCATCCGGCGTATGGGGGCACTACGGACAGACCTGGAACCTCAGGACAGGCGGGACGGCGGTGCTCTCCTGGTCCTGGTCATCGGCTTTATCACTGCCGGGGTAGAGTGGTGGGCCTGGCGGTCCATGACGACGCTACCCTGGTTGGATTGGCTGATCAACACCTGGCACGTTGCCATTGCAGGAACCTTTGGCCAAGGGGCTCTTCTCATCCCTATCTTTTGCCTCATCTTTTCTTTTAGAATTTTTCGCCACCCTTTAGAAGTAGCAGCCAATAACCGTATCGCCCTTGGCATGCTGCTTATGGTCATTTCAATCAGCCTGCTAGACGCAAAAATAAGCGGCTACCCGGGCTTCTCTCAAGGCTTCCAAGCCCTCTGGTCTGGAGGCGGCATGATCGGCTACCTGCTGGGAACCCCGGCATCACGCCTCTTGGGATCCATCAGTATTTTGGAATGGCTCCTGATCATCCTCATCTTTATCAGCGGTTTGCTGGTGGCAACTAAAACCCCCATCCGCCACATCTGGCCCAAAACTCTGGCTCTCTTCCACACCATCCTGGGAGACAAACCTAGCCAGGAAGCCAGCACAGAAATATTTGCCCCAAACCAGCATGACCGCAGCTATCTGGACGAGGAAGGCCAGCAGCCCCCATCATCCAAAGGATTTTGGGCCTGGCTAGGCTTTGGCCCTCGAGCAAAGAAGGACAAGCGCCTAGACCGCTATGAGGCAGATCAAGCCTTTGAAACGGCCCTTCTTTCCCCAGAAGAAGCCTACGATGCCGGCCCCCAACCAGCAGGAAAACAAAAAACTCCGGGCAGCAAAAAATCCAGGGCAGCACAAGCAGACCCCGACAGCGGCCAGGGCCAGCTCTTTGATCAAGATCAGTGGGAGCAGAACCAAAACTCCCAAGCCCCAGGACAAAGGTTGCAGCAGGTCAAACAGGCTGCAAAAACCAGCCCTCCTAGGGCCGGCCTAGCCCCCGAGACTGGCACAAAGCAGCCTATCCAAAACAACACGATTACCGCTGCCACCAACGAACCCAGACCTGCCCAAGTAGTTCAATCTTCCGCAGGTAGCTATGAGCTACCCCAAGAATCAATCCTGGTAGCCGGACCACCGGCCAAAGAATCCTCTGAAGTCAACGAAGAAGTTGTTGACGCCCTCACCAGCGTCCTACAGCAGTTTAAGGTAGACGCCCGAGTAACCGGTTTTTCCCGGGGACCCACCGTCACCCGCTACGAAATTGAGCTGGGCTCAGGAACCAAAGTAGAGCGGGTTACTGCCCTCTCAAAAAATATTTCCTACGCCGTAGCCTCAGCAGACGTTAGGATCCTCTCGCCCATTCCCGGCAAATCTGCCATAGGAATCGAAATTCCCAATACGGACAGGGAGACCGTTGCCCTAGGGGATGTGCTGCGCTCGCCGCAGGCCCACCAGAACACCCACCCCATGGTCATGGGCGTGGGCAAGGACGTTGAAGGTGGCTTTGTCCTGGCTAATCTGGCAAAAATGCCGCATATGCTGGTAGCAGGTGCAACCGGCGCCGGTAAATCCTCTTTTGTTAACTCCATGATCACCTCCATCCTGATGCGCTCGACCCCTGATCAGGTACGTCTGATTATGGTTGACCCCAAGCGCGTGGAACTGACAGCCTATGAGGGCATCCCTCACCTCATTACCCCCATCATCACTAACCCCAAAAAAGCGGCTGAAGCTTTGCAGTGGGTAGTGCGGGAAATGGATGCCCGCTACGATGATCTAGCCCACTACGGCTACAAGCACATTGATGACTTTAATAAGGCGGTTCAGGCCGGCAAGATTGAGCCAGACCCCGGGTCAAAACGTAAGGTCAAGGCCTACCCCTACCTGCTGGTGATTGTGGATGAGCTGGCAGATTTGATGATGGTTGCTCCTCGAGATGTTGAGGAGTCTATTGTAAGGATTACCCAGCTGGCCCGGGCTGCAGGTATTCACCTGGTGCTTGCTACCCAACGGCCTTCGGTTGATGTGGTTACCGGCCTCATTAAAGCCAACGTTCCATCCCGCATGGCTTTTGCCACCTCGTCAGTAACGGATTCTCGAGTGGTGCTGGACCAGCCCGGGGCTGAAAAACTTATTGGCCAAGGTGATGCACTCTTCCTGCCCATGGGAGCCTCCAAGCCCATGCGTGTGCAGGGAGCCTGGGTAGGCGAATCAGAAATCCATGAGATTGTAGAACACGTCAAGACACAGATGCCGGTCCACTACCAGGACGATGTCTTCCAGGCTGCGGAGAAAAAAACAATTGATGAGGATATTGGCGACGATCTGGACGACCTATTACGGGCTGCTGAACTTGTGATTACCACTCAGTTTGGGTCTACTTCCATGTTGCAGCGTAAACTGAGGGTAGGTTTTGCCCGAGCCGGACGCCTTATGGATCTGATGGAATCGCGGGAAATCGTTGGGCCCTCTGAGGGTTCCAAAGCCAGGGACGTTTTAGTCCAGCCAGACGACTTAGAACTGGTTTTAGCCCGGCTTAAGGGGCAGGAGCCGCCGCAAGCAGCTAGTCCAGCCCCTGAGCAAGATGACTGGCAGGAGGCCTCAGGCTCCTACGGTTTAGCCCAGACTGAAGACGAAAGCAGTCAAAACTACTATGCCGGCACAGATCGGGCTGATTCTGAGGATGCCTGGAATCTAACGGGACGTTAGTTGCCAGCTGGTCCGGGTCAAAGAAGAGAGGATAAAGTGAGTCAAGCAGCTGTATCAAACTGGAATCTGCCCAATGTGCTGACCAGCATCCGTGTGGTCATGGTGCCCTTTTTTGTGTGGTTGATGCTGCTGGGCGGTAGCTTTGGGTCAGCCTCCCTCACCGCACGCTGGGCAGCCTTGGCCCTGTTTATCCTGGCTATGCTCACGGACTGGCTGGACGGCTCTATTGCCCGTTCTCGGAATCTGATCACTAGTTTTGGCAAAATTGCTGACCCCATTGCGGATAAACTGCTGACCGGTGCAGCTTTTGTACTGCTTTCTTTGCTGGGTGAGTTGTGGTGGTGGGTTACCCTGGTGATCCTCGTGCGCGAGTGGGGCATCACTCTCCTGCGCTTTTTTGTGATTAAATACGGCGTGATGGCTGCTGGCAAAGGGGGAAAGATCAAGACTGTTTTGCAGACCCTTGCCCTGGTGCTTTTACTAGCTCCACTTGGCCAGCTGGGTTTCTGGGCCCTCATACCCGGCTATAGCCTGATGGCTGCGGTCCTGGTTATCACCGTGGTCACCGGTTTTGATTACTTGTATAAGGCAGCGGAACTTAGACGTAAATATCGCGCAAAAAATTCGTAACACCCTTTACGGGGCCCACCTCTCTATCCAAGAATGGGTAAGGTAGGTTGGTCGAAATCCGGCGAGCAAAGTATATACTAAGTCGGATATTTTTTGAAGGGGATGATGGCCGCAGTGACTAGTACTGAGACCAGTCCGATTGTTGTTCTTGAGCAGGATCCCATTCTTGCTGCTGCACCCTTGCTGGCTTTAGCCGTCCGTCAGGGGGTAACCCTGGCTACGGCAGAATCCTTAACAGCCGGTATGCTGGGCCAAACTATCGGTTCTATTGCCGGTGCTTCCCAGGCCTATCTGGGAGGGGTGATTTCTTATGCTAATTCAGTCAAGGAATCTGTCTTAGGCGTTTCGGGGCAGCTGCTAGCCCAAGAAGGCTCGGTTGCCGCTGAGGTTGCTATTCAAATGGCCAGCCGTGTAGTGCAGCTTTGTGGTGCAGATTATGGTATTTCAACAACGGGAGTAGCCGGACCGCAGGACCATGAGGGTAAACCAGTAGGCAGAGTCTATATTGGTCTTTGTGGCCCCCACGGTGCCCGGGCTATTGAGAAAAATTACAGGGGAGACAGGCAAGAAATTCGGGAACAGACAACCTTTGATGCCTTGCAGATTCTCCTGCGGGAAATAGCCGACGCCTAAGCTATGATATTACCTAACTACCTTACTCATTGTTTTCCTAGGAAAGCCTCAGCAAGAATTTTGGCTTTTAGGGAATGAATCCACAGGTTGATGCTGTTATATAGAGTGCAAGCCTTGAGTCAAGCAGTATCAAGTAGGGTTGTTAACCCCGTGATTCTGCGGAACAAGCTACAAAATTGCTTGCAATGTCAAAACAGGTTAGGCTAAACGAAACCGTTCTGGAAAACTTTCAGAGCGTACAAATATCAGGAGATAGGTTATAAAAATGACCAAGCAACCCGTATCCGTGAACGGTGTCGTCCGTTGGAAGGATGTGGGTCAGTCCCCAAATACTGCACCCGCACCCCGTGAACCCAAGGAGATTCTTCTCCGCCACGCTATTGGTGAGGTGCTTCGTGATGTACGGCAGCGTCAGGGCCGTACCTTGCGTGAGGTATCCCATAGCGCCCGAGTCTCGCTGGGCTATCTCAGTGAAGTTGAACGTGGCCAGAAGGAAGCTTCTTCTGAGCTGCTGGCCTCTATTTGCCAGGCACTAGATATTACCCTTTCGCAGATGCTGCGTGAGGTGTCGGACCGGATGGCTGTTGAAGAAAGCTTTGCCGTACCCGACACGATTCCTACTGAATTTTCTGAGCAGTTTAAGCGTGAATACGGTATTGCTGCTACATCCTCACGGGATATTCCTGGCGCTGAGCGCCCCTTTGCTCCAGTGCGTTAGCGGTGAGGTAAACGGTCCGTGAGGGCTTTTGTTTGTCTTTGAAAGGCTGCCCATTTACTCTTGTCGGTGGGCAGCCTTTTGATGTTCCAATGAGAGGTGTGTTGCTGTGACTCTGAGTGAATTTTGGTTCTTGATGGAGCAAGAGTTTGGTGCAAGCTATTCTCGGATACTGGCTAAAGATTTGGTGCTGGGTGTTTTTGGAGATCGTACTGCCTGTGAAGCCCTAGAAGCGGGGGAGGACGTCCGGCAGGTCTGGCTGGCTATTTGTGACGTGCAGCAGCTGCCCCCAGAGCGGCGTTTGGGGCCCGATAGGCCCATTAAGCCCTAGCCTGCGGACCGTCGAGCTGTTCTAATAATTTTCTAACACTCCGGGGTAGAGTAGAAAATATATTCGAAAAACGGTAAGCTCTGTACACAGAAAGAAAATTTCAAGTTTTTTGAGCCGGTTTATCCACAGATTCCTCCTAAGGGCTCAAATTTTTGTTCAGACCCTCTAGGCTGGTGGATGTGATGTACAGTTCACCTTTGATGCGGGTTAAAAGTGAGGTAGAAATTTAATGGCAGCAAAAGCTCGTACTAGTCAGCAGGTTGGCCGTGTCTCGGACGAAGGCCGGCAGAAGGCTCTTGACTCGGTTCTTGCCCAGATCGATAAAAACTACGGCAAGGGTGCAGTCATGCGCTTAGGAGATAAGGAAGCGGTTAAGGTAGACACCATTTCAACCGGTGCCCTGTCTCTGGATGCTGCTCTGGGAATTGGTGGTCTACCGCGCGGACGAGTTATTGAGATTTACGGGCCCGAATCTTCCGGTAAGACAACGGTGGCCCTTCACGCAGTTGCCGACGTCCAACGCGGCGGCGGTATTGCTGCCTTTATTGATGCTGAGCATGCCTTAGATCCTGTCTATGCTGCCAAACTGGGTGTAGATACGGATGCCCTCCTGGTCTCACAGCCAGATACCGGTGAGCAGGCCTTAGAGATTATGGATATGCTCGTTGGCTCTGGCTCCGTTGATATTGTGGTGGTGGACTCCGTTGCCGCCCTGGTTCCCCGGGCCGAGATTGAAGGTGAAATGGGGGACTCCCATGTTGGCCTTCAGGCTAGGCTCATGTCCCAGGCCTTGCGTAAAATTACCGGGCGACTGGCCCAAACCGGTACTACAGCTATCTTTATTAACCAGCTGCGGGAAAAAATTGGTGTTTTCTTTGGTTCACCAGAGACCACAACCGGTGGTAAGGCGCTTAAGTTTTACGCATCGGTCCGCATCGACATTCGCCGCATTGAAACCCTTAAAGACGGGGCTAACCCGATCGGCAACCGCACCCGGGCCAAGGTAGTTAAAAATAAAATGGCCCCGCCCTTTAAACAGGCAGAGTTTGACATCCTCTACGGCGAAGGCATCTCTATTGAGGGTGGCATTATTGATATGGGTGTTGAAAACGGTATTGTCAAGAAATCTGGCGCCTGGTTTACCTATGAGGGGGATCAGCTGGGGCAAGGAAAAGAAAATGTGCGCCGTTTCCTCAAAGATAATCCCGAGCTTGCCCAAGAAATTAAGTACAAGACCCTGGTCAAACTCGGCATTGTTGAAGATGAGGCTGGGCAAGAGCAGACTCCAGCCAGCCCTGATCCCCTGGACGCCGTCAGCGATACCTACTAAGAAGCAGGCGGCTAGGCCTGCGCCCAAGCAGCCCTAGCAGAAGGAGAAGCGTGAGCGGGCAAGCCCAAGAAGCAGATTGGGAACAAACAGAATTTGCGCAGGCCAAGAGTATTGTGCTCAATCAGCTGGCTGCCTCAGCTAAATCCCGGGCGCAGCTAGAGCAAAAACTGAACCAAAAAGGTTTCTCCCAGGCCCTTATTGCCGACTTGCTAGATCGTTGTGAAGCAAGAGGTTTGGTTAATGACCAAGAGTTTGCCCAGCTTTACCTGGCCAGTAGGGCTCGTTCTCGTAAGCTGGCCAATGCCGCTATCAGCCGGGAGCTTCGGGAAAAGGGGTTAGCTGCTGACATCATAGAGCGAGTGCTCACGGAACGTAGCCCGGAGCAGGAGCAGGCAGATGCGGCAGAGCTGGTGCGCAAAAAAATTCCAGCGGGAGCAGATTTAAGGAATTTTGAAGAGCGCCAGAAAATTACTCGGCGGCTGCTGGCTATGCTGGGGCGTAAAGGCTACAGCTCATCCTTAGCCAGGGCTGTTGTGCAGCAGCACATAGAAGCCCAGCTTGATCAGGCCTAGCCGGGCATAAAGTGAGTAAAAACCAGTGCTGCCCAGCCCCGCGCCCTGGAGGCCGGGCAAGGGTTTCTAGTAGTCTTTAACGGTGACCTTGAATCTAGCTGAATCCCAGACGGCAGCAAACGCCAGTTCTGCCCCCACCTATCAGGTAAGAACTTTTGGCTGTCAGATGAATGTACACGACTCAGAACGTATGGCCGGCTTACTTGAAGCTGACGGCTATCTGCCGGCGCCTGAAGGGCAGACTCCGGACCTCATTGTTTTTAATACCTGTGCCGTCCGGGAAAATGCAGCCAACAAACTGTATGGAAACCTGGGCCAGCTAGCCCCTCTTAAACGAGCCAGAGAGGGAATGCAAATAGCGGTCGGCGGCTGCCTGGCACAAAAAGACCAGGACCGGATCCTCCAAAAAGCTCCCTGGGTGGACGTTGTCTTTGGGACCCACAATATTGGTTCCCTGCCCGTCTTACTTAAACGGGCCCGGCATAATCAGCAGGCTCAGGCAGAGTTGCTTGAGTCCTTAGACGTTTTTCCATCCACCTTGCCTACCAAGAGGGAACAGGTCTACTCGGGGTGGGTTTCCATTTCGGTAGGATGCAATAACACCTGCACTTTCTGTATTGTGCCTAGCCTGCGAGGTAAAGAGAAAGACCGCCGGCCCGGAGATATTTTGGCGGAAGTAAAGGCCCTGGTAGCAGATGGGGCTATCGAAATTACCCTGCTGGGACAAAACGTTAATTCATACGGGGTTGAATTTGGCGATCGGCAGGCCTTCTCCAAACTGCTCAGAGCCTGCGGAGATATTGAGGGCCTAGAGCGGGTTCGTTTTACCTCACCCCACCCGGCTATGTTTACCGACGATGTTATTGCTGCCATGGCAGAGACCCCCAACGTTATGCCGGTGCTGCATATGCCCCTACAGTCTGGATCAGACAAGGTTCTTAAAGATATGCGCCGCTCATACAGGTCCAAAAAGTTTTTAGACATTCTCACAAAAGTGCGGGCCAGAATTCCCCAGGCAGCTATCACAACCGACATTATTGTTGGTTTTCCCGGTGAAACGGAAGAAGACTTTCAAGAAACCATGCGTGTTGTGCAAGAAGCTAGGTTTTCTTCAGCTTTCACCTTCCAGTACTCCGTCCGGGAGGGAACCCCGGCAGCCAGTATGCCTCACCAAGTTCCTAAAGCTGTTGTCCAAGATCGCTATGAGCGCCTTATTGAAGTTCAAGACCGGATAGCTGGTGAAGAAAACCGGAAACAGCTCGGTAAAACGGTAGAGCTTATGGTGGTTGCCGACTCCGGGCGTAAGGCTCAACAAACCCATCGGCTGGCGGGCAGAACCCGGGATATGCGTTTGGTTCATTTCTCGGTTCCTGAGCTGGGTCAGGTACCCAGGCCCGGAGACCTGGTTACCCTACCGATTACCGAGGCAGGTTCTTTCCACTTACTTTCTGATCCAACCCTGGATAAGTATCGGGTCCGCCGCTCCCGGGCAGGGGACGCCTGGGACCGAGCCCAAGCAGACTCCTGCGACGTCCAGCCCGCTACAAAGCAGAGCCCCGGTGCACCGGTATCCCTGGGCCTGCCCAGTTTTCCTTCCTAGATCATGACAGCTGATCCTGCACAGTTTCCAGCACCGGTTGTGGCCCTCGTGGGGCCAACCGGCGTAGGGAAGTCTGACCTAGCTATTGAGCTGGCCCAGCAGCTAGGCGGCGAGTGTATCAACGCTGATTCTATGCAGTTCTACCGGGGAATGGATATTGGTACCGCTAAAGTTAGCCCGGCTCAGCGGCAACTCGTTGCCCACCATCTTTTAGACTGCCTGGATTTACGGGAAGAGGCTTCTGTAGCTGTTTTTCAAGAACAGGCCCGCCAGATTATTGGTCAGGTGCAGCAGCGGGGTAACTATCCCATCCTGGTCGGTGGTTCCGGCCTTTATGTGCGTGCAGCCTTGGACCTGCTGGAGTTTCCGCCTACAGACGCAGCCTTGAGGGCTGACTTAGAGGCAGAACTGGCGCAAAAAGGCCCTGGCGCGCTAGCAGCAGACCTGGCCCGGGTCGACCCAATTTCGGCTGCACGAATTAAGGACAATCGCCGCCTGGTACGGGCTCTAGAAGTGTGGCAGCTGACCGGTAGGCCCTTCTCCTCTTTTATGCCGCGCCGTCAATACCTGCAGCCCAGCCTGCAGGTGGGGTTAAGGATGGACCGGGCCCAGCTGCATGAGCGGCTAGAGCAGAGGGTCCACACTATGCTGGATCAAGGGCTGATAGAAGAGGTTAAAACCCTGCGGCAGCGGGGCCTGGACTCAGCTAAAACGGCGAGTAGCGCTATAGGTTACCGGCAGTTTTTACGGTATTTAAGGATGCAGGAGCAAGGGCAGGAGTCTGCCTACCCACGAGAGCAGGCCAGGTTAGAAACAGTAATAGCAACCCGGCAGTTTGCCCGCAGGCAGCTGACCTGGTTTAGGGCAGACCCCAGGGTGCACTGGCTTGATGCCGGATCAAAGACCAAGCTTGCGCAGATTCGGGAGCTACTTGCCAGAATGCAGCAGGGCCAGTTTAATGTTTAGCTGGTTAACGCGCTAGACGTAAGATAAAACAGATCACAAAGAATTTTGATGCAAGGAGAGAGTAGACATGAGCCAGGATCACAAGAGGTGGGGAGATCTGACCGGTGTTTCGCTGAGCAAGGGGCATGGAACCGGTAATGATTTTATTCTGCTGACCGATCCTGACCTGGCCCTGAACCTAGAAGCAGCCCATATTGCGGCCCTGTGCGATCGGCACCGCGGTATCGGTGCTGACGGTCTGATTCGTGCGGTTAAAACAAATGCTATTGATCCGGCATCCCAGGCCCCCGCTGACCAGTGGTTCATGGACTACTACAATGCAGACGGGTCCGTCTCTGAGATGTGCGGTAACGGCGTGAGGGTTTTTGTGGAATACCTGGTCAAAGAGGGACTGATCTCTCTTGCCGACGGTGAGCAGGTTCAGGTTGCCACCCGGGCAGGCAGCAAAACGGTCGGTAAAACGGAAGACGGCTATGCGGTGGATATGGGGCCCTGGAGTTTTATCCACGGAGAGCAGGCGCGGGACACCGGTTTTGACGCAACCGTTAGTGCCCGCGGACTTAAAACTGCCCGTTCGGCCCTGTCTATTTCTATGGGGAATCCGCACACGGTGGTCATGCTGGGATCAAAGGCTAAAGTTGAGGGGCTAGGGTTAGAGCAGGCCCCTAAGGTTTCGCCCACTCCACCCGAAGGAAGCAATATCGAGTTTGTGGTCCCAGAAGAATCTGAAGAAACAGCTGCTGAAACGGGGCAGGCAAACGTCGGTGTTATCCGAATGCGGGTCTATGAGCGTGGCGTAGGGGAGACTCTCTCCTGCGGTACCGGTGCCTGTGCAGCCGCAGCGGCAACCAGGTTTTGGGGCGGTGAAGAAGCTCCCGATGAGTGGCTGGTGCATCTTCCCGGTGGTACCTTGGCAGTTACTTTTGTCTTAGGACCAGACGAGGTGGAGCACGTCGTGCTGGCAGGTCCGGCAGAAATTGTTGCCAAGATGCTGCCACTCTAAGAGTTAGCTCTAGTGCAAAGAGGCACAGCGCAGAAGGCGGAAACCCTTGGAACTACCGTAGCGGCTTACCGCAAATCTGCCCGGGTAGTCCTTTTCTAGCCGGTCTGCTAGCCAGGCTTGCAGGGAATCGGCCCCAAGATTTTTTTGCACAACCAGGTAGGCCTGCCCGCCGGGAGCCAGCCGAGGTAGCCAGGTGAGCAAAATCTTGTGTAGGGCCTGCTTACCCACCCGAATTGGGGGGTTGGACCAAATGGTATCAAAGCGAAGCTGGGGATCAACCTGATCGGGCTGAAAAACCTCTACTCTGTCCAGGCCTAGGCGCGCAGCGTTCAGCCTGGTTAGCTCAGCTGAACGCTGGTTAACTTCTACTGCAATAACCCTGGCCTGGGGGAGCTTGAGGGCTAGAGCTAGGGTGAGTGGCCCCCAGCCGCTGCCTATATCAAGAACAAGCTTTCCTACCGGTGCTGGCACCTTGTCCAGCAGGACGGCACTGCCTTTGTCAAGGCCGGCCGGGCTAAAAATGCCTGCTGCAGTGGACACCTCAACCCTATGGCCGGCTAGGTCCAGGCTGAGGGTACGAGCTTTAAAATCGCTGTCCGGGCTAGAAGAAAAATAATGCTGCGCTGACATAGAACCTACTTTACGTGCTCAAGAGCTAAAAGCAAGGCCAGCCAAAACAGGCTCATCTTCCTCGCTGACAGAAAACACATCAGCAGGATGCTGCCAGCACCGGTAGACTGGGTAAAAAGCCCCGTGGGAAGGAACTATGGTTAAGAAGCAGTTAGATGGCGGTCAAGAGCAGTCTAAACCTAGCGATCAACTCCTCAGAGAGACCGTAGACCGGGTCTTGGGGCGGGCAGAAGCCCAGCCCGGCCAGTACAGCCTTCTTGGGATGCCTGCCAGAGAACTTGCAGAGCAAGAGCAGGAGCACACCAGTTTTGATGGAGCTCAGGAGGATCTTGCCGACCGGCGGGCCTTGCGGCGTGTAGCTGGCTTATCCAGCGAACTCGAAGACGTTACCGAGGTTGAATACCGCCAGCTCAGGCTAGAGAAAGTGGTGCTGGCTGGCTTATGGACCGAGGGAACGGTGGCCGATGCAGAGAATTCACTGCGAGAGCTAGCGGCACTGGCTCAAACAGCCGGTTCGGAGGTCCTCGACGGTATCGTCCAGCGTCGTTCTAAGCCGGATCCAGGTACTTTTCTTGGCTCAGGTAAGGCACTAGAGCTGAAGGATATTGTTAATATGACCGGTGCAGATACGGTCATCGTTGACAGCGAACTGGCTCCTTCCCAGCGCCGCGCCTTAGAAGACATTGTTAAGGTCAAGGTTATTGACAGAACAGCACTAATTCTTGATATTTTTGCTCAGCACGCCAAATCCCGGGAGGGTAAAGCTCAGGTCGAGTTAGCCCAACTGGAGTATATGCTGCCTAGGTTGCGCGGCTGGGGTGCCTCGCTATCCCGGCAGGCAGGTGGACGTGCAGCCTCCGGTGAGGGTATCGGTTCCCGCGGCCCCGGTGAGACCAAGATTGAAATGGACCGGCGCCGGCTCCGGGCTCGGATGGCAAAACTCCGGCGGGAAATTGAGGCCATGGAGCCTGCCCGTAAGACCCAGCGTCTACAACGCCAGCGTCATAGAATACCGGCGGTAGCTATTGCCGGTTATACCAATGCCGGTAAATCCTCCCTGCTCAATAGGCTAACGGACGCTGGGGTCCTGGTAGAGAACGCCCTTTTTGCCACCTTGGATCCAACGGTCCGTAAGGCACAGACACCCGATGGCATCGGGTACACGCTCTCGGATACCGTTGGCTTTGTGCGCTCCTTACCAACTCAACTGGTGGAAGCCTTTAGATCAACGCTGGAAGAGGTTGCCCAGGCGGATGTGATTGTACACGTGGTGGATGGTTCCCATCCGGACCCCCAGGGGCAGATCAAGACGGTTCGCCAAGTTTTTGCTGAGGTCGATGCTCTGAATATCCCGGAGATACTGGTTCTTAACAAGGTAGATGTGGCAGATCCTTTTGTGCTAGAAGGAATCCGTCAGCAGGAGAAGAACGTCATCCTTGTCTCAACCCGCACCGGTACAGGAATCCAGGAGCTTAAAACCCTCATTAGCCAGCTGATACCTAGGCCTTCCCTCATGCTTGATCTTTTGATTCCGTATGATCAGGGACAGCTACTTTCTCGCCTCCACGAATGGGATGCCGAGATTCTTGAAACGGCCTATAGCCCAGAGGGCACCTATGTGCGGGCTCTGGTGCGAGAAGAACTAGCTGCTGAGTTAGCTCCCTATAGTTTAGACGAGCATGCTTTACAGCTGGCAAAGGCAAAAATTGCTCAAGTGCAGCCGGAAAAAGCGGCAGAAACATCTAGCAGATGAGCAGCAGGGATACTGGCCGGCCGGATGTAGCTGCCTCTGTCCCCGCTGGCCAAGAGATTGAAAGGCTGCCCGGTGCCCAGGAGGCTCTTGATCTGCTGGATCATGCCATTGCAGTAGGAGGCGGCCAGCTGCGTCAAGGTCAGCGTGTCATGGCAGCCCATGTTGCTCGAGCCTTGACGGTGGGTGAGCACTTACTGGTGCAAGCAGGAACCGGCACCGGCAAATCCCTTGCCTACCTGGTGCCTGCCCTGAAGAAGGCACAAAAAAGCGATAAACCTATTATTGTGGCCACTGCTACCTTGGCTTTGCAGACACAGATCGTCAAAAGGGATATACCGCAGCTGCTAGAGGCGCTCGGGCCCCGCGCAGAGTCTGAGGTGGAGGTTGCCACCCTGAAAGGCAGGAACAACTATGTGTGCCTGCATAAGCTTGAGGGCGGCTACCCAGCCGATGAGCAGGAGACTCTGTTTGCTGTGGAACCTTCCGGGCTGACCGGCAAACTGGGTCAGGAGGTCATGCGTTTACGTGCCTGGGCAGAAGAGACCGATAGTGGAGACAGGGATGAGCTCTTGCCCGGTGTTTCAGATAGGGCCTGGAGGCAGGTATCGGTCTCAGCTACCGAGTGTTTAGGAAGATCCTGCCCCTTGGTTGAATCCTGTTTTAGCGAGTTGGCCAGGCAAAAGGCCAGCCAGGCAGATCTGGTGGTTACTAATCACACTTTACTGGCTATTCATGCTTTTGAGGGGCGAGCAGTCCTACCCGAGCACGAAGTGGTCATTATTGATGAAGCCCATGAGTTAGCCGATCGGGTGACCGCAGCCGTTACGGGTTCCCTGTCGCCAGCCATGCTGGCTTCAGCCGTCCTTGTCCTGGCAAAAAATACGCAGGTAGAGTCAGCCCCACTGGAACAGGCATCCCATGCCCTAGAGGCAGCCTTGACAGGTCTTGAGGCCCAGCTACTGCCGCAGGGCCTAGGGGGCCAGCTTGCTACCGCCCTTGCTGCTGTCCGGGATGCCAGTCGTGCAGCCTTGTCAGATATGAAATCGGAGAGTCAGGATCCTGACGCTGCTAGGCAGCAGGCCCGGGCTAAGGTAACGGAAATCTTGGAATTAAGCGAGCGTCTTTTAGCAGCAGATCAAGACCATGACGTTATCTGGCTTTCGAAGCCCAGCTCCTGGGAAGAAGGAAAAGGTTACCGGCAAGCAGACGAAACCGAAGCCGCCACTCTTGAGCTAGCCCCCTTAAGCGTCGGTGGCAGACTGCGGCAAGGCCTTTTTGAAGGTCGTACTGTTATTTTAACCTCTGCCACGCTGACAATCGGCCACTCCTTTAGAGGTAGCGCTGAGGTCTTGGGCCTGAGCGAAAACCGGGCCCCCTCCTGGCGCGGTATTGACGTTGGCTCACCCTTTAATTACCCCCGTCAAGGGGTCCTGTATGTGGCCGGGGACCTACCTAAACCCGGTCAGTCTATTTCTGAGCAGCAATTAGAGCGTATGGCCCAGCTAGTTAAGGCCTCTGCTGGCGGGGCCCTGGGACTTTTTTCTTCTCGCGGGGCGGCGCAGACAGCAGCCGCCTACCTACGAAAGCATACGGATTGTAAGGTTCTTTTGCAGGGGGAATCCAGCATTGGGGCTTTGGTGAAGGAATTTACGGAAGATAAAAATAGCTGTCTGCTAGGAAGTATGACTCTTTGGCAAGGGGTGGACGTTCCGGGTCAGTCCTGTCGCTTAGTTGTGGTGGATCGGATTCCTTTTCCGCGGCCTAACGATCCCCTGATTGCTGCCAGGACTCGGGCTGTTTCTAGAGCTGGAGGAAACGGATTCATGGCTGTTTCTGCATACCATGCGGCGATTCGTTTGGCGCAGGGCGCGGGCCGTCTTATTCGTAGGGTTGAGGATCGTGGTGTTGTTGCCCTCCTGGATTCGCGCCTGGCCTCCCAGCCTTATGGGGCTTACATTGTCTCTGCCTTGCCTCCTTTTTGGAGGACTCAGGATCAGCAGACTGTGCTGGCGGCGCTGAGCCGTTTGGCTGATGAAGAGAAGACAGAAAGCTAGCCGGCCTGATCGGGTAAAAATTGGCTAGAGGCTGCGTAGCACAGAAACAACTTTACCCATAATGCTGGCCTTGTCTCCCAGGATAGGTTCATACTGAGTGTTCTGGGGCAGCAGCCAGGTGTGACCGTCCCGTTGGCGGAAAGTTTTAACAGTGGCCTCGTCATCCAGCAGAGCTGCCACAATATCGCCATTGTGGGCAGTGCTTTGGCTGCGGACAACTACCCAGTCGCCATCGCAGATAGCGGCATCCACCATTGAATCTCCCTTGACGCGCAGCATGAAGAGCTGGCCTGAACCAACAATTTGGCGGGGCAGGGTCATGACGTCTTCAACGGATTGCTCTGCCGTGATGGGCCCTCCGGCAGCGATTTGTCCCACGAGGGGGACAACTGCAAAGTCATCGGAGGACTGCTCAAACTGTGGTAATTCAATGATTTGTGTGATGGGAGAGCTAGCGGGAGAAGGATCCTTACTGACGGGATCTTCAGTAAGGATTTCAATGGCCCGGGGGCGTTTGGGGTCCCGCCGAATGTAGCCCATTTCTTCTAATCTGGTCAACTGATGCGTTACAGAGGAGAGGGAGGCTAAGCCAACGATATCCCCAATTTCTCGCATGGACGGTGGATAGCCGCGAGTTTCAATGGCTTCTGTAATGGCCGTTAAAATTTTTTCTTGCCGCACGGTCAGGGGGCGTCTATTACTTTTACTGGCATCGGCCCGGCTAAAGATTTGCTTATCGCTCACGGTCATTCCCTCTACGACACTGCTGCTAGCGAGACTTCTGGCCACGGTGCTGTCTAGAGCGAGGCAAGCAGAAGCTCTTTAGAGTCAAGACTAGGCTACTTCAGGAAAAAATCCAAACATTTGTTCTAATTTAAGTCGACTGTGTTCGAATTTTCTGGTAGAACATAAATACGAGACTAGAATATAAGTTCGATTTACTGACTCGAAGATCAAGCTGACTAGCCCCGGGATGGGCTACAGAAGGGAGTGTCTCATGGAAGCAGGTTGGCAGTTAACCCGCCGTGGCCGATTTGTATTTTTTGGGCTAGCACCACTGACGGTAGTCTTTACCTTGTTTTTGCTGGTAGGCAGCCTGCTAGGCCCCGGTGTGGCTCAGGCAAACTCTGCCCAGGAGGGGGAGGCTGCCAGTACAATTGTTGTAGCAAAGTCGGGTCAAACACTGTGGGACATAGCCTATGCTAGCGCTCCGGAGCAGGATACTCGAGACGTAGTCTACGAGCTCATGCGTATCAATGACTTAGAAACAAGCAGAATAGTTGGAGGACAGCAGCTAGAAGTGCCCGTATATGCCCCAAAATAGGTGCTGGCTGGGTAAACTGGGGGCGTGACTGAGGCAATGAATAAACTGCAAAACCTGCCCCTACGTGAGGATCTGCGAGGACGCTCACCCTACGGTGCGCCCATGCTGGATGTGCCGGTGAGGCTGAACGTTAACGAGAATACGCATCCGCTACCAGAGGAGCTGGTAGAAGCTATTGCTGCTGAGGTTAAGAAGGCTATCCGCCAGATAAACCGTTATCCCGATAGGGAATTTACCCTGCTGCGCCAAGAACTTGCTCACTATCTTGGACACGGGCTCAGCGCTGACCATATCTGGGCTGCTAACGGATCGAACGAAGTTTTGCAGCAGCTTTTTCAAGCGTTTGGTGGCCCCGGCCGTTCTGTGCTGACTTTCTTACCTACCTACTCTATGTACTCTATTCTGGCTGCGGGTAGCAGCACAGAGTTTATTGCTGGCCAGCGGGCTGAGGATTTTAGCTTAAGTCAGGAGTTGGTGCTGCAAGAAATTCGCCGGCATCGGCCCAATATTTTGCTGCTCTGTTCACCCAATAATCCCACCGGCACGGCCCTAGACTTAGATCTGCTTGCTGCTGCTTATGACTTGATGGAAAAACAAGGGGGCATCCTTATTGTTGATGAAGCCTATGCTGAATTTGCTCAGGATCCTTCCCATACTGCCTTAACTCTCTTGCCGGGTAGGCCCAACCTTGTTGTTACCCGTACCATGAGTAAGGCCTTTGCCTTTGCTGGGGCCCGTCTTGGTTATTTTGCTGCGGCTCCTCAGGTAGCCGACGCCGTTCGTCTGGTGCGCCTGCCCTATCATCTTTCTCAGCTTACTCAGGCGGCAGCACTAGCGGCCCTGCGTCACCGCCATCTGCTCCTAGCTGCGGTCTCCGACATCCGCTTTCAACGTGATCGGATTGTAGCGGCCATGAGATCTTGGGGCTTGCAGCCGGCGGTCTCAGATTCCAATTTTGTTTTCTTTGCCGGCCTTAAGGACGAAAAAGCAGCCTGGCAGGCTCTGTTAGCGGACGGGATTCTTGTTCGAGATAACGGGATTGCCGGTCACCTGCGGGTGACGGCAGGGACGGAAGCTGAGACTACAGCCTTTTTGAATAGCTTAGAAAAGTATTTAAAAAACAGTGGTCAGCTCACAAAAGATTGTCATCAAAGGTAATGACTTGTATTAGTCTGTGAAGTATATTCTTACTTACCCAACAAGTGATATAGGCTAGCAGAAGAAGGCCTACGTGTGTCTGTGAGGAATAATGGTAGAAATGGCTGAGCCCAGGCGGGATCGGGTTGCCAGAGTGGATAGAACAACGAGTGAATCTTCGGTTTGGTTAGAGATAAACTTGGATGGTGAGGGCAGATCGCAGATTACAACCGGTGTGCCCTTCTACGATCATATGCTCACGGCTTTATCCAAGCATTCACTGATTGATATGACCATTAAAGCCAGCGGGGACACCCAGATAGACGTTCACCATACAGTAGAAGACACCGCTATCGTTTTGGGGCAGGCCTTGGGCCAAGCCTTAGGGGATAAAGCAGGGATCCTCCGATTTGGGCAGGCAGCGGTTCCCCTGGATGAGGCCCTAGCTCGCTGCGTGGTTGATATTTCCGGTAGGCCCTACCTGGTGCACGGGGGAGAACCTGCCGGCTTTGAGCAGCATCTGATTGCTGGTCATTTTACCGGGTCCTTAGTGAGGCATGTCTTGGAGGCCCTTGCCTTCCACGCCCAGATTTGTTTGCACATGCAAGTAGTGAGCGGACGGGATCCCCATCATATTGCTGAAGCTCAGTTTAAAGCCCTGGCCCGGGCTTTACGCCAGGCTATTGAGCCGGATCCGCGTCATCCTGGAATACCTTCAACCAAGGGTGCACTTTAATGCCGGGCGGGGCAGGCCAAACCAGCCGTGACCAGCGGCCGGTTGTTGTTGTTTTAGACTATGGTGCAGGTAATGTTCATTCTGCCTTGCGTGCTTTAGAGCAGGCGGGGGCCAGCGCCCTGCTCTCTCATCAGCCTGAGCAGGTGCTAGCTGCCGATGGTTTACTTGTTCCCGGTGTAGGTGCTTTTAAAGCTGTCATGGAGGGCCTTAATAAAATCCAGGCCTGCCAGCTTATTGGCCGGCGTATTGCAGGTGGGCGCCCGGTACTGGGAATCTGTGTTGGCCTACAGATCTTTTTTGAATACGGGTTAGAGCACGGCTATAAAACTGCTGGCATGGGGGAATGGCCTGGTCAGGTGACCAAACTTGCTGCAGAGCAGCTGCCGCACATGGGCTGGAACACGGTTGATGTTGCAGCTGGGTCCCGGCTTTTTGAGGGCGTGGAAGACCAGCGTTTCTATTTTGTGCATTCCTACGGGGTGCAGCAGTGGAATTTTGATCGTAACAATGAGGCTATGCCAGCCCCCCTGGTGAGCTGGGCGCACCACGGG
Source organism: Rothia sp. (in: high G+C Gram-positive bacteria) (assembly GCA_030524105.1). GTDB lineage: Bacteria > Actinomycetota > Actinomycetes > Actinomycetales > Micrococcaceae > Rothia. The sequence goes on from JAUNHE010000005.1 coordinate 190,425, forward strand.
GGCCCTTTTATTGCTGCCCTTGAAAACGGGCCGCTGAGCGCCACACAGTTCCACCCCGAAAAGTCGGGGCAGGCGGGGCTTAGATTGCTGCAGAACTGGATTAAAACCTTGCCCAGAACCGGCAGGCTGGCCGGTGACTAAGTAAAGATTGAGCTGATAGGAGGTAGCGGATGAGTCCCATTATTTCTGGTCTACTATTGATGGCTTTTGGCGCATTTTTTATAGGTGGGGCCTGGTCTTTTCGACAGCAAAAACTACCCCTCCTTGTTCAACTAATTCTGGCCATTGTAGGGTTGGGTATTTTTAGCTACGGAGCCTACATCGTTTTTACTTATAATTAGTCAAGATAACTAGCTTAAGGACTCTTTATGGCGGGGAAACCTCTGGAACTTTTACCGGCTGTTGATATTGTGCAAGGTCAGGCCGTACGACTACATCAGGGTAAGGCAGGGTCCGAAACTTTTTACGGAGACCCGGTTGCCGCAGCGCTTGGCTGGCAGCAGGCCGGGGCTAAATGGTTGCATTTGGTCGATTTAGACGCTGCTTTTGGTCGCGGGCATAACCTAGACGTTTTAGCCAGGGTTGCCCAAGAGGTGGATATTAATATCGAAATGTCCGGTGGGATTCGAGATGACCAGTCCCTAGAGCGGGCTTTATCGCTGAACCCAGCCCGTATTAATTTGGGTACCGCTGCCCTGGAGGATCCTGACTGGACCCAGAAGGTCCTGGCCCAGTACGGGCAACTTATCGCCGTTGGGCTGGATGTGCGTGGTTCTACCTTAGCTGCCCGGGGCTGGACCAAAGAAGGCGGTAATTTATGGGAGGTCTTAGAGCGCCTGGAGCAGCAGGGCTGCGCCAGATACGTTATTACCGATGTCCGTAAGGATGGCAGCTTAGAAGGGCCCAATATAGAGCTTTTGCAGGAGGTTGCGGCACGGACTAAGAAACCGATTGTTGCCTCGGGCGGTATTGCCTCCTTGGACGATATCAAGGCGCTTAGAGAACTAGTTGCGCAGGGTGTTGAGGGAGCTATCTTGGGTAAGGCCCTCTACGCTCAAAAATTTACCTTAGCCCAGGCTCTTGAGATTGCCCAGGGGGAGTAAAGCAACTGATGGTCTTGCGTGGTTCAGCTCAGAACCCTGCCCCTGACGGTGCATCGGGTAAAGGGGAAGGCCGGGAGTTACCGGCTCATATTCGGGCTCAATTAGCCAGCGCCGGTAGGACTACTGATACCGCTGGCCAGCCCTGGAAAGGGCGCAATCTAGGGGAAGGTAGCAGCCACAAGCATCAGTTTGCCCAGGATTCGGGGCAGACTGAACCGCAGGTGGAGCAGGAGCTGGGACGTTTTATCCGTGGTCAGGCTGCAGAGGAGGATCTGGTTCGGGTTTTGGGCCAGAGCCGGGTTTTTGCCCCCATTCTTGCCGCTGTCTCTCACTCGGTTATTACCGAGCAAGGTTTGGTGGCAGATAAAGAATCTGAGATGGCCTTAGTAAGCATTAAAGCTCCCGATGGGAGAAAGGCCCTGCCGGTTTTTACCAGTGTTGCCGCCTTAACCAGCTGGCACCAGCAGGCCCGTCCTGTTGCTGCTCAGCTGCGACGGGCTGCCTTGGCGGCTGTTGAGGATGAAAACCAGCTTATTGTGGTTAACCCCGGCCAGGATTTTACCTTTGTGGTTCGTCGGCCCGCTGTGTGGGCTATTGCCCAGGGCAAAAAATGGTTACCTTCCTACAAGGACCCGCTTATTCTAGAGGCTTTAAACCGGTTTGCCCGGCAGGTGGAACCCATTAAAAAGGTTGAAATTGCGGCTGGGGACGGTGTAGCTTCTGCCACCCGGTCCGGGATGAAGGTTAAAGGTGGCGGACCTGGACCGGAGCTTAAAATCATGCTTAAACTGCTACCCGGCCTGACCCGAAAGCAGCTGCAAGAGGCCTTAGCTGCTTTTCAAGAACTTCTGGCCGGGTCGACGCTGGTTGCTGAGCGGGTGGACTCGGTCCAGCTTGCGCTCCTTAGACAGTAAGTGCCCCGTGCCTGCACCCCAATTTTAGTAGACGGGGCCGGTAAATTTTTCGCCCGGGCCCTGGCCGGGGGCATCTGGGATGGGGGAGGCTTCCCGGAAGGCAAGCTGGAGGCTACGTAGGCCATCACGTAGCGGAGCGGCATGGTGGGAGGAAATATCTGGCGCTGCTGCGCTTATTAAACCCGCCAGGGCGGTGATAAGTTTGCGGGCCTCGTCAAGATCTTTGAGTTCTGCAGCATTTTCTTCGGCAGCTAGCCCACATTTTACGGCCGCTGCGCTCATGAGGTGGACTGCGGCTGTACTAATAAGTTCTACGGCCGGCACATCGGCAATATCGCGGATTTGGTTCTCAAGCGTCTGCTGGCTGACGTCTTGGGCTTGCTGGGCCTGGTCCTGATCTACCGTCAGGGGAGGGTTATTATTTTCGGTCATAGCTACTAGAATCTCATACCTGGCCCGATTCTGCCGCCTACTATTGAAATTGCTGGGTAGGTAAGGTAATATTTAGCCTGGTTTGCAAGCGGAGTTTGACTCCCACCCGCATCGGCTCAGGAGCTGGGGAATGTACCTCCCTTTTCCGCTGAGGCTGTCGGGTTTATAGGAAGGGCCGCTTCTATCCAGTTGGGCCTGCAGTTAGCCTTCGTTTGCCTGCGCAACGGGGGCATTTTTTATGTCCCGCACCATTAATTTATTCATGGGGAAACCCACTGAGCTAACAGGAGCTACTCATTAGCGATCCACGCATTAATGAACGTATCCGCGTTCCGGAAGTCAGGCTGGTCGGCCCCGGCGGCGAACAGGTCGGCATTGTACGTGTAGAAGATGCCTTGCGTCTGGCGCAGGAGTCTGATCTCGATCTGGTTGAGGTTGCGCCCTCAGCTAAGCCACCGGTATGCAAGCTCATGGACTTTGGCAAATACAAGTACGAGGCGGCTGTCAAAGCACGTGAATCCCGTAAGAAACAGGTTAATGCTTCCTTAAAAGAGATTCGTTTTCGCCTCAAAATTGATACCCACGATTACGAAACCAAGGTGGGCCATGCCCGCCGTTTTCTCACCGGTGGCGACAAAGTCAAGGCTATGATTCAGTTCCGTGGACGTGAGCAGCAGCGCCCAGAGATGGGAGTGCGGCTCTTGGAACGCATGGCAGCAGACCTGGAAGAAGTAGGCACAGTGGAGTCTAACCCCAGGGTTGATGGCCGTAATATGGTGATGGTTCTTGCGCCGCTACGCGGTAAGGCGGAGGCCCGTAAAGACTCTCAGCAGAAACGTTCAGGCTCACGTAAGGGTCGGGAGCGTATTGATACCAAGAAGGCTACGGCTGTCTCAAACTCGGTGGCAGATGCTATGCCAGCTGAGCTTAAGGAGCAGGCGCAGCAAGCTGGTTAAATGCTGCTAGGTCTGCCCATCTGGGCCGGTCATAATGGACACAGATGCTTGGCTGCGCTAAAGTAGAGCATTTGGTTCTGGTTGTAGGGTTAATAAAAGAAAAACCCTGCATCCACCTCGCACATGCGAATATTTTCGCTTAGGAGATCTTTTATCCTCTCGGGGTAAAAGTAGAACGTAAGGAGAACGGCAGCTATGCCGAAGCAGAAGACTCATTCTGGTGCAAAAAAGCGTTTTAAGCTCACCGGTACTGGCAAGGTTAAGCGTCAGCAGGCAAACCGTCGCCACTACCTAGAGCACAAATCCTCACGGCTGACCCGTCGTCTGGCATCGGATCAGATTGTTACCGGCGGTCAGGCCAAGGTAGTTAAGAAGATGCTGGGCAAATAACTTTAGCCGCATCCTCATCCCTGGCCCAGCAGCGGCCATGACAAGATATAGACTCGCTCCTTGATCGGTTGTAAGAGAGTAGCCGGCAGGGACCTAAGACGAAGGAGACACACGTGGCACGTGTGAAGCGCGCGATTAACGCGCATAAGAAGCGCAGGGTTATTTTAGAGAGGGCTTCGGGTTACCGCGGCCAGCGTTCCCGCCTTTACCGTAAGGCTAAAGAGCAGGTAACGCACTCGCTCGTTTACAGCTACGATCACCGTCGTAAAAAGAAGGGTGACTTCCGTCGGCTTTGGATCCAGCGCATTAATGCTGCTGCGCGCGCTGAGGGACTAACCTACAACCGTTTTATCCAGGGCCTGAAGGCTGCTGAGGTAGAAGTGGATCGCCGGATGCTGGCCGAACTAGCTGTTAATGATGCCCAGGCTTTTGCGGTTCTTGTTGATATTGCTAAGAAGAACCTTCCAGAAGATACTTCTGCTCCTAAGGCTGCCTAGATCTTTAGGTTTTGTGCTGCCGCTGCCCGGATGGACAGCGGCAGCTTTTGTTTGTTAACAGAGGCCGCTTCTGGGAACCTGCCAGGGTGGGGTAGGGTTAAGGAGTGAGCTTACAGGATAGACTGCAGAACCCTGTGCTAATGGAGAACCCCCAGGCAGAGCGCGTCAAGAACGTTGCCGCCCTGGCCCATCGTAAGGTGCGCCAGAAGAGCCAGCGCTTTTTAGTGGAGGGACCCCAGGCCGTGCGGGAGGCCCTCAAATATCATCTGGATCAGGCTGCAATTCTTGATGCGATTTACCTGACACAGGCCAGTCTTGATAGGCATCCTGATCTAGCGGATCTTCTGGACGCCATCATTGCTAGTGCCAAACTGCAGCCAGGGCGCAAGGTATACGTGCGTCTGGCCAGCGAAGCCGTACTGGCTGCTATGTCAACCGCTGTTACTGCGCAGGGTATTCTGGCCGTATGTTTTGCCTTGAAGAGAGATGCTGCCGATTATTTTGCGGCGGCTGGCCCCCACCCCAGGCTTGTGGCAGCCCTGTGCCAGATACAGGACCCTGGCAATGCCGGCACAATTTTGCGGGCTGCGGATGCGGCTGGGGCCGACCTTCTGATCACAAGCTCTGGCACGGTTGACCTTTATAACCCCAAAACAGTACGGGCTGCTACCGGTTCCCACTTTCACCTTCCAGTAGTGGAAGGGGTGCCCATGGATCAGCTTTTAGAACAGGCCAGTGCTGCCGGTTTAGGGGTCTTAGCGGCTGACGGTTACGGCCAGCAAAACTTACACCAGCTGAGCCGGGCCGCCCTGCTAGCTAGTCAGCCCGGTTCAGCCGCACCGCTGGGTTACGATCTGAGGCAGCCAACCGTCTGGCTTTTTGGTAACGAGGCCCAAGGGCTGGGGCCTGCTCTCAAAAAACAGGCTACTGCTGCCGTTGCTGTTCCCCTCTACGGACAGGCGGAATCATTAAATGTGGGAATGGCTGCCAGCATTTGTCTTTTTGCTTCTGCTCAAGCTCAGCACCTGGAGGGGGAGCCTCATGGCTGATACTTACCGGCATGAAGAACAGTTTTTAACCCAGGTCGTGGGAGCTGCTTTGGTGGACAGGCTGGATAAGCCAGCCCGGCTACTGCTGGCTCAACGCAGCAGCCCTCCTGCCTTGGCTGGGCTCTGGGAGTTTCCTGGCGGCAAAGTTGAGCCGGGAGAAAGTTGCCAGCAAGCCCTGAGGCGTGAGATCCAGGAAGAACTGGGAGTTTCTGTTTGCCTTGGCCAGGAAATAAAAGGACCTTATCGGCAGGGCTGGAAATTATCGCAAGACCTGGCCATGAGGGTTTTCTGGGCAGAAATTACCCAGGGTAGTCCCCGCATTCTAGCGGACCATTCCCAGCTCGTCTGGCGAAGCATAGAAGCAGGGCTACTCGATGTGGCCTGGATTCCTGCGGATTATCCCATTGTGCAGGCAGTGATTCAGCAAGTTACTAAGCCTTATGAGGTTTCTATCACTACCTAAGTGTAATGGAAGCAGGTCAGCACCAGATTATTAAGTCCGCCTTAAGGGACTAACAATTTTTTCTTTTTCTTAAGCGCTGCTCCCGATAAAAAGGGTTACAGTTAAAACACAGCTAGATCACACACTTTTATAGCTAGGAGAGCTAATGTCTGTACCCTCATACGACCCTCATCCTGAACACCAAAATATTCCTCATGACACACAAGCTATGTCTCTGGGGAGCGCCTACGGTATACCGGCCAACCAGGCTCCTAACACAAATCTCAGGACCACACCAGCAATTAAAACTTTGCACATCATTATGTGGCTTTCTGTTGCCATCTGCATCTTAAATAGTGCCGGAGAAATCCTGACAAAAGACTTTTCTGGCTTCCCCTTTAATCCCCAGGTGGCACTTCTACTGGCTTCAATTATCTTTTTTATTGCTGCTGCCGTGATTCTGGGCTTATGCTACCTTGTTTTTTATCTCATCAATAAAGGGAAAAACTCTGGTCGCATCACCGGCACTGTCTTTGCGGCTTTGGCGATGATGAATGGCCTCAGCTCCGGGGTGGCCGAACTATTTTCCTCGCCTCTGTATGCGATACTGCAGATAGCCTGGGCCGTGCTGGCTGGCGTGTGGATAATTCTTGCCTATCAGCCAAGAGTCAGCGCCCTATTACGTTAGCTGACTCCGGCCGCTAAAGTCTGCCCTACTAACAAAGGGGGTCACAATAGCCTCACTGCTAGGAATCAATTAGACTAGCAAGGTACAAAACTTAGGCAACTACCGCCCCAACACTTTGTTAGAGATGGGAAATTCATGACTGACGCTGCACCAGATCAGGCTAGCCTGCCGGAATCGTACCAGATTCTAGCCCATGTCAAAGACCTGCTCGATGCAGAACCCGAGACCGGCTTAGCCAGGGTGGGCCAGGCTGTGCAAGACCAAGTTGAGCGTGCCCAGCAAAAGCTAGAGCAGGCAAGCTCCACCTTTGAAGAGCTTAAAGCAACCCGGTTAGCCTTCCTGGGCGATAAAGCCGCCTTAACTCTGGCAAATAAGCAGCTCCGTCAGCTCAACAAGGAGCATAAGGCGCAACTGGGTAAAATGCTGGGCCAGGGGCGCAGCCAACTGACCAAAGCCTTCGAGGCCCGCCAGGCTGAGCTAGAGCAGGAAAGAGCGGCCCGTATCCTGGTGGAAGAAGCGGTGGACGTCACCGCCGCTGGCGCTCGCCGTCCCCTGGGGGGCCGGCACCCCATTAATACCCTTAAAGACAGGTTGAGCGATATTTTTGTTGCCATGGGGTGGGAAGTTGCCCAGGGGCCCGAACTTGAGTCTGAATGGTACAACTTTGATGCCCTGAACTTTAAACCTGACCACCCGGCCCGGGAATTACAGGACACTTTTTTTGTGGATCCGCCCCAGGCCCATCTTCTTTTGCGGACCCACACCTCGCCGGTACAAATCCGCAGTCTCTTAAAACGGCAGCTACCGGTTTATGTGGTCTGCCCCGGTAAGGTTTTTAGAACCGACGAGTTAGACGCCACCCACACCCCGGTTTTTCACCAGCTTGAGGGTCTGGCCGTCGATCGGGGGCTGACCATGGCAGATCTTAAAGGCACCCTGGAGTTTATGGCCCGGGAAATGTTTGGGCCGGAGGCTAAAATACGGTTACGGCCCAACTATTTTCCCTTTACTGAGCCTTCGGCAGAACTTGACTTGTGGCATCCAGACGCTCAGGGAGGAGCGCGCTGGATAGAGTGGGGTGGCTGCGGCATGGTGCATCCTAACGTGTTACGGGCCACCGGTATTGACCCCGAAGAATACTCCGGTTTTGCCTTTGGCATGGGGTTAGAAAGAACCCTTATGTTCCGTAACGGGGTAGCCGATATGCACGACATGATTGAAGGCGATATTCGTTTTAGCCAGCAGTTTGGAATGGAGATCTAAGAATGCGAATCCCACTTTCGTGGTTGCGCCAGTATGCACCGCTACCTGAGCAGGCCACAGCAGAGGATGTTTTGGCAAGCCTGGTGACTGTTGGCTTAGAAGAGGAGGCGGTTTACCGCCCGGCAGACGATATCTCTGGTCCCGTAGTGGTGGGGCAGGTCCTTAGCATGCAAGCAGAGACACATTCTAACGGTAAAACAGTTAACTGGTGTTCGGTGCGGGTGCTAGCTGAAGGCCGGCAGCAGAGTTTAAGCGGCCCGGGTATTGCTGAAGATGGCGTGCAGGGGATTATCTGTGGTGCCCACAATTTTAAGGTTGGCGACAAGGTGGTGGTTGCCCTGCCGGGAGCCTGCCTGCCCGGTGGTTTTAAAATTTCTGCTCGAAAAACCTACGGTCATGTCTCAGCCGGTATGATCGCCTCGGCTCGGGAGCTAGGCATTGGCGAAGACCACCAGGGCATCCTGGTGCTTTCTTCGCTGGGCTTAGACCCAGAACTGGGTAGCGACGCCCTGAAGCTGCTTGGCCTTGACGATCAGGCGGCAGAAGTTAACGTCACGCCAGATCGCGGCTATGCCTTTTCAATTCGGGGGATTGCCCGGGAGTACTGCCATGCCCAGAAGGTGAGCTTTAATGATTTTGTGGCGGACTGGGCCCGGAAAGCTCCTGCAGCTAATGAGCAGGGCTATCCCGTTCTCTTAAATGACCAAGCCCCTATCCGCGGCAGGCAGGGCTGTACTCGCTTTGCTACCCGGCAGGTGAGCGGGCTACAGCCAGGAGCTGTTACCCCTACCTGGATGGCTGCTCGACTGCGGCTAGCCGGTATCCGTTCTATATCTTTACCGGTTGATATTTCTAACTACCTGATGTTAGAGACTGGGCAGCCGCTGCACTTTTATGATCTTGACCGCATCCAAGGTGGCATCGAGGTTCGCCGCGCCCGAGCGGGAGAGACCTTGCTGACCTTGGACGGTAAGGAACGATCCCTATCCGAGGAGGATCTCTTAATATGCGACCAGTCTGGGCCCATTGGCTTGGCCGGACTGATGGGCGGAGCTAGCACTGAATGCAGCGGGCAAACCAGTAATATTCTGATTGAATCAGCCCGGTTTGATGAAGTCTCCGTAGCTCGTTCAGCTCGCAGACATAAGTTATCGTCGGAGGCATCTAAGCGTTTTGAGCGCGGGGTTGATCCAAAGATTCAGGCTGCTGTTGCCCAGCGGGCTGTGGAATTGCTTTGCCAGCTGGGCGGGGCTACTGCTCAACCTGCAGTAACCGATATTGATGACAGTCAGCCGAGCCCAACCATTGAACTTGACCGGGATTATCCTGCCCAGCGTATTGGTTTAGACTACGAGCCCCAGTACATTCAGCAGCTATTAACCCAGATAGGGGCAGAGCTTGAGCCCTGTCAGAGCGGGTGGTTGGTGACGGCGCCCTCCTGGCGGCCCGATATACAGGCCAAGGAAGACTTGGTTGAAGAGATCGCCAGGTTGGCTGGCTACGATAAGATTCCTTCTCGGCTTCCGCAGGCCCCGGCTGGGCGCGGTTACTCTCGCGATCAGCTCCTTAACCGCCGGGTCTTAGAGGCTCTGGCCGTATGGGGTATGACTGAAACCCTGTCCTATCCTTTTGTCAGCCAGGAAGCTAGCAGGCTTTGGGCAAGCCCCCGGGCTGATCAGCCCCTGGAATCCATTAAACTGGCTAATCCTATTTCAGCCAGTGAGGGCTGGTTACGTCGGTCACTTCTACCGGGCTTGGTGGAGACTTTAAAACGTAATCTTTCCCGAGGTTTTAAGGATTTAGCGATTTTTGAGTCGGGGCATGTTTTTATTCCTTCAGCTGAGCAGAGCAGCTTTGACCTACCTGAGCCGCTTCAGCTCCCTAGCCAGCAGATTCTAGATCAAATAGACAGCCAGCTGCCGCAGCAGCCGCAATTCTTGGCCGGTTTATTTACTGGTTATGAGCATGCACCCATGCCTGACAGCCAGGCGCGCCCCTACGATTGGCGTGATAGCTTAGATGCCCTTGGTCTTGTAGCTGATTGTGCCGGGGTCAGCCTGCGTATTGTTCAGGGCCAGCACCAGGCCTTTCACCCGGGGCGCACGGCTGTTGTGACAACGGCCGATGGTCAGCAGCTAGGTTACGCCGGTGAGCTGCACCCGCAGCTGCTCCAGGATCAGGATATGCCTGAGCGTACCTGTGCTTTTGAGATTAATCTTTCACTTTTACTGGCCCAGGCCGGTGAGGTGATCCGGGCTCGGCCAATTTCTAGCTACCCCGCCGCTACCCAAGATCTGGCGCTTGTGGTTCCAGAAGAAACCCCGGCCTCCCAGCTGGCTGAGACCTTAGCTGAGGGAGCAGGAGATCTCTTAGAGAATATTCGAGTTTTTGATGATTATCGGGGGCCTGGGCTGGATCAAGGGGAGAAATCCTTGGCTTTTGCCCTACGTTTTAGGGCTGCTGACCGCACCCTGACTGCTGAAGAAGCTTCTGCCTGCCGGGATAAGGCGCTTGCCCTGGCTGCTGAGCGTTTTGGTGCCCGCCTACGCGCTTAGCTTCTGCAAATCTAGTCCTTAGCTGATGACCAGACAGCGTTTGTTGTTTTATTGTCGGAAACTACCCCGGGCGGATTAATCTGTGCCGGGGGTATCGGGTTTTACTGTCAGCTTTTGGTAGAGTACATGCGCACACATTTTTATGCAGTGTCTGCGCCCGGTAACGATTTATTCTTGGGAGATGTCCATTGAGTCAGGAACCAAATGACGAGTTCTTTGAACTTGTTGATGAAGATGTTGCTCTAGAGGAGCCACTGGATTCGCGTGCCCGCTGGATATCGGTTGGAATCGTGTTACTTGCCGTTGTGGTTTCCATTTTCCTGTGTGTGGCAGGTATTAGAGCTCTCAGTGCTGCCAAGGCAGATGCCGGTTATGAAGATAAAACCTGGGTAATGTCCGGAAAATTTGTAGACTTAACTCCCGATTTGCAGACCAAGTCTAATGTTGCCAAGTATGCCGGAACTTTACCGGCTGATGAGCAGCTTAATGGCTTAACTTTTAAGTCTGATCTGGCCGACTCTCAACAGGTGAATGCAGGCTCGGCCGTTGAGTTCCGCGGTTCACAGACCGGTAGCGTTCGGTCGGACTTTCCGCAAGAAGTAGACGCTCTGCTGGCTAAAACCGCGGATAACCAGCTGGAAGTAGTACGTACCGGTGCGCTTGATTCTTTGCAGCCTATTACTTCTGCCTCTGTGCGTAACGCCCAGCTTGCTGGGTGGGTCTGCCTTTTTGCTGCCCTGCTCGTTTTTTTCGCCGGTGTTGTTTCTGCTGTTTGGGTAACCCGGCGGGCCCGGGCCGCCTATGCCGACGACTTTGAAGACCGGGCTGACCAAGCCGAAAGTAAGTAATAGTTGATGCCAGCAGCAAGGAGCGCAGATTTTAATCCCCTGTACTCCTTGCTGCTTTTAGCTGGCCCTACTGCTGCAGTTTTTGGTACAGCTCCTTTGTGCTAGATCCTAAAGGTACCGTAGCAATAAAGGGGTAGTTGTAGCGTTCTCCGCCTACAGAGGTGACCGCAAAAATCTGGCCTTGGTTAGGGCCTTTCTCTTCGATAAACCAGGGGCCACCGCTTGCTCCTCGGGTGAGGGTGCAGCCCATATAGGTAAAGGATTCGTCATCTTCGTAGGGCTTGGTTTGGTTGTAGCAGTACTGGGCTACTTCGCCGTTGTAGGGCGCTTGTGCTGGCCAGCCCCAAACCCGAACCTTGTTTTGTGCGGGGCTGGCATTGAGGGTGATTCCATTGCCACCAACAACGTCGGTGAGCTCTCGTCCATCTGACTGGGCAGACACTTCAAAGAAGCCTTGATCGGCGCGGTAGTCGGTGCGTTCAGACCACTGCGGGCTGACCACAGAGTTTTTGCTATACCAGAGTCCGTGGGGTGTTTGTCCGTAGTAGAAGGCTGGAGCGAAGACCAGGTGGCTATCCCAGTTTTTGTTGCGGCCTCCGTGCAGGCAGTGGGCTGCGGTAAGAACAAGGTTCTTTTTCTCTGAGGTAATGGCAGAGCCAGAGCAGACATAGTTTTTTCCGTCACGGGTGTAAAAAACTTTACCAACGCTGCTAGGAACGCGGACAAAACTGGGTTTTTTGCTGCTGCTGTTAGCTAGCTGGCCCAGGCTGTAGGTGCTGATGGCCTGCTGAGGAGCGACGGCTTCTGCCAGTACTTCCGGTTCTTCTTGGGTCTGGGTTTGGCCTTGGACCTGGTTGTAGGGGATGTTATTTTTTGTTTGTTTGACGGAAGTGGCCGGCAGGGTATCCGCAGGGATAGCGTTCAGCATTTTTTCTGGAGTCCAGTAGTTTTCTGCTTCTTGCTGTGATCGAAAATTCTTGTGTGATTCTGAGCCAGAGTTTGTGGCTGTTAAGGTGTGGTTCTTGCTTGTTGGGTTTGCGGGGGCGGGGGAGTTTTCCGCTAATGCGGGGGAGGGGGCGAGCAGAATAAGGCTAAGAGCAAGAGAAAAAATGCAGGATTTTTTCAAGGGTTCCTCCTGAACATGGAAGGGTGTGGTCAACTGTGCAAGACATGTTTTATGTCAGGGCAAGCTTACCTGAAAAAATTGGTCCTGACCAGGATAAACAATGCTAGGGTAGGTCATTTCACAGCGGTAAACTCGGGCTTGAGCCGGGGGATTCTTGCATGGTATGGATCTAGCTAGAAGGTATTGTGCTGAGGGCTCTATGCTGCCCGGCTGGGGTTGGGGTGCCCCAGCCGGGCAGTGGAAGGCTTATTGAATAAGCTTAAACATCTCCTCTACCTTGGAATCAAAGGGGGTGGAGATAATCATGGGGTAGCCATAGCGGTAGCTGCCTCGCGATACCACCCCAAAGACGTAACCCTGGCCCTCTTCGTTTTCATCAAGAATCCAGGGACCGCCGCTAGCACCACTGTTGAGGGTGCAGCCCATAAACATTTCCTTGGGATCTTCGAGGACTGCTTGTGTATCGCTATAGCAGAAGTGGCCAACCTTTCCGTTGTAGGGTAGCCGGGCTGGCCAACCCCAGACTCGAACCTGCTGCTGGGCTGGGCTGGCGTTAATGCGCAGGCCGTTGCCACCTACCACAGAGGTGAGCTGCTGGCCTTCGTTGTTGGGGTAGACCCTAAAGAAACCGTTGTCGGCTTCGTCCTTTTCGTCGTTGTACCAGTCTGCATCAACAATGGAATGCTGACCTGACCAGACTCCGTAGGGGGTTTGGCCCTGGTAGTAGGCGGGAACAAAAACTAGATTACTGTGCCAGCCCCCATTTCTGCCGGCATGCAGGCAGTGGGCTGCGGTTGATACAACATTTTTCCGTTGGGAAGCTATGGCTGCGCCGGAGCAGACGAAGTCCTGGCCTTGGTAAGAGAAAAATACTTTACCGGTAGCACTGGGAACTTTCATAAAAGATGTTGTTTGTGCAGTGGCAAGCTGCCTGCCCAGGGTGGAAAAGTTGGTATTCTGCTGGGCTGACTGGGGTTCAACAATCGTTTTGGGCTGATTGCTGGCTTGGCTGCTATCTTGCTGCTCTTGGCTTAGTTGTACAGTTGTATTACTGTCCGGTAAATCTGCTGGCAGGGCGGCCATCATTCTTTGGGGGGTCCAGTATTCTTTAGCCTCGTCTTGAGAGCTAAAAGCGTTGAGGTTTTCATCTTCTGCTGGGTGAGAGAGTATAAAGTCTTCGGATACTTCGCTGGGATTTACTGGCGCTGTTTCCGCTAGGGAGGCGGGAACCTGGCTTGTTAGCATCAGTGCTAGGACAAGCGAAAAAGTGCGAAATTTTCTCACGGAGGTCTCCTGAACTGAGTTCGATAATTGTGAGTGATTTAAATCATGCCAAAAAGAGCCTAGCTTAAAAATCCTGTTCTGACCAGTTCCTTTACTGGCTAGTTAAAATATTTTCAAATATAGTTGCCCTACCTAGACATATAAGAGTTTTGGGGTATACAAATCTTGCACTCTTTCCTGTGCATGTTAATACTTTGTTGTGTGCTGTCGGTTTGGGTAAATTTATTGGCGGTGCCGATCAAAATATTTGAATATAGGTCTTAGCCTGGCTGGATATAATTCAAAAGGTTCTTAAGTCACATTCGGGCTAGCTTAAATTGTATTCTCAAAGGAATGAAGGCGGGCCCCTGGTGGGCTAGGGCCTGCCCCGCATCCTGGCTGAGATGCAGCTTATGTGAATAAGTATTGATTACTTTGCATAAAGATGCGCTACTATGGTCTTATGACACTTTCAGTAGCGGTATCGGGTGCAACGGGGTATGCCGGTGGTGAGGTTCTGCGCCTCTTAGCCAGCCATCCGGCCTGCCGGGTGCAGACCGTCTGCGCCCACAGTTCTGCCGGAGAAAAACTTGGCCAGCATGCACCCAACCTACACACCTATGCCTCCATGACCATCCAAGCCAGCACTGCCGAACAGCTTCAAGGCCACGACGTTGTTTTTCTGGCCCTACCTCACGGGGCGTCGGCACCCCTGGCCGCTGACTTGGATCCAGCAACACTGGTCATTGATGCCGGGGCAGACTTTCGCTTAAGGTCAGCGGCAGCCTGGCAAAAGTATTATGGCTCAGCCCACGCCGGCAGCTGGCCCTACGGCCTGCCCGAACTGATTGACGTCAAAGGCAACAAACAGCGTAGCCAACTTATTGGGGCCAAACGCATAGCCGTTCCCGGTTGCTATCCCACAGCAGCCCTGCTGGCCCTGGCACCGGGCTTAGCCGCCCACCTGCTTGAAGCTGAAGACCTTGTCATCGTGGCAGCTTCAGGAACTTCTGGAGCGGGCAAAAGCCTTAAAACCCAGCTCCTGGCATCAGAAATAGGTGCTGGCATGCTGCCCTACGGGGTCGGTGGAGGCCACCGGCATATCCCGGAGATAGAGCAAGGCCTTAGCCAAGCAGCCGGCCAAAAAGTTACCCTCTCCTTTACTCCCAGCCTGGCCCCCATGCCCAGAGGAATACTGCTGACCGCCACAGCCAGAGCCGCAGCCGGCTGCACCGAGCAGCGACTACGGCAGGTATGGCAAGAGGCCTATGCCGCAGAACCCTTTGTGCACCTGCTTGCCCCAGGCCAGTGGCCCGCTACCAAAAACGTTCAGGGCTCCAACCACGTGCAACTGCAACTAGCCTACGATGAGCACAGCGGCAGAGTTATTATCAGCGCAGCCATCGATAACCTGGTCAAAGGAACCGCCGGTGGGGCCATCCAAGCCATGAACCTTTCCCTAGGTTTAGAAGAAACGCTAGGGCTAGAGCAAGAAGGGATCCGCCCCTAATGTCCAACAGTCAAGAAGAGCAGGCTAAGACAGGAGTCACCTTTGCAGCCGGTTTTCGGGCCGGGGCGGCAGCAGCTGGCATTAGTAGCCAGGCCGGTAAAAAAGACTTAGCCTTGGTGGTCAACGATGGCCCAGACAAGATTGCTGCAGCAGTTTTTACTAGCAACCGCTTTGCCGCAGCCCCCGTCCTGTGGAGCAGGGCTGCTTTAGCCGACGGCCAAGCCCAGGCCATTGTGCTCAACTCGGGAGGGGCTAATGCCTGTACCGGTCAGCAGGGCATGGATGATAGTCAGGCAAGCGCCCAACACCTTGCAGCCCAGCTGGGCCTTGCCGCCCAGGACGTCCTGGTCTGTTCCACTGGAATCATTGGCCAGTTTCTGCCTATGCCAAAACTTATTGAGGGCATAGACCGTGCCTTGGCTACCCTGGCTGCTAGCGGCCAGCAGGGACGGGCCGCAGCTGAAGCTATCATGACTACAGATACGGTCAGCAAAGAAGGACACCGGCTGGGGCAAGGAGCAGCAGGCCAGTTTCGGCTAGGAGGCATGGCTAAAGGGGCCGGAATGCTAGCTCCCGCTATGGCCACTATGCTGGCAGTGATTACAACCGATGCGGTACTGGCTGACTCAGCACTTGCCCAGGCGGCCCTTGAGAAAGCGGTGGCCGCTAGCTTTAACCAGCTTGATTCCGACGGCTGCATGAGCACCAATGACACCGTTATTCTCTTAGCTTCGGGAGCTTCGGGAGTGCAGGTTAACGAGTCTGAATTACTGGCCTGTCTGACTCCGCTCTGCCAGGAGCTAGCCCTAGCTCTCATCGCGGATGCTGAAGGGGCTAAACACGATATTTATATCCATACCGTTGGGGCTGCTACGCAGGAGCAAGCCAGTCAAGTCAGCCGGGCTGTTGCCAGATCTAACCTCTTTAAATGTGCCATTTTTGGCAATGACCCCAACTGGGGCCGGATTCTAGCCGAGGTAGGCACCACCTCGGCAGAATTTGAGACGGACCGGGTTAACGTCAGCATTAACGGAGTGCAGGTATGCCGGGCAGGGGGGATCGGCCAGGACCCGTCCCTTGTTGACCTGGCCAGCACCAGAAAAGTCACGGTTGAAATAGACCTTGCTGCCGGTGACGCCTCCGCCTGCATCATGAGCAATGACCTCACCTACGACTACGTACACGAGAATTCGGCCTACACTAGCTAGATTTTTAAGAAAGAGCCTCTCATGCAAGACCTACAGCGGGATACCCAGGCTAAGGCTGCCACCCTCATGGAAGCCCTGCCCTGGATTCAAAGCTTTGCCGGTAAAATTATGGTCTTTAAATACGGTGGGAACGCCATGGTCTCCCCTCAGCTTCAGGCTGCCTTTGCCCAGGACATGGTTTTCTTACGATCCGTTGGTATTAAACCCGTCGTGGTCCACGGCGGGGGGCCGCACATTACTGCCATGCTCAATAAACTGGGAATCGCCAGCGAATTTCGCGCCGGCCTACGCTACACCTCGGCTGAAGCCATGGAAGTGGTGCGGATGGTACTCACCGGTCAGGTAGCCCGCCAGCTTGTCTCTCAGATTAATAGCCACGGCACCTATGCGGTAGCCATGAGCGGCGAAGACGGTGGCCTCTTGCGGGCCCGCAGAATCAGACAGAGTCCCACCGGAGAGCCCCTCGACCTCGGCCTAGTGGGAGAGGTAGTAGGAGTTAACACCACCGCCATTACCGGCTTAATTGAGGCCGGAAAGATCCCGGTGATCTCCTCCATAGCACCAGAACTTGCTGGCCCTGCCCCGGAAGATCACAGCCGCGCCAGCAGGGCCGGATTAAGCGGAGAAATTCTTAACGTTAATGCGGACACAGCCGCTGCTGCTCTAGCGGCAGCCCTAGGGGCAGAAAAGTTAGTCATCCTTACCGATGTTGCCGGTCTCTACGCTGACTGGCCCGATCAATCCTCACTGATATCCTCTCTGAGCCTAGCTGAGTTAAGGAAGATGCTACCCAGGCTAGAAAGCGGAATGATTCCCAAAATGACAGCCTGCCTCAGCGCAGTCAGCCAAGGAGTACCCTGTGCCTCCATCGTTGACGGCCGGCTTGAACACTCTCCGCTGCTAGAGATCTTTACAGATACCGGTATTGGTACCCAAATCACCGCAGATCATGACCAAAAACAAGAGCAGCCAGCCCCACCGGATTATCTGGTTCCACCCCTTGAACTCTCAGCAGCAGACCCTCAAAACGGCGGAAAGGCCAGCGATAGACCATCATGAGTTACAACGAGCAAGTTCTTGAGCGTTACAG
The DNA here is from genome assembly GCA_030524105.1 of Rothia sp. (in: high G+C Gram-positive bacteria). GTDB lineage: Bacteria > Actinomycetota > Actinomycetes > Actinomycetales > Micrococcaceae > Rothia. The sequence continues at coordinate 207,759 of JAUNHE010000005.1, forward strand.
CAGCGCCCTTTTGGACCTTTTTGGCCAGCCCGCCCTGGTTCTTACGTCTGGAAAGGCAGCTAAAGTCACCGATATTAACGGCAAAGAATACCTAGACCTTCTGGCAGGTATAGCCGTTAACGCGCTAGGCCACGCCCACCCGGCATGGCTAGCAGCTCTAGCTGAGCAGGCCCAAAAGCTAGTCCACATCTCCAATTTCTTTACTAGCCAACCTCAGATTGACCTAGCGCACCGGCTGCTAGAACTCTTGGATTCTCCCCACCCAGCCCGGGTCTTCTTCTCTAACTCTGGTACCGAAGCCAACGAACTGGCCTATAAGCTGGCCCGTCGTCACGCCAACCTTACCGGAAAAACAAAGCTGCTAGCCCTAGAAAACGGCTTCCACGGCCGAAGCCTAGGGGCGCTAAGCCTTACCCACAAGCCAAGCTACCGCCAGCCCTTTGAGCCTTTACCCACCGGCATCAAACACATTCCCGCCAATATAGCTGCACTAGAAGCAGCTATGGACGATCAGGTAGCCGCAATAATCCTTGAGCCCATTCAAGGAGAAGCCGGGGTCCTAGAACTGGAAGAGGGTTACCTGAGCCGAGCCCGCCAGCTTAGCCGGCACTACGGAGCCCTGCTGATCATTGACGAAGTACAAACCGGCATGGGCAGAACCGGCCGCTGGTTTGAATCCAGCCGGGAGCTAAGCGGAGAAAACCTAGCAGATGTTATCACCCTAGCCAAAGGGTTAGGAGGAGGATTTCCCATAGGAGCCTGCATCGTCAACGGACAAGAAACCCTCAACCTGCTTGCCCCCGGCATGCACGGCAGCACCTTTGGCGGCAACCCCTTAGCAACGGCAGTAGCCCTGGCAACTATCAACACCCTGGACCGAGAGCAGCTACTAGACAAGGCGGCAGCTCTGGGCAGGCAAGTCCGAAACCAACTCGAGACCCTTGAGCACGTACAAGCCACGAGCGGGGCAGGTTTACTGATCGGAATTGAACTAAGAGACTCTCAGACCAGTAGCGGGGCAGCCCTGGGGCCAGCCTGCGTCAAAGAAGGACTCAACCAGGGTTTTATCTTTAACGCCACCGGAGCATCCCGGCTCAGAATAGCCCCACCGCTTGTTATTACAGACCAGCAGCTCAACAGCTTTGTTCAAGCCTTACCACACATAGTGGAGCGGGCCAGCCAAAGATAAAACCCTTCCTAGCTAGCGATATTATGCCGATAAGACCAGCAGGTAAGGCAGCAAGATCGCAACTATTTTCATATAATCGACTATACCTTCGCAGACTACCTAACACCTAGCTGCACCAATCCGGGAGATATACATGATTCGGCACTTCCTGTGCGACACCGACCTCACCCGTCAGGAACAGCACAGCGTCCTAGCCTTAGCCCAAGCCATGAAAGCTGACCGCTTTGGCTACCGGCCCCTTGCCGGGCCACAGACCGTTGCTGTCCTTTTTGACAAAACATCCACCAGAACCCGAGTTTCCTTTGCCGCCGGCATCGCTGACCTTGGTGGATCCCCCCTCATTATCGACTCTGGAGAATCCCAATTAGGCCATAAAGAATCTATCGCAGATACCGCCCGGGCCCTCTCGGGAATGGTCTCCGCACTGGTCTGGCGAACCTACCGGCAAGAAGACCTGCAAGAACTGGCCCACTACGCCGGCGTTCCCGTCATCAACGCCCTCTCCGATAGCTACCACCCCTGCCAGGTCCTGGCAGACCTACTGACCATCCAAGAAGAATTTGGTGACCTGACCGCAAAAAAGCTAGCCTTCTTAGGCGATGGCTCCAGCAACATGGCCCAATCCCTCCTCCTAGGCGCCGCCATAGCCGGCATGCAGGTAGCCCTAGCCTGCCCCCAAGAATACCAACCAGATGCCCAACCGGTTAACCAGGCCCGGCAGCTGGCCCAGCAGGCTGGAGGATCGGTGACTATCAGCCAAGACCCGCAGGAAGTCGTCAAAGACGCCCACGTCCTGGTCACAGATACCTGGGTCTCTATGGGACAAGAACAAGAAAGCCGGCAACGGCAGCAAATCCTCAGCCCCTACCAGGTCAATAAGGAACGAATGCAGGCTGCCCACCCACAAGCAATATTTCTACACTGCCTACCGGCCTACCGCGGCAGCGAAGTCAGCGCCGAAGTCATCGACGGGCCACAATCACGTGTCTGGCAGGAGGCAGAAAACCGGCTACACGCCCAAAAGGCTCTGCTAACCTTCCTCCTGGTTGAATCTGGCTTAGCGGACTCTTACGACCAGGCAGGGAGATAAAATAAATATGGCTATACCATCAACCAAGACAGCTCGACAGGCCCGCATCGTTGACCTACTCTCCTCACACCGGGTCCGCTCCCAAGCCGAACTAGCCCAGCTACTGACCGATGACGGCGTGCGAGTAACCCAGGCAACCCTGTCGCGGGATCTAGTAGAAATCGGGGCCGAACGGGTACGGGACGAAAAATCTGGACTGATCTACGCAGTGCCCCACCACCCGGTTCGCCGATCCTCGGCCGAAGGCATCGACTCGCGTATGATCAGCCTCTTCCGTGAACTCCTCATGACAGCGGAAGCCTCAGCTAACCTGGTGGTCCTAAGAACACCACCGGGCGCAGCCCAATTTCTAGCTTCCTCTATTGATCAGGCAGGCATGGAACCCATCCTAGGAACCATCGCCGGAGACGATACCGTGCTCGTCATCACCCGGGACCCCCAGGGAGGCAAAGAACTAGCCACCCAATTTCTGACCTGGGCCGACTAAAAACCTCTAGGCCGTGGCCTGTAATAACTCCTTCATCTGCTCTAGACCAAAAAAATCAGCAACCTGAAGCGCAGACTGGCTGCCCAGCTGCTTATCAGCCCCAGCAGCCAGCAGAAGCTTCACAATATCGGGGTTATTTTTAAAGACCGCACACACCAGCGCCGTCTGCCCACGATCATTAATAGCATTAACATCAGCCCCAGCAGCCAGCAAAAGTTCTAGCAGCTGAACATGCTCGTGGTAGGCAGCTAAAATCAGCAGACTATCACCCTGCGCATTGGTTAGGTTAGCCGGGACACCCTGATCCAGCAAAGACTGCAAGGCAAGAGGCTTATTCTGCCTCACGATATCAAAAACGGAATTCAAAAACTCTAGCTCAGCCTCAGTCAGCTCACCACTACTGCCAGCAAGATCCACCGTCTACCTCCTCACCGCCTAGCTTCCCCTAGGCTAAGCACACCTAACATATACGGCAACCATCATAGTAGATAGCCCCCTGGGGCTCAGCCTCATTCTAGTCATCCCAGAAAAAGCAGGTTAAAACAGGTTAAAATACAAAACAATGGAAACAGCAGCATCGGCCCAATCAGCCCATAATGTAGCCGGCATTCTGGCCGGAAAAAACCCTTTAGCCCCAGCTATTATTGACCCAGAAACCAGCCTTAATTACCGGCAGCTCAAGCAGGCTATCGCCGGAGCCAGAACCTGGTTGCTAGAGCAGGGCCTGACAAAATCAGACCGGTTGGCCCTAAGCCTACCTAACGTTTGGCAGATGCCGGTGCTCTACTACGCAGCCCTCAGCCTAGGGGTCATTGTCGTTACCCTTAACCCCCTTCTGAGCGCTCGCGAAGTCAGCTATCACCTGCAAGATTCCGGCAGTAGGCTCCTGGTAGGCTGGCCCGGTAGCCGACTAGAAAAAGAAAGGCAGGCGGTGCAGGCTAAGACAAGGATCTACTTCTTGCGGCAGACTCCTTGGCAGCCGGCAGACCCAGACTGGACGGCGGAGCCGGTAACTTTAGACCAGCCCGCTCTCCTTCTGTACACGTCCGGCACGACCGGCAGACCCAAGGGGGCGGTTCTTACCCACCGCAATCTGACCAGTAACGCCAGCAGCTGTGCCCAGGTTTTTGGTTTCACTAGTGAGGACCGGATTTTTGGGGGACTTCCCTTTTTTCATGCCTTTGGCCAAACGGTAGCCATGAACGCTGCCTTAGCAGCCGGGGCTAGCGTTAGCCTGCTCGCTAGATTTACGGCCCAGGCGGCAAGCGCGCTCTGCCGGGCCAGCGGTGTCAGCGTTTTAGCAGCCGTACCCTCCATGTATGCAGCCATAGCTGCCTATTTGGACAGCAACCCGGAACAAGATCTGGGCAAGGCGGTGCGTTTTGGTATTTCGGGTGGCGCCCCCTTGCCAGCTTCGATCCACCGGGATTTTGACAGGCTACTTGGCTGTCCCATCTACGAAGGCTACGGCCTGTCAGAGACCTCACCGGTGGTCAGTTTTAACCAGGAAAAATTTGGCCTGGTTATTGGTTCCGTTGGACGGGCTATCCCGGGAGTTAAGGTAAGCATCCGCAATCAGCAGGGCCAGCCGCTGCCGGCCGGGCAGATCGGCCAGCTTTGGGTAGCCGGTGAGAACGTCATGGCCGGTTACTGGAACAATCCCCAGGCCAGTCAAGACGCTTTTGATGGCGACTGGTTTGCCACCGGAGATCTGGCTCGTTCAGATGAGCACGGCAATATTTACCTGGTAGACCGCATGAAAGATGTGATCCTCCGCAACGGCTATAGTGTCTACCCTCGCGAAATTGAAGAGGTGATCGATAGCCATCCCCAGGTGGCTCAGGTTGCTGTCGTGGGTAAGCCTCACCCCCTAGTCGGTGAAGAAATTTGGGCTTTTGTCCTGGCCCGCACTGAACTTACCGCAGCAAAAGAGGCTGAACTTATTGACCAGCTTGATCAACTGTGCCAAACCCAGTTGGCAGCCTACAAGTACCCGCGTAGCTTTAGCTTAGTTACCCGTATGCCCCTGGGGCCCACCGGTAAAATCCTCAAAGATCAGCTTTAGCTTAGGCAGCGGCTATGTCAGTCATGGTCTGCCGGCTACGGTTAATAATGGAGGTGCTCATGGCCGAACCAAGCAGGAGGAGCCTAAAGCAGCGCTCTGCTGAGTCGGTGAGGAGCTCGGCACCGTTCTCTAGGGCATGGTCTAAGGCCATAGGCAGCGGAATAATTGAGGCGAAGGCCCCAATCCCGGCCTCATGTACCTTATAGGCCTTCCTGCCAATGGAGCCGGCCAAGGCCAGCACGGGTATGCCCTCTTCCTGGGCTCTGCTGGCAATCTCAGCTGGCACCTTGCCCTTGGGGGTCTGAAAATCAATAGCACCTTCTGCGGTAACCACAAGATCAGCCCGGGTGATGGCTTCATCAAGGTTGAGGCCGGCCAGACCGGAGTCGATCAGGGCCTCAAAGCGGGGAGTGAGCTCTGCCCCCAGCAAGGCTAGCCCAGCCCCTAAACCTCCCGAGGCTCCGGTGCCGGGTCCGGTATAAAAATTGATGGGATCGCCCGGGGACAGCTTTTGCCGGGTTTCTGTCAGGACTTGGGCCCAGCGGGTCAAAGCCTTATCTAAGAGGTCTACCTGCTTTTGACTTGCTCCCTTCTGGGGTCCAAAGACACGGGCGACACCCCGTTGTCCGGTGAGCACATTGTGCTGGTTAAGCGCTAAAACAAGGCGCACCTTTTTCAGCTTAGGATCTAGCCCAGAGAGGTCTAGGGCTGCAACATCCTGCAGGTGGGCGCCGCCTAGAGGAAGCTGCTTTCCCTGCTTGTCTAGGATAGCTGCCCCCAGGGCAGCTAGAGCTCCGGCGCCACCGTCCGAAGTGCCCGAGTCACCGCAGCCTACTAAGACAGTGTGCACACCGGAGGTGGCAAGAGCCCGACTAATCAGTTCACCCACCCCGTAGGTTGTTGTCTCAGCGGGGTTGCGGAGGTTATCGGGTACAAGGGAAAGCCCAGCGGCGGCCGCCATCTCCACTACGGCCACCCCCTTCTGTTGGCCTCCCAGCAAGGCAAAATGCGAGTCAACTGGCTGGCCTACCGGGCCGGTAACCTGGGCGTTAACCAGGGATCCTCCGGTGGAGCGGGCCAGTAGTTTAGCTGTTCCTTCACCGCCGTCAGGGATAGGCATGCTTGCCACCGAAACACCGGGGATGACTCGCCTAATACCGCCAGCGATAGCGTCAGCTACTTCATCTGCTTCCAGGCTGCCCTTAAAACCTGAGGGTGCTACTAGAATTCTTTGTGGAATGACCATTGCCATTGTTCTTCTCTTTTCTTGATAGGAGGTGCGGTTATTGCTCCTCTAGTCTGGTTGTATGTTGACGATGCAAGTTATTAAAAAAGATGCAGTCCTAAGAGCGGCCATATGATGAAGGCAAAGATGAGAACTAATATCCCGTGCAAGGGGGCCAGCCAGGCACTGAGTTTAAGCAGGTCTTTAGCGCCGTAGACGGGTGCATTTTCAATATGGCTAAAAAGGGCTACTGGTTTGGCTGAACTTGTGAGCGTGTGGCAAAAGCCAGCGGCAGCGGTGGAGACAAAGGCGGCGGCAACGGGATTTACCCCCAGGGGCAGGGCTGCGCTCATAATGAGGGGCACTAAAACTGCTGACCGGGCGCTGCGGGACTGAATAACGAGGTGGGCTGCTGTAGAAATAGCGGTAATGACAGCAATAAAGAGGTAGCCGGCACTGTGGCCCCCGGCAGCGAGGGGAGAAAAAAGGGCCTTTCCTAGCCAGGCAGCTGCTCCCGAATCAACCAGGGCGCTGCCTAGGGCTAGGGTCGCTGCCATAAAAACCAGGAGCGGCCAAGGAGCCTTTTTGAGACCTGCCCCCAGGCTGACTCCGCTGACCTGGGGAGCTGTCATGGCCAGAGCACCCAGTAAGGCCACAAGCACCGTGTCCATACCGTGCAGGGGTTCAGTACACCAGGCGGTTACGACCACTGCTAGGACAAGGAGCACATTTTTTTCTTCCTGACTCATCCGGTGGTCCTTACTCAGCAGGTCCTCTGCTTCAAGGGTTAGCTTGTGCGAACGTTCCTGAGCGCTTAAAAAGAGCCTTAGCACTAGTTCGGTACACATGAGGCTTGCTAACAGACCCAGGCCAGAACCGAGTAGCATCCAGCGTAAAAAGCCTATTGTTTCGTAGCCGGCACCGCCAAGAATCTCATCGGTAATCAGGTGAGCCCCTGCACCAATATAGGAGGAAACGGCAGAGAGCAGCACAACCGAAGGAATCAGAATAGAGAGGGCTTTGACCAGGTTATCCCGTTCTGCTAGCACCTTAGCTAAAGCCGTAAAAATTGGTAGTGCCAGGGCTGCTCGCCCTGAGGTGGAAGGAATAAGAAAGGCGGTTAAAAACAGGGCCAGTGTAAGAGAGTAAAAGAGGGAGCGGCTGCTTTGGGCCCGGCTAATAATGTGTGCCGTCCAGCGGGTAGCTAAGCCAGATTGGGAGACACCCTGAGCCATGACGACAGCTGCTACCAAGAGCCAGATGGTGGAATTACCTAAAGACCGTGTGAGTGTCTCTAACTCTGATACCCCGGTAAGGACCAGCAGCACTGCGGCTGCTAGGGCTACGTAGGTATCGGGCAGCGGCGTAAAAATCCAGGCCCAGATAGCAATAATAAAAATGCTTAAGGTCAGTGCACCCGCAACCTGTAGCGTTGAGGAACTCAAACCGGCCCAGCAGACAAGGCCAATGAGCACTGTTGCTACAAGAGCAGAAAGAATGACTGATGTTGAGATGAAACTGTGCTCTGCCGGATTATTCCTGTTTATTTTTGCTGTCGGATCGGCAGGAAATTTTTGCCCCGCTGCTTCTAAAGTATGATCCGGTTCGGGATTTGATCGATAAATAATGTTTTGTGAGCTCATGAGAATCTATACCCCGCTCCACGAACAGTAGTAATGTAATCGTCACCAATTTTTTTACGGAGGGCTCTGATATAAACATCAACAATATTTGAGTTTGGGTCAAAATCTATACCCCAGACCATCCCAAGAATTTGTTCTCTAGATAAGACCTGGTTTTTATGCCTCATAAAAGTCTCTAGCAGGGAAAATTCTCTGCTGGTTAATTCTTGGGAGAAATTTTTAACCGTAATTTCTCGTGACCGTACGTCTAAGGTTAAATCCCGGTGGCTTAAGACGGAGGCTTGGGTTAGATCGGGATTTGTAGAGGTGTCCGATAAACGTAGCCGTATTCTGGCTAGGAGCTCGGCAAATTGAAAGGGTTTAGTCATATAATCATTTGCTCCGCTTTCTAAGCCCTGAACAGTATCGTTCACTGAGTCGCGGGCTGTGAGCATAATAATGGGGGTGCGGACACCTTCACAACGTAGCTGTTGCATGAGGGTGAACCCGTCCATGCCGGGTAACCCAATATCTAAAATAATCAGGTCATAGCCGCCCGTTTTAGCCATGGCATGGGCCAGCTTGCCGTCCTCCTGTAGGCTGGCAGAGTAGCCAGCTGATTTAAGACCTTTAATAATAAAAGACGAAATTCTAGGATCGTCTTCAACAACTAAAATATGACTCACGGTTCCTCCTTCTTAAGCTCTTCTTGTACATCGGTAGCGGTCTGTAGAACGGGAATAGAAATTCCAAAAATAGCGCCTTCACCTTCAGCTGGCTGAGCGATCCAGACACTACCGCCATGTGATTCAGCAATAGTGCGAACAATAGCCAGGCCCAGGCCTGCTCCAACGCTATGTTTTTGGGCAATAGCGGGATTTTTAATGTTATTTCTGCGAAATCTTTCGAAGAGGGCGCTGGCATCATCGGGTTTTACTCCCGGGCCGCGGTCTCGCACCCATAAATCGAGGTAACGGGAATTGTTGTGAACCTTATATTCGGTTCCAATACTTATTTTTGAGGCCGGAGGTGAGTACTGGGCTGCATTAGCGCAGAGCTGGATCATAGCTTGAGTTATTCGCTGTTGGTCAAGGTCTACCATCCCATCGGCAATCTTGCTCATAACCCAGCGGTGGCTGCCAAAGGCTTGCACCTTTGAATCAAGGCTGATCATTAAGTCGGCAATATCGGTGGGGGATTTTTTAATAAAATCGGGGCGTTCTGATTTTGCCAGCAGCAGCAGGTCCGCCACGATTCGGCCCATACGGTCTAGCTCGTCATCGACTAGAGCCAGGGTAATTTCTTGGTCTTCGGTGGTCCGTTCCATCAGTTCTAGATGTCCGCGCACAATAGTGATGGGGGTGCGTAGCTCGTGGGAGACATCGTCAAGAAACTGCCGCTGCACTGTGGAAGACTCTTCGAGCCTATCTAGCATCTGGTTGAAGGTGGAGGACATGGCGGCAACGTCATCGCTGCCACGAACCGGGACTCTGCCGGTAATGTCCTTTTCCGTGATGTCGTTGGCAACTTTTCGCAGGGCCCGCACTGGTTTGGTAATTTGTCCGGCCACGAGCCAGGAAATAGCAAAAGCCAGTAAGAGGGCGCCGGCTCCTATGCCCAGCATAATGGTCATGGTGTGTTGCACATTGTCAATGGCTGGTTGGATATACTCCACCACAATGAGCTGGTTTTCTTCTTGCCGTTCACCGCTAACGTGTAGGTTTACGACACCCCAGTGAATGGTCCCTGCCGGGGTCTGGTCCACCCCGGATTGGCTAGAGCTAACTTTGATTGTTTCGATTAATTCCTGATCCTGATGTAGCTGGTAGCCTGCCTGGGTGGCGTGATCATGCTCCTTTTTAAGAAAAATAATTTGTTCTTGGGTAACGCCAATGAGCTGTTCCGAATAGCCGGAAAATTGCCGGGAGATGTAGGTTTGCAGCATATCCGATGAGGAGGTAAAGGGCTGGGCGGTCTGGGGGTCTTTGCCGTCTTGGGCAAAGGTGCGAAATTCGCCCAGCTCCTGCTCTATTTCGGCATTGGCTTGGGTGGTGACCTCGTGTAGCAGTACCTGGCGTACGCTAAAAATCAGGGCACCAACAGCGATGGCGGTGGTGAGCATAACCCAGCCTACAATGCGCCAACGAGCTGAGGAGAAGGTATCTTTTAGCCTTAGCTGCTGCTTTGGGCCAGGGGGTGCTTTACTGATGCCGGGGCCGATAGGTGAGTTAGTCATCGCCAACCTCGTCCCCGTCGTCGTCAGCCTCCCAGTCACTATCGTCTGCCGGCGCCAGGTAGGCCGGGCTTGCTGCCTCCTGGGGGCTTTGGTAGTAGCCTACTTCCGGTGCTTTTTCGACAGGGACTTCATTGACCGGTATGACCTGCTCTTCTGGTGTTGCCGGCGGGCTGCTGCTCTGGTGGGAACTGGCAGAGCTGGCAGGACTGGCGGAGGAGTTGAAGGTGTCATCGTGAATCACGACGGGATTAGCATCAACCTCGGGGGCAATACCCTTGGTGCTCAAATTGACGGCAAGTACAATAATGATACTTGCGACTGCAACAAACATTATTCCTAGCAGATACTTTTTGAACATATGAATAGTCTTCCAAAGGCTTCTAAAAGTTTGGTGAGCCGAGGATTAATGTTTTTTCATGTTGGATGTGGGTAGAGGCTGTTTCAGATTTGCATAATTATTGGATACTGCTCATAATTATGTAGTAGGGTTGCGGGGCAACCTCGGGCTAAGGGAAGGAAAGTAATGACTGAACGTGTAGTGCTGGCATATTCGGGTGGCCTGGACACATCCGTGGCTATTGGCTGGATCGCAGAAGCAACCGGGGCGGAGGTAATTGCCGTCGCTGTTGACGTGGGGCAGGGCGGCGAGGACCTGGAAACTATTCGTCAGCGAGCCTTGGCCTGCGGGGCTGTTGAAGCCTATATTGCCGATGCCCGGGAAGAATTTGCCGCGCAATACTGCATGCCAGCCCTGCAAGCTAACGCCCTCTATATGGACGCCTACCCCCTGGTCTCGGCCCTGTCTCGGCCGGTTATTGCCAAGCACCTGGTCTCTGCTGCACAAAAGTTTAAGGCCAGCACCGTTGCCCACGGCTGCACCGGCAAGGGTAATGATCAGGTCCGGTTTGAGGTAGGTATCCAGACCCTGGGCCCAGACCTTAAATGTATTGCGCCGGTGAGGGACCTGGCCTTAACCCGGGAGAAGGCTATTAGCTATGCAGAAAAAAATAATCTGCCCATAGCAACCACTAAAAAGAATCCCTTCTCTATCGACCAGAACGTCTGGGGCAGGGCAGTTGAAACTGGCTACCTTGAAGATATCTGGAACGGACCCACAAAAGACGTCTACGATTACACGGATGACCCGGGTTTTGCCCCGGCTCTTGACACCGTTACCATCCGTTTTGACCGTGGAATCCCCACAGCTATTGACGGCCAAGAGGTTACTGCCTTGGAGGCCATTCAAATCATGAATCGGCGTGCCGGGGCTCAGGGGATTGGCCGGATAGATATTGTTGAGGACCGCCTGGTGGGCATCAAGTCGCGTGAAATCTATGAAGCACCCGGTGCTATGGCTCTCATCACGGCCCACCGGGAGCTGGAGAACGTGACCCTGGAGCGGGAGCAGGCCAGGTTTAAGAAAACAGTCTGCCAGCGCTGGACGGAACTGGTCTACGACGGGCAGTGGTTCAGCCCGCTCAAACAGTCACTGACGGCCTTTATTCAGGACACCCAAGAGATGGTCAACGGAGAAATAAGAATGGACTTGCAGGGAGGCCGGGCTGTCGTAACGGGGCGCCGCTCACCCACCTCACTCTACGATTTTAATTTGGCCACCTATGATGAGGGTGACAGCTTTGACCAGTCCCAGGCTAAGGGTTTTATTGAGCTTTTTGGTCTTTCCTCAAAGGTTGCTTCCAGCCGGGACCAGCGTATTAAAAATCAGGGTATAGGAACAAACTAAGTAGGATAACCATGACTGGGGCACAGGCCAAAAAAACAAACACCGGTGCGCTCTGGGGGGCTCGCTTTAGCGGCCAACCGGATCAGGCCTTAGCAGCCTTATCTCAATCAACTCACTTTGATTGGCGCCTGGCCAACTACGATATTGCAGGCTCCCGGGCACACGCCAAAGTGCTCAATCGGGCGGGTCTGTTAACTGCAGATGAGCTGGAGCAGATGCTAGCTGCCCTGGATCGTCTGGAGGCAGATGTAGACAGCGGGGCTTTTGCGCCAGAGCCCAGCGATGAAGATGTGCACGGCTGCTTAGAGAGAGGGCTGCTTGAGAGAGCCGGCCAGCAGCTAGGCGGTAAATTGCGGGCCGGACGCTCCCGCAATGATCAGATTGCCACCATGGGCAAGATGTATTTACGGGATCAGGCCCGCCATATTGCTGCCGGTTTGTTGGGGCTTATTGATGCCCTGATAACCCAGGCGCAGCAGCACCTGAGCGCTCCTATGCCCGGGCGCACCCACCTGCAGCATGCCCAGCCTGTTTTGCTTTCCCATCACCTGCTGGCCCACGCCTGGGCTTTTTCAAGAGATATACAACGCTTAATGGACTGGGATCGCCGAGCCGCAGTTTCTCCTTACGGGTCAGGTGCCTTAGCTGGCTCCTCTCTGGGCCTTGATCCCGAAGCGGTTGCTGCTGAACTAGGTTTTAATTCTGCCTGCCACAATTCAATTGACGGTACGGCTTCTCGCGATGTTTATGCGGAGTTTTCTTGGATTAGCGCCATGATCGCGGTGGACCTTTCCAGAATAAGTGAAGAAATTATTCTTTGGGCTACCAAGGAGTTTTCTTTTGTTGAATTGCACGACTCATTTTCTACGGGTTCCTCCATTATGCCGCAGAAGAAAAATCCCGATATCGCTGAGCTTGCCCGGGGTAAGGCCGGTCGTCTTATTGGGGACCTAGCGGGCCTTTTGGCAACGCTAAAGGCGCTGCCTCTGGCCTATAACCGGGACTTACAGGAAGATAAGGAACCCGTTTTTGATGCTGTGGACCAGCTGGAATTGCTCCTGCCTGCCGTTACCGGCATGGTTGCTACTCTTGTCTTTAATACTGAGCGTATGGAGCAGCTGGCCCCAGAGGGTTTTGCCCTGGCAACCGATCTAGCAGAATGGTTGGTTCGGCAGGGGGTTGCTTTCCGGGTGGCCCATGAGCTTGCCGGTCAGTGCGTTGCCCTGTGTGAGGAGAAGAACTGCGAGTTATGGGAACTGACTGATCAGGATTTTTCCGGTATTTCTGAGCAGCTTACGGGCCAAGTTCGATCTGTTTTGAGCTTAAGCGGATCCCTGGATTCACGTAATGCCCAGGGCGGTACCGCTGCCACTGCGGTGCTTGAGCAGCTCAAGGTGCTCCAGGCCGATTTGGATGCTCAGCGTGTTTTTGCTGCAGAGGCGGGTGTTGGCCGGGGCTAGCTCTTTGGGCGTATACTGTCATCTGGAATTTTACCGGTCTGAGCTTAAGGGCTCAGCGAATGAGCTAAGGTCTTCCCCATGATAAAACCTGTTTGTTTGGATCTTCCCCTGGCCCAACTTGTGCCGGCTGCCTGTGCGCAGATCCAGGATTTTCCTCGACCAGGAATTCTTTTTTACGATGTCACAACACTTTTTGCCCAGCCGCAGGTTTTTAAACGCTGTATTGATGAGCTAGCGGATCGCTTCAGCGGCCGTTTTGACATTGTGGCAGGGGTCGAAGCCCGGGGATTTTTGATTGCTGCAGCTCTTGCCTACCGGGCCGGTACCGGGGTGATGACCGTCCGTAAGGCCGGTAAGCTACCTAGAGATACCTTCAGCAAGGAATATGAGCTGGAGTATGGTTCGGCCGCTATTGAGATCCACCGGGACGATATTGCTGCCGGTACCCGGGTGCTGCTGGTTGACGACCTCTTAGCAACCGGAGGAACCTTATCGGCGGCAGTTAATCTGATGGGACAGGCCAAACTGGAGGTTGCCGGTGTTGGGGTTTTCTTGGAGCTGGCCGGTTTAGGCGGCCGTGAGGCGATAGGGTTACCCCGTGTTGAGGCACTGGCTACAGTCTTTGAATAAAATAGCCTTTAAAAATCTTGCCTCCAGACAAAAAAGCATACAATGGACCTTATTTAAAAAAAATTTAAAGGTATTGTGTTGACCTGGTTCTGCTGAGCCTGCAGCTGCTCACTGCTTGAGAGGCCCTGCTGTGCCAGTAAGATCCAGTAAAATATCAGGTCCGCTCTTGACCAAGGCTTACCTACGGGGTCTATCCTAGTCTGGTAGAAGGATTTATTGTGACTAAACAAGCCGATAAAGATCAGCAGCACACTGCTACTGACTCAGCCTATGAACGTGAACTTGCCACTGAACGGCACTATGTTGCCGCTCTTTATCATCGGCTTGATCAGCTCAGGGATCAAACCCAGGAAAAGCTGCAGGCTGTACGTAAGACGCAGGCCCAGGGGACCCATCAAAACCGTTCAGAACGCGATGCCTACGCCAGCCACTACGAGGATCGGTTAGCGCAGCTACATTCTGTTGACCATCGCTTAGTTTTTGGGCGTCTGGATGTGGCTGATCATAGCCGGCGCTATATTGGCCGCATCGGCCTGGCTGACCGGGATCATCAGCGCCTCCTCATTGATTGGCGGGCTCCCGAAGCCAGCGCCTTTTACCAGGCCACGGCTTTTGACCGCCAGGGTGTCAGCCGTCGCCGCCACCTATTATTAGAGGGCAGGCAGGTTACCGGTTTTGAAGACGATATCTTGGACGCTTCCCTGCTTGATCAGCAGGATCCTCTGCACGGACAGGGTGCCCTCCTGGCTGCCTTGGAGCGTAAGCGCACGGGGCGTATGGAAGACATTGTTGCCAGTATCCAGGCTGAGCAGGACAAAATTATCCGGGCAGATCTTGCCGGAGTGCAGGTTGTCCAAGGGGGGCCCGGAACCGGTAAAACCGCAGTGGCCTTGCACCGGGCAGCTTATTTGCTGTACACCTACCGGCAGAGGCTTAATAATGCCGGGGTTTTGGTGGTAGGCCCCAGCGCCTCTTTTATGTGGTACATTGAGCGGGTTTTGCCTTCTCTGGGGGAGACCGGGGTGGTGCTAGCCTCTTTGGCCACGCTCTTTCCGGGGATACAGGCTGTTGCTGAGTCGGATCCGCGGCTTGCTCAGCTTAAGGGCCAGCTGCGTATGGCTGACGCTATTAAACGGGCTGTTGCTGACCGGCAGAAGGAGCTGGACGAGGTGAAGATCCTCTCGGTTAACGGCACGGATCTTGAGCTGACCCCTCAGCTGGTTCGTTATGCCCGGGATAAGGCCAGGGCTACCGGCAAGGCCCACAATGAGGCCAGGGCAACCTTTGTTAAGATTATCCTCCGTGAGCTGGGTCAGCAGCTAGCTGACAAGCTTGACCATAGTGCCGGGCGCCAGGTGGATAGGCCGCATATTGAGGCTGATCTACGTGAATCTCTTGATGTGCGCCGGGCCCTCAACCTGGCCTGGATGCCGCTTTCGGCCCAAACCCTGATCCGGTCACTTTTTTCTAAAGAGCACTATCTTAATTCTGCCTTTGCTGATTTTTCGCCAGCTGAGCGCCGGCTTCTTTATCGTCCGGCTAGCGCTCCCTTCACTGAGGCCGATGTTCCTTTGCTGGATGAAGCAGCCGAACTCCTCGGTGATTTTGAGAAGGTAACCGGGGCAGCTGCTGCCGCCCGCAGCCAGGCTGAGCACCGGGCTAATATGGATAATGCCCGTCAAGCCTTGGAAAACGTGCACTATGAACTGGCTGATCGGGGGGTAGAGGGTCTTGTAACCGCTGAGCAGTTAGCCTTCTTTAATGAGACTGGTGCCCAGCGACTCTCTGCTGCTCAGGCGGCACAAGTGGATCGTACCTGGGCCTACGGGCACGTAGTGGTGGATGAGGCCCAGGAGCTTTCTGCCATGCAGTGGCGCCTGCTTTTTAGGCGCTGTCCTATGAAATCGCTGACCATTGTGGGCGATATTGGTCAGGGTTCTGCTGCTGCGGCTTCTTCCTGGGCCCAGGCCCTCCAGCCTTTTGTGGGTGATCGTTTTACGCTCAATACTTTGACTGTTAATTATCGGACGCCGGCTCAGATCGCTGATGCTGCCCTTGCTCTGGCCCGGGCAGCCGGCCAGGAGGTATCTGCTGCCCGGGCCGTGCGCCAGGGGGACTGGCCTCCCTTGGTCAGCCGGGTTGCTGAGGCTGACTTATTGGAGCGGCTGATTACTATTGTTCAGCAGGAGCTAGCTACGGTTACCGCTGGCCTGATTGGCATTATTACCGTGGAGAAGCGTTATACCTCTGTGGTGCAGGCACTCTCACAGGCTTACCACAAGAACCTGGGCACACTGGAGTCCGTAGCGGAGAAGCAGATTCTGGTTTTAACTCCCTGGGAGGCCAAGGGCCTGGAATTTGATACTGCCATTATTGTGGAGCCGGCCGAATTGCTGGCTGCTCAAGGTGGCTCCGTTGCAGACCTTTATGTTTCCATGACAAGACCCACTCAGCGCCTGCATTTACTGGGTGCTCAGCCCTTCCCGGCGGGGCTGCCCCAAAGCTAGGGCCGCTTGTGCTCAGCCGAATATATGGGGTGCTTTTTGCTGTCTCGCTGCTAGACTGGGGTATGTTTTCTTAATCATGGAAACATCTGGGGTAACGGCGAATGGAGAGATAGTGGCTCAGAGCCTTCTGTCACAGCAGCGTAATGATGATTCTTTTGAGAACATTTGGCAGGAGCTTAAGTGGCGTCAGCTGGTGCAGGTTAGCACGGACGAAGCAGCCTTAGAAGAGGCCCTCACACAGGGCAGCCTTACCTTCTATACCGGCTACGATCCCACGGCCGCTTCTTTACATCTGGGCCATCTGGTTCAGCTTTTGCTGATGCGTCGTTTGCAGCTTGCTGGCCATAAACCCTTAGGTCTTGTTGGCGGGGCTACAGGATTAATTGGTGACCCACGCCAGACTTCGGAGCGAGTGCTTAACTCTCCGGAAGTGGTTGCAGGCTGGGTGACGCAGCTGAGGACACAAATTGAGCGTTTTTTGGACTTTGAGGGTGAGTATGCTGCCCAAATGGTCAATAACTTAGACTGGACTTCGGAGTTATCTGCCATAGATTTTTTGCGGGAGATCGGCAAACATTTTCGGGTTGGCAGCATGATCAAAAAAGAAATAGTGGCTAAGCGGCTTAATTCTGATGAAGGTATTTCTTACACAGAATTCTCTTACCAGGTTTTGCAGGGCAACGATTTTCGGGAGCTGAATCGCAGGTACGGTTGTACGCTTCAGACGGGGGGCTCTGACCAGTGGGGTAACCTGACCTCGGGTACGGAACTGATCCGAAAAACTGAGGGGGTTCATGTTCACGCTATTGGCACCCCGCTGATTACGAATGCGGACGGTACCAAATTTGGTAAATCGGAGGGTAACGCAATATGGCTTGATCCACAGCTGTGCTCACCCTATGCCTTTTACCAGTTCTGGCTCAATACTGCTGATGCCGATGTTATTGATCGGCTAAAGGTTTTTACTTTCATGTCCCGCCAGCAGATTGAAGAATTTGAGCAGGAGTTGCAGGCCCGCCCCCATATGAGGTTGGCACAGAAGGCTCTGGCCGCTGAGGTTACCGCCTTGGTCCACGGGCAGCAGGCCTTAGAGAAGGTTATTGCCGCTTCTGAAGCTATGTTTGGCAAGGGCTCTCTAGGGGATTTGGATGAGGCTACTTTGGCTGCTGCTACAGCTGAACTGCCGCATACCTTACTGGCCCAGGATCAGCTGGATTTGATTTCTGTGCTGACCCTGACCGGTTTGTGTGAATCCAAATCTGCTGCCCGTCGCACCTTGAAGGAGGGGGGAGCCTCGGTCAATAACCTTAAAGTGCAGGGGGAGGATGCCAAGGTTACTGCTTCGCAGCTGCTGCACGGCCGCTATGCCGTTATTCGTCGGGGTAAAAAGAAGACAGCTCTTATTGAAGTAGCCTAGCCTTCAGCTAGCTGACCCTAGCCGGGGTAAAGTGTTTTAGTTCACCCTATTTCGATTTGCCTCTTAGGAGGATGGCGCGTATAGTAGTACAGGTCGCCAAGGCGGAGTTAGCATAAAACTCCAAGTCAGGCGGCAGATTAGTAAAAAATAGCCGTCGCTAGGTCTTGTAGCGGGTCGATTTGATTTATTGACACTGTATTGCTAGTATGGACGGGTTGCTTCGCTCTGAAGTAACGTAATTTTTACCAATTTTTCATGGCCTGTTTGTGTGGGTGTTTGCCTGTGCGTGTGGGTGTGTTGTTT
>JAUNHE010000006.1 GCA_030524105.1 Rothia sp. (in: high G+C Gram-positive bacteria)
GGCCGTTGTCTAGTTGGTGGGTGTGGGGTGCGTGTCTACTTTTGAATAAGCCTCAGAGCTTCTCTTGTTCTTTTGGGTCAGCTAGCGGTTCTCTTTGTTAATTTCATTTAAAAAATGATGGGCTGTTTTAGCAGATTTCCCGAAGGAATAAATATATGATGACTCTTTACTTATTATTTCTATCGCTACCCCAGAAGCATTAGCAAGCACCAGCTTGCCGGGAGCTTTCCGCAACCCAATACCGCCTGCGTCCCTCAAAGGAGAGAAATCATCCATAATTTTAGCCTCCTCAACTTCGCTCAACGGTATTGTTTTCCTAAATATTGGAAAGTACCTAATGGTGATGGCGTCTTGTGAAAGACTAATGCTTTGGTTCAAAATTAATACAGGGCCAATAAAAAGAACAAGAACTAGCAGAGAAGGAACGACTATTAAGAGAACTCCTGAATCTTTAGTTGAAGCGTAGACATAATACGAAAAGGAAAGGCTGCAATTAAGATTATTACACCGGCTACCTGAACCCAGGCTGGTAACTTCTGACTATGCGTTTTCATAAATTTTCCTTCACTTCCAGCCTAAACTGAACTTTCCTAACCAAGGCCAAGCTGGCTATCACGGCGAGCAGAACGGCCCTGTGCAAACTTACGCAGCCAACTATCGTCCTTATACTGGGCAGGAACAGCCCCGCTTAAAAGTCTTTTACTCAGGGCCACAGCCCTCTTATCTGAGTCAAGAGGCAAGGGCACCTGTGAACCGGCCAAAATAATGTTACCGCGCCGGCGTCCTTTAATCATGGCCGCGTCTGCCACCGCACAGGTGTAGGCAAATACCTGGCTTATAGCTGCCGCCTCTGCCCGGGCTCCGGCTAGTTTTCTGTCGTCACCGCAATTAACAATATAGAGCCCCTTAGGATCCAGCTTCTTGGCAACTAGCTGGGTGAATTCTAGGGTCGTGAGGTCTTCTGGCGTCTGGTAGCCGCTAAAAACATCCCGAATAATAATATCCCGGGACCGGTCAGCAAAACCCGTGGTGGCCTGACGAGCCTCACCAACCCGGATTTTAAGGCTGGGCGCCCGGGGAAGATCAAACCACTGCCGGACGTAGACTGCTAGCTGAGCGTCTATCTCTACCACCGTATTCCGTGAATCCGGGTAGCGATCTACAAAATACCGGGCCAGGGTGCAGGCTCCACCACCAAGGTGGGTGATCCGTAGGCTATGCGGGTCAAGGTAGGTTTCAACCTGGGTTTCAACAACGGCAACCAGCCAGCGCATGTACTCAAAGTCTAGGTGGCGGGGACGGTCAAGAACAAGGTGAGAGGACTCCATTCCGTTAATTTCTAGTACCCAACCGTTAGGGGTGTAATCGTCGGAAATAAGCCGGGCAATCCCGCTTGAAATCTGGTAGCTTCCCTCCACCGGACCAGCAAGCTTTTGCCCGCCAGTTCGTTTTTTTCTACTGGTAGCAGCCATTATTTTTTGCTGCTATCGGAATCTGTCTTCTGCTCTTTGAGAGCCCGCTGTAAGCGCTCCACCTTACCGCTAAGCTCTGCCCGCTCATGTCCGGTCCGGATATCGGCCTTAACCACCAGTGAAACCCGAGGTGCCAGGGCAGCAACTTCCTCAGTAGCCCGCTTAACAACGTCCATGCACTCATCCCAGTCACCTTCGATGATGGTAAACATAGCATTAGTCTCATGGGGTAACCCAGAATCAATAACCACCTGCACAGCCCGGGCAACAGCCCTGCTGACCGAACCGTCTTCAAAACCGCCCCCCGTGGGCGCAACAGAAAAAGCAAAAAGCATAAGCCTAGCCTACGCCCCCAAGCAAAACCATAGTAGCCCCAACAGGCCAAAACTTGATTTTAAGCTTGTGCTAACCTCCGATTTCCCCGCGAGAAATAAGGTCAGAACCACCTCTTACAAACCGACGCTCGGGGCCATGAATTGGCGCACACCCGGCCCAGATGTACCGGGAAAAACAAGAAAAAACACCTAAAATCACATAGAGAAACACTCACACAATTCACCGACCCAGCGCCGCTACCAGCCCGGTGCTCACGAAAGAGAATAAGCAGAATCAACCATGACTACCGGTATCTACCTCTCCGCTATAACAGCTCTATCCGGAAAATCTCTGATAGCACTTGGGTTAGCAGACGCCCTCATTAAACGAGCAGACCGGGTAGGCTTCTTCCGCCCGGTCTTTCACGGCAGCGAAGAAGCCAAGGATCCCATGATTCAACTGATGCGCCGCTTCTTTGGGCTGACCGCCATGCAGTCCCGCGGTGGCGTTTCCTTGGAGGTTTGTCGAGAGCTACTAGCAGAAGGAAAACATGACGAGATGTCTTCCATCGCAGTGGCTATCTACTCGGAAATGGCAGAACACTGCGATGTCATCATCGTAGACGGTACCGACCTGCTAGCGCACAATGCCATCACCGTTGAATTTGACCTCAATGCCCAGTTTGCCCGAGACCTGGGCATTCCCGTCATTGCCATTGTTGGGGCCCAAGAAGCCAGCGTAGAAGACGCCGTTAACGCCGTGGACGTAGCCCGCACTGAGCTAGCCAGCTCTAAGGTAGATACCCTGGCTATTATGGTTAACCGCTGCAAACCAGAGCTCAGAGATAGCATTGCCAAAACCGCTAAACGTGGCCCCTCGCAACGGCCTGTCTATGTGCTACCAGAAATCCCCGAGCTGGCTCTGCCCAGCGTTTCGGAGGTGGCAGAAGCCCTGGAACTCTTCTCGGGCGGGCTGACGGTACAGGACCTCAACCGAGACATCAGAGACGTCAAGATTGCGGCTATGACCGTTGCTAACTTCTTAAACCAGTTTGCCGACGGTGACTTTGTTATTGTCCCTGGGGATCGCACCGACGTTGTGGTGGCCACCTTGGCTTCAGCTCTCTCCCCTAGCTTTCCCGCCCCCTCGGGCATGCTGCTGACGGGCGGACTCACCGACAGTACCGAAAGCCCCGTTATTTCTTCC
Source organism: Rothia sp. (in: high G+C Gram-positive bacteria) (assembly GCA_030524105.1). Lineage (GTDB taxonomy): Bacteria > Actinomycetota > Actinomycetes > Actinomycetales > Micrococcaceae > Rothia. The sequence goes on from JAUNHE010000006.1 coordinate 2,994, forward strand.
CTGCTAGAGCAAGCCCCTTTTCCCGTTTTTAACACTGGCCTAGATACCTTCAAGGCAGGCCGGGCGGTCTCACGAGTTATTGGAGCCCTCTCTAGTGGTCAGCCCCGTAAAGTGGCAGCCGCCCTAGGCGAATGGTCCCGTTCAGTGGACCCAGATGAACTACTTGAGCGGCTGGAATTAGAACGCCCAGCCTCGATGACTCCCCTACGTTTTTTGCACAATCTTATTGAAAAAGCCCGGGCCAACCGACGCAGCATTGTCTTGCCCGAAGGCTACGATGTGCGCATCCTCAGAGCCTGCGAAATTATTGCCCGCCGGGACTTCTGCGATCTGATCCTGCTCGGTAACCCAGAAAAAATTGAAGAAATATGCCAGGCAGAAGGAATCAAGCTGCCTAGTGACCATGGGTTGACCATTATCGACCCCGACAACAACGGCCACACCGAGGACTTTGTGCAAACCTACGCCCAGCTGCGAGCTAAAAAGGGCGTTACCATAGAGCAAGCCCGTGAGCGCATGGCCGATGCCTCCTACTTTGCCACCATGCTGGTTTATAAGGGGCTGGTAGACGGTATGGTTTCCGGGGCTGCTCATACAACAGCCAACACGATCCGGCCTTCGCTAGAGTTTATTAAGACCAGGGATGGGGTCAAGATTGTTTCTTCTGTCTTTCTTATGCTGATGGAGGATCGGGTCTTGGTCTTTGGTGACTGTGCGGTTAACCCCAATCCTAATGCTGAGCAGCTGGCTGATATTGCTATTGCCTCGGCACAGACAGCCCGCCAGTTTGGTGTTGACCCCCGGGTTGCTATGCTCTCCTACTCCACCGGTTCTTCCGGTAGTGGGGCGGATGTAGATGCGGTTCGGCAGGCTACTGAGCTTATTAAGGAGACCAAGCCGGATTTTGAGGTGGAGGGGCCCCTACAGTTTGATGCCGCTTCTAATATGTCTATTGCCTCCTCTAAACTTCCCGGTTCTAAGGTGGCGGGTAAGGCTACTGTTTTTATTTTCCCGGATCTCAATACGGGCAATAACACCTATAAGGCTGTGCAGCAGACCTCCGGCGCTGTAGCGGTGGGTCCTGTTTTGCAGGGGCTGCGCAAACCGGTCAACGATCTTTCACGCGGGTGTACTGTGGAAGATATCATCAACACTGTTGCTATCACTGCTATCCAGGCTCAGACCCTCTAGGCTGGGTTGGGCTTTGATCTTTATTGTGGCCGGGATGCCGGCTACCGGGCGAAGGGATTCCTGTGCTTATTCTTGTTGTTAACTGTGGCTCATCCTCCATTAAGTATCAGGTTCTTGATACTAGTTGTGATGATGCTGATGGGGCTTTAGTCTGTAAGGGCTTGATTGAAAATATTGGGGTGGATGTTGCTGATCACGATGCCGCCCTGGAAATTATGGCTCAACAGCTTGATCAAGGCCTAGCTGATCGCAGTATTGAGGCTGTAGGGCATCGGGTGGTGCACGGTGGCGAACGTTTCTCTGAGCCTGTTGTGGTGACGGAAGAAATTATTTCTGCTATTGATGAGCTTTCGGCCCTAGCACCCTTACATAATCCTGCCCATGTTAAGGGTTTGCGTGCTGTCAGCCGCCGCTGGCCCGAGCTGCCGCAGGTAGCTGTTTTTGATACTGCTTTTCACGGCAGCATGCCCGAGTACGTTTACCGCTATGCTGTACCGGAGAATTTTTATAGGGACTTTGGAGTGCGCCGCTACGGTTTTCACGGCACTAGCCACGACTATGTGACGGGGATTGCGGCAGAGTTTTTGGGCTTGGAGCGGTCTGATTTTTCTGGGGTGGTTGCTCACCTGGGTAACGGCGCTTCTGTGACCGCTATTAAGGACGGTAAGTCTTTGGATACTTCCATGGGCTATACCCCTTTGGCGGGGCTGGTGATGGGAACTCGCAGCGGTGACCTTGATCCTTCTGCTTTAACTTCGGTCTTACTTCAGGATAAGACTCTTGATGCGGCCCGGCTGGATAGTATCCTAAATAAGGAATCTGGGCTGCTGGCTATTGCCGGTAGTAATGATATGCGTCAGGTAGTAGCCGCCATGGAGGCTGGCGATGAGGCCGCTAAGCTGGCCCTGGACATGGCTTCTTACCGCCTGGCTAAGTATATTGGTGGTTATCATGTTGCCGTTGAGGGCATGCAGGCCCTCATTTTTACCGCCGGTATCGGTGAGAATTCCTACCAGTTTAGGGCCCTGGTCGTCCAGCGGCTGGCCGCTTTGGGCGTAGAGCTGGATGCTGAGCTTAATCTGGCTTCTTCCGATCAACCGAGACTCATTTCAAGCAAGGAGTCAGCCCTGCCGGTGCTGGTTATTCCCACCAATGAAGAGAAGGCTATTGCTTTAGCTACAGAAGCCTTGGTTGGTGTCGCATAAGGGGCGGCAGCTGGTGGGCTGCAAACAAGTGTAAATTTGAATCTCTTACTCTTTTTTTGAGTATTCTTGACTGTGGATTGCAACATGCTAACCCTACCCCTAACTTTTGAGGAGCTATATGTCTGAGCAGACTCCCCTGCCCCAGGATCTTTCACAGGGCTGGCTGCCTGAGGATAAGCGGCAGAGGCCTTTTTCGCCCTTGCCAAAGCCGTCTCTGCTGAGTTTTCAGTCTTTACTGCCCTTTAGCTATCTCAATCGTTTGCGCCATCCCGGTGAGATTCCTTTTTTGATTGCAGCCTATTTGGTTACCTTACTGGTTTATATGGTCGCTGGGGTTATTGTGCTCAGTGCTTTTTTTACGCTGGCTAATGATGCGGTTCCGGCAGATCCGGGTGGCCTCTTTAGTCAATTTGTTTTTCTTGCCCTGTATTTTCCGCTGGCTATTTTCTGGGTGCGAGCTCTCGGTTACGCAAAGCTGCGTCTTCAGGGGGTGCGGATTAGCCCCACGCAGTTTCCTGAGGCTTACCAGATGCTGGTGGAGGCTGCCTATTCTGCGGGTTTGAGGCGGGTGCCGGATGCCTATGTTCTTTTGGGTAATGGGCAGATTAACGCTTTTGCTTCCGGCCACGGGCACCGGCGTTTTGTGGCGCTCTATTCAGACTTATTTGAGGTGGGTGGTAAGGCTCGCCAGCCAGAAGCCCTCAAATTTATTATTGCTCACGAAGTAGGCCATATTGCTGCTGGTCATACCAGCTATTTCCGGATGATTTTTACCTCCTTTTTTACTTTTGTTCCCTTTGCTGGCTCCACTTTAAGCAGGGCACAGGAGTACACCGCCGATAATTTTGGTTACCGGCTGTGCCCTCAGGGAGCTATGTCTGCCATGTCTGTTCTTGCGGCTGGTAAGTATCTTAACCGTGATGTTAATACGGATGAGGTGGCCAACCGCGCCGTTTATGAGTCTGGTTTCTTTACCTGGCTAGCAAATTTGAATGCTTCCCACCCACCTTTAACCTGGCGTACCCATTCCTTGCGGGACCGGTCTGAACCGGGTCGGCTAGTTTGGCGTCCTAGGCGGAATCCGCAGCATCCTATATCCCTGGTTCCCGCTGCTGAGCCGGCCGCAATGTGGCCTGATCCGCTACAGGCTACCGATTTTATGGCTATTTACCCGGAGGATCCGGCTAATCAGCACTGGGGTGTGGTGCTGACCGAACCTAAGGTGGCTGCCAAGGAGCGAGACCGCCAGGTGGCCGACACTCTCTTTACCGGCTGGATTCCGCCTCAGCTGCGTCAGGCACCGGCACAAGAGCCGCCTAAGCCGGTGGTAGGCAATGATCCTGAGGATACCGGTCCGGCTAGCCCAGATGATGATGCGCCAAACCCGCCGGTTGATGCGCCCTAGGTTGGGTTTTGACCCGCTTCTGGGGCTGATTCTGCTAGCGGTTCTGCTGGCCCTGCTGCTGCCTGCTCAGGGTCAGTTCGCTTCTTTTTTTGCGGGGGCCACCAGTTTAGCTATTGGGCTGCTCTTCTTTCTTTACGGTGCTAGGCTTTCACCGCAGGAGGCTTTCTCTGGTTTAAAACATTGGAAGCTGCACGGGCTTATCCTTACTTTTACTTATCTTGTTTTTCCCTTGCTGGGGCTGGCTCTCTTTCCCCTTAAGTTTTTTCTGGGGTCGGAGCTCTATACCGGTATTCTTTTTTTGTGCCTGCTTCCTTCCACTGTGCAGTCCTCGATTGCTTTTACGGCTTTAGCTAGAGGAAATGTTGCTGGCGCTATGGTGAGTGCTTCTCTGTCTAATATGCTGGGGGTGTTTTTAACACCGGTTTTGGTTATGCTGCTTTTGGGTGGGCAGCAGGTGGGGGTTTCTACCCAGGTTTTTACCGATATTGCGCTGCAGCTGCTGCTTCCCTTTATACTGGGGCAGCTTTTGCGGCGCTGGTTTGCTGGTTTTGCCCGGCATGCTGTCAGCAAGCAGCTGGATAGGGTATCTATTGCTATGGTGGTCTATTCTGCCTTTTCGGCCGGGGTCTTGGCGGGAGTGTGGACGCAGGTGCAATGGTGGCAGCTGCTTGTTTTAGTTCTGCTTTCGCTGCTACTTGTGGATGCTCTGCTTAAGCTGAGTAATTTTACTGCCCAAAAGCTGGGTTTTTCTGCCCAGGACCGGATAGCAATCCAATTTTGTGCCAGTAAAAAGTCTTTGGCCTCTGGGCTGCCTATAGCTTCCGTTATTTTTGGCCCGGCAGCTCTTGGCCTGCTAGTTCTACCGCTGCTGATTTTTCATCAGGTTCAGCTCATGGTGTGTGCTGTTCGAGCTGCCCGGTTAGCGCGGCAAAGCTAGGCCTTGTAGCAAGACGCAGGCTCAAATAGTCGATTTTCCAAGCTTTTAGAATTTCCAGGCTTAGAGCCGAAAGGTTGCTTCTTAGTTTGGCCTACCAGACTACCTATATGTGGATCTGATGAGTCGTTCAAGGTAAGGATAAATGAGGCTTATTCAGAGTAAACCCAACAATCACTAGCGACCAGCGTACTAAGAGCCACCGAAAGAATAAAAATAAGTATGATTGAGAAAGTAGAGATTTTAGAGATAGATAAACATTTTTTCATTATATCAGTGATAAATTTTATATAAGAATTGATCATTTTACCCAAAAATCGGAGTGGAATTATAGACAGGTCAACGCACTTTTATGTGCAGGCTAGAAGGGCCCTAGGTTTATTATTTCTTCCAGTGGGGCACGGGCGAAGGGTGTGGGCTAAACCCAGTGCATATTAGTCCTTATGAATAATCTTCTTGGTAACTAAACTGTAATCGTTTACAGTGAGAAATCATCACGCCCATTGTTGCTGCTAATGCAGTTTTGATTATTCGTTAGTCAGAATGCACCGATCACCGTACAAGCTAGAAGCAGTTAGCAATACGCTAGTCACTATTAAACCTAAAATAAGAATAGAAACACTTCCGCCCAAGTAGAAAAATACTGAATTTACCGCAAAGCCTGTTGCACTACACACAAGACTCAGCTGAAATAACCATGCCCACCCATCTGTAGTAGAAATATTGGGATTTTGATTTAGAACATGATTAAACCTTGAGCGAATAGCTCCGTTAAATAAAGCATATCCCAGCCCGCAGAGTGCAAACCCAATCAGTTTAAATTCTTCTATACCAAATAGCCATAACAAGGTTCCTAATAATAAGATGAGTGAAACTGATAAACGATTAAAGCTCTTATTAAAAAATGTGGCTGCGATAAAAACAATAGCTCCTCCTGCTCCATAAGATGAAATGAGGCTTATTCTAATAAGTTTAATGAAAAATTTCTTAGAAAAAGGCTAGATGCAAAAAGAAATTCAAAGAGAGTGCAAAGATTTAATAGGATTTTTGATAAATATGGTATTGCGGGAGTCTCACTCCTGGGCCAGACCCTGCTTCCAAGCCAAATCACCTCAGCCCTGATGGCAGTTGCAGGAGCTGACAAGAAGAAAATTATTTTTTGGCAAACAATCTCAATTCTTCTCTGGGGCACAGCCTTTGGCCTGTTAGCGGCTGCAGGTGTAAATATGCTGGCACAGTGAGGCGGGCTTATTCATAAGGTCTTTCCCGAGGCGCCCCGGGCTCGCAGTGAAGCCGCCTCCATGCCCGAGCTGCGAATATGCTGCTCTGTGGCACCGCCGGGCTCGCGGAGAAGCTGCTGGCTCAGGTCAAGCACTCAGGCGTGAGCGTACAAGCACGCCCCACACGATTAGGTACCAGACTCATCCGGTACCTATGACCTTGGTACCAGATAAGTCCCTACAGTATGTGTGGGCATGAAGGAATTCGGCACACAGCTGGTACCTACTGTGGGGGGCCGGTGCCTACTGCAGGGGCTGGTACCTACGGCGACGGGGTGGGCCGGTCAGGCTATGTGGCACCTGGAAACAAGTGAGGCTTATTCAAAAGGTCACCAAGTGCTTGAATGTAAGAGATAACTTCATCTGCATGAAGTAAGAACACGCAGATGAAGTTATCTCTTACATACGCGCGGAGCCCAGCAGCTGCACTGCGGGCCTGGAAAGCCGGCATGATGGGACTTTTGAATAAGCCTTAGTCACTCTTGAACAATTTTCTTTGAACCTTTTGCGTTCAAAACAGAAAATGGTGAATGATTCCAAAATCCATTTTTTAGCACGACACTAAAATCTCCGCGAGAAATATCCAAATAGATAGTTTCTGGATCGCACCCCAGCAATCTACCTTTAGAGAAGTAGCGTATACCTGCACCAATTTTAAATTCGTAATTGTCGATTTTAATTAGGGCTGGCGATGAAAATTCTACTGGAATCTCATTCCCATCGACCCAAAGGAAAGGTTTTGAGAAAATTTTAATAAACCATCCATTGAGCCAATTTGTTTTGACAGTTACTTGAACGTCAGGCATTCAATCCTCCTCTAAGTTTTCGAAAACTCGGCCTGAAAATATCTCTGATGTAAACATTCGGCCCCGTCGCAACCAAAACAGAACCAATCATAATTATTGCAAACGACCAAAGACCTATCATAAAAATAAAAGAAACATGAAGGAACAATGCTAGCCAAAACGAAAATGGCCTATTCTTTGATGTCCCCAATAAGAAGTACGCTATAAGCAATTCTATAACAATTGCACCCCAGGTCATACCCAAAGAAATTACCGGCACTCCTGCCATCCAGTCAAAAAGAAATGCAAACGGACCTGAAGTTCCGAACATCGGGTCTAGACTTATATAATATACTGCCGTCCCATCTTTCCACTCAGGGACAGCTGTTTTTGCGATTGAAGCATTAATATAGATCCAGACGAGCTGAATTCTCAATACATGGGAGGCAGCCCAGGAGGCCGGTTGAAAAAAAGAATTTTCAAAAGAATCTTTATTCCAATGGTTTAACCTACGATCCGACAGCGAGATAATAGCAAGAAACGCAACAACTATCTGCGCTACGGCTTCCCCACCATCTGGGAGTTTTATAGAAGACGATATTGATAGGGTAATCCACAGATGCAAGAATCCCGCGTACCTAGGATAGAATCCCGTCAATACAAATATCAAACCTATAATTAATAAAATAGAAGGAAATTCAATACCTGTATAATCAAACAATAGGCAATAAGCGCCAATATTTGATATGCCCTCACACTTCGGCCCATAAGGATTTTTATCAACAGGGACAAAAAGCGATTTCCAGTCAGTAAAAATGAGCAGAGAAATCTGTGATGCCGCTATTAAAGATCGTCCTAATGCTATTTTCCTTGAGCCTGTTGGCATTGAAGATATAGAATTATCAACATACTTCAACAATTTATCTAAAACATTCAGCATTGAATATTTAACCTAACAATGTTCTTCGGAATATAAGTGTCATTCACTAGATCTCGGTAGGACCAAGGCGTGGGAAGGGCGTTGGAAACCAAGACATCACCGCAAAGAGTTTTGATAGGTGAATTATTTTCTAGGTTGTAAGCTTCATAATTGTTTGCTTTCATAGCATCAAAATATTCATAAATGCTTTCACCAGAATTACAGCTATACCAGTCCTCGTCAGCGATGTCCTTAAGTAATTGAGCTACTTCGGGCCCTTGCGCCCGCTGTGTACGGCTGATTCCAAATAAATTTTCGATACGCCCCTGCGGGGTAACTAACAAAGATTCAAGAGAATCAGAACTGTAGTATAATAGCTCACCTTCCGAAGGAGGTTTAGTAAAAAATGCCCATCCTTGAGGCGCCATGTCGATACTTAGTATTCTAATAGGATTTTTAGCCCCTCGATCAGAAACGACATTACTAGGCAGGGAGTAAAATACTGAAATAGATAGCAGGAAGAAACCAAAAATTAAAAAAGTTAAACCAGAAATAGCTCGCCTTGACATGACCAACTCTTATGAAGCCATAGCTTTCGTAAATTCAGCAATAAGCTCTGTCTTAACCAAATCTCCATCTACTGAATTAGAGTCCATAAGATAAGAGATGGCTGCCGGTACGATAGCAAGGGCAACAGCAGCAAATGTGGCTACCGCAGCATTAGCATAAACAGCGGCGTTAGCTACAGCAACCGCAAAAACTACTACACAAACTTTTGCTCCTGCAGGACATCCAGATGTAGTAACCATCGGACGATTTGAAACACCATACTTTTCATTCATCATGCTGAAGTAATTTTCAGTTAGATTAGTTAGCGCAAGCTCAACTTTATAAGGGTTACCAGATGTCAGCGGGATGACAACTTCCTCTTCAAAATCTGAATGGTACTCAAGGTAATCATCAATTACTCTTAGAAGCAGCTTTTCATTCGCGAGTGGTCGTTCATCTGAAAAATTTAGACGCTCAAGCAACCTCGGATTTTCGTCAGCAATGGGACCAGTTCCATCGAGCAGGAGACGTAATATTTCTTTATCTGAATACCGCTCTCCTAAGCTAGAAGACTCGCGCGACAGACCACCCATATCACTAGCATTCGCGGGGAAACTGGAGTAAGCGGAAAAGATTAAAGCGAATGCAGCAAACATAGCTACTATTTTCCTAGCAAGACCCATCATCATGACCTTTCTAGAAACCCATAGAGTGACTCACGTAACTGTTGCCCCTAGTCTAAGGTTGCCTGTGAATAGAGTCAATAAGGAGGCTTATTCAAAAGTCCCATCACCCCAGCTGACCAGGCTTGCAGCGAAACCGCTGGCTCAAATGGAGCACCCGGGCCTAGCTGTGTGGCACACCCCGCCAAAAAAATTGAACCAGCCCCGAAAGTTCCACTTCTTGTTCGAAGTGAGGCCTCTTCAAAAGGGCACCGAGTGCTTGAATGTAAGAGATAACTTCATCTGCGTGAAGTAAGAACACGCAGATGAAGTTATCTCTTACATACGCGCGGAGCCTAGCGGTTGCGCAGCGAGCGCGGGGTCTCGGGAAAGACCTCATGAATAAGCCTCTCTGTGTATGTCACCCGAAGAAATATAAGGACGGGGCGAAAAATAGCCTTGACCTGCCTGTTTGTTTCACGTAGCTTGTTTTGTAGGTCACACAGTGAGGAGAGCGTGATGAAGAACAAGGGTAGCCTGATGGGTCTCTGCATCGCCCTAGGTGTAGGTATTGGTGTTGCGATTGGCGTTGCCATGGACAATATCGGTGCAGGAATTATTAGCGGAGTATCCATCGGCATCATTTTTGCTATAGCCTTTGGGGCTGCTAAAAAAGAGTCCAAGAGGCTTATTCATAAGGGGGCCACGCCCCACCACCCCCACCAACTAGACAACGGCCCCACCAAGCGGGCAACCTTGAGGATAAATCATCACAAATATTCTCAAACCACGCCAGGAAAGACCGTTGCCACACCAGCGTACAACCGGGCTCTCAGCCACGCAATTCACCATGCTCATCACAGCCCTAAATAACCACCTCACCTGGACCAAACCAGACCAAAAACCCCGCAGACTCACCCTAGCCCGAGCCCTAAAAATCACGCTGATTAGCTACCGGCACAACCTCACCCAAGAGGCTCTCGCCCACCTTTTTGAGGTATCACAACCAACTATCTCACGGACCATCAGCACCATCGAGAAAGCCCTAGAGAAAGTCCTCACCCCGCTGACTCGACCTCTTAAAGAAAGCCTTAAAGCACCTGGTTCCCTCGTGGTGGATGGAACTTTAGTTCCCATCTGGAACTGGCGCTCATTAGGAAAAACAAACTTCTCAGGCAAGCACAAACGCGCAGGATTCAATCACCAAGTTATCTGCACACTCAATGGTAGGCTCCTGGCTATTACTGATCCACTGCCTGGCGCTAGGCATGATGCTTATGCCTTCAGAGCCCACGGTCTAGATGAGTTTCTTGATTCTTCGACTTTGGCGGATAAGGGTTATGTGGGTCTGGGGTTAGCTACTCCAACGAGGCGCAAACCTAGCCAGCGGCTGAGTGCCCAGGTGAAGAAAAATAACCGGATGATTAACAGGCTACGGTCGGTGGTGGAGAGGGTCATCGCTCATATCAAGACCTGGCGGGTTCTGCATACCGGGTTTAGGCGGCCGGTTGGGGTCGTATAGGTGGGTGTTTTCGGTGGTGCGGGGGTTGGTGTTTTTGGCGGCTGGTGGGACCTTATGAATAAGCCTCCAAGTAAGTTCAGTAAAAATTATCTTATGAAAGACGGTGCATAACCATGGCAGTCCTCAAGCTAGATGAAAATATTCGTGTTGCAGGCAAATGGCTCAAGGAGGCTTATTCAAAAGTCCCACACCCACCAATAAAACAACGGCCCCACCAATGGCACAATGAGAGTTAAATCTTCAACCAAATAACCTCAGCCAACCGGAAAAGACCGTTGCAACACCAGCGTACAACCGGGCTAACAGCCCAGCAATTCACCACACTACTGAAAGCCCTCACACACCAGATCACCTGGAGCAAACCAAGAGGCAGACCACCAGCTGTGTCCCTGACTCAAGCCCTCAAAATGACCCTGCTCTACCATCGACATAACCTCACTGAGGAACTCCTAGCAGAAATCTTCAACACCTCCCAGTCCACAGTTTCAAGGACTATCACTCTCGTCGAAAGAGCACTTGAGACGATACTTAAACCAGCAGTTACACCCCTTGAAAAAGCTCTGAAGGTATCGGGGTCGCTGGTGGTTGACGGAACCCTCATCCCTGTCTGGAACTGGCGTTCACTAGGTAAAACAAATTTCTCCGGCAAGCACAAGAAAGCTGGTTTTAACCACCAGGTCATCTGCACCCTGGATGGGAAGCTGCTGGTCATCACTGACCCGGTACCTGGTGCTAGGCATGATGCCTATGCTTTCAAGCATCATGGATTAGATCAGTGGCTGGATTCATCCACCTTGGCTGATAAGGGCTACATTGGGCTGGGACTGGCCACCCCAGCAAGGCGCAACAAAGCCCGCAAGGCATCTAGGGATGTGAAGGTGGTGAATAGGTTCATTAATTCACGCCGAGCGGTGGTAGAACGGGTCATTGCTCAAGTGAAGACCTGGCGGGTTTTGCATACGGGTTTCCGGCGGCCGCTGGGCTTGTATGGGCGGGTGTTTTCGGTGGTGCGGGGGTTGGTGTTTTATGAGGCTTATTCAAAAGGTCACCAAGTGCTTGAATGTAAGAGATAACTTCATCTGCATGAAGTAAGAACACGCAGATGAAGTTATCTCTTACATACGCGCGGAGCCCAGCAGCTGCACTGCGGGCCTGGAAAGCCGGCATGATGGGACTTTTGAATAAGCCTTTATGCTGCTGGTGGGACTTTTGAATAAGCCTCTTTGGATATCTATAAAAAAAGGCATTTCAATAGAATCAAACAATAATCCGAATATGGCAAATACTATCCACACACTAGCTAGGACTCTAGCTACTTTGGATGATAAGAAACCAGCAGGAGGACGGTACGACATCATACCACTCATATGTGAGGGTTGGTTGACTTCGGCAATTGTGTTTCGCCAAGGAACAACAAGAACCGCACATATGCAACATGCTGAATTTACTAGAAATGCTGCTTGCAAACCTAGCCAACCTACCAGTAATCCGCCAGCTGCTGGCCCTAAAACAAGTGATAAGCTAGATCCGCTTGAGATAGCTGTTAAAACTCCATCCTGCTTGTTTTCTGATACTTTCTTAGAGATGAGAGACATTTGGGTTGATGCAGCAATATTCTGCATGACGGCTGTAGCTGAAACTAAAACTAGTAGTACTGGTAAGTAGGTCACCATAACTGCCATAGTTACAATTAATATTGCTTGTGAAATTTCAGCAAAACACCATATATTTCCAATAGCATAATTCTTTAGTCTAACTAAAGCGGGTCGAGCTAAAATAGCGGGCATTAGTGTCAAGAAAAACAAGTATAAAGTAACAAGGTGGGGGCCACCACGGGATTGAAAATCAATTAAAATCGCGGTAAGAGATACCCAACCACCAATCATTGAGACTGTTGATCCTATTATTAGTCGGTGTCCAAGATTCAATCTAGATTTCATAGTCTACAAGACTGCCCGGTTTTAAAGACCCAGTGCCTCAACAGCCCTGATAAGGGCAATATGGGCCAGGGCATGCGGAAAGTTCCCGGTCATTCTGTCCTGGTCAAAACTGTATTCGGAGCTCATCAAGCCCAGGTCGTTAGCTGTCTCCAAAACCGCATCCAGCAGGGCTCTTCCGTCGCGGACACGACCAGAACGAATATACTGTTCGGCCAACCAAAGAGAAGCACCATAGTGTGGGTTGTCCTGATCCGTAAATCCGTCAAAACCATTCCGGTTAGTGTAACGGTAGATCATTCCCGAGCGGTGTTGCAGTTCTTGCTCAATCCGCGCCACAGTCCCTAACATACGCGGATCGTCCCAAGCCAGTAAGCCCACTTGGGCCAGCTGTAAGAGGGAAGCATCCACCGACTCTCCATCGTAAACCTGGACAAAAGAATTAAGCGACTCATTAAAACCGTGCTCAAGGATCTCTGATGCAACCCTGTCCCGGCAGCTAGACCAAAGCTCAACATCTCCACTAAAACCATATTCAGCTACAGCCCTCACACCGGCATCAAAAGCAGCCCAGAGCATAGCCTGTGAATGGGTGAAAACCTGCGGTTCTCCCAAAAACTCCCAGATAGACCGATCCGGCAACCCAATACGTTCTGCCGCAGCATTCAGCAGGGCCTGCTGCAAAGACCAGGACAGCTGATCCTCCTCCGCCCCCCTGCTACGCAAGTGAGCAAAAGTAACCAGCACCTGCCCCAAAGCATCCCCTTGAAAGTGCTTATCGGCACCATTACCCGAACGCACCGGCCAGGACCCCTCATAACCGGGTAACTCCAAAAACCGCTCCATGTCATCTTTTTCTCCGGCAACCCCGTAGAGAGCATGCAACTTGTGAGGATTATGAGCCAGCGCCCGTAAAATCCAGTTACGCAACTGAGCGGTTTCCCTCTCATGCCCATGGGTTACAGTAACATCCATGGCCATAGCAACATCGCGCAGCCAGCAGAAACGAAAATCCCAGTTGCGCCGCCCCCCAATGACCTCTGGCAAGGAACTAGTCAGTGCAGCAACCAGGCCGCCAGTTTCTCTAGAAATCATGGCACGCAAAACCAGCAAGGACCTTAACCTTGCCTCCCGGTAAAGATCGTCATTCTTGGTCAAAATCTGCTCAGCAGTGCTAGGAACAATACTCTGAGCGGAAGTTTGAACTAACTCATGGTAGGTAGCAGGATCTATCTCTAAAGCCTGAGTATTAGAATTTTCCTGGCCGGCAGCCAGCTGCTGATCTGAAAAATCCTGGCTATGCTGCTGCTGGCCCGGCTCCTCGACCGGCCGGCTAGAACTAGACCAGGGCGCCGGCGCCCAACTGGCCTGGCTCGCCGCTACCGGATGATAAAGATCTGACCACTCACGCCACTGCTCCAGAGTATAAGTAAGAGCAGTAGGGTACTCCAAAGCTGCCGGCGGATTGTGGTGGGAGGGAAAGTAGCTTAAAGAAAAAACAAAGTTCTGCCCGGCTGCAACAGTAAAAGTATCGGTATGGTTACCGTAGTGGCCCTCTGGAATAGGCGCACCCCGCAGCGCCAGGGCATGAGGGCCCGCCAACCCCACCAGCATAGCCTGGCTAGAATCTGCCGTCCCCTCCGCCTCTGTGCTGGCCTCATAGTGAGTAACCCAGGGGGTTGTCCTGCCATAGTCAAAGCGGAGGTTGAGTTCGTGCAGCATAGTTAGCTCACCGGTTAAACCCTCAACATTACGCATGATGGTAGCGCTAGCAGACAGAGGCATAAAATCTGTCACCCTCACGCTGGCCTCCCCCACATGCCAGACTGTCTGTAAAATAAAGGACTTCTCCCGGTAAGAACGCTCAGTTCTCACCTCTGCCACCGGAGCCGGATTGACTGACTCAAGAGGAGCTAAAAGCCAGCGCCCGTGCTCACGTTCGCCAAGCAAGGCAGCAAAAACAGCGCCCGAATCAAAACGGGGCGCACAAAACCAGTCAATTGAGCCAGTTCTAGAAACTAGGGCGCCTGTGTTCATATCCGACAAGAGAGCGTAGTCCTCAATGTAAGAAGCCATGTGGCCATCCTATCCTACCGACTAGTTAGCCAGAACTATACAAGATACCCCGGGGTTATAATACAGGCTATGGTAGAGCAGGACCAATAAGGAGTAGACATGAGCACCACCATCGTTAAAGCTAGCGGGCTAACCTGCCAGCACTGCGTCATGAGCCTGACAGAAGAGTTAATGGAGCTAGAAGCCGTCACGGACCTTACGGTTGACCTTGTGCCAGAGGGCCCTTCCACCGTAACCATCCAGCACCAGGGTGAACTAAGACGCTCAGACATTGCCGCAGCTATTGCCGAAGCCGGCTACACCCTCCTAGAAGAGCACTAGGCTCCCCTACCCCAGTTTAAAAAGCTTTAAAGAAGAATCAAAAAGTTTTAAACATTCTTACTAAAGATCAAGGGCTAAGAAATTAATTGATTCCTACGCTCTAGCCAGAAGAAAATAAGACCATGACTACAGAACACCAACGCCTTGTCAACCTAAGTATTACCGGGATGACCTGTGCCTCCTGCGTAAGCAGGCTAGAGCGCAAACTGCGTAAAATTCCGGGCGTCAACCCAACGGTCAACCTGCCCCTGGCCTCTGCCCGCCTTCTTATTGAGGGTAACGTCTCCGACCAGCTACTCCTAGAAACCGTGCAAAAAGCCGGCTACGAGGCAAGCATTAAAACCGAGCAAGACCTGGCAGAAGAATCCCCGGAACAAGTCAAGCAGCTGGCAGATTTAAAACGGCGGATCTGGCTTACCCTCATCTTTGCCCTACCAGTTTTTGCCATCTCCATGCTACCCGGCCTGCAGTTTAAGCACTGGGGTTGGGTTCTAGCCCTCATCACCCTGCCGGTAGCCAGCTGGGCAAGCGCCCCCTTCCATCGCTCAGCCTGGATAAACATCAAACACGCCAGCTTTACCATGGACACCCTCATCTCCCTAGGAGTTAGCAGCAGCTACCTCTATTCGCTGGTACAGCTGATCCTAGACCCCACCATGACAGCCCACCCAGACCAGGCTGGGCATGCCATGAACCACCAGCTCTACTTTGATTCAGCCAGCATGGTTACCCTCTTTCTGCTCCTAGGACGCTATGTTGAAGCCCGAACCCAGCGTCGGTCCTCCCAAGCCTTACGGCAACTGCTTAACCTGGGCGTTAAAGAAGCCAGCATTCTTGACCGGGGCCAAGAAGTAAGGATTCCCGCCAGCGACCTGCTGCCCGGAGATGAGTTTCTGGTTCGCCCAGGAGAAAAAATTGCCACAGACGGCCTGGTTGTAGCCGGACAATCCGCCCTAGACCTGTCTCTACTCACCGGCGAATCTATGCCGGTAGAGGTTAAAACCGGAGATCAAGTAACCGGGGCAACCCTCAACCTCAGCGGAGTGCTCCGGGTGCGCGCCAGCAGGGTCGGCTCTGCCACCACCCTGGCCCAAATAGGTAGGCTGGTAAGCCAAGCCCAGTCCAGCAAGGCTAAAATTTCACGGCTAGCCGACCGCATTTCTGCCATCTTTGTTCCACTTGTGATTGGCCTAGCCCTCCTTGTCCTCTTCTGCTGGATCCTGCTGACCGGCGACTTTAACGCCGCCTTTGTAGCTGCCGTCTCTGTCCTGGTGATTGCCTGCCCCTGCGCCCTAGGCCTGGCAACACCCACCGCCCTCCTAGCCGGCACCAGTCGAGGCTCACAACTGGGAATCCTGATGAGCAATGCCCAGGTTTTAGAAAGCAGCAAAAATATTAGCAGGATTGTTTTTGATAAAACCGCCACCTTAACCTCAGGCCAGCTGAGCCTTGTCCACATCCAGTCCGTGGGAAATTTCTCTGACCAGCAGCTACTAGAATTTGCCGCCGCAGCCGAAGCAGGCTCTGAACACCCCATAGGCAAGGCCCTAGTAGCCAGCGCCGGCCAGCAGCAAGGAAGACACCAGGCCAGCGATTTTGAGGCAGTAGCCGGTGGCGGTGTCCTAGCAACCATAAAAACTGCAGCCCAGCCCGGGCAGGAGGAGCAGCCCACCACCCACCGGGTACTGCTAGGCCAGCCATCCTTTCTAGAGCAGCAAGGTGCCAGCCTACCGGCAAAAATACTGGACCAGCTAAGCCAATCCGAGCTGCAAGGATACACCACAGTTCTACTAGCCCTAGACGGTAAAGTTCAGGGCCTGCTCAGCCTAGCCGACTCCCCAAAGGCTGAGGCAGCTAGCAGCATCGCCCGGCTCAAGAAGATGGGCATTACCCCCTTCCTTTTAAGCGGAGACTCAGCACGGGTAGCTCAGGCCGTAGCCAAAGAAGTAGGCATCGAACCAGAGCGAGTCTACGCAGAAGTTTCCCCAACACAAAAAGCAGAACAGATCCTTGCCCTCCAGGCCGATGGCGCCGGGGTAGCTATGGTAGGTGACGGTATTAACGATGCCGCCGCCCTAGCCCAGGCTGACCTGGGTATAGCCCTGGGCTCCGGTACGGATCTTGCCCTAGAAGCCGCAGATATGACCCTACTCAACAACGACCTCAACTCCATCCCTACCGCTATCCGCCTAGCCAGATCCACCCTTAACCTCATCAAATCCAATCTTTTCTGGGCCTTTGCCTACAACACCTTGGCTATTCCTCTGGCTGCCCTAGGCCTGCTCAACCCCATGATCGCAGCGGCAGCCATGGCCTGCAGCTCGGTCTTTGTCCTACTCAACTCCAGCCGACTGCTGCGCTTTAAACCCTAAACTGTCCCCCCTTCTTCTGGACTGAAAAATTTTTCAAAAGTGAGCGTGAGCTTTCCTGACCAGGCCCGTCTAACTCATGACGGCGCCGGCGGACGCTTCGACCAATCTTTTTTACACTGGCGGTGCCGTCCCTCCGCTCCAGCCAGAAACTAAGGAGAAAGATCATGGCACAGAGTTCAGCCCCAGCAAACTCCCAACCCGGCCAGCTAGAGAGCACAGCTTCAAGCAGCACTGGCACACTAGCCCACAATATTGGTGCTGACCAAACCAACGGAACCACCCAGGTGAATGACACCGTCATCGCTAAAATTGCCGGCCTGGCCCTACGCGAAGTTGCGGGGGTTTACGCACTTGGTGGCGGGGCAGCCCGGGCCATGGGTGCCTTCCGATCCTTCACCGGCCAAGAAGACAACCTTAAGCAGGGTATCTCCGTAGAGGTAGGCCAAACCCAGGCGGCCCTAGACCTCTCTTTGGTTGTTGAATACCCCTACCCGCTGTACCAGGTGGCAGATGAGGCCCGCAGTGCCGTCATCCAGGCCATCGAGAGTTTAGCCGGGCTCGAAGTAACCGAAGTCAACATCGAGATCCTTGATGTGCACGTCGACTCAGAAGACGACAACCAAACCGTGACCGCAGCAAACGAAAGTCGTGTTAAGTAGTGAATAAGACCATCCTTGGACTCATCATTGGTGCAGCTTTAGCCTTTGCCGGCCTAGAATACGGTTTTGCTGGCTTGATCCTACTCGCCATCTTTATGGCACTTGGAGCCGCAGCGGCCAACCTGTTTGACGGGAACTCCCTCAACCTCAAAGGCGCTTGGGAATCCCTCTTCAACCGAGGTTCTTCCTCCAGGTAAAACGGCCGATCAGCGGTTTACGAAAGAAAAGAAATGAATTCAAGACATCGCGGAAACACCACCGTCGCCAAAAAGGCCTTGGTCTCTGCGTGCGGTGCCGTAGCTGCCGAAGCTTTCAGCCTCTGCCCCTCCCAGGTTAAAACCAGCCTGGCTGACTGCTCCGGTAAGCTCGGCATCGAAATCTCAGTGCCAGCAAAACTTCCCCCCCTGCACCAGATCACAGCCCATTCAGACTTTACCAACCAGTTGGGCGGCTCCCTCTTTGAACTGGCTCACCGGGCCAGGACAGAAATTATTGACCGGGCAGGAAGCATCTGCGGCGCTGAAATAGGAACCGTCAACATTAACTTCACCGGCACCTGTAGCCCGCGCAAGGAGGTGCGCGTACGATGAGCCAATCAGGCCCCTTCCATACCTATATGATACGCCGGGAAACCCACTCCTCGCGTGCGCAAACATCAATCGTTGCGGCCATACTGATTCTGGCCTTAGTCCTTTGGGTTGGCAGCGAAATCATCCTTGACATCCTGGGCGGTGACCACCTGCTGCTGGCACCAGAGACCATGTTCAACATTGTTGTTGGGCTACCTGCCTCCGTTGCAGACTCCCTGATCTACCTGGCAGCCAGCCTGCTAGCCATCACCGGCTTAATCTTCTGCATCAAGGCTCTTAGCCCCGGCCGCTTCAAAAAACACTGGGCGGCTAATACAAGCCGCAGCGCCTACGTTATTGACGACAAGGTAACGGCAGCAGCAATCAGTCAGGCCGTACGCCGCCAGTTTGGCTTAACCTCAGCCCAGGTCAGCACCAGCGTCTACAAACGTAAGGTAACAGTACACATCACCCCCAACTCAGGACGACCAGTAGACCCCCAAGAAATAACCACCTTCACCCAAAAAACGCTTGATTCCTACGGCCTTAACCCACAGCTACTGGCCTCCTGTGCCGTATCCGAGAAAGGAATAGTAGCCTAACTATGGGAAACACACCGCGTGCAATTAATAGGATCCTGCTGGGCATACTGGGCCTGACCCTGCTAACCGCTGGTCTGGGCCTTATTGCCATTACCGCTAACGAACCTATCAAACACAGCTGGAATTCTGCCATGACAAGCGGCCAGCAGGCAGCCCGCCGAGCCTTCGAAAAACTGGCCGCCCCCTGGGGCTTTAGCTGGATCACCCTAGGAACCCTTGTTTTTCTGATCCTAGTTATGATCCTCATGATCCAGTGGATTCTAGCCCAGTACGCAAACCGCAGTAAAACCCTCAAGGGGCAGGGCAGCTCCCTCATAGAGCACAGGCCCGAAGGAAAAACCAGCTTCAGCACCGAATTTGCCCGTCAAGCCTTAAGCAAGTCCATCAAAGACAACCCAGAGGTACTCTCCCTCACCGTCAATAATCTGGTCTTGCCTAAAAAATCCTCCGGCCTACACCTCAAAATTGAGGCCAGGCAAGGCAGCAATCCGGCCAAACTCCAGGAAAGCATTGACCAATCTATTGCCGGCTTAGATGCCCTACTAGGCCAGCAGGTGCCCATTACCGTAGCAATTACCGGAGGAATCCGGGCCAGAATCACCGAAGACAGCCCCCGAGTAGACTAGAAACTACAGACAGAAGGGCACAAGAACAAACCCGCTCCCTGGTTCAGCAATCATGCAAGGAGCCCTATGACGCCAGCACCATCACAGCTGCACCTGCAGTCAGACACCCTGCTCTGCGAGCGCGCAGCCGACGGCGACACCGCCGCCTTTCAGGCCCTGATCCGCCGCTACGGCCCCAGTATGCGCGCCTACGCCATCCGCCTGACTGGCAGCCAGGCCGATGCCGACGACGTCCTGCAAGAAACCCTGATCCAGGCCTGGAAAAAAATTGATACCGTACACAACCCCCAACGGATTAAAAGCTGGCTGATGACCCTGGTCAGCCGAAAAGGTATTGACTACCTGCGGTCACAAAAAAGTAGCAGCAATCTTGATGCTGGCCCCGAACCGCCAGCCCAGGGGCCCACCCCCGAGCAGAGCGCTATTACCGGCTCTAGCCTGGATGCCCTCAGCCAGGTGCTGCAAAAACTACCCCCACAACAACGACAGATATGGGTTATGCGGGAAATCGGTAAAGCCTCTTACCGGGAGATTGCAGAAACATTAGAGATTTCCGAAGCCAGCGTCCGGGGCCGCCTAGCCCGAGCACGCCTGGCCCTACTAGAAGGAATGGAGGCTTGGAAGTAATGGCAGACTGCACTATCCCGCTCGAAACGCTGAGCGACTGGTTAGAAGAAGATCACAGTCAAGCTGGCTCAGCGGCCCAGCAGCAGCTTAGTGAGCACATCGACTCCTGCCCCATCTGCACCCAGCGTGTGGTGGCTCTGCGCAAACTAGAGCAGGCCACGGCAGAGCTGGAGCAAGCCGATCTAGAAGAGCAGCAGGCTCAGAGCGGCTGGTTAGACAAGATTCTCTCTAATATTGTTTTAGAAACCAAGGCCGGCCGTTCTATCCCCATTAGCAGCGATGAGTCAACAGACTGGCTGGCGCAAACTGAGGGGTCTGTGCTGGCCGCTATCCGCCAGGCAGCCGATCAGCTGGGTCATATTTTGATAGGGCGCTGCCGCCTCCTGGGAGATATTGAGCAGGCAGGTGCCCCGGTTCAGATTGACGTCACGGCTTCGGTAGAATGCGGTGTGGTGATTGCACAAGCGACTGCTAGGCTGCGTCAGCTGATCCTTGCCGAAGTTGCCCGTGTCTCGGAGCTCAACCTGACTGCCGTTAACATCACCGTTGAGGATATTTACGAGTTGGTTTAGCTTTTGCCAGCTTACCTACCTGACCCCACGAGAATATGATGACCACAGAAATCTACCTTGGCCCCCACCAGCAGGAGCAAGAAGATAGCTCTTTTTCAGAAGAGCAGAGGCAGCTGCTGCAAAAAATTAGGACCGCTGTGCTCAACCACGACGGTGTTGACCGTCTTTACCAGCCTGCCACGAGCGCAGGTCAGCTCCTGCGCACGGCTAGCTCTCGGGCTGCCCGGCTACGCGCTAGCGGATTCCAGTTGCAAGAGCGAAGCAGCCAGCGGTGCACTAGCAGCCAGGCAGATGAGGTTGATCTGCTGCTCTGTTTGCGGCTGGGCACAGCAGCTAAGGCTCCGGTACCGCACACTGTGCGCTCCCTAGCCCGACTTATTCGGGGTATTTTAGCCCAAGAGGAGGCTGGCGCAGGCGCCAGCCAAACCGGCTGGGGGCGGGTTGCTATCTCTATCGAGGTGGTCAATATGGGAGGTCAGGCAAGCAGCCTGGGGGCAGAACAGTAAAAATAGCCGGGCCCTAGCCACACAAAACGGGCCAGCTGCAGTCAATAGAGCGTAAACTAGTACAGACGCATCAGGAGGAATATTAGTGGCTCAGCAGCGCCCCCGCGGCTTCAAAGAGAACGTAACAGGACCGCTTGTTATAGCAGCAGTCCTGGCCATAGTTGCCTTCTTTGGAACCTTTATTTTTGCTACCGGCGGTACCAATAACCAGCCGCAACTTCTCTTAGCGGCTAGCGTAGCGGGTGGGGTTTTTGTTGTTACCCTGGTCGGCTGCGCAACCCTGATTATGGTAGAGAAACCTAACGATCCCGCCCTTGGCCAGGGCACCGGTATTAACCGGTCTTCGGCCAAACTTTACGAGCAGGCCAAGGCTAGGCGCCTGGCCCAGGAGCAGGAAAAAACCCGTCCGGGGTCGGCCCCCAGCCAGGGCCGACCCGCGCAAGACGAGGGCACAGCCTCGGGCAGTTAGGCTTTGGCGTCCTCAGTGATCAGTTCGGCGGCTCGTTCACCAATCATGTAGCAGGTGATATTGGGGTTAACCGTGGTGATCTCTGGCATGATCGAGGCGTCCGCAACTCGCAGGCCGCTGACCCCTTTAACCCGTAGCCGTGCATCTAGGGGAGCTAATTCGTCCCGGTCAGCCCCCATGCGCACTGTACCTACCGGGTGATAAACCGTGTTATGGCAGTCCCGGACGTAGGCTGCTAGCTCCTGGTCTGATTGCAGCTGCTCTCCGGGGAATTCTTCCTTACCCTTCCAGTCTGCTAAGGCCGGTTGGCTGGCAATTTCGCGGGCTTTACGGATCCCTTCAACCATAATTTTCATGTCATAGCCCTCTGGATCGGTAAAGTAGCGGGGATCCACCATGGGTTTATCTCTAAAGTCCATAGACCGCAGACGAACGGTGCCTCGGGAGCGGGCGTGCGGAACGTTAGGGGTCAGGCAGAAGACGTTGTCTGTGCCCGGCATGCCGCGGCGTAGGGTGTGCATATCAAAGTTAACGGAACCGTAGTGCATCATAAAGTTGGGCCGGCCAGGGAACTGCTCTTGCATGCCGGTTTCAAGGTTGGTGAAGATCCCGATTTCCCACCACTGGGTGGACTGGCGAACCATAGGCTTTTTAGCCTGCCACTGAATGACTGCCTCCGGGTGATCCTGTAAGTTTTGCCCCACTCCGGGAGCGTCGAGCAGCGGCTCAATTCCCACGTCTTTGAGGTGCTCAGCGGGGCCGATTCCTGAGAGCATCAGCAGCTTAGGGGTGTCGATAGCTCCGGCAGAAATAATAATTTCAGCCCTGGCTTTTAGGATACGTTCCCTGCCAAAAGCGTGGGCTACTACTTCAAGGCCGACGGCTCGTTTATTGTTGTCAAAAAGGATTTTTTTGACCTGGGTATCGGTGAGCAGGTGCAGATTTTCCCGGTCTCTGATGGGGTGCAGGTAGGAGACGGAGGAGGAGCCGCGGGTGCCGTCGGCGCGCCGGTTGATCTGGAAAAAGTTTGCCCCTTCAACAACGGTTTTGCCACTGTTAAACTGGGCCCGGGGAATACCGGCCTGCTGGCAGGCTTCTAAGAGGGCCTGCCCACAGGGGTCCGTTCCTGGCACGTTCATAATGGGTACCGGTCCGCTGCTACCGTGGTGTTCGCCGCCTGGCTTATCGGCGTCCTGGTTGGTTTCTAGCTCTTTAAAAAGTCGGAAGGCCATCTGAGAGTTCCAGCCGCTGGCTCCGTATTTATTTTCCCAGTCATCCATATCTTCGGCTGGTGCCCAAAAGGCAATACAGGAGTTGTGCGACGAACAGCCCCCTAAAACTTTTGCCCTGGCCATGCGCATAAAGGAGTTTCCGTTTTCTTGCGGTTCTATGGGGTAGTCCCAGTCGTAACCAGATTCGAGCAGTTCCATCCAGCGGTCAAGCTGTAAGATCTGTTCAAGGCCGGCGTCGTCGGGGCCGGCCTCTACTAAAGCCACCTGTGCCTGTGGGTTCTTCTGGCTGAGCCTGGCAGCTAAGGCTGCACCGGAGGATCCGGCGCCAACCACAATATAGTCAAACTCCTCGTGTTCTTGCATCATTGTTTCCTTTCCTTCGGTGAACCTTGTCTCGGTCCTGCCCCGTTAGTGGCTGCTAAACCAGTTGGTTACTGCCGGGGCGGTGTTGTGGTAGATATGCTTTGTTTCGGTGTATTCTGCTAGCCCCTGCAGGCCTAGCTCCCTGCCTATACCGGATTGTTTCATGCCACCCCACTCGGCCTGGGGCAGGTAGGGGTGAAAATCGTTGATCCAGATGGTACCGTGCCTAAGTTGGCCGGCAATGCGTTCTGCCCTGCCGGCGTCCTGGGTCCAGACGGCCCCAGCCAGGCCGTACAGGGTGTCGTTGGCGGTGGCTACTGCTTCAGCTTCGTCTTTAAAAGTTTCAACGGTCACTACGGGCCCAAAGGCTTCGTCTCGAACCAGGGACATGCCGCGGCGCACCCGATCCAGCACTGTTGGCTGGTAGAAGTGTCCTTGGCTAAGCTGGCCTTGGGTGGCGGGCTGGCCGCCACAGCGTAGTCTTGCTCCTTCTGCCAGGCCGGCTTGGACGTAGGCGTGCACTTTAGCCAGATGCTGGGCAGAGATCAAGGCGCCCGTTTCTGCTTCTTGATCAAAAGGTCCGCCCAGGCGAATCTGCTGGGCGCGGCGGACAAGTTCATCGGTGAACTGCTGGGCAATAGAATCTTGAACAATAATTCGGGCACCGGCGGAGCAGACCTGGCCGGAGTGGACAAAGGCACCGTTGAGGGCGTTATCAAGGGCAGCGTCAAAGTCGGCGTCGGCAAAAATAACATTAGGGTTTTTACCCCCTAATTCCAGGGCAAGCTTTTTGACGGTTGCTGCGGCTGCTGCAGCAATCTTGCGGCCGGTAACCAGACCGCCGGTAAAGGAGATGAGGTCAACGTCTGGATGGGAGGCTAGCGGTGCACCCGCCTGGTCCCCGGCGCCCAGGACCAGGTTGGCCACCCCTGCTGGCAGTCCTAGCTGATCCAGGATCTCAAAAAGGAGGATGGCGGTGTGGGGGGTCAGTTCTGAGGGTTTGAGCACCAGGGTATTGCCTGCGGCGAGGGCGGGAGCCACCTTCCAGGCGGCCTGAAGGAGCGGGTAGTTCCAGGGGGTGATCATGGCGCAGACGCCCACCGGTTCGTACACAATTTTGGAGGCAATGCTGCTGCTGCCAGCATCTACCAGGCGTCCGGCCTGCTGGCCGGCCATTTTGCCGTAGTAGTTAAAACAGGCGGCAATATCGTCCATGTCGATTTGGGATTCAACCAGCCGTTTACCGGTATCTAGGGATTCTGCCCGGGCAAATTCTTCCTTACGTTTTTGGATCTGCTCGGCTACCGCCCGCAAAAAATCCCCTCGTTGGGCTGCACTAAGCTGCCAGCTGCCCCGATCAAAGGCTTCTCTAGCTGCGGCGATAGCCCGCTCGGTGTCTTCTGGGCCAGCCTCACTGACCTGGCCCACAAAGCTGCCGTCGGCCGGGCAGCTAATGCTTCGGGTCTGCCCCTGGGCTGCCGCCTGCCAGCTACCTTTGATGTAGAGGGTTTTAGTCATGATTTTCTTCCTTCTTCTGCTGATTTTTAGTCTCTGGGCTGTCTCTAAAGTCTGCCGACCAGTCTGTAACGGTAAGGTCTGGTCCAATAATCTGGGTTGCTCCTGTAACGGGGGCGCTACCCTGGGCTACTTCTACCGGGGTTGTGCCGGAGAGTCTAATAAACTCTAGGTGCCGTTCATGGTTGTCAAGGATGTCGTGGATGAGCTGATCCTTGGTGTAGCCGTAGATGTTGTAGCCGCGGGAGCCGGTGATAGCAAAAGGTTCCAACCTAAAGTAGATATCGTCTTCCTTGCCGCTGGCCAGCAGATAGGTGGGTGTTTGGCTGGCTACAGGGTAGACCTGGTAGCAAAAGTCCTGCTCCCCCTCCATATATTCCACAAGGGATATATAGGGGAGTTGGGTGACATCGTCATGGCCAGAATCAATGTGGGCCTTGACTCCCTCCTCTTGCAGGGCCCGGGCAACGTCTTCGATGGCTGGGCTAACAACCTCTGCCATGTAACGTTTGATGGCCTTTTGGCCCGGGTAGGATACGGAACGAGCCAGCCGCTGCCGCCAATTACGCTGATCCGAGGCAGGGCCTATGGTCATCAGCCGGTTGGAGGCCTGAATACCTGCCAGGGCTGCTCTTTGTGAATCTAGCTGGTGGCGCTCTACCCGCAGGGCCTTCCAGAGCCCAAACATAACCAGGTAGAGCACCAGGGCAAAGGGCAGGCCAAAAACAATCGTTGCTGCCTGCAAGGTTGCTATTCCACCAATGAGCAGCATGGCCGCTGTCAGCAGGCCGGTTGCTATAGCCCAGAAAACTCGCATCCAGGCTGGTCCGTCCTGGTGGGGGTCCTCAATCTTGCTGGCAAAGTTGGACATGACCAGGGCACCAGAATCTGCACTGGTGACGTAAAAGAGCAGGCCGGTAAAGGTGGCTACAGCTGCGGCCGGAACTGCACCGGGGTATTGTTCGAGGAGGGCATAAAAAGCCCGCTCTGGCTCTGCCAGCACACGCTGGCCAAAGTCCTGGTTCCCTTGCTGGTAAATCAGCTCCAGGGCAGCGTTGCCAAAGATAGAGATCCACAGGAGGATAAAGGCAAAGGGGATGGTCATGGTGCCAAGAACAAATTCCCGGATTGTTCTACCCCGGGAGATGCGGGCTAAAAAGAGGCCAACAAAGGGTGACCAAGCCACCCACCAGGCCCAGAAGAAGAGGGTCCAGCTGTTCATCCACTGGCTTGGGTGGTCATAGGCCATGGTGTTGAGACTCATCCCAGGGAAACGGCTCAGGTAGTCACCGGTGTTCATGACAATAGCGTTCATGATAGTTTCGGTTTTTCCCATGATGAGGACGTAGAGCATCAGCAGTAGGGCTAAGAGAACGTTAAGTTCCGAGAGTCGGCGAATGCCTTTGTCAACTCCGGATACCGCCGAGGCTATGGCCAGGGTTACCGAAACAAGGATCAGGCCAAGCTGGATACTGTTGCCCTGCGGCCAGCCAAAAAGAAACTGCAGACCGTAGTTGATTTGTACTACCCCAATACCCAGGGAGGTGGCCACACCAAAGACCGTCCCTAGAAGGGCTGAGATGTCTACCGCGTCGCCCATGCGGCCCTGGATACGTTTACCGATCATGGGGTAGAGGGCTGAACGAATAGAAAGGGGAAGGTTATATCGGAAAGCAAAATAGCCAAAAGCCATTCCCATGAGCGCATACATGGCCCAGCCGGTGATGCCGTAATGGAAGAGGGTCCAGACCACGGCCTGACGGGCCACCTCTAGGTTTTGGCCGCTACCCTGCGGCGGTGTGTAGTACTGAACAACCGGTTCTAGTACAGAATAAAACATGAGGTCCACACCGATACCGGCGGCAAAGAGCATGGCGGCCCAGGAAAAGAGGGGGTATTGGGGTCGGGAGTGGTCTGGACCCAGGCGAATATTGCCCTGTTTTCCGCCGGCTAGCATGAGGATAAAAACCACAACGGCTGTGGCAGTCAGAATGTAAAACCAGCCGAAGCTACTGGCGACCCAGCCGACGACGGCCTCCAGGACTGTTTGGGCGCTGGCTGGCCAGATAAGTGCCCAGAGGGAGATGGCAACAACTCCCAGCGCCGCCCCAGCAAAAACCCGCCAGTTGATGGGGAGTTTTTCTGTGCCCTGAATTTTGCTGCTGCCTGCTAGCTGTTTGCCCTCTGCTGCTGGTGAAGGCGTGTGGTTTTCATGATTCATCCCTGCCTCCTCAGCTACCTGTTGGAACCTTATATTGATGGAACAGCTGTCAATCTACCACATAGAAGCTTGCTTATAAGTGGTGTCTGTCATCAATACAGGCCACCTAGCCTGCTATCCCAGGGGCTGGTAAGCCCTTATAAAAAGATAGCAGGCTAGAGATAGGAGCGTCATACAGGGCGGGGCTTACTGCCGGTAGGCGCGGTCGGGGTTCTCTCGACGCCAGGTATCGTAGACTTCTTGGGCCTGAGGACTAAGAGTGATGACGGCATCTTCGATGGCCCTGGCATTAAAGGTGTACTTACCGGCAAAGGGGTCGGCGTCACCGGTAAAGGGATTGACCGGTAGCTTCCAGCGTGCGCTACCGTTTTCAAAACGCTGTACCAGGTAGACAGCACCTTGCTGAACAACAGTTCGCGCCTCAGCAACGGGTACGCCCAGGAGCGCTTCTTTCTCTATTTTACCGGTGATTTCCTGCGACCAACGAGCAAACTGCCCAAAGCCAACAGGGTCCCACTGGCTAGCCATCCGGCCTAGCCAGGGAGAATGGTAGGCTCTGGCTCCGGGTGCTGGTTTACCGTCCTCCGTGGCTTTGATGACTATCAGGCTGTCGCCATCTTGCACGTAGAGGGCTCCCCCTTTATCATCGGGCATGCCTGGGCTTTGAACATGGGTTGCCCGGGACCAGTCCACCGAGGCGGGGTCGCGTGGCTCCCACTCTGGCTCCCGATTAATATAGTCGCTGTAGATGAGCTTGCCGTCTTTAGAAACGTCATACTGGATGGAGTTCTGCCCTATTCCTTGTACTTCAACTTCCTCTCCGTTGTCACGTTGGAAATAGCTGATTTGATGCTGGATGCCGTACCTACCGGTATTTCCGGTGTCGTGGTAGCCCGTGATGGCACCGAAGAGATTCGGGTTTTGCCTGTACTCCTCATAGACCCTGGGAGTTACTGCCCCGATGCGTCCACTGCGGGTGTCAAAGAGGAGGAAGAGATGTTCTTCTTCACTCACATAGGTGGTCTCAGAAATTTTGGTGAAGTCCCCTTTAAAAGAGCGAATTTCGTACCCCGTGTTGTAGTGCTTGGCTGCCGCCTTGGCCCCGTCGAGGTTAAGTTTGGTCTCAGGGCTAGCTAACTCTCCCTTGCTGTCCACCGGGGTTTTATCCCAGGTTACCGTTCCACCGTAGAATTCCTGACGACTAGTATTGCCTTCCCATTGGGCGGCTGCTATAGGGTAACCCATTCCTTGGTGAAGGATAATTTTTAAGTCGTTTTCTGACTTACCGTGAGCCCAGGCTACTTCGAAGGCCTGGGCGTCAGCCTTGGGTTTACCCTGTCCTTGGGCAGCTATCATGTAGGCTGAGTTTTCTGTATTGTGCACCAGGACGTTTACTCCCGATGCGACAGATACGTATAGCGCCTGAGACCAGTCAATGTTTGCTGGATCTTCCATATCTTGAGTGGTTACCTTGGTCATTGCCTGGCCAGCTGGCTGGCTTGGCTGAGCCAGACCTGGGCAGGCCGTACCCGCCAGTAAAGCTGTGCAAACAAAGGCTATACTCAGGCCTTGAATTGGTTTTGACATGTGATTCTCCTTGTTTATTTAGTAGAGGTATTGCTTACCACTGTGGGGAGTTTTCTTTTTTCCAGGCCTCGTAGGCTGCCTGAGCCTGCGGGTCCAGGGTAATTTCACCCCCCGCTAAGTCTGATTCGTTGAAGTGGTGCTTGCCAGCGAAGGGATCTATACGACCGGTAAAGGGGTTAAGCGGTAACTCCCACTTGACGCTGCCATTTTCAAAACGCTGCACCGAGTAGGTAACACCCTCCTCAACTACGGTCTGGGCTTGGGCAACAGGAGCCCCCAGGACTGCCTGCTGGTTAATGGTGTCCCATATTCTGTGGCTCCATAGAGCGAACTCGCTGTAGTTGTGGAGAGTCCAGCGGGTGGCACTCCGGCCCAGCCAGGGGCAATGGTAGGCTTTGGCCCCGGGAGCCGGCTCACCGTCCGCCGTAGCTTTGATAATGATCATGTCATCGCCGTCCTGCAGGTAGAGGGCCCCGCCTTCGTCGTCGGGCAGGCCAGGAATTGGTGTATAAACTCCCTCGGACCAGTCCACCGAATCTGGGTTGATCTGGGTCTGCTTCGAATCCCGGTCAACGTAGTCACGGTAGACTAATTCCCCCGACTTATAGACCTCGTATCGAAGGGAAGCTTTACCTACTTCTCGGACGTGAACCCTCTCGTCCTTGCCCCGCTCAAAATAACTGATTTGATTCCGAAGACCATACCGGCCTTCTCCGCTGTCGTGGTAGCCTATGATCGCCCCAAAAAGACCCGGGTTTTTACGGTACTCCTCATAAACCCTGGGAGTCACCGCCCCTATAGACCCGCTGCGGGTATCAAAAAGCAGCACTAGGTCCTGGCCTTTTTCGGCGTAGGTGGTTTTAGAGATCTTGGTAAAGTTACCGCTAAAAAAGGACAACTGGCCACCCGTGCGGTAGTCGCGGGCAGCTACCTTGGCTCCTTGGAGGTTTAACTTAATAGAAAGGCCACCCCCCTTCTGCCAGGTGACCTTTCCACCGGAGAAGTTTTGGCTGCTGACATTACCCTTCCAGCGGGCAGCACCAGTAGGGTAGCCAATTGCGGTGCTTAAGATGTTCCCCAGCTCTTCTACCGTTTTACCGTGGGCCCAGACCACCTCGAAGGCCCGGGTCCCTTTTTTAGGAACACCGGCTGCCTCTGCAGCAACCATATAGGCTGAGTCCCCTGTATCGTAGACCAGCACCGGGCTCCCCACCCTAGGGAAGATATATCTAGACTTTGACCAGTCAATACTGACTGGGTTTTTGACCTTAGCCGCCAATACTTCCTGGCCATTAGCTGCCTCGCTCAGGGCGGCAGGTGGCTGGGCTGTTTCTGTTGGTTGAGCAAGTGTCGGGCAGGCCGTGCCCATCAGTAAAGCTGTGCAAACAAAAGCTAGGCTCAAACCTTGAATTGGTTTTGACATGTGATTCTCCTTAGAGGCTCCTGCTAGCACCAGAAAAATCTGCCGCCTTGCTTCTTTGCAATAGCGGTTTTATATCTGGTACTTACAACTGTGATAGTACCTCAAAAGGGTGGCAATAGATCCAGCATTATTGTGGGCAAATACCCATCTGATTAGTGGAAACTTGCCAGCATGCCGGTCAGTTTTATACCGGAAGCTAGCCTGCCAGCAGATAAGCGGGCCCTCTATTTTGAGCCCGGGCGAGGATGCTCACGAACCCAGGCATCGTAGGCTGCCTGAGCCTGTGGAGTGAGAGTGATCGTAGCGTTTTTTACCCCACCGGTATTAAAGTGATACCTGCCAATAAAGGGATCAATCTCACCGGTAAAGGGATTAATCGGCAGCTCCCACTGGGCAGTACCGTTTTCAAAACGCTGAACCAGGTAAACAACCCCTTGCTGAACGACAATCTTTTCCTTCGCAACGGGTACACCCAAGACCGCTTCCTTATAGAGCGTGTAGTAGGGCTGATCAGACCAGGTATCAAACTGGGTGAACCCGTGAAGGCCCCTCCACAAAAATTCGCTCCGCCCCAGCCAGAGAGAGCGGTAGGCCCTAGCCCCGGGAACAGGTTTATGGTCTTCCGTGGCTTTGATGATGATCACGCTGGCTCCATCTCGCACGATAAGGGCTCCCCCTTTTTCACCGGGCAGCCCCGGAGTTGACCTGTATCTTGCTTGAGACCAGTCTACTGAGGCCGGGTCGCGCGGCTCCCATTCTGGCTCCCGATTAATATAGTCGCGATAGATGAGCTTGCCATCCTTAAAAACCTCATACCGAAGGGAGGCCCGTCCTACTTCTCGCACCTCAACTATTTCACCGTTGTCACGTCGGAAATAACTGATTCGGTCCCGAATACCGTACCTGCCCTCTCCGCTGTCGTAGTAGCCTATGATCGCCCCAAAAAGATCCATGTTGTGCCGGTAGCCCTCATATACCTGAAGGGTAACCGCCCCAAGACGCCCGCTGCGAGTATCGTAGAGAAAAACCAGATCCCTGCCGTGATAAGCATAGGTAGTCTCAGAAATCTGGGTGAAGCTTCCATTAAAACACATAAGTTGGTAGACGATGCGCGAGCACCGTGAATCCGTCCCGTCCGCGTCCACCGGTTGAGCAAGCCCGGGGTAGGCCATACCTATTAACAAGGCGGTAGAAAGACACATTATACGAAGACCCTGCATGATGTGCGCCATGGCTATTCTCCTTGGGGGGATGAAGATATCGGCAGACCAATGCGCTGCCAGACTCCTTTGTGGCAGCAGATTTATATCTGGTAATTACGACTATTCCAGATTCCAGAAGGGGTGGCAAGAGTTCAGCTCTTCTTATGAAAAAATACAGCTTTTATGACGCATCAAGACGGCACCACCTCTTGAAGACCGTTAGGAGATAGCCTCAAAAAATTTCTGCTGCTCCTGAGGCTGCAGTTTGCCCAGCTCAAGCCGGAGAGCCGGTGGCAGCATCATGTCAATCTGGTCATCGGTAAAAAAGAGCTCTTCCTTCTGCTTCAAAGCCTGCTGGGCCTTACTGTAGGCTTTGCCAGAAATAATGGGGGCGTTATCAAAAGCTTCATCGGCTAAGGAGACCAGGCTATCTCGCCGGTTAACAGCCTGATCCAGGCTAATTTTGCCGCTTTGCAAATCGGTCAGTAAAGAAATATAGGATTCACGTATCCTTAAGGCCCGGGCAGCAACCTCATAATGGCGGTAGACGTCAGCACCGCAATCAAAATCCTTGCCAAACAAGCTAAGGCAGCCAAGCAGCAAGGCCACAAAAGACACGGCAACATTAACCTGGGCAACCTGGTTGGCAAGCGCCAGTAAGGAAGTTAAAAAAATAGCGGCACCCACCGTTGCTAAAGCAACCTGAATATAGCGGTGACTTCTGTGCCGTTTTAAAGAGAGGGCCGCCTGCTTCTCGTGCACCTTGTGCACGTAAGCTGCCCGGGCGTATAGCTCACGAATCTGCATAATATGCAGGTAGCGTTCGTCCGACTCCAAAATCTGCATGAATCTACCGTCCTTTACCTTAGAGGCCAGTGCCAAGGCCTAGAGAATTAGCTCAAGGGCACTGTACTACTGCCCACCGGCCCACCGGCCTTAAGGAAAAACCCTCACTTCTGCCAAAACTACGAAACCCCCGTAGGCTGCCGTTCTGGCGGCGGTAAAAAGAGAAGTAAGCCGGTAATAATTGACTGCCTCCGGCTAGCTGCTGTACCTTGCTAGCTTTTTACTGGTTTTAGCCCCGGCCGCTATCGGCACGGGAGTTAACTTAAAGCAACTATACGCTGTGGGCATAACCGCGCCAGCACTAGGGGATCTGGCCACTTTGACCGCTGTGATCATTAGTCTGGTCCTTGTCCTTACTATGGTCTAGGCCGGCAAGGCAAGGGGCTGATATATTACCAGTGATTCCCAAGCTGACTAGCCAAGAAGGAGATTACGGTGATGACAAGCACCACTTGGAGCCCTACTCAGTACCTTAAATTTGCCAGTGAACGTTCCCGTCCCTTTGTGGAGTTGTTAAACCGGGTTCCGGTGGAGAATCCTTCTCTGGTGGTTGATTTAGGCTGCGGGCCAGCCAGCGGTGAAGAAGCCCTCTTCAAGGTCTGGCCACAGGCCCAGCTTATGGGTGTTGATTCCAGTCAGGAGATGATTGACCGGGCAAAACTTAATTCTACCCACCCCCGGGCTTCCTACCTTCACCAGGATGTGCGTCGTTGGCTGCAAGAGACAGCTCCCGGGCTTAAGCCGGACGTGATTGTTTCTAATGCCATGCTCCAGTGGGTGGAGGGGCACCTGGATTTACTGCCGCAGATTGCTGACACGCTGGCCGAAGGAGGGGCTTTTGCCATGCAGGTACCGGGCAATTTTACGGCGCCTTCGCACGTGCTTTTACGGGAGATAGCCAACCGTCAACCCTACCGGCAGTATGTTAAGGAGAGCATGCGAGATACGGTTATTGGTGCCGACCGGTATCTTGAGGTGCTTTCACGGCCAGGGTGGACTGTGGACGCCTGGGAAACCACTTACCTGCATATTCTCCAAGGTGAAGACCCTATTTTTGAGTGGAACTCCGCTACGGGTGCTAGGCCGGTGCTCAATAACCTGCCTGCTGACCTTAAAACTGAGTTTTCCAGGGAATATAAGCAGGCGCTTCGGCAGGCCTACCCGGCTCAGGACTTTGGCACGGTCCTGCCTCTGCGAAGGATTTTTGCGGTAGCGGTACGCAGCTAGGGCAGCGGTTCTAACGGATCCATTGTTCTTGCCTGGCCCGCCAGCCCAGGCTAAGAGCCCTTAACCCCATGTAGCCTATGGCGTAGCTGATCCATAGCAGGATGAAACCTAGGCTAGTACCTCGACCGGCAAAACCCTGGTGAACAGCAAGAAGCATGGGCAGGTATCCCAGGCAGGTTAGCAGGGCAGCCAGGCACAGGTAGCGCATATCTTGGGCCCCAATGAGCACGCCGTCTAGAACAAAGACATAGGCGGCAAGTGGCTGGCCGCAGGCTACAACCAGCAGGGCTAGGCCAAAGAGCTGCTGCACCTGTGTATCTGAGGTAAAAATCCAGGCCGCCCCGTAGCCTACCAGTGGGCAGATAAGCCCGGTGACGCTACCGCATTTGAGGCTCCATCTGACCAGCTGGTCTTTGAGGAGTTTTATGGCCTTACGGCCGGCTGTCGTGGCAAGGTCTTGTCTGCCTAGTTCTTTACCCAGCAGGGTTTGGGCAGCAATGGCTAGTGAATCTAAGGCGAAGGATAGAAAGACAAAAAAGGACATAACAAGCTGGTAGGCGGCCAGCTCTACCGTGCCCTGCTGGGTGACAACAAAAATTGTTGCCAGCAGGGCGCAGCGCATGCTGAGTGTGCGCAGCATCAGCCAGGAACCCATTTTAAAGACCCTTAGCAGGCCGGGCGCATCTAGCCAGAAGCTAACCCTGTGTTTTCTGGCTCCAGCAAAAACGATTGCCGTTAGGATAAGGCCCATGAGGGACTGGATGATTGCTGTGGCGAGCGCAGAACCTGCCAGACCCAGCTGGCCAGGATAAACCAGCAGCCAGCTTAAGCCTAGGTTAGCTGCTGCGCCGGCAGAGGCCAGGTAGAGAGGGGTTTTGGTATCTTGAAAACCACGCAGTACTCCCATGGCGGCTAGGACGATAAGCATTCCGGGTAAGCCGAGGAGGCTGGGCTGTAGGTACTGGCTGGCGTAGCTGAGGGTTTGTCCCCGGGCTCCTAGCAGTTGTAGCACTGGCTCTACCGTGTAGTAGCCGGCCAAGCTTAGGAGGCAGCCCAGAAAAAAGGCGGCCCAGATCCCGTTTTTACCGGCGGTGTAGGCGGCAAAATAGTCTGCTGCCCCGTAGGCTCTGGCCACGGCGGGTGTGGTGGAGTAGGAAAGAAAAATCATGAGTCCTACCACGGTCTGAATAACCGTGGACCCCAGGCTTAACCCGGCCAGAGGCCCTGAGCCCAGGTGGCCGACGATGGCTGTATCACCTAAAACAAAAAGGGGTTCTGCAACGAGGGCGGCAAAAGTTGGCAGGGCTAACCGTAGAATTCTGCGGTTAAGACTGGCTGTTTCTGGTGCGGTGGCGGCAGGCCTGTATTTCACCTTGGTCATTGTAGCTTACCCGGTAAGTTCCAGGCAGGCTGTCTCGTATTCTAAAAGGCCGGCAAGCTGCTTTTTGGGTTAGCCTATCTTAGTCCCCCGGTTTTAGGCGGCGGGAGGCGCTTAAGGTTAGCCTACCCAGCCAAGGGAATCAGGTTTTCTTAACTATACGAACTCCGGGGTGACCAGTAGACTCTGGCCTCATGGAGAATATTTTTACCCTGGGCGGAGTCCCAGTACACCCCCTTGTTGTTCATCTGGCTGTGGTTGCTGTTCCGGTAGCTGCCCTGGGTGCTATTGTCTTGGCTCTGCTTCCTAGACTAGCTAACCGCTGGGTTGTTCCCACTTTTATTACTGCCCTGCTGGGTGCCTTGGGTGCGATTTTAGCTAAGGTGAGCGGTGAGCCCCTGGCTGAGGCTAAAAATCTGAGTGAGCATGCTGAGCCTCTGGCTGATCATGCGCGTTTTGGCGATCTGGCCTGCATCTCTGCGATTTTACTAGCTGGCTTGCTCCTGGTTTTTATGCTCACGGTCAAGAAGGCGCAGCTGTATTCCTTCCTATCCTCACCCAAGCTGCTCTTAGCCGTGCGCCTACTGACCGTAGTCCTAGCCCTCACCTCAATAGTGACTGTGGTTATGGCAGGCCATGAAGGTGCTGTACTGGTCTGGACAGAAGAAGACTAGGGGAAGCCAAACAGTCCTAGGCTCTTTTCTGCTGGAAGTTTTTGCTAGTAGCCACGGAGTTTT
Organism: Rothia sp. (in: high G+C Gram-positive bacteria); assembly: GCA_030524105.1. Lineage (GTDB taxonomy): Bacteria > Actinomycetota > Actinomycetes > Actinomycetales > Micrococcaceae > Rothia. The sequence goes on from JAUNHE010000006.1 coordinate 38,513, forward strand.
TCCAGTTCTCGACGTTCTTTTTTGGTGGGTCTACCGCTGCCGGGTTCCCTTCGGGGCATAAGGCCCGAACTCAAGTAGGCTGGTTTAGGTTCAGAAAGATCCTGGTAACAGGTTTGGGCGATCGGTGCACCCACCCGTTTACTAATGGTCTTTTCTACCAGGAAGACCCGCTCGTAGCCTGGGTAGCGCACCCGCACGTAGTCACCCGGGCCTACCTTCTGCGAGGGCTTAACCTGGCTGTCATTAACCCGAATATGGCCTGCTTTAACCTGGGCACCAGCTAAAGAGCGAGTTTTAAAGATTCGCACCGACCACAGCCAAACATCCACTCTCACTGCTGCCTGCTGTTCTGGCTCATTACTGCTAACTACTGCCTCTGCCATACTCTTTAGGCTACCCTAGATGCAGGTGCGGGCAGAAGGAAGCCCGGAAAGCCCGTTAACTGTGCCGGATAGATAAGACAAAACTAGCTATGCTAGAGACATGGCAGCATCTTATAGCCCAGACCAGCAAGCATCCCGGCAGGCCCTAGCTAGTATCCGGTTTCCGGCCCTGCCCGCCCGAGCCTGCTCCAGCTACCCCGTTGGGCCTCTAGCAGGAACGGCAAGCAGCGAGAAGGGCTGGTTTGCCCTGGAGCAGCCCGGCCCCTGGAGCCGGGATATCCTGGAGAGTAGTGGCCTGGATAAAAGTTTCTTTAAAAAGCTGGCCAAAACCATTAAACAAAGTTCTGGTTACCGTCTACTTTTTATTCGCTCCCCCAAGATACCCCAGGCTAGCAGCAGTGAAAGGAGAGGGGCGGCTGGCAGGAGAGTTTTTATTGCTCCCGGCCAGCAAACGGATCCGGCCCTTTACACCTTTACCGTTAAAAACCCGGAGGAACTCCTTAGCCTGCCCCTCCACCAGCCCCAGACTATTAGCGGGGTGGAAAACTGGGCAGGACGTGCCGTTACCTTGATCTGTACCCACGCCAAGCGGGACCAATGCTGCGCCTTAAGCGGTAGGCCCCTAGCCCAGTACCTGGCCCAGCTGCGCCCAGAAGACAGCGTCTGGGAGTGCTCTCACCTGGGGGGACACCGTTATGCGCCTACTGGGCTGATTCTACCCAGCGCTTATATTTACGGCAGGCTCACCCCCGAGACAGCTCTAGCCGCCACCCGCAAACTGGAAGAAAGCCAAACCCCGGCCCTGGAGGGGCTGCGCGGAAAGTCAACTCTCAAAGCGGCTGAGCAGGCGGCAGAAATAGCAGTCCGCCAGCTCCTGCTGGCCAGTGGCGAAGAGCCAGGCAGCGGGCAGTTATCCTGCCAGCAGCAGAAAAAACAAAAACCAAGGCCGGCAGTACAAGACAAAAAAGCAGCTAAAAAGCTGACCCACATAGTGGTAGCCCACGAGGACGGTAGAAGCTGGCTTGTGAAAACCTACCAGGAAAAGACAGCACCAGCACCCGAATCCTGCGGCAAAGACCAAAAGCCTTTATCAGCAATACGGGTACTGCGTAGCACCCAACTAAGTGAATAATGCTGCAGCATGGGGCTCCTAGTACTCACGGTCACCTGAATAGGGTCCGGTACCTACTAAGAAGTTGCAGCTGAGTAGTTGGTTAGCTAATGAATCTCAGGTTATTGCGTGCTGGGATAACAAGCAGCTACCCCTCATAGTAGCGGTCCGTTACCTCCAGGGCCTGATCAACAGCGGACAGCCCCTCTTCCAGCTGCTCAGCACTAATATTAAGGGCGGGAACAATATGCAGCCGGTTAAAATTGATGAGGGGAAGCACCCCCAGCTCTTTAAGCCGGGCAGCCAGCTGCTCCATAGCCTCCGAACTTTGCCCGTAAGCTGCCATAGGCTCCTTAGTTTGCCGGTCTTTAACCAGCTCCAGAGCCCAAAAACAGCCAAGTCCACGGGCCTCTCCCAAGCTGGGGTGCCTGTCAGCTATCTTTGCTAAAGCAGGCGCCAAAACCTCCTCCCCCAACCAGGCGGAGTGCTCAACCAGCTTCTCCTGCTCCATCACCTCAAGAGTAGCAACGGCAGCCGCGCAGGCCAGAGGATGCCCCGAGTAAGTTAACCCTCCCGGATAAGGCAGCTCTTTAAAGGTCTGGTAGATTTCCTCAGAGATAGCCACCCCACCCAAGGGAACATAACCCGAATTAACCCCCTTAGCAAAAGTCAGCAAATCCGGCACAAGATCCCAGTGATTGACAGCAAACCAACGCCCAGAACGCCCAAAGCCAGCCATCACCTCATCGGCAATAAAAACAATGCCGTAGCGGCTAGCCAGCTGCCTTACCCCCTGCATATAGCCCGGTGGCGGCAGGTAGATACCGGCCGTTCCCGGAATAGATTCCAAAATAAGAGCAGCAATAGTCTGTGGCCCCTCAAGAATAATCTGCTGCTCCAAATGCTCCAGAGCCCTGCTCGTCTCCTCCTCTAAACTACCGGAATAAAAATAAGACCGGTAAGGATAAGCAGGCATAAAATGCACGGTGCCGGTATCTGCCCGGTCACTAGCAAAACGGCGCGGATCTCCCGTGACATTAACTGCCAGATGGGTGGCGCCGTGGTAGCTGCGGTAGGCGGAAAGAACCTTAGAGCGTCCTGTATGTATCCGAGCCATACGGATAGCATGCTCGTTAGCATCCGCACCACCGTTCGTAAAGAAAATATGGTTCAAATCCCCCGGCGTAAGCTCTGCTATACGCCGGGCAGCCTCTGACCTAGCCGAGTTAACGTACTGCGGTGCAATGGTACAGATTTTCTGAGCCTGCTGGGCAATAGCCGCCACAACCTTAGGGTGCTGATGCCCAATATTTGTGTTAACCAGCTGAGAGGACAAATCTAGCAGCCGCCTGCCCTCCCCATCCCAAACATAAGACCCAGCAGCTGCGGTAATAGTCATAGGATCAATCAGGCCCTGAGCAGACCAAGAATGGAAAACATGGGCCCGGTCCAGCCGATAAGCGCGGCGGCCAGCAGCTAGATCTTCCTCATCAAGGGCCAATACTTCTGGCTGATCTTCTAGATACATGAAAACCTCCTCAAGTATTTTTATGCACTCTAGCAGGAAAAACCCCCACCAGACCAGGGCCCAACAAAACCTAACCGCCAGCCGCTCTGTAACCCCGCCCCGCCCAGCGATTAGCCCCATTTGTTTTTCTTTTAGCCGTCTACTTTTGATATAGACGTAACTTTGTGCTAGTCAGATTAGGTATTCTAACTGTATATACAAACTGGTTATCTGGGCCCACCCCTCGGGCACTGTACCTGAAAGGATTCCTCCATGCCTCGTCGTTTTTTTACAGTCCTTTGTTCTGGGCTGCTGGCCACTAGCACCCTCTTTTACACCCCTGCCGCCCAAGCTACCCCCCAGCAACTGGGCGATCTGACGGTTCTAGCAACAACGGACACCCACGCACACGCCCTTGACCACGACTACATCACCGATCAGCCCTTTGGGCTTAAAAATCCTTCACAAGCCAAAGGCATGGACCGGCTATCCAGCGCCATCAAACAGATACGGGCTGAGCAAGGCCCTGAATCCGTCCTCCTGCTTGATAACGGTGACGCCAACCAAGGCAGCAACCTAGCTAGCTACTACCAGCAAAGCCGCACCCCAACCAGTATGGACCCCATGGCTAAAGTACTTAACCACCTAGACTACGATGCCGTTGCTGCCGGTAACCACGAATTTAACTACGGCCTAGCCGCCCTTAACCAGTACAAAAATAATCTAGCCATGCCCTTTCTGGCTAGTAATGTTATAGATCTTGCCAGCGGCAAACCCGCCTACACCCCCTACACAATAGTCAGCAAAACTGTTGGCGGCCAGCCAGTAAAGATAGGGGTTATTGGGGTAGTAACACCCCGCGTTGCCCTCTGGGATAACAAGCATGTTGGCGGCAAGCTACGCTTTGATGACGCCGTTGCCGCTGTCAAAACCTGGGAGCCCGTGGTCAAGGACGCTGGAGCCGATCTTGTGGTTGTGCTAGCTCATACTGGCCTTGACCCCGAAGGAGCCGACTACCAAGAAGAACTCAAAGGTGATAACGTTGCCCGCTCGGTTGCTGAACAAACCAAGGATGTAGACCTAGTGATAGGAGGGCACACCCACGTACGCAACAAGGTAGAAGAATTTTTTACCAATGCTGAAGGGGAACAGGTTCTCTACACCCAACCGGGTTACTGGGCAAGCTTCCTCTCGGAGGTTAGCCTACCCCTGGTGAGCAATGAGCAGACCGGAAGACCCGAGGTGAACTGGTCTAAGCAAGGCCCGCAGCCACAGGCCAGAGCGGTACTGGCCCAAGACTACCAGCCAGACCGGGCCATCTGGTTTGCTGCCGAACCCTACCACTCCCAAGCCAGGGCCTGGACCAGGCAGGGCGGTGCAGCCAAAAAAAACGGCTGAAAAATAATAAGCCGCCCCTTGGCCAGCCCCTAAGCACTTAAGGGAGCATATAACCTTTGGACCGGTAGACGCATTGGTCGTTCTCTAGGATTTCAAGCTCAAAGTTTCCCCAAGTTCCGGCCTTCATCCTGACGGTAACCTCTTGAAGGCCTGGGAGCTTTTCCTCAAATTCAAAAGGAAAATTCTTTTTCTCCTCATAAACAAGGTTATCGTCCAGAGAGAATTTAATAATATGCCCTAAAAACCTGGCCTCACTTGAAACCTTCAGCCATCTTCCCGCAACACGGACGCTCTCATCTAGTTTTAAAATTGACATTAAAGACACCACCTTCCGTCAATTTAAGACTAAGGCCCGCTGGCAAGGCCCACAAGGAGAAACACTGCCCGCCCCCAGCCTTCCACTACTCTGCTGTCACATAAGCTGCCGTGATGCCCCCGTCAACGTTAAAAGCCGTAGCATTCACATAGGATGAATCGTCAGAAGCCAAAAAAGCTACCGCCGCAGCAATTTCCTCTGGCTCCCCAAAGTAACCTCTAGGCACATGCACCAGCCTGCGCGCAGCCGCCACCGGATCCTGGGCAAAAAGCTCCCGCAAAAGCGGCGTATTGACCGGGCCCGGGCAAAGAGCATTCACCCTAATCCCCTGTTTTGCAAACTGAACACCCAGCTCCCGACTCATAGAAAGAACCCCACCCTTAGAAGCCGAATAAGAAATCTGCGATGTTGCAGCACCCATCAAAGCCACAAAAGAAGCCGTATTAATAATGGAGCCAGACCCCTGGGCAACCATATGCTCTAGGGCGTATTTACAGCCATAAAAAACACTGGTGAGGTTCACTTCCTGCACCCGACGCCAAGCCTCCAGGCCGGTCGTCAAAATAGAATTGTCCGCATCAGGAGAAATACCGGCATTATTAAAAGCCACATCAACCCGGCCAAAAGCCTCTACCGTGCTGGCAAACAAATGCTTAACATCGGCTTCAACCGTCACATCTGTCTTTACAAACAAGGCATCCAGCTGCTGGGCAATATCCTGGCCCGCAGCCTCATCCACATCCGCAAGAACCAGTTGAGCACCCTCTGTCCGTAAGCGACGGGCACTAGCCAGGCCAATACCCGAGGCTGCACCCGTAATAACAACAACCTTATCTTCTAACCGATTAGAAATAAGCTGCTTACCCACCATCTATTCCTTTCTAAAAAGGCAGTACTTAAAAGAAGTACTAACCCCGCCACTCATTCACTGCATAAAAAACATTTTTTGTTTCGGTAAAAGCCTCCAAAGCATCCGGCCCTAACTCCCGGCCCAGCCCAGACTGCTTAAAACCACCAAAAGGCGTCCAAAAACGCACCGATGAATGAGAATTCACCGAAAGATTACCCGACTGAACCGCCCGGGAAACCCGCACCGCCCTATCCAAAGAAGAAGTCCAAATCGAACCAGAAAGCCCATAATCAGTATTATTAGCCAACTCAATAGCCTGCTGTTCATCATCAAAGGCCAAGACCGAAACCACCGGCCCAAAAATTTCTTCTTTAAAATCAGCAGCCTCCTGCGAATCCGGCATCAGCACCGTTGGAGCCACCCAGTTCCCCGGCCCCTGCGGGCAGGACCCGGTAAAAGCCACCCGGCCAGCCGCAATATAAGCCTGCACCTTCTGGGCATGATCAGCACTAATGAGCGGCCCCATCTGAGATGTTTCCAGCCAGGGATTCTCTACCCTAAAATCCTGAACAGCCCGCTCAAAATAAGACATAAATTTTTCGTACACACTGCGCTGCACCAGCAGCCGCGAGCGCGAACAACAGTCCTGGCCAGCATTATCAAAAACACCCGCCGGCGCTGCTGCCGCTGCCTTTTCTAGGTCTGCATCAGCAAAAATAATGTTGGAGTTTTTACCGCCTAACTCAAGGGTGACCCGTTTTACCTGCTGGGCACAGCTGCCTAACACTTTCTTGCCTACCTGGGTGGAGCCGGTAAAAACAATTTTGCGCACCAGGGGGTGTTCTAGCAGGGTCTGCCCTACCACGCTGCCCTTGCCGGGTAGGACGGTGAGTACCCCGTCGGGTAGGCCAGCTTCTTTAGCCAGTTCTGCTAGTCGGATGGCGGTCAGTGGGGTGAGTTCTGCTGGTTTGACGATGACAGTGTTACCGGCGGCTAGGGCCGGGGCTAGCCCCCAGGCAGCAATGGGTAGAGGAAAGTTCCAGGGAACGATGACGCCCACAACCCCCATTGCCTCCCGGTAGGTGACGTTGATGCCGCCTGAGACGGGGATTTGCTGGCCAAGGAGGCGGTGGGGGGCTCCGGCGTAGTAGCCCAGTACCTCTGCTGCGTTACCGGCTTCCCAGAGGGCATTGCTGATGGGGTGGCCTGAGTTTTTGACTTCTAGGGCCGCTAGGTCCTGCTTGTTTTGCTCTACAAGCTGGGCAAATCGGTTAAGGATGCCGGCCTTGTAACTGGGGTCGCTGTCTCGCCAGGCAGGGAAGGCACGGTGGGCTGCCTCTATGTGTGCGGCTGTTTCTTCGGCACTGGTTTGTGGTATTTGGGCCAGGGGCGCTGCGGTGGCGGGATTATAGAGTTGGGTTAAGGCCATGTTAGCCCTCCTGTTCTTGTGCTGACTGGCGGGTTTGGGCTACAAAGGCGTCTATGATTCGGCGGTCCTGCCAGTTGTGTTCTGGGTGCCATTGGACCGCCAGCATCCAGCTGCGCTGCCCGCTATCTGGGGTGAATTCCAGGGCCTGGCAGAGGCCTTCGGGGCTGTGGGCTACGGCCCGTAAGCCGGGGGCTATCCGATCGATGCCCTGGTGGTGGTAGCAGGGTGCCTGGCTCGTCTGGCCCAGGATGGCCTGGAGGGTGCTGTCTTTCTGGGTTGTGATCTTGACGCTGCCAAATTGGCCGGGGCCCGGTCGGTAGCGGTTGTGTCCTAGCAGTTCTGGTAGATGCTGGTGTAGGCTGCCACCCAGGGCTACGTTAAGTAGTTGCATGCCTCGGCAGATAGCTAGGATTGGTTTTGCTGCTTTGAGGGCCTGCTGGAGCAAGTTTATTTCTTGGCGGTCCCGCTCTTCATCATAGTCTGTTTCTGGGTGGGGGCTTTGGCCGTAGCGGGATGGGTTAATATCGGGGCCTCCGGTGAGGATGAGCCCGTCCAGCCGGCTGATGGCCTCTTGGCTTTTGTCCAGGGGCGGCAGCAGCAGGGGGTAGGCTCCTGCTTGGGATACCTGGTGCACGTAGTCTTGGGGGAGGATGGCTGCCTTGCAGTCCCATACCCCGGTTTTGGCCTGCTGGTAGTAAGAGGTCAGGCCGATGATGGGTGTTTTAGAGTCGTTCAAATCCGCGGATCCTTTCCCAGTCGGTTACTGCCCGGTTAAAGGCTTGGATTTCTACTGCGGCTGCCTGGGCATAGTGTTCTACTACTTGGCTGCCAAAAGCCTGGTGTGCTAGGGGGGAGTCTGCTAGTTTTTGTCGGGCTTCTGCCAGGGTGAGCGGTAGGTGTTGGGCGTCGCTGGTGTAGGCGTTGCCGGCGATAGGTTCTGGCAGGGTCAGTTTATTGTTGATGCCGTGGATTCCGGCTGCAATCATGGCTGCTACTGCCAGGTAGGGGTTGAGGTCTGCTCCACCGACCCTGGATTCAAGCCGTAGTGAGGGGCCAGATCCTACAACGCGCAGGGCGCAGGTGCGGTTGTCAATTCCCCAGGCGATAGCGGTGGGGGCAAAGCTGCCTTCGACGTAGCGTTTGTAGGAGTTGATGTTGGGGGCGTAGAAGTAGGTGAAGTCTTCTAAGCAGGCTAGTTGGCCGGCGATGAAGTGCTGCATGAGCGGTGAGAAGCCGTGTTCTTCTGTGCCGGCCATGACCGGCTGGTCTGTGCTGGATCTGAAGCTGAGGTGGATGTGGCAGGAGCTGCCTTCACGCTGGTTGTATTTGGCCATGAAGGTGATGGCCTTGTTGTGTTTGTCGGCTATTTCTTTAGCCCCGGTTTTGTAGAGGCTGTGGTTGTCGCAGGTGAGTAGGGCTTCAGCGTATTTGAAGGTGATTTCGTGCTGGCCTAGGTTGCATTCGCCTTTAGCTCCTTCGCAGTACATGCCTGAGCCGGTCATGGCTTGGCGGATCTCGTGCAGTAGGGGCTCTACCTGTGTTCCGCCTAGCAGGGAGTAGTCTACGTTGTAGTGGTTGGCGGGGGTGAGGTTGTGGTAGCGCTGCTGGTGGGCTTGGCGGTAGTCGGTGTCAAAGACTATGAATTCTAGTTCGGTGCCGGCGTAGGCTTTGAGGCCTAGTTCCTCTAGGCGCTGTAGCTGGTTGATGAGGATCTGACGGGGGGATTCTTGGACGGGGCTGCCGTCTAGCCAGAGGAAGTCTGCAAAGACTAGGGCGGTTTTGGGTAGCCAGGGGATGATTCTTAGGGTGCGTAGGTCCGGTTTCATCACCATGTCTCCGTAGCCGCTTTCCCAGGAGCTCAGTTTAAAGCCGGGTAGGGTGTTCATTTCGACGTCTACGGTGAGCAGGTAGTTGCAGGAGTCTGATCCTTCCTGGTAGGCCTGTTCTAGGAAGAACTCTGTGGTCAGCCGTTTTCCCTGTAGTCTGCCTTGCATGTCGGTGACGGCAACCAGTACGGTGTCTATTTCTTGGTTGCGGTGTTTTTCTTTGAGCTCTTCTAGGCTGAGGAAGCCGGGCCGTTCTGCGGTGTAGGCGGTGTAGTCTGTGGGAGTTGTCATGCTTGTTTCCTTCGATGTCTAGGTGAGTTTGGCTTCGGCTTGGGCCAGGAGGGCAAATTCTTCTTCTGGGGCTTGGGCTACAAGGTGGTTTTTGGAGTAGAAGAGGTAGTAGGCCATGAATCCGGCAAAGACTGCTGCTGCGATGCTGGCTGCTTGCAGGTCTACCAGGAAGGTTGCCACTAAGGCGATCAGCGATAGCAGCAGGGCCAGCCCTGTGGTGTAGCAGCCGCCCGGGGTGCGGTAGGCCCTGGGCATCTTGGGTTCTCTTATGCGCAGGACGATGTGGGAGAGGTTAAGCAGGACGTAAGAAACTGTTGCCCCAAAGACGGCGATATTGATCAGGAGGGAGCCGTCTTGAAGCCAGGCTGCCAGCAGGTAGCCGATGCTCCCTGGGATCAGTAGGGCCAGGTAGGGTGTTTTCCTGCGGCCGGTCAGTGAGAGCAGAGGCGGTAGGTAGCCGGCTCGGGAGAGGGCAAAGAGCTGGCGGGAGTAGGCGTAGACGATGGAAAAGAAGCTGGCGATTAGGCCGCAGAGGCCAGCCCAGTTGACCAGGGCCGCTAGGGTACTTTCGGCTCCGTAGACGCTGCGTAGGGCCTGTGGTAGGGGGTTATCGGAGCTGCCCATGGCTTGCGCCCCGGCAATACCTGGGGCAAGGACGAGGACGGCTAAGCCAAATACGATGAGTATCATGATGGCGGTAATAATGCCTCGGGGAATATCCCGGGCAGGGTTTTGTGTTTCTTCTGCCGCTAGAGGTACTCCTTCTACTGCTAGAAAAAACCAGATGCCAAAGACCAGGCTGCCCAGGGCCCCGGGTATTCCCATGGGAAGAAAGCTGCCGGTTTGGCCGGCCGCATTGGCAATGTCAAAGAGGTTTTCTGCCCTAAAGTGTGGGATTGCTCCAAGGATGAAGGCAGCCAGGGCTAGTACCGCTATTGCCGTAATGGCAAACATAACTTTAAGGGCTTCTCCTACTCCCCACATGTGAATACCAACAAAGACCAGGTAGATTAAAGGAGGCGGCGTGCTGGGGGCTAGGCCCAGGGCTTGCAGGTAGCCTCCAATAAAGGTGGCAATAGCTGCCGGGGCTACCGAGTATTCGATGAGGACCGCTATTCCTGTTGCATAACCGGCAGTTGGGCCCATGGCCCGGCGGGCAAAACCGTAGCCTGCTCCTGCTGTTGGCAGGGATGAGCCCATTTCTGCTAGGCCAAAGACCATGCAGATGTACATGATGCCCATAAGGATAAAGGCAAGAAGCATGCCGCCCCAGCCCCCTTGGGCTAGGCCCAGATTCCAGCCGGAGAAGTCTCCCGAGATCACGTAGGAGACTCCCAGTCCAGCCAGGAGGATCCAGCCGGCGGCTCCTCGTTTAAGTTGGCGCTGCTGAAGGTAGCTGTGTGTTGCCGAGAGCTTTGTGGACATTTGCTGAATCCCCCTTTGGCAGCAAATCAAGCTTATGTTCTGAAAACATAACATTAGTTTCCATTAATGTAGTTGTGACCTTATAGGGCAGTCAAGGGGTTTCTTAGATTTTTTCTGTATCCTCAAGAATATGAATGCTGCACCCGCTGCAAACCAACCAGACACTTTCCCCCAGCTGATCACTCCGGTCCGAAGTGGAAATGTTTTTGAAGAGACCCTAGAAAAAATTGCCACCTACATCACCGCCGGCTTATTACTGCCCGGCGAAAAGCTGCCCACAGAGCGGGAGCTTTGCCAATACCTGGGTGTTTCACGTGCAACGATCCACGAGGTCATCACGGAACTAAAACAGCTGGGTTACATTCAGATTCGCCGCGGCCGCTATGGCGGGGCTTACGTCATTGCCAACAGTAGTTCTGCCAAACCTAAAAACTACAGCCCGGCAGCGGCAAAAGAAATTGCCGACCTGATGGATTACCGAAGAATTTTAGAAAGTGCAGCAGCCAAGCAGGCCGCCCTCAAGATCCTATCCAGCAGGGAACAAGAACAGCTTTCACAGGCCCTAGCAGCGGTCGAATCTGCCCCGGATGAGGCCTACCGGGTGCTCGATTCCCGGCTACATCTAAGCATCGCTCGGCTGGCAGCTATCCCCCGGCTAACTCAACAGCTGGTAGAAATTAGGGCTGAGGTGAACGCATTACTGGGACAATTCCCTTTGCTGCAACGGAATATTAGAAATTCTGATTCGCAGCATCGAGCCATGGTAGAAGCTATTCTGACCGGAAAGGCCCAGCAAGCCGAAGAGATTGCAGCCCAGCACGTGGCCGGAACAGCAGCACTCATTCGCGCCCTGGCCTAGCTGGCCCCCAAAAGCAGCTAAATTTTCTTTTTTATTAAGAAATTACTATTATTTATCCCAGATTCTTACGTGAATTATCAGTTAACTTAACCCTAGTTAAACCTAAATAAATCCGGGCATTTGCCGGGCTATTTGGGGACAAATAGGGGTATATATACCCAAGTCGGGGCTGATTTTTAGCCAGACCTTCCAGAAAATACTTAGCAGCAGAACTTGTTTGGAATTTTTGGGCATATAAACTGTCTTACAATTAATGATGCAGCGCACAACATTCACTACGGATGGCGCACTCCCCTGGCAATAGGGTGAGCCGGCGTCAGGCTGCAAGAAAGGATCTTTTGATGCGTAGCATTCGTCTAGCACTTGCAGGCATCTTTCTAGCACTGTCATTAACGGCAGCTCCTGCACAGGCGGCAGCACCTGATACGGGCTTATACACCGCTTCCAGCTCCAGCCAGCTTGTTGCAGAAAACGGTAAAGATCTCAGCGAACAGGAACAGCAGGCTTCCCTTAACAGCCATGAATCTGGCTTTGCAGACTTTACTAATGCGCCCACCATTATTGCCTTTATTGTAGGGCTTGCCATTGTTGGTGCAGTTGCAACAAAGAGCGTCCGTGCCGCAGCACAGGAAGAAAATCAGAACCGGTAAGAGACTTTAAACTTCATCTATCCACCACACTAAACTGGGCCGGCCAAGACCTACAAAAGGTCTTGGCCGGCCCAGTTTCCTATAAGCTTATACAAGCAGATAACCGCTGCACCCTTGACTGGCAAAACCAGCCCACCTGGAAGGTAGAGCACTATCAAGCACTTAGAGCAGCTGAGCGCCCACACCAGCCACAGCCCCAAGGACCTGGCAGCCTACTTAGGTGCACTAGCCCAACTTGACCCCGAACAGCTGGCCCAATATGCCCGCGACTACCCGGGCCTGGCCAGCCTGCCCCTAAGAGTCAGCCAGTTTGGGCAAGCCAACGCTCAAACGGTTCTTTCCTGGTGGATGCGGGGCCTTAGCCGGCATCAGCGCCAGCAGCTACCTGAATTACTGCCGGGCCTGATCGGCAATCTTGACGGGCTACCCTACACCGTCAGGGACAGGGCTAACCGCCAGCTGTTGGCCTCCTACCTGGCTGATCCTCAAGGCATCTCCCTCTACTCACGCCAGGCACTTGAACGGATCCGGTTAAGCCTTGACCTAGGCCCGGGCCAGCCAAGCTGCCAGCTGATCAACCTTGACTTAACCCACAATGACTGCAGCCGAGAGTTAACAGGTGGAGCCTGCTCAGCAGATGCCCTCCCCTGGTTTGGAGGCAGCGATGACGTTCTCACCGCCCTTGCCCTGGGCAACCTGGATAGGGCCAGGGCCTTAACCATTCTTAACCCGGGTATGCGCAACCACACCGCGGCCAGCCTGGATCCCCAGGGCGGCAACCTGATGCAACTAGCCCAAGAGCTTTTTACCGCACAGCACAACAGCTATAGGCAGCAGGGTGCCCTGGACCAGCCATCTACCTTAGCTAACCCTAGCCGCAGCGGCCACGCCGTCCTCGTTAACCTTAACTATGTGACCCCGCAAAGCGGCGATGTTCTTTTTCTGTCCGATGCCAGACTTGCCGGAGAACGCCTGGCCCACTGTCTTGACGGTTTCACCCTCCTAAGCTCTGGCCAGGCCCAAATTTATCTGCTTAATCACTCCTACGGTTCCACAACTGCTGTTGAGGCGCTGGCACGGAGCGACAGTGATGTTAACGCTATCTATAACCTGGGCTCAGCGGGGATCAACCGGGAATACGTGCCCCAGCTTGATGCCGCACAGCTGCCCCGTCTGGCTAGGGATCAGCAGGGCCGCCCACAGTGCTTTAGCAGTACTGCCAGGGCAGATCAGCTCTCCCTCATCGGAATCACAGCTAGCGGCCGTCTGGATCCACGAGAACTTAACCAGTCCTTTACCGTCTCGGCCGAAGCCTCGGCCGACCAAACCCTTCCGGCCGTAACCGGCCATTCCCTCTACCCGCAGGAGGGCGTGGGCTATGCCAGTGCCGGCAGCAATAGCTTTAAAAATATTGTGGCAGTAACCACCGGCCAGGTGGCCAGCCTTGACCAAGGAGATCTGAGCTACAAACTATCTGCCACCCCAGCAGATCACATACCATAGAAATTATGAGCACAAAACAAGCCCCCACCGGTGAAGGTGCAGACCAGTACAACTGGCCCCAAGGTATAAAAATTCTTTGGTCCTTTACCCGTCCCCATCAGAAAAAACTCTATCTTGGTCTAACCCTGGGGTTACTGGCAACGGCCTGCTCACTGGCTGCCCCCATGGTGAGCAAATGGGTGCTTGATAGCCTCAGCAGCGGCCTTTCTTTAACCGAGCCGGTACTTTTCCTGCTGATTTTTTTGCTCTTGGGCCTAGTGACAGGCTACCTACAGGCTCTGCTGCTGGGCACAATGGCAGAAAATATTATTTACACGGCCCGCAATTCCCTGATCAGCCGCTTCTTCAGAGGCAAACTCAACCAGGTGCAAAAGTACCGCTCCGGTGAGCTGGTTACCCGAGTCACCAGCGACACCCTCCTCCTGCGAGAAGCAACAACAAGCAGTATTGTTGACCTTGTTAACGGCAGCATAGGCCTAATAGGAAGCCTAGTGCTCATGGCCTTGCTGGATCTTCCCCTGCTAGGCATCACCTTTCTTGTTCTCCTGATCCTTTTTATCATTATTATTTCTCTCATGCCCAAGATCAGCAGAGCACAGCGCCTGGCTCAAAAAGCTGTAGGCGATCTGGGCGGAACCCTAGAAAGCGGCGTGCGGGCCTTACGCACCGTAAAATCTAGCCTGGCCGAAGACCAGGAAATCCAGCGTGCCCGGGATAAAGCCCAGGAGTCTATGCGCCAGCAGATTCGTTCTATCCGCACCTCAGCCCTAGTAATGACCATCTCGGGGGGAGGTATTCAGCTAGCTATTATCCTCATTCTGGGTTTTGGCGCCTGGCGGGTCTCCCAGGGCTCCTTAGAAGTATCAGCCCTGGTGGCTTTTCTGCTCTACGCCTTTAACGTTGTTGGGCCTATCAGTGAGCTTACGAGCGCCATTACCGGCATGCAATCCGGCTTTGCTGCCGCAGCTAGAATCCGGGAAACAGAGGATCTAGAGCTTGAAGATCTGGATGCGCCACCTTCCCCACAACCCGGCAAGAGTCCAGAAGCCTCAGCCTGGCAGCAAGCCCCTAAATCGGCCCAGGAGTACCTGCGTTTTGAAGAGGTGAGTGCAACCTACCAGGACTCTGAGCGAGAGGCTCTAAAAAATATTAACCTGTCTTTTGCGGCCACCGGCCATACCGCACTGGTTGGCCCTTCTGGGGCAGGAAAAACCTCTATTTTTGCAGCTCTGCTAGGTTTCCTGGAGCCCAGCAGCGGCCAGATCTACCTGGATGCTCAGCCCTACTCTCAGCTAAGCCTGCGGCAAATTCGCTCTCAAATAGCCTACGTAGAGCAAGAGAGCCCTATCCTGCCCGGCAGCATTGCAGATAATATTCGCTACCGCAGCCCTGAGGCTAGTGAAGAGCAGGTTCTTGCAGCTTTAGATGCTGTGCACCTGGGTCCAAAAATAGCTGAGCTAGCCCAGGGTATCAATACGCCGGTGAGTGCCACCAGCCTTTCTGGCGGTGAGCGCCAGCGGATTGCCATAGCCCGGGCTCTGATTGATCCGCCCCGCGTCCTACTACTTGATGAGGCTACCGCCCAGTTAGACGGGATAACAGAAGCAGCAGTTTTAGCTGCCATTCAAAAGATCGCCCAAACCAGCGCCGTTATTACCATCGCTCACCGGCTGTCAACCGTTGTTGATGCCCACACCATCGTGGTTTTAGAAGACGGCCGGGTGCGCGCCAGCGGCAACCATCAGCAGCTGCTGGCAGAGGATCAGCTTTACCAAAGCTTTATCTCTGCCCTCAAGATTTCTGTTTAGGCAGGATAGTCCTGCTTCCTTTCTTATTTTGTTAAAGATGCAAAAACTATAATTTCTGAGCCTTAAACCCCACCCACTCTCTGCCATATTTTTTAGGGACAAAATTAGCAAAATATCCACTAAAAGATAGGAAAAAACCCCAATTTGGCCAGGCTTGTAAGGTCAAATTTTAAGGACTAGAAAGGCAGTGGTTGCCGCTAGATTCCGGGCTTAAGCCCCGTCAAGCCAGCCAGTCCACTCCGGTAGACAGCTGTAAAAGTTAGCAGTCAGCTAAAACCGCGCCGTGTCTAGACTAAAAAGCTCAAGGGTATGGCAAGATTCTGCCCAGAAATGACTTCAAAAATCGCATCAATACCTCAACAGACTATGAGAAAATATCCACATGAATTTAGAGAGAGCACACTCATCGCACCTCCCTACGTTAACTGAACTACTGGAAAATTACTCACAAACAACTGGGGCTGCTATTACGGTTTTTGCCCACGTTGCTGGCGGTGAACTAACGGACCTTTCCCTCTCGGATGAGCAGGGTAAGCCCATCACTCCTGCTGCTTTTATGAGTAACCTGGTTATTGAGTTTGACCGACTTTTGGCTGCCCGTGCTCTCCCGGCAGAATGTGATGTTCGGTTACAGACTTCCCAGCAAGAAACCCACCCGGCGGGCAGTAACACCCCGGCAGAGTCGGGCCCGGGGGATCCCGGCGACCTCTCCGGTGCAGCCCGGGTTAATAACGACGGCATGGCACTGCGCTCTGCCCTCCTTAAGCTGGGCCATAGAACCGGCTACAGCAGTAAAGAGATTGATGAGGCCAGTAGACGGCAGGGGGCTAGCCTGCCCGAAATCCGCTTTTACCGCTCAGTGGTCCGCCAGGGTAAGGTTGCCCAAGGTCCCTACGGTGATGTGGTTAGTTCGGATTTACAGGCAGACTTTGCCGCCAGCGCCCTAGAGGGCAAAGAGGCCCAGCTCCCCCCGGCCAGCCCCCAGGATCTTGTTCAGCCCCTCCTCAGCCACACAGGTTGGATTGAACTAGCCCACGATTCCACCTGCCTTTACGCAGCAGATCTGGCTCCCGGAGCTTCGGGCAAGATTGGCCAAATTATTGGCCGCACCATTGGTCAGGCTCAGCCTCCCTTCCTGGTAGCTCATTCTCTGGCCCAGTTTGTTACCGGAGACTGGGTTGAGGACAGCAGGCAGAAGCCGGGCTGGCAGGCTTCTAGCCAGGCTAGTCAGCTGCCCTGGCAGGCGGTAGCCTCCATTTTGGAGCCCAGCAAAGATACCGCCAGTTTCTTTGAAGTAGGCGGGCATAAGCAGGCGGCCCAAGAAGGATCGGCTGTTACCGCGGTCACCGCAGAAAACGGTGAGGTTATTGAATCCTGGGTTGCTAAAAATGACGCTGACCGTGAGCTCAAATCTTCAGCTACAGCTCCCTCCCAAGAATTTAGCGGGCAGTATCGTTCTCAGATCAAGGATCTGCTAGACCGGCAGGATCCTCCTGCACAGAGCCAGCAGCCCGACCAGCCCCCTTCCCAGCTAACTACAAGCAGCCAGGAAAACCTGCTACTCACCCGAAGCCGCTTTCAACCCGGGCAAGAAAAGAGACCGGCCAATCCTACTGACCCGGCTAATCCGGGCTTTATTGGCCAGGCAGGTAGCGAGGCTTCCAGCACGGGAGATAGTAGCGGTCCCCGGCAGGTCGGCAACCCGCCTTTTACCAGCGTGCCGGCGCCAAACAGGCGTCATAAGGCCGGGCAGCAGGAAGCGGATAGCGCAGCAGAAAAACCAAATTCGGCCTTTGAGGCCAGCAGCCCGGTCTGGGCCAGGTCTGCAGAGAATAAGCAAGCCGGGCAAGGCCAGGGCTCTTCTCCTGCCAGAGCGGGCAAGCGCCGTACCGCAACCTGGGCTGTACCGGCTGACCGGGATCCACTCCAGCACAGCACACCCGGCCCGGCCTTAGCTGCTGAAAAAAAGCAGCAGCCTAAGGAAGCGGCAAACCAGCAGCAAAACCAGCCCCCGCAGGCTACTACCCATAAGCAAGAAGAGGACGAAAATAACTTTAAAGTGGCTCTGAGAAGGTTTTTTCTAGGCTAGCCTATTTTTTGACTAGGTTAGCTACTTCTTGGCCGGCTGCTACGGGGCGGGGGTTCTCGTCTTGAGTGCTTACCCCAAACTGCTTGGAATTGGTGACCATGACCATGACCTCTGTCGAGGGAATATCGGCCCGGATGGCCGCCCAGTCTGCCTTAATAACGGCTTGACCTGCAGTGACTGTCTGCCCAACCTGGGCTAAGGCGCTCAAGCCTCTGCCTTCTAATTCCACTGTATCTATACCGACGTGAACCAGGACTTCTGCCCGGTCTGCTGTGCGGATCATGAAGGCGTGGCAGGTGCTTTGTAGTAGGGCGATTTCGCCAGATACTGGGGCAACGATGGTGGATTCATCCGGTTCTACTGCATAGCCTTCTCCCATCATGCCCTGGGCAAAGACGGGGTCGGCCACGCTGGAGAGGGGCTTGTACTGGCCTGTTACCGGTGCTACCAGGGGCTCGCACGGGGTGCCTTGGGTTTCTTGAGTAGACTTTGCAGCGGATTTCTTTTTGCCAAAACCAAACACCGATATTCCTCCTGATTTGTGCTGTTGCTTATTGGAGAGCCTACCGGTTTTGGGCGGTCTCTGCTAAATTTTGGGCTGATTTAGATAACTTTTACCCTAGGATGACACAAAGCAATGATGGGTGGTCTCTTTTCTGCCGGGGCTGCCCTCAAGAGATAGCCTGGAGCTAGATCTTGTGATTTTACCTGGAGGGGGTATTTGTGAATCAGGCTGCCGCTGCCCTGGACTACGCTGAGATAGAGGTTTTTATTCCCGGTCCGGGAGAAAATGCCAAGGATCCGGGCGATAGTCAGAGGGCAGTTTTTCTTGAAACTGCCCAGGAACTTTTTGAAGCGGGTCTTAATATTGCCGTCTATTCTAGGGATTCTTACCCTGCCGCCTTTGAACAGTGTGTTCCTGTAGCTGATCAGCTACAGGTGGTAGGCCCCGAGGTGCTGCCTATTCTACTCTTGGAGGGTAGCATCAAGGTGGCCTATGCCTATCCAGACCGCGAACAGCTAGAGCGTTTCTCGCAGGTTAGCAGAGGCCAGGCTCAGGCTAAAACTGTAGGTGCTGGCTGTGGGCCTGGCGGCCAGGGGCCTCATGGGGGGCCTGAGATTGGCGATCGGCCTAACCTGCTGGATAAAAAATTGGCTTAATTTTTGGGCAAAAAGAAACTACCCGGCAGGTATCTTGTGTAACCTACCGGGTAGTTTTGTCCTACTGTGCCCTGGTTCTGCTCTAAGGGTGCTTACCTGCCCTGTAAACCTCCGGGAGGGAGTTTACAACTGGCCGGTCAGCGTGTCAGAACCCGATTTTCAGGCTAGGGCTTAGAAGAAGTTGGACCAGTCCCAGTTATCCCAGCTGTCCCAGTTATCCCAGTCTCCCCCAGTGTCACCGCCGGTATCGCCACCAGTGTCGCCGGAACCACCGTTGTCATCGCCGGTGCTGCCACCGGTGTCACCGGAGCCGCCAATGGTCTGCTGGATCCAGTCTGCGCTCTGGGAAAGCAGAGCGTAGTTGGAGCGTGAGTGGATGTTGGAGCCGGGGTCTGCCTCACCGGTTGAGCAGACAGCAACAATCTTGCCGTTCATGACCAAGGGGCCGCCGGAGTCACCGCGGTTAGCAGCGCCGTCTTCACCGCGCAGGTGAACGGCAGAACCGTTGAAGGCATCGGTTGACTCACCAACAACAGAGACGTTTGCTTTACGCAAAGTGGTGGTTGGGGTGTCGTTAGCACCGAGGCCGTAACCCCAAACAGTACCCTGGTCGCCTTCCTTGGGTGAGTAAGAAGTATCTAGGCTTCCGTACTCAGAAAGGGGTGCTGCTTTGGAGAGGTGAATCAGAGCGATGTCACCGCGGGGTGCGTCGTAGAGGTTGTCTGCATCAATAGCAGTGCCCAGGTTCTGCTGGTCGTTGGACTGGTAGACCTTCATTTCACTGGCACCCTCGGTGCAGTGCTTAGCGGTCAGAACCCATTCCTCATTGATCTGCTCACCGGTGCAGGCACTGGCGCCGCCGCTGGTGTTAAAGCGGAGCTGAACCACCCAGGGAGAGGTAGCTTCAGTACCACCAATGATGTATGGATTAGTAGGCTGCCCTGCAGCTTCGGTAGCCTGAGCACCGGTAAGACCGGTTGCCACTACAGCAGCGGTAGCCGCTGCAGTTGCTAGATATCGTGAAGTTTTCATATTTACCCACCTAAAGAGTTTTAAGAGAAGTTATTGCTAACCTGCCCTCAGTGTCTTCGTTGTCAACGCTACGAGAATGCTTGCGACGGATGAATTAAGCCTATTTAGACCGTGGATACCACCGGCAGCCATAGCAACTAGATTGATAGCTACTCGCTAGTAACGACCATCAGGGCTCTGAACCACTGAGCTCTACGACCGTCACCATAGCTCCTGTGCACCGAAACTATGTTCGGGGCACCACAGCCTTGCCAATACATCTCCACAGGAACCCGAAGGCAAAAACCTTACTTTCTGGATCAGTAAAGAATGTTTCCACCCGCTATACCTAGTCGATTTGCAATTTCATAACGCGACTCAAAATCTACTTGGTTTTTGCTGATGTATATACACCAAAATGTCGATACATAAGGTTACATTTTATGTGTGTATCCTGAGTGTTCTGTTATTTTCTACAGAAGATCTTCAGACTGCGCTGACATCCAACCGATCATGTGTAATAATTTTCCACCCCCTGGGCAAGAAGGAAAATCCTTGAATTTCAGGCCTTCAAGGCACATCTGGTTGGTTTAATCAGACAGCAGGCAGGTCACCCATAAAGCTGCTTCCCTGTGCTGAGAACCGAAGTTTCAGCTGGACTTTAGAAGAGGTTTCCCCAGTCCCAGTTGCCCCAGTCCCAGTTCCAACCGGTGTTGCCGCCGGTATCACCAGTGTCGGTTCCGGTGTTGTCACCCTGGTCTCCACCAATGATGCCGCCGGTATCGCCACCATCTGTTCCGGTGTTGTCACCCTGGTCTCCACCAATGATGCCGCCGGTATCGCCACCATCTGTTCCGGTGTTGTCACCCTGGTCGCTACCCTGGTCAGAGCCGCTGGTATCTGCACCGCCGCCCATGGTCTGCTGGATCCAGTTAGCGTTAGCTGCCAGCATGGTGTAGTTAGAGCTGGTGTTGATGTCAGCTCCCGGATCTGGGTCACCGGTTGAGCAAACACCCACAATTCGTCCGTTGATCACCAAGGGGCCACCGGAGTCGCCGCTGTTGGAGGCGCCGTCTACACCGCGAATACGTACAGCTTCAGCGCCGTAGTTGTCGCTAGAAGTACCGGTTACCGAGACCTTTGCCTGGTACAGGTGGGTTGCGGGGGCCTCATTGGCTCTGGCACCGTAACCGTAGATGGTGCCTTCCTGGCCTTCACTCGGTGAGTAAGAAGTATCTAGGCTGCCGTAAGTAGACAGAGGCGCCTTACGGGAAAGGTGGATTAAGGCTAGGTCGCCCTCGGGGGCTTCCTGAATAGAATCAGCAGAAATGCCGATTCCGGGCATCAGGGCACTATTGGACTGGTGCACCTTCATGTTGCTGGATCCCTCGGTGCAGTGCTTTGCGGTCAGAACCCATTCGTCGTTAAGCTGTTCACCAGTGCAGCCATTCATGCCACCTTCAGCGCCGGTAAAGCGAAGCTGAACGATCCACGGTGAGGTAGCCCGGCTGCCACCGATAATGTATTTGTCATCGGAAGCTGAGTCTGTGGTTGCCTGAGCACCGGTGAAACCAGCACTGGCAACGGCGATAACCGCTGCAGTGGTTGCCAAGTATCGAGAAGTTTTCATGTTTCCTTTCCGAAACAAATTGAAGAGATGATTCGCACTCGCCTGAATGAGTGTGGATTGCAGTTTTACAACGCGCCTCAAAATCTACCCCGTTTTCAAAAAGGTATATACATAAAAATGTCGATACATGAGCTGACATTTTTTGAGTACTTCCTGAACATTCAACCGCTGTCTAAACAATCAATACAACCATATAAAACACAAGGGAAATCGTTATGCCTAGTCAGAAAAGAATAAATAGAATTTTAAGCAGCAAAAATGTCAGACTAACCCGGAAAATAACTATTTAAAATAACCTGACATAATCAAGGATGGTGGGTCCAATATTAAGTTAATGTTTAGAAAGGTTTATTCTTTAGCCAGCCAGAAGAGCCAGCAAACCCACCCGGACAGCCCCCTCGCAGACGCCCCTTCAGGCGCTGCAGTTCCCTTCTGGCAGCGTCAGGCTTGAAGGCTAGGACCCAGGGCCAATGTGCGCACAGGGCTGGCGCCGGTATAAAAATAAGGCCCCCTGGCAACTCAGCCAAGGAGCCTTATCAAATAAGTTGAAGAGATGATTTGCACCCACCTACACGAATATTGAAAGTAACAAGTTAAAACAACTTGACATCATGAAGGGCGGGTGGCCCACTGCTGACTTAATGCTTAGAACACTTGCTTCTTAGTCAGCCAGAAGGGCCATCACACTCACCTGGGCACTATCAACCCCCCGCACCCGCAAGGGACCCAAGGTTAAGACCTCAATGTCCTTGTCCCCTAAGGGCGCCAGGGACATGTCCTCAATCCCCACAATGTAGCGATCTTGGTAATTACCCAGCAGCCAGCGGTGTGCCTCAGCCCCAAAATCATTGGCAGGGCTAGCTATCGAAAGCCAATCCATACCAATACAAACCAGCTTATCCGTATGTTCAATTAGCCAGCGGCAAAAAGAAGGGTGCAGGGACGGTCCACGGTTCTCATACAAATCCGGATCAGTAAATTTATGTTTTTCAAAACCAGTCCGCAAGAGCAGAAGACGCTTTCCCTGCAACTGCTGGGCATAAGGGGCAATATCTTGCTCGGTAATAACCGCGCCCTCCCCCTTATCCGGCAGGTCCAAGACAAAAATTTCCTCCCCCCGGTAGCCGTAGATAGACTCCGGTAAATCGACCATGTCTATCCCGTCAGGATTAAAATGATGCGGTGCATCCATATGAGTAGCAAAATGGTTAGGCAGCCGGATCATAGCGGAGTTAAAAGGCTTACCATCCTTACCAATCTGGGAATCCTGCTCTATGGAAACAACCGGTTCCCCCGGATAAGCCCGGTCTTTTGGATCAATAACATGCGACAACAAAACAAACATAACTATCCTTTCTTAGCTAGGCCACCCCAGCAGGGGTACCCAAGATAAAAGCAACTCCAGCGGCACAGGCAGCCCCCAAACAGGGCCCCAGCACAGGCACCAGAGCGTAAGACCATTGCGCCTGCCCTTTACCTCGAATTGGTAAGAGGGAATACATAAGCCTGGGCACCAGATCTCTCACAGGATTAATGGCATAACCCGTTAAACCGCCAAAAGCCATCACTCCGCCCGAGAGCCCAATATAAACATGAAGCAGGCCAATACCGGCAGGCATACCGTGTTTGCCCAGGCTCAAAACCACCAGCATGAGGGCGAAGGTAGCGGTTGCCTCAGCCAGAATGTTACGCCAGAAATTAGCTAGCGAAGGCTCGGTCACAAAAACTCCACGTTTAGTAGCCGCCTCCTGCTCTAGATCTAAGTGATCCTTGTAGAGCAGCCACACCAGTAATGTGCCCAGAACAGCACCGGCTATTTGAGCCAGAATATAGCCGGGAACCAGCCGCGTTGGCAGGGCACCAGACAACCAGAAGCCCAGCGTAAAAGCAGGATTAACATGAGCCCCAGATATTGGGCCAACCACCACGGCTGTAGCCGTCATAGCTGACCCCCAGCCTAGGGCCGCAGCTAAGCCCCCGCTACCAAACATTCCCGAGGCCTTTAAAGAAATGTTTGCGATAACACTCAAGCCCATAAACAGCAGCATGGCGGTTCCCACCAGCTCAGCACAGTAGAGCTGAAGATCGCCCTCTAACATATTTTTCCCCTTTCGTGCGAGTCTTTATGAGTCCCTCCGAGTGAGCATCCGGTAGATCACTGAATCATCCAGGCTGCCCAGCCCTTCTCGTCGGCCACGCAGGTAAAGTTGTTCCGCCGCTGAAGCAAGCGGAACAGGTTGCTCCACCTTGCGGGCGGCATCCGTTACCAGACCCATATCCTTAACAAAAATATTCAGAGCAGACTTAGCCTGGTCGAATGTGCCAGCAAGCATGCGCTGGCCGCGGTCTTCAAACATAAAAGACTGTGCCGCCCCAGCCTTAAGCACCTGATGGCACTGCTCTAGATCCAGGCCCATTGAATCTGCTAAAGCTAAAGCCTCGGCCGCTGCAGCAATATGCACACCGCACAGCAGCTGATTAACCAGCTTAAATCGCTGCCCATCCCCAACTTTTTGGCCAACCGTAGGATAGGTGGAGGCTAGGGCGGCTAAAAGAGGCTCTGCCCGATTAATGTCTGCCGCCGCGCCACCAACCATAACCAGCAAATCTCCAGCTGCGGCCCGGGCTACTCCCCCAGATACTGGGGCATCAACCAGGTGGCCGGTAACAGGCTTAAGCCTGGCTGCGGCAGCTTCTAAAGCCTGTGGGCCCACCGTTGACATAACCATGACCGTACTGTCAGCGGTCAAGACTGTGCTGATACCTTCCGGCCCAAAAAGAAGATCTTCTAGCTGCGAGGCAGTAGCTACCATAATGACCACCAGCTCTGCCTCCTGGGCAGCAGCCCTGGCCGAAGCAGCGGGGCTAACCTGTGACGCTAAGGCTTTTAAGGCGGCCGGGTTGACGTCAAAAGCCTTGACCTGATGGCCGCTAGCCGCAGCAGCCAAAGCCATAGGGGCTCCCATGGCGCCCAAACCTATCCAACCTACCCTAAGAGATCTGCTCATTGTTCTGCACCCTATCCTTCCTGTGATCGCTGGGTTGCCGCCTGCAAGCGGCCAACAACATCTGCTAGTGCCTGCCTGTCACCAACATTGCCGGGAAAAACAATGTAGGGGGCCCCACCGGCCTCCCGGCTAAACTTTAGGGGGCTCATCAGGGATATTTGACCGGCATAAAATTGGCCAGCCACTCTAGCCAGGTCAATACCTAGGCCCCGGCGGGCTACCTCATGGGAGGTGATGCCGCCCTTGGCAACAACCCAGGCCAGTTTGAGGTGGGCCAGCCGCTGAACCAGTTCCACAACGGCATCAGAAACGGACCGGGCAATAGCTAAAGATTCCGCTGGGTCCGAGCCCTTAACCAGCTGACGGCTGGTGTAGAGCACAACATCCTTTGTGGCTAAAGCGGCCTCTATGGCTGCACACTTTTCTTGAATATGCTGCTTGCGGCTCTGCGGATGTAACAGTTTTTCTAGCACAAGCTCCTGTTCACTCAGCTCTGTGCTCTGCCGCAAGACCTCAAGCTGCTCGCTGGTTAGACTAACGTGAGAGCCCACCACCACCAAACCGTGTCCCAGAGAGTCAGGGTTAATAAAAATATTCTGATCATCCAGGACTTTGGGCCCTAACTGGCCGGCCAGCGAACGCACAAAGGACGGCCCACAGCGGCTAATAAAAGTTTTCCCCTGGGCTTCTAGTAGGGTGACCGCATCGGCAACGGTATTAAGATCTGAGTACTCGGTGGCATTGATAATAACCCACTGGCGGTTATTAGCCTGGTTTAGGATCTCTTTGACCCGGGCCACCCCTCCTTGACGAATGTCCTCTAGGCTGATTGAAAGCACAGACCCGGCGCTCACCTGCCCTTGGGAGACCTCTTCAAGAAAGAGGTCTAGCTGTGAGTTTTTGTAACCAAAGCTAGCGTCCTGAGCAAAGTCTGTGTCCGCAACCGGCTGCTGCCTACCTGCCAGCATGGCGTAGTGGATGTTGTTCTGAGTGAACCTGCCAGCTTCTAACATAGCCGGAGCAAAAAGAAAGGCATCGGTGGCTACCCCGTGTGCTTCTAAAACATCTGCTAAAGCATTGGGCTCTGCTATGACGTGTCCACGCAAAGTGGAATCTGAGCGGGAGACCGGGTGCAGCCCGGCAGTGCGGGGGCTGATTCCCTGCTGGGCAAATTCTTTGAGCAGGTTCTCAAGGATTCTTTTGTTGCTGCTTATAGCGTCGGCTTGGTCAAGGGCCCTGGTGTTGGTGAGCACAAAACAAGTGCTAGCCGGTTCAGCTAAGGTTCTTTGGATCAGGCTTGCCTTGTCGTCAAAGGCAAGGGTGACGTCATGGACGCATTGGCTGCCCGTAGGATCGTCATCAAGAACAAGCAGGCGTCGCTGCGACGGGAGCATAACTTTTTCCTTTCTTTAAGAGCTGTTTACGCTATTGCGGTGACCAGGGGCCACATGGCTAAGGTGACCAAAAAGCCGGCCAGCGAGGTGTAGGTGCTAATAAGGGAGTAGCTTTTAAGGCCCGTTGCCACGTCTATTTTGTTGTAACGAGACCAGACCCAAAAGAGGGAGTCGTTAACGTGGGAAAGAGCCATGGAGCCAATACCAATAGCAACCGTCACCAGGGCAAGCTGGGCTGGGGCCAGGTTTAGATGCGTTGCCAAGGGCTCAATAAGTGGGGCGGTGGTAAGCGTTGCTACCGTGGCCGACCCCTGGGCTGCCCGAATAAGGGCTGCCATGAGCCAGGCTAAAAACAGAATGTGCAGGCCGGAGGAGCTAAGTATGCCCGCTACGGCATCGGCAACACCGGTTTTTGCCAGTACGTGCCCAAAGGTTCCGCCGGCCCCAGTGATCAGAATGACCGCCGCTACCGGTGGTAGGGCTGAATTAATAACCTCTTCTGTTTGGGCCAGCCCCCAGCCCCGTCGGTATCCTAAGAGCAGCATGCAAGTGATTACGCCAATCAGCAGGGCCATGGGTGAAGCGCCTACAAAGCCCAGCAGGATGCGCAGCTGCTGATCTTCCGGCAGGATCATAGCCGATACAGTCCCAGACATAATCAGCAGCAGGGGCAGTAGGATAAGGGCGATCACCAGGCTTGTTTTGGGTGGATCGTGCCTGGCCGCCTGTATTTCTTCCTGGGCTAGGGGGTCAAATTCGGGCACGGCAGAAAAGAGCCGCCGGGTAAAGAAAGGGATGGTGGTCTGGGCGGTTAACCACATGAGCGTGGCCGGGATAAGGGCAAGTAGCAGCACCATACCGACGCTGGCCCCCATGAGTTCTGCCCCGCCCACAATACCGGGGTGGGGCGGCATCACTACGTGCATAGTGAGTAGAGCCATAACGGTTGGTAGGGCATAGGTGAGCATATTGCCCTGGAGGCGCCGGCCTACGGAAAGGATGATGGGGATCAAAACAATCAGGGCCACATCCACAAAAACGGGTATACCAAAGATAAAGGAGGCTGCCCCTAAAGCCCAGGGGGCTTTGCGGGGGCCAAATTTTTTTAGCATCGTTGTGGCTAGGGCATCTGCCCCTCCGGATACCTCAATGATGCGGCCCATCATGGCCCCTAGGCTCACGATAATAGCCACATTTCCCAGCGTTTTACCCATGCCTTCAGCGAGGAGAGGCAGCACCTCTTCAAGGGGAATACCCGCGATGAGGGCTAGGGCCAGAGATACCAGCAAAAGGGCAAGAAAAGGGTGGGCCTTTACCTTAATGATGAGGGCTAGGATAGCTGCTACCGCTGCCAGCCCCAGCAAAACCAGTGTTGTGGGTGCC
This sequence comes from Rothia sp. (in: high G+C Gram-positive bacteria), assembly GCA_030524105.1. Classification (GTDB taxonomy): domain Bacteria; phylum Actinomycetota; class Actinomycetes; order Actinomycetales; family Micrococcaceae; genus Rothia. Next base: position 65,545 of record JAUNHE010000006.1, read on the forward strand.
ATGAAATCCTCGTTGATTCCCTAGAGATAGTGTCTACTGCCAGCAAGCTGTGTGTTGCAGCCGACAAAACATATCAGATGTCTATCAATTTAAGGTGGTGCCGGGTCGATGTCAAGGATGCTGGCTTTGGTGGGCCGTAAACTTAAGAGTATGAAGCTGGCAGAAAAAGTGAGTAACAGCATTTTGGACCGGATCGCAAGCGGGCACTATTCTTTGGGGCAGCTCCTGCCGGCAGAGGGCGAACTGGCTGATGAGCTGGGCGTTTCCCGGCTTACCTTGAGGGAGTCTGTTAAGGACTTGGCGGCCCGCGGTGTTATTCAGGTGCGCCACGGTAAACGCCATAGGGTGGCACCTGCCCGACAATGGTCAGTGCTTGACCCGCAGCTAGCCCATATTCGGGGGCAGCTGCTGGGCGAATCTACCGCCTGGGTTGTACAGCTGATGGAGGCCCGGCAGATTGTAGAAGTTGGAGCCTGCGAGTTGGCGGCAGAGCGCATTAGTAACCAGCAGCTTCAAGAGCTTGCCGAGCAGCTTGAGGCTATGGTTGTTGCCCACAAGCTAGAGAATGTGGACGCTTCGGTGCAGGCTGATCTCAACTTTCACCGGACTATTGTTGCAGCCTCAGACAACGACTATCTACGCGCCGCCTACACTCCTTTAGAGCAGGTCTTGCAGCTGGTTAGAATGCAAACCTCGGCACACGCCCAGGTGCGCACCGATGCCGCCTACTGGCATGAACAGATTTACCAGGCGCTTTTGGAAGGCTCCCGCGATAAGGCCAGGCAGGCCATGCAAGAACATATGCTGCAAACCCTAGGAGCCATCCGAGAGCATCTGACCAGCCAGTAGGTTTCTTTAAGTTAAAACAGTGCTGCCCCGGTGTGTTCAGCGATCAGATTAGACTCCATACAACCTCTAACGACTTATAGGGTAATGGGAGGCGAACTGCTACACTGGTGGATATAAGAGGCAGGCAAAGCAGCTGGTCTAACTTTTGGAATGAGCCAAGTATTTGATTTACTAGGTATCGGCTCATATGTTTCTTTGGTTAGAGAAATTAGAGGATAGAAAATTGGACCTCCAATTAAACCCATTAAATATTTTTTATACGATTTCTTGGGTAGTAATAATTATCCTCATCTCCAAGAGGACTTCCGAACCGAATAATATTTTCAATAGCTATCCTATAATTCTCCCTATCCTATCAATACTTGCTTTTTCATCTTATATAAGAAATCCATTTACAGAAACACTAGTATACTTTACTGGTTTTTCTATATTTTCTTCTTCTGCCATTGTTGGATTCTTACTAGCAAGGCGGGGAAGCAAGTCTGAATAGATATAAAAATTCATTTCACTCTTCACATGAGAACATTTGAAGAGGTCCCGTAGAAGCGGATTTTTCCTCGGATTATGCGTAAGTTGAACGTTTCTAGTCGTTTGCAGATTGTGGTGAAGGCGCATCAGCATTTTCTGGTGCAGTAGTAAGTTATTGGTTGTGGGTTAGCGTTTTGAGGCGCATGAGTTCCTGGGTGCCTTGGGTAAGGGTGTTCGCGGTTGAGGTGGGGCTGAGACTGTTCGGAAGAAAGTGACTGACGAGGACGATGAGTTTTGTTTGCCCTAATTCGTAGAGTTTGTGTCCTAGGAGTTCTGCTGTTTGTTGGTCGAGCCCATTGAAGGGCTCATCGAAGCAGATAATAGGGTTGTTGAGTTGGAGCCCGCAGAGGAGCCAGGCTTTGCGCAGGGTTCCTGTTGATACTTCGGTAGGCAGTTTTTCTAGGTGCTGGTGGAGCTCAAGTTCAGCTGTGTTTTGTTCTAGTTGGGTAGTGGAGGCTCCGAATCTGCGGCAAAAGAGTTGGAGGTTGTCGCCTAGCGTCATAAAGGGAACCAGCTCGGGTTGTGTACGGACGAGTGCTGGCTGAGCTTTCTGCCCGGCGTCGTCCTGGGTGATGACTGTTCCGGTGAGAGGGCGAAGGTAGCCGGCTATTGCCTCAAGGAGGGTGCTTTTACCGATCCCATTTTTTCCGGTGAGGTGGTACAGGCCGGTCCCGGTAATTTCTCCTGAAAGTTGGCTAAAGATGGGTTCTTTAGTGGAGTAGCCCAGTGATAGCTGGATGAACTTTAGGTTAGGCATGCGATTGCTTTCCTTGAGGTGAGAATGCTCAAGCTGATCATGAAGAAGAACCAGCTGTAGGCCAGGACGGGGGAAAGAGCTAGGAGCCCGATAGTGCTCAGGCTTCCGATGGTTTGGACGAGGGCAATGATGGTGAATCGTATGCCTTCAGCGCGTATTTTGTGGAAGAAGAAGCCGTCACAGATCAGTAGCATGACCGCTGGTGTGAAAAGGCAGAGAAGGGAGGTCCCCCAGGGGAATTTTAGCCCCGTGAAAAAGCAGAGGCCCAGGAGTAGTTGGGGAAGGAAACTGCTGAGCGTGACCAAGTGGATTTTGAGGATAAGTTCTGGCTGGGAGCACCCTGCCTCATAGTAAAAGCGGTAGCGTAAGTGGTTGCGGCTGAAGCCCCAGGTGATAGCTTCTTCAAAGCTACTACCGATGGTGAAAGACATAAGGGCGATAAAGATTCCGATTCGAGTGTTGGCTTCACTTGCTTGAGCTGCAAAAGCTGGGCTAAGCGCAAGAATCAGTCCAGATGCAGTCAGCAGAAGAATATTTTTCCGTTGGGAAAGTAAGGCGGAGAAGTAACTTATTCCGGTGATGGGATAGAGCAGTCCCGGCTCGTAGGGTGTGCTGGAGGGCCGGCCATTAGGAAGGCAGATGCTTAGGGGGAATTTGCCGATTTTACGTTGGGAAACCACGCAAATACCGCTGAGGCTTAAGAGCAGGACTAGGGCAAGAATCGTTCCGGGCAGGGTAGAAAAGTTGATGATGACCCATTGGCCTATGGGGTTGATATCTTGAGGTTCACTCACCAGGTTGAGTGACCCTGCAAGGTGAAGCAAACTACGTCCGATGACGTAGCCGGTAGTTGCGCAGAGTAGAACTTTGATGAGCGCGATGGTCAGCCGTTGTCGACGCACCGGGGTCAGAAAAGAGATTCGGCGAAAGCTCAGGTAATCTTCCAGGACGATGATGCTGAGGTAGAGAAAGAAAATGGTGCCGCTGAGCAAGAGCATGGGGCTTGATCTAAATACCCAGAGTGTTAGGGATGCTAAAGGTAGCAGTGAGAACAGAATTTTGATCCCTGAGATGAAGCGGTGCGTCCACAAGTGATATACCCGATTTGGTATTTGGAGCAGCTGGAGGGTTGGAGTGGGAACCTGAATTTTTTCTAGTTCTATTTTTCCGAAGAGGATGTTCATGAGTCGCGTCAGAAGATCCAGCCATAGGGGGATAAGGGCAAGAACTAAGAGGTAGTACTCCCCGTTATATCCGGGCAGGCCAGGGATGGTAGGAAAGCTCCGGCGCATAATATCTGCGAGTCCAGGAAGGATAAGGCTGAACGCTACGGCTAGCATCAGCCAGGCTCCACCGGCTAAGGGTAGAAATACACCCTTAAAAAAGTTCAGGGGGTTCCCTTTGAGCCCCAGCCTGTTCAAGATGCTGGCGATAAACAAAAAACGGAGCGTCTTATGGGCTGACCATCCTCTGTGTTCTGTGCTCATCTGCTCGTTATTCTAGTCGAAGTAGCTATGGCGCTGGTTTTTGAGCCTATCCATGATTTCCAGGGCACTCCACAGGGTGATACAGAAATAGATGAGGGCAACAACGTGTACAATCATCACGATCATCTGGGGTAAGAATTGCCCAATAGCGAACAGCATGATTCCAGCCATAGCGCTTCCAATAAACGAGAGGCTGGGCATTCTGTCTTTAAGAAAGAACCCGAGCGCCGAAACGAAGATCGCTAGGATAAGAACTGCCGCTGATCCTTGTTCCTTAGCTCCTTGAAGATTCCCTTCAAAGTAGTTGATGCATACGTTGTAGACGGGAAACAGCAGACTCAGAATCGTTAGACCCCAAGCCCAGCTGACGAGGTGGTATTTCATAGCCTTCATCCCAGGAATAGTGAATAAAAAAGACAAGCGGTACAACTAAAGCGATCCCTCATGGGACTCCGGCCTCTCGGCCGATGTCCGTATCCATCCGCTCTAGCACAAAATTTTTAGTATAAGTAAATCTCATACAACAGCCAATAATTCTCATACAACAGCCAATAATGCAGGCAAGCAGAATAGGGAGAAATATTTTCATCCGGTGATCCGCCAATGTAGCAGGAGGCTGCTACTCAGCATCATACTACTGAGGCATTGAAGCTTCTGACAACTCAGGACGGACGACGAAATCGCTTTTTCATCATCTGGAAGTAGCTCCCTCAAGAGAACCGGCCAAGACGGTACTTAAGTACCGCAAACAGATACTTTTGGTTTACCCCGAGAATCGGGCAAACTTTTTTGGATCCCAAACTTGGCACCAAGGCCACACCTGATTCAGCGGCGACCGAGTTGCGCGTCCCCTTCATGGCGATTCTCTACCTCTTCTTGATTCGCAGATCTATAGAGTAACCAACTGAGTGTATTTTTCTAAGATAAACAATAGATAATATTATAGAAGCCAATGCAGAAGTTAATATTGCTATAAAAGCAGAATTAAAAATAATAACTCCTATAGCAGCTAATGGGATAGTTAGCGTATAAGTCACTACCGTGGAAGGCAGAGATAGCCAGGCAGCACGTCGTTCAACTACAAGGATCTCACTACAGAAATTTTCTATAATATAAGCAGGTACTCCTATTAAATAAGCTCCGTAAAGTAAAAAAACAACTTTATTATCAACATTATTTCCTCCTAGTACAAGGGTAAAAAATGGAATCAAGATAAACGTTATGAGTGCTACTGCTATACTAGGCCAAAATATAATTCGAAATGATTTTTTAGCAACCTTATGAGCTTCTTGCTGATTTTTACCTCTGGCGTACCCAATAAATATACCAGCCGAACTTAATAAAGATTGTGGAACCCTGCAATAAATTGTCCAAATTTTAACTGCTACTGCGGACGCAGCGATTACAGAAATATCCAACCTTGAAATAAGAATAAAAGGAACAACAGAGGCAGCATAGTCATTCATTTGACGAAGTCCTACCCCTAGGCCCTGTGCATACATAGGTTTAGCAACAGAAATAAACGATGGCCGAATCTGGCTTTTGATAGTGTCATTTCTTGGCTGCATTGACATCGCAAGTATTATACCTCCGATAATACAATTTATTAACTGGACAACTATGGTTGCTAGTGAAATCGCTACTACTGGATTGTCGAATTTGGGTATATTTATTACATAAAGAAAAATAGCATTGAAACCTGCGTTGAGGAAAAATCCTATAAATATTATAGATACTGATATATTTTTTTTACCAATTATTCTTAGAGCCACCGATATCGCGGCAAGAATTATGGTGAAAGGTAACCCAAGCATGCGCACGGAAATATAATCAGATGCGATGTTTGCAACGCCAGGGTTTGACTCAAAAATAACCAAAAATAACGGAGTGTACCTAGAAAGAATGCACCCAAAAATACCTGAAAGGATTGAAAAAATGCATAGAGCACTAAACAAAACGGTAAAATGATTTCTGGTACTTGAACTACCTTCAGCTCGAGATAATCTTGTGGCGTAGGCATCTACTATACCTGCAAAAAATGCTATATATAATGCAGTTATTAAATCTCCCAATCCTACTGCGGCTATTTGCAATGAACCGAAAGAAGAAATAAAAGCTAAATCAACTGCTCCATATCCCACGCTTATGACCTCAATTGTAAACATCGTAGATGCAAATGTTATGAAGTTATAGGGGGTGTAGCGTGTGTGATCTTTATTTATTTTCATATTATATATTTTCTGTAGAAATGGGCTCCGTGCCCAGCACCAGCCTACAACCGCTGCTCACAGCCACGCAATTCACCTGCCAAGAAGTAGCCTCCTACATTGGAAAATGCACCAAAAATTTTCCTCTGACAGCGATGGTTCAATCATCTTCTGATCCTTGGACAGCTACAGGATAGATGACTTTTTCAAAAAGAGATTCGGGATAACAGCTAAAACGGTCAAGCCGAGCCAGCAAGCTGTAGCAAACCCTTCCCCTAACGTAGAACCTAGGGCCCCAAATAAAATAGCGGACAAGGGCACGCTCACCCCTCAACTACAGCTTATCCTGCCCGCTCAAAGTCAGCTCGCTGACACCTGGGACAATATAACGAACCACGTAGCCAGGATTGGTCAAGTAAACCCGTTTGAATACATCACCACCGAGGCCTCCCAGGATCGACTGCATGTATTGAACGGCTTCGTCATTGTTTTTTAGGTTTACAGGCTACGTTGAAGAGGGATCAACTTCGCACTCACGGAAATACTCCGGAGAATAAAAAAGACTTACTAACAACCGGAACGAAAAATCTACCGCAGTCACATCTTTACCCCTAGGGTTTTTGTTTCCAGCACTCAATAACTTGCGATTCATTCGCCAGCCAACTACCTAACTGAGGATCAATAGCAGCCACTAACCGCACCGTCGCTCTATGAATCTCAGTCACTTCCATATTCAACAGGCTCTCATGATGAGCTACACGGTTACGTGCCACGTGCATCTGCGTTAGCCGGTACGAAATCACATAAGGGCTCGACTCATAGGGGAAAGCCAAAGACAAAGCCTGATTCCATAAATCTAATTGTGAATTTTTAGTACGTACTTGGTCGCTGTTGAGCCGCTTACTAGTTTTCAAACGTCCATCTGGCAGCAGATGCTTCCAGGTACCTAAAGTGATATGAGCGAGAACATCGTCATGTGTAACCGTAGAGCCATGCCTGGGGTGGGATAGAACTCTAGCGTTGAGGTCCTGTCGTGCTCTGAAGAAGGCAGTATCGTATTCGGAAATCAACCTATTACCACGTTTTGAGAAAATGAGATTAGCGAGTTTCTGGGACGGGTGCTTAAGCCATTCTTCAGATCCCCCACTAGAACGGCGGCGAGGGTCCTTGGGGTGTAATGGGGCACCTGCTCGGTTATGGGTAGACCCGGGGTACCGTGGCTGGTGAAGGTTCCAGACACGTAGTTGCTGATCGATGGCTTCTCGGATAAAAATTTCTGCGTGGCCGATAGCCTTGTTCATCTCTTGGGACAGTTGGCTGTTCCAGAGGTAGAGCTCTCGCTGTTGTGCAGCAGTGGGGCGAGCAATCTTATAGGGCGCGAAACGTTCGGCTGCGATGTAGTTTTCAAAGCTGAACATGACTGGAGGTACTCCCTCTCTGTGTGCGCTGAGAGTAACGTTACAGGAATCTAGTTTAGATTCTGGTAGGCTAAGAGACAGAAACCGAGCCACCAGCTTCCGTGCTGGTATCTAAGAGACTCTGGTGTATTTATTGAGAATGCTCCCTTGCACGCTTCTATGCGTGTGAGGGCTTTCTTTTATCTTGATTTATGTTAAATAACGAAAGCCCACCCCGCAGGCACCTGTTCCCCTGAAAACGCCTTACCATGGCTGAGGTAGCTGAACGATGGCTCAATCATCTTCTGATCCTTGGACAGCTACAGGATAGATGACTTTTTCAAAAAGAGATTCGGGATAACAGCTAAAACGGTCAAACCGAGCCAGCAAGCTGTAGCAAACCCTGCCCCTAACATAGAACCTAGGGCCCCAAATAAAATAGCGGACAAGGGCATTACTCCCAGCAGCATCGTACGAGAAGCCCCGAGTACCGTACCTAAGATTTCAGAATTTACCACCTTGGGAGCTATATCGGACCCAGAAACCATTACTATGGCAGCACTGGCGCCATTGAGCATATATTGAACACAGATCCATACAAATGGTAAAGAATCAATAATTCCTGTAATCAGCAAGAAGATAAGTAAAGCCCCAACAACCAGTAAATTTGCAACAATCACGCGAGTAGCTCGAAGACCAAGTCTGCCAGTAAGTTTAGATGCACAGAGGGCACCCAAAATCCCTGCGCCGGATCCAAGCACAGCCGCAAAAGCATAAGTCGAGGGCGGAATCGAAAAATGTGAGAGAGCAATGACAGGTACTAGCGTATTAGCCGCCATTGTCCCCGCATTTATCAGAGTGTTTGATACCGTGACAAAAGCAAGATCCCTGTGTGAGAACAATATTTTAGAACCATGGATGAGGTGATGGAACGGGGACTTTCTCTCTTTCGGCACAACTTCTTCCACCTGTACAGAAATACCGTACCGGGTGAGGAATGAAGAAAAATATAAGAATGAAGAAAAAACCCAGGAAAAAGGGGCAATGACAAAACTCAAGACGACTGAAAGCGCGAGGGTTTTCCAAATCTATCCGCAAATACGCCAATGGGTAGCGAAAGGCCTAGAAATGCAAATAATCCCAGAGAATTAACGACTCCAACGGTCCCTGTCCCAGCACCCAAAAAGCTTACTGCAATAATAGGCAAAAGTGAACGCGAGAAGCTGTCCCCTGTGCTTTCCAGCAAAGTAGCGAGACTGAGCCATTTTAAGGACTTTTGGGAAGTATTAGCATGCACATCGCGTAAGGCCATACCTGACATATTACGCGAGAGTTCTTCCTAGTAGGAAGAACTAATCGGTTGCACTCGGTGGTGGTACAGGGGGCGCTGCTTTTGACTGCTGGCAAGAAGAATTTGATTCCCTCCTGGAATTTATCTGATCCATCCAGGTTATATCACTATTTTCATTTATTCCCAGTTGAAGAGTAAAGTGATCGTTCGTCTTAATTTCAAGACATCTTTTATTCTGCCCAGCATCAAGAAAAAGAGTATTCCCGCTCCCCCTTTTTCCTCGATTGCCCCATTCTCTACCGAGCGGTTCAACATTCACTAGGCCAATAGAGACAATGGAATCTTTGGATAGTCTAATTTTGGGGAAAGGAAAAAGACGAGAATCAATGTACTCGTCACTAACTTTGACATACACACCCGCCTTCCAGTAGAGAGCAAATAAAAAAATAGATAGAATTATAAATAAATTTGCCAGTAAAGATGGTTCATTGCCCTGCGCTAAATGGATAGCATAGAATACCGAGACAAAATAGGAGCAGAAGCCGCCTCTCACCTGGGCGCTTGTGCCAAAACCACCCCAGGACACCTGCTGAAGTCAGCACACACCGTTTGCTAGCCCTTATCAGAGCGGTCACCCCGCGTCATCTAAGCCAAATGTGGCCCACACCGAAACATAAGTTTATGACCTAGGCCATAATGGTAGCTATGAGAGAAGCATTTTTTGGTTTTGACCTAGGAACCTCAAGCAGCAAGGCAATTCTGGTAGACACCTCCGGAAACATCATAGCCACAGCCAGCACCCAGCACAGCGTCAGCCGAGGCCCGGGCGGCCTAGTAGAGATGGACATGAACATCTGGTGGCAAGAATTTAAAACCCTCTACAGTGCCCTGCTCACACAACACCCGGTTGATATTGCCGGCATCGGTGTTTCCGGCATGGGCCCCTGCCTAGGGGTTAGCACCCTGGCAGGAGAACCCTTAGCCCCAGCAGCCCTCTACGGGATTGACAGACGTGCCCTCCAAGAAATTGACCAGCTCACCGAACGCTACGGACAGCAGCACCTGCTCGAAACCTACGACTCAGTTCTTACCTCCCAAGCGGGTGGCCCCAAACTGGCCTGGTTCCGCAAGCGCTACCAGCAAGAATTTAAAAAAGGCGTCCGCTTCTTTATGCCCCATAGCTGGATCCTCTGGCACTTAAGCGGCCAATACGTACTGGACAAACACTCTGCCTCCCAGCTAACCCCCCTCTACAACCCAGAAAGCACCAACTGGGACCAACAAATGCTCACAGACATAGGGGGCAGCCAACTACTAGCCCCCACCCTAGGCTGGTCCCAACAAATCTTTGGACAAACCCGGCCCTGCCCAGACCTGCCAGAACTCAAAGCAGGCATCCCCCTCATCTTTGGCACTATTGACGCCTGGGCAGAACAAGAATCCGTAGGAGCTATCGCAGAGGGCCAACTCTTTCTCATGTACGGCACTACCCTATTCCTGGTAGCCAACACCAGCAAGAGGCTGCGCCACCCCTCCATGTGGGGCACCACCGGCACCCGCCAAGGCAGTCGAAACCTGGCCGGGGGCCTGGCAACCTCCGGCGCCCTAACAGACTGGTTCCGCAGCATCAGCGGGGTAGAAGACTTTGAACAACTGGTCAAGCAGGCCCAAGAAGTTGCCCCCGGCTCCCAAGGACTGCTGGCACTGCCCTACTTTGCCGGCGAGCGCACCCCCATCCAAGACCCCAAAGCCCGCGGAATCCTGGCTGGGCTCACCCTAGATCACGGCCAAGGCCACATTTACCGGGCCCTGCTCGAATCCACAGCCTTTGCGGTGCGGCACAATATCGAAACCATGGAAGAAGCCGGGGCTAGGATCGAAGGCATCACCTGCGCCGGTGGCGGTACCAAATCCAAGCTCTGGCCACAAATAATTTCGGATGTGACAGGCCGAGAACAAACAGTTCGCCGGCACAGCATCGGTGCCTGCCTGGGGGACGCCTTTATGGTGGCGCAGACGCTGGGGAGGGTAAAAACCTTAGACGATTGGAACCCGGTTGACCATCAGGTGCAGCCGCGGCAGCTGCCTATCTACGACCAGCTCTACGCTAACTTTAGGGAACTGTATGAGGCAACCGCCGGGATTCAGCACCGGCTCACCGACCTGGCTAACGGTGCCGGCTAGGCCTCACCCACCTGCGGATAGAGTTGGTTTCGGTAGGTCAGGTACTGCCGGTAGATGTGCGCCTGCTCAACAGCGGCAATCTGGCGCATGGGGGCTTGTGGCCACTGGGGAGGCTGCCGGTCACCGCTTAAAGCCCAGGCAGCCTGCCGGGCAGCACCCAGGGCAACAAATTCAGCTGGCTGTGGCACAAAGATATCTATTCCCAGCACCTGGGCCAGCACCTGCCGTAGGGCCAGTGACTTAGCCCCACCCCCAATCAGGATAATGCGTCGGGGCTGGCAGGCCCCCTGAGCTGCTAGGAGTTTCTCTAGGCCTTCCCGCACGGAACAGGCTAGCCCCTCAAGCATGGCCCGGGCAAGGTCTGCCCGGCTGGTCTGGGCAGAGACCAGGCCTAGGTGGGCCTTGGCCTTGGGCAGGTTAGGGGTTCGCTCGCCGTTGAGGTAAGGCAGAAAGACGGCGCCGCCGGCCCCTGGGGAAGAGGCCAGCACCAGCTCCGTGAGCTGGTCGTGGTTAACCCCCAGGCTCTGACAGGCAAAATCCATGACCGGAGCACCGTTCAGGGTGCAGGCTAGGGGTAGGTAGTGGCCGGTGGCGTCAGCAAAACCAGAAATGTTGTGCTGGGCATCGGCAACAGGGTGCTGGGAGCGCATCATCACTACGGCGCTGGTACCTATAGAGATCACTGCGTCTTCTTGCTCAAGCTGTAAGCCCAGGGCTGCTGCCATATTGTCCCCGGTGCCGGCAGCCAGAAGAGCACCCTGGGCTGTTTTGCCCACCACCTGTGCCGGTTGAGCCAGCTGGGGTAGTTCTACTGGCTGCCCTATGGCCCAGGCTGCAATGTCGGGTTCCCAGCTGCGGCTGCTGGGGTTGTAGTAGGCGGTTCCGGAGGCTTCACCGTGGTCTGTGAAGAGACCGGCTTGGGTGTTGAGCAGCATGGTCAGGTAGTCGTGTGGTAGGGCAACTGCGGCTACTTTTTGCGCTATGTGCGGCTCATTTTCTTGTACCCAGCGTAGTTTGGTTGCCGTGTAGGAGGCCAGGGGGACGCTGCCGATCCGCTGGGCTGCGGCCCGAGGTCCGCCCAGGTAGGCGGTTAGTTTTTGGGCTTGGGGGGCTGATCGGGTGTCGTTCCAGAGCAGGGCGTCTCGTAGCACCTGCTTTTTCTGGTCTAGCAGGATCATCCCGTGCTGCTGTCCTGCTATAGAGACGGCTGCTGCCCGGGGCAAAAGATCCGCGCTGACCTGATGCAGGGCCTGAACCCAGGCTTCGGGGTTAACTTCGGTGCCGCTGGGGTGGGCTGCGCGGCGCTGGTCAACAACCTGTCCGCTCTTAGCGTCCACCAGGAGTGCTTTGACCGATTGGGTGGAGGAGTCGATCCCTAAGACGTAGTCTGCCATTGCTTTCACCGGATTCTTACTGGGCCAGTAGTTGCTCTAAAGTTTTGAGGCTACCAATCTCGTGTAGTGACCGCAAGGTTTTGAGGTAGGGCTCTGTGAAGGCGGGCTGGTCTACTATGTTGCCAAAGAAATCTTTGTTGCGTAGGAAGGCTAGCTCGTCCCCGGCTAGTTGTGCCTGGGCGGCGGCGCGAACCGTGTCCTCTGCCTGGTCTACGATAGCAATGGCTTGCCCTTGTTCGTCTTTTCCTTCTGCGTAGCGTGCCCAGGAGGCGACGATGGCTGCAGCCAGCCTGACTTGACCGCCTTTGGCTAGGTTGTCTTGAACAACCGGCATCAGCCATTTGGGGATTCGGTCTGAGGATTCTGCGCAGAGGCGGGGCACGGTGTCTTTAATGGCCCGGTTGCTAAAGCGGCTAATGAGCGTGGTGGCGTAGGCCTCTAGGTCGGTATCGGCTAGTTTATCCAGGGTGGGCATGGCTTCTTCTCGCATGTAGCGTAGGAGTAGCTGCTCGATGAGGGGGTTGCCGACTGCTTGGTCCACGTAGTGGTAACCGGCTAGGTGCCCAAAATAGCATAGGCCTTGGTGGGAGGAGTTAAGCATGCGCAGTTTAAGTTTTTCGTAGGGCTCTACGTCAGCGACCACTTGGACGCCCACCTGCTGATAGTCTGGCCGGTCGGAGACAAAACTGTCTTCGAGTACCCATTGGATGTAGTCCTCGGTGACAACTGGCCAGTCGTCTTGGTAACCCAGTTTTTGTTTGACGTAGCTGCGATCCTGATCGGTACTGGCCGGGGTGATCCGGTCAACCATGGAGTTGGGGAAGGCAACCTCGGCCCTGATCCAGTCGGCTAGGTCTGGGTCTAGGGCTTGGGCGTGGGCTGTAAAGACGGTGCGGGCCATGGCCCCGTTTGCCTGGATGTTATCGCAGCTCATGATAGTAAAGGGGGCCAGGCCTCTCTCGCGGCGTAAGGCCAGGGCCGCAACAATGAGGCCAAAGACGGTCTGTGGCTGCTGCGGGTTGAGCAAGTCTTGGGCTACAGCCGGGTTGTCTAGCTCGTATTCGTGGGTGACCTGGTTAAAGTTGTAGCCGCCCTCGGTGATTGTTAAGGAGACAATTTTAATCTGCTCACTGGCCAGGTATTGGATAGCTCTGGCGGGGTCTTCGGGCGCCCAAATGTAGTCCACGAGGGAGCCGATCACCCGGATGTCTTCCCTACCCTGGGGGTCGCGGGCGATGAGGGTGTAGAGGTAGTCCTGCTCCTTGAGGATGTCCCGCATGGTACGGTCTTGGGCTAGAACGCCCATGCCACAAATGGCTAGGTCACGGTTTTTGCCTTGGCTCAGCAGCCTGTCCAGGTAGAGGGCTTGATGGGCCCGGTGGAAGCCCCCTACCCCAAAGTGAACGATGCCGGCGCTCAATCCGGCTCGGTCATAGCTGGGGATAGAAAAGCTACTACCCTCCTCTAGCTGGGCTGAGACCAGCTGCTCGATCTGCTGAAGATTTTTTTGCTTAAGACGGACCACGGCTTCGGTCCCCTTTCTGCTTGGAGTGCTGCTAGTGGGCTGAATCCTGGGGCTGGTCTTCGTAGTCACTGAGTACCTGTAGTTTTTGGGCTGACGCTGATGCCGGGTCAAAACGGTAGTTAAGCCATTCATCCACCAGGCGCAGGGCCAGTTCCTTGCCAATAACTCTTTGACCTAGGCACAGTATCTGGGCGTTGTTAGAAAGGATGGAGCGTTCCACAGAGAAGGAGTCGTGGGCTGTTACCGCCCGAATACCGGCCACCTTGTTTGCTGAGATGGCAACGCCTAGGCCTGTTCCGCAAACCAGGATGGCCCGGTCGGCCTGGCCGGCTGCTACAGCCTGGGCGGCAGCTATGGCCACCGAGGGGTAGGGGGTGTTCTCCCGAGCATTAACCCCCACATCTTGCAGGAGGCTCACCCGCTCATCTGCTGCTAGCTGCTCTTTAATAGCGGTTTTGTAGTCTAAGCCGGCAGCGTCACAGCCTAGTAGTAGCCTTAGTCCATCAGCCATCGTCTTCCCTTTCCACACCGGGTTTTACCGGTATTTACTGCTGCTCGTTTTTCTCTGGCTTGGCCAGGTATTCTTGAAGCTGACTCAGGATCATGGCCAGCGATACTGCCCCCGGGTCTGGGTGCCCTAAAGATTTTTCTGCTAGGGGGCGGGCCCGGCCTTTCTGGGGTTTGAGGGCTGCAGTTTCTTGGGCCTTAACCCGGGCTAGCTGCGCCGCTGCCTCCCAGCTTTGCTCCAGGCTTAGCCCCTCTTCTTTAAGGGATTTTTCTAGCTGCCGGCTAAAGGGCAGCAAGGCATCCAGCAGGGTTTTATCTCCCAACTCTGCCCCGCCCAAGGTTTGCATAGATTCGGTGAAGGCTTTGACCGCTGCCAGAAGCTGCTCTGGGCTGAAGCTGCTGGCCCGGTCGTCAAGGCTAAGAGCGGCTGCTTCTAGGCCGGCACCCCAGAGCACACCGGAGGTTCCTCCTGCCTGCATGGCCCAGGCTCGGCCTGCCTCTTTGAGTAGGTAGGCTGGGCCAGCCTGGCCCGGGGCAGCTTGGCTGGCCTCTAGGGCTGCCTGGCTACCGCGAACCATGCCGCGGCCGTGGTCTCCATCGCCAGCAACAGCGTCGATACGGCCCAGGTAGTTTTCTTCTTGCTGCATCAATTCTGCAACAGCGCCGATACCCTGACGGACCCGAGCGGCTAGCTCCCTAGCGGCCGGGGAGGCCTCTGCCTGCCTGTTCTCTGCTACAGTTTCTTCCTGCTTGGCCAGGCTGGCTTGCAGGCCGGTCAGGGCGCTGGCAGATTTACGGTAGGCACAGGCGTAGGCGTCGGCCCGCCAGGCTTGTTCTAACTGCTCGTCCAGCCAGATAAGGGTTAAGGAAACCCCGCCCATGTCTAGTGAGGTAACGAGCTCACCGACTTCCGGGTCAATAATCTGGTAGCCGGCCTGGCGCAACCTGGGGGCTACGCTACGGTAGAGCACAAAGAGTTCTTCGTATTTGCTAACTCCCAGCCCATTAAGGATCAGCCCAATACGCTGGCCTGCCTCTTGCGGGGCTTCTGCTAAGACTGAGCTAACAAGCAGCTCGGCCAGTTCTTCTGCGCTGCCTCTGGCCTGGTCTCTAATACCTGGCTCCCCATGAATACCCAGGCCAACCCCCATCTGATCAGCCGCTACAGTAAAGAGAGGCTGATCAGATCCGGGTAAAGTGCAACCCGAAAAGGCTACACCCAAGGTGCGAGTGCGTTCATTGGCCAGTCTGCCTAAACGTTCAACCTCGTCCAGGCTCCTCCCGGCAGCAGCGGCAGCACCCATTACTTTAAAAACGGCAAAGTCCCCGGCTATACCGCGACGATTCTGCTGCTCTTGTGCTGAGGCAATATCATCGGTCACCACAACAATCCGGGTATCTATTCCTTCGGAGCGCAGCATTTTTGCCGCGATACCAAAGTTCATGGTGTCACCGGCATAGTTACCGAAGGTTAGGATAACCCCCTTGCCTTGGTTTGCCGCCTTAGCCACTGAGTAGACGTGGGCTGCTGAGGGTGAAGTAAAGATATTTCCCACCACTGCACCGCTAGCAAACCCTGGCCCAACCAGGCCGGCAAAGGCCGGGTAGTGGCCGGACCCGCCACCAACAACCACGGCAACCTGGGCCTGCTGCCCCGGCAGGGTAACCACCCCACCGGGGACTCCCACCAGCCTGTCCGAGTAGAGGTCAAGGAATCCTTCCAACTGGTCTTCGCTAAATTCAGCTGGCTTGTTGTAAAGCGTGGTCATCTGTGCTGTCCTGCCTTGCTTGTAGGGTTGTTCTTAGGCGCTGACGGAGTTAGTTAGGGAGGATGGAGACTTTAATGGAGGACCCGGCAGAGTCTGCCACCATATCCAGGGCCTGCTGGAATTGCTCCAGCGGAAATTGGTGGGTGCAAATTTCATCCAGGGGTAGGGCTCCCGATTCAATGATCTTGACGGCAGCACCCCAGGTGTGGGGGCCCAGGTGGGCACCGTAGACGTTAAGTTCCTTGTCGTCAGAGATAATAGACCAGTCAACGGTGACGTCTGATCCAAAAACAGAGTATTCAACGTAAGTGCCCAGTTTTCGTAGCAGGTTTAACCCCTGGGGCACGGCAGAGGGGTGGCCGGTGCATTCGATGTAGACGTCGGCCCCATAGCCGGCGGTGACTTCTTTAATAGCTGCAACGGGGTCTTGATCTTTAATGTTGATGGTCATGTCTGCCCCGCATTTTTTGGCTAATTCCAGTTTGGCCGGATCCATATCCAGGCTGATAATGCGAAGCGGGTTTTTCTGCCGGGCCCCGATGAGGGCAGAGAGGCCAATAGGGCCGGCTCCTGCAATGACAACGGTGTCTTCAAATTTTATGTTAGCCCTTTCAACAGCGTGTAAGGCACAGGAGAGGGGCTCTGCAAAAGCTGCGTGTTGGGGCTTAATGTCCTTGGAGATCTTGTGGACCCTGGCTAGTGAGGGAACCAGCATGTATTGGGCCATGGCCCCGTCCCATTTTTTAAAACCAAACATGTCGTGGGGCCCGCACATCCAGTACTCTCCGCGCTGGCAGTAGCGGCACTGCCCGCAGGGGGCAATCTGCTCTACAACAATACGATCGCCCAGGACAACAGCATGAGCTTCTAGGGCCTGGGGCTGGCCAGCAACAATAGTTCCGGTAATTTCGTGGCCGGGAATCCTGTCATTTTCTGCCCATTGTGGCCGGTTTTCGTCTCCCCAGAATTTTGGGGCCCCGTGGTAGCACTTGAGGTCTGATGCGCAGACGCCGACGGCTTCTACCTGGATCAGCATGTCTGTGGGGCCCAGCTGGGGTACGGGCCGGGTTTCGAGGACGTAGTTTTGTGGCCCCTTGCAGACGACGGCCTTCATTTCTGAGGGAACAGTGGCAGACATATTTGCTCCAATACTTGGTTTTTGCTTGCTTTTTTATTGTCCGCCAGCTTCTGAACAAATGTCAAGCACAAATGTTCTATCCTGCTTCTTTTAGGGTAATCTGAAGGTCAAGCATCTAAGATTAACTAGTTCCCTCAACTCACCGAGAATGAAGCACTATGCAATACCAGAAAATTGGGTCCGACATCTACGACCCCGAACACCTCTATGCTGCAGCCCGCCTCTACTATGAAGAAGGCCAGGGCCAGTCTGAGATTGCTAAAAAACTTAAAGTGTCCCGCCCTACGGTTTCCCGCATGCTCTCGCAAGCCCGCGAAGAAGGCATCGTGCAAATTAAGGTTATTCACCCCAACACCAGTTCCACCCAGGAGCTCTCCCAGAGGCTGGCCCAGGCTCTGGGCCTGGAACGTTGCTATATTGCACCGGGCATCCAGTCCCCGGATGCCTTAGGCAACCTGGGGGCCGGCATGAGCCCGGTCACCCGCTCTGCCATTAAAGATATGGATCTAGCTGTGGGTGACGGCCTGGTGGTTGCCTCTGGCCTGGCCATGTATAACGTCTCCCGCATGGAACTACCCCAGCTGCGCGGTGTGGTCATCGCCCCGGCAGTTGGCGGTTTGGCCGAGCCAGAACCCTGGCATCAGACATCGGAAATCGCCAGGGCCCTGGCCCAACGCACCTCCAGCACCTACCTGCCTCTTTTTGCTGGAGCTATTCCCTCAGCAGCCCTCTATGCGGCCCTCTTAGAAGATAACTCCTACCAGCAGATTAAACACCTGTGGGCAACGGCTCGCGGCGCCCTGGTGGGCATTGGCTCGCGCACCTCCGGAAGAACTTCCCTAGCTTCGGCTATTCCTAAGCAGTCACTGCAGGAAGCCGAAGGGGATATCTGCCTCCACTTTTTTAATGAGGCCGGCCAAGAACTAGAATTTCCCGGTTCCGACAGAACGGTACGCATTCCCATGGAAGATCTGGCCAGGATCCCCCACACCACGGCACTGGCAGTGGGGGATGAAAAAGTACTACCCATCATTACTATCGCCCAAACCGGGGTCCTGACCGCCTTAATAACCGATGAGCAGACGGCCAACCAGGTGCTAACCAGCCTCCAGCTTTCTTAAAGCCAGTGCCTCACCGCTTCTCCTTGCAGCAGTGAGGCACTGTTTTATTCTTTACCGCGGCGCCTATTTTCCTTCAATTTTGACGCGGCGCTCCTCGGCAGCTTGGATAGCCAGGGCCTGGGTATCTGCTACCCGAATTTTGTGCCGGTGGTCGGGGTCGTCCTGTTCGGTGCGTAAATTGCCTACCATTATAAAGGCACAGCCATAAAGGATGACAAAGGCCCAGATAACAGCTGAGTTACGAGCAAAAGACTCCCAGCCCAGCCAGGTTGTGACGTTAAGGACGATAGCTACCACTGCCGAACCCAAAAATTGGGCGCCGCCGGCCGCCGTGGTGTACATGGCCATGGCGGCACCGCGGTGGTCGGGTGCATTAGCCGGCATAATGGCCCCCATGGGAACAAAGCCTGCCAAGAAAATACCGTAGGAAACCCCGGCAAGTACCGAAAGCACATAACCCCAGGTTGAGCCAGCCGGCACCCAGTGCGGGACATACCACCAGGCCAGCAAGGAGACTGCGCAGGCAAAAACTCCGCACCAGCGCACGGTATTGACCCAGCCAATCCTGTCTCCAACGTGGCCAAAGAAGGCATTAAAGAGAATATTTCCGGCGTAGACGCAGACGGTCATCAGCAACCAGCGAGACTGCCCCCAACCCAGGGTGGTTGAGATAACCGCCGGCATAATAATGAACATGCCAAATTCTGGTGCGGTATTAATAAGACGGATCAGAAAACCCTGGAGCACCTTGCTGTTGGAGAAGGTCAGGCGGATACCGGAGAAGAGTACCTGAGAGGTCGATTCACCTTCTGGTGCAATACGGCGTTTACCCTTTTCTTCCTGGCAGCCAAAGTAAACCAGCAAGAAGCCGCAGATAGAAATAGCGGTGGAAAACCACATGGCACCGGTTTCACCGCCGGTGCCGCCACCAAAGCTGGCAATGGACCCAATGGCCACCAGGGATCCGACGGTGGGCATACCGCCGGTAAACATCACGTAGAACCAGCCAATAGCTGTACCAGCTTTAGATTTAAGCGAGGTGATGTTAACCCAAACAAGAAAGGCAAAAGCAAAAAGAGGGTAGCCAAAACCACGAAAGAAGTAGGTTATACCCACCAGCCAGAGGTTGCCACTAGCAATGGAGAGCAAAAAAGCTACCTGGAAGATAAGCCAAATGCTAAAACCTAGGGTCATCACTTTTTTAGGACCCCACAGGTCGGATAAGGCTCCAGAGAGGTAGCTCGCCACCAAACAGGCTGCCGCATAGAAGGTTATCACCACCGAGATTGTTGCCTCGGTGCTGCCCAGCATAGCTACCAGGTGCGGGGTAAGAAAATTAGATTCCACCCCCAGCCCTGTCATAAAAATGAACAAGCCCAGAAAGCCCCATTTAAGGACTGACGGGATGCCGATACGGTCTAGAAACTTTCCTTCAATTTTGATGGGTTGTGCAGCGGTTTGGCTCATCAGGCGCTCCTTTGAGACTGCTCCTGCCCGTCAGAAGAGCAGGAGACAAGCAGATTAGGGCCACTGCCTCTCACGCTAGAGCTGGGCAGTAAACATACACCCTAGACTAGAGCGAAAATTCGTTCTGCACAAGTGTTCACAATGAATTTTGCCTAGAAGCGCCGGCAAAACCTGTCCCTACTAAAGCCGGCAAGGCTCTAGCCCAGGCTAATACCGGCCAAGTCCGCTGCCTTAAGTAAGGTTGCCGCCGCGTATTCCAGGCCTTCTTCCCGGCCCATCGAGGTGTCTTCGTGCTCAATATTGACCCACATATTTTTATCCACCGCATAGAGTGCCTTCAAAAACTCAGCCCAGTAACTGGCATCGTGGCCCACCCCAACGGCTACAAAATCCCAGGCAGAATCCTGCGGCCAGCGGTTGGCGTATTCCTTACCTCCCAGATGAACACGCTCTTCCTCAGGGCCCAGCCGGCAAAAACGCTCATCAAGTACGCCGTAGATCTCTACGTTTTCCCTATTGATACGCAGGTCTTTAGCGGCAGCGTGCAAGGTAAGCTCACCCAGCCAGTCCACGGCTTTTACTGGATCCATCTGCTGCCAAAAAAGGTGGGAGGCATCCAACTCAACGCCAATATGCTGCGCCCCAATCCGCTCTACCAGCCTACGGGCAGTAGGTGGATTAAAAACCAGATTCTGGGGGTGCAGCTCCAGGGCAAGGTAGACCCCGTTTTCAGCGGCTAGCTCATCCATCTGCTGCCAGAAGCTACAGGCCAGATCCCACTGGTAGTCCAAGGAGTCCAAGGCCCCTGAATTCCAGGTGTTAACGTGCCAGGCTGGATACTGAGCCTGGGGGTCGGATCCCGGTAAGCCACTCATGGTAACCACCCGGGTTTGACCCAGAAGTCCTGCCAGGCGGATACTCTGGCGGATATCCTCTGCGTGCTTAAGGCCAATCTCTGGATTGGGATGCAGGGGGTTACCGTTGCAGTTTAAACCGGCTATCTCTATTCCAGCCTCCGCAAACTGTGCCAGATAATCCTGGGCCTGTTCCGGGTGGGCAAGAAGGCGATCAAGGGGAAGATGGACCGGCGGCAAAAATCCACCGCTATTAATCTCATAG
Organism: Rothia sp. (in: high G+C Gram-positive bacteria); assembly: GCA_030524105.1. GTDB lineage: Bacteria > Actinomycetota > Actinomycetes > Actinomycetales > Micrococcaceae > Rothia. The sequence goes on from JAUNHE010000006.1 coordinate 86,285, forward strand.
CCAGATAAACCCAGCTTTTTGACGGTTTGCAGCGCCTGCTCCAAAGGGCGGTCGTGCAAGATTGCGCTATAGACACCTAATTTCATAGTCTTCCTTTGGCATACAAATCATCGGCCAGGAGCCAACCGCTCCGCTAGCTCTCAAACCACTATGTCCCTAACCGGCAGATTATGTCAATATGACAGAACATATAATTTAACCCTCCCCTGCCCAGCTAGGCAGAGGCTGTCCATGGATTCCAACTATCCACAGCCTCTAGATGCCTCGCTCTAGCTCCGGTAGTTAAGTCTTTTTTATCAATCTTTGTTATTTTGTCAGTACAAAGATTGACAGTACTGCCGGTCATAAGGCACCCTAGAGGAGAGGCAATTTTTTGCTGCTAACAGCAGAAACCGGCAACCAGCATAAGGATACAAAGCATGTACGAGCTTCTTACCATGGGGCGCATCAGCGTTGACGTTTACCCCAACCAGATAGGTCTAGGGTTAGAAGACGTCACCTCCTTTGGCAAGTACCTGGGCGGCTCCCCCAGCAACGTCGCCGTAGCAGCAGCCAAATACGGCCATAAGGCCTCGGTGATCACCCGCGTCGGCGATGATCCTTTTGGGCGCTACCTACGCCAGGAACTTAAACGCTACGGGGCCGACGATCAGCATGTGTCGGTAGATCCACGGCTGCAAACCTGCGTGACCTTCTGCGCTATTCGGCCACCAGAAGACTTTCCCCTCTACTTTTATGGGCGCTTTCCCAGCGCACCAGACCTCCAAATCCGGCCAGAAGACCTTGATATGACGGCCATCAAAGAAACACAGATCTTTTGGTCCACCCTCACGGGCATGTGCCAGCAGCCAGCAGCCAGCGCTCAAATCCAGGCCCATCAGCAACGGGACCGCCAGCAACTCTCGGACCAGCAGCACACCATCCTAGATCTGGACTACCGGCCCATGTTTTGGGATAGCTACCAGCAGGCCAGCCAGGCCGCCCAGGAACTGCTCCAGCATGCCACCATAGCTATAGGTAATCGAGAAGAATGTGCCGTTGCTGTTGGAGATGCAAGCCCCCAAGAACAGGCTGACCGCCTCCTCGAAGCCGGGGTCCGTATTGCCGTTGTTAAAATGGGAGCCCAGGGTGTCCTCGCCAAAACAGCCAGCACCCAAGTAGTTTCAGCCCCGGTAGCGGTAGAAACGGTCAACGGTCTAGGAGCTGGGGACGCCTTCGGCGGAGCCTTCACACACGGGCTGCTGTCCGGCTGGTCTCTGAAAAAAACACTAGATTTTGCTAACGCTGCCGGCGCCTTTGTGGCAGGCCAGATAGCCTGCTCAGAAGCTATGCCCTCAGAAGCTGAAGTGCTGGATTTTCTTCAGCAACGAGACAGAGGCCTCTAGAACCATCCATCAACCATCTTTCCAGGAGTAAGGGCCTATGTGCACCACCCCAGACCAGCAGCGTGACCCCCGCCGTTACCAACACCTCACCCAGATACGCCTTGAAGATCCGCAGGCTATCGAACGGGCAGCTGCCCAAAGAAAACACCATGCCGGCATCCGCTACGGCCAGCAAAATTTTATTCTTGCCGCCGACCACCCGGCCCGAGGCGCCCTCAGCGTCAGGGACAAGGCCCTGGCCATGGCAGATCGACGAGATTTGCTGGATCGGCTTCAGATTGCCCTGCAAAATCCTGCCGTTGACGGCATCCTGGCCTCACCGGATATTTTGGATGATCTCCTGCTTCTAGGAGCCCTGGATGGAAAACTGATCTTTGGTTCTATGAACCGTGGTGGGCTGAGCGGTTTAGTTAACGAGATTGATGACCGCTTTACCGGCCATACCGCAGAGCATCTGCACAAGATTGGGGCAGACGGGGGCAAAATGCTAACCCGAATCCACTACGCAGACCCGCACACTGCTGCCACCTTGGAAGCCTGCTCCCGGGCAGTCAACCAGCTAGCCCAGCACAGGCTCTACGCTATGGTAGAACCCTTTATCTCACACACCGTCAACGGACGTGTCAAAAACGATCTCTCAACCGAGGCTGTTCTGGCTTCCATTGCTATTGCCCAGGCCCTGGGAACACACTCTGCCTATACCTGGATGAAGCTTCCGGTTGTTGCAGATATGGAACGAGTTATGGCCGCAACAACCCTCCCAACCGTCCTTCTAGGTGGGGATCCCTCCGCTTCCCCGGACCAAGTTTTTGACAGCTGGGCTGCCGCCCTCAAACTGCCCGGAGTGCAGGGTCTGACCGTTGGGCGCACCCTGCTCTACCCTGAGGATGGGGATGTAGCCGCAGCCGTCGCTACTGCAGCTTCCCTCCTTAATAACTAGTTGCCTTTATTCGCTTCAGACAAGAAAGAACGTGCTCATGGGTTCGCAGAAACTCTCGGTGGCTCAAACCGTAGTCAGGTTCCTGGCTCAGCAATACACCGTTGATCAAATTGGTAATCAGCACTACTGCAAACGTACCATCCCGGGTATGTTTGGTATTTTTGGCCACGGCAATGTGGCCGGAGTAGGCCAGGCCCTACGGCAGTACCAGCAACTGGATCCACACCTCATGCCCTACTATCAGGGCCGCAATGAACAGGCTCAGGTGGATCAGGCCGTTGGCTATGCTCGCCATACCCGGCGTCGGCAAACCTATGCTGTTACCACCTCTATTGGTCCCGGCTCCTCTAACATGGTCACCGGTGCCGCTGTGGCCACCACCAACCGACTGCCGGCCCTGCTCTTGCCTTCAGACCAGTTTGCCAATCGTGCACCGGATCCGGTCCTCCAGCAGTTAGAACGCTTTGATGCCGGTGACATAACGGTCAACGATGTCTTCCGGCCGGTTTCCCGCTATTTTGATCGAGTCTGGCGCCCTGAGCAGATTTTTTCCGCCCTCCTTAACGGTATGCGGGTCCTCACCGACCCGGTAGAAACCGGGGCGGTAACCATTGCTCTGCCTCAAGATGTTCAGGCAGAAGAGATTCTTGTTCCTGACGAGTTTTTAGCCCCCCGGCACTGGCGTATCCGCCGCCCCGATCCTGAAGACCAAGATATTGCTGCTGCGCTAGAAGCCATTAAGCAGGCCCAGAAGCCGGTTATTATTGCCGGTGGCGGGGTACATTATGCCTTTGCCCAAGACCAGTTGCAGGCCTTTGCAGAAGCCACTTCCATTCCGGTGGCCTACACCCAGGCCGGTGTGGGTGTTATGGCCTGGGACCATCCGCTCTGCCTGGGTGCGGTAGGCTCTACCGGCTCCACCGCGGCTAATGCCCTGGTCCGGCAGGCGGATTTGATTATTGGTATTGGTACCCGCTACGAGGATTTCACCACTGCTTCTCGAACCGCTTTCCAGCATCCGCAGGTTAAGTTTGTCAATATTAATATCGCTTCTTTTGATGCCTATAAGCATGCCGGTACGGTTGCTATGGTTGCCGATGCCCGCAAAGCCCTCCTAAAATTGACCGATGCCTTGGCCGGTTTTAAGGTTTCTGAGGCTCAACGTCAAGAAGTTGCTGCCGAGAAGGCCCGCTGGGACGGCATTGTTGATGCCGCCTTTGCCCAGAGGTACCGGCCTTTGATGAGCCAAAACGAAATTATTGGTGCGGTCAATGAGGCTATGGATGATCGGGACGTTGTTGTCTGCGCTGCCGGTTCCTTACCGGGGGACTTGCACAAACTCTGGCGGGTTAAGGACCACTACGGTTACCACGTTGAATATGCCTACTCCTGCATGGGTTACGAAATCCCCGGTGGTTTAGGCGTCAAGAGGGCTAGTTTGGATGAGCAGGACGGCCGGGACGTGGTCGTCATGGTGGGGGACGGCTCCTACCTTATGATGCATACCGAACTGGTGACTGCCGTTGCCGAGGGCATTAAACTGATTGTCGTTTTGATCCAAAATCATGGCTATGCCTCTATTGGTGCCCTCTCTGAGTCGCTAGGCTCGCAGCGTTTTGGCACTAAATACCGCACCTTAGATAAGCAAACCCACAGTTTTGATGAGGGCCAAAAGCTCCCCCTTGATCTGGCTGCTAATGCCCAGTCTTTGGGGGTAAGGGTTATTCGTGTTGAACCTGGCGATACTGTCCGCCAAGACTTACAGGAGGCTTTAGCTCAGGCTAAGGCAGCGCCGGAAGGCTCTGGTCCCGTCCTTATTCACCTTGAATCTGATCCTATGATTGATGCTCCTTCTTCGGAGTCCTGGTGGGATGTTCCGGTCACGGGAGTTAGCCAGATGCAGTCCACCCAAGCCGCCTACGAAACCTACCGGCAGTTTAAGGCTAAGCAGCGGCCCCTCTTGGGCTAAGTCTGAGCGCTTACCGTCTTATTTTTACTGTTTTCTAAGGAGAAACATGACCTACGAGATTCCGCATTTTATTAATGGTCAGTACGTAACCAGTTCTGGCCCTGCCCGGCAGGAGGTTTTTAACCCTGCCACGGGTGAGAGCATTGCTTCTTTGCACCTTGGCGGCAGCCAGGAGCTAGATCAGGCGGTGGCCGCCGCTCACAAAGCCTCTAGTCATTGGGCTGAGCTTTCTTTAGCCAAGCGCACCGCTATTCTCTTTCGTTTTCGCCAGCTGTTGGTGGAGCGCACAGACCAACTAGCTGAGCTGGTGGTTCGTGAGCACGGTAAGGTGCTCTCCGATGCCAAGGGCGAAATTGCCCGCGGCCAGGAGATTGTAGAGTATGCCTGCGGTATTACCAACCTCATCAGCGGCCGCTACACTCCCCAGGCTGCTACCGGTATTGACGCCTACTCGGTACGGGAGCCGCTAGGTGTAGTTGCCGGCATTACTCCCTTTAATTTTCCGGTGATGATCCAGCTCTGGATGGCGCCGCTGGCTCTGGCTGCCGGTAATACCTTTATCCTTAAGCCCTCAGAGCGGGACCCTTCTGCCGCTAATTTTATGGCCGAGCTCTGGAAGGAGGCCGGCTTACCTGACGGTGTTTTTAACGTCTTACACGGTGATAAGGAGATGGTTGATGGGCTCCTAACCCACCCGGATGTAGCTGCTATTTCCTTTGTGGGCTCAACCCCTATTGCTAAGTATGTCTATGAGACTGCCACCGCACACGGCAAGCGGGTTCAGGCCCTGGGCGGCGCTAAGAATCATGCTCTGATTATGCCCGATGCCGACATGGATTTGGTTGCAGAGCATTTGAGTGCAGCTGCTTTTGGGGCCGCCGGGCAGCGCTGCATGGCTATTTCTGTGGCCGTTGCTGTAGGGGATGGGGCCGAAGCCTCTATTAGCCGGGTCGCCGAGCTGGCCAGCAAGATTAAGGTTTCTGATGGCATGGATCCGGCAGCCGATATGGGCCCGCTGATTACTCCCCAAGCCAAAGAGAGGGTGCAGCGTATTATTGGTGAAGCCCAGGAACAAGGTGCTGCCCTGGTGCTTGATGGCCGGGATCTGCTGGTGCCAGGCCGTGAGGGCGGTTACTTTGTGGGCCCCACTATTGTGGATCGGGTTAAAACCGAGATGAGCGCCTACGGCGAGGAGATTTTTGGCCCGGTGCTGGTGGTTGTGAGGGTAGAAAGTTTGCAGGAGGGCATCGAACTTATTAATGCTAATCCTTACGGGAACGGCACCTGCATCTTTACTTCTTCGGGGGCTGCTGCCCGCACCTTTACCCGGCAGGTTCGGGTGGGTATGGTTGGGGTTAACGTGCCGCTACCGGTGCCTTTGGCTAATCATTCCTTTGGTGGTTGGAATAACTCACTCTTTGGTGAGCATCATATTTATGGTGAGGATGGCCTGCGTTTTTACACGCGGGGTAAGGCTATTACTCAGCGCTGGCCCGAGCCTAAGCAGGCTTCCGGGGCGTCTTTTAACTTTGAGTCCCGCAACTAGCTTACGGTGACTTAAGGCCGCCGGCTGTCCGTCCCTGTTTTTAGAAGGGGGCGGGCAGCCGTTTTTTACCGGTCTATTCACCCAGAGCGCTGTCTGCAAGAAATATTTAGGTTAGGTAGCCCACAAAATCCCAAACTTTGATAGTATGTCATTACATATTAAGGAGATTTTTAACCGCTCCTACCCTCTTCCTTGAGACACGAAAGTAACCAGCATGACGGATCAAAAACTCATTATCGGCACCGCCCCCGACTCCTGGGGTGTTTGGTTTGCCGAGGACCCAGCCCAAACACCCTGGCAGCGCTTCCTGGACGAAGTAGCCCAGGCCGGCTACCGCTGGATTGAGCTTGGCCCCTACGGCTACCTGCCGGCGGATCCACAAATCTTAGCTCAGGAGTTGAAAGCCAGAGACTTACAGGTAAGCGCAGGAACCGTCTTTACCGCCTTTCACCGCGGTTTAGATCAGTGGGATCTAGCCTGGGAACCAGCCCGTAAGGTTGCCGAGTTAAGCGCAGCCATGGGGGCAAAACATATGGTGGTTATCCCGGCCCTCTGGCGGGACGATAAAACCGGCCAGGCTGTAGAATCCCGTACTCTTACAGAAAAGCAATGGGAGGATCTGGCCAGCGGCCACAATCGACTGGGCCAAACTCTTCAGCAGGAATTTGGCCTTTCCCAGCAGTTTCATTCCCATGCCGATTCACATGTAGAGACCATGGCTGAGATCGAAAAATTCCTGGCTGCAACCGACCCTGAGCTGGTCAGTCTCTGCCTGGATACCGGACACGCAGAATACGGGGGTGCCTGCTCGGTTGAACTGATCCAAAAGTATCCGGACCGTATTGGCTACCTGCACCTTAAGCAGGTTGATCCCCAGGTTCACGCCAAGGTCCGCGCAGAAGATATGACCTTCAAAGATGCCACTGCCGCCGGAGTTATGTGTGAGCCACCCAAGGGCCTACCAGACCTCAAGGCCGTCATTGAGGCAGCAGAAGCCCTCAACCGGCCCCTTTTTGGCATCGTTGAGCAGGATATGTACCCGGTTGATTCGCTGGACACTCCCCTACCTATTGCCCGTCGCACCAAAAACTATTTGCTAGGCTGCGGTTCTCGCACCAGCATCAGCTAACTGACATTCTTATTTTTAACAAGGAGAAACAATATGTCTGAACAACTACGTGTTGCCGTCGTTGGTGCCGGACGCATGGGTTACGACCATATTCAGCGGATTCACCGGCGCACTGAGGGGGCGCTACTAAGCGCCGTCGTTGACATTGATCAGGCCAAGGCCCAGCAAGCTGTGGAAGGCATCGAAGGGGCCCGCGTCTACACCGACTTTCTGAAGGTGATAGATTCGGGCAATATTGATGCTGTTCTAGTAGCCACACCCGGTTTTCTGCATGCACCCGTCCTCCAGCCAGCCCTCGAAGCGGGCCTGCCCATTCTCTGCGAAAAACCCTTAACCCCAGACTCCGCTTCGTCTTATCAGATTGTTGAGGCAGAGGCTGCCCTGGGCAAAAAACTTATTCAAGTGGGTTTTATGCGCCGTTTTGACGGGGGCTACCGCACTATCCGGGCGGCTGTGGAGGCTGGCCTGGAGGGTCAGTTACTTCAGCTGGACTGCGAGCACATTAACCCCTTTGTACCAGATTCTTACAGTGGGTCTAACCTCATTGATGACACCGTTGTCCACGAGTTTGACGGGGTGCGCTACCTGACCGGTGAAGAAATTAAGAGCGTGCAGGTTTTAGCTGGCAAGAAGAGCAGCTATGCCAGTGGTGAGCTACAGGATCCGGCAAAAATTGTGATGCAGACCGAATCAGGGGTACTGGTCACCGTCAGCACCCACGTTACCTCCCAGTACGGTTACTCTGTAACCACCAAGGCTGTTTTTGAGAAGAATCACCTCTCTGTTGGAAACGGCCTTGTCTCCGCTAGCTTTGAGCCCCGCTTTGTGGACGCCTACGATCAGGAAGTGCAGGCCTGGGTGAACGCTGCCCGCAAGGGAGAGCACACCGGCCCCTCGGCCTGGGACGGCTACGCGGCGGCTGCCTGCTGTGAGGCCGGTTTAGCTGCCCTGTCCTCTGGAGAGATCCAAGAGGTTGTTCTACAGAAGAAACCAGAGCTGTATAGCTAAGGGTGACCCGCAGTAAAAATACTGCTTAACCCACAATTAAAATATTGTTATTATGACAGGACAAAGCTATAGTGTGTTGTGTGACATAAGCTTGTATTTCTAGGGCGCCTGCCCTTAGTCCTAAGGAGAAGCGGACTGTGAAAATTGCCCTCGACCCAACCCCCTTCCACCAAACCCATTCCCTCCTAGAGTTTCCAAAACTCGCTAAAGATCTGGGCTATGACTACCTGCAGCTAACCCCCCACCCAGACTTCATCCCCTTCTTTAACCACCCCAAGGCTGACGATGCCCTGGTAAGGGAACTAGCCCAAGCCTGCCGGGATGCAGAGGTAGAAATTGCTTCTGTTCTGCCGGTTTTACGCTGGTCCTCTCCCGATCCTGATGCCCGGGAGGCTGCGGTCCGCTACTGGAAGCGGGTCTTACAGATCACCGTTGATCTTGGAGTAAGTCAAATTGGTAGCGAATTTTCCGGCCGGCCAGAGCTAGCCGAAGAATCGGAGCGGGCCTTTTATCGGTCTATGGAGCAGCTGCTACCTATTATTGAGCGTGAGGGCCTTAACCTGGCTATCGACCCGCACCCGGATGACTTTGTAGAAAACGGCCTGCAAGCCTGGCGGGTGATTCGTGGCCTTAACTCTCAAAATATTTCCATGGTCTATGTGGCCGCCCATACCTTCCACATGCAAGAAGACCCCCTGGACATTATGCGAGCTGCCGGCCAGCGTCTGCGCATTACCCACGTAGCCGACTCCATGGATCACAGACGCTCTTCGGGGCTACGGTACATTACTAATCCGCCAGCCAGCCCGGCCCGGGTCCACCAGCACCTCAAGATTGGTGATGGGGACGTCAACTGGAAGCAGTACTTTGCTGGCCTGGCAGAAATAGGCTTTCTAGACGACCCAGATACCGTCATGGCAACCTGCGTCTTTGCTGAAAATGAAAGAGCGGCAGAAGTTGCCAAATACCAGCTTAAAACCATGAATGACATGGTTAAAGAAGCAAAGGATAATAGATACACCACACCAGCTTTAGCTGCCGAACAAGGAGAAAATGATGTCCGGTAATACCCCGTCAGCTTCGGAGGCCCAGCTGCCTCCCCTCACTACTGGCCCCCATCAAAAGCGGCTGGGAACAGTAGCTATTGTTGCCACACTCGGTGGTCTGCTTTTTGGTTACGATACCGGCGTTATTAACGGCGCTATTAATCCTATGGCAGAAGAACTGGGTTTGCAGGCCTCGGGAATTGGTATTGTTACTTCCTCCCTGCTTGTAGCTGCCGCCGTTGGTGCACTGTCTATTGGCAAGCTTTCGGACGCCTGGGGCAGGCGAAAAACTATTCTGCTGCTAGCTACCATCTTTTTTTGTGGCGCCCTGCTCTGCGCCCTAGCTCCCGGCTTAGGGGTGCTTATCCTGGGCCGTATCCTTCTAGGCATAGGTGTGGGCGGAGCCTCTACGGTAGTACCGGTTTTTCTGGCCGAAATGGCCCCCTATGAAATCCGCGGCTCACTCTCTGGCCGTAATGAGCTCATGATTGTGGTTGGCCAGCTGGCCGCTTTTGTGGTTAACGCTATTCTGGGAACCACCCTGGGCCATCACGAGCATGTCTGGCGCTACATGCTTTCTATTTGTGCCCTGCCGGCTATTTTTCTTTTTCTTGGCATGCTGCGCATGCCTGAGTCGCCGCGCTGGCTGCTGGCCCATGGCCAGGCAGACCAAGCTCTAGCCGTGCTCAAAACTATTCGTTCACCCGAGCGGGCCCAGGCTGAGGTACGCGATATTGAACGCACCCTCCGGTCTGAGCAGACTCTGGTTTCTCCCTCGCTAGCCTCTATCCTTACTGACAAGTGGGTGCTGCGGATTCTTTTGGTGGGTATTTCCCTGGCTGTTTTCCAGCAGTTTACCGGCATCAATTCCATCATGTACTACGGCACTGTGGTGCTTGAGGACGCCGGCTTTTCTGCCAATGCTGCCCTGATTGCCAATACCGCCAACGGCGTCATTGCTGTGGTTGGAGCTTTTATTGCCTTGTGGATGATGGAACGTATTAATCGCAGAACAACCATCATTACCGGCTACGTCCTGGTCACTCTGCTGCACTTGCTGGTGGGCTTAGGATCCTTACTGCTGCCGCAAAGCTCTGCCCTTCGCCCCTGGATCTTGCTGGTGCTGATTGTTGCTTTTGTTGGCTCTATGCAGACCTTCCTCAACGTGGCAACCTGGGTGCTGCTGTCCGAGATCTTTCCCCAGCAGATTCGCGCCTTTGGTGTGGGCATCTCGGTCTTTTGTATGTGGATGGTTAACGCCGGCATTGCCTTTGCCTTCCCGATTGCCCTAGAGAAGGTTGGCCTTAACAGCACCTTCTTTACTTTTGCTGCTATCAACGCTCTTGCTGTGCTGATCATGTTTAAGTTCCTCCCCGAGACCCGGGGTAAGACCCTTGAAGAAGTGGAGGTAGGGGTCACAACCGGAGCTATTTACATTGTTAAAGGTAAAGCTGACTAGGTTGCTTTCTTAATTACAAGGTTGGGGGGTGCGCTAGCCGTCAGGTAGCGCACCCCCCCAACCATTGCCCTAGCTAACCTAGCTATGACGGCTACTTGCCCACCTCTACTTCTGCTCCTTTTTGGTTGGCTGAACTAACGATAGCCTCAATAACCTTGAGGGTATGCAGGCCGTCAGCAAAGCGAGCGCAGGGTTGTAGGTGATTGCTGATCCCGGCTATTTCTTCTAGAAAGGCCCTGCACTGGTAGGCAAAATTCTGGCTGTAGGTGTAGCCGTTGCCGGGTGCATCCATGGCCATACTGTTTAGGTAGTGCGGAGTATGGTCGTTGATGACTACTGTGCGGGGCCCCGTATAGCCGGCAGGTGCGCTAGCATCTGAGTAGCTGAATTCTGCTGGTCGCAGCATGGTAAATTCTGCGGCTGCCTGGGGCCCGTAGATGCTGTAGCTTTGGCCGTTGGGGTTGCCAAAGGCCACTCGCGAGACGGTGTAGGTTCCTACTGCTCCGTTTTCAAATTGGCAGGTGAAGGTCGCGGTATCTTCGTTTTCTACTGCCTGGGTTTCGGAGGAGAGCTCCGCGTGAGCGTGCCCAACGACTGCCCCTAGGGGCAGGTAGCGTTGCTTGATCAGGGTAGAAAAGTAGGCTCCTCTAACCTTGCTAATGGGGCCGTTAAAAAATTCGCCGGTGTCAATAAGGTGTACCCCTAGATCTCCTAGGGCCCCGGAGCCCGGCCCGCCCTGGTAGCGCCAGCTCATGGGTGCCTTGGGGTCGCAGGAGTAGTCACAGAGGTAGTTGGCAATAAAGTTAGAGACGGGGCCAAATTCACCTCGGTCAAGTTTGCTTTTAATGGCGAGCAGGGCTGGGGTCCGTCGTACCGTGTAGCCTACCGAGGTTAAGAGTTTTTGGCCGTACTTTTTTTCTAATTCCACCATGGCTTGGGCGTCTTCTACCGATCCCGCCAGGGGTTTTTCGCAGAGCACGTGTTTGCCAGCTTCTAGCAGACCGGCTGCAATAGGCAGGTGCAGGGCATTGCCCACCACAATGGAAACGGCATCTATCTGTGGGTCTTGGGCAACCTGGGTCCAGTCTCCGTATACTTTTTCAAATCCGTAGCGGGCGGCAACCTCTTCTGCCAGGGGCAGGTTGGCGTCTGCAATAGCTGCCAGGCGAATGGATGGCAAGGTTTTGTCTCTTTGAATGGCAGAGGCCATCCGGTAGCCATAGGCGTGGCCTTGGCCTGCCATGCCGGCACCGATGACGGCTACTGAGATCTGGTCTTGGGCCATATGCTTGCCTTTCTAGGGTGAGCCACCGTCCGGTGTGCTTCCAGACGGCAGAAGTTTTGTTAGGACATTAATATGTTTTCACATTATGTGGGCCTGGGGTAGTTTTTCTTTGAATGTTTCGCTCGGCTGCCGGCTGGATTTATCGCAGTAAGTAGAGGGCTCCAGCCAAGGTAAGCAGGATAATAAGTTTATTAAAAACTTCCTGTTCGATGCGGGCTGCCCAGTAGTAGCCTAAGGCTCCGCCGGCTAGTACCAGTGGGGCTAGGACGGCGTCGACCAGGATTACCTCCTGGTTGATTAAGCCTAGGCTTAAGGAAAAGGGAAGTTTTAGCAGGTTCATGCTGGCAAAGAACCAAGCGGCTGTGCCCAGGAAGGCTGGCAGGTCGAACCGTCGGGCAAGAAAATAGAGGCTCATGACGGGTCCGCCGGCATTGGCCAGCATGCTGCTGAAGCCACCCAGGCTGCCATAAACCCAGGTCAGAACCTGGGCTGGCTTTTGTTTCTTGCGTTTTGGCAGCAGAGTAAACAGCATAAGGGCCAAAAGGAGCAGGCCAATACTGCGCCGCACCTGCTGGTCTTGGGCTAGGTGCAGGAAGAGCGCCCCTAGAGCCAGCCCTAGCAGAACAGCAGGAATCATGCGGATCAGGCTGGGCCAGTGGGCACTACGACGATAAGCGGCCAGGGCCATGCCATCGCCTAAAATAAGCAGCAGGAGCAAGGCCCCGGTAGAAATCTTTGCCGGCATTATGCCGGCAAAGATGGCCACCGATACGGTATTGACCCCGGGCAGGAGAGTTTTGGACAGGCCCACCAGAAAGGCGGCTAAGCCTAATCCCAGCCAGGCCAGCAGTGGGTAGGTGCTGAGGGTGAGCATAGGATAAAAATAGCCCTAACCCCCAAAAGGCAGCCTGGGATCAATCTGCTGCTCCTGCCAGGTCTGACGAACCCAGCCGTGGTGGGGATCATCGCTGATAAGCCACTGGCGTACCCGGCTGGGGCCAGCCATTACATTCAAATAGTAGAGGTCATAACCCGGGGCAGCCATAGCCGGTCCGTGCCAGCCGTAGGGAACTAGCACTACATCGCCGGTGCGTACTTCCGCAGTCACGTCAATAGGCCGCTGGTCCGAGGCGTACACCCGCTGGTATCCCACCGCATCCTGTGCCTCCTCTGGCGCATCGGCCACCGGACGAGTCTCAAAATAATAGATCTCCTCTAAGGCAGACTCCCCTTCCTGCTCCACATCGTGCTTATGCGGCGGGTAAGAAGACCAATTACCGGCCGGGGTAAGTACCTCACACACAATAAAACGGTCCGCCTCTAAAGTTGCCGGTGTACCAAAATTATGGACCTGACGAGAGCATAGCCCCGCTCCCCGCAGCTCAACAGGAATCTCATCCCGCCTGATGTGGCGTACCGGGTAATCCACAGCCGCTGGAGCAGAAGCAAGGGCGCAGCGCACACCGGCCTGGCCCGTCACCTCTACACTCCGCCCTACACCGGTGTAGAGCACATCCGCCGGGCCAGCAAAAACAGAGCTTCTGCCCTGCAGCTGGTAGGTCTTACCCTCCACCGTCACCTCTAGGTCACCGGTGAGCGGAATAATAATGCGTTCCTCAGCTGCGGCAGCCAAGACCAGCGGTTGCTGCCCCAAGGTAGCGGTCCTTATGCCGGTGTACTGCCAGCCTTCAACCTTAAGAACAGAATCGTGAGCCCCCAAGGACAGGTCCCAGCCCGGCTGGGCAGCCGTGCCTGCCGGATAAAACCATTGCTGTGCCATTAGCTTCTCCTTACAAAACTAGTTGGATAAAGTCATTTCAAATGAATACAAATCTGCTCGGTAGACGTGACTACCCGTCTCAACCCGAACCCCTACATCGTTCATGGCTGTCCGTTCCATGGTCAGCAAAGGGGCACCCGGCCTCGTCTCCAGCTCTGCAGCCTGGAAAGCATCAGCAACCGTAGCCCCCACTTTTTGGTGGGCCAGAGAAAAAATAACCCCAAAAGAACGCAGGACATCGTAGAGTCCCTGCTGCTCCAAGGAACCCGCGCTAATGGCTCCCACCGAAACCGGAATCCAGTTTTCCATCAGGGCCAGGGGGGTGGCATTCTCGTAGCGTACCCGCACCAGGTGGTAAACCTGTCGGTCCTTATCCAGCTGCAGCTGCTGGGCAATTTTCTCATCAGCTTCAAGAGTCTCAAAGGTAATTAACCTGGTAGAAGGGCTAATACCGCTGCGCTGCAAGTCCGTATACAGCGATGACAAACTCAGAGGTCGTCGAATCTCACTGGAAACCACCTGGGTGCCAACCCCACGTTTACGAACCAAGAGTCCACTGCGAACCAACTCATCCATCGCTTTGCGCACCGTTGGCCTGGAGAGGTGTAGGCGGGAGGCTATCTCAAGCTCGTTGGGCAGCATAGAACCGGTGGGGATCTCACCAGAAGCAATACACTTGTTGATGCCGTCCACCAGCTGGTGGTACAGGGGCACGGGGGACGAGCGGTCAATCTGAACCAGTGGAAAAGCAGAGGAGGACATGGTTTACCTTGTACATTCACAACTATATGTCTGTTTGTTAGGACATACCAAGTCTAGTGTACTTGCTGACCAGCACCAAGAATTTCACTCCTTCCTTCCGCTTAGGGTCGGTAAATGTCCAATAAATGTCAGCGGTCTCAGCAAATTTCCAGCAGCAGCCCGGCTTAACCTTGCCCACCTAAAAGAGCCTACAGTCATAAAAACGAGTAAACTTAGCTGCGGCAGGAAAACCCAGCAAGGCTAAGGAACCTTTCTCATGAAGCACACACCGCACATTAACCCTAATGGTGCACCTATTGCAGAAACCGTCCTCCTACCCGGAGATCCCCTCAGGGCACAGTTTATTGCAGAAAACTATCTCGAGGACATTCAAAAATTTAATGCTGTCCGTAATATGTTTGGCTTCACCGGAACCTACCAAGGTCAGCAGGTTTCGGTCATGGGAACGGGCATGGGTATTCCTTCAGCCAGCCTCTATGCCTGGGAACTTATCCATATCTTTGGGGCAAAACACCTTATCAGAGTAGGTTCTTGCGGTGCACTACAGCCTCAGCTAGACCTCTACGATATCGTGGTAGCAGCCTCAGCTTCCACAGACTCAAACTTCCTGAGCCAGTATAAATTGCCCGGCAGCTATAGCCCCACCGCCTCCTGGAATCTGCTCCAGGCCCTAGCCCAGGAAGCCAGTAAGCAGTCAAAGTCCCTACACGTCGGCAACATTCTTTCCTCCGACGTCTTCTACCGTTTTGATCCAAGTGACGACAAAAAATGGGCAGATATGGGCGTACTGGCCGTAGAAATGGAAAGCGCAGGCATCTACGCAACAGCAGCCCAGGCCGGGGTAGAAGCCCTGGGAGTCTTCACTGTTTCAGATCACATCTTTAAAGGCAGTAAAACCAGCAGCGAAGAGCGGCAGACAGCCTTCACCAGCATGCTGGAACTAGTGCTCCCCATAGCGGTACAGCACTAGGTCCAGCAACCGTCTCTCCTAGTGTACGGCGCCGCGTAGCACCCGCAAGGCTACCTGCAAAACAGCCAGTCGTGGGTGCTGCCCGGCTGGCAGCTGCTGCTGGGCAAGCGAATCCAGCATGGCATCCACCCTGCCCATGCGCACCGGGTGGTCCTGCAACCAGGCGGTCAAATGGCTATCCGCTTCTGCAACCGAAGTCGGAACCTGGGCTAACTGCTGATCCGTTACCACCTTCAGGGCCAAGGCTGCTGCCACTTCGTAGAGGTCATCACGCAAGGCAGAGCGCGCCAGGGTCTCCCAGCGATCGGTACGCGGCAGACGGGAGATAAGGGTGAGGATTGTGTCAATCCCAAACCGGTCGTAAACCGAGAAGTAGATATAGGCAACCTTATCAACGTCCAGTTCGTAGGCTTGGGCTGTGCGCACCACGTCCATGAGGGCAAAGCCTTCAAAGCTGCGGATCCATACCGTCAGCAAATCTTCGGGTATGCCCCACTCTTCGGCCTGCTGGCGTAGGGCTCGCACCCGCCTCCTCGAATCGTCCGAGAGATACTCTGGCAGGTTACGGCGTAGCCTGATAACACCCCTGTAGCGGTCAATAGTTTGCTCAATAGGTTCAGCCGTTACAACGTGCCCCTCGGCAATGAGCCAACGGGACAACCGGTCAAGTACCCGCTGCCAGTCCCTAATAATGGCTTGCCAACCCGCTAGAGGAATGGCTGGGCTAAGCTCCCGGTGAATCTTAGCTGCCTTGTCAATATCAAAAAGTTCCCGGGAGACAATAAAGGCACGGGCAATAGCGGCAACAGGAGCCCCCGTTTCTTCTTGCACCCTAAACACATGGGTAATACCGGCCCTGTCCACCAGTTCATTGGCAACCCTGGTGCAAATAATTTCTTGGCGCAAAGGATGGTTAACAATCTGATCAGGAAACTGCTCTACCAAGGCCGGTGGGAAGTAATCCCGCAGCACCCGCTCTAGGTAGGGATCTTCAGCAAAATCAGTTTTCTCCAGCTCTTCAGTTAAAGAAATTTTTACGTAAGCTGCCAGTACCGATAGCTCCGGGCTGGTCAGGGTAATACCGGTCTTATCAAACCGTTCTAAGATATCTTGGTCGCTGGGGATAAACTCCACCTCACGAACCAGCCCAGCTCTTTCTTCTAGGTCATGGATTAAGCGAATATAGGCGCTTACCCCGGGAATAACACCGTGCCGCTCAGCCTGCAGAAGCACGTTCTGTTCCAGGTTAGTCTCTAGGACTTGCCGGCCAACATCTTCCCGGTGGGATTCAATAAAGTTAGCTCGCTCATCCTCGGCCAGTGCCCCTTCGGCTACGAGTCGGTCAACCAGAATTTTTATGTTTACTTCCCGGTCTGAGGTCTCTACCCCGGCGGAGTTATCAATAGCGTCAGTATTCAGAAGGACGCCGGCTTCGGCAGCCTCAATACGGCCTAGCTGGGTCATGCCCAGGTTGCCGCCTTCACCAATGATGCTAGCCCGCACGTCTTTACCGTCAATACGCAGGCCGTCATTAGCCCTGTCTCCCACCTGGGCATGATTTTCGCTAGAGGCTTTAATGTAGGTGCCAATGCCGCCGTTATAAATCACGTCCACCGGAGCTTTAAGGATGGCAGAAATGAGCTCATGGGGGGTAAGCTCCGTCAGATCTGCAGAGAGGT
The DNA here is from genome assembly GCA_030524105.1 of Rothia sp. (in: high G+C Gram-positive bacteria). Classification (GTDB taxonomy): domain Bacteria; phylum Actinomycetota; class Actinomycetes; order Actinomycetales; family Micrococcaceae; genus Rothia. The sequence goes on from JAUNHE010000006.1 coordinate 103,243, forward strand.
CCAAGGCCTGACGAACTTGGGGGCTAATTTTAATGGACTTAACCCCGCGTGAATAAACACCGCCGCCTTCTGAAATAAGCTGCGGGTTATAGTCCTGCCAGGAGGACCGGGGTAGCTGATAAAGCCGCACCCGCTCAGCAAAAGAGACCTCCGGGTCCGGGTTCGGGTCGAGGAAAATATCCCGATGGTCAAAGGCTGCTACCAGCTTGCACACTTTTGAACGCATCAGCCCGTTACCAAAGACATCTCCACTCATGTCTCCAATACCAACTAGGCTAAAGGGATCGGTGTAGATATCTTTGCCCAGTTCGGCAAAATGACGTTTCACAGACTCCCAGGCGCCGCGTGCTGTGATTCCCATGGCCTTGTGGTCGTAACCCACTGACCCACCGGAGGCAAAAGCGTCTCCTAACCAAAACTGGTATTCTGCACTAATCTGGTTGGCGATATCCGAGAAGGCCGCGGTTCCCTTATCGGCGGCAACAACCAGGTAGTAGTCGTCGCCATCGCGGGCGATGACTCCTTCCGGTCTGCTAACTTTTTGGCTGGCATCTTGGGCTAGACAGAGATTATCTGTCACCGACAGCAGGGCCCGAATAAATATTTTGTAGGCTTCGCGGCCTTCTTCTAGCCAGCCTTCTCTGTCCTGGCTGGGATCTGGCAGCTGTTTAGGAAAGAATCCTCCCTTAGCGCCGGTAGGAATAATAACCGCATTCTTAACCATTTGTGCTTTGACCAAGCCCAAGACTTCTGTTCGAAAGTCTTCGCGCCGGTCTGACCAGCGTAAGCCACCTCGGGCAATGCTGCCAAAACGCAGGTGAACACCTTCCACGCGGGGTGAATAAACAAATATTTCGAATTTAGGGTGGGGCAGGGGCGCAAAATCAATCTGATCTACTGCAATTTTGAGGGCCAGGGCCTGATCGGGCAGGTAGGCGTTGGTCCGCAGGGTTGCTGCTATGACAGTTGCCATGGACCGCATAAAGCGGTCTGCATCAAGGGTAGGGATTTTTCCGAGTTCTGTGTCCAGCTCACGCTGAATCTGTTTCCTCTTGCCTTCGCGTTCCTCCTGGCTCTTAAACTGAGCTGCTGGATCAAAGCTAGTTCTAAAAAATTCTATGAGTAGCCGGGTAGCTTGGGGGTGGGCTAGCAGGGTATCGGACATAAATTCTGGGGTGAATCCCCGCCCTAGCTGGGTTAGATAATGGGTGTAAGCCCTCAAAACGCTAACGTCTTTCCAGCTGAGGTTTTCTGCCACAATAAGCCGATCCAAAGAGTCTGACTCGCGTCGCCCTTGCAGGTAGGCGCTGAAGGCTTCTTCGTAAACCCGGGCCACCCGGTAGGGGTCCACCCCGGCGGGAAACCGTACTCCAAAATCGTAGAGAATAAAGGAGCGCCCATCTGAAGGGTGTATGTCATAGGGGCGCTGGTCAATAACGGTTAACCCCATATTTTGTAGCACCGGCAGCAATTCAGTCAGCGTATGGGCTTGTGAAAGGTAGGTTTTGATGCGGGTCTTGTCCTGGTTACTGCTGACCCGTATCGCTGCCGGTGGAGCCTGGTCCTGGCAGAGGGATTCAAAGATGGCAATATCTTCGATAGCTTCTTCAACACAGTAGTCTGCCCGATAGGTGGCCGGGGCTGCTTCTGCCCAGGTTGCGGCTAGATCCCTGCCCTGTGGACCGGGTTGGCTGCTTTCTAGGGCGGCCGCTGTTGCTTCCGACCAGGATTTAACGGCCCGCTGCAGTTTAGCTTCTACGGCTGCCGTCTCCACCTGCGGTATTGTATTGGGATCCTTTAACCTAAGACGGAAGAAGAGCCTGGCTAGAGAGGATGTGGACAGTCTCACCTCAAAGTCTAGGTCTTGCAGGTCAAATTCTTGGCGAAAAACGTTTTCGATGCGCTGACGTACCCCGGTGTTGTAACGATCTCTAGGCAAAAAAACCACAGCAGAAACAAAGCGTCCAAAATCATCGGGGCGGAGGAAGAGCCGGGTGGTCCTGCGTTCTTCTAGGCCCATAATGCCCCGGAAGATACCGGTCAGGGTATCAACATCTGTGTGGAGCAATTCGGAGCGGGGGTAGTCTTCGATAATGCCGGTGAGGGTTTTATCCGAGTGGCTAGCTGGCTGGAATCCCAACCGGCGACGTATGATGGCAGCCCTTTCTCGCACGAGGGGGGTCTCCACTGCCGGTAGAGAGTAAGCCTGTAGCGAGAAGAGGCCTAGAATGACGTATTCACCAATGATTTTTCCTGCCGCGTCAAAGTCTCGTATGCCAATGTAATCTAGGTATTCGTGGCGGTGTATGGTGGAGCGTGAGTTGGCCTTGGTGATGTAAATAGGCCTTGGGTCGGTGGCATTCTCTATGGAGAGCCCCTCTAACTCTATGCTTTTTGTATGGGTTGTACTGAGGATCCCCAGGCCGGATCCTGCCCTGTCGGTAAGGCTTAATCTAGGGCCTTTGTAGTTGAGATCGCGGGCTTTAACACCCATAAACAGAAAGTTACCCCGGGTTAACCAGCGTAAAAATTCCTGGGTGCTAGCGATGCGGGTAGCCGGATCTATTTCTGAGTTGACCTCTCCTGTGTAATGCTGGGGGCCGCCAAGGGTAATGTCTTGGAGTTTTTGCATGGAGTCTGCAATATCAAGAACCCGCTCTGCCATGGCTTTGTTATCCGCCGCTGCACGTTTAACGTCGTGCAGCACACTTTGAATGTCCGCAACCAGTTTGCTGCCGTCTTCCTGGCTGATGCTGCCAGCTAATCGTAAGGAGATCCACGATTCGATTGTGGCCTTACTACCGGGGCTGGTGCTAAGGCTGGGCAGCCGAGCGGTAGCTACATCTCCTGAGGCTACGGGTTGGGCAAGTCCCGTACTCTGCAGGCTGGTTAGTTGGCCCTCTTCGTCCCGGTGCACAATAAAAGTGGGGTGATTCAGGGAGGCTATGCCGCCGTAGCGGGCTGCTATTTCTGCGGTGACTGAGCTGACCAGAAAGCTCATGTCATCGGTAACAATGAGCAGGGTACTCTGCAGTTCGTCCCTGTTGACCTCAACCAGGGACTGGCCCGGTTTGCGCTTCTGGGCTAGCTCGCGGTGTTTACCGGCTAGGTCTTCTAGACTTTGCCTGCTGTAGCCTGCTAGTTCTTCTGCCGAAGTTTGCTGATAGTAGCTGTTGATCCAGTCTTTGCTATCGGACCACAACCGCATATTCTCGCTGCTCGTTCCATTTGTGTCCATGCCGTGTTTGACCGACAAAACTGCCTCCATTGGGTCTTAGCCACATCTTTGTGGGCTGCTGGCGCGCAGAGTTATTTTCCACTCGCATCCCAGGATATAACGTGACGGGGCACATGTGCAGCGCTCTGGACAGAAGTTGAGCGGTCTTTCTTTAAGAGGGCATCTTTAGGCTACTGAACAAGCTAACTGTCTCAGATTCCTCGATCTATGCGCTCCAGCGGCGTGTTGGCGCTTTCCCTGGCCGTTGCAGCCGCGACAATCACCAGCAAACTTATGGCACAGGTAAAGGTGGCCGGCCCTAGCCAGCCCTGCATAGCCTGCCCGGCAAAAAAGGTTGCTGCCACCGGTGCTAAACCACCGGATACGGCAAAGCCAATCTGGGTACCCAGGGCCATGCCGGTGACCCGCACCGAAGCCGGAAACATCTCAGCGTAGAAAGAAGGCCAGACCCCGTTAGCCATGGAATATAGCCCGCCATGCATAAGAACTCCGCACAGAAAAATACCTAGGACGTTTTGTTCATGCACCGTGTAGAGATAAGGGTACATCATGACCGCTGAGCCCAGAGCACCCAGCATAAAAACCGGTTTGCGGCCAATACGGTCCGAGAGCATGGCAAAGAGTGGGATGGCTAAAAATCCCAGCGTATTACTGGCTACCGGCACCCAGAGCATGGTGGTTCGTTCAATGCCCAAGTTTGTTGCATAACTCAGTGCAAAAGTTGTAAAGACCATATTAACCGTGTTCACCATGGCACAGAGGGCAATTCGTATGACCGCTTTTTTATGGCCGGCAAAGACCGCCCGCAGGGGCTTATGGTCCTTTTGTGCTCCTGCAACAAAGGAGGGAGGCTCCTGCAACCTACGCCTGATCAGCCAGGCAACCACAACAACGACAGCAGAAAACCAGAAGGGCACCCGCCAGCCCCAAGCCAGCAGTTCTTCTTCTGGCAGCGCAGCAAAAGGAATAAATACCGCTGTGGCCAGCAAAGTGCCAAACTGTGTGCCCTGCAGGGTCCAGCTAGTGATGAAAGCCCGGTGATGGTCTCGGGCGTGCTCAAGAGACATAGAAATAGCACTCGCTTGCTCTCCCGCAGCGGACAAACCCTGTACCATCCGGCATAGCACCAGCAGCACCGGCCCCCAGATGCCGGCCTGGTCGTAGGTGGGTAAGCAGCCAATGGTAAAGGTTGCCGCCCCCATCATAAAAAGGGTAAGCATCATGACAAATTTTCTGCCAAATCTATCGGCCAGCGGTCCCATGAGCATGGCCCCAAAAGGCCGAACCACATAGGCTACCCCAATAACAGCCATAGATTTTAAGATGCCGGCAGCAGCAGAGTCACCGGGAAAGAAAACACGGTTAAGCACAATGGCCGCCGCTGTTCCATAGACTGCAAAATCATAATATTCCAGCGCGGAACCAATCCAGCTGGCAAAGGCAGCCCGCCGCGGGGACTTCTCGAGCACTGCCAGCTCTACCGGCTGCTTTGATCTCAGGTCCGCCATGCTAAACACCTTTCCCACAATACGGTAAACCTTGCTGAAGTTTCTTCTATTATGGGGAAACCCTACCCTTTATAAGGCAAGAAACAAATAATTACGGCCAGCATAAGGGGCTTTATTCGCAGCGGCCCCGGCTACGGCAAACAGGGGCTATGCTAGAGACAGTCACGCCAGCCCAGGAATCTAGCAAAGGAAAACATGTCTGCAGCTGTCCGTACCTCTATTATTATGCCGGTCTACCAAACGGCAGAGCACCTTGTCGATGCCGTACGGTCCGTCCTAGCCCAAACAGATTCAGACTTTGAGCTGATTGTGCTCAATGATGCCTCTCCCGACGATTCAGCTCAACGGTTAGCAGCTTTTCTTCAGGCTCAGCCCGACCCCAGGGTGCAGGTTCTTAATTTCAGCAGCAACCGAGGCGTTTCGGCAGTCCGCAACGAGGGACTAGCCCGGGCCAGGGGAAGCTGGATTGCCTTTCTTGATTCCGATGACCGCTACCAGCCAGATTTTCTGGAAACCATGCATACCTATGCCTACGAAACCGGCTCAGAGATAGTCCAGGCTGCCCATATGCTGGTAGATAGTAGTGGCCAGACCAGTATTCGCCAGCGAACCAACCCCGGCCTTTACACCGGTCAGCAGGCGGCTAGGCTTCTGCTTCAGGATCAGCTAACACCCTATATTTGGGATAAATTATTTTCCGCAGATCTCTTACAGGGGCTGAGTTTCAAAGAAGACATTCACCGGGCAGAAGACGCTATTTTTGTTCTTGAGGCAGCACAAAGGGCCAGCTACGTCACAGTCTGCCCCCGGGCTCTCTACCGCTATACCGTAGAAAATACCGGGTTGACATGGGGACGGATCACTCCCGTCTCCGAAAGTATACGGCTCATGGAATATATGCGGGAGGCTGCTGCAGATCTGCTAGCAGACCCAGCCGGCCAGCGTGCCTTCAGCATTAGCCAGCTCATTACCTTTCTTAATAATGCCCAACAGGCCCTTCTAAGCAGCAGCCAGCAAGCAGCACAGGTTATTGACCAGTGCCGCCAAGAAATACACTGGCAGGATATTGTTCATGCCACCTACCAGAGGCCGGTTTTTGCTGCCGCAGCCAGTCTACTTAAAATCAGCCCAAAACTTTATCACAGACTTTACGGTTCTTACGTCAAAAAAACCTACGGCCTGGACTAAGGGTTTGGGTCCGCTAGCGAGCGCCGGGCATAGAGCAGCATGGCCGTAAGATGCACACCAAAACCACAGCCCGGACCCACAAAAAGTGCTAGCACAGAACGACTCACCAGATCTAAGGGAAGAAAAAGTAGGGCCAGGGAAACCAGGGCAGCAAGCGTCCAGCCAGCTACATAAGCCCGGTGAGCATTCAGGGCGATCACCGCAGTGCCCGAAAGAACCAGGAGGGCCATCACCGCAGAAGCTAGCACCAGCAAGCCCAAAAGCCAACCGCTCAAAACCTGATCATAAACTTCCACTTCGTTCGGTTTAGGCGGATAGATAAGCCTAAAAAGCCAGGGACCAACCAGCCCTGCCAGCAGAGCCCCCAGCAAACCCACACCCATCAGGGCAGCCGCCGGTTTAACCATTGCCGCCACCGGCCGATGTTTTTGTTTCAGAAAGGCAGAAATAGCAAAGCCTTGAAAGGCCTGCAAGGGAATCATAATAGGTGAGCGGCAGATGGAAATAGCCAAAATCATCAGTGCCAGCTCAATGCTGGCCCGTTCAGATAGCTGCCCGCCCTCACTGGCACGCATGAGGGCCGGAAAACCCGTCATCAAAACAGCGGAAGCTGCAGAAGAGCCCATAGCAAAAAGAATATTTCTGCTTAAGCGGGCCGAACCAACGTCGGCCCTAGCAGTAAAGGTAATCCGGGCCTGTCTGCTGCATAAGAGCAAAACCATCCAAAAAAAGACTGCAGAAACAACTGCCAACTGAAAGCCAGCGAGGCCTACGGCAAACAGGGCAGCCAGCAAGATAGCCAGCAGCCGCCAGCTGGCCTCAGCACCGCCTAGCAGGGCAAACTGGTACCACTTTTCCCTGCCAGCAGCAGCACCACTCATGGCAGCATGGACCGCATACAGGGGAACGCTGCAGCCAATGAGAGCGGCAGAAAAATACACCTGACTATGAAACTGCCCGGGGGCCCACCAGGGTGAAGTCAGTAAAACCAGTAACCCAATAACGAGGCCAAAAGCGGCTGCGATGGCAATAACAGGTGCCCCCGGCCGGCCCAGGCCAGCATCAGTGAGCCTAGTCTGTAGGCGGGCTGCCCCCACTGCCCGTGTGCTCTCCTGCTGTAGCCCGGCCACAACACCGTAAACGCCAAAGAGAAGGGACCAAAAGATAAGAAATTGTGAATTATCCAGGCTCTCAAGATTGTGTTTGGCAATAACCGTTACCAGAAAAGCAGAAAGAGCCGCCAGCATAGAGGCAGCCAGAATCGCCAGAGATTCCTTTTTGCTGATCCCTTTTTTCTGCTGCCGGTCTTCTTCTTTATGCTCGGACACAGGCTATTTAACCAGGTGCCGGGCAAGGTTTTTAACCCCGGACCATTTTTTGGCCCGGGCTGCCCTGGGAAGCAGGCTGGCTGCGTGCAGTCGTGAGGATAGATGCAGGCTAGCCACCTGTGCCGCCTTGGTCCACCCTTTAGCCTTAAGCTCCAGGGCAACTGTCTCAAAATAAGTACGTTCTTCTTCAAAGCGGCTACCCTCTAAAGCCCGCCAGGAAGAGTCTGAGGCCTTGTGGCGCCGGTACATAAAGGCAAGGGCCTGGTCGTAGTATAAAGAGCCGCCGGTCATGGCCACGTCCAAGACCAGGGCCATGTCCTGAACAACATTCAGGCCTTCTCTAAAGCCCAAGCCAACAATTGTTTCTGCACGCCACCCAAGGGAGGGAAAGTAAAGCCAGTCGCCACGAAGAATAGAGATTGCCAGCTGCTCTCCGCTCAATTCCAGGCTCTTTTTAGGCCGATAATAGGCTTTTGTTTTTTCAACCAGGGTGTTAGAAAGAGCATTATGCTCATCAATAACGACGCAGCCGGGCTGAAAAATCTTAGCCTGCGGGTGAGCGGCAGCTGCTTCAATAAACCAGTCAATATAGTTGGGTAGCATCACATCGTCAGCCCCCATCACGGTAACTAGCTCATTCTGAACAAAAGTAAGTGCCTTGCTGTAGTTACCGTTAGCCCCCAAATTTTTTTCATTACGCATATAGGTAATGCGATCATCATTAAGGGAGTCAAACCAACCGGGAATACTGTCGTCCGGGTAGCCATCGTCAACAACAACCAGCCTCCAGTTAGGGTTGGTTTGCCTCAGGACGGACCACACCGCCTGCTTCATAAAGTCAACGTCCCCGTAGTAGGGAAAGAGCACATCAACGGTCATTTTTTCTCCTGTGTCTGCTTAGGCAGGCAATTTTTCTGATTAATATTTTTGCTGTTTAAATCTGGCGACTGCCGTCCTTGCGGCCCACCCTGCTGCAAAATAGCCCGCAAAATTGCTACTTCTTCTGCCAGGACCCGGGTCTCGTCGGCAGTGTTAGAAAGTTCTAGACTCAGATGCAGGCAAACGCCAATGAGCATCATAATAGCTAGCAGAAAAAGCAGGTTAACCGGCACCACCACACCGGTAAAGTCTGCTAACCAGTGTAGAAGGTGGGGAAAGATGGCAAGAATAATAATAATTCCCGAGACAAGCAGCCAAAGTGCTGCATATTTTTCTTTCATTTTTTGGTTACGAACCTGGGCTATAACCATCACAAAAATTAAGATAGCCAGAATAAGGAAGAATATATTAGACGGCACGATTTATCCTTCCACCGTAGTTTTTTTACGGGTCATAGAAATAGCAAAGGCAAAGAAAGAACGTACAAGGTAGATGGCCGATTTTAGCCCACCTGATGACGGTGTCCCCCCTTGCCGCTGTCGCATAGTTACCGGTACCTGAATCACTTTGCAGCCTGCTCTAATAGCCATGACTGTTGAATCAATAGTGTCACCAAGGTACTCTGCCGGTAGAAATTCGCAGTATTGCTGAATACCTTTGCGATTAGCGGCACGAAAACCACTCGTCACATCAGTAAATTCTTCTCCGGAAATACTGGAGAACATAAAAGATAAAAGCAGCATAGCCCAACGCCGAGGGCCCTTAACCTTGTAGTTATCTGCCTGAGCAAATCTGGAACCAATAACAATATCGGCCTTCTTCAGCCCCTCGAGCAGTGTTTCAACATATTCTGGAGGGTGCTGGCCATCCGCATCCATCTGCATGGCAGCGTCGTAATCCATCTGGCGGGCATACTTGTAGCCGGTCCGCATGGCAGCCCCCACTCCCATATTAAAGGGAAGGTCAATAACAAAGGCTCCGGCTGCTTTTGCTACCTGAGAAGTATTATCTGTTGAGCCGTCATTGATCACCACAAGGTCAACCCAGGGCACGGTCTTTTGCAGCGCCTTAATGCTGGCAGTTATTGCTTCTTCTTCGTTCCAGGCGGGCATAATAACAAGGACGCGGGGTCGATCCTGCTGCCCCCGATCTATCTGGCTCAAGTCTCTTCTGCTCCTTATGCGCGGCCTTCTCTAGTCTAGCAGCCTATCCTAACCCTAACTGCTGGAGGTCATGGGCTAGCAACCACTAGTTACAGCCAGTAATTTTGTACAGTACTGCCTGGCCTTCGGAATGTACCTTAGTCAGAATGCCAGAGCCCTCTAGATTCTCAAAACCACGGTAGCGGGCGGAGTGGTCGTCCCCATTAACTTCCTTGTCGCCAAAATCAAGGTAGTAGTCCATATTTTTCTGGGTCAGAATCCGGCAGACCTGAGGGTCCCGACCCGCCTTGTTAAGGTTTTGCTCGATGTACTGGGTAGCCGGATCTGGCGTGTAAATGGTGTGATAAGCACTGACTTGCCGGTCTGCAAAGGCATAGGCCAGGGCGGCTCCAGTAAAGGGCTGCACCACTATTTCTGCGTCTTCCGGTACGTATTCGGGGAGGGATTCTAAGAGTTTAAGCTCATCTGTGCTCAGTAACTTAGACTGCGGGTTGGGGTAGTAACTAAAGTAGCTTTCCTCTATTTGATCAGCTAAGGATTTGGAGGTTTGCCCAAAACCAACAATAAGGAGCACCAGGGCAAGCGTTGCCGCTCTAGCCGGCAGGTGCTGGCTGGGGCCAGCAAGACGGCCCAGGGAAGGCAGCCGGCCTTCTAGACGCCGCCAGCTAGCAAGTAGGTGCTGATAAGGGTTAGACTGAGCAAGTTTTTGGCTAAACCAGTGAATGCCCCACACCATTATGGGCAAGGAAATAAGAGGTAGCAGGGCCGCCAGCCGGTAGGAATCGTGGTACCAGACACCGACCACCCAGTAACGATCCTGGTCCCAGGGCAGCGAACGAGCTGCGCCATAGAAAAAAGCAAGAACACACCAGCAAGCGATAAGCCATACCTTCCGGTCTCTTTGGCAAAAAATTGCGTAGATGCCGGCCAGAAAAAGTAGGCTGATAAACCACTGCGGGCTACTGTCCATGCTGGCGTTAAGAATTGCTTCCCCGTAGGCCTGGCTCTGAGTAATAACCGGCCCCCAGATTTCTCCCGCCTCCTCTTCGGGGCGCACAAGCCCCCAAAGGTAGTAGATAAACCAGAGCAGGCCCCCTAGTGCAGCTAGCTGCACTAGGGCCTTGATAGGTCCAATAGTTTTTTTGAAAGCGGCTATGATCTGCAGTACTGCCCGGGCTAGCAGGATTGGAACAGCCATGACCAGTAAGGACATCACGGCATTGGGATGTGCCAGGGCTATACTCAGGCCAACCAAGATTCCTAAACCCAAGGTTTGAGCCGGGTGCCACCGGGGCTGGTCTACTACAGCACATAATTGAGCCATAAGCCCTAATCCCACCGGGATCAGGGCTATACCTAGAAGGTTGGGGTATAAAACACCAAAGTCTAGTAGGAGTATAGGGTAGGCGGTAAAGGCTGCCGTCAGCGGGCCAATGGCCATGATGGCCGGAGTATTGAGCTTAAAGAGGGCTCGCAACATAAAGATCATGCTCAGAGGCCAGACTAGGGAACAGACAAGCAGGGCTGCCGCATTCGTTGCCAGCGGAATGCTGGTATTGCTGCCGGTATATATCAGCGAGACCAGGCCGTGCCAGGCTGCCGGGTAAAAGAAGACGTCACCGCCTCCTGCGGTCAGGGAGGCTACTGTCAAGGAGGAGGCATTGCCTGTCTCCTGGATATAACGGATGACGTTGAGGTGAAAGTTGTTATCAAAGGTTTGGGAGATCCAGTCAGGTTGGCCCAGGGCGTTGCTAACATTGCGCAGCAGCAAGGCCGCCCCTAAGGCAAAACTGACCCAATAGACTGCCTGCTTTTTGTCCCACCACAGGGAGGAAGGACTTTGGTCAGCTACAGGCCGGGCTCCCCTGAGCTTACGGTAGAGCCAGCGCCCTATTCCGATGGCCAGAGCTAGAAGAGCTGCTAGCGTCGGCGCTATCCAGAGGGCCCAGGATACCCCTAGCATAGGGGCAATGATGGCGCTTAGGGCTATGCTAGCTATAGAAAGAGGTGGGGCTAGGCCAACAGCATCAATGCCACGTAGACCGCTGGCACAGGCTATAAGGAGGCCGGGCAGAAGCAAGAGCGCCGCGCCCAGCAGAAATGGTGCTGTGATAGCTAGCCAGCTCAATCTTTCTCCTTCGAGTGGGCTTAAGCCCGTATCTTGTTATTCTGTATGCTGTTCCAGTGTATAAGCCCGTTTAAGAGTCTGGGTAAGATACGTGAGATAAGGCAAAAATGGGTACCTATGAGGTCAAACACACCGCTGCTAGCTCTCAATTGATCTTTGTCCCTGTATTTCTTGTGTTACTGCTCAGTTTCTTTTCCCACTACTTATTTGTAATAAAACTACCTGTGATTACATAAATCGAAACATCATAGCAGTTGGCAGCAAGGCGTTCTAATCTGTCAGTGTAGGAATCTATCGCAAGGGCTGGAGCGGGAGGACCGATGAGCAAGCAGGTTGTTCACGAGATTGTTAAAGAGGTTGCCGTGGATAAATCAGAGGCTGAGCTTTTTCGAGAAACTTTTGCTGCCCAGGCGGCCGGGGTGGCTATTATTACAGCTAGCTGTCAGGATGGCCAGCCGGCTGGCTTAACCATTTCTTCCCTGTCGTCGGTTTCAGCGGATCCGCCCATGGTTGCCTTTTCCTTTCAAAATAGGTCCGGTTCTGCTGCCAAGATTGCTGAGGCTCCTTCTTTTCTGATTCACCTGGTCAGTGGTGAAAACGTAGGTTTGGCTCAAAGGTTTGCTATCAGCAAGTATCCCAAGTTTGCTGATCCATCCAGCTGGGACCGACTCCCTACTGGCGAGCCCCTCTTGCACGGTATTGGCCGGGTTTTTAGGGTAGAGCCAGTTTCGGTAGTTGAGGCAGATCCGGCCCTCGTCTACCTGGCTCGGGTTACTGATTTTGTCCGGCACGACCTTGAAGCTACACCGGTGGTCTACCACGCACGTAAGTTCCATCAACTGGGCGATAACTACGAAATCTAGATTTTAAGGTAGATAAAAACGATGACGGCTGTTCCGGCTGCTGTGCCCTGGATTAAAAAGTTAGTTTCCTTTCCAACAATTTCACAATCGTCTAACCTAGAGCTGCTTGAGCTTATCGAAGCAGAGTTCAGGACCTACGGCTTTGAACCCAGCTACTCTTACAGTGCCGACCGGCAGCGGGCCAATCTTTTTGTGACAGTTCCGGCAGCGGACGGCCGCACAACTGGTGGCTTAGTTATTTCTGGGCACACGGATGTGGTGCCGGTCCAGGGGCAGCAGTGGCAGACAGATCCCTTTACTGCCCAGATTCAGGATGGCCGGCTCTACGGTCGAGGCGTAGCTGATATGAAGTCCTTTCTTGGAGTTGCGCTCTGGCTACTGCCTCAGCTTGCCCGACTAAATTTGACTAAGCCCCTCCACTTTGCTTTTACCTACGATGAGGAAATTGGCTGCCTGGGTGCTCCCAGCATGATTCAGGATTTTTTGAGCCGGGGTATCAAACCGGATTTTGCTATTGTGGGTGAGCCTTCCGGTATGCAACCTATTATTGCCCATAAGGGCGCCCACAGGGGTAGGGTTACTTTTCGGGGGGTAGCCAAACACGGCTCCTTAGCCCCTTACGGGGTTAACGCCCTTGTCCCTGCCGGAGAATTCATTCTATTTTTGGATGAGCTGGCCCAGCGTTGGCTGCAAGAAGGCCCTTACCAGTCTGGATTTACCCCGGCTTGTTCCACTATTGGTGCCCACCAGGTTACCGGTGGTATTCAGTACAATATCGTTGGCCAAGATGCTGTGGTTGAGTACGATCTACGCACGATTCCGACCACGGGAACGGCAGAGGTTGTTGAGCTCCTGGAAGCTAAGATTTTTAAGCAGCTTCTGCCCCAGCTGCAAGAGCGGGCAGCTCAGGCTGAGTCTTTATCTGCCGCCGAGCCCTCTTCCCTGGTTAGGCAGGTTTCTGCCAGCCACGAGCTCCTGGCGCAAGTTCCAGCTCTCAATACTCCAGAAGATCACGAGATCCTGGCCTTGGGCCGGCAGTTTGCCGGTCTTAAGGCATCCGATGCAGCCGCTTTGAAGGTTAGCTACGGTACAGAGGCTGGGCAGTATCAGCAGGCTGGAATTGCCAGTATTGTTTGTGGACCCGGCAGTATAGCCCAGGCTCATACCGCACAGGAGTGGATTGAGCTTGAGCAGATTAACCGCTGTCAGCAGTTTATGATCAAGCTCTTGGATTGGGCACAAAGTTAGCCGGCTATGCATAGCTATGCATAGCGGTTTTTGTCCCCTAGTTCTGGGTGCGCTGCCAGCCTAACCGGTGACGGCCTTAAGCTGATTTACGGAATGATTTTTTAAAAAGATGCGGTGGCTATAACTTCGCCACTATAGCCACCGCATATTGCGCCCGTTGAGATTCAAGACTTCATTACTGTAGTTCGCTTACATCAAAATCTTTACACGATTTCCTCAAGGACCTCGGGGCAAGGTAAGTGAGCTAGGCTCAGGGAATTTTGCCGCTACTTCCTTGCTATAGCAAGAACTATACACGATTTTTGCTGGCTCTTGGGCTCTGTTTTTAGCCGCATAGAACCGGCTGGCGGCAAACATAAGCAACCTTAAAATACCCTTAAGAAATTGGGTTGGGGTAATTACCAGTCACCCCTGTTTTATCCAGATTATTGTGTAGCAACGGTTTGCAATACTTTTGTTGGAAAGTTTTTCTAGATTTTTTGCTGCCTATTTTTGCCTCGGCGTGGTGTCTTCACCCCGCCAGGAGGCTTTACCCGTCAAAAAGAAAATATTGAAAAAATTCTTCTCTATGAATAAGTATTCATTTTGCTGGCGCTGCTTCTGCTGGAAGTCTGCTCCCTGTCTAGCGGGCCTGAATATAGACGGTCCGGTTTTCACTTGTTTGATCAGAAAAAATAACCTGGTAGTCCAAGGCAAAGTCCCCGGCAGAATCGGCGTCAAAAATAATCTGGTTATGGGCAAGATAGGCAACTCCGTGAGAGGTACCCAGCCAGGTTAGGGGAGTCCCGTACATGTTAAGCAGGCGTACCTCAACTGCCAGGCCGTGCACCCCGGTCACCGAGCGTGAATTCCCCAGCACATCCAGCTTTAAACTTTTGTTCTGATAGGCGGTTACAGTATCCCCGTTGGCCACGTTTTGGCCAGCCTCTACAACAGTCACTTGGCGGTATTCCTTGATGGTTAAGTATCGAGACGTGGTTGGGGGAGAAACCACAGCATGTTATGAAAAGAGATTACCGTTGTTTGGAGGTCAAAACCCAATAATTCTTAGTATTACTCCCGAATTTTATAAAAATCGCCATTCTTTCCTGCCTTTGCAGTGGACAGTTGGTCGGGCAGCATCCTAGCGATGCCAACCTGATCAGCCCTTTATCTTTTCCTGAAGAAGTGTTGCTTGGTAGCACCGATCCAGGTTAACAGTACCCAACCGACAATAACCCCTAAAGTGTTGCTGATCATGTCATCAACGTCAAAGGTGCGGTAGCGGCAGGGAAAATAACCCCAAAGGCCGGTCAGCTGGCTTAACTCAATAAAAAGTGAGGCGGCAAACCCGCTTAACATAGCTGCTCGTAAGGAAGCTTTAAAAAGCCAGGCAAGGGCCATTCCCCAGGGTACAAAGAGCAGTATGTTGAGGTAAATTTGCAAAAAGGGCCAGGTGAAAAACCGTTTCAGTCCCAGGCCCTGTGTCTGGTCCAGGGCAAACTGTAGGCTCCACCCTGCAAAGAAGCGTGGGTAGTAAGAGCCCTCGTTACACTGGATTTGGTCGGGCTCTGGAAGCGGTAAAAAAGTAAAGCTCACCAGGCCCACCAAATAGAAGATTAGGGTTACCCCTAGCCACAACCAGCGGCCACGCAAACTCTTATGCCTGCGCCACTGAAGCAAGGCTAGCAGGGGCAGTAGTAGTAGGCAGGCGTAGGTAGCCAGGCTCAGAGCCTGATCTACAATGGGTCCACCCCAGCTAAAAAGAGTTCGCATGGCTATCCCTAGCGTTTATCCGGTCTTAATCAGCCCCCATTTTAACCGACAAAAACCGTCTGCCGCCTGTAGCGGCTAGTAGAGCGGGGATTTTACTTTGGTCAAAGAAAAAAGGTCTTTGGGATCGTCGGGGTCAGCAATGAGGTCAATCGGCTGCTGCAGGTCTGTACCGGATGTTGCTTCGTAGCAGTAACGCAGGGCAGAAAAATCTGCGATAGCGAATCCCACCGAGTCAAAGAGGGTTATCTCTTCCCTACTGCTCCGTCCGGTTTCTTGCCCGGTGAGCACCTGCCACAATTCTGTGACGGGAAAATCGGCGTCTTTTTGCTGGATTTCCCCTTCAATTCTGGTCTGGGGTGGATACTCAACAAACACTTTAGCCCGGTCCAGAATCTCAGCAGCTAACTCTGTTTTTCCTGGGCAGTCTCCTCCAACAGCGTTAAGGTGAACGCCGGGCTTAACCTGGTGGGAGTGCAAAATGGTGTTATGGGCCTTGTCTGCAGTGCAGGTGGTAATAATGTCGGCTCCAGCAACTGCCTGATCAACGTCAGCTGCCCTGGTAATTTTAAAACCTAGGGGTTCTAGGTTTCTGATGAATTTATCAACAGCCGCAGGATCCGTATCAAAAACGGCAAGTTCTTCTATGCCTAGGGCGGCTCTCATTCCCAAGGCCTGGAATTCGGCCTGTGAGCCGCAGCCAATCATGGCCATCCGACTTGAGTCTTCCCTGGCTAGTTCCTTTGCCACCAGGGCAGAAGTTGCTGCTGTGCGCAGGGCTGTTAGCAGGGTCATTTCTGCCAAGAAAAGTGGGTAGCCATTATCAACGTCTGCTAGTAGGCCAAAGGCAACAACGGTCTGGAAACCTCTAGCAGGGTTGCTTGGGTGCCCGTTAACGTATTTAAAGGAGTAGAGGGCATGGTCAGAGGTTGGCATAAGCTCAATCACACCAAATGGTGTGTGGCTGGCAAGCCTAGCTGTCTTCTCAAATTGAGGCCAGCGCACCATATCATCCTTGATATAGCCCATTAATTGACCAATAATGTTTTCAACGCCCTGCTGCTGAAGCCAGCGAGCCATATTGGCAACGTCAACAAACTGAGTCACTGTTTTTCCTTTTCTTTTGCTACTAGGCTCGGTTCTTGCCCGAGCCCTTATCCCCAAATTTTTTCCTGTTAAGTTTGTCTGTCCCCGGAGTCCGCGCCAGTACCGGGAACTGCCCGGTGTAGCCTTCTCTACTAGCAGCATAGGCGTATACCCGGCGCCGTACCACCAGCCAGCCTGCCCACAAAATCGGGAACAAGGCCAGCATGGATACTAGGGTCCAGGTTCCTACCGGGTAGTCAAAGGCCATCAAAACTAAGACGAAGCCAATAAAGATTAAGACACTCCAGTCTGCTGTCGCTCCGCCCCAGGCCCGGTACTTGGGTCGAACATAGCGACCCTGCGCCACGAGTTTTAAGAATTTTTGGTGGCAGAGCACGATACTGGCCCAGCTAGCCATGGTTCCAATGGCTGCTATGTTCAAGACAATTTCAAAGGCTTCTTCTGGCACCCAATAGTTAAGCCCCACACCAAAGACGGCTACTAAAGCTGTCAAAAGAATAGCGGTTGTTGGCACCCCGTTAGCCGAAATTCTTGCTGCCATTCTTGGTGCAGACCCGGCCACAGCCATGGAGTGAAGAATTCTACCCGTTGAATACATCCCGGCGTTCATGGAAGAAGCTGCGGCGGTAATGACAACAAGCTGCATTGCCGGTGCGGCATAGTTAACACCGAGGGATTCAAAGAAGGTAACAAAGGGGGATTCTTGAGCTGAATAACTGCTGTAGGGCAAAAGTAGGCAGAGCAAAACAACGGAGCCAACGTAAAAGACGGCAATCCGAAATACTACCGTGTTGATGGCTCGTGGGATAATTTTTTCTACATCTTTGGTTTCTCCCGAGGTTGTCCCCACCAATTCAATACCGGCATAGGCAAAGACAACTCCTTGAACTACGACCAGGGCCGGTAATAAGCCTTGGGGTAGCATGCCTCCCGATGAAGAGATTAAAGAAAAACCTACCGGTTCTGCGCTAGGGCTGCCAAAAATTAGGCAGAAGATTCCTACCACCATAAAAGCTAGTAAGGCTAAAATTTTAATGAGTGCAAACCAGAATTCAAGTTCACCAAATACCTTAACTGAGATCAGGTTGAGGCTGACCACCGCTACCACGACGATGAGGGCCAGCAGCCACTGGGGTAGCTGCGCTAAAGCTAGGTTATACCGGCTAAACCACGATATGTAGAGGGCAATAGCTGTTGCATCGGCTACTGCCGTCATGGCCCAGTTAAGCCAGTAGAGCCAGCCAGAAACGTAGGCTGCTTTTTCGCCGTAGAATTCGCGGGTGTAGGAAACAAAGGAGCCAGAGGAGGGCCTGTGCACAATGAGCTCCCCTAAAGCCCGTAAGATGAGGTAGCCAAAGAAACCGCAAACAGCATAGATAATGGCCAGTGAAGGGCCCGCATCCTGCAGCCTGGCACCGGTTCCTAAAAAGAGTCCGGTTCCAATAGCAGAACCAATGGCGATCATCTGTAGCTGCCTGCTACCCAGGCCTTGGTGAAAGCCTTCTTGCTCATGCGCAAAGGGGTCAGCTGCCTGACCGGGTTGATTATTAGCATGGGGCTGACGCTTTGTGACCATAGGGAACCTCGCTGATCCGTGTGTCTGTGTGCGATTCTATAGTTGGCAGAGTTCCAGAAGTCTGCCAGCAAAGAAGTTTAGCATGTGGTTCGTCTCACTGTAGCAGACGGTCTAGGCGAGTAGCGACCAGCAGCACACCCTATAACCTGCCCACAGTACGGCCCACAACCTTGGCCAGTCCCCTAGTAGTAATCAAAGCTGCACCTCAGAGGCAGACCCAATGGTTGCGACTAATAGCTAGATAAATTTGATGAGTGCTGCTAAAACATTGATCTCTTCCTAAAGATTAGCTTTATCGCATTGGCGGTACTGTCACAGTAAGGTGGTAAAGTTCTATAGCCTGGCACGTGCATTGTATTATTTACCACAATCTAGAATCAACATCTACAAAAGCTAGATAGCATCCCCGATAAAAATCTTTATGCCAGTCATTAAAATACAACTTGTACACCTGAAACCGGCATATAAAATCTGCCGGGTCTTAATCTGGGCAATCACTCACTCTAACATTAACAATAGCTGACTAATCATAAGGTTATCCCTCTCTAAACTATGAGTGCCTGCATCAGGAGTAGGTAGATAACCTACCCTTTGGTCTTGTCCTGGCTGAACGAGCAAATATTTATACCTGGGGAGTTTAAAAAATTATTCATAAACATTCATTTACGTCAGAAAATTTTTCTTTTGTATAGATTCAAAAGACAAAACAGAAGGAATAGATTCATTAATCGCTACACAAATAGCATGTATAAAGCCAGCATAGCCTAGCATTAAACCAGGAACTGTCTTGACAGGCAATCCTAAACCATGTCGAAAGTTAGAAGCAAGAATACGCCGTACAGACTCATCTAAGTACTGTCGTCCAGCTTTCCTGTCACCAGCAGAATACAAGCAGATAGCATTTCCCAAAGAACTATGACAAAGACTATCATTTCTTGGTAAAGGAGAATCTAATAAAGCACTTTTAGATTGATCTATCAGCTCTGAAACATATGAGCTCTGCAAACTTGATTGGCTAAGTGCACGAGCTAGATAGATACCTGCTGCGCCATGACACCAATGAATAGGAAACACGCTATATCCCAGATTCTATTGTAAGTGAAATAAAATATACACCTATAGTCATATTTTTTAATAATATAAATAAAATTTTAGACTACCAAATTTTTACCCTATAAACTATATACGGGCTGACAAAATATAGAATTCCAAAAATAATTAGACTAGACAGCGTCAGCATCGCCGCGTCTAAAAGGTTTAAACCAGCCGAATCGGTTAAAGCGGTAGATCCCAAACTCATTGTGCGAGTAATCAATCCTTGTGGTAACACATAACTCAAGGGGCGCAATGTATACGATGTAACTGATGCTATTCCTACTACACAGCCAACAACGCACAGAGATACAGGGGCTGCAAAAGATTTTAAAAGTGCGGATAGAAGAGTTTGCAAAGCAATGAGAGGTAAAGATCCAATGGCCGCAACGAGACTCACTATGACAAGATTTATTGGGCTACCCTCAGGAACACGCACAATGAATAAACCGGAAAATAAAGTAGCAGCCACAAGAAATATTTGCATTATCGCCGTCAGTACAAAAGCAACAAATATTTTTGTGAGCAGCAAAGAACCGATCGTGGAAGAGTGTGAGAGCAAGAAATTCCAATTATTACCCCGATGTTCCATACGCCAAAGCGAAGCCACAATAAGGGAAACACCAGCTGAGTAAAATACTAACCCATAGAATAAAGTGACCTGTGAAGTAAAAGATGCCCAGTCTTTTCCTAAGGTATCTGGGTTATTGATATAATTGATAGTTCCCGTTACTACCGCTAAACCAGGTAGGAGAACAACCGTCATCCAAACCCATCCTCTTTTTATCTTTAGGTACTCAGCACGTAACATGGCCCTACCTTTCTTGCCGGTCAAATGCTTTAGTAGTAAAAAAGAAAACCGCCATCCCAAGAATAAAGAATGCACCCACCCATCCCAGTGGCGGAACTATATACGCTACGCCTTGATCACTCTGACGCACCCAAGAAATAACGGCAAAGTATCCCCAAGGAATAAAACGTGAAAAAACAGACGGTAATAGCAACATAAAAACACTAATAAAAGCCCCAAACACTCCAACACCCACACTCACTAGTTGATTTTCAACAACCGTTGACAGCCATACATGAAATGCAATAAAAACTAGATTTACAGAGTACAGACAAACGGTATATCCTAGCCATGGAGCAGCATGGAGCGGAGCTTGGATATTAACTAGCATTCCCATTCCTAGGCTCAATAATGTTTGAAGTAAATTAAAAGGAAGCAGTATCAGGCCGAGGGCTAAAAGTTTATTTCTGCAGAGCTGCCCTGGTGTCTGCCCATTTGTTCCGGCAAGGATCCACCCATTTGCTGAATGTTCGATATCGGTTTGGCGGCTAGCCAGCACCGCCATAAATATAGGTGAAGTCATCGCGGACATCATAGTGTAAGACAGTAATAAAGCTTCCCACATGTTACTTTGCGGATCAGCAATGCGTTCGGCCAAGCCGGCAGAAAACAGTGAAGCCGACGAAAGTGCCACAACCGCTAGTATCATGAGACTTAAAATCAACGGAGTTCTAAGGCGCCTCATCTTAGAAAACTCAAGTTTCAAAGAAGAAAGCATCATATGGTATCGCCGCCTCCAGTGATGCTCATAAAAACATCTTCAAGACTCTGTGGTGCACGGCGTACCTCATAGATGGGTACCGATGCTTGAACAAGTTGCACAATAAGAGCTGCTGCCTGGTCCCTGCTAATACCTTCTATTCTTAACCCGTTTTTAACCCGGACAGCCTGGGGCCACACCTGCAAAGCCCTGTCTATTTCAGGAGTTTCGATTATAAGATCTGGAACAGACTCCTTAAACAGTTCTTCCCGATTACCCTGAAAAATCAGTCGGCCGGCTTTAAGAATGCCGAACTGGTCTGCTATTTTGTCTATTTCGTCTAGTAAATGGCTCGAAATCATGATCGTAACCCCTTGATGAGAAAGATCCACAAGAAAATTCCTGATCTCTTCAATACCTGCTGGGTCAAGACCATTGGTCGGCTCGTCCAAGACCAACAACTGGGGATCTTTGACAAGTGCCATTGCTATGCCCAAACGCTGTTTCATGCCTAAGGAGTAATTTTTGACTAATTTATCCTGATGCTTAGTTAGCCGAACAAGGGCCAGAGCACGATGAATGTTGTCAGAATCTAGGTTAAGCATCTCTTTAATGATGGTCATGTTTTCAAGACCGGTCAGATGACCATACCCAGGTGGTGCCTCAATCATAGAACCAATAGAAGGTATTAGCTCTCCCTTGTTACGCCTGGTCAAAGGGGTACCAAAAATTTTAACAGCACCATCGCTTGGCTCCAACAGACCCAGGATCATTTTCATACTAGTCGATTTACCCGAACCGTTAGGGCCAAGAAAACCATAAATTTGTCCGCAAGGAACTTCCAAATCGAGCGAGTCCACTGCTACATGTGATTTGAACTTTTTAGTAAGCTGGGTTGTTTCAATGGCTAGCACGGTAATTCCTTGACCTTATTACCAGGCTTAAACAGACAAGAATAGCCCCAAGGAAGAAGCAGTTAGACTGCCATCTATCCAGGAATAAATCGTGCCAGGTTCACCAGTAAATCCCTGAGACTATATCGGAATATTTTCCGCGCAAACACCGTACCACAAGCATAAACGCTAGACAAACCACCAAGAACTACCCCACACGAAATAAAATCAAGGCAGGAGTTTACTCAGCAAGATCGTCATACCAGTTGATGCCTGGTACCGATTAGGTTAACCTTCCGACCTATGTCACTACTTCCCTACTCGGCTAGGACTAATTTCAAGATTCCAGCTAGATAAGATATAAGCCCGCAGAAGCACACATTAAAGCTGCTACGGGCTGTAACCATAAAGCCAGCTGGGAGACTAGCCAAAAACTCTGCCTGGCTAACTCTAGGCTTTCCAGCATAGCCGTTGAAAAAGTGGTAAATCCAGAAAGAAAACCCAACAAAATAAGAGCTACAGGCCATGTTGTGTAGTCAGTATAACCCAGCACCTCCGGCAGCACCTTTAAAAATAACCCGCTCAGCACACCGTAGACAAAAGACCCCAGGCAGTTAACCATAAAAATCGGTAGGGGAAAAGGCTTTTTCCAGTACCTGCTACCCAGTTTACTCACTCCGTAACGGCTCAGTGCGCCTAACCCACCAGCACAAAAAAGACCGGCGTACAAAAAGATGCTCATAGCTTTTCCCCGCTAAAGAACCCTAGCCAAACCGCTAGAAAACCTAGCAGGGTAACTAGCGCAAGATAACCTAGGCTAGCTAAACTGCCACCCGTGTTCGCAATATCAACAGCTCCCATAGCAAAAGCAGAATAGCTGGTAAACCCGCCCAAAAAACCGGTTCCCAAGGTAGAGAAAACAAGTTCCTGCCACCTATCTTCAACCAGGGTATGGTTCCCTTTTTTCTTAAGGAAGGCCGCTAAAAATCCCAGGGCAAAGGCTCCCAGTGTATTAATCAGAGGGTAGATAAAAATGCCATATCCCAGCGAAGACAGACTACGATATACCCCCTGCTGCACAGACACCCCGAATCCACCACCCACAAAAACTAGCAGGCCCGGCAGGATTTTTTGTAATTTCATATCTCTAAACCTACACCTGCCCGCCATAACCCTTACAGGCTGCCTCTACTAGGCGAAAGATCTCCTACCTAAGTCCCAGATTTAAGGCTTCTCCACCACGGGCCCATTAACTCGCCTAAGTCTTAAAAATACCCCTAATTTCTCGGTAAACCTGCCTAGATTCCGGCAAATAGGGCAAAGCCATATATACGTGAAACCCGGTAGGGGCAACCATAAGTTTTATCGGAGCCCCCTCCTGCTGCGCTGTCTCAGAAAAAACACGAACATCCGGGTAAAGAATATCCTGCTTACCCTGGTAAATCAGGGTAAGTGGCAGATCCTGCGAAGAGCCAAACAAGGGGCTAATTCTTGGATCTTTGACATCCCACTCCCCTGCCCAGTCCCTACCGGCCTTAGTCAGCTCTTCTTGTTTGAGCATAGGATCTTTGATGGTCTTAATTTCGGGGTTCTGTAAAGTTACATCAAGCCAAGGCGAAAAAAGAATAAGCTGATCCGGCAGTGACAGCTTCCGGTCACGTCGATTCATGGCATAGGCTAAAGCCAACCCGCCACCGGCACTATCACCGGCAATAACTATTTTTCCTTTTCTTTGCTGCACCCGCTGCTGCGCTAAATCATAGACCTTATCCAGGAGGGGGTAAACCTCAGCTGCCGTATGTTCTGGAGCCAGAAGATACTGGGGAACAAGAGCTCTTGACCGTGTCGTAGCCATAAGTCGATCAACGATCCCCCAGTGCATATGGTTGATGGGCTGGGTGTAGCCGCCACCGTGAAGATAAATCAGTTCATTAGGGTGACGGTAGGACTCTGGATCAAGTCGCACCACAGTGGCGCCTTCAATAGTTCTAAAATACGATCCATATTTTTCGTATATATAATTAGGAAGCTTGACCTGTTTTGCAGATTTTTCCGGGGTAGCGGGCAGTTTTCTACCCGTTAATGCCGATACTTTTTGGGCAATCGATATAGCGCCTACAGTGGCACGCATAAAAAAAGACATTGCCCTAACTCTTTCGGCTGTTATCAAATCGTTATATTAAATACTCTAACATTACTTTTTTGATTTTTGTCAGGTAAATCTATACATTTTCGGTTTTTCCCCGGGTCCTTAGCGGGGGGTACCTGTCAAAACTGCCCCAGTTTTCTCCCTCACGACTAGGGAAAACTTACAATATACCGCCCAGCATAACAAGAATTACCTTAAAAATTTGCAGGGTCGCCACGTATATGATAAAGACTCCCCCTAGCTCTATCTTCATAACGTGGCAACCCCATCAGGTATATACGCAGAGAGAAAACTTCACCTCATAATTATTTTCTCACTGTGCAATACCTACATTCCCTAGCCTACACATAGAAGCATGAAGGTTGTCAATAGTGCTACTAATATTGCTTAGAGACATATCTAATTTTGAAATGTTTCTGCCCGGGGCAACCGGACTTTAAAAACCGTACAGCCGGGTCGTGTCTCCAGGTTAAGCGCACCCCCATGAGCCTCTACGATGGCCTTAACAATAGGCAGGCCCAGCCCCGTAGTTCCCATTGATCCAGAACGGGCCCTGTCTGCCCGGCTAAACCGGTCAAAGATCTTGCTAACAAATTCTGGTTCTATCCCCTGCCCATTATCGGTAACAACAAATTCCACCTGCCGGGTATCCGTAATATTGCGTAATTCCACCCAGACGCTGCTACCTTTTTCCGTATGTTTCCAGGCATTGGAAAGGAGGTTTAGCACAACCTTCTCTAGTTGCGACTTATCGGCCCGAACATACACTGGCTCATCAGAGACCTGTAAATTCCAGGTATGATCAGTAGCTGCTACCTGTAAATCTGTAACGGCCTCAAGCACAATCTCCGTCATATCAACGGTTTCCAGCTGCGGTGCTTTTCCTTCATCCAGGCGAGCCAGTAAAAGTAGATCTTCCACCAGTTTGCTCATGCGCTGGGTTTGTGAATCAATCCTGGTAAGCGATTTCTCCCCAGAGTCCGTTAGATCTTCCGTCCAGCGAATCAGCTGACTATAACCTTTAATGGCCGCCAGGGGTGTCCTCAACTCATGGGAAGCATCGGCCACAAATACTCGCATCTGCTCTTCTGTTCGCTGCCTGGTTTCCAGGGCAAGCTGCACATTATCAAGTAGCTGGTTCAGGGCGTAGCCAACTGATCCCACCTCAGTTCCTGGATGGGCATCCGCAGCTGCCACCCTAGAGTCTGTACCGCTCAAGCCCACTCCCAGATCAGCACGTGCAAGATCTGTTGCTACTGCCGAAACACGCTCTAGCGGACGCATAGTTCGGCTAATAAGCACCGACCCCAGCAGGCCAGCCAGTAAAATAATGAGCCCAGATCCAGCTGTCATCACCAGCAGAAGGCTCCCCAGCGTTGCCCGCATCTCCTCCAACGGCACCCCAGTCAGCAGTTTGAGTTCCTGGTCGTTTCCCACCAGTTGAGCGCTCACAAGGTAGGGGCCCGCTTCTAACTCCAGCTGCTGGCCCTGCTGGCCCACTTGAATATTTTTAAGTTCAGCTATATCCGCATCCGAAAGTTCTTGTAGCTGCCCCTGGCCATCTAGCCAACCCGCAAAAATAACTTCATCGTTTTTAATGCAGAGGTTAAGCGTTCCCGATCCCTGCCCGGGAGCTTGCAGAGGATTGCCACCTTTCTCTGCCGCCGCACAACCATTTAATTCCTCTACCGCCGCCTGCTGGCCGTCATCAATAGGATGCATCATACTAGCGCGGTGTGAGGCCCCATTAAGGCGATCCTGCATCTGCCCCTCTAGTGACTTCTCTAGCGTAAGGTAACTAGCTACCCCTATAAAAAGGCAGGCGCCACTGAGCAGAACCACCATAAAGGCCAGCAGCTTCGTCCTCAGGCGTGGAGTCGGCAACCTGCTCACTCTTGTCTTATCGGGCAATTTTATGCAGGCCTAATGACGTATCCGGCACCGCGTACGGTATGAATCATAGGGTCACGGCCGGCATCTATTTTTTTACGTAAATAGGATATGTAGAGTTCTACGATGTTTGCCTGCCCGCCAAAATCGTAATTCCAGACGCTATCTAGAATCTGTGTCTTAGAAACCACCCGTTTGGCGTTCTCCATCAAATAGCGTAAAAGTTCAAACTGCGTGGCTGTTAGCTGTATTTCCTCCCCAGCCCGGGTAACCTCACGAGTATCTTGATTGAGAACCAAATCTCCAACCACAAGTTCGGCAGCACCAACAGCGGTTACCCCAGAACGCTGAACCAGCCTGTGCAAGCGAATCATTACCTCTTCCATAGAGAAGGGTTTTGTTACGTAGTCATCTGCACCGGAAGCCAGACCAATAATACGATCATCCACTGAATCCTTAGCTGTCAAAAATAGGCAGGGAATATTAGCGTAGAGCTTACGAATGCGAGAGAGCAGCTCAACACCGTCATAGCCTGGAATCATAATGTCAAGCACCAGAATATCGGGGCGCCACTGTCTAGCAATCTCAAGCGCATCTGGCCCGGTACCGGCCGACTGTACTTGCCACCCTGCCATTCGTAAACCAACACTAATGAGTTCTTCAAGCATGGCCTCGTCATCAACTACTAAAGCACGCACAGCAGAACCATCGGGATGTTGAAGCTTGGGAAGGTTTTTTGCGATTTCGTTTGCTTTACTGCTCATGCCATTAAGGATAGCCAAGAAGACCGGCGCATGCCCCTTTATCTGTGGATAGCTGCCGAATATACAGCAGCTACTTTTAGTAGACACAGCTTCTACACAGCTGTTAGTGACTACTATCTCTTATGGCAAAATCTTTTACAGATAGAAGCTTAAATGGTTCAAACAAATTTTGCCGGAAATCCCCGAGCTGCCACTAAACTCCTTATGTTTTCCTAGGTTGCCCCACAACATACCCCCTTTTTTTCCGGGGCGATTAGCACGGAAAGACTGGCACTTAAATTGCTTATGCAAATCGACACTGGCTAGCTTATTCGCCAGTAACATACCCAACAGACCCTTATGTGGTCAGCATAATATTACTCATTAGTAAGAATTTTAACTTTTTTGCAAAAAATACTTGCATTCGAAACCGTTGTATGGATATAGTTATCTCGTTGTCAACTATTGCACCCGTCAGGGTGTGTGCGAGACTGAATCGCTGAGCTAAAGCTCGTGATTCATCTAGACTGGCTCGTGCCGGTGGTTGTGGTTCCCCCCGGCACGAGTCTTTCTTCCTTTAAAGAGACCTTCACCCCCACCCAAGCTCAAGATTCGTATTGTCTTTAAGATCTCACTAGAAAGAGGTTTAGGAACTTGCACTGAGTGCAATGTTGCACTTAGTGTAATAACCATGAGTTTGGTTGTAGAGACAAACAGTAAAAAACCCAACCGGCATCAGCTACGACGGCTGGAGAATCGGCAGGCTATCCTAGAGGCCGCTGAAAAGATTATGGTGGAACAGGGAGCCGCTGCCCTCACGCCTGAGGAGTTAGCCAGGGTAGCAAATGTCTCCCGTAGAACCATCTTTAATCATTTTCAATCAGCCCTAGACGCCGTCCACGAGCGCATGGGCCAGCATATTGCAGATCTACTAGCCAGGTATAAGCCAAGTCTCAACCCAGCCACTACTGGATTTGAACGTACGCTGCTCCATGAAGCCCGTAAGGTTATTACCCTCCCCAATATCGCAGCCCACCTCTACCCAGCCATCACTATTGGTATCTCTTTATTAGAAGCTAACCATTCCCAAGACTGGAAATACCCCATGATGGCAGCGGCCCGACAACACCTGCTTGAAGAGTCAAAACGAGCCTATCCACAGGTTAGACCTATCCGCTTAGCCGTTTTCGTTAATTTACTGATCGACATTATTGAAAGCAGCGTGGAACTTTGGCTGGCCCAGTACTTTGCAAGGCAGAGCCGCGGTGAACCCGAACCAACCATGTCCGAACTATTCGATTCAATGATCGAAGGTTTTGACTATATCCAGCAATTTATTGCATCCCCTTCTGCATCCCCAGAATCCAAGTAAGCTACCTATTCACACTACGTCTGAAGAGAAAATTATGGCTAAATTTTTATATTCCCTCGGCCGCTTTGCAGCCCAAAAAGCCTGGGCTGTTGTAGGCATCTGGGCGCTGCTACTGGCAGCTACTGCTGGTGCTTATGCAGCATTTGGTGGCAGCTTGGTCAATACCTTCACTATTCCCGGATCCCAAACTCAGCAATTGGCTGACCAGCTGAAAGATAAGTATCCCTCAGCTAACCAGGGTTTAGGCCAGGTGGTTGTAACAACCGATAATGGCACTCCTATCACAGCAGAACAAAAGCAGGCATTTAGTGATTCTTTAGCCAGCGCAGATAATATTCCCGGATTAGCATCTGTTGTTGATCCCTTTAAAACTGAACAAGAAAAGGTCGACAACAAGGCTAAGCTAGATGCTGCTAAAAAACAGATAGACGCTGCCCCTCAGCAGTTTAAGGACGCTCAGGCAAAAATTGATCAAGCCCAACAAGAGATTGACAGCGGGCAGGCTCAACTGGACGCTGCCCCAGAACAGATTGCTCAGGCTCAGCAACAGATCGATGCCGGTTTTGCCCAGCTTACAAGCGGTGAGCAAGAATTACAGGCGGCTATTTCCCAGGCCAGTTCTTCCCAGGAACAAGTAAATCAGGCACGCAGCCAACTTGAGGCTGGCCAGGGCGAGCTTAATCTAGCCCAAGATCAGCTGAATCAGGCTATAGCGCAGGCCCGTGCTGCCGGGCTCTTGGATGCGCAGCGTCCAACCTTTGACGCCCAGCAGGCCCAGATCACTGCAAAACAGCAAGAACTAGACGCTCAAAATCAGCAACTTGCTGCTTCGCAGGCGCAGATTGACGCAGCCCAGGCCGAAATTGCTCGTAATCAGCAAACTTTAGCTGCTAACCGAACCCAGCTGGAGAGCTCTCAGCAGGAATTGGATCAGAAGAAAGCTGCTCTGCCGTCACAGCAAAAGGAGCTTGATAGTGCTAAAGAAGAGCTGAAAGCTAATAAAGAAAAGTTAGCGCATAACGAAGCTGGTTTCCCGGCCCAAAAGGCCGAGTATGACTACAACTCTGCCCTCTTTAACCTGATGAAGGACTATAAGTCTGTCTCTGAGGACGGTACAACCGCTGTTGCTATCCTCAGCTTTGATCAGGAGGCCCAGAATATTCCCCAGGACACCAAAGATCAGGTGATGGAACATTTTGAATCGGCCGATCTGAAGGGCCTTAAGGTCAGCTTTGACAAAAATATTGCAGAGAACATGACCAAAATTCTTGGTGTTGGTGAGGTTGTTGGTGTAGTTGTTGCCTTGCTTGTTTTGCTGGTTATGTTAGGTACCCTTGTTGCTGCCGGCTTGCCCGTTCTGATGGCTTTGGTTGGTGTAGCTGTAGGAGTACTTGCCTCCCTGGCTTTTTCCTCTCTCATTGAAATGACCTCAATTACTCCTGTCCTGGGTATTATGCTGGCTCTGGCAGTAGGTATTGATTATTCACTCTTTATTTTGAATAGACACCGCAGCAATCTGGCGCAAGGTATGAGCTTTAGCCAGTCCATTGCCTTAGCTAACGGCACCAGCGGCAATGCCGTGGTTTTTGCCGGTGCTACCGTAGTCATAGCACTTCTAGCCTTGAATGTGACCGGTATCCCCTTCCTGGCTGTTATGGGTAATGTTGCCGCTGTCTGTGTTGCTGTTGCTGTTTTGGTGGCAGTTACCCTCACCCCGGCTGCTTTGGCCATCATTGATCGGGCTGCCTTGCCTAAACGAGCCTGGGCAAGAATTGAGCAGGCCCATCAACCCGGTGTCAATGCCGAGGATGCTGCGGCTGCAGCTGCTGCGGCCCAGCAGTATATGGATAAACCCCGGGGCTGGATTAAGCTTGTCACCGGCCACCCTATTATGACTCTACTTGCAACAACCATGCTGCTAGTCTTTCTAGCCTTGCCCATGGGGAGTATGCGTCTAGGTTTGCCGGACGCTTCTTCGGCCGATACCAGCTCAACCCAGTACATAACCTACAAGTTGGTTGACCAAAAATTTGGTGAAGGGGTTAACGGCCCCGTTATTACAGTTGCTGATTTCCCTGAGGGAATTAATGAGCAGCAGGCTAAGAACCTTCAGGTTGCAGTGGGAGAGCATCTTGCCGATCAGGATAAGGTTAAGACAGTTGTTCCGGTAGGTATTGCCGATGACCGTTCACTGGCTGTTTTTCAGGTGATCCCTACAGCGGGCCCCAATGCTGAATCCACCATTGAGCTGGTTAATAATCTGCGCAGTACCACAGTGACGAGCTCGGATGGACAAGAAGCCAGCCTCGGCGTTACCGGACAGACTGGCGGCAACATTGATATCTCCCAAATTCTAGCCGGAAAGCTCCCTCTCTACTTGGGCATTGTTTTAGGTCTTTCCTTTATCATCCTTATTCTGGTTTTCCGCTCTATCCTGGTTCCATTCATGGCTACGGTTGGCTTCTTGTTCTCCGTCTTAGCTAGCTTTGGTGCTGTAGTTGCTATCTACCAGTGGGGTTGGCTGGGAACAATTTTTGGAGTACACGACCCCGGTCCTGTTCTTTCCTTCCTGCCAACCTTGATGATTGGTATCCTTTTTGGACTTGCCATGGACTACCAGGTCTTTTTGGTTTCTGGCATGCGGGAGGCTTACGTACACGGTAAGGAAGCTACAGTTGCTATTATTACTGGTTTTAATAGCAGCGTTCGAGTTGTTGTTGCTGCTGCCATTATTATGATCACTGTTTTTGCCGGATTTATCCATGCAGAGTTGACCATGATTCGTCCACTCGGTTTTGGTTTAGCCTTTGGAGTTCTGGTAGATGCCTTCCTGGTTCGTATGACCTTTATCCCGGCAGCTATGCAGCTACTGGGCCAGCGAGCCTGGTGGATGCCCGCCTGGCTGGATAGGTTACTCCCCGATATGGATGTTGAAGGCGCCAGCCTTGACCGTGAAGAGCCGCAAACCGTACAAGGCTAAAAAGACCTGCTTTTAGATGAGATCCCGGTAGAAAAATACTACCGGGATCTTGCTTTATAAATACAGGCTTAGCCCTTTAGCTAGGTCTCTAAATCCAGGTTTTCCAGGCTGACCTGCTACATTGGCCTCCTTTAAGTAGTAGCATTAGCAGCGGGCAATCTAGCCTAGACAACACTTTGGTGTATGGTCAGGATTACCAGCATTCGGGCTCAACTCCACTCCAAGAATCAAACGACTTGTCTTTAACATGCTTTAATGAGGTCTGAGGACGTTTACTTGGGCAGAAGGGGGTGCCGTGCGCATTCTACGCATCTACAACAACAACGTTGCTCTTGCCGTCAATTATTCTGGTACGGAAACAGTGGTTGTTGGTCGCGGTTTAGCCTTTGCTAAACGTAAGGGAGACATGGTTGACCCCAAGCTGGTTGAGCAAACCTTTGTGCCCGAGTCAGGCACCTCCCAAGAACGTCTTAACTGGTCGCTTTCAGAAATTCCAGCAGAAATTCTTTCGCTAGCCATTGAGTTAGAATCAGAAGTAAAGGCAGCTGGTGGCTTCACTATTTCCCATTCATTCATCATCCCGCTTGCTGATCACCTTAATTTTGCTGTCCTGAGGGCTAAGGAAGGCGATGCCGTCGATTATCCCCTAGCTCTAGAAGTTACCCAACTCTATCCGCGGGAGCTTGAATTTGGCCAGCGGGCTCGGGATTTAACCAACCAGCGGCTAGGAGTTACTCTGCCAGAGCAAGAAGCTATTCCCCTAGCTTTACATCTGGTTAACTCCCAGTTTGCCACCGGGGATATGAACCAAACCTTTCGGATGACTGAGATATTTAGCCAAATTTTTGAACTTATCTCCACCGTCTACGGCCAGGAAGTTGATCAGACATCGATGAGTGCGGCCCGTTTTATTAGCCACCTACGCTATCTTTTTGTGCGTGTTGAGAAGAAGGGCAGTAGTTTCTACCAGGATGAGACGCCTGCCGCCCTCTTGGAAGCCGTACAAACCTCCTATCCACGAGCCTTTGCCTGCGCCCAGAAACTCTACCTTTTGCTGGAAATGCAAACGCAACAGGAACTCACCGATGGGGAGATAACCTACCTCACTCTGCACGTAGCTAGGCTGGCTAAAGACCTTAATCTCGATTAGTGAGTGATGTAAACCACGTATATTAAAATGTGATATAAAGCACGTGCAATCGCTCGTCCCTGCACCCTTTTTGAAAAAATTCAAATACCATAAACTTCAAAAAATAGACCATTAATTTATAGATTAAGTAATCTACATAACTAGTCAAAATATATTTACACCAGTCAAGTAAGAAAAAGTGGACCTCCCACCCCCCAATAACTACGCCCGGGAATCATATTAACAGCAACCAACAGGCCCGCCCCTTGGGTGAAAGCCGGTACAACAAGCCCACTTAGCTTATCTATAGCTTCCAAAGTTTTGTCGCTTACTGGACATCTGTCTATTTCAAAAATAAACCGGACAGCGCGGTCTATAAATTAACAAAAACCTACCGATATATCTAGACATGTGGTCGATTGGTCGCCAGCAAAATCAGGAGATTTGTAGGCTATTTAGAAATATATATGGACTATTGAACCTACCGAATACCCGTGTTTATGCTGGCATCACCATGTACATCGAAATCAAATGAAGGAGTTTGACATGGCCAGTCAGCATCGACGGATCGACCAAACACCCATTTCTCGCCGCAACCTAGGGCATCTTATGCTAGCCAGTGGTGCCGTTGCTGCTGCGGGGTTAACTACCTCAGGTCAGACCATTGCCCGAGCTTCTGGGTCCGGAACTCCCCTGCCCCCCGAACACACTGGCGAAGTCTACGACCCCGTAGAATCTGATTTCCATGCACGCTGGACCAGAGCCGAGGCCCGCCAGCTCATTACGGAACAGACAAACACCAAGGTTAGCCCGGGGGAAAATTCCCTACCAAAGTCCTTGACCATGCCCGACATTCCCAAGGACTTTCCCATTATGAATGATGTGGTCTGGGTCTGGGATACCTGGTCACTTACCGATGAATACGCCAACCAGATTTCCTACAAGGGCTGGGATGTTATCTTTAGCCTGGTGGCACCACGTTCCATTCCTTTTGATGAACGCCACTGGAGTGCCCGTATTGGTTACTTCTTCCGCCGCTCTGATGCAGAGCCCACGGACAAGTGGACCTACGGAGGTCACCTCTTCCCGGGTAACACTTCGGTCTCTAACACCGAGTGGTCAGGTTCAACTCGTCTTATCGAAGGAAATACCGTCCGGGTTTTCTACACAGCAACAACCTTCCCCCCTGTTCGCGCAGGTACCGAAGGCAAACCGTCTGTTATTGCAACGGTAGCCGGCAAACTCAATGTCCACGATTATGGCGTAACCTTCTCTGACTTTGGCCAGCACGAGACCATCCTAGAGCCGGACGGTGTCATGTACCAGACTCAGGAGCAAAACCCCGGCTTTGCCTTCCGTGATCCCTTCACCTTTGAAGATCCTAACGATCCGGGCACCTGCTACATGCTGTTTGAAGGCTGCGGTGGTGGCCGTCCTGGCGATCCCGAGACTCTCATTACCAAAGAAGATCTTGGCTACCGCGATGATGATCCCAACGCAGAAACCGTTGAGGAAGTTAATAAGATGGAGGCCTATAGGCAGCGCGGAAACATTGGTTTAGCCGTGGCAACCAACAAGGAGCTTACCAAGTGGAAGATGCTTCCTCCCATCCTGACTGCCTATGGAACCAATGATCAGACCGAGCGTCCTCAGATGATCATCCAAAAAAATAACTACTACCTGTTCACCATCTCTCACCAGTACACCTATGCACCGGGTCTGCGTGGTCCCGACGGTGTTTATGGCTTTGTCGGTAACGGAATACGCTCGGATTACAGGCCTATGAACGGTTCTGGTTTGGTCCTGGCCTGCCCCACCGATCTCAACCTTCCCTTTGCGACCGCTGAGAATCCACAACCGCAACAGAATGTGCGCCAGTTCCAGGCTTACTCACACTATATTCAGCCCGGCGGCTTAGTGCAGTCCTTTATTGACAATGTGGACGGTCGACGCGGTGGAACTCTTGCCCCAACCGTTCGAATTGTCTACTCAGGCACAACCTCCTATGTTGACGAGACTTTTGGTAATAACGGGTTAGGTGACTACGGTTATTTGCCCACTAATAGGCGGCTTAAGAACGTCCTGACCATAAAGTAACACAGCGTCATTTTATTCTAGGCAGGGAATTATTCCCTGCCTAGATCTTTAATATTGGTTCTCATCAGGCTAAACACTATTGGGGACAAATCCCTTGAATTTTATGCCGGCATACAGTGAGTAAGGATCCGCAAAACCCCCTACGATGAATTAAGACATATAGTTAATGTTGGCTTGCATTTAATAAGACACTTTGGCAAATTTTCTTTCCCCCTCTCATCTGGTGTAAATTCTGGAATGTAACCACGTACACATTCCAACTACAGCGTGAGAGGATCGGCCATGGTTGCCATTATTGTTGCGGCGCACGGGGAATCAGCCCCTGCGCTTTTAGCAACCACACGCATGATTCTCGGTAAATTCGATAAGGTCAGCCCGGTATCTTTCATGCCAGGGCAGGGTCCTGAGGATTTAATCGAGAACTATCAAAATATTGCCCAAGAATACCCCAGCGATGAAGAACTACTACTGCTGGTAGATCTCTTTGGCGGTAGTCCCTACAATGCAGCAGCACGTTTCGCTGCTGAACGAGAAAAAACTGATGTTGTTTCCGGAGTTAACCTCCCCATGCTCATCGAGGTTATTAGTGCTGCCGGACGCAAAAATATCAACCTAGCTAAACTAGTAGACAAGGCTAAATCTGCTGGAAGCCAGGGAATCCGCAGCTTCCAAGAGCAAATGAATCCTTCGGAAGAGAAACCCGTTACTGAACCCCCTCTTCCCAGTAGCCCCAGCCCAGCCCCAAGCGAACAGCCGGCAGCTGACGGACACATGAATGTGATTTTTTTGCGTATTGACTCTCGGCTGATTCACGGGCAGGTCTCGGGTAGCTGGGTTAATAACCTAGCGCCGCAGACCCTCATCGCTGCCTCAGATCAAGCTGCTCAAGACAAGCTTCGTAAAACGCTCCTGCTACAAGTAGCACCCTCACATATTAAAACTAATGTACTTGATATAGCTAAGACGGGTCGTGTCTACAAGAACCCCAAGTACACCGGTATGAAAACCATGATTGTTGTAGAAACCCCTCAGGATGCCCTCCGACTGCTGGACGAAGGTATCCAGATTAAAGAGGTTAATGTCGGCGGTGTTACCTATAAAACGGGTATGAAACAAGTATCGGAGGCAGTGTATGCCTCGGAAGATGACCTCAAAGCCTATCAAGAGCTTTCCCAACGCGGCATCAAGCTCACCATTCAGCAGGTACCTAACAGTGGCCGCGAAGATATGATGAACAAACTAAAAGAGAAAGGCCTGTTGAAATGAGTCCGCTGGAATTAATCTTAGTAACCCTCGTAGCTCTAATTTGCGGTATGGCCTCGGTCTTAGATGAGCGTCAGTTTCACCGCCCCCTTGTAGCCTGTACCCTCATGGGCCTGGTCCTTGGTGATCTACCGACCGGTATTGCGCTGGGTGGTAGCCTGGAGCTTATTGCCCTGGGGTGGATGAACGTCGGCGCAGCAATGGCACCGGATTCAGCCCTGGCCTCAACCATAGCAACCATCATTGTTATTGAAAGTAATCAGGATCTTGGTGAAGGTATTGCCCTGGCAATTCCACTTGCTACTGCCGGCCAGGTACTCACCATCTTTGTGCGAACTATCACAGTTTTTTTCCAGCATCAGGCGGACAGATTTGCTGAAGAAGCTAATTTTAGAGGCATCGAAGCAATGCACTTTCTTGGCCTCTTACTGCAAGGTCTCCGGGTGGCTCTGCCTACGACGGCCGTGGCTGTTCTTGCCGGTACCGAGCTTGTCCAATCCTGGTTAGACGCCATTCCCGAGGTCATCACGTCGGGTCTGCAAGTAGCGGGAGGCTTTATTGTTGTGGTTGGTTACGCCATGGTTATTAACATGATGAAGGCCAGCGCTCTGATGCCCTTCTTCTTCCTAGGCTTTGTTCTAGCTGCTTTCATCCCTGATTTTAACCTTGTTGGTCTTGGCATGATCGGTGCCTGCCTTGCAGTTATTTATGTTCAGCTTAATCCGGCCCTTCACGATTCAATTGTGGCCCCGGCCCCGGCAAAAGCGGCAGCTGCACACGATTTAGATAATGAGCTTGAGTAGGAGATAACATCATGACACGTAACACGCAGAGTTCAGAAAACAATCAAGCTGTTCAAACTAAGCAAGAAGAACAGCTAGACCTTACCAAGCGAGACTATTACTCAACCTACATACGTTCCACTTTCCTTCTGGGATCCTTTAACTTTGAACGTATGCAGGCCATTGGTTTTGCGGTATCCATGATCCCGGCTATTAAACGCTTTTATTCCAAGAAGGAAGATCAGGCGTCAGCCCTCAAAAGACACCTAGAATTCTTTAATACTCACCCCTGGATTGCTTCTCCTATTATGGGTGTTACCGCCGCTATGGAACGGCAAAAAGCTGCCGGAGAAGACATTGACGAAGCAGACATTACTAACGTCAAAATTGGTCTGATGGGCCCAATGGCTGGGGTTGGTGATCCTATTTTTTGGGGTACAGCCCGGCCGGTACTTGCAGCCTTGGCTGCCTCCTTAGCTATTGCCGGAAATATTCTGGGCCCCTTAATTTTTTTCTTTGGCCTCACTATTATCCGAGTTTTTACCCGCTGGTATGGCTTTAAACTCGGATATGAGAAGGGTGTTGAACTTGTTTCAGAAATAGGCGGCCACACCTTACGCAGGTTTACCCAGGCAGCCTCTATTGTTGGTCTTTTTGTCATGGGATCTTTGGTTTCCAAGTGGACCAGTATTAATGTTCCCTTTGAACTGTCACGCTACAAAGATCCGGAAGGTAATGAGGTAGTGACCACAGTTCAATCTGTCCTGGATAGTCTACTTCCGGGCTTACTAGCCCTGCTACTAACCTTCCTCTGCATGTGGCTACTGCGCAATAAGGTTAATCCCCTCTGGATTATCTTTGGCATGTTTGCTGTTGGTATCTTTGGTGTATGGTCAGGTATTCTTGCGCCATAGATCTTAAGTGTTGATCCTCTTGTCTGCTCCTCGGTAGTCTGAGTAGCAGACAAGAGGATTCTTTTCTAGCAGGTAGCTATAGATAGGGTTTTGATGAAGAAGCTAATGTCCTTTGATGTGGACGGTACCCTGCTCTTTGAGCGTAAAATTGACCATAGAACTCTGACCGCTCTTAAGGCCTGGCAGCAGGCAGGTAACCTTGCTGTTTGCAATACAGGAAAGAGTATTTACGCTAATCAAGTTGCCTTTGAGCCCTATGATTTTAGTTTTGATTATTATGTCCTCTACACCGGAGCTGTCATAACGGATAGTCAGTATCAGATACTGCAGCAAAAAACTCTTGATCTTGACCTTGTTTGTGAGGTAGTGGACCGTCTGGCAGGAACAAAAGATGTCAATGTTTTTGCCACAACGCTTGATCATGACTACCAAATTAGTAACGGTACCGGTTGGGTTTCCAATATTTTGCCAGCCTTTTCTGCCCTGGATAAAGCAGAACTTAAAGAGCATCAGTATGTTGGCATACCGCTCTGGGTTACAAATGATCAGCTCCGGGCTGAGATTCAGGCCTGGATCGAAGAGAAATTTTCTGGCAGGCTGGACTGCCACCGAAACCTAGATTTCTTAGATATTGTTCCCTTGGATAGTAATAAAGGATCCGGCTTAACCTGGCTTGTTAATTATTTACAGGAGCCGCTCAAAGTTTATACGATCGGGGATTCCTGGAATGACCTTGATATGCACCGGGTTGCTGATCGTTCAGCATCTTTGGCACACTCACCGGCAGATATTCAAGAAATGACCAATGATGTTGTTACCTATACCCATGAATTCATTGATAGGGCCCTTCATGACTAAACCTAGTTTTAAAGAAACTTTTATCCAAGTGAGCCGGCGTAGTCTGGATAAAAAGCGCCAACAAGAAGGGATCTATATTATTTCCGTTGCACCTTTACTGACCGGGTTGATGGTTCTTGCTGCCCTCCTGTATGTATGGACAAAGGGATGGGGAACCCTCGTTGTTCTTAGCTGCGCCTTAATCCTTTTATGGGGACGCTGGCTGCTGCAGCGCCAGGCCAGTAAAGATTTTGCTGACATGTATACGTCTCGAGACGGCTACCTAAAAACAAAGGATCCCCAGTACCTTAACTTTATTGACCTGCGTGCCCAGCAAATGCTCCGCGATAACAAGGCCTTAACCGCTTCTGCCCGTGCCGAAATCGAGGGATTAAAGCAGTGGGCAGCACAGCAACGTTAGTTCTCTTCCTCCGCTACCCTACTCTTCTACTACATCAACTATTACTTCTATATTTCCCCGGGTAGCACGTGAGTAGGGGCAGATTGCGTGGGCCCGCATGGCAATGTCACGAGCCTGAGCCATTTCAACATAGGGTAGGGATACTTCTAAACCAACAGCTAAAGTCTGAAGGCCCTGTTCATCCAGGCCAAAACTTATTCTGGATTGTACTGAAGATGAGCTAGCGTCTGCCTGCATCTGGCGAGCAACTTTTTTGACAGCCTGATGAAAACAGGTGGCGTAACCTAGAGCAAAAAGTTGTTCGGGGTTGGCGCCCTGGCCGCTACCACCTAGTTCTTCTACTTGGGCCATCTGTATTTCAAGTGTTCCATCGGTGAGGTAGGCCCTCCCGTCGCGCGCTTGTCCTACCGAGCGTGCTTCGGTGGTGTAAATATACTCCACGAGCAGACTCTCCTTTATATTCGTATGCGGTTCTCAAATGTGTGAGTACCTTCAGCATATGAAATCTCTCAGTGGACCAGAAGGCTTTTGGGCCAGATGAAATAAATTGACTTGCTCTTTGCCGCTTTATTTGTGTGGATACTTGCCATAATTAATGTGGACCTCAGCCGGCTAGTCCCCTGGCTTCCCCTCTTGCTCAGTCCCACTTTTTCCCGTACGTAAGTAGTCACGGTTTGCTATAACCAGCAGGGCCATAGCATTAAGACCTAAACCCGCAATAAAAGTAATCCATCCCAGCAGCAGTAGGTCTGTACCAACCAGAATGGTGGCAAGGATTAAGAGGGCAACTGAAATACAATAGGCGGGGGAGATCAATATTTTAGTATTCACGGGAGCTATTTTATCCGTTAAAGCCACCCAGGAAGGAGGCGGTGCTCCTAGGAATCAGAAAGATGGCTCCGGTGAATTGACTCAGAATTGACCGCCGATTGAATAGTAGTCGCCGTATTGTCGGTGTCCTCGGTAGCTGGCTGCTCATCTCTGCCGGTTTTCTTAGCCATCACCTGAGGCAGCGGCCCACCTTTAGCTCCCTGAATTGTCAGCAAAGCTGAGAATACGTTAAGAGCGAGTCCAGCAAGAATCAGAACCCAGCCAATCCAGCCGGTCAGTGATGAATTGAAAGAAATTAACAGCGCACCAATAAAAATAACAAGAAGAGAGGTCAAAAAAGCTGGAGATAATTCTTTAGTATTCATTGTTCCTTATCAAGAGGCTTCGTCAAAAGTGCACAATGTCCCTGCTCGTCTCATAAAATCAGCCCAAGGCAAGGCTTTTGGATCGGCCCCTATACGCTAGTCAATGGTTAGAGACATAGTAGCATCACTGCCTTTATCTACCCTGTTCTTATGCCTTATGTCTTCTAGGCATTAGGCTTAAGATCGGTTCCTGTTCCCCTCTTGCGTGGAGTCGGCACAGGAAGAGTTTGAGCCGTCTTTTTGTCTGGAACGGGCCCAGCCAAAGCCCTGTCCTGAGACCCATAAGTCTTGATACGCTGACGGTGTTCTGCCAGCAGATCCCTCTCTTCGGCCCCCAATATCTCAAAGCCGCCATCATAAATCATCTGCAAATCATCTAAAGCTTCCTGACCTTCAGACGTTAGATAATCTCCAATAAAAAGTGAATTGGCTAGATGCAGCCCCAAGCCCTGGAGGGAGCCAAGATGCTCTTCTCTTCCGGCTGCCAACCTAATTTCCCGGTCAGGATTTACCATGCGTACCATGGCTAAAATTTTTAGGCATTTAAGAGCTGTGAGATTGTACTGTCCCGCCAGGGGTGTTCCTTCAAAGGGCAGCAGAAAGTTTACCGGTATAGAGTCAACCTCTAATTCTTTGAGCGTGAAAACGGCCGAAACCAATTGCTGGTCACTTTCACCCATACCCGCAATGAGCCCAGAACAGGCCGATAAGCCGCTGGCTTGTACCTCCTCCACCGTCTTGGTTCTATCGTTAAAGCTGTGCGTACTACAAATTTTCTGGTAGTAATCCGAACTACTATTAATGTTGTGGTTATAGGCTGTTGCACCCGCTCGGCCAAGACCTTGCGCTTGTCCTTCCTTAAGAATGCCCAAGCAGGCACATATTTCTAGCTCCGGCTGATCGGTTTTGATCTTTTGAATCATTCGGCTTACTCTGTCAACATCACGGTCCCTTGGACCTCTACCGGAGGCAACCAAACAAACTCGCGCAGCTCCAGCAGCCCGGGCGGCCCGAGCCTGATCCAGGGCATGATCTGGATCAATCCAACTGTATTTTAGGATGTCTGCCTGCGAACCAAGTCGCTGAGAACAGTAGGAGCAGTCTTCGGGACATAACCCTGATTTAAGATTAATAAGGTAATTTACCTTAACCTTATTAGAAAAATACCGTCTTCTTAAGCGGGATGCAGCCTCGACTAGGCTAAGAATTTCTGCATCAGGAAGGGCCAGCATTGCTAGAGCTTCCTGCTGGCTGACCTCTCTTTGACCAGCTAAAACATCATCGGCTAGCGAGCTAAAGTTAATCTTCATAGTCCTAGTCAACTACTTTTTTGAACAGTGTTCAAATTCTTGATTACTGGCTGGCTTCACCACAACCACCGGAGCTACAGCCACAGCCACACTGGCCAGCACAGCCAAGCCCAGAAGCGGGCTGAGCATTAAGCAAGGAATCAGCTAATTCCTGTGCATCACTAATCCCCTGCCCCTGTAGATAATTAACGTAGCTAAGAGCAAGGTCCTTCTCACCCTTGGGCATAACGAGCAGGCCAGCATCGGCTATTAACTTAAGATCGGCAAAAACCGAACTGGGTTCAGCTAAGAGGTCCCTGCTAAAAAACAAGGAGTCTATAAGATGCAAAGCAAGAGCCTGTAACGAGCGCAAACCCTCAACTCTACCCCGTCTTAGGCTCAATGATTTGGCGGGTGCGGCAAGTCGGATGCCAGCTAGGATGCGTAGTGCCGCCATTGGCTGAATACTATTGACTACTTCTGGGTTAGTATCCTCGGCAGTGACAAAGTCAACTGTAATTTTAGGGCAGTTATTGTTACTGGCTAAGTCTGCTATTTTGTGGGCTAACCAGGTTTGGTCGCTGCTGGAGGAAATTTCTAATAAAGGTTCTGGTTTACCGGTTTGCCGGGGGGCTCCGGTATGCTCATCCAGAAGGTTAACAACTTCTATGTGATTCTGAAAGAAGCTGCGTCTTTGCTGAGCTGCTAGTTCAACAATCGCAAAACTTGCGGCAGCATCGGCAGCCAGAATTTTTTGGATGTCTTCTAGACTAATTTTCTGTCCTGCCTGAACTTTTTGTGATAGATCTGCAAATATTAAGGTCATACCTCTATTGAACAGCATTGTGCCACCTGTGTGCGTCACGCTTACCCTTACAATGGGTAGGTGGCCCTGTCTCGTCCAATTATTGTAGATACTGCTTTCAGGTTGCTCACCCGCTACGGCCTTGCTGATCTTTCTATGCGGCGGCTAGCCCAGGAGCTAGACGTTGCCCCCGGTGCTCTCTACTACCATGTCAAAAATAAGCAAGATCTGCTGGCTGCTTTAGCCTGCAAGCTGCTCACCGGCATTAAATTTGTGGGAACCACCCCCGGTAGCCGCCTAGAGGCAGGATGTCAAGAATTATATCGGCATCTTATCCAGATCAATGAGGCGGCCGATGTTATTCGTATTGGACTTGCCCTCATACCGGAGGAGCTAGAGTTTATCCACGTAGCCAGTAGCTTATTTGCAGAGCTTTGCCTTATCTCTCGGGAGCAAGAGTTAGCGGCAGCAACTTTGCTCCATACCTGTATCAGTTTGATTGAGCAGGAACAAATCCGGGCATTATTTAACACACACCTAAAACCAACTCAGCCTCAGCAGTCTTATTTCCTGGCAATCCAGGCTAGTATCAATGGGTGGGAAAAACGAGCAGCAAACAGTTAAATGCTTTGATAGAACCTCATTGGGTTGTTTTACCGGATCATCACAGCCAGGTTCAGAAGGTTCGTGCTGCTTTTGTCCGTAAGTACGGTCAAGAACCTGATGGTGTTTGGTCTGCCCCGGGTCGTTTAAATCTTTTGGGTGAGTATATTGACTTTTTGGGTGGGTCTTGTCTGCCGATGCCGCTGCCTTACCGCACCTATATTGCTGGAAGGCTACGTCAAGACGGTATCTTGCGGGCAGAATCTTTGCAGATGCCTGGGGATGAGCGAACCGTTGTTATCCGCGATATTATTCCAGGTTCCCTTAAGGGTTGGTTTACCTATGTTGCCGGTGTGGCCTGGTCTATGAATCAAGAGGGCGGAAAAGATATTGCCCTACCACATGCTTTTGGTGCAGATTTACTCATTAATTCAGAGGTACCGGTTGGCGGTGGTTTGTCTTCTTCGGCGGCTCTTGAATGCTCTACCGTACTGACACTTTTAGATTTATCGTGCCCTATAAGGCAAGACTGTGATTGTACGGGGCCTCTGCCCTCAGATAGGGGGCCCAATAATGATCAGCTTCGGGCTCGTTTGGCACAGGTCTGTATTCGGGCTGAAAATGAAGTTGCTAAGGCTCTAACCGGTGGTTTAGATCAAACCACTGCCTTACGTTCCAAGGCTGGTCAGGGCCTGGTGATTGACTTTCGTGATTTTTCGCTTGATCCGGTTGATATTGACCTGGATTCTGCTGGCCTCTCTTTCCTTGTTATTGATACCAAGACCCCCCATGAGTTAGCGGGTAAGGGTTTTTCTCAGCGACGCTCGGCTGCAGAAGCCTGCACACGTGCTTTAGGCCTAGATTATTTACGAAATGCTTTACCGGCAGATCTTAGCTGTGCAGGTATGGATGAGCAAAAAGCAAAAGTCTGGCGTCTGAACCGGGTCAATGAGGCAACTATCTTGGCCTTGGATGCCTTAGAAACTAGCCAGCACCCCCCGCAATTTCCCCGTGGTTGGATCCGCCATGTCTTTCACGATATGGCTCTGGTTGAGCGGGCTGCTTTCCTCCTTAAAAATTCCGGTCAGTTAGGTTTATCTGCCTGGACTGAGCTGGGACACCTTTTTACTGAATCTTTTATTTCTATGCGTGATGAACTTCGCGTTTCCCGTCCTGAGCTTGATCTTGCAGTTGATGCCTGCCTAGATTCTGCTGCCTTAGGAGCCCGGATTGTTGGTGGAGGTTTTGGTGG
This sequence comes from Rothia sp. (in: high G+C Gram-positive bacteria), assembly GCA_030524105.1. Classification (GTDB taxonomy): domain Bacteria; phylum Actinomycetota; class Actinomycetes; order Actinomycetales; family Micrococcaceae; genus Rothia. The sequence goes on from JAUNHE010000006.1 coordinate 146,478, forward strand.
TGCTGTTATGGCCTTAGTGGAAACAGCAAAGTTGGAATATACTTCGGCAGCAGTGGCACGGGCCTATATGCTTGCTGGTTTTACTGCCCCGGAATTTTTGCCTATGGTTGCCGGTTTTGCAGCGGATAAAGATTATTAAGGAAGCCGGCCCTGCTGGCTGCAGTTTAGCCAGCCACAGCAGCAGAATGTAGGTACTTACTAGGACTTTATCCCCTCTAAAGTGTTCTCCTGCAGCATATTTTTGCCAAGTTCTTTGCATACCTGCCCGGGGTTAGTACAGTGACTCTTAGTGCATACAAGTGCACGGTGAGGACTTCAGATCGTTGTCCCGTATCTCACGAAGGGAGGATGCCATGGGTTTTGACGTCGACGGCATCAAAGATAAGGTAAATGAAGGCGTAGATTCTGTAAAGGATACCGTCAATGAAAAGGCTGGCAGGGATCTGGTAAACGAAGATATCAGCAACCAGGTTAAGGATAAAGCCGCTGAGACTATCGACGGTCTTGGAAGCAAGTTCGGCCAGTAAACCTTATTTTTTGCTTGTAGACTGTAAGCTGCCGTAGCTACCTTGGGTAGTTGGGGCAGCTTTCTTTTGATTTTTTGAGTTTAAACGTGATATTTTTCTTGTATCGTTCGTCTAACCTTTTAAGCCCAGAATGGGTGGTTATCTAGGAGGTCTTATGGAAAACGACTACAGCAAGGCAGAAAATAAACTGGATGAGTTGGCCGGAAAAGCCAAAGAGAGCCTGGGCAACGTCACCGGTGACAGTGAGCTTGAAACTGAAGGAAAAACTGATCAGGCCCAAGCTAAGGCTGCTCATGCGGTCAATACTGCCAAAGAAAAAATTGAAGGCACTCTTCGAGGTATCAAAAATTCCTTAAAGAAGGATAGCTAGTTCCTACTCCATCATATTTCATGTTAAGGAAGGCACCCCTTTATGGCGGGGTGCCTTCCTTGTATATTGCTGGTGGCAATCAAAATATTTGACTAGAGTAGAAGTAAAGGTTCACTCACAAACGTGCCACTGTTCCCAACTGTTTCACCGGGTCTATGAGAGGAATTCCCAAAAATGTCTAGCAACTTTCCTGGTCGGCCCCCGCTTAACCGAGATACCACTGTCTGTATTTCTTTATCAGGCCGGCCCTCGAATCACGGTATAAAGTTTCACAATTATCTGTACGAAAAATACGGCCTAGATTACCTGTATAAGGCAATGACAACAAAAAATATTGATCAGGCCATTGCCGGTGTTCGAGCCCTAGGGATACGAGGCTGCTCGATTTCCATGCCCTTTAAGGAAGATGTTCTAGCCCTGGTTGATGAAGTTGACCATTCCGCACAGGTCATTGGCGCCGTCAATACCATCGTTAACAGCGATGGTTATCTTAAGGCCTACAATACTGACGTCATTGCTGTGGCGTCTTTACTTGCCAGCTACGGTGTTGACCCAAAGCTACCTTTTGTGATCAAAGGATCGGGAGGAATGGCCCGGGCTGTTGCTGGAGCTTTCTACGATGCCGGTTTCCATCAGGGCACAATTCTTGCTCGTCATGCTCAGAACGGACAGAAGCTTGCTCAACAATATGGTTATACCTGGTCTCAAGATGAGGCTAGTCTTTCTGCCCCTCAGGTGCTGGTCAACGTTACACCCCTAGGAATGGCTGATGGCCCCGAGGAACATTCTTTAGCCTTTAGTGAGGCTAGTATCGGCGCAGCTTCACTCATTTTTGATGTTGTAGCTATGCCTGTTGAAACACCGCTTATCCAGGCTGCACGTTCCTTGGGTAAAAAGGTGATTACTGGAGGTGAAGTCGCTGCTCTACAGGCAGCTGAGCAGTTTAAACTCTATACAGGCCGGCAGGTCGCAGCGGCCGATGTTGCCGAAGCAGAGGCTCAGGCTTACGATTAAAAATAACCCTACCAATAGGATACAAGTTATCCACAGATGGGGATAAAGGTGGGGAAATCTTTACAAGGGTGTAATTTCCCCTCCTTCTCCCCCGTCCTTTCAGCTGGCAACCCCTCACCTAGTAGCAAAATTACAATTATGTACTTATAAACAGTGTGGATAAACCCTGTGGATAAGATTCTTGGGGTTAGCAACTGACTCAGGTTTATCCTTGCTTATTGTTTCTGAGCCCAGCTTTTTGAAGAAGCCAGGTAACGAAAAGACCGGTCAGTAAACCGCCCAGGTGAGCTTGCCAAGATATACCCGGAACAATAAAACCGTAGATCAAGTTGATAGCAATCAAAATAACAATAGGGGTCATATCTGCTCCCCGGAGCTTGGTTAAGATAAAGAAAGCACCAAAAAGCCCAAATATTCCACCCGAGGCACCAACCGTATTCACATTAAGGTCGGCTGTTACTAGTCCAATCAGCCATACCCCGGCTGAACCGCCCAGGATAGACAGCAGATAAACAAGCAGATACTTTATTTTCCCCAAAGCGGGTTCAATAGCCCTTCCAAAGAGCCAGAGAGAAAACATATTAAGCAGTAAATGGGTAAGGTTAGTCTGATCGTGCACAAATCCCGCCGTGAGAGCTCTCCACCATTGACCGGTGAATTCCACGTACAGGGGATTATAGAGTAGAGAAGAAATAACCAAGTAGTTTGGTAGCAATTGCTGTAGAAGATAGACCATCAGGTTAATGGCAATAAGAATATAGGTAACCCAGACGGCTGTGCTTGACTGCTTTCTTTGAAGGGCAGCAGTCCTCTCCATTGCACAGTCGCTACAGATCATCCCAACTTCAACCGGGTGCTGACAACCGGTACACATGGGTCTTGAACAGCGACCACACCGGGTATAAGCCATCTGGTCAGGGTGCCTGGGACAGTGTGGAAACTGCGAATTTTGCCCTCTCTCCTGGGGAAAATTTGAGGTCACAATATTCTCCTTGGCTGTATCTTGTAGCGAAGCATTGTTTTTAAAGCGATTCTATGGAGTAGGCCCGCTCGGAAAAATCCGAACGGGCCTACTCCATAGAGAATCACCGCTACCGTTTAGAGTTCTGCAATGTCAATTGAAGAAATAACCACATCTTCAACCGGCTTATCCATGGCTCCGGTTGCTACTGCTTCAATAGCATCCACAACTTTTTGGGATGCTTGATCCGTTACTTCACCAAAAATGGTGTGCCTGCCATTAAGCCAAGGTGTCTCTACGGTTGTGATAAAAAACTGCGAACCGTTTGTCCCCGGCCCAGCATTAGCCATTGCCAGCAGGTAAGGCTTGTTAAAGGAAAGCTCGGGGTGGATTTCGTCTTTAAACTGGTAGCCGGGGCCACCTGTTCCCTGTCCTAGTGGGTCTCCACCTTGAATCATGAAGTCACGAATAATTCGGTGAAAAATAACATCCTTGTAGAGGGGCCCTTCTTGTACTTCACCTGTACTTGGATGCCGCCATTGCTGAGAGCCGTCAGCTAGGCCAATAAAGTTCTTAACGGTCTCTGGAGCATGATTTCCAAAGAGATCAACCAGGATATCACCGTGGTTGGTATGAATCGTTGCTTGAGCAGTTGCATTAGTCATGCTCATTATTCTGGCACGGTGGGTCTTATCTTAGCCAGATCAACTCTCCCCTTTTTCACTAAGCGGAAAACAGCCAGATTTTGCCAGTCATACAAGGGTAAAGTTCACGGACAGTCAGTAAGCTAGGTTTTGAACATTTATTTGCCGTGCGGCAGCCTCCGCGCGGTCATTGTCACCCCATAGGAGGTCACCCTCATGGCATGTAGAAATAAGGCCGCCAAGGCACAAAAAGCCGCTGAGAAAACTCTTTCCAAGGCAGAGAATGCCTCCGGAAAAAAAGCCGAGAAACTGGCAAAGCTTTATCAGGATCAGGCTGCTAAAGCCCATCGATTCGCTGAAAAACAGGCTTCCCGTAGTTCTAAAAAAATTGAGTCGTTACAGCACTCTGTTAGTCCTGCAGTTGAAGATATGACCAACAAGGCCCGTCATAAGGCTGGTGAGGTAGCCTCTGCTGTCGCCCAAAAGATTAGTGATGTAGAGATCCCTGCCCAGGCTGAGCATCTTATTGAAAAAGCTGGCGGAAACAAGAAGGCCTTAAAAAACGCCCAGAAACAAGCCGTTAAAGCGGCCAAGGCCTACGCAAAAGAGCAAAAGAAAGCTGCTCGTATTGGAGGCGGTCGTAAGGGATTAATCTGCCTTGGTTTGTTAGCAACTGCGGCTCTGGCTGGTTTTGCAGCCTACAAGGCTTCTCGCCCCGTTGAAGATCCCTGGAAAACACCCAGTTCAGTCTAGCCTGACTTTTATATCTCAGGCCTGATCATAAGTCTAGGGCAGGTACAGCAATGGTGTGCTGTACCTGCTTTTTCTCTTTCTGTTGTCCAAAAATTAGCCCAGCACCCTAAGAAGGATCTAAAAACAGAAATTGGAAGAAAATAAAGGGGAGATCCTGACCATAAACAGATCAAAATCTCCCCTAGGAAAAATATTCCGGCGATGTCCTACTCTCCCACACCGTCGCCAGTGCAGTACCATCGGCGCAAAGAGCCTTAGCTTCTGGGTTCGGGATGGAACCAGGCGTTTCCCTCTTGCTATAATCACCGAAAAGTGGAGGCGAGGGGACTCGAACCCCTAACCCTCTGCTTGCAAAGCAGATGCGCTACCAATTGCGCCACGCCCCCCGGGCACTCCAATAGCTTATACCAAGACTCCAGATAGAGGCAAATTGAATTTCCATGAGCTACGCCACATAAATACCGGTCAGAAGGGCGAACCTCAATCCTAGTCTGTCTCTTGATCAGATACCATCCCTAGCTGGGCAGCAGCAGCCTGTGCAATCTTTTTTTCATCCTCAGTAGCACCCTGATAATGCACATAACCTTTCGTACCGCTCGCACTGACCTCATCGTCAGGACCAAAATGTCCCTGCGAAATCAGTAAACCGTGCGCACCTAAAATACGAGCTACCCGATCAATTTCTTGTGGTGTTGGAACATCGTCTACTACCTTACGAATGTACTCATTAATTCTTTGATCGCTGACGTATTCTTCGCCGCGAGCAGCACGAGAAGCCATAAGTCTTCGAATAACTTCCTCAAGCTGATCATCACTAAGACGATGGCGTAAAATCGCCATAACAGCTGCCCGGTCCTGAACAGGGATATCTTCCGGGTAACCAACGCTTAGCCAATCAATAACCCTTCCCACAAAGCTTCGCTGGGTCATCTCACACTTCCTTTGCTCAAAACGTGCATTGCAGGTTATTCACCGGCTGAACCAAATAGATTAAACCCGGTACTGTGATATATAAAGTCCTTAGCAATCCACAAAATTGCGATAATGATTACCAGCACAATAACAGCAAAGATAAGGTAGCCTACCACTTTTCGCAGTCCGGACGGCGGTTCCACCTCGATTAAGCGGCCATCGGCAGTATATTCAGTAACTCCGGCAAGCATTCTCATGCCAAAAGCATACAGAGCGGTAAGTCCCGCGCCAAAAAACAGACCGGCAAGAGCAACCGGAATAACTTTTTCAAAAATTTCTAGAATACTCACTTATGCCTGAACCTTCGTCGTCTGGCTTGCTAGCAGCCTAGTCTGAGCAGCTTCTTGATTCCTTGTACTGCCTTGCTCAGTTCTTCCTTGTCCTTGCTGACCATTTTCCCAATCATCATTAACATTGGAGGGATTAATAGGAGCACGCTTAGAGTGTAGATACATCCAGGTGCAAAAACCCAGCAAAATAAGGAAAACAACAAGTTCTCCCAACCAGTCACTACCCGTGAACCTATTAATATGGTGGCCTATCAACCAGGTTACTGCTCCTATAGACCCCGCTGCCGGCAGGGTAATGATCCAGGCAACAACCATGCGCCCAGCCACTCCCCAACGTACCTCAGCTCCTTTACGACCTAAGCCAGATCCTAAAATAGAACCGGTGGCAACGTGCGTGGTGGATAAGGCCATTCCAAAGTGGGAAGAAGTCAAAATAATAGCTGCCGAAGATCCTTCAGCGGCCATACCCTGCGGTGTGTCTATCTCTACCAGACCCTTGCCCAAAGTTCGAATGATACGCCAACCACCCCAGTAGGTTCCCAAGGCAATAGCAAGTGCACAGGAAGCTTTTACCCAGAAGGGAATATCCGCATCGGAATCAATTTCTCCAGCGGCAACCAAGGCTAAAAATATAACACCCATCGTTTTTTGAGCATCATTAGTACCGTGTGCAAGAGAAACCAGGGAAGCCGTTCCTACCTGACCCCAGCGGAAGCCAGCATGCCGTTTGTCATCCGCCACGGGACGGGCAATACGGTACACCAGCCAGGTACCGACAGTAGCCACCAGGGCAGCAATAAAAGGTGCCATAAGAGCCGGAACAACAATTTTAGAGACAACCCCACTCCACTGCACGCCTGAAGTCCCTAGCGCCGCTAAGGCAGCACCAATCATGCCTCCAAAAAGAGCATGGGAAGAGCTAGACGGTAAGCCTAAAAGCCAGGTCAGTACGTTCCATAAAATACCGCCAACAAGGCCCGTAAAGACAATGAGCATGAGTCCAGAGTTATTTTCTGATACTGCCTCAAGGTTTACTATGCCCTTCCCAACCGTTTTAGCAACCTCTACAGAGAGAAAGGCGCCAACTAAGTTTAAGACAGCAGAAAGTGCAACAGCGGTTCTTGGTTTAAGGGCACCAGTGGCAATTGAGGTTGCCATCGCGTTTCCGGTGTCATGAAACCCGTTTGTAAAGTCAAATGCCAGTGCAGTAAGCACTACAATAACCAGGATGATCAGTTCAGTAGTCACTCCTTGATTATCTGCCCAGCACCCCCAAGATGAAAATATTAAATACGACACTCAAGCCTGTGTGTTCTTACGGAAAAACCACATTCAGTTATTGGTATAAAAATTCATGATGTGCATAAAAATAAGCTTTTTATCCACATTCCCCGCAAGATCAAGGTTGAACGACTGAAAATTTACCAAAAAATCGGTAAACAAAAAATGTTGTTTTATGTTGTTTTTTACTAATTTTTAGAAAAAAGCCACATTATTAAACCGTTTATTTTCGTTCTATTTACCTTAAATTCATATTAATGGGGATAAGATACGGCTCACATTACTAGATGGTTTCCGGTCGAAGCTTAGACTTCCGATTCCAAAGCAAACATATAAAAACGGGGACCTTGACCATAGATCAAGATCCCCGTATCAATAATATTCCGGCGATGTCCTACTCTCCCACACCGTCGCCAGTGCAGTACCATCGGCGCAAAGAGCCTTAGCTTCTGGGTTCGGGATGGAACCAGGCGTTTCCCTCTTGCTATAATCACCGAAAAGTGGAGGAGAAGGGAATCGAACCCCTATCTTCTGCTAAGAAGCAGACGCACTACCAATTGCGCTACATCCCCCGCGTGTTTACCACTATACCATTTTAAACCGAGTCTGTCGACTCTTTCCAAGATTTTTTATTTTCTTGGTTATCTCGAAGTTTTTGAGCTGCAACTAAGCTTGCCGCTGCGGCAACCAGCACCACAAGAAACTTCTTCATAGTATCTCCTCAACAGTCAAGGAAGTGGGCGTACCAGGAATTGAACCTGGGACCTCTACATTATCAGTGTAGCGCTCTAACCGTCTGAGCTATACGCCCCTTGTACCCTCAAGGACGAAATAAAACTCTACACGAGTCCTGCAGAACTTTCCAAATCGAAATTCAGTGTTCCGTATCACGGTTTTGACCATGGATCTATAAAATCTTCATCAGATAACTAGTCATCTGTCAAGGTTAAACTAATGCCACCCACCAGACGGGCTGCCACGTTATAGAGCATGGCACAAATAGTGCTTAATACGGTAAAAAGTACCACATTGATCACAGAAATAATGGTGGTATACAGGGCAACTTGTCCCAGAGACATAAACTCCGATATATCAATCTGATCCCCTGTCGTTCCCAGCATGGTCAGCAAATCATTAAGGCCCTGGAAAGCACCCGTAGCTTGCATGGTCAGCCACAGAACCACCGAAGAAACAACAAAGACAATTCCCACCGCAACTGAGAGCAAGAAAACTAATTTTGAGACTGAAAAGGTATCAACTCTAGCAACAACAAGCCGGGCACGACGAACTTTAGAACGCGGTGCCGGCCTGACCAGTGGTTTATTACGATTACCTGCTGCTCCTACCCGAGGATTGCTTGCACGATTTCCCGTTCTCGCCCCCTGCTGCTGCCGCTGCCGACCAGCTTGAGACTGTGGCCTACGGGCTGCAGGCTTTCGGGCATTGATACCGGATGTGCTCACTAGTTACCTCCGTGTGCGTTCTTATCTGTGCTGTCCACTAAAGCAGATTTTTGCTGGTGTTGACCGTGTTCTAACGGTACTCCATTTTCCGAAACTACGCTTGCTTCAACAAGATTTTTGCCGGCCGTATCTTCTGTAGTTTTTTCCTTGGCAGCATCCTCAAGATCTTTCTCTAGCTGCCTATCCTGGTTCCGGGCAAGACCAACTATATGATCACCCTTGCCAGGCTTGGCAAAAATAACCCCCATCGTATCTCTACCCTTAGCTGGCACTTCTGCCACAGAGGTTCGTACAACCTTACCTGATTGCATAACAACTAGCACTTCATCGTCGTCTTCGACAATAAGACCACCTACAAGATCTCCTCGATCTTCCGCTAGTTTTGCTACTTTAATACCTAATCCGCCCCGGCCTTGAACCCGGTATTCACTAACCTTAGAGCGTTTAGCGTAGCCACCTTCGGTAACCACAAATACAAAGGATTCATTGCTGACAACATTCATACTCAGCAGCTCGTCCTGCTCCCTAAATTTCATGCCGGCAACACCGGATGTTGCCCGGCCCATGGGCCGCAGAGCTTCATCACTGGCTGTAAATCGCAGTGATTGCCCCTTACGAGAAATAAGCATTAAATCGTCTTCTGCCTCAGCTAAAACAGCCGACACAAGCTCATCATTTTCACGTAAATTAATGGCGATTACGCCAGAGGTTCTGTTGGTATCGTAATCCGAAAGTCGTGATTTTTTAACTAGCCCGTTTTTTGTTGCCAAAACTAAGTAAGTTGCATCGTCGTAAGACTTTAACTCCATTACTCGGGCAATAGTTTCACCGGGTTGGAAGGCTAAGAGGTTAGCTACATGCTGCCCTTTAGCATCACGACCTGCTTCCATCAGCTCATATGCCTTAGTTCGGTAAACTCGACCCATATTGGTAAAGAAAAGAATCCAATTATGGGTAGTTGTCACAAAGAATTGTTCCACCACATCGTCACCGCGTAAGGTTGCACCTTTAATTCCCTTACCACCGCGGTGCTGTGAGCGGTACTGATCGGAACGAGTCCGTTTAATATAACCACCTCTGGTGATGGTTACAACCATCTCTTCTTCTGGAATGAGATCTTCCATGGACATATCGCCATCAAAACCCATCAGAATCTTGGTTCGACGCTCATCCCCAAAACGATTAACAATTTCAGCTAGTTCTTCCGAGATTATTCCACGCTGTAAATCTTCAGAACCAATGATCTGCTGATAGTGCTCTATCAACTTCATCAATTCATCGTGACGATCCTGGATCTTTTGCCGCTCTAAGGCAGCCAACCTCCGCAGCTGCATATTAAGGATTGCCTGAGCCTGTTCCTCATCTATGTTAAGCAGCTCCATTAAACCCGTGCGTGCATGATCTGCAGTTGGGGAGCGCCTAATGAGGGCAATCACCTCATCCAAAGCATCCAGAGCCTTAAGCAGACCCCGCAAAATATGTGCTTCAGACTCAGCCTGGCGCAACCTATACTGTGTTCTGCGAACAATGACTTCCATCTGATGGTTTACCCAGTGACGGATAAAGGCATCAAGGGAAAGAGTTCTTGGTACTCCATCAACGATGGCAAGCATATTAGCCGAGAAGTTCTCCTGCAGCTGGGTGTGCTTATAAAGGTTGTTGAGCACTACCTTTGCAACTGCATCTCGTTTTAATACAATCACCAGTCGTTGACCGGTACGTCCGGAGGTTTCATCGCGTAAGTCTGCAATACCGGTAATCTTGCCATCTTTAACAAGATCTGCAATTTTAATAGCTAGATTATCGGGGTTAGCTTGGTAGGGGAGCTCAGTAACAACAAGGCAGGTTCTCCCCTGGATCTCTTCAACATTGACCACTGCCCGCATGGTAATAGAACCCCGACCGGTACGGTATGCATCTGCAATACCCTTATGGCCAAGAATGGTTGCACCCGTTGGAAAATCTGGTCCTTTAATCCTCTGAATTAATGCCTCTAGCAATTCTTCATTGCTGGCCTCTGGATTTTTAAGGAACCATTCAACGCCCTCAGCAACCTCGCGTAAATTATGCGGCGGAATATTGGTTGCCATACCAACAGCAATGCCAGAAGATCCATTGATAAGCAGGTTAGGAATACGGGAAGGTAAGACGGTTGGTTCCTGGTTTTTACCATCATAATTATCCTGAAAATCAACGGTATCTTCATGGATATCTCTAACCATTTCCATGGCAATTGCGGACATTTTAGTTTCGGTGTACCTGGGTGCGGCCGCCCCATCATTACCCGGTGAACCAAAGTTACCTTGTCCCAGTGCCAGCGGATAACGCATAATCCAACTTTGGATAAGACGGACCAAGGTATCGTAAATGGCAGAGTCTCCGTGTGGATGGTACTGCCCCATGACCTCGCCAACAACACGGGCACATTTATTAAAAGAGCGATCAGGACGGTAGCCACCGTCATACATGGCATAAATAACCCGGCGATGTACAGGCTTAAGGCCGTCCCGTACATCCGGTAGAGCCCTGCCAATGATGACGGCCATGGCATAGTCAAGATAAGAACGTTCCATTTCGGATCGTAAATCTACCCTGTTGATACGTCCGTGAATTTTATCTATCTGGTCTGAACTGTTACTATCGTTATTTATTTCATCGCTCATGTTTTCCCTACCCTTTGATCAGCCTTGAGTTATATTCCTTAACGGGTATGTTTATTGTATTGTCCTCTAAATATCAAGGAATCTAATATCTTTTGCATTCTGCTGAATAAAGTCACGGCGTGATTCAACATCTTCACCCATCAGCACAGCAAATACTTGATCAGCGGCAGCAGCATCTTCCATTGTTACCTGCAATAAAGTACGCCGCTGTGGATCCATGGTGGTCTCCCATAACTCGGTATAGTCCATCTCTCCCAGGCCTTTATAACGCTGAATCCCATTATCTTTTGGTAGTCGCTGATTCTGCGCTAAACCATGAGCAACAACCTCGTCTCGCTCAGCATCTGAATAAACATAATCGTGGGGTGCATTCGACCACTTAATGCGATACAGAGGTGGCTGAGCTAAATAAACATAACCCGCCTCAATGAGGGGACGCATAAATCTAAAAAGCAGAGTAAGCAATAAGGTTGTAATGTGCTGACCATCCACATCAGCATCAGCCATCAGAACAACCTTATGGTAGCGGGCCTTAGAAATATCAAAGTCATCACCAATACCCGAGCCAAATGCCGTGATCATGGATTGAATTTCCTGATTCGATAAGGCTCTATCAAGTCTGGCCCGTTCAACGTTAAGGATCTTTCCACGCAGGGGCAAAATAGCCTGGGTGCTGGGATCTCGCCCCTGTACGGCAGAACCACCCGCTGAGTCTCCCTCTACCAAATAAATTTCAGAAATTGAGGGGTCTTTTGAAGAACAATCCTTCAATTTTCCGGGCATTGAACCTGTCTCTAACAATCCCTTACGACGGGTTGTTTCACGAGCCTTACGGGCAGCAATACGAGCCGTAGCAGCTGTAATTGCCCTGCGAATAATGTCCCGAGCTAGCTGTGGATTTCTCTCTAACCAGTCTCCTAGATGGTCGGTCATTTCACGCTGAACAAAGGTTTTAGCCTCAGAATTTCCCAGTTTCGTTTTTGTTTGCCCTTCAAACTGGGGTTCAGAGATTTTAACTGAAATAACTGCAGTTAAACCTTCGCGTACATCCTCACCGGTTAAATTGTCATCCTTATCTCTGAGTAGCTTATTATCTCTGGCATAACGATTAATTAATGAGGTGAGTGCTGCACGAAAACCCTCTTCGTGGGTACCACCTTCATGGGTATTGATGGTATTAGCATAGGTATGCACAGACTCTTTGTAAGCATTGGTCCACTGCATAGCAACTTCCAGGTTCATTACCCGTTCAGTATCTTCTGCTTCAAAGGCAATGATTTCTTCGTTGACAACAGCTAACTTCTTTGATGTATTCAAGAAGTGAACATAATCTAGCAGACCGTTCTCGTACCTGTAGGTTACACTCTTATGGCCACTCTCATTGGCCCCTACCTGGTTAAGCTTTAAGTTTTTTTGTTCTTCTTCACCGGTTACTTGATCACCTTCCAGTAGGTCTCGTTCGTCCGTCAAGGAAATAGTGAGACCCTTATTGAGAAAGGCCATTTGCTGAAACCTGGCCCTGAGAGTTTCAAAATCAAACTCAACGGTCTCAAAAATTGTTGGATCAGGCCAAAATGTTTGGGTAGTACCGGTACTTTCAGTTTCTTGTCCCCTGCTTAATTCTTGCTCCGTTTTGCCCCCATGGCTAAAGGAAATATTCCATTCATATCCTTGCCGCCTTACCTGGGTTTCAACCCGTGTTGACAGCGCATTGACAACGGAGATACCTACACCGTGCAAACCACCAGAAACAGCGTAGCCAGCACCACCAAATTTTCCACCAGCATGCAAAATTGTCATAACAACTTCTACAGTCGGCTTATGTTCTGTAGGATGCTCGTCCACGGGTATACCACGGCCATTATCGCTTACCCGTACAGCACCGTCGGGCAGTATAGTTACTTCGATACGGTCTGCATAACCAGCTAAAGCCTCATCGACCGAGTTATCTACCACTTCATAGACTAAATGGTGCAGTCCACGCTCATTGGTTGAACCAATGTACATACCCGGACGTTTACGGACAGCCTCTAAACCTTCTAAGACCGTAATATCCGATGCACCGTATTCGTGAGGTGTTTCTTCAGTTGCCACTGTTAATTAGGCTCCTCGGGTAAGTTGTTACGCAACGTGTAGGAGATCCACACGGGGTAAACACAAAAATTGCACCAAAGCCACTTCCAGATTTTCCATGTAGCCTAGGCCAACCAAAAACCATAAGTGCTTTAAGTGCTAGCAGTGTTGAAACGCGCATTAGATTCAGGCTTAATTCTACCGGAACATCCATTATTTTGAGTGTTTTTAGGTCAAGACAGGCAGCAAAAGCTATAGATCTACTGCCTATTCAGCCAGTAAAGGGGCCTTGAAGCGTTTTTATCTGAACGCATGTAGGTGGGTGCTAAGTCAAGCACTGTCCCCTCAGAACCGAAATTTACAAGCTTTAGTACGTACTATCCGTAGGTATCGCGTGGGCCTCTGCCACCTCGACTGCTTAACTTGCCATGGTTCCAACGAGGGGGCTGGGGTCCATTAATAACCAGATGCGTCACTATTCCTGGCCCAAGTTCTCTTGCAAACATGGCAAGTATTTCCCCTCTTAAAAGTTTTAGATGAGTTGCCCAAGCGGTACTATCACATCGGACTGTTACCGTGGAGTCATAAAAACTCTCGGGCTGAGCATGCTGAGCAATTTCTTCTCCCAATAATTGATCCCAGCGAGCCAGCACCGCCGATACTGCAATAGGTTCTTTCCAGCCCCGCCCAACGATCATCATATGAATAACACTGCTAAGAGGTTTAGGATCTCTCACTGACTCTCTAGCGCCAGTATAACCTCCTAATACCCTGGGATCTCTTGAAAAATTATAGTAAGGACGGACCTTGCGGTAACCAGGGTCTTGCCCGACAACAGCAGAAAAATCCCGCAGTATTTTTTTGGCGGCAGCTCCCGTAAGACGTCTTTCACCGCGGGCAGCTGCCGCATAACGTAACCTATTGAGCAGAGCAGCGGGGGCATCAACTTCATCCTGATTATATTCATCCATAGAAATATTCTTTAATATCTATATACTACTCATTAGTATACTCAGCTCTTCCGGAAGAGACTTGAATATAAGCGGGATCGCCCAATTCAGCGGGAATATCGGAAGGTACTGCAGAAGTTACCAACACTTGTTCAGCCTCAGAAACCAAACTACCTAATCTACGCCGTCGATCCCTATCTAACTCAGCAAATACATCATCAAGAATTAAGATAGGAGCCAATCCGGGGGAGACTTGATCAGCACAGTGAAGATACCAGGATCCTAGCCGCAGAGACAGGGCTAAAGACCAGGTTTCTCCGTGGGAAGCAAAACCCCGAGCTGGCAGGGAACCAAGATCAATATTTATCTCGTCTCGATGCGGTCCAACAAGGCTCATACCGCGTTCAATTTCTTCGGCCTGTTTTGTGTGGTATTCATCCAAAAGAGTCGCGATCATCTGTTCCACATTCAAAGACGCGGCCTGCTTCAAAAAATCACCAGAAAGTAGAGGGAAAACCGTTGATTCATAGCTCAGCTCTACCTGTTTAGAAGCATCTGTTAATTCTGCATAGGCTCGCTGAATATGGGGGGACAGCAGCAGCAGGACCTTTAATCTAGCCAGTAAAAGATTGGCCCCAGCCTCCGAAAGCTGCTGATTCCAAACCTCTAGTTCTTGTTTTTCCTGTAAGCCATACCGTTTAGTTCGCATTATCTTAAGAAGGGAATTACGCTGGCGCACAAGGCGGTCGTAATCCGAACGGTAGGCTGCAACCGCTGGACGTAAAGCAACAGCTAAATCATCCAGGTATCTACGTCGAAAAGAAGGGTCCGCCTTGATCAAAGATAAATCTTCAGGAGAAAAAAGGACTGTCTTACTGATGCCCAAGGCTTCCCTGGCAGCAACCGGTCCGGCCCTATTGATACGTACCCGATTGCTCTGTCCCGGTGTAATCTCAAATTCAGTAACGGTTTGCTGATTATTTTGTAGTACGCGAGTACGAATGTAGGCATGTTTGGATCCCATTCGTACTAAGGGACCGTCATTGCTGACCCGATGTGATTTTAGGTTGGCTGTGTAATCTATAGCCTCTACGATGTTGGTTTTTCCAACGCCGTTCGGGCCTAAAAAGACGGTGGCTCCGCTATGCAGAGGTAGATTGAGCAGGGCATAGGTTCGGTAATTCAGCAATGATACATGATCAATGTACACACAGACCTCTCCTAGCTAGGTAGGGTATCCCGGTAGCTTTTAGTTGGGTAGACGAACAGGCATGAGCAGGTAACGATAATTTTTATCGTCGTCTTCACCAATAACTTTTTGACCTGACAAAACAGCAGGTTTTGGGGGAGTGGTGAATGAAAATCGTACATAGTCGGTCTCAAAAGTGTTAAGACCTTCTGAAAGATAAATAGGATTAAAAGCAACCGTAATGTCTGATCCTTCAAGATGAGCCTGTAGTGATTCTGAAGCTTGAGCATCTTCACCGGTACCGGCATCTAAGGTTACCTGAGATTGGGTAAAGGATAGTCTTACCGGAGTATTACGTTCTGCAACCAGGGATACTCGACGGACAGCTTCTAGCAAATCTGAAGTGCGAACTACAGCATGAATAGGTGTTTCTTCAGGAAAGAGGGAGCGAATTTTAGGGTATTCTCCGTCAACAAGCAGGCTAGTTGTTCTTTTATTCTCAGACTCAAATCCAATGAGTTCGTGACTCTCTGCCAGAGCAATATTAAGATCACCAGATCCACCTAAAGTTTTAGCAACCTCTGCCATAGTTTTTGCTTTGATAAGGGTAGCTGTGGACAGATCTTCTTGAACAGGGTTCCAGGTTAGCTCCCGCATAGCAAGGCGGTAGCGGTCAGTTGCCAAAAGAGTGATAACTTTGCCTTCAATTTCCATACGAACAGCAGTAAGAATAGGGAGGGTATCATCTTTTGAAGCAGCTACAGCAACTTGACTTACCGCACGGGAAAAATCAGAGCCGGCAACGCTACCACAAATTGTAGGCAGGGAAGGTAGCTCCGGATAATCAGCAACAGGCATGGTAGCGAGGTTAAAGTTAGCCGATCCGCAGCTTAAATGCAGTTTGGCGGCATCAGTTTCGACAAGTACTTGGCTTTGTTTAGGAAGGGACCTACAAATCTCGGCTAGGAGCCTACCAGAAACGAGGCTTGTTCCTTCTTCAATGACTTCAGCACTGACATGGAGTTTCGCTGAGGTTTCATAGTCAAAGCTGGCTATTGTAACTTCATCATTTTCTGCCTTGATTAATAAGCCTGCTAAAACAGGAACCGGTGGGCGTGGTGAAAGCGATCGTGCAGTCCAACCGACTGCGTCAGTAAGGGCTTCTCGATCAATGGAAAATTTCACCGGTAACTCCTAAAAATACAAAAATCACGTGGGGATAGCTCGGCTACCCAGTCTACCGGAGAAAAGACCGGTTTGAATCTATTCTTGCTAGGTGCTTGGGTGCAAGGGGGCCTGCTGGCTCAGAGTCTGGGTAGGAAAATGTTATTTGGCTTTTTTCTCTTAAAGAATCATAGTATTAGTAACAGTTGTGGATACTGTGGAAAACTGTCTGGATCCCTGTCATAGCAAGGATTTTGGCTGTTGATAAGGTGTGGAAAAAAGCAAATGGTTTAGGGGAGGGGAGTGGATAAAAATTTATGTAAATTACAAAATCCACAGGCAGCATCCCTATGTTCACTTAAAATCCACAGATCTAGCTCTTTATCCACAACTTTTATCCACAGCCCTTTGAGAGAGGATAAATTTCTTATCCACAACCTTATCCACAAGGAGTTTCTCCTAGTAAACTGAGGAATTCTTGAAATTACTTCTGCGTGCGCTGTTCCTGTTTAATCTTGTTGGTAAGTTCAGTCACCTGGTTAAAAATTTGATGCCTCTCAGCCATGAGCTTACGAATCTTGCGGTCTGCATGGATGACAGTTGTATGGTCTCGACCTCCAAATTCCTGGCCAATTCGAGGCAAAGACATATTGGTCAGTTCTCGTAGCAAGTACATGGCGATCTGCCGGGCAACAACTAAAGTTCTGTTGCGAGACTTGGACTGTAGATCTTCTAAAGTGACATTGAAGTAGGCTGCTGTAGCTGCTAATACCTGTGGCGCAGTGATTTCTTCTGCTCCATCATCCGTGATCAAATCTTTGAGAACCAACTCAGCCAGGGGACGATCTACTTTTTGCTTGTTTAAGGACGCAAAAGCTGTCACCCTGATCAAAGCACCCTCTAATTCGCGAATATTGGTGGTGATATTAGAGGCAATATATTCCATCACCTCATCCGGGACATCGAGAGATTCGTTCTGAGCCTTCTTCCGCAAAATTGCAATACGTGTCTCAAGTTCAGGGGGCTGCACATCGGTGATTAGACCCCACTCAAACCGTGAGCGCATCCGTTCTGCAAAACCGGTCAAAAGTTTAGGGGGCATATCGGACGTAATGACCACCTGTTTTTGGTGATTATGGAGGGCATTAAAGGTATGGAAGAACTCTTCTTGCGTATGCTCCTTGCCCGCCAAAAACTGGATGTCGTCTATAAGGAGCATGTCTACATTGCGGTAGATCTGTTTAAAGGATGAGCCTTCGTCGTCACGGATAGAGTTAATAAAGTCGTTGGTGAACTCCTCCGAATTAACGTAGCGAACTCGTAAATCCTGGTACAGGTGCTTAGCATAGTGGCCGATAGCGTGTAACAGATGAGTCTTACCCAGACCTGAATCGCCATAGATAAAGAGTGGATTATAGGCACTAGCCGGTGTTTCTGAAACAGCAAAGGCAGCAGCATGGGCAAAACGGTTTGACTGGCCAATAACAAAGGTGTCAAAAGTGTATTTTGGATTTAACCTTGCCGATGATTCCCACATAACATCGTCGTGATCGAGGGTAAGCTCAGCTAAATTATCTTGAATGGAAGCAGCTTCTTGTCTGTCCTTGGTCTGGCTATGACCTAATTCAGCTTCCAAATCTTCTAAGGACGGAAGCTTGGCATGAGCTGGAGCAGGATTAGAAGGAGCCTGCCCTAGAGTCTGCGATTTTTTATCCCGGCTATTCCTGGCTGCCAGCAGGGGTGAATCCTGATCGCTATTCTTAGTAGTTCCCTGTTGACTAGCTAAATTATTGTTTTCTTCAGGCTGATGTCCTGTATCTGCTGTCAGAGTTTCAAGACTGGTATCAATAACAATAGCAACCGAGGTTCCTTCGCCAAAAGATGCAGCCAAAGCATTTTTAAACTCGAGGTTTATTCGTGTTTCAAAGACATTTCGGGTGTACTCGTTAGGGACGGCCATCAGGAGGACATTGCCCATATAGGCTTGTGGCTGAGCTAGGCCAATGAAGCCACCCCAACGCTGGCCGAGACTGTTTCGTAGCAGGTTGATCATGTGATTCCAACGAACCAGAGTCTCGTCATCAAGATTTTCGCCCATGATACTCCTTGTGCACAGTTAACGGTGGGTGTTCAATTCTAGACCATAGAAAGAACTTATCCCCAACTTATCCACAGTATTTATCAACAGGCTGGCAATCCTGTGGATAAGATGTGGATAGGATGCTGCTATCTGTGTATAACTCGGGAAAAGAGAATTGATTTGCTTGACTTTCCCTTTTTTAGCTGTGAATACTTGTCCATGCTAGCTTGTGGATAAGCCCAGAGAGACTCTAGCAGCTGCCCTTTAATCCACAGCCTGTGTCAGAGCTTTAATGCACAGGTTGTGATTAAAGACCTAGCAGATAACTACTTGACCAAATCCGCTGAATCTCATAGGGTTTTTAACCGTATGTGTGTACTTCGCTACCTTGATCCAGACAGGAATTTTTCTGGGGAAGGGGTTGTTGGGTACACTCAGGATGAAGTAACAAGCGTCAACCTATTTCTAAACACTGGTGAAGGGTTGCGCCCCTACCAATAGGTTTTGGAGTAACACAATGAGTAAGCGGACCTTTCAGCCGAATAACCGCCGCCGTGCCAAGAAGCATGGTTTCCGTCTTCGTATGCGTACCCGTGCCGGTCGTGCGATTCTTTCACATCGTCGTTCTAAGGGACGCGCTTCGCTATCGGCCTAAGAAATTTTTCTCTCTTTTTTCTCGGTTGGGTTCTGAGAACTTTTAGCCGAACACGAAAGGAGAACATGTGCTGGCTCAACAGCACCGCATGCGGACAAAAGTCCAATTTATATCGACTACTCGTTCCGGTGCCCGCTCAGGGCGCCGGAACTTAGTTCTATATGCGGATAAATCGGGTAGCAAGCCTAGCCAAGTTGGATTTATTGTTTCAAAAGCGGTTGGTAAGGCAGTAGTTCGTAACAAGGTCAAAAGACGTCTACGGGAGCTTGCTGCTCAAGTTATTGGGCAACACCCGCACGGGCTGTATTTAGTGATTCGTGCTCTACCTGCTTCAGCTGAGGCAAGTTGGCAGGAACTTTCTACAGATTTCAATGCGGCATATGTCGTTGTTCTTGCTAAAATTTCTAAGCAAGACCCAAACATAGCAGTAGCCCAGAGCCCTGAGACTGCAGCCTGTACCCATGGAGAGGAGTTCTAATTCCGTGGGAAGATACTCCCAAGATTTTGATTTAGATACGGATTCTCTTGCTGCTCAGGAGATCTTTCGAACAGCCCCCCATGAGTTTATAAAACCTGAAAGTTTTTCCGAAGCTCTCTGGACTTTTCCGCAAAATCTTCTGATCGCTTTGCTGAAGATTTACCGTGCCCTTATTTCACCCTTGTACGGTGATGTTTGCAGGTATTTCCCTAGCTGTTCAGCCTATGCCTTGGAGGCAGCCACTGTCCACGGTGTCCTTCGTGGTCTTTCTTTGACAGTAAGACGCCTTTTACGCTGTCACCCTTGGGCAACCGGGGGAATTGACCATGTTCCACACGGTAACCGAAGCTTTGCACCCGGTTGCCAGCCAAAAATCATTCTTTTGAATCATCCCTGCAGTAGTACTACTCGCTCGCACTAGCTAACAGAGCTTTTGCTGAGCCAAGGAGAATACGATGTTTGACATCATCCTCTGGCCCTTTAAGTGGATTGTTTCCTTAATCCTCTGGGCTTTTCATGGACTCTTTACCAGCATTGGTATGGATCCAGCGTCCGGTATGACTTGGGTACTTGCCATTGTTGGTCTAACCCTCGTGATGCGTACCCTTACCATTCCACTTTTTGTCAAGCAGATTAAATCGATGCGAGGCATGCAAGAGCTCCAGCCTGAGCTAGCAAAACTTCAAAAAAAGTATAAAGGTAAAACGGACCAGCTTTCTCGTCAAGCTATGGCTCAGGAACAGATGGCCCTTTATCGCAAGACGGGTTCGAATCCACTTTCATCCTGTATGCCCATTATCGTTCAGATGCCAATTTTCTTTGGGCTTTTTCAAGTTCTTAACGGTGTGCCAACTGCAGCTGAACGGAACGAAGGCATTCTTATGCTTTCGGCAGACCTGATTAAACAATTTGATAACGCCTATATTTTTGGTACCGTACCGCTGTTCTCCACGATGATGAAGCCGGGTAACGGCAACCATATGATGACTATTATCGTGGCGGCTGTACTGGTTGTGCTGATGTCTGCTTCGATGTTCTATTCCCAGAAACAGCTGGGGGCAAAAAATATGTCTGAGGCTGCTAAAGAATCACCGATGTATCGCCAGCAGCAGATGATGATCTATATCTTCCCAGTTATCTTTCTTATCTCCGGCATTAATTTTCCCATCGGTGTTTTGGTTTACTGGACTATCTCAAACTTTTGGTCTGTTGGGCAGCAGTACTGGGTTATCAAAAATAATCCAACACCCGGTTCACAAGCTGAAAAGGAACTCAATGAACGCCGAGCAGCTAAGGGTCTGCCTCCTGTAGGTAAAACTAAAGAACAGCATGAAAAGGAGCTGGAAGAGGAGCGCCAGCGTGCTCAGCGGGGTCAACGGCAACAGCCGATGAGTAAAAAACGGCAGAAACAGCAGAAGAAGAAAAAAATAGTTAAAAAATAGTTAATTCATAGCGCAGGAGTAGAGAAGCGTGTCTGAAGCAATCGATAAGCCCGAGATAGAAGAGAACATTGCCCTTTTAGAAGAAGAGGGTGACATAGCTGCTGACTATCTTGAAGAGTTACTGGATATTGCCGATATAGACGGTGATATAGATATTGAAATCCGCAATGGCCGTACCTACCTTTCAGTCATTACCGAAGATGATAGCTATCAGGACTTAAGCAACTTGGTAGGGGAGCGGGGAGAAGTTTTAGATTCCCTTCAGGAACTTGTTCGACTCTCGGTATTAGCAGCAACAGGTAACCGTTCTCGCTTGATCCTTGATATTGCAGATTATCGTGCTAACAGGATCAAAAATCTTGCTCAGATAGCTCAAGAAGCCATTGACAAGGTTAAAGATGGGGCTCAAGAAGTACATCTGGATCCCCTTGGTGCTTATGAAAGAAAATTAGTGCATGATCTTGTGGCCGAAAATGGACTCTATAGCGAGTCTGAAGGTGAAGGCGCTGACCGACATATCGTTATTTCTATGCCGGAGGCATAAATATTGACTTCGAGCGATTTTCCCGTTTTAACCGGGACTGACCTTACTGCCGCACAAAAAATTTTTTCCACAGAACTTGGCCTGGCTCAACGCTATGTTGAGCATCTAGCAAGTTCGGGTATTGAACGAGGCCTGCTTGGACCGCGAGGGGTTCCTAGGCTGTGGGCTCGTCACGTCCTTAACTGCGCTGTAGTTCAGGAAGCTATTGACCAAGAGTCTCGAGTTGTTGATGTGGGTTCCGGAGCCGGCCTTCCTGGTCTCTGTCTGGCCATTTCTCGTCCGGATCTATCGCTAACTCTGGTTGAGCCCTTAGAACGCCGTGTCATATGGCTTGAAGAAGTTGTGCATGATCTTGGCTTAAAGAATGTGACAATTATTCGTTCACGGGCAGAGCAGCTGGCTGGCACACTTGATGCGGATTATGTGACGGCCCGTGCCGTTTCCGCACTTTCTAGTCTGGTCGATATAACTTTACCAATATTGCGGGGTAGAGGAGAATTGCTAGCTATCAAAGGGCAATCTGCAGAGCAGGAAATTACTAAGGCACAAAAGAAGCTTGATAAGTATGGGGTAAGACAGGTAGCTGTTCTTAAACTTGGAGTAGGGATTCTAGAACAGGCCACTACTGTTGTACAAGTAAAACTTTAATCTTCTAGTACGAGGGGTCTGGCTAGCTATAGCGCAGTCCCTCGTACTATTGCTTAAGATCTTATGATGATTGTCTTGGCTCTCAGCTACCGGGACCTTTGCTAAACAAAAGAAGCTGTACTGTTGAATCTCGCCTTGGAGCTGGGTGAATTCTTCTTATCGAGAATATAGCTTGGACTAGCCCTTAGTAGAGGGCAATAAAACAATCTATTAACATTGAGCTGCCTCATTCTTTCTCGCTTGAGTGAAATACTAGTAGTCTATTAGAAGACAAAACTTCACAACACGGGAGACCTTGGTGGAAAAACATGTTAACACTCCAGACTTCGGAAATCCTCCGGAGCCACACCATATGAATGAGGACATCAAACTGGACCGTGGAAAGTATGTTTCACGTGAAACGCGTGAAAAACTTGAACGCACCATGGAAGAGCACAAGATTGATACTGCATTTGCGAAAGAAGTCATGACCGAAAAGCAGAAATTTCACGATATTGAACAGATCCAGCTCAAGCCACCTGCTGGGACACGCGTTTTTACTATTTCAAACCAAAAAGGCGGAGTGGGGAAAACAAGCACGGCAGTAAATCTTGCGGCAGCCTTGGCTAGTAAGGGTATGAATGTACTGGTTATTGACAACGATCCGCAAGGTAATGCTTCAACAGCACTCAACGTCGAACACGGTACAGATATCCAGAGCACTTACGATGTTTTGATTGATGATGTTCCTATGTCGGAAATTGTGCAGGAATGCCCCGACATTAAAAATTTATGGCTAGCCCCTGCAAATATTGATCTGGCAGGAGCAGAGATTGAACTGGTTTCGATTGTTGCACGTGAAACTCGTTTAAAAACTGCCTTAGCAGACTACGCTACTTGGCGTGAAAAAGAAGGTATGCAACGTCTGGACTATGTTTTTATAGATTGCCCACCATCTTTGGGGCTGTTAACCATCAATGCTTTCTGTGCTGCCCAGGAAGTTCTTATTCCTATTCAGTGTGAGTATTATGCTCTAGAGGGCTTAAGCCAATTATTAAAAAATATTCAGATGATTCAAAAGCATCTTAATCCGGAACTGCATATTAGTACCATCCTTTTAACCATGTATGATGGGCGGACCAACCTTGCCTCGCAGGTTGCAGATGAAGTTCGGCAGCACTTTGCACAAGAAGTTTTGCAAACTATTATCCCGCGCTCTGTCAGAATATCTGAAGCACCGAGTTACCAGCAAACAGTTGTTAATTACGATCCGACCTCAAGTGGATCCTTGGCCTACTACAACGCTGCCATAGAGATTGCTGAAAGAGGAGCCTAGCTCAAGTTTTAAACATTTTTACAAGAGGGCTGACTAAGTACTCGGCAATTTTTGGCATGTTTCACGTGAAACATGACAAAAAGTTCATTTTATCCAAGGCTTGACCAAAATTCTCGCTTACACTAGGAGAAAAGGAAAATAAGCCTGGTGCTGAGGATTGATGGAGGCTTTTGTGGTAGAGAAACGTAGAGGGCTTGGTCGAGGTCTAGGGGCTTTGATTCCGGAAAGCACTGAAGATGATCTCAATAAGAGTAGTTTTCAGGCTGCGGCAAAAATTGATAAAGCATCCAGAAATGCCATAAAAAATAAAACTCAGCCTGCTACAGCCAAAGATACGGCTGCTTATCCCAGACGGCAACCTATTTCTTCTGCTCAAAAAGGAGAAAGTCAGCAGTTAGCTTCCCCTAAGCAAGAAGGAGAAAATGGGGTTAACAAGGAAGGGAAGCAAAATAGAGCAAAGGCTTCAAAAAATGTTTCACGTGAAACATCGACGAAAAAGACCGCTTCAACTTGGCAGGATCAAAAGAAGAAGCGTGCCGATATGGGGCTTGCCTTGCGGAGTACAACAACAACGCGACGCCCAGTTGATTTTTTCTTTGGAGAAGAACAAGAAAAAGGTAATCGTTTAGTTCCGGTACCGGGTGCTGAATTTGCTGAAATAGCAGTTAAGGATATTCACCCTAACCGTAAGCAGCCCCGCACTGAATTTGCAGAAGACGACATGGCGGAGTTGGTTCACTCTATCAAAGAAATTGGTGTTTTGCAGCCTATCGTTGTGAGACCCTCTAAAGAAACCGGCTCTGCCAAGTATGAATTGGTGATGGGGGAGCGGCGTTGGCGTGCTAGCCAGCAAGCGGGGTTAAAAGCAATCCCAGCAATTATTCGCGCTACAAAAGATATTGATCTTCTGCGTGATGCTCTTTTGGAAAATTTGCACCGTAGCCAACTTAATCCTATTGAAGAGGCTGCTGCCTATCAGCAACTTTTGGATGAGTTTAATACTACGCAAGAAGAGTTGGCACAGCGAATAGGGAGGTCCCGGCCTCAAATTTCCAATACTATTCGTTTACTTAAACTTCCAGCCTTGGTTCAACGCAGGGTGGCAGCAGGCTTACTCACTTCCGGACATGCCAGGGCTCTGTTGAGCTTAAAAAGCCAGGCTGATATTGAAAAAATTTCACAGCAGATTGTGGCAGAAGGCTTATCCGTTAGGGCTACAGAAGAATTGGTAGCAGCGGTTGGAGAAGAGCCAAAAAAGGAAAGCAAAAAAGCTGAGCCGCAAAAACATCATGAAAGGCTTGATTACGTAGCGGATGCCTTTGCAGATAAATTGGATACTAATGTAAAGATCCAGCTAGGTGCCCGTAAGGGAAAAATGACGATAGAGTTTGCTTCGGTTGAAGATTTAAATCGCATCATTTCTGTTCTTGATCCTTCGCTGGAAACACATAATTAATTCTCCTAGTCCTTGAAGGTACTAGGCAAGGGGTGGGCCTAGCGAGCTTCTATTCTTATGTTTCACGTGAAACATAAGGCTCGGTGTAGTTAGATAAGACTCAATACATTTTATAGACTGCAAAAGAGCAGCTCTTGAAATCAAAGGATCTCAAGGGCTGCTCTTTTTGATGAATAGCCATGTGCTTAAGGCACAGTAGGGGTATCTATTAATCGGCTAAATATTTTGAAAATTCTTTGAGAAGGGCAGCCTTAGGTTTGGCACCGATAGTCTGCTGATCAACTTCGCCATCTTTGAAAACAAAAATTGCAGGTATGGATGTAATGCCGTATTTCATTGCCGTTGCAGGATTACTTTCGACATCGAGTTTAAAAACTTTGACCTTATCTGAGTATTCTTGCCCAATTTCATCAATAACTGGACCAACCATACGGCAGGGTCCGCACCATTCAGCCCAAAAATCAACAATAACAGGTTTATCAGACTTTAATACCTGGTCTGCAAAGGTAGCATCAGTAACGTGCTGTGCCATGATAATTTCCTTTCTTTTAGGAGAGTTTCTCTAAGTAATGTTGGGCATCGAGAGCTGCTACGCAGCCTGAACCTGCAGCAGTAACTGCTTGACGATAGGTTGCATCAATCACATCACCTGCTGCAAAGACTCCGGCTACGGAAGTGTGGGAAGAACGGCCAGAAACGGCGATCGTTCCGGCATCTGTCAGATCTAGTTTTCCCTTAACTAGATCGGTACGGGGATCAGAACCAATAGCAACAAAAACACCTTCGACGGCTAAGTCTGACTCTTGGCCAGTTTTGTTATTGTGCAAGCTGATTGATGCCACCTTATCTGAGCCATTAATCGCTACAAGGCTAGAATCCCAAATAATTTCAATTTTTTCATTGGCAAAAACCCTCTGCTGCATAATATCGGACCCGCGTAGGCTAGAACGACGGTGGACCAGATAAACTTTAGAAGCATGGTGGGTGAGGTAGAGGGCTTCCTCCAATGCAGAGTCTCCACCACCAACAACAGCTAAAGCTTTTTCTTTAAAGAAAAATCCATCACAAGTAGCACACCATGAAACACCGTGACCAGAAAGTCGTTCTTCCCCGTCAATGCCTAGTTTTCGATACTCAGAACCAGTAGAAATAATGAGAGTTTTTGTTCGATAGGTTGAACCATCAGTGAGCTTAACCACTTTTATATCTTGGTCAAGGTCTAAAGAAGCAACATCTTCATACCGAATATCAGCACCAAAGCGTTCAGCCTGAGCTCCCATCGTGGCCATGAGATCGGGTCCCTGAACCCCATTCTCAAATCCGGGAAAATTCTCAACCTCTGTTGTGGTCATTAAATCACCACCAGGTGAAACAGAAGAAGCGAAGACAAGGGGCTTAAGGTTGGCACGCGCGGTGTAAATTGCCGCGGTGTAACCTGCGGGCCCAGAACCTACAATAATGACATCGTGAATGGTTTCATCCCCAGCTGAACTAGCTGCATCGTGAGAGGCAGCAAGATCCATGGCGAGGGGAGAAGCATTAGCAAAGATACCGCCCAAAGAAGAAGTCAAAATACTTCCTTTCATGGTCAAATGTTTACTCAGACTGTAGAACCTATAATTAACAAGGATTATTCCGGACTGGCTAGGACCTAGTAGAGGTCACAAAAGTGGAGTGCAAGTAGTCAGAACCAATAGATCTAGCTGTTAGCAGTAATTTCTGCTATACGAACACCGTAACGGTAGCCTGCAATAGGTTGGGACATGGCAGGTGCTTCGGTAAACTGAATAAGCAAATACTTGTTACCCTGCCCCTGGGCTTGCTTGTCAAGCTGGATTTCTACAGTGGGACCGGTGAAAGAACCGGAGCCAACCTGAGTAGCACCGTCGAGA
Source organism: Rothia sp. (in: high G+C Gram-positive bacteria) (assembly GCA_030524105.1). Taxonomy (GTDB): domain Bacteria; phylum Actinomycetota; class Actinomycetes; order Actinomycetales; family Micrococcaceae; genus Rothia. Next base: position 173,302 of record JAUNHE010000006.1, read on the forward strand.
GAAGCTGAATTATTTGTATAGACTGTAAATGCTCCGCCACTGCCAGAAATTTGTTGGATAGTGAGGCTGGAGATAGGGGTTTCTTGCTCAAGTTCTAAGGCAAGAGAAAAATTTTGAATAATGCTGCCAAAATTAGCGGAAGCAAAACCATAGCTCATCCAGGCAGAAGAAGGATTATTATCAAACATTTGGCCTAGGGTTGCATCCTGATCTGCCATAAAGCTTGGATTGGAAGGTACTATGCGGGTGGCAGCCACAAATTTTGGTTCTGCTGCGGACGTAGAAGGGGAGGCGGATGATTCTTGGGCCTGTCCTTGACTGGAGGAAGCTCCAGAGGAGGGCTCTTGAGAACTCTGTGAGTTAACAGCGCGATTAGAAGCTTCCTGATCTACCATACCGTTGAGGTTGGCAAAGACTGCAGCAACTCCAATAACAAGAAGAATAATCGCAGCTACTGCAACAATCCATACCCCACCCCGACGTTGGTCTTCTTCATCGGCAAAATCAGGCTCTTCGGGATATTCACTGTAGCCTGAATAATCGTTATATTCCTCGTAGGGGCTGTAGTTTTCGTAGGCATAGCCGTTGGCAATGGGAACGGCAACCGTTTGAGCTTCTGCAATAGAGCGCGGCTCAATATAATGCTCTTCTTCTGCTTCAAGGCTGCGGGTAGCTGAAATTGTGGTCTGCTCGGAAGAAAGTGCCGGCTTTTCTTCTTGACTTGCAGGACTAATGTAAGGGCTCTGAGCATTGCTAGCAGCTTCGTCGCCAAAAATCTCTTCCCCCAGAGCTTCTTCAGATTCCGAGGAGGCTGCTAAAGCGGCGGTATCGGCCAAAAAATTATCTAGGAGGGAATCTGGACGAGAGTAGGAGGTAATAAGGTAGGTCTTGCCGTTGGTGTTCCCCAGATCCAAAATCTGAATATTAGAGCGAGAATTAGTTGCCATGGTGCGAGCATTGGCAATCAAGCGATCATTATTCTTAGCGGCGGACACAACGATAGAAACCCTACGGTTAAGAACCTGGTCCTTACCGTCGAGGATAGCATCGCCGTCTGCGGTCATCACCGCAGTTGACGTCACTTTATAGCGTTCGCCTAAAACGGTGTTGAGTGGTATTGGATTAGACGGGTTCTGAGACAACGTACCCTCCGAGGCTCTGATAGGTTCTCTAGTCTACGTGGAATTCTACTTGACGCACTGGGAAAACGCGTGTCCAATAAAAGTTAGATCTTGATAAACGGCAGTTTTCGACGAACCGGCGCCATCAAGGTATCCAACTCACGAACCCGGAAAATTTGCAGAAATCCGTAGTACGCGATTCCCATCACCACGCTGCCGGCTGTAATGGTGCTGACTGAATTGATCACACCTCCCCACATAAAGCCCGAAAAAGATGAACCTCCCAGCATAAGAAGGGCTGTGTAACCCATTGCCCCAGAACAAAGAGCCGACAGAGCAACACGGGCGTGAGTGGAAACAATCCTTAGTCCATCATAGTAGCCAAAACGTCGTTTGAGAACGAAGTGGCAGAGAATCACAGCAACAACGTTTTGCAAGGCGTAGGTGGCAGATAGCCCAAAGATTATATATCGCGGGTCTAGCAAGGAGGACCCAAAGCCCATCAGCATTATTCCCAGCGCAGAAACAAGCTGAATAAAGAAGGGGGTTTTAGCATCTTCTTGGGCGTAGAGAACGCGCATCATCATAAAGGAGATGGTCAAAAAGGGGCCACCTAGAGCCATGATCGCAATGGCCTGGCCAATTTGCGCACCCACGATATGGTTGCCGTTGCTAAAAAGCATGCCAATAGGACCGGCAAAAACTACTAGAGCAGCGGCACAAAAGATGGTTGCGATAGAGGAGACTCGTAAGCCTGAGGAGAGGGCTCCAACGACTTTGCCGTGATCCTGATCCTGCGATGACTTTGACATCTTATTAAAAAGATAGGTAGCTATGGATAGGCCAACGACGCCGTGGGGTAGTGAATAAAGCATCGAGGAATAATTGAGGGCGCCAACACCTAAGATTGATATTCCTGCATCAGCATATTCGCCACGGGCTCCCGTGGGTATGGCAGCTACTTTGGTCAGATAGAGAAAGGCAAGATTAGAGACTATACCGGTGGCTAAGGTCCAACCAGCTAGCTTGGCGGCACTGCCCAGGCCAATGCCGCGCCAACCAAATTTTGGGCGAAGCCGCAGATCTAATCTACTGAGGGGGAGGAGTAGGATCAGCGCCTGTATTGCCACCCCCAGGGTTGCTGAACCAGCAAGAAGTAAAGTCTGTTGGTTAGTCCAGTTTGATGTGTCGTGCAGGGGAGGAACAGAGTTAGTCTGCCGCCCAAAGAGGTTAATAAAAGCCAGTAAAGAGGTAATAGCTACCAGGTTATTGACTACTGGTGCCCACATAAACCAGCCAAAAGCTCCGCGAGCATTAAGAACTTGCCCAATGATTGTGTAAAAGCCATAGAAGAAGATTTGCGGAAAACACCACAGGGCAAAGGTGGCACCTAGAGCTCGCTGTTGGTCGGTCCAGTCACTGCCCATCACGGAAATAATGGGCCAGGAACAGAGAAGCACAAGCAGGGTTACAGCGGCAATACCTACGGTAGCTAAGGTGACGAGTCTAGAGATAAAGTCTGAACCGCCATCATCGTGCTTAGCAGCCTTAATAATCTGCGGTACCAGTACTGCGTTAAAGATGCCACCGGCTACCAAAACATAGATAAGATTTGGCAAGGTATTGGCTGTTTCAAAGACATCCCCCACGCTAGTGGCGGAACCAATGGCCCAGGTAACCAGAATAGTTTTTACAAACCCTAAGATGCGCGAGACCATAGTCCCCGAAGCCATGATGGCACTTGATACTGCACCGGTACGTGCCACGTGTATTACCCTTTTCTGCTCTGCTGTGATTCTAGGATAGCTGGTGGATGATATATTCGCGTGCAATCTCAGCTATGCGACGCTCATTAGGGAAAGACAGCTTCTGACCCAAATCATCGATATTAACCCAGGCTACGTCAACGGCTTCGTGATCGGGATCTTTTTCTGTCGTCAAATATCCACCGGTAGCAGCCAGTAGATAGTGGTGCACTGTTTTATGGATCCGGTGTCCAGAAATGGTAAACCAATAGTCAATACTGCCCAAAGAAGCTAAAATTGTTCCAGAAATTCCAGTTTCTTCTTCAATCTCTCGAGCGGCTGCCTGGAGTCTGGTCTCATGACCCTCCGGATGTCCCTTGGGTAAACACCATTCTAGGCGACCTCCTCTGTTGACTCTGGCGATGATTGCAACAGGCAGTTTTGGTAGATCAAAGTTAACAATGACGCCTCCAGCAGAGACCTCCTCAATAGTGGACAGCATAGACACAGGCATGTATGCCCGTTTCTTTGGAGCCCGAGGTACTGGAAAAGTCATGTATCTACCTTAACCGATAGACTTGGATAAGTGTGATTATATTTCGGAAAGCACCCTTGGGGCAGTAGCTCCGGCAACATTAAAAGGACTATGACAAATCTACTTGACTCAACTTCTATCCATCCGCTGGCACAAGAGCTCGGTGAGCTTTTTGTTGCTGCTGGTTTTGAGCTAGCCCTTGTTGGTGGTCCAGTGAGAGATCTCCTTCTGGGCCAGAATTCAAGCGATCTTGATTTCACGACCAATGCTCATCCGGATCAAACAATTGAACTTGTGCAGCACTGGGCTGATGCTCTGTGGGAGATTGGTAAAGAGTACGGAACAATAGGGATTCGTAAGCGGAATACGATGATAGAGATAACTACCTATCGTGCTGAAGCTTATACCGCTGATTCCCGTAAACCTGCCGTAGTATTTGGGACAAGTTTGCAGGAAGATCTTTTTCGGCGGGACTTTACCATCAATGCAATGGCGCTCCGGCTTCCACAGCTAGCCTTAATTGATCCCTATGGAGGTATTAGAGATCTTAGCTCCGGTCTTATCCAGACACCGGGGAAAGCAGAAGATTCCTTTTCTGATGATCCGCTTAGGATGATGCGGGCAGCTCGCTTTGCCGCTCGATTTAATATGGAACTGGCGCCAGAAGTCCTAGCTGCTATGACCCATATGGCCCAAAGAATTACTGTCATTTCAGCTGAACGGGTACGGGATGAACTGGTAAAGCTTATTAATGCACCCTTCCCGGTAATCGGTATCAATCTAGTTGTTGATAGCGGTTTAGCGTCCTACATTCTGCCAGAGATCCCTGCCCTACAACTAGAAGTTGATGAGCACCATCGTCACAAGGATGTTTACCAGCATTCTCTGCGGGTACTAGAGCAGGCAGCAGCTCAGGAGACGGATGCTGCCGGTGCAGTGCCTGGCCCGGATTTTATTTTACGTTTTGCGGCTTTGATGCATGATATTGGCAAACCTGCAACGCGTAAATTTGAGTCCAACGGTTCGGTAAGCTTTCTGCACCATGATCTAGTAGGTGCCAAACTGGTTAAAAAACGTATGCGGGCTTTACGTTTTGATAATGAGACAACAAAGGCCGTTGCCCGCCTTGTTGAGTTGCACATGCGTTTTTACGGCTACGGGGATTCTGGCTGGAGCGATGCGGCAGTTCGGCGTTATGTGCGTGATGCTGGAGACTTGCTGGAGAGATTACACCGGCTTACTCGTGCAGATGTAACGACCAGAAATAAAAGGAAAGCTCAACGTATTTCACGAGCCTATGATGATTTAGAAAATAGAATCGAGCAACTTGCACACCAGGAGGAGTTGGCTGCGTTACGTCCAGAACTTAATGGCGAACAGATTATGGCTTTACTGGATATTCCGCCGGGCCCGGCTGTTGGTAAGGCCTATAAGTACCTCTTGGATTTGCGGCTTGACGAGGGACTTCTAGGTCAGGAGCAAGTTATACTTAGGCTGCGCCAGTGGGCTGAACAAAATCTATAGACATGGGAACTTTTTCTTAGCTTTGTATCATTTAATCAATAAAATCCTTGATTTTTATCTTCATACTGAAGAAAAAATAAATAATTTTGCGTAGGCTTGGTCCTAGTGAGTCACAATGAAAAGATAGACGGTAGCTATGAGGAAATCCCCATATGATAGAAGTTAAATCCCTCAGCAAGACCTATGGATCCAAGACCGCTGTTGATGACCTAAGCTTTACTGTTCCAGATGGTAAGGTGACAGGATTTTTAGGTCCTAACGGTGCCGGAAAATCAACGACTATGCGGTTGATTGTGGGTTTAGAAAAGCCTAGTTCTGGTAAGGCCCTGGTGGATGGAGCAACCTATGTTTCAAAGCCATCGCCGCTGTCGTCCGTAGGAGTTTTGCTGGATGCAAAAGCCATGCACCCGGGTAGATCGGGACTTAACCATTTACGGTCCCTGGCTTTGACACACGGTATTCCTAAGAAACGTGTTGATGAAGTTATTGAGATGACAGGCTTGTCAGCTGTATCAAAGAAAAAGGTTAAAGGTTTTTCCCTAGGCATGGGGCAGCGTATGGGTATCGCCGCTGCTTTACTGGGTGATCCCCAGAACGTTATTTTGGATGAGCCCGTTAACGGTTTGGATCCCGAAGGCGTGATCTGGGTACGAAACTTGGCACGCTACCTGGCCTCAGAGGGTAAGACAGTTCTTATCTCATCGCACCTGATGAGTGAAATGTCTCAAACCGCAGATGACCTTATTGTTATCGGTCGGGGTCGACTGCTGGCTAACTCTTCGATGGATGAGTTCTTAGCTCTTGCCGCCAGTAATGATGTTTTGGTTCGTACCGATGCGCGCGATGTTTTTGATAGGTTGCTTACGGATCGAGGGATTGCCACCTCTTCCGTGGATACAGATGGTTTACTGGTCAAGGACCTATCTTCCCGAAAGATTGCTCGTATTGCCTTAGAAAGCGGAGTTTTGCTGCACGAGATCATACCGCAGCGGGCAACCTTAGAAGACGTTTATATGAACATGACCCGTGATGAGGTTGAATACAATTCTGCTCAGCCAGATACCTTGAGCCCGGATATTGACCCTGCAGTCAAATTTTGGCAGGACGAGCGGGCTGACTCAGCAGAGCAGGCACCGTCATCTGAATATATTTCAACAGTTCAGGCTTCTACTACTCAATCTTCTTTACCTAAAAAACCGGTGGCCCCGCCAGAGACTGAAAAAAAGAAGACAAACACCAAAGGTTCCTTGTCTAGGTATCGGCGTGATAGCTCCGCTCCCTGGGCAGATGTCAAACGGAAGGGACGTCGATGACAGCTAGCACCCAAGCTGCAGTAGATAAAAAAAGCAGGTCAACTTCTGGTTTTTCTCACAAAAAACTAAATTTTTTTGGAGTCATCGGCTCTGAGTTTCTTAAATTTCGTACTTTGACAACCAACTGGGTTATGAGCATCATCGTTGTTCTCTTGATGGTTGGTCTTGCCTTAGCTTTTGCCTCATCATTAAATCTTTACTTGGAGGCGCTCAAGGAGCAAGCTGCAGCTCAGGCTGGTCAAAGAGGCGGCGATTTTGGGGACATGACTCTGGATAGCATTAATAACTATGCTCTGCACCTGGGGGCATCGGGAGTATCCCTAGCCAGCATGTTGGTAGGGTCCCTGGCAGTAGTCTTTATTGGATCGGAATATGCCACCCGATCTATCCAATCGACTATTACGGCAGTCCCCAAGAGATCTTTGGTTTTTCTAGCAAAGCTTCTAACTCTGTCTTTCTACTCTTTTGTGCTGGGTTTTATTTTAGCTGCGGCCTCTTACCGGCTGGGGACTCTTATCTTGGATCAGGAAATCCGTGATTCTGCTCCTTTTGGAGATACGGTAGTGTATAGCTGGCTGGCTGTGGCAATTTATTTTATGCTGATGGCTTGGATGGGCTTCGGCTTTGGCAGCTTGATTAGGAACAATGCTGGCGGCATAGTTTGCGTTGTTATTTGTATGTTTATTCTGCCCATCATCCTTGGCTTATTGGGACTCGGTATAGAGTGGATTAAAGATTTTCAACCCTATCTTCCATCAGCTTTGGGAGATGTTATGACGGGTTTTGAGCAAGGCAGCGATGATATAGGCCAGAAAGAGGCTGGTTTATGGTTTGGCCTCTGGGCTGCTGTTCCTGCTCTTTTGGGTTACCTGCGCTTCCGATTTACGGATAGTAAGTAGCTCTGCCCTATTAAGCTACCGTGTTAAAGGAGCTGTCCCCAGGTTTTAGGGACAGCTCCTTTGCAGCAAGAATCCTAGGGAATGACGGGGAATGAGAAGCGTGCTTGATGAAGAAGGTCCTCAAGACCATCGAGGTAGCCTTGAGGAGCGGAAGCTGAGCGCCGGCCCGTCGGACAAGGAAGAAAGTGACGAAAAACCCTGGTGGTCACCGGGTGGTTTAGTGGGTTCTAGGTCATCACGGGCGGTAGGGATACTGACACGGGCTGAAAAAACATCGGTACAGCGCAGACTGGGACTAGTTGCTTTTTTTCTAATATTTTTTGCGGCAGTATTTGCTTCGGCTGGAAATTATATATTTTTATCTCATACCCCAGAGCAGGCCGTGAAAAAATACATGACTGCCTTACAGAACGGTAATTATTTTGCGGCAGTTGATCGCTCAACTTTTGTTAGCCAACCAAAGGTTCTTTTAAAGAATTCTATGTATCGGGCTGCCCAGCGTCGGGTAGATCATTTTGAGGTTATAGCTGTACAAGAGCAAGGGGATCGTGCAGAGGCTACGGTGCAGGTTGAGATTGCTGGGGGCAGTCAACAGATTCGCCTCCCTCTTGTCCATGAGCACCGGCCGGGGCTTTACAACGATTTTTGGCGACTTGATGAGGTACTTCAGATTGATAGTAATCTTCAGGCTCAGCTGCCCTTAGATCGGATAACGGTTAACGGTAGTGCTCTGCGGCTCAAAGAAGCTGCCGCCCAGCAGCAGGAGGCTAGCTTTAGATGGACCCTTCCCCTACTTCCCGGACAGTACAACTTTTCTCTACCTGAGGACTCTTACTATGCCCTGGTTGCTGGCCAGCAAACCCTCACTATTGGACTGACTGAGCAACTGCTGCAGCCGGTTACTTTAGAACTGCGTCCTTCCCAAAGGATGTGGCAGGAGACGAACGCTGCAATTGATTCCTGGCTCAATAGGTGCGCCTCAGCTAAATCCCTTGCCCCAACGGATTGTCCGGGTTCTAAAAAATATGATAATTCCGGTAAAGCCCTAAGTCAGGCTGGAACAAGTCAAGCTCGTGTAAGCTCTGGCCCAGCGACTAGCTCAGGAACACAGGCAGGCGCTGACATTAGTAATGTACGCTGGAGCCTTAAAAGCAAGCCTTTCTTATGGTTGCTGCCCGATCCAAATTCCACCCAAACCTGGCAGTCCAGCAGGTACCAGCCGGCAATTTTTGAACTGAGCTACGAGGTTAACGGCAAGCAAGAAAAAGAAAATATTGAAGCCTACATTCAGAGTAAGACTGTTTCTACCGGTGATACTGCCAGCATTGCTGTTGGCCTAGGCCAAAAACCTTGATGGGTCACGCCCTGTGCGAAAGCTACTTGTGCAAGCAGGATGATCTAGTAGATTGAGGGGTAAACGGTAATTCAGGGCAACAAAGGAGCACCGGTGAGTGAGAAGCCGCAACACTACACCCCGCAGTATATTAATAGCCAAGGGACTAGAAATCCCTTTTCTCCGGGATTTGGCTTAGGCCAACCTGCTGCCGGCCCAACCTATATTATTCGGCAAAAATCAATATTGATCTCTTATCTGCTCTGGATCTTCCTTGGGATTTTTGGCCTCCATAAGCTGTATTTGCGTCAGCCGGGAATGTTTATCTTCTATTTGCTACTGCACGGTCTTGGCTGGCTGACAGCCCCCATCATCATTGGTTACTTGTTCTGGGCTCTTCTGGGGTTGCTGCTAGTCATAGATCTATTTACGATTCCCATTCGGGTCAGCTTGATAAACGCACGGGCAAACCGCCGTATTTACTAGCTGAATTTTGCCTTATTGCTGTTATTTACCGAAAAACTGCTGTAGTCTTGTGAAGGTCTGTCTTTGTTACCGTTAGCGGTTAAGGGCAGATCTCACGTAAGAATCTCCTGCTATGGAAGGACCATAGCCGCTTAGCCCAGAGGAGGGATTTAATCATGCGTGCATACGAACTGATGGTTATCCTCAATCCAGAGGTAGAGGACAAGGCTGTAGAGCCGACTCTCGCAAAATTTCTTGAAACTATCAGCAAGGGCGGGGGAAGCATAGATAACCTCGATATTTGGGGACGTCGCCGCCTTGCCTACGAAATTCAGAAAAAAAACGAAGGCATTTATGCTGTCGTTAACTTCAGTTCCACTCCGGAAGTAGCTGCAGAGCTAGATCGTATTCTTAACCTGAATGAATCTGTGATGCGGACTAAGATTATTCGCCCAGAAGATCAGAAGATTTCTTCCAAGTAAGAAGGTTGGCAGGTGGAGGGGAAGCAAATTCCTTATACTCCTTACCCAGAATCTAAACGGAACGTGTAAGAAGGACTGGAGAGTTCATATGGCTGGCGATACTGTCATCACAGTTGTCGGTAATCTAACGGGAGACCCAGAGCTTCGCTTCACCCCTAACGGTGCGGCAGTAGCTAATTTTACGATTGCATCTACCCCGCGCAATTTTGATCGTGCCTCGGGGGAGTGGAAAGAGGGAGAAACCCTCTTTTTACGCGCATCGGTTTGGCGTGAGGCTGCAGAGAACGTTGCTGAGACCCTGCGTAAAGGCATGCGTGTTATTGCTCAGGGTCGTTTGAAGTCTCGTTCCTACGAAACCAAAGAAGGCGAACGCCGCACTTCAATGGAGCTAGAGATAGAAGAAATTGGCCCTTCCCTGCGTTTTGCCTCGGCAAGTGTCAACCGAAATCAGCGTTCCGGCGGAGCTAACTTTGGAGGAGCCCCTCAACAGGGTGGCTTTAACAATGCTGCCGGAAACTTCGGCTCTCAGCAGCAGGGTCAATATTCTGCTGGTAGCGGGTATAGCAACAACCCCGCAGATTTCCCTGGTCAGCAACAGCAGAATCCAGCTGCAGCACAGCCTGCACCTAGTTCTGCTGATCCCTGGGGGGCTCAGTCTGGTGGAAACTATGACTGGGGCGCTGGGGCCGATGACGAACCTCCCTTCTAAAATATTCACATCAATTATATTTATTCAACCCATCCCGCAATTCTATGTGCGGGCTCCCAAAGATTAAGGAGCACCACGATGGCTAAGGCAGAGATCCGTAAGCCTAAACCAAAGCAGAATCCTCTTAAGGCTGCTGATGTAACCGTTATCGACTATAAAGATGTTGCGCTTCTTCGTAAGTTCATCTCAGATCGCGGTAAGATCCGTGCACGTCGTGTTACCGGTGTAACTGTTCAGGAACAGCGCAAGATTGCTCAGGCAATTAAAAATGCTCGTGAAGTTGCGTTGCTACCTTACTCCGGCGCTGGTCGCTAAAGAGAAGGAGAATAGAAGAGCATGGCAAAAATTATTTTGACCCAGGAAGTATCCGGTCTAGGCGCAGCTGGCGATGTTGTCACCGTCAAAAATGGTTACGCCCGTAACTATCTGCTACCGCGCGGTTTTGCAGTGAACTGGACCAAGGGTGGCGAACGTCAGGTTGAATCTATTCGTAAAGCCCGCCTGGCTCGTGCTAAGGCCTCTCTTGAGGAAGCCCAGGCTCAGGCTGAGCGTCTGGCTGATGCTACCATTACCCTTGCCCATAAGGCAGGTAGCCAGGGCCGCCTGTTTGGCTCCGTTAAGGCTGAGGCTATTGCCGATGCTATTGAGACTGCAGGGTTTGGTTCTGTTGATAAGCGTGCAATTCACCTTGGTTCTGCGATCCGCTCAACCGGCTTGCATGCTGTGACAGTGCGTCTACACGATGACGTTATTGCCAAGGTAGAGCTTAATATTGTTGCTGCCTAAATATTTATTAGGTAGTTAAAACTGTCAGGGGCCGGCCTCAGCATAAGACTAACACTTATGCTGAGGCCGGCCTTTTGGTTATTAGTCAGGCTTTAGTGCTGCTCTTTGGCATACTTATACTATGCCCTCACAAGAAAAGCCCAAGACTGCTCCCCACCCCAGAATGCTTGCCAGTACCCAGATGTTTCTTGTGGGGTCCATAGCTGAAGTGCTAGCCGTGTTAACCGGCTTGCTGGCTATCTTTGTGAGCCTGGGATCCCCTTCAACAACAATGGCTATCTTTTTGGTCTGCATCGTGCTGAGCATTATTGCTTCGGCCTTGGCGGGCATTCTGGCTCTTGTAGGTTTACTGCGTTATAGCAGGTTAACCGGGTGGAATATTCTGCTTCTACTTATTTCGATTGTTTTTAACCCCGCTGTTTGGCTGGGATTGCTAGCTTTAACCGCTTAGTTTTAACAGGTATCCGTTAAAACTAGAAGCGTGCCCGCCAAAGTTGGGGAGCATGGGGGAGCTGGTCTCGGGGGACCCTTAATTCTTGCGCTGCCTGGCTAGCCCAATGGGGGTTTCCTAGGGCAGTGCGGGCAAAGGAGATAGCGTGGGCTTGATTGGTTCTAAGAATAGTTTCAGCTTGTAGGGCGTTATCAATCATGCCAACCGTTGAAACAAGGATATCCTTTTTGGCTAGGGAGCGAACAAGGTCTGCGGCCAAGGTTGTTTGGTAGCCAAAACCAATGGGTATGGTCTTGCCGTCTGTTAACCCTCCCGAAGAAACGTCCACCCAGCTAAGTCCCGATTCTTTGTGCATTTGCTCAATGAGTTTGCTAGATTCGGCAAGATTCCAGCCATGATCAACCCAGTCTGTGCCGCTTATACGAATTCCTAAAACCTTATCTTTGGGCCAGCAATCAGCTATAGCATCGCTCACTTGCCGGATAAAACGGGTTCTGTTTTCAAAGGAGCCACCGTATTGATCTTTACGGTTATTGGTTAGGGGTGAAAGAAATTGATGAATGAGGTAACCGTGGGCGGCATGGATTTGGATAACATCGTAGCCGGCTTGATCTGCTCGTTCTGCAGCAGCTGCAAAGGCTTGAACAAGCTCTTCAATTTCCTGAGTTTCTAGTTGCCGTGCTGGCTTGAGTTCGGGCAAAACGGGTTGATCTGTTGCAGAGACCGTCTGCCAGCCGCCCTCATCTGTAGTGAGTGTTCTATTTTCCTCCCCCGGCAACCAGGGTGGAGTTGAAGCTTTAGCGCCGGCATGAGCTAGCTGGATAGCGGCTTTAGCACCCAGGGAATGGATAAAGTCTACGATTCGCCGGTGTTCTTTGATCTGCCTGTCTTCCCAGAGACCTAGATCTGCTGGGGAGATGCGCCCTCGAGGTTCAACAGCTGTGGCTTCAATGGTGATGAGGGCAAATCCTCCAGCAGCAAAGGCGCCGTAGTGCATAAAATGCCAGTCTTGAGGCATTCCATCGTGCCCGGTTGCACTGTACTGACACATGGGTGCAACGATCGTTCGATTTTTAAGGGTTAAACCCTGTCCCTGCCGGGCTGGGAAGGTAATGGCTTCAAATAATTTAGCTGGCATGCGTCTCCTTTTTTACTAGCCTATAACGCCCCTGCTATAAAACACAGCGTGAACTTTAAAAAATGATGTCAGGTCATAAGATTCGTTCATAGAATATTTTTAAAATGTTCAGATTACTCTCAGGCTTCTCCAATGGATACTAAAGGTCGGTGGTGTTTTATAGTATTTAGATGGTTCGAGAAAGGCTCCAAAGAAGAGCTCGAAGCATTCTGATAACTAAATAGCCGATGCGAGAATGCTGTATTCGTATCGAGAATGTGTGTGTGATAAAACTAGCGGTGGAGCCAGTATGGGGGCTTCGCCGCTAGATTTTTAAGAGGATAGATTTTAATGAGTCTTGGCATTTGTCTGCTGGGGTGATTCATAATGGAAGAATGACTTTTTTACCCGCTTCCGATGTGCTGATTGCAGTGGATAAGTTCAAGGGTTCACTGACGGCTAGGGAACTTTCAGACGCCATTGTCAGCGGTATGCGTCAAGAGCTTGGGCAGGACTTTAACCCAAAAATTTGTCCTATTGCAGATGGTGGTGAGGGAACGGTAGAGGCTGCTCTGGCTGCCGGTTATGAGGAGCATTCCTGCCAGGTGCGGGGACCCCTAGGAGAGACAGTAAGAGCTCGCTTTGCCTTTAAAGCTGATCAGAAAATTGCAGTCATCGAAAGTGCCCAAGCTTGCGGTATGTGGCAGCTGCAGGATCAAAAGTTAGACATTTGGCGAGCCAGTAGCTACGGGGTAGGACAGCTAGTAGCTGCAGCCTTGGACCGTGCTGCCCAAAAAATTATAATTGGCTTAGGTGGTTCCGCTAGCAGTGACGCTGGAGCCGGTATGCTACAAGCCTTGGGCTGCCACCTCTATGACAGCCAAGGAAAAGAGCTTAAAGCGGGAGCTGGCTACCTTAACCGAGCTGTTAGTGTGGATTTTTCCCAGCTGGAACCGGCCTTAAAATCGGTGGATTTAGTGGCGGCTTGTGATGTTACTAATCCCCTCTATGGTCCTGAAGGGGCAGTCTTTGTCTACGGACCGCAAAAGGGAGCTAAGGCAGAGCAGCTCCCTCTTTTAGATGGTGGACTTAAGAATTTCTCGCAGTTACTAGAGGCTGAGTTAGCAGTTAAAGACGGTTACTATGCCAGTCAAGCCGGTGCTGGTGCTGCCGGTGGCCTTGGTTTTGCCTGTCTTGCTCTAGGAGCTGCTATAAGATCGGGGGTTGAACTCTGTTTTGACTTAACCGGCTTTAGACAAGCTTTAGCAAAGAGCCGCGTAGTGATTACTGGCGAGGGCAAGCTTGACCGGCAGACACTTGCTGGAAAGGGACCTGCCGGTGTTGCCCTAGCTGCCCATAAAACGGGGGCAAAGGTCTATGCTGTTTGTGGTCTTAACCAGCTGACCCAGCAGGAGTGGAAGCAAGCTGGTTTTAGCGGTATTTATGCGGTCGTGGGCAGGGAAGTTAGTTTACAAGAATCCCTGGCTAGAGCCCACCAGCATGTTCAGCAACTTAGCCGACGCCTGGCCCAAGATCTTCTTGCACGGTGATGCGCTGGCGCAGCTGAAGGGTAGGCATGGAAAAATAGAGAAGAGACTATTAGCCTAGAGCACACAAAATATGGTGTGACCGTGAATTGTAGAGGATAAACGTGTCTGAGCCCCCCTCTGAATACAGTATTCGAACCCTGCCTCACGACGAAGTTGCCGAGCAGTCGGTACTTGGCGGTATGATGCTTTCAAAAGATGCAATTGCCGACGTCGTTGAGATTCTTAGCGGTCAAGATTTTTACAAGCACTCCCATGAAATGATTTATGAGGCCATTATTAGCCTCTACGGCCACGGTGAACCTGCCGATGCGGTGACCGTTGCCGACGAAATGAGTAAGCGGGGAGATCTTAACCAAATAGGTGGGGCACCCTATCTGCACTCTCTTATTTCCTCAGTTCCTACCGCAGCTAACGCTGGATTTTATGCCGAGATTGTGGCAGAGCAGGCAGTTTTGCGTCGTTTGGTTGAGGCTGGAACTAAGATTGCCCAGTTGGGCTATACTGCCGATGGCGAAGTGGAGAGTCTGGTTAATCAGGCTCAGTCCGAAATCTACGGTGTAGCTGATGGCCGTAAAGGCGAAGACTATGTTGCCCTGAAGGACGCCTTAGATGCAACGGTCAGTGAGATTGAAGCTAACGGGTCCCGTAGCGGGGGTGTGCACGGGGTCCCAACCGGGTTTTTAGAATTTGATGACCTCACTTCTGGCCTACAGGCCGGGCAAATGATTGTTATTGCTGCCCGTCCGGCTATGGGAAAAAGTACTTTTGCCTTGGACATAGCCAGGTCAGCAGCAATTAAGCACGGTTTAACAACGGTCTTTTTCTCACTGGAAATGAGTCGTAATGAGATTGCCATGAAAATCCTTTCTGCTGAGGCAAGCCTTAACCTTAGTGATCTTCGTAAGGGCAACCTTGATGACGATAAATGGGCTAAGTTAGCGACGGTCGTCGGAAAGGTGGATAGTGCACCGCTCTTTATTGATGATTCACCCAACATGACCCTGATGGAGATTCGTGCTAAAGCTCGGCGGCTTAAGCAAAGGCATAACCTGCAGTTGATTGTGCTTGATTATTTGCAGCTGATGTCTTCTGGAAAGAAGGTAGAATCCCGCCAACAAGAAGTCTCTGAATTTTCCAGAGCCCTTAAACTTATGGCTAAGGAACTTGAGCTACCATTAATCGCTCTTTCCCAGCTAAACCGTGGGTCTGAACAGCGGACCGATAAGACGCCGATGGTTTCTGACTTGAGGGAGTCTGGTTCGATTGAGCAGGACGCCGATATGGTGGTACTACTTCATCGCGATGACGTTTACAATAAAGAATCCCCCAGGGCGGGAGAGGCCGATATTATTGTGGCAAAGCACCGAAACGGCCCTACTAAAACCATAGCGGTGGCTTTTCAGGGCCACTATTCCCGGTTTGCTAACATGACGCATGATTCTTACTCGGGAACAGAGACTTTTTAAAGGATAGTGAGCAGAAAGCAGGATTGGTAGAGTGGATCAGTTTCTTGCAGGTAAAAAAATCGCTGTTACTGCTTCACGCAGGTCTCAAGAACAAGCTAGTGCCTTTGAACGTCATGGGGCCCAGGTTCTGCTTGCTCCTACGGTACGCATCATTAAAACAGATGATGACAAACAACTCATTGCAGAAACTCAAGAGGTTTTGGCTCAGCCAGCAGAGATTTTGCTGGTGACAACCGGCTATGGTTTGCGGACTTGGGTTGAGAGCATGGATCACACCGGGCTGGCAGCCGCACTACGCAGCTGCCTCGCTGAGGTCACTATTTATGTTCGAGGTGCTAAAGGGCGAGGGGCGGTGCGTGCTTTAGGGTATCGCGATTGCGGCATGGCTGAAACCGAAACGACGGAGGCTTTGGTTGATTTAGCCTTGGACAGGGGAGTTGCTGGCCAGAGAGTTATTTTTCAGCAGCATGGCAAACCCGATGATCGACTAGTTAAAAAACTAATAGCTGCGGGGGCCCAGGTAGTTCAGGTTCATCCAAATCGTTGGGAGGAACCGGAGCAACCGATCTTGGCGGAGCAGCTTGTCGATGAGCTGATTGCCGGCAAGCTGGACGCTATTACCTTTACCGCAGCCCCTGCTGTTGAAGCACTCTTGGATAGGGCGGCAGCTAGAGGAGAGCTAGAGGCTGCTGTTGCCGCTTTAAAGCATATTAAGGTAGCGGCTGTTGGGCCGGTTACTGCAGAGCCCTTGATTCAAAAGGGCATAAATCCTCTTGTGCCTGAACGGTTTAGAATGGGGGCTATGGTTAAAGAACTTATTCAAGCTTTGCGTGAAGTATCTTCAAAAGGCTAGTCTTCTAACCGATATTATTTATCCCATTAAAATTACCAGACTTGAATAAAGTGAGAACCTAGTCAAGTGCCGGCTAATCTCCCGGCAGAATCCAACAAATGTGTTGACAAACTGCCGCATATATTGCTAGCTTAGGTACTGGCAGCAGAAGATTCTAAATGGGGAAATCAAGCATAGGCTCTGTGCCGTATCTTCTAACAGGCTATGCAATAATAAAAATGGGGTTAAGTGTGTCTCTTTTGGAATCACCAGAAAATGTAAAAGAGGTATTTGGGCGGTTATCGGATAATTCAAAAGTTATTTTATTGTCCTGCAAACATTAAAAATAAACTCTTGATTATGAAAATTACTGTCAATACAAACAGCTACAGGGCCCAAGAAGCTCCAGATTTGCAGAGGGGTACCTTGCGCCAATCATTAGTGTATATACATAAGTCCTCATCGGGGCTGTGATTGCTATGGTTAAAAAATGTACAGATTTTATACCGAGAAATCGCCCGTTAGGTTCGGGTATATCTGATGCAAAGATAAGCAATATTAAGATTTTGATTGCTGGTTGTTCCTCTATTGGCGGGTCGGTTGTTGAGCCGCTTGCAAAATTGGGAATAGGCAAATTTATTCTTGCGGAGTTTGACTCTTCCACACTATATGCTACAAAGCAGAAGAATCTTATTGCAGAAGATACTAGTTTTAATGAGGCGCAAGAGTTGGCTAAAAGAGTTAATTTAATTAACCCAGAAAGCCAATGTTTGGTATTTTCCGAAAAGGTTACCAGCGATAATATTGACGTTATTTTTAGTGAAGCGGATTATATTATTGACGGTATAGATATTACAACGCTGATGGGGCTGCAAGATAAATACTTACTGCATGAAACGGCTAGTTTTTACGGTGTTCCTGTGGTGGTAGGTTACGATTTAGCGGGGGTACAGTACATCAAGACCTACCGTTACACTGGAAGCACCTTTGCCTTTGACGGAGAAATAAAAAAGCAGGACTTATACCAGAATTCTGCCCTGCCGGTTTTGAAGAAGTTGATGCGCTGCCGTGGAATTCCTCTTAAAATGCTGAGAAAAATTCAGTGGCATAACCAGATTACAAGTTTTCCTCAGCAAGGGCATACTTCGTTAGCATTTGCTGCTCTTGTTGCCCATGTAATCTTGCAGCTTAACGCCAGAGAAGCTGTCTGTAAAGAAGTAATTTTAGATGCTGATAAAATGTGCGTGGTACGTTCTAAGAATTTTTTCCATACTGGAAGAATTATCTATAAAAAATATTTTACCTTGCTCAAAATTTATAAAAATTCCTTTGGCTTCATCTTACCTGACTAGGGAATCTGTCGGAGGTCCGTTAATTTCCTGCTGATTTTCTGTGAATACTTTCTGGGAAAGGCTCCCACAAAAGCTGACAGCAAGCTAGTTGACTTAGAGCTAATTTTAAAAATCTCAGATAATTAAGCAGATTATATTTATCTGATGATTCCACGACTATATTTAGGTCAACTGTCGTTTTAATTTGTGATGCTCCGTAACAAAAACTGCAAGGATTTGTCTTAGATTCTTGTTGGTACAAACCATAAATTCCGGTTTCACTTACTGTTTTATCAGGGGCAGCGAGGATATGCGGCTAAAAATGAGCCGGGTTATATCTATGGCCTGATGAAATATTTTCTGCTTCGGACAGGGTTCCCTTGGTTGGCTTTAGGATCAAGTTGCTCACATTTTTATATACATTCAAAGGTGAATACCATGAGATTTTCCTTAAAGGGCGCTTTAAAAACCACGAGCGCAATTTCTATTGCAACTATTATTTCTTTTACTACTGTTGCTGGAGCACAAGCTCAAACCCAGGCTTCCCAGGCCGAACAGGTAGCGGCAGAAACAGAAGCGGCTATCAAGGACTACATGCCAGAGCTCAATGATGCCGACATCAATGAACTATCTGACTGGTATGGCCAGCTCGATGAGCAGCCCACGATGCCGGAAGACTTTTATGCTGTGCCAACAGAGCTACCCAGCGCCAATGGGCAGATCATTAAATCTATCGACTTAAACCCTAACTATGGATTTACTCTTGCTGTTCCGCAACCGGTAGCCACCGCTCAGAAAATTATGTATAAGTCCACAGACTATAAGGGGCAGCCGGTAGCTATTACCGGGACACTTTTTGAGCCGCAGGCTGCCTGGAAGGGCAAGGGCGAACGTCCAGTCATTGCTTTTGCACCGGGCACACAGGGCCTAGGAGATCCCTGTGCTCCGTCACAGCAGATTGAGGCAGGTACTGAGTACGAGGCAACGGCACTTATCTCTTTGCTTAACTCCGGGTATACCGTCGTCATGACTGACTACCTTGGTTCGGGTACTGAAGGTACTCACTCCTACTTGAACAGGGTGGATCAGGCTAATGCTGTCTTGGATTCAGCACGGGCTGTTACGGATGCAGGCCTTTCGAGCAGCTCAGCCCCCGTTGGCATCTGGGGTTACTCACAGGGTGGCGGTGCAGCAGCGGCAGCAGCAGAGCTGCAAACCAGCTATGCCCCAGAGTTAAAGGTCAAAGGTGTTATGGCTGGAGCAGTTCCTGCAGATCTGGGAGCTGTTATGAATAAGATTGACGGCACCACCTACAACGGCTTTATGCTGATGGGCTTGGCGGGTCTAGGCGATAGCTACGGGGTGGACTACTCCCAGTACCTGAACAAAAAAGGCATTGAGGCTGCCGAGCGGATTCGGGAAATTTGTACCGGTGATGCCCTCAAAGAATTTGGGTCTATTCGGAACACGGGCATGTATACCCTGTCCGGTCAAAAAATGTCGCAGGTAATGAAGAATTCTCCTGAACTTCAGCACATTCTGGATGAAAATGCGCTAGGACAGGAAGGCCGGCATCCCAGTGCGCCAACCTTAATTGTTAGCTCTGTGGCAGACGATGTTATTCCGCACAAGAGCAATCGTAAGCTTGCAAACTCCTACTGCCAGGCTGGCACTCGGGTGTCCTTCTACGCTCCGCTGACCCTCATCCATGCAGTTGGTGGTATTGCCGCTATTCCGCGGGGACTCATTTTTATGGACCGGCAATTCAAGGGCTTGCCAAACAGCAATGAATGCTGGGTTGTCCAGGGTGGCTAGATAGGCTAAGTTTTAGCCCGCTGATCTAGGAAAGACTGAGCTGGGGTGTCCACTGCTGCTGGATGCTCCGGCTCAGCCCTGTTTAAAGAGATTCTTTAAGCCAGGATTTAGGCAGGAGTGACTTACTGATGGCCGAGACTCTGGCCCATTAAACCCTGTCCAGCTGCCAGTCGGCTTGCTGGATTTCTTGCCAGGGTTGAGATTTCTTGATGGTAGGGTCATTACCCTGTACGTCAGCTACGTAGGTTGGTGTAAAGACGCCCGCCGTGCATAGGAGCGCCAGAAAACATGAAGCGCTGCCTACAAGTACCCTCTTTTTTAAGAGCATCTTTAAATCCCCTCTCATTACTGCTTCACACCTCTGTGAGGCAGACTGAACTGGCTTAAGGTCAGCATAGGCCTATCTGCCGGCTGCTACCAGTATCTTTGCTGAAGGAAATGTAAGGACAAGACGAGGATGGGTATAAAATGCCAGCGGTTTGGCTGGCCAGTACCGGTATTCCTAGCCAAAAAATTTTAAAAATAGCTGTAATAAACCCTTGACCGGCCTGTTCACCCCCTATCTTTGCCCACTCTATAGCCGGCAGGTGTCCTTTAAAAGAACCAGCCCGGTCCTACACACTACTGGAGTAGGTGGGACCGGACTAAGTTTTAGGTGGGTTCACATAGATCTTACTGTGCATAAGGCTTGGAGTAGCTCAGTCAAACGCCCTTTTCAGCGCCCTAATTGAGAGTTTTGCCACCTGAGAAGTGGACGGTTTTATGCCGAACCCTGCCGTGTCTGGCTTTTATGACCGGACTGTATTTGTTGGTTGGACAAGCTAAAAATATAGTTCAGCTGACAGCTAGAAGGTGACCTGAAAGGAAGCGTCTAGCCCAATTCCGACTAGGCTGTTGGATGACAAAGACGCAGTATCAAGGAGAAATAATGTCTTATACAGTCAAAGCCTTGCAAAAGACTGGGCCGCAGGAACCCTTCCAGGTGGTAAATATTGAACGACGGGATCCGGGGGCACACGATGTGGTGATCGATATTAAGGCTGCTGGCATCTGCCACTCGGATATCCACACGATTCGCGCTGAATGGCAGGAACAGGCAGCGACGCATTTTCCCCTTACCGTAGGACATGAGATTGCAGGAGTCGTCAGTGCTGTGGGTTCGGCAGTGGACAAGTTTAAAGTAGGAGACAGGGTTGGTGTTGGCTGTATGGTCAACTCCTGCGGTGAGTGTTCCCAGTGTAGGGCTGGCCACGAGCAGTATTGTGCTCAGATGGTTGGTACTTATAACGCTGAAGACCTGGATGGAAGTATTACCCAAGGAGGTTACTCCCAGAAGGTAACGGTTAATGAGAGGTTTGTTCTTACCATCCCAGATGCCTTGGACTTTGACCGTGCCGCGCCCTTACTGTGCGCCGGAATTACCACCTACTCACCGCTGGAGCGCTGGGCTGTGACTGCCGGGCAGAAGGTGGCAGTTCTTGGATTGGGCGGCTTAGGTCACATGGCTGTGCAAATAGCTGCTGCTCTGGGGGCAGAGGTTACTGTGCTCTCCCGCAGCCTTAAGAAGGCTGATGCTGCCCTTAAGCTTGGTGCTAGTCGTACACTGGCAACCACGGAAGAGGGCTTTTTTGACCAGCACCGGGGCGAGTTTGACCTGATCTTAAACACTGTTTCTGCTCCTGTTGATCTGGATGCCTACCTTAGCCTTCTAAAGCCTCAGGGTGTCCTGGCTATGGTTGGTGCCGCCGCGGAAGCGATGGAAGTTTCTGCCTTCGGTCTGATTTTGGGAAGCAAGGTGCTCAGCGGAAGCATGATTGGCGGCATAGCCGAGACCCAGCGGATGCTAGATTTCTGTGCCGAGCATGACTTAGGCGCAGTTATTGAAAAAGTTAGTGTGGATCAGGTGGATGCCGTCTATGACCGGATAGTTGCCGGTGACGTGCAGTTTCGCGCGGTCATTGATACGTCAACTTTTGAGAACTAAAAAAATTTATAATTTTTTGGCTAAAATCCTTTGCTTTTTGGTCTTAAGGGAGTTAAATAGTAAGTGAGCTAGATCGGTGATCTTGCTCACGAGGAGATCTCGGAAGGAGATCAATGACAGGTAGTTCCAAGTTAATCGCAGAGTCTTCTGCGTTGGTTTAGGCGCCTTATACAACTCCATATGGACCGGGTATATCCGGTACGGCCCAGTTGCTGCAGATACGTTCAGCAGGAATGATGAGACGGCCAAAAAGAATTGAGAGTTCGGTTGGCGACGAAGCCGCAAAGCCGGAAGTTCTACGATCGGGGTTCTGCTTCTACGACGTGAAGAAGCAGAACCCCTTTTTTCTGTCCTTCTTGCGAAAGATTAAAGGATCTCCCCGGCAAGAAGTTTTAGGCCGTGTGAGGCCTGTTCGGTTGTAGGGGAAGCATTAACCAGCATCATCTCATCGGCGGCAACAAGAGCAGCAAAATCTTGGAGATATTTACTAACTTCGGGGGCAGTGCCTGCCCCGGTTATCCGGAACATGTTAAGGATTTGATCGGCTGCACCCGACTTGATAAAAGCATCGATTTCTCTATCGCTGTATTTTTGGGTATGGGGAACCAGGGCGCGCACCCTGTTGCCAAGCATCTGCTTTCTCTGTTCTTCTGCTTCAACCTTAGAATCTGCGGCAATAAAGTTGGCTGCGGCAATGACGTAGGGTTCTTGGCACTGTGCTGATGGAATAAATTTATCCCGGTAAACTTTAATGGCCTGTTGATAGAGGTCTGGCGCAAAATGGGAGGCGAAGGCATAGGGGAGCCCTAGGGCACCTGCCAGAGAAGCGCCGAAGAGAGAAGATCCTAAAATATAGAGCGGCACGTGACTACCCCTACCCGGTACGGCATTAATTCCGGGAACCAGGGTTTGATCCCCTAGATAACCCTGTAGTTCCTTAACATCCTGTGGAAAACGTTCGGCCGACTCGTAGTCCCGACGAAGGGCCCGCAGGGTTTTAGAATCGGTACCGGGAGCCCTGCCCAGCCCTAGATCAATACGGTTAGGATAGAGCTCTGCCAGGGTGCCAAACTGTTCTGCTATCAGTAAGGGAGCATGATTAGGCAGCATTACTCCACCAGCTCCCAGGCGTATGTGGGAGGTTTTTGCGGCTATGTGCGAGATTAAAACGGCTGGAGCAGAGCTGGCAATGCTGGGCATATTGTGGTGTTCTGCATACCAGATCCGGTAGTAGCCAAGTTTTTCTGCACTTTGGGCAAGGGCTAGAGAGCGAGCGAAGGCTGTCGCCGGCCTCTCATCTGCGCCAAGGTGGGCTAGGTCCAGGATTGAGTATTTGGTCATCGGTTTTCCTTAGCTTGTTGACCATCAGTGCAGAATAAAACGTCTTCTGCTTGGGTTTTGTTCCTTGACGGGATGGGCCGCCAGAAATTTTTAGTCGGCTAGCTGCTGCTATTAAAGCCATGGCCTGCACTTTTACAGGAATGCTAGAAACAGAGCAAGAAAATGTTAGCTAGTTCACGGAATCTGAAGTTGCGGGGTGGGGCTTGGGTGTGTAGAGTAGTACAAGTCGCCGCGGGGCAGGGAACAAAAGTTCCAAGTCAGGCGGTATTTTCATGGCCTGTTTGTGTGGGTTTTTTGCCTGTGCGTGTGGGTGTGTTGTTTGAGAACTCAATAGTGTGCTTTGATTCA
>JAUNHE010000010.1 GCA_030524105.1 Rothia sp. (in: high G+C Gram-positive bacteria)
ATAGCTAGGGTACCCAGGAGTAATAAGGGCAAATCCTCTTACCGGCTCCAGAATCATTTGCCCCGCCAGCCAAAGGTTTGAGATAATAAGGCTCATTCAGAAGTCAACCGCTGCTAGAGCTTACCGATCAATAAGGGGCGGGCTGACACCCAAGAGAACGTTAGGAGCTGGCCTTGGACGCAAGGGTTCAGCAGGCAAAACCGGAAGATTCAGGACCAGAGCCCCAGCAAAAGATCTGGCATAGCACCCACCCTACTCCCCTAGGCAAGATCTACCTGGCCAGTAACGGCTCCGCCCTCACAGGCGCCTGGTTAGAAGGCCAGCTGCATTTTGCCAGCGCCAAAGAACTGGGTTGCTACCAAAACCTAGAAGACCAGCCTCTGCTGAGCCAGGCCGCCCGGGAACTGGACCAGTATTTTTCCCGCCAAAGAACCAGCTTTGACCTACCAATTCAACCGACCGGGACAGATTTTCAGCTGGCAGTATGGGCCTTACTTAAGGAAATACCCTACGGGTTTACCAGCACCTACGGAGCTATCGCAGGCATCGTCGGCCCTCATGCCCCAGCTCAGGCGGTCGGCCAGGCCGTGGGCAGGAATAAATGTCTTATTTTTATCCCCTGCCATCGGGTTATTGCTGCTAACGGAAGTCTCAGTGGTTTTTCTGCCGGAATAGACAAGAAAAAATATCTGCTCAACTTAGAAAAGCCGGCAGCCACCCGGGCTAACCGACTTTTTTAAGGAGAGTCCTGCCAGAGGCAGCAGACCTATCTTATGGTTCTTTGCTCTGCCGCCCTAAATCTACCTGCTGACTAGCGCCTACTTGACCTAACTGGGGAATGGAGCCCGTCGGAATATAGGTTGCAGCAGCGGAAGCAGCTGTTGCTGTGGTGTCCTCAGCTTGCGGGATGATCTCCCCCGAGCGGGAGATGTACATGTGCTTGTTGGCCCAGAGGCCAAAGGCCAGCACCAAGAGAGCAAAGACCGTAGAAAGTAGCAAGAAAATGCTAACCTGCCCCTGGTAATAGAGTTTAAAGAAAGCGCCCCCCATAGCACCACCAGCCAGAGGAGCACAGACCGGCACCCAGGCATAGTACCACCGCGAGCTGCCCTTGCCGGCAATAGGCAAAATAGCGTGCATGATACGCGGCCCCAAGTCCCTAGCAGGGTTAAGAGCGTAACCAGTTTGACCACCCAGCCCAATCACCAGGACAGCCACCATAAAGCCAAAGGCCAGCGGCTTAAGAACATCATTAAGATCTAAGGTCAACCCAAGGTTAGCTCCTTGGAGGGAGGGACGAAAGTTAACACCAACGTAGAGGGCAGAGAAGACCAGCATAAAAGTACCAATGATTTCCGAAAGAGCATTCGTAAAATAATTGTGGATAGCTGGAACCGTGGCAAAGACACCCAGCTTTATCTTGGTGTCTGCCGTAGCCTTCCAGTGCGGCAGGTAGTTAAGATAAACCAGGCTGGCACCGGCCATAGCCCCCGCCAACTGCGAAATGACGTAACCTGGTAGCAGGGCCCAGTCAAACTCCCCGTAGGTGGCCAAACCTAAAGAAACAGCGGGATTAAGGTGTCCACCGGAGTAGGCGTGAGAGGCGTAGACCCCAAAGGCAACCGCAAAACCCCAGCCAAAAGCAATTGTAAAAAAGTTGTCTCCGTGCCCTTTGGAACGACGTAGTTCCACAGTAGCAATGGAGCCACAACCAATAATAACCATGATCATGGTGCCAAGAAACTCGGCCAAATAGGGACTGATGCTGTACATGGATTGCCTTCCGAACTCAAAACAGTCAACTGAATTTCTTACCCAGTCTATGTGGTTTTATTTTTGCTTATTTGGGTTCATGTAGTTTTATCAAACGATAAAACCTGGATTAAGGCAAGCGTTTGGTGTAAAGGTACCCTAATTAACAAGCCTTATTTCAGGCAGGACTAACAAAAATGTGCCCAGTATTACAGTCCTTGAAGGACCTACACCACCGGGGCAGAAATGCTAAAAAATAATTGCTAGGTTTCTAGACACAGACTGCTTAACCTGCCTATGATCCTTTCAGGCGGTTGTTACAACTGCCCTACCCTTGGGGTTGTTACTTAAGTGGCCGGTACTTCTACCCGCTGCACTGGAGGCAAGACCTGAGCTAGCCTGCGCTATGCATGCTGCTTAGGTCTTTTTTCTTGCCTGCGAAGCCACCCCAAGTAGGCACACTGCTTAAGGAGAATATCGTGGCAACTAAAGTTGACTACGCTCAGCTCGGCCCAAAGATTTTAGAACTAGTAGGGGGAGAAGCAAACGTCCTTGCTGTCACCCACTGCGCCACACGACTACGTTTTAAGCTTCAGGATACTGACCTGGCACAGACCGAACCCATCCAGAAACTGCCCGGGATTGTTACCGTCATGAAAGCGGGCGGACTCTACCAGGTTGTTATTGGAAACGAAGTGCAGACAAGCTACCAAGCTATCCTGGCTCATTCCAACCTAGGTTCCGATCATGGCGAGACTACAGCAGAGCACCGGGAGAAAAATCTCTTTAACAGGTTTATCTCCATGATATCTAATCTCTTTGGCCCCATTATCTGGATTATGGCAGCAGCAGGCATGCTGAAAGCCTTTTTAGTCCTCTTTTCAACCGGATTTGGCTTAATAAACCCCGAGAGCCAAACCTACACCCTCGTGAACGCCTTATCTGACGGCATTCTTTATGTTCTGCCCCTGGCTCTAGCTGTTAGTGCTGCCAAATATTTTCAGGTTAATGTGGGTACTTCTATGGCCATCGCTGCCTTCCTCATCTATCCCAGCCTGACTTCCCTCTATGAAAGCGGCCAGGCAGTACACCTCTTTGGTATACCGGTCAGCATGGCCTCATACACTTACTCTGTTTTTCCTATCGTTGTGGCTGTCTGGGCCCAGAGTTTGCTGGAGCCTCAACTCAATAAGCTTATTCCAGCCTGGATGCGTAACTTTACCGTTCCTTTTCTTGTGCTCATCCTCATTGGGTTTGGCACCTTGCTGGTTATTGGCCCTCTTGTCAATCTTGCTACTGGCGCGGTACTCAATAGTTTGCTTTGGATCTGGGGCCCTATGCCCTGGCTGGGGGGCGCGATTATGGGCGGTTTTTGGCAGGTTTTTGTAATGTTTGGTATCCACTGGGGTATTGCCCCCCTCTTTATTCAGGAGCTGGGAACCGCAGGCCATACCTACCTTATGGGTCCGCTTCCGTCTGCAGTGATCGCCCAGTGTGCTGCTGCCTTGGCGGTGGTTCTTGGCAGCAAAGATACCCGCCTCAAGGAAATTGCCGGCCCCTCGGCTGTTGCCGGTTTCTTCTCTGGGGTCACCGAGCCCATTGTTTACGGTGTTAACCTACCCCTTAAAAAACCCTTTGCCTTTGCCTGCCTCTCAGGTGCTGTTGGCGGCGCTATTGCAGCGGCCGGGATGTCAGCCTCAAATGCCAATATTTTTGCCTCGGTGCTGACCCTACCTGCTTTTATAGAAGTTGGTAGCTTTGCCCATCAGATAGTCGGTGTTCTGACGGCAGCCCTACTAGCTTTTAGCCTCACCTTTTTCTTTGGGCTGCCCCGTGAAAAATCTCCCGAAAGCAGCCTGGCAGAGCAGGTTACTGACCCTAGTCAGACTAAGATTCAAACAATTCCCGCTACTGCCAAGGTGGTTGCCGCAGACGCTCAGGTTGTTCCTGCAGATGCCCTTGTCAGCCTGCCGGTAGATAGGACAAACACTACCGATCTGCTAGCGGCAGCCAGTGGACAGGCCATTGAGCTAGAGAAGATTGAAGATCCTGTCTTTAGCTCGGGAGCTATGGGCCAGGGGCTGGGGATTATCCCCAGTGACGGCAAGGTTTATGCACCTATTGCCGGGAAAGTACTAACGGCTCTTGCTAGCGGCCATGCCTACGGTATTCGGTCTGAAACGGGAGTTGAGGTCCTTGTTCACGTGGGAATAGATACCGTACAGCTTGAGGGACGGGGCTTTAGGATGTTGGTTGCCCAAGGAGATACGGTTCGAGCCGGTCAGCCCCTTCTTGTCTTTGACCAAGAGGTCCTAGCTCAAGCAGGGTACCGGGATACCGTCATTACCATTATCACTAATTCTGGTTCCTTTAGCAGGATCAAACCCCTGACCGGAACAAAACTCACCGCCGGTGAGCTAGCCGTCGTTGTAGAACGTTAAGAGAAAGAAGAAAACCGTGTACCGTAAAGAACTCAAACCTTTTCCAGAGAACTTCCTCTGGTCTGCCTCGACCTCAGCCTACCAGGTAGAAGGAGCCTGGGACGAGGATGGCCGGGGCCCTATTCGAACCGATGTTCGTACCGATTTGCCTCCCGGAACGGCAGATTTTAAAGTCACTTCAGACCAATACCATCGCTTTAAAGAAGATATAGCGCTCATGGCTGAGATGGGTTTTAAGGCCTACCGTTTCTCTATTGCCTGGTCTCGTATTATTCCCGATGGGGACGGTCCCATTAATCAGAAAGGGATAGACCACTACCACGAGCTCATTGACGAACTGCTCAAATACAAGATTGAGCCTATCGTCACTATGTTCCATTTTGATACCCCCCTCGCTCTTGAGCAGAAGGGTGGCTGGGCAAACCGTCATACAGCGGATGCCTTTGTTGACTATGCCAGGGTTCTTTTTAGAGAGTACGGGCATAAAGTAAAGTATTGGCTGACTATCAATGAGCAGAACATGATGATTCTGCACGGTAAGGCTTTGGGCTTTTTTGCACCGGAAACCACCGAACAGCAAATGTACCAGTACAACCACACCATGTTTTTGGCCCAGGCCCGGGCAATGAGCCTGCTTCATGAGCTCCATCCGCAGGCTAAGATAGGCCCGGCTCCCAATATTTCCTATGTCTATCCGGCCTCTTCTAAGCCAGAAGACGTCATTGCGGCAGATAACTATAACGCTATCCGCAACTGGCTTTACTTGGATCTGGCTGTCAGAGGCAGCTATAACAGTCTTGCCTGGTCCTATCTGCAAGAAAAAGGTATTGCTCCCCAGATAACTGAAGGTGACCTGGAGATTCTACGGGCTGCTCGGCCAGATTTTATTGCCTTTAACTACTACAACACCACAACTGTTGCAGATGCCCCTTACGGTGGCGGCTCTTCAGAACGTTCTCAGGCGGCCGATCAGCAGATTGCTGAAGGAGAAGAAGGTGTGTATAAAGCACTTTCTAATCCGCACCTGCCCATGACAGATTTTGGCTGGGAGATTGATCCGGTGGGTATGCGCATGACTTATCGGAGCCTTTGGGACCGCTACCAGCTTCCCTTGATTGTTACCGAAAATGGTCTAGGAGCTTACGATGAGCTGACTCCAGAGGGGAGGGTCCACGACAGCTACCGTATCCATTATTTACGGGAGCACCTGCACCAAACCCAGGAGGCTATCACTGACGGCGTGCAGATTTTAGGTTACTCTCCCTGGACCGCCATTGACCTGGTCTCTACTCACCAGGGGTTCCGTAAGCGTTATGGTTTCATCTACGTTAACCGCACCGATGAGGACCTGCTTGATTTGGCTCGCTACCGCAAGGATTCCTTCTACTGGTATCAGCAGGTCATTAAAACCAACCGGTTGCCCGCAGCAGATTGGCAGCCACCTTATCTAGGAGACTAGGTTGGCTCAAAAAAGCTATGCTCCTGCGGGGTGGGCTGGACGCCGAGTCTTTTGGCCCGCCCCGCTGGCGGTTGCTGGCAAGGATCAATAGCTTACCGGTAAACTGTTTTCATTGATCGTGTATAGCCTTAATGGGCCGGGGGTAGAGGTGAAAATTGTTCATATCTATAACAACAATGTTGTGCTTGCTCAGGACCAGTCGGCCCAGCAGCGTGTTGTTATTGGCAGGGGTTTAGCTTATCAAAAGAAAAAAGGGCAGCTGATCGACCCCGACCTTATTGAACAGACTTTTATTCCCGAAGCGAGTAAAGACCTCACCTATTCGGCGAGTCTGCTGGCAGCTATCCCCTCCCAGCTCCTTCTCTTGGCTGCCCAGCTCGAAGAATACGCCCAGCAGACGATGGGTTTTAAGATCAACCATAGTTTTGTCCTTGCCTTAGCGGATCACCTCCACTATGCCCTAGAAAGAACCCAGCAGGGGATTCTCCTTGATTATCCTCTGGCTAGTGAAGTAGAAAGCCTTTACCCACGAGAGGTAGAGTTTGGCCGCTACGCCCTAAAAGTTATCAAAGATACCTATGGCTTAAGCCTGGCGGATGGTGAGGCCAGCACCATAGCCATGCACCTGGTTAATACCCAGTTTTCTGATCATAATCTGGCTAAAACTTTTGGTATGACTCAGCTGCTGGCCCAAATTTTTTCTATTATTTCTTTTGCTTATCAGCAGCCCTTAGACCGCAGGCATCTCTCGGTGGCCCGGTTTGTAGCTCACCTGCGTTATCTTTTTGTTCGAGTAGAGCATCAAGAGCAGGGGCAGAAGACCAGTTCTCATCAAAGTATTAGTCGGGCGGTAGCGAGCTGCTACCCCAAAGCTAGCTCCTGTGCCCGTAAGGTAAGAATGCTGCTGGAGATGCATTTAAAGGCAGAACTCTCCGCTGACGAGCAAACCTACCTGACAATTCATATTGCCAGGCTGGACCAGGACCTGTGGTCCCACGATTCACAAGACTCAGACCAGCAGGGCAAGGGCTGAAGAGGCTTCAAAAAATTTGTTATTCTTCGAACTCTAAAGAATTATTTTTTGCTACCGTAAAAAATGGAATTAAAGACACTAGGCAGAGTAAAGCAATAAAAATAGTTAGAAATTCCTGGATTTGAAGTAGACTTCCCAACCCAAAAAATAACATACCTACAGGAATTGCCCCAGTAGTTAATAAGGAATCCCAGTTGGCAAAAATTCTTAGTTGCTGGGTAGAGAGTCTTTTTTGAATAGTGGTATCCCAGGATATTCCTGCCGATGTCATAATAAGAGCAGCAGAAAATGAAAAAAGGACTATGAGCAGCAAGGCCGAACCGTAGGCAAAGAAGACAATCTGCAAACTTATCAGTAAACCGGCTAGCATCTGAAGTGACTTCCAAGAGATCTTTTGAAATACTCCGATCAGCTGACCTGCCGACCCTACGATCGAACCGGCAGCTAGTGCAGTAGAGACAACAGCCCACTCTGTTGCGCTAAAACGGTTGACGATAAAAGCAGGTCCTGCAACTCCAGAGTATCCGATGATCAAGCTGATGAGCAGCCAGGTTAGGAGCCCATATATTGACCACTGTGGGAGAAGTTTAAAATCATTAAAACGACGGTTTTTCACCTTGTCAGAGTCCTTGACTGGGGATGCTTTTTCTGCGGAAGGTTTTATAAAGAAAAATAGTATAACTCCAATAGAAAAAGTTATGGCATCAAAAATTAATATTGGAAGGAACCCAACCCATAAAAAGATAGAAGTAGAAACCGCTGGTGCGATGATCATGAGTGAATCTGTCAATAAATTTGTAACAGAATTAAACTTTTGAAGGTTATTTTTAGAGACTATTTCTGGAGTTATTGCAAATCGTGCAGGCGTAAAAAATGCCGTTGCCAGCCCGTAGATAAGAGAAGAAATGCTCATGGCAAGGATAGATTCGCTCAGCATGATCACCCATATGACCAGACCCACTTGGGCAAATAAACGAACGATATCTGCGCCGATCATAGTATGTTTGAGGTTGAGGGCTGGAAATTTCCGAAATAATAGAGTTCCCGCAAACCTCCCGCACCATAGGGCCAGAAGAACCACCGTGAAACCGGATCCGGTAGCGTCTACCCTCAAACCTTCTAAGGCAAAAGCTGTGGGTATCAGCGCATCACCGCATACCGAAACAAAAATCGCAGCAAGAAAAATATTCTCTTGCCGAGAGAAGGAAATGTTCCTTTTCATTATTTAATATTTTCTATTTGCTATCTCATGTGTGCACTCTTGACAAAAAGTTAAATACCCTCACCCATGCTAGGGGTCTGATTTTTCAAAGTCAATAGATATTGCTGATATCTGGGCGCCCTCACCCCTCGTCGGCTGGCAAATTTAACCTAGCCTAGCCCTGCTATCTTGTTTTATCATGTATAAACAATGCCAGGTATTTTTGTAAGGAACCCAATGACAACCACCAGGCCCTTTCCTCGCACAGTAGCTAGCAGCCTCATAACGCTTACGCTCTCTTTCTACCTCTGCTTCTACTTCCCAGCCCAAGCAAGTTTTGCTGCCCCCAACCAGCAGACCATAGCCGATATCCAGGGGGCAGGTTTCTCTAGCCCCTTCTCCGGCCAAACCGTCAGCACCCGCGGTGTTGTCACGGCAGCTTACCCCACAGGCGGACTAAAGGGTTTCTACCTCCAAAGTGCCGGCAGCGGAGGAGACCAACAAGGCACAGTCGAGCAATCAGAAGCTATCTTTATTTATTCCCCCCAAGGAGTCTCGCAGGTAGAAATCGGGGACTATGTGCAGGTCAGCGGAGAAGTTTCGGAACGCTTTGAACAAACACAGATCAGTGTAGCCGCCAACAACCTTCGGGTACTTGACCAGCCGCATGCTCCCGTCAAACCGATAAAGACCGCCTTACCCAGCCAAGACAATGAGCGCGAAGCCCTAGAAGGCATGCTGCTACTACCAAGCGGCCCCATCACGGTAACCGATAACTACAATACTCACCGTTACGGTGAAATTGGACTGGTTAACGGTTCCCAACCACTACGAGCTGCAACAGATGTTGTCTCTCCAGGCCAAGAGGCTATTGACTACGAGGAGCATGCTGCCCAGCAAGTTTTTTACCTTGACGACGGGGCCAGCGTGGACTACACCAGAGGAGCAAGCGAAACTCCCCTACCCTACCTGGCCGGAAGCAATCCGGTGCGAGTAGGCGCTGAACTCACCTTTAAGAAACCGGTTGTCCTTACTTTCAACCGGGACCAGTGGCGGCTACAGCCAAGCTCTCCGGTAACCGGAGACAATGAAGAGACAACAAGCCCGGTTTCCTGGTCTCAGACTCGTCCGCAAGAACCTGAAAGGGTAGGTGGCGCTTTTTCCATTGCCAGCTTTAATGTCTTAAATTATTTTTCCACCACCGGAGACCAGCTAGAAGGCTGCCGCTTCTACCAAGACCGGCAGCAAAACCCGATCAGTGTTCAAGACGGTTGCCAGAGCCGAGGTGCCGCCAATCAAGAGAACCTTAAACGCCAGCAAGACAAAATTGTTGCGGCTATTCATACAATGGATAGCGCCGTCCTAGCCTTAGAAGAGATCGAAAATTCTGCTGTCTTTGGTAAAAACAGGGATGAAGCGCTGGACCATTTACTAGCCGGGCTTAACAGCTCCGCTGGCTTTACCAAGTGGGCCGCCCTTGCACCAAGCGGGGACATCCCGGCTAATGAAGATGTGATTCGGACAGCCTTTATTTATCAGCCCAGCAGAGTAAAGCCCCTGGGGCAACCAAAAATTTTAGCTGATCAAGCCTTTTCTAACGCCCGCCAACCCCTGGCCCAAGCCTTTGAACCCGTCAAGAAAAGCAGGACGTCACAAAAATTTGTGGCTATTGTTAACCATTTTAAATCTAAGGGATCCGGTTCCGGCCCCGGCAATGAAGACAGTAAAGATGGCCAGGGCGCCTCAAACGCCAGCCGAATTGCCCAGGCCCAAGCCCTGGCAGACTTTGCTGCCGACCAGAAAAAACTCCATCAAACATCTAACCTGATACTGCTGGGAGATTTTAACTCCTACAGCCAGGAAGATCCTATGCGCCTACTCTACGACCGGGGTTTTGTCGATACTGCCAACCACTACGGGGCTGGCCCCACCTACCTCTACAATGGCCGGCTTGGTTCACTCGACCACATACTGGTCAGCCAGGAGTTCTTAGCTCAAACCACCGGAACAACAGTCTGGAATATTAACGCGGCAGAGTCTGTAGGTTTGGAATACAGCCGCTACAACAGCAACATCACCAACCTCTATGCCCCGGACCCCTACCGTTCCTCGGACCACAACCCCCAGCTTCTCGGTTTTAATCTTTACTAAACCTACCTATGGTCTAGAAACCCGCTCCAGCAGCTGCACAATATTCTGGTAAGTGTGGCCGGTTGCCTCCGTCATTCCCTGTTCACACGTGCGATTTGTGGAAGCATAAGCGCTGTAAGTGGCCTGCTTAAGCTCGGCTGCCTCTGCCCGTGTGGCGGCAGCCGTCAACTCCGGATGCAGCAGGCCTCTATCACCGGCATAGCCGCAACAGCCCCACTGCCGCGGAACAACCAGCTCCTTGGCAAGAACCCTGCCAACCTCTTCCAGCCGGTCAAGAAGGCCCAAATGGACAAGGGAACAGGTAGGGTGCAAGACCAAAGATTCCAGCTGCTCTTTAATATGCAGCCTCGGGAGCAACTGCTCAGCAAGAAACTCTAAGGAATCGACTACCTTCAGCTGCGAGTAGTCGGCTTGCTCAATCCCAGCCTTCTCTGAAGCATCCGGGGTCGTTGTCAAAGCCTTGCGTAAAACCTGTAAACCCTCGGTACAGGAGGACGCATCACAAACAATGGGCAGCTTGCCACCCTCACTAGCCTGCCACAAGGCAGGTAGAACCCGCTTGGCTAGCAGCTGATAACCGTCCCTAAAGCCCTTAGACTTCCAGGGTGTGCCGCAGCAAAAACCGGCAATTCCCTCAGGAATACGGTAGGTAAACCCGGCACGCTCACACAGGGCCATAAAGGCGGTACTTGCATTCATAGGGTCTGGATCGCCATTTGCCTTAACCCCAGAAAACATAGAATTAACACAGGCCGGGAAAAAAACTAGCTCCGCCCGGGCCGCCGGTTTACCTACTCTAGCCGGACCAGCAGCAGGAAGTTCTGGTTTATAGAGCGGAAAATTTTCCTCTCCTCCAAGGGCCCTAGCGGCACGGGTTGCCGCTACCGGCAGAGCAGGAGGCAGAGCTTTAGCAGCCGTAAGCGCAAGGCCAGCAGCTTTATTAAATAAAGCCCAAGATTGAGCAGCCCCCTTCCAGCCGGCCGAAGCCAAAGGTTTAGTTTGCTGGCTACGTAAAGACCGCACCAAATCTGCAGTATTGATATGGACCGGGCAGCGTGTTAAACACATGCCATCTACCGCGCAGGTATCTATCCCGGCATAGTCATAGTCAGCCTTAAGCCGCTCGGCTAGTTCTGTGTGCCCGCTACTTTGAGCTGCCTTAATGTGCCGGCGCAGCACGATACGCTGACGTGGAGTAAGGGTAAGATCCTGTGAAGGACACACGGGTTCACAGTAGCCACACTCAACGCAGCGATCCACCTCCGGCTCAACAGACTCAGCTACCTTCAGGTTCTGCACCAAAGAAGCCGGATCCTCGTTAAGGAGCACCCCCGGATTCAGAAGCCCCTGCGGATCAAGCAGCTTTTTAACCTCCACCATCATGGTGTACAGCTCAGAACCGTACTGGCGGCGCACAAAAGGAGCCATGATACGGCCCGTCCCATGCTCAGCCTTTAAGGATCCCTGCTTATCCAGAATCAGCTGCACCATATCCTCGGTAAAAGCCTGGTAGCGACGCAGCTGAGCAGCATCCCTAAAATCCTCATTAAGCATAAAATGAATATTGCCGTCTTTAGCGTGCCCAAAAATAACTGAATCCCGGTAATCGTGCTCAGCAAACAGTTTGGTTAAATCCCGGCAGGTCTGCCCTAGGAGGTCGGTAGGAACCACCACGTCTTCAAGCAGGGCGTTGGTACCGCTGGGGCGATTACCTGCAACGGCAGTATAGAGGCCACGGCGGGCAGACCACAGCTTACTGCGCTCAGCAGCCTTATCCGTCATAGCCAAGGGTAAGGCTAAATCAAAACTCTTAAAGACAGGAGCAGCTGCTCCAGCCAGCTCAGCTACCTCTTCTTGAGACTGACCTTGAAATTCAACCAAGAGGGCAGCATGCTGCTCCAGAGCGAGCCCAGCTAAAGAAGGGGTGGTCAAGCCGGTCCGTTGGGCCACCCTCAGTGAAGTGGCATCTAAAAGTTCTGCGGTAGCGACCCGGCTGGCCAGCAGCGCGGGGATAGCCTCCGTGGCAGAAATAAGGTCTTTAAAAACCATTAACCCGGTACTCACCGCCGGAAGAATGGGCAGGGTGCGGTAGGTTGCCGAGGCAATGAAGGCTAAGGTTCCCTCCGAACCAATGAGCAGATGCTCCAAAATTTTTACCGGCTCTCCAAAATCCAGGAAGGAGTTGAGGCCGTAGCCCATGGTGTTTTTCATAGAAAACTGCTGCTCTACCTTTTCTCGCAGCACTTTTTTACTTAAAAGCTGGCGACGCAGCCTCAGCAGTCCAGCATAGATATCGGGTTCTGCCCCATAAAGCTGGGCATCAGCATCGGGATCTGCCGTATCAATCACCGTGCCGGAGGGCAGCACAAAAACCATAGACTCTAAGGTATTATAGGTGTTGTACTCCGTCCCTGAACTCATACCAGAAGAATTATTGGCCACAACACCGCCAATAGTGCAGGCCGACCAGGAGGCCGGATCCGGTCCCAGCCGATATCCGTAGGGAGCCAGATAATTGTTGACCATCATTACCGTTGCCCCCGGTTGAACCCGCACCCGTCTACCCTGATCCAGGACCTCTATTTTTTTAAAGTGCCGGCGGGTATCTACCATAATGCCGTCCGTAGAGGCCTGCCCCGACAGGGATGTTCCTCCAGATCGGAAAGTGAGGGGCAGACGGTGTTTTTGTGCTACAGCAAAGATACGTGCCAGTGCCTGCGAAGACCTAGGCCTAATGATGCCTCCCGGAACTAGTAAGTAATGGGAGGCATCATTACTGCTGGCTAACCGGTCAAATTCTTGTGCAGAGATATCTTCTGCAGCAATCTCTGACCTCAGCTCTGTGCTCATGGCCTTAAATTGTTGGGCTATCTTACTGGTAAGAGCACTCGGCCCGTGAGCAACAGCTGGCATGGTAAACCTCATCCTTGAGTAAAAGCTTTTTTATATCCTACGATGCCGCAGCCTTGTTTGCTGGCACCTGAGGATAGCTCTACTCCCCTAGTCGCGTCCCAGCACCGGAATGGAACCGGTCCAGGGCTCCTGAGCCGACCCCCGGCGCCCCGGCGAATAATCGCGCGGAACAACCACCAAAGGCACCGGCAGGCGGGTCAGAATCTTAGCAGTATGAGAGCTCAAGAAAAGCTGGCCATGCGCAGCTAACTTTGAAGAACCGGCCATCAGCACCGAGGCGGCAGACCAATCCAGCGACTCCACAGCCTGGGGCACAGTGTCCCCTAGGCCAACCGCTACTGCCAGCCGAGCAGACTCGTCCGGCTTAACCGAAGACTGCTTGAGCAAGTCCTGAACCGCAGCCTCACTTTCAGCAGCGGCAGCAGGATCGTCGCCCCCCTCAGCCAGGCAGACGAGACGAACTGGCAGCTGAGTACGGTTGGCCGTAGCTACCGCTTCCTCCACCAAGGAAATAGAATCAATTTCGGCTGAAACCGCGCAGTCAATCTGGGCAATACGGGTCTCCGGTGAATAATCGTGTGGCGCTAAAATAACCGGCACGCTAGAACGGTGCAGCAGAGCATTACCCACCGAACCAAGCGAATGGAAAAGCCAGCCACCGGTCTTGGCACCACCAACCAGGATGGCACCAGCCGAAATAGCTTCTGCAAACTCTATCAAGCCAGAGGCTGTGGACTCTGACTGGCGCAGGTGAAAACGGGCAGTCAGCTCGGCAGGAACCCACCCTTGGGCCTGCTCAAGCCAACCCACCGCCTGCTGCTGCAAGATAGCCCCAAAATTAGACCGAGGCGCAGCCAGACGCGGATTCTGATGTTTAAGCACATAAACCACATCAAGCTCGGCCCCCAGAGACCGTGCCAGAACAACGGCCAGATTAAGCGCATCACGCCCACGAGGAGAGGGCGAATAACCAACAACGTAGCGCATATTTTTCCTTTAGTTCAGAGAAAGGGCAGCAGCTCTGGGCTAACCCTTAAGTTTCTCGCTAATCATAACGGCAGTCTTTTCGCCCATGCGAACTGCACCGTCGATATGCTGGTAACCTTCACCCGCTAGATCAGCGCAGGACCAGTAAATAGGACCTACCGGGTCAGCCTGGTAGGCGCCATAGCGGCTGAGACCACCTAGGTCAAAGCTGGTAGCGTAGGCGCCACGGGTCCACTCCTCTGCACCCCAGTCAGACTCGTAGTAGCGGATGGGGTTGAGGGTCTGCTCCCCCAGCATTTCGGCCATGGATTCAAGAATAGCGCGCTTACGTTCCTCCGCTGAAAGAGTGAACATATAGTCAGCTTTCTCATCAGAAACAAAGCCAACCAGGGTACCGTGCTTTTCTTCTTGACCGGTAGCCGGATCATAGTTGGTGTTGTCGTAAATTTCCTGTACCAGGTTCTCGCAGGCAAAGGAGGTACCCGAAAGCCCGTTTTCACGCCAGAAGGGGGTCTCGTAGACAGCGTGTACCTTAATAACCAGACCCAGGGACTGATGCTGATGCATCTGATGCTGGCGCCGGTCCAGGGCCGGAACGTAGGAGACACGGTTATAAAGATTAGGTGGAACAGCCATGACGGCGTACTTAGCGCGCACAGTAACCTTGCCCTCGGGGTTAGCCACGCCACTTTCACTAAAATCTTCTGCCTCAACGGTCACGGGGTAGTCGCCGTCCTCCTGCCAGCGCAGCACACGCACAGGGTGACCCAAAATAATATTTTCTTCACCGATCTTTTGGGCCAGGTTAAGGGATACCTTCTGCATTCCTCCTAGAACACGTTTATCAAGAATGAAGTTTTCATCCACTAGGTTAGAGAAGGAACCAGCCGAGGCGGCCATAAGAATGGCCTGTAAGGCCGAAAAGGCATGGGAGGGCTTGGTCAGCATGGCCCCGGCAATAAAGAGAGAAATATTGTTGAGAGCTTCCTGATTAGTAGTTTTGGTCTTAAGCCAGTCGCGGAAGCTAATAGAATCCAGCTCTTTAGCCTGGGGGTGATCCCAGGGGGCTTCGGCGCCTACCTCAGCAACGATGTCATCCATCATCTTAATTAGACGCAGCATTTCTGACTTAGTTTGCTCGTCAACGGGAAAAATATCCCCAGAGTAGCGTTTGATCTCGCCCTTAAGGTTTTTGTAGATGGAGTCCCCCTGCCGGTAACGGGAGAAAGTTGTCAGACCCAGTTCTTTAATCAGGGAGATGAGAGCGGTTTGGTCGGGTGAGACCCACTGGCCGCCAATTTCAATAAAGGCACCGTCAAGATCGCCGTTCCAGGTACGGCCCCCTACGCGGTGGCGGGCTTCAAGAACAGTAACGGAATGGCCTGCCTGCTGCAAGCGGTAAGCAGCAGTGAGTCCGGAGGGGCCTGCGCCGATGACGGCAACATCGCAAGTGATTTCTGTGGGAGCCATGAGCTACCTTTCTTTGAGGCCGGTGCAGAGCACCGGGTAAAACGAATACCGTTCGTTTTAGTGTAACCCAGACCTCAAAAAGTGTGAAGTAAGCCCCGAAAAAATTTCTCAGTGCTACCGTTATACCTATGACCACAGCAGCAGCCACCCCCCGCCAGGCAGGCCGTCCCGCGGCATCCTTGCTTACCGCGGACAAAATTACCAGCGCAGCCCTAGACCTTCTCGAAAAAGAAGGGGACTTTACCATGTCCAAACTGGCGCGAACCTTAGGGGTAGCAGTATCTTCGCTCTATAATCATGTGGCCTCACGCAATGAAGTACTGGCAGCAATCTCTGACCGTGTGGCACGCGATATCGACACCAGCGCCCTCCAGAAGGCTGCCGCCCAGCTGGCAACTAGCCAACTCGACTCCCCCCAAATTCGAAACCTTTGGATAGAGGCAACAAGGCAGTGGGCCCTCTCCTATCGGCAGGCTTTCTCCCTGGCACCAGCTATTGTGATGACACTAGCGGTTACCCCGGTCCGCCAAGCCCCAGCCACCTTAGCCATGTACGAGCGAGTTACTACCGCTTTTACAGCTTTTGGCATGACTGCCCAGCGGGCTCTGCTCACCGTTGAGACACTTGAGGCCTTTCTCTTAGGTTCCGCCACCGACCTACACGCCCCGGCCGATATTTTTGATCCGGGCCAGCACACCCAGGCCCACCCCACCATGACCGAAGGCTACCGGCAGCTAGGCTCCTCCCCCCAAGAGCAAGCCTTCAATCTTGGCCTAGCCGCCCTTCTATCCGGGCTTTCCACAACACTAAATCCTTAAGCGAGTCCCCTAAGCTG
This sequence comes from Rothia sp. (in: high G+C Gram-positive bacteria), assembly GCA_030524105.1. GTDB lineage: Bacteria > Actinomycetota > Actinomycetes > Actinomycetales > Micrococcaceae > Rothia. The sequence goes on from JAUNHE010000010.1 coordinate 16,243, forward strand.
GGCAGCACGTAGGGTCCTAAACCGACAGTGCTGGCCGCGAAACTCCGCACTGTGCAGCCCTTTTCTAGTAGCAAAGCTACAAAACACCTGGTCAGAACCTGTAGCCATCTTTGCCGGCATAAAAACTTCGTTACTCACTTCACAAACCCTAGTTAAGGTTGTAATCTAACTAACTAAACGAACGAGATTCGTTTATTTGCACACACAACCGCTGAAGGTGCCAACGAAAAGGAGTCAGAGATGACCCATACTCCAGCTAGTCCAAGCCCCAGCCCCCACGGCTCCATCGACGTCAGCGCTACCAACAAAAAAGGCCTATCTTCGGGTAAGGTCACCCTCTTCTCTTCCATCATCATCGGCATCTCCGTCGTTGCCCCCGCCTATTCCCTCTCAGGCGCCCTAGGCCCCGTCTCCGCTGAAGCGGGTATCTACATGCCTGCCGTCTTCCTGATCGGCTTTATCCCCATGCTCTTGGTTGCCATTGGCTACCGCGAACTCAACGCCGCCATGCCTGACGCTGGCACTACCTTCACCTGGACCAGCAAGGCCTTTGGCCCCTACGTGGGCTGGATGGGTGGCTGGGCCCTGCTGGTTGCTACCATTCTGGTTCTGTCCAACCTGGCAGGTATCGCCGTTGACTTCTTTTACCTCTTCCTCTCCCAGATCTTTTCGAATCCAGACATTGCAGACCTGGCCGCCAACAACCTGGTTAACATAGCCACCTTTATTGCCTTCATGGCCTTTGGCTGCTACATCACCTACCGCGGACTCGATGCCACCCAGAAGCTGCAGACCATCCTAATCATCTTCCAGCTTCTGGTCCTCACACTCTTCTCGGCTGTGGCTCTTTACAAGGCAGCCACCGGCACAGGATTTGCCAATCTCAGCTTCAACCTCGAATGGTTTAACCCCTTTGGTATTGATTCCTTCTCAACCCTGGCAGCTTCAATGTCTCTGGTCTTCTTCCTCTACTGGGGCTGGGATGCTGTGCTGACCATGAATGAAGAAACCGAAGGTAAACATACAACAAGCGGTACCGCAGCTGTTGGCACCATCCTAACTATCGTCATCCTCTATCTCTTTCTCTCTGTTGCCACCCTCTCCTTTGCCGGCACAAGCGAAGAAGGCTTAGGCCTGGGCAACCCTGACAACCAGGAAAATATCTTTGCCGCTCTCTCTGGCCCCGTCTTGGGCTCCTTAGGCATCCTGATGTCTATTGCCGTCATGGTTGCCGCCCTAGCCTCCTTACAATCCACCGCCGTCTCCCCGGCTCGTACCCTACTAGCCATGGGCTACTACAAGGCACTGAGCCCCAAGTTCGCCCGCCTCTCACCCAAGTATCAGGCCCCTTCCTACGCCACCATCGCTTCCTGCCTTATCGCCACTCTCTTCTACGTAACGATGCGTTTTATCTCCACGTCGGTACTCTGGGACACTATCGCCGCTCTCAGCCTCATGGTCTGCCTTTATTACGGGGGAACCGCTTTTGCCTGCGTCTGGTACTTTCGCAAGACATCCCTTAAAAGCGGAACGGCTAAGTTTCTCAACCAGTTCCTACTACCGCTCATAGGCGGCCTCATTCTGGTGGTTTTCTTTATTCAAACCTTCTTCGATTCCATGGACCCTGCCTACGGTTCCGGCTCAGAAATAGGTGGCATTGGCCTGGTCTTTATCCTCTCCCTGGTCCTGCTCCTCCTGGGTCTGCTGGTCATGGTCTACCAGCGCATTAAACGTCCCGATTTCTTTACCGGGCGGGTAGCCATGGAAGTCGAACACATGTTAGATCTTCCCGAACCGGAAATGGGTAAAACCCCCACTCCCATAGCTTAAGACAAACAGATAGCCTACCTACTAGCTGCTGGGCAAGCGTAGGATGGACTGTGAGACAAGAGCACCGTTTCACCCAGCAAAGACGCTTACTAAGGAAAGGTACACTCCCTATGACCGTAGACGTAAAGGAACTCCTAGCAAAGGTACCCACCGGCCTGCTCATTGGCGACCAATGGCGCGCCGCCTCAGACAAGGGAACCTTCGATGTTGAAAACCCTGCAACCGGTGAAATCATTGCCAGCCTGGCCTCCGCCACCGAAGAGGATGCCCTAGCCGCCCTCGACGCAGCCTGCCGTGCAGAAAAGGAAGCCGGAGAACATGGCTGGGTAGCCTACTCCCCTCGTCAGCGGGCCGAGATTCTGCTCCGGGCCTTCCAACTAGTCAGTGAGCGTGCCGACGAATTCGCCACCCTTATGACCTTAGAAATGGGCAAACCCCTAGCTGAGGCTAAAGGGGAGGTTGCCTACGGTGCAGAATTTCTGCGCTGGTTTGCAGAAGAAACCCCTCGCCACTATGGCCGTAGCCTCACTATGCCCGAGGGTAAGCTGCGTATGATCACCCGCCATAAGCCGGTTGGCCCCTGCCTGCTCATTACCCCCTGGAACTTTCCCTTAGCCATGGGTACCCGAAAAATTGCTCCGGCTATTGCAGCTGGCTGCACCATGGTGCTCAAACCTGCCCGCCTGACCCCGCTCACCAGCCAGTACCTGGCTCAGACCCTACTCGATGCCGGCCTACCGGCAGGGGTTCTCAACCTGGTTCCCTCAGCCTCAGCCTCGGCTATCTCTGAACCTATTATGAGCGATTCTCGTCTACGCAAAGTATCCTTTACCGGCTCTACCCCCGTAGGCAAGAATCTGCTCAAAAAAGCTGCTGACAATGTGCTACGCACCTCCATGGAGCTGGGGGGTAATGCCCCCTTCCTGGTCTTTGAGGATGCAAACATAGACCAGGCAGTTGCCGGTGCCATAGCCGCCAAAATGCGTAATATCGGCGAAGCCTGCACCGCGGCCAACCGTTTCATCGTGCACGCATCCTTGGCTGAGGAATTCTCACAAAAATTTGCACAAAAGATGAGCGAGCTACGACTAGGCAATGGTCTGGATCAGGACGTAACCGTTGGCCCCCTGATTGAGCAAAAAGCCCAGGACGCTATGCTTGCCCTTGTTGAAGATGCTCTCGCCCAGGGTGCCCGTCTTTTGACCGGCGGCAAGAAGGGGCAGGGACCAGGTTACTTCTTTGAACCTACCGTACTTGTAGATGTTCCTCGCCAAGCCCGTGTAGCCCGTGAAGAAATCTTTGGCCCTATCGCCCCTATCTTTACCTTCACGACAGAAGCTGAGGCCTACGAGTTAGCTAATGACACCGAGTACGGTCTAGCTTCCTATGTCTTTACCGAATCTATCGACCGGCTCTACCGGGCCAGCGACCACCTGGAGTTTGGAATCATGGGCTTTAATGCCGGTGTTGTCTCCAACGCTGCTGCCCCCTTTGGGGGTGTCAAGCAGTCTGGCATGGGCCGCGAAGGTGCAGCTGAAGGTATCGACGAATACTCTTCCATCCAGTACATTGGTCTGCGCGACCCTTACACCAGCTAAACTACCGCCAGCACCCCGGCTACTGCCCGGTGTTTGCACCTCAAAAACTTTTGTAGCTTAACCTATCACTGAAAGAAACTTCTCTTATGACTAAGATCACCTACCGCCTACCTCAGGAAATCAAGCTGACCGGCGCCCTTCCCGGCCCCAAGTCCGCTCAACTCGCTGCTCGCCGCGCCGCCAGCCTACCTGCCTCCGTAGCTTCCGTTCTGGATGTTTATGCTGCTGATGCGGACGGCGGCGTGCTGGTGGATGTGGATGGCAACTCTTTTGCCGATCTGGGCTCCGGCATTGCCGTTACCTCCGTGGGCGCCTCCGCCCCTAAGGTTGTTGGCGCCGTCAGCCAGGCGGTCAGCCATTTTACCCATACCTGCTTTATGGTTACCCCTTACGAGGGTTACTTAGCCCTTGCCGAAAAGCTTAACCAGCTGACTCCTGGCAACTTCGAAAAGCGTTCTGTCCTCTTTAACTCTGGTGCTGAAGCTGTAGAAAATGCCGTTAAGATTGCCCGTGCAGCAACGGGACGCAGTGCTGTGGTTGTCTTTGATCATGCCTACCACGGCCGTACCAACCTGACCATGGCTCTTACCGCTAAGTCCGCCCCCTATAAGAAGGGCTTTGGCCCTTTTGCCCCCGAGATTTACCGTGCCCCCATGAGCTACCCCTATCGCGACGCTAATACCAGCGGTGAGCAAGCAGCAGCCCGCGTGATCGACATGATCGAAAAGCAGATCGGCTCAGAATACGTTGCTGCCATTCTGATTGAGCCCGTACAGGGTGAGGGCGGCTTTATTGTTCCCGCCCAGGGCTTTTTGCCCAAGCTCACCGACTGGGCCCGGCAGAAGGGCATTGTTTTTATTGCGGATGAAGTCCAGACCGGTTTCTGCCGTACCGGCTCCTGGTTTGCATCCGACCAGGAAGGCATCGAGCCCGATCTCATTACCTCTGCCAAGGGTATAGCCGGTGGCATGCCTCTTTCGGCAGTTACCGGCCGGGCCGAGCTCTTTGACAAGGTACAGGCAGGTGGCCTGGGCGGCACCTACGGCGGCAACCCCGTGGCCTGTGCCGCTGCCCTAGCCACCATTGAGACCATGGAAGAATGGGATCTAGCTGCCCGGGCTCGGCGCATCCAAGAAATCTGCCGCGAAAAGCTGGAAGTCTTGGTCGATGAACTTGACATCGTCGGTGAATTCCGTGGCCGCGGCGCCATGCTAGCCCTTGAGTTTGTGGCAGATTCGGTTTCTAAGGAGCCTCACCCTAGCGCAGCTAAAGACCTTGCGGCAGCTTGCGCTAAACGTGGTGTTCTGATTCTTACCTGTGGCACCTACGGCAACGTCGTGCGCCTGCTGCCCCCGCTAACCATCAGCGAAGAGCTGCTTACCCAGGCCCTGGATATCTTCGTCGAAGAAATCCGCAAGGTCGCAGCCTAAATCCCTGGGGCGGGATGGGCGCCCCTCTGTCGGCTAACCTTCTCGAGCTCGCGCAGAGCGTTCGCTCGATTCATGCCAGACCCAGCCAGCCGACTGCCGGGGCACCCATCCCGCCCCGGCTAGTTAGATGCAAAGGAATGTAACTCATGAGCTACCGTCTTGAAGACCCCACCACCGGCCAGGTGCTCGAAACCTTCGACACCATGACCGACGAGCAGGCCAGCGCCGCCATTGAAACCGCCCACACCGCCTACCTGTCCTGGCGGACCACCGCTGTTGAAGAACGAGCTGCCATCGTCAAGCGTATTGCCCAGCTCTTTGAAGAACGCAAGACCGAGTTGGCCAAAATTATCTCCCAGGAGATGGGTAAACCTCTCTCAGAGGGCATCGAAGAAGCTGAGTTTTCTTCCGCTATCTTTGCCTACTATGCGGATATAGCAGCTGACCACCTTAAAGATGAGCCTATCCCTTCTAGTGCCGAGAACTCCCAGGCCTACATCCAGCGTAGGCCCCTGGGCGCTCTGCTAGGCATTATGCCCTGGAATTTCCCCTACTATCAGGTTGCCCGTTTTGCCGCTCCCAACCTAATGCTGGGTAACACCATTGTGCTTAAGCATGCCGAGATTTGTCCCCGCTCAGCCCTGGCCATTGAGCAGCTGCTGCTGGATGCTGGCCTGCCCCAGGGAGTCTACCAGGCCGTCTTTGCTAGCCACAGCCAGATCGAGTCCATGATAGGCCAGCGCCATATTCAGGGTGTTTCGCTGACCGGGTCGGAGCAAGCTGGCGCTATCGTGGCCGGTATTGCAGGTAAGAACCTAAAGAAGGCGGTGCTGGAGCTGGGTGGCTCTGACCCTTACATCGTCTTGGACACCGACGATGTGGCTGGTGCGGCAGCCACCGCCTGGGGTTTCCGTATGTACAACACCGGCCAGGCCTGTAACTCTAATAAACGTCTGATTGTTATGGACCATATATACGATCAGTTTGTGGCTGAGCTGGTCAAGTTAGCGCAGGCCATGCAGCCCGGCAAACCTACTGAAGCCAAGGAGACCACCTACATGCCCCTGTCCTCCCGGTCAGCGGCTGAGGGTCTCAAGAAGCAGCTGGACGCGGCTGTTGCTGCCGGAGCCACCCTGCAGGTTGGTGGTGAGCTGCTGGATGAGACAAGCGCCTACCTTTCCCCGGCCGTGTTAACCGATGTACCCGTAGGCTCCGAGGTCTACTACCAGGAGCTTTTTGGCCCTGTCGCAACGGTTTACCGAGTGAGCAGCGAAGAAGAAGCCATCGAGCTGGCTAACAACACCCAGTACGGCCTAGGCGGCGCCGTCTTCTCCCAGGACGAAGAGCGTGCCCGCCGCCTGGCCCAGCAGATTGACGCCGGCATGGTCAACGTTAATACTCCTGCCGGTGAGGGCGCCGAAATTCCTTTCGGCGGTGTTAAGAACTCCGGCTACGGCCGCGAACTAGGCCCCTACGGCATGGACGAATTTGTTAACAAGCGTCTCTACTTTATTCAGAAGTAATAAAAAATAAGCCTGTCTCGCCAAAAATGAGACAGGCTTATTTTTAAGTGTTGGCTTTATGGAATTTTCTATAATTTAATACCGTGCCTATTAGAAAATAGATAGACATTGTAGGGAGTACTAAATTTGCCAGTTGAGCTGTTTTTTGAAAATCTGAAAAAATAATTACTATTACTGCTGCGGTGGAAGAAATTATAAAAAACAGAAAGGAAGAAAAAGCTGCTAATGCTCGCTGAGATGCTTCTGCGTTATTAAACATGATTCTATATGGCTGAAGCGTTTTTGGCAGGTTGTCCGTAGGCAGGCGTGCTTAGTAGTGGAATTGCCAGGCATAGTGAAAATAAGAGCGATAGCAAAGGTTTGATAAAAACTCTCATGGTGAACAACCTCCTGTTTGGGATCTAGAAATTTTCTAGAACATGGGGTGGACCCAATTTGACTTGAAGAAGGATTACTTCTGTCGTTGTATCGTAATATTTTTTTTCAGGGGGGCACAAGACTTTCGTAGAAAAAATTCTAGCTTTTGAAGATTGGACTTCTCCGGCTACGGCCGCGAGCTAGGCCCCTACGGCATGGGCGAATTCGTCAACAAGCATCTCTACTCTGTCCAAAAGTAAAGCTAGCTGAAAAGGTTAGCCTTGTCACCTTGTAGTAGAATGTGACAATACTCGTCAGGAGCATAAAAATAAGGCAGAAGGCCGCCACCCATCTTCCCCAGAGCATATTTTCCGCACCTGCCAGGAAACAGAATATGCAGCATCAGCCGATAACTCAAGGCTGATCGGGACGTGGGTGGCGGCGTCCTTTTAAAATGACAAGGAAAACACATCATGACACCCTCACCCTACGACCGGAAGGTCTCACCCGAGACCTCCGTAGGCCTACGCCTCCAGCGCCCCAGCCCACCCGTTGAAGGGGACGCCACCGTACACAAACTGCGCCCCCGCCACGTCACCATGATCACCCTAGGCGGTATCATCGGCGCCTCCCTCTTTGTGGGCTCCAGCAACGTCATCCGCTCTGTAGGCCCTGCCGCGCTTATCTCCTACCTCATCGGCGGCCTGCTAGTCTTTTTAGCCATGCGGATGCTGGGCGAAATGGCAGCAGCCCGCCCCACCATCGGCTCCTTCATGGAATACGCCCGCGTAGGCTTGGGCAACTGGTTGGCTGGCTCTACTGGTACTTCTGGGTTGGTGTACTAGCCTACGAGGCAGTGCTGGGCGGTGAAACCCTGGCCAGCTGGTTTCCCGCCCTGCCAGCCTGGGCTGCTTCCCTAACCCTGCTAGCTATCTTTGTGGGTAGCAACCTGATCTCTGTACGTACCTTTGGCGAAGTTGAATTCTGGCTGGCCTCCATCAAGGTTCTTGCCATCCTAGTCTTCCTGGGCGCAGGCACCCTCTACGCCCTGGGCCTGTGGCCCAACTCCGTCAATACTGTCGCCAACCTTTGGTCTCACGGCGGCTTTGCCCCCAACGGCTACGGTATCGCCTTAACCGGTGTCGCCTTGGTCATTTTTTCCTACTTCGGCACCGAAATTGCCGTTATGGCTGCCGCCGAATCAGAGGACCCTGCCAAGGGTATCCGTCAAGCCTCCTCCACCGTCATTTGGCGTATCTTGCTTTTCTTCCTAGGTGCTATCCTCGTTATTACCATGGTCATCCCCTGGGATGAGCTGCCTGAGCCCACCGATGTGGCTTCTGCTCCTTTCACCCAGGTTTTTGAGCGCCTGGGCTTGCCCGCCGCCTCACTCATCATGCAGCTAGTCATCTTTACCGCCGTGATCTCGGTACTCAACTCCGGCCTCTACTCGGCCTCCCGCATGGTCGCTGCCCTCTCCCAGCAGGGCTTTGGGCCTGCCCTGCTGGCCAAGAAGTCCAGTCGCGGCGTGCCGGTCTATGCCCTACTTGCTTCAACCATTGGCGGTGTAATCGCCTCAATCGTTAATTTTGCGGCTCCCGACTCCGGTATCTTTGACTTCATCATGAACTCAGCCGGCCTGGTTGCCCTCTTTGTCTATGTCTTTATCGCGCTGACCCAGTGGAACATGCGCCGTAAGATGAGCCCCCAAGAGGTCGCGGGCCTAAAACTCAAGATGTGGTTCTTCCCCTGGTTTAACCTGGTGCTTATCGGCGGTGTTCTCTTTGTGCTAGTTATTATGCTGACTAGCGAATTAGGCCGCACTCAGGTCTTCACTTCTCTGATCATCACTGCGGTAATGCTGGCCCTCTGGCCCCTGGCACGCAAAAAAGCCAGGCAGGTAGAGCAAGACCGTGCATCCTCAGCGGAGCTAAAAGTTTAAGGTAAAAGCCCCAGCAAACAAGTCTTGTACCTGTTCGCTGGGGCTTTTTGACGTCGGGTTGACAGGATTTGAACCTGCGACCCCTTGACCCCCAGTCAAGTGCGCTACCAAGCTGCGCCACAACCCGAGCTGCCCGGCCAAAGACGGCCAAAGCACTAGACCAACTATACAGTACCGTATCGGCAAAGAACAAATCCTGCCGGACAGCTGAGGCAAACGGCAGTCAGCTCCTAACGCCGCCTGGCCTGGGAGCTACGACCAGCTTTAGCTCCCTTACGATCAGCACCGGCACGCCGGTCCCGCACCCGCATAGAAATCTCCAAAGGAGTGCCCGTAAAATCAAAGGTTTCCCGCAGGCGTCGGGTAATAAAACGTCGATAACCGGGATCCAAAAATCCGGTTGTAAAAAGCACAAACTTAGGGGGACAAGACTGAACCTGTGTTCCAAATAAGATTCTAGGCTGCTTACCCCCGCGTAAAGGATGGGGGTGGGCTGCCACGATCTCACCCAAGAAAGCATTAAATCTGCCGGTAGGAATCCGAACATCCCAGGAGGCAAGTGCAGTTTCTAAAGCAGGGACCAGCTTATCCTTATGCCAGCCAGTCCTGGCAGAAATATTTACTCGCGGCGCCCAGGCAACGTGGGCTAGGTCCCGGTCAATCTCTCTTTCTAACAGTTCACGGCGCTCCTCATCCAAGGAATCCCACTTATTAAAAGCAAGGACCAGTGCCCGACCCGAATCAACAACCTGCTGAATAATGCGCACGTCCTGCTCAGAAATAGGCTCAGAAACATCCAGCAAAACAACACAGACCTCAGAACGCTCAATAGCAGTTTGTGTCCGCAAAGAGGCATAAAAATCCGCCCCTTTAGCCATGTGTACCCGGCGACGAATACCCGCAGTATCTACAAATCTCCAGGGTTTCGAGCCCAGCTCAACAATCTCATCAACCGGGTCCCTGGTGGTACCAGCCAAATCATTAACAACAGAGCGCTCCTGACCAGCCAACTTATTCAGCAAGGAAGACTTACCCACATTGGGCCTGCCCACCAAAGCAACACGACGCGGCCCTCCCAAAGCCTCTGGCTGAGCATACTGTGAATACTCCGGCATCACCTCCAGCACAGCGTCCAGCAAATCAGCCAGGCCCCGGCCGTGCAAACCAGAAACAGGGTAAGGCTGGCCCATTCCCAAAGACCACAGGGCATGGATCTCAGCCTCCTGGTGGTCAGCATCCACCTTGTTGGCCAGCAAAAGAATAGGCTTATCTACCCGACGCAGCATGCGCACAATGGCCTCATCCGTGGTAGAAATACCAACCATAGCATCAACAACCAGCAGCACCACGTCAGCATGGGCAACGGCGATCTCTGCCTGGGCAGCCACCTGGGCGGCAATACCGCGCGCGTCCGCCTCCCAACCGCCGGTATCGACCAGGGTAAAATTCTTTCCATTCCACTCCGCATGGTAAGAGACCCGGTCCCGGGTTACCCCGGGTTTATCTTCCACAACTGCCTCGCGCCGGCCAAGGATCCGGTTAATGATGGTTGACTTACCAACATTAGGCCGGCCAACAATGGCAACCACCGGGTCAGCCTGGTCATCAGCCACGGGAAGAGATTCAAAGCCCCAGGCGCCTAGCAGCTGCCTGTCCTCTTCGTCAAGATCGTAGTCATCCAGCCCAGCCAGTAGGGCCTGTGCCCGTTGGTCTGCGCTTTCATCATCAATTTCGGCCAAACGTTCAGATACGTCGGCCCTACCGCCCTGAAGAAACTTAGCCTCGTAATCTTCCGGCTCAACAGTGTTCTGTGCTGCCATAGTGGGTTTCACTTTCTGATCTCTTCTACTCTTCACAACAGTCTAGTGCAGACCATTAACCAGAGATACCTGTTCTTACTAGCGCTTTAGCTCTTCTTCAACTGCCGTAATAACGGCCTGAACCGTCTGATCAAAATCTAGCTCTGACGAATCAACCAGGGCCACTCCCTCAGCTGCCTGACTAAAATTATTAACCCGAGAATCCTTCTGGTCCCGGTCAGCAACCTGCTTTTTGAGCTGGTGCTGGCTCTGGCTACCTCCCAGCTGCATACCGCGGCGGGCCATCCGAACTTCTTCAGAAGCCGTCAGCAAAATTCGGGCAGAAGCATCCGGAGCAACCACGGTGGTAATATCCCGGCCCTCGGCAACAATGCCTTTCTTGGCCTGAGCAATCAGCTGACGCTGAAGCTCAATAAGAAGGTGACGGACCTGAGGCACAGCAGCCACGGCAGAAACCGACTCAGAAATCCGGGGGCTGCGAATCTGCTGGGAGACGTCAAGACCGGCAACCACAATAGATTCATGGTTCGGATCCGTTCCCTGATCTAAGGGAAAATTCTGGGCAGCTGCAGCTATTGCCGCCCGGTCACTGAGGTCGATCCCTTCTTCCAAAACATACCAGGTAAGAGCCCGGTACATGGCACCGGTATCTAAGTACTCTAGTTTGTAGTGCCGGGCAACAGCCTGAGAAACAGATGACTTTCCCGAACCCGACGGTCCATCAATTGCGATGACAAGTTTTTTATCCACAATGCTACCTTTCTAGCGGCGGTTCTAGCTGCGCTAACGCACAACCTTCCAACCGGCCTCTGTTAAATCTGCTATAAGTTGTTCATACTCACTGGGGTCAACAGCAATTTCTGCCATGCCTACCGGCTGCCCAGGAGAATGCTCTAAGCGCAAGTCCTCTAGGTTAACTCCCAGCTGCCCAATTTCCTGTAAGAGCCGGGCCAGGGTCCCCGGACTATCGTCAACAAGAACGGTTAAGGAGGCAAAAGCTGCCGGGGGTCCACCGTGCTTACCCGGGATACGGTCCACCCCGGCCTTGCCCGCACTCAAAAGCTGGGCAATATCTAACCTAGCCCCCTGGGCGGCCGGGTTCTCAAGGGTAGAAATCAGCCGATTCAGATCGTGACGGACCCCGTAGAGGGCCTCTACAACGGGAGAGGCATTGGCAGCTAGAATTTGAATCCATAAGGCCGGGTCAGAGCCAGCAATCCGGACTGTATCCCGTAGCCCCTGCCCGGCCAGGGCTAAAGCCTCAAGAGGGGTCTGCTGTAGCCTAGCAGCCAGCAGAGAACTTAAAACCTGCGGCAGGTGGGAGATCAGGGCAACAGCCTGATCATGCTCGGCAGCATCAAGGTAGCTTATGATTGAGCCAAGCTCCAGCCCCAGCCTCTGGGCTAGTTTAAGGGCCCGCTCGCTAGCCTGTTCATGCTGACAGATAACAAAGGGGCGGGAGGTGAATAGTTCTGCCCGGGCAGCAACCGGGCCAGACTTTTCCCGGCCAGCCATGGGGTGGGTGCCCAGGTAACGACTGCTATCAGCAGCAGACTGCTGGACCTGCGCCAAGATTGCAGCCTTAACAGAAGCAATATCAAGAACAATGCTGCTCTTCCAGCGCTCCAGCTGTTCAATGACTAGCTGGGCTGTCACGTCCGGCGGCGCCGCTACGATCACCAACTCGGGTTCGGCAGGCAGGCAAGCATAAATATCCTGGCCGTAAGCCAGGGCCCGTAAAGAACTACCGGCTCCAATATCCTGGGCTATAGCCTCTACCGTGGGTGAGGCATCAAAGAGGTAGACTTGCACCCCCTGGCGGCTCAGGGCCAGGCCAACGGAAGCACCTAAGAGGCCGGTACCAATGATCAGAACGCTTCCCTTGATGGAGGAGTTACGGGTTTGCTTTTTTTGCCCCCTGCTGGGCTGGTTAGTGCTAGCCTTCATCTGGGCCTACATACCGACAGAAGCCAAAAGTTCACCGATTTCAACCTGGGATAGGTTACGCACGCTCCCCTGCCGTTGAGAGCCTATCCGGATGGGACCCATTTCTACACGCACCAGTTTTTCTAGCGGATAGCCTACAGCCTCAAAAAGACGGCGGACAATGCGGTTTTTACCGGAATGGATGGACACTTCAATGAGGACGTGGCCGGGGGTGGAGTCTACCAGGCGGAAGGAATCTAGCTGAGCTAGACCGTCTTCTAAGCGGATACCTTTTTTAAGCTGATTACCCAGGCCGTTTTCTACGGGGCCCCGCACCTGAACCAGATAGGTTTTAGGAACCCGGTAGGAAGGGTGGGTGAGTCTGTTGGTCAGTTCACCGTCGTTGGTGAGCAGCAGCAGGCCTTCGGTTTCTACGTCCAGGCGGCCAACGTGAAAGACTCGCTGGCTCATGGACGAGCGTAGGTAGTCCTTAATGCAAGGCCTGCCTTCTGGATCTTCCATGGTGGACACAACACCGGCGGGTTTGTTAAAGGCCAGGTAGATCATTTTTTCTTTGGTTTGAATAGTGATGCCGTCTACCCGAATAATAACCTTTTCTGGGTCAACTCTTAGGCCTAGTTCGGTCACAATCTGCTCGTTGACAGTAACCCTGCCCTGGCTAATCATCTCTTCGCAGACTCGGCGGCTAGCCACGCCGGCCTGAGCCATAACCTTTTGAAGGCGGATGCCCTCGTGCTCGTAAAAATCAAAGTGATCCACCGGTTCTGCCCGGGGCCGACGCGGCCGGTGGGGGCCAGCATAGTTCTTTTTCTGCGGGCGGCGCTCACCGATTTCGTGGGCAAAGGGCCGGCTGGATCCTAGGCTGCTGCTTTTCTTGGGAGTACTGCTTTTACGCTGAGGCGCTTTTTTTGCCTGGTTTTTTCTGGCAGTTTTTGCGGTGTGGCCTTTTTTAGCTTGCGTTGCCATAGCTGGGTTTGCTCTCTTACTGCTGAGGGTAGGTATGTTAGCGGTACTGCCGGCAGAAACCTCCTGGCGTAAGACCAAGTGGGGTAGGGTTTTTCCACCCCGGTAGTGTCGGTATCCTCACGGCAGCGACTTATATTGTTTTTATTCTAAACAGTTTTCTGCACCTACCCTAGTCTCTAAGGGACTTGGCTGTGGTTAGGTGCCCCACGTTTGTGGCTGCTCTTTAAAGGCTGTCTTCTAAAAGAGTAAGGTCCTCTGCCTCTGGGAGGAAGGGGGCTAAGGCCGGTAGTTCTTCTAAGCTGTTGAGACCCAACTTTTCTAAAAAAGTATCCGTTGTCAGATAAAGGCGGCTGCTTGCACTTGCCTTTGTGCCCCGATCTGCTGGGCAAATCAGGCCGTGTTGTTGCAGTGTCCTAAAGGCCGCATCCACGTTTGTTCCCCGTACGCTGGCGACGTAGCTGCGGCTGGTTGGCTGCTGATAGGCAATAATAGCTAGGGTTTCCATGACAGCCCGGGAAAGCTTGCTGCTGTTAGCTCCTCCGATAAGATTTTTAATCCAGGGAGCAAAGTCCTTTCGGGCGTAGAGCCGCCAGCCACCGCCAACCTGGCGCAGCTCAAATCCGCGAGGTTCTGCAACAGGCTGGCCTTGCCGATAACCGCGGTACTCCTGCTGGAGCTGGTCCAGGCAGGTTTCTACCGTTTTTTCGGGTACGATGAGGGCGCCCGCTATCTCGCTGACAGTAACGGGTTTATCAGCCACGGCAAGGATAGCCTCAATGGCAGAAGGGATTCCACCGGGCTGCAGGTCAACTCGGTTGATTTGCTCTTCTTGAACCTGGCTATCGGGCTGATGGGATTCGCCCTGCTCTGCCCCTGCTTCAGGCACAGCTGACTTCTCTTGATCTGCCCCTTCAGGGCTCCAGGACCCGGAGTTAAGAATCGCTAGGTCTGCATCAGAGTAGTCGGGGTGCTGATTAGTCATGGGCTGCTCCTTCCGGTAGGTCAGTTGCGAGCGCACCGGCTTGTCCCCGGTAGGTCAGTTCAACCTCTACCTCCGCTAGGCTAGCTTCTTGTTTTAAGCTGATCAAGCCATTGCGATAGAGCTCCAGGATGGCAAAGAAACGGAAAATCGCTATTTCTAAGGCTGAGCTGCTAGCTAGCAGGGCGGTTAGACTGGTTTTTTTCTGGTGTTTAAGCCTTTCTAGAATGACTTCTTCCTGGGCTGCGACACTGGTTATGGGTGGGCTTAGGTGTTCTAGTTGTTTTTGGTCCTGGCTGTCTGGCTCCTGGCCGGATCCTGATTTGGCCCCATCGGGAGCTGTTAGGAGTGCTTGTGCTGCTAGTCTGGCAAATTCTTCAGGGCCTAGGTCAAAAACTAGGTCTGGTAGCACCTGTGCAAAGACCGGGTCCAGGCCAACTGAACGGGGGATTTCTTGGTTTTCTAGGGCGTATTTTTCTTCAAAGATTTCGGCGACGTCTCGGTAGGCCCGGTATTGAAGTAGTCTGGCAAAGAGTAGGTCACGTGTCTCGAGCAGGGCGGTGTTTTCTGCTATCCGGTCCTGGTGGCGCGGTAGCAGGCGGGCTAGCTTAAGTTCTAGCAGGCTGGCTGCTGTCACTAGAAATTCGCTGGCCTCATCGAGGGCCCGGTCTGTGTCCTTGTCTAGGTTTGGCAGGTAGTGTAGGAACTCATCGGTTACCTCTGCTAAAGCAATATCGGTAATGTCAAGTTTTTTCCGGGCAATAAGGTGTAGGAGCAGGTCGAAGGGGCCAGAAAAATTTTCTAGTTTAAGGGTGAAGCCCCCCGCTTCTTTGTTGGGGCGGTGGGCTTGCTCTGATTTGGTAGTTTTCACTGCTGTCAGTGTAGGGTCTTTCCTGGTTCTAGGTATTAGGGTGAGCCGCCTCGGCTGATCAGTTCCCTGGCCAGCTGCCGGTAAGCCTGGGCGCCCTGGTGTTCTGAGGCGTAGGAGAGGATGGGTTCGGCCGAAACCGTGGCGTCGGGAAATTTGACGGTGCGTTTGATTACCGTATCAAAAACTTTATCTCCGAAGGCGTCAATGATGCGGGCCAGTACCTCTTTAGAATGGAGGGTTCTTGCGTCAAACATGGTGGCTAGTACTCCGTCGATCTGGAGTTTGGGATTGAGCCGGTCTTGGACCTTCTCAATTGAATCGACCAGCAAGGCAACGGCTCGTAGGGCAAAGAATTCGCAGATCAGGGGAATAATAACGCCGTGGGAGGCGGTTAAGGCGTTGACCGTTAGCAGCCCCAAGGAGGGTTGGCAGTCGATGAGGATAAGATCGTAGTCATTTTCTACCTGGCGTAGGGTGGAGGCCAGCACCTGTTCTCGGGCTACTTCGTTAACAAGCTGTACTTCTGCGGCGGAGAGGTCAATATTGGCCGGTAGTAAATCAATATTGGCTACGGAGGTGTGCTGGATAACGTCCTGTAGGTCAACGTTGCGATCCATCATGACGTTGTAGACCGTCAGGTCAAGCTCGTGGGGATTGGCTCCAAATCCGGCTGAGAGTGCGCCTTGCGGATCGAAGTCGACTAAGAGAACTTTGCGGCCGCATTCGGCTAAAGCGGCACCTAGGTTAATGGTAGAGGTAGTTTTTCCTACTCCACCTTTCTGGTTAACCATAGATATGATCCGGGCCGGCCCGTGGCTCTGCAAGGGTTTGGGGTCAGGATAAACCTTAAGGGGGCGACCAGTAGGGCCGAGCTGGGGATCGCCGTGCGAATCAGTCACTAACCTCACCTTTTCAAAACTGAAAACTTTACTCTGACTACTAGGTTACAGGCCTTAAGGCCATATGGGGTACAGGTTCGCGCTCAGCGCGGCCGCTGAAAGAAAGTTGATCAGAGGAATCGGCAGTCTACAGGTTAGCAGGTCGATCCCGAGCGGGTCTGGAGCTTAGCTTGAGGGCCTTAGGAGGGCAGAGATGCTCTCTAGTACCGATTCGTCTTCAATGGTTGAGGGAACCTTGTAGTTTTCGCCGTCAGCTATTTGCCGCATGGTTTTTCGTAGAATTTTGCCCGACCGTGTCTTCGGTAGGGCTTCAACAACCGTAACTTCCTTAAAATCTGCTACGGCCCCGATCTGCTGGCGCACCTGGCTGATTAGTTGGCTGGCAAGCTGATCATGATCAATGTCTGCCCCGGCTTTAAGGACCACATATCCTGCTGGTTTCTGCCCTTTAAGCCGGTCGGCAATACCTATAACAGCGCACTCAGCAACAGCAGGGTGTGAGGCTAGCACCTGTTCCATGGCTCCGGTGGAAAGCCGGTGCCCGGAGACGTTAATAACGTCATCGGTTCTTCCCATCACGTAGACGTAGCCGTCTTGGTCAATGTAGCCGGAGTCTCCGCTTGTGTAGTAGCCTTCAAAGGCTGAAAGGTAGGAGCTGATAAAACGTTCATCGTTGGCCCATAAGGTTGGTAAGCATCCCGGCGGTAGCGGTAGTTTGAGGCAGAGGTTTCCCTCAATGCCTGCAGCTACTGGGGACCCGAAGGGGTCCAGTACCTCAAGGTTGTAGCCGGGCACCGGCAATGACGGGGAGCCGGGTTTGATATCTAGCGGTTCTAGCCCCCGTAGGTTAGCGCAGATTGCCCAGCCGGTCTCGGTCTGCCACCAGTGGTCAACTACCGGAACCTGCAGCTTCTGGCTAGCCCAGTGGTAGGTTTCTGGGTCTAGGCGTTCACCGGCAACAAAGAGTGTTTGCAGGCTTGAGGTATCGTACTGCTCTAAGAGTTCTGCTTCAGGGTCAGCCTTACGGATGGCTCGCAGGGCGGTGGGGGCTGTAAAGAGAACCTTTGCTTTACAGTCCTGGATGACTCGCCAAAAGGCGCCAGCGTCGGGGGTGCCCACCGGCTTGCCCTCATACATGACCGTGGTGGCGCCGGCCAGAAGGGGGCCGTAAACAATGTAGGAATGGCCCACGACCCAGCCAACGTCGGAGGCCGTCCACATGACCTGGCCCGGCCCGATGTCATAGATGTAGCGCATGGACCAGTTTAAGGCCACCGCGTGTCCGCCGTTATCACGAACTACTCCCTTAGGTGTGCCGGTTGTTCCGGAGGTGTACAAGATGTAGAGGGGGTCGGTGGCGGCGACTTCAACCGGTTCAGCTGGGCTGCTGCCCTGCTGGGCCTGCTGCCAGCTCTGCCACAGGACCGGGCTGCCCTTCTCTTTGGCTCTGGCTGAAGCCTGCTCTACGGAGTCTTTGAATCCAGGCCGCTCGTGGACAAAAACCGCTGCGGGTTTAGACTGGGCCAGCTCAATGGCTTCTTCGACAGCAGGAATGTATTCAATGTTTCGGCGCGGTTCCATGCCGCCGCTTGCTGTTAAGATGAGCTTAGGCTGGCAGTCATCAATGCGGCTAGCCAATTCTGTGGGGGCAAAGCCACCAAAGACTACCGAATGCACTGCGCCCAGACGGGCGCAGGCCAGCATGGCTACATGGGACTGAGGAATCATGGGCATATAGATAAGAACCCGATCTCCCTTGACCACTCCAGCTTGAGCCAGTGCGCCGGCAAAAGCGGCTACTTGTTCTTGCAGTTGTCCGTAGGTGATCTCCTCGCGTAGCTTTTGCATGGCTGAATCAAAAATAATGGCTGGCTGGTCTGCCCGGCCCTGTTCTACGTGCCGGTCGACGGCGTTGTAGCAGGTGTTAAGGGTGGCGTCAGGAAACCAGCGGTAGAGGGGCGGGTTCTGATCATCCAGGGCGCGGCTGGGTTTGCGGTACCAGCTGATCTGTTCTGCGGCAGTCAGCCAAAATTTCTCTGGGTCTGTGATGCTTTCTTTAAAAGCTTGAGCGTAAAGTCCTTGCTGGCCGGTCATAACTATCTCCTCGTTGAGACAAACTTAGATAGGTTGCAAGCTAATCTAGTGTTCTTATTCACACAATGCAAGAGCTTGTATACAAATTTTTTATTTTTTGAGAAAAATTTCATTTTGTCCTGCAAAAATACAATTTTTTTCTCAGGATTGTATACAAACTCCTGCCTCTTCCATTACAGTGGTAGCAGAAGGTCTCAGCTAATCCGGCCAGTCTTTTAGAGGAGAACCATGCGTGCAAGCGACAAAGCCTACCAGGCGCTCAGAGCAGACATTATGAGTGGGGAACTTAGCCCTGGCCAAACTATTGCAGAAGTTGAGCAGGCAGAACGCATTGGGGTATCGCGCACCCCGGTACGTGAAGCCGTCAGCAGGCTCCTAGCCGAGGGCTTAGCCGAACCCAACCCCGGCCGAGGCGTTATTGTCTCCCCCATCTCTGCAGACAATGTACAAGCCCTCTTTGAGCTGCGGACCAGCCTAGACTGCACTGCAGCAGCCCTGGCTGCCCAGAAAGGAGATCCTAGAATATTCACCGATCTAGCCCAACAGTTTCTTAAAGTTCTGAGCAGGCTAGAAGCGGGTAGTAGGGAACTAACCGGCTACTACAGGCTCGTGGAGCAGCTGGATAAGTGCATTGACGAGGCAACTGCCAACCGCTACCTGGTGCAGGCCCAAAATTCTATCCGCAGCCAACTAATCCGCCTCCGTAAAATGTCCAAGGCCAATCCCCGCCGGCTAGCACAAGCCGCGCAGGAGCATGCGCAAATAGCCCAGTCTATAGCCTCCGGTAATCCTGAGCTAGCCCAGGCGGCCACTAAGATTCACCTCCACAATGCCCTCATGGCCATTAAAGAAGCCTCCGAGGCCGACCAGCAGAGAGCTGCACGGGCAGCATAGGCGCTAGCCTGCAGCCTCCAGCAAGAAATCTAGTAGAAGTAAAGGAAGAAAAAGTGACAGTTGAGCACCAGGTTCGTGTCTATAGCAGCCAAGAAAATCTGGCCCGTACCGACCAGCTAGCCTACAAAATAGCCCAGGTAGCCAGTGATGACGTAGCCGTCACCCCAGAAGTTGAGCAGATGGTCATCAACCGCATCATCGACAATGCTGCGGTTGCCATTGCCTCACTCAACAGAGATCCCATTATCTCCGCCCGTTCGCAGGCACTTGCCCACGCCCCCAGCTCCTCCGGCCAGGGGTCCACCCTCTTTGGGCTTAACAATCAGCACAAGGTAGCGCCAGAATGGGCCGCCTGGGCCAACGGAGTAGCGGTTCGTGAACTGGACTATCACGACACTTTTCTTGCCGCAGAGTACTCCCATCCGGGAGACAATATTCCCCCCATCCTGGCAGTAGCCCAACATGTACAGGCTCAGGGCAAGGACCTGATTCGCGCCATAGCAACCGGCTACGAGATCCAGGTAGACCTGGCCAAGGCCATTTGCTTGCACAAACACAAAATTGACCACGTTGCCCATCTAGGGCCTTCGGCCGCAGCGGGCATTGGAACCCTCCTCGGCCTGGATACCGAAACGATCTTCCAGGCAGTCGGCCAAGCCCTCCACACCACAACCGCCACCCGCCAGTCTCGTAAAGGCGAAATATCAACCTGGAAGGCCCATGCACCGGCTTTTGCCGGCAAGATGGCAGTAGAAGCGGTAGACCGAGCTATGCGCGGGCAAACTTCCCCAGTTCCTATCTACGAAGGTGAAGACGGCGTCATCGCCTGGCTGCTGGATGGCCCAGAAGCTAACTACCGGGTAAGCCTGCCAGCACCCGGGGAAGCAAAAACCGCCATCCTAGATACCTACACCAAGGAGCACTCAGCCGAGTATCAGGCCCAAGCCTGGATAGACCTAGCCCGCAAGCTACATCAGGAACACCCAGAATTTGCAGACCCCAACCGGGTCGAAAAAATTGTGCTCCACACCTCTCACCACACCCACTATGTTATTGGTTCCGGTGCCAACGATCCCCAAAAATATGACCCCACGGCAACCCGAGAGACTTTGGACCACTCCATCCCCTATATCTTTACCGTCATGCTCCAAGACGGCCACTGGGACCACGTCAGCTCCTACAAGCCCCAACGCGCCCAACGCCCCGACACCGTAGCTCTTTGGCACAAAGTCAGTACCCAAGAAGACCCTGAGTGGACTAGGCGCTACCATTGTTTAGACCCCAAAGAAAAAGCCTTTGGTGGCAGGGCAGAAATTACCCTGACCGACGGAAGTGTTTACAGCCAAGAAATTGCTGTAGCTGACGCCCACCCCCTGGGAGCACGTCCCTTTGGCCGGGCAGAATACATTGGCAAGCTGGAAAAGCTGGCAGAAGGCATCGTTTCCCCAGCAGAGCTGAACCGTTTCGTCCAGGCGGCAGAAAACCTTGCCCACCTGCAAGCCTCAGAGCTAGACCAGCTTAATATCATCGCCTCTATTGCCCTCAAAGAATCAAAGAAGGGTATCTTCTAAAATGCTCTATTCCCACAAAACTCCAGCACAAAAAAGGGAAGACTTAAGAAGCATGCTTGCTTCTGGAAAAACCCTCCAGTTCCCCGGGGCCTTTACCCCCTTATCAGCCCGGCTAATTCAAGAAAATAGCTTTGACGGTGTCTACATCTCCGGAGCTGTCCTAGCAAACGAATTAGGCTTCCCAGATATAGGCCTGACCACCCTGACCGAAGTAGCCCACAGGGCAGGCCAGATTGCCAGACTCACCGATCTACCGGCAATTGTTGACGCAGATACCGGCTTTGGTGAGCCCATGAATGTTGCCCGCACCATTCACGAACTTGAGGAGCAAGGACTGGCCGGCTGCCATATTGAAGATCAGTTTAACCCCAAACGCTGTGGCCACCTGGACAATAAAAATATTGTGGATGAAGAAACAGCCATTCATAGAATACAGGCTGCCGTTCAGGCCCGTCGTGACAAAAATTTTCTGATTATGGCCCGTACCGATCTGCGCGGTATTGACAGCCTGGAGGCTGCCATTGACCGCATGAAAGCCCTGGTAGAAGCTGGTGCAGATGCCATTTTCCCTGAGGCCATGAAAGATCTGAGTGAATTTGAAAAAGTGCGTAAAGCCCTTGAGGTACCGGTGCTGGCCAATATGACCGAATTTGGTAAATCTGCCCTGTACAGCAAACAAGACCTGGAAAAGATCGGTATTAATATGATCATCTACCCGGTGACCTTGCTGCGCTCCTCCTTAGGAGCCATGGAAAGAGTACTACAAACCATCAGTACCCAGGGCAGCCAGGAAGAAGCTGTCGGCCAAATGCTGACCAGGTCCCGCCTCTATGATCTTGTTGATTACCAGGCCTATAACCAGTTTGATACCGGCATCTTTAACTTTGAGATTCCCCAACGTTTTATCAGCCAAGACCCTAAGCAGTGACTGAGGAGAACTGAAGCATGAACCAGCAAACAAATGTACACAAGGGCCTGGCCGGTGTGGTTGCAGACTATACGGCTATCTCAAAGGTCAACGCAGAAACCAACTCTCTCCTCTACCGGGGCTACCCGGTACAGGAGCTGGCCCAGAAGTGCTCTTTTGAGGAAGTCGCCTTGCTCCTGTGGGACGGTGAACTGCCCGAAGCAGAACGGCTGGCAGAATTTATAGACTTTGAGCGTTCCCACCGTGACCTGGACCAGCAGCTTAAGCAGGTCATCGACGCCCTGCCCACAGACTGCCATCCCATGGACGTCTGCCGTACCGCGGTCTCCTTTCTCGGGGCCAAGGATCCGCTAGCCCACGATTCATCAGTAGAAGCAAATATGGCCAAGGCCTGGTCGCTCTTTGCCGCCATGCCAGCAGTGGTCTCTTACGATCAGCGCCGCCGCCAGGGCCAAGGGCTCATCGCCCCCAGAGAGGACCTGGACTACTGCGATAACTTTTTGTATATGGCCTTTGGCCAGCAGCCAAGCCCGGAGGTTAAGCAGGCCTTCAAAGTTTCTATGGTCATGTACGCTGAGCATTCCTTTAACGCCTCTACCTTTGCTGCCCGAGTGATTACCTCCTCCCTGTCCGACCTGCATTCTGCAGTAACGGGAGCCATCGCCGCCCTCAAGGGCCCCTTACACGGTGGAGCTAACGAAGCCGTCCAGCAGACCTTTGAAGAAATTGGTTTACGAGACTCTGAGACCCCACAAGAAGCCAAGGCGCGCGCTCAAGCCTGGCTAGATGAGGCCCTGGCCCAGAAGAAAAAAATCATGGGATTTGGCCACCGGGTTTACAAAAACGGTGATTCCAGGGTGCCAACCATGCAGGCCGCCTTCTTTGACATGGTGGAATACTATAAGCGGCAGGACATTATTGGCCTCTACCTGGGTTTGGCAGAAGCCATGGACGAAGCCAAGGGTATTAAACCCAACCTGGATTACCCGGCTGGGCCCACCTACCACCTGATGGGGTTTGCTACCCCCACCTTTACCCCTCTTTTTGTCTGTTCCCGCCTCACCGGCTGGACAGCCCACATCATGGAGCAGCTGGAATCTAACTCCTTAATTAGGCCGCTCTCGGCCTACCGGGGCCTTGCAGAACGTTCCCTGAACAGCGACTAGGACTGCCCACCAGCCTGGGGGCAGCCCACCCCTTGGGGGTTCTTAAGACAGGAATCCCCTACCTGGCCAGGTTTTGCTTTCCAGACGGTAAGCTGCTTGGGCTGACTTTTTACCAGGCCAGTGCCTGCAATAACCCGCCAGGGCCCCTGACCTACCCGGTATTCTCCACGATATTCAGTGGTAACCGAATACTGGTACTGACCCGTCTGGCTGTAGCGGTGGGAGGTGGGGGTCTGCCGATCCCAGTCTTGGCCTACCGAGTATCCCGGAGTGTTTAAGGGACCGCTGCTACTACCATCCCCATAATCAAAGGTATAGCTGACCGGAGTAATCTTAATCTGCACCGCTACACCAGCCATGGTGCGGGTAAAAGTCTGTTCACTAGCCTTAGCATAAATATTGGTGTTGTAGTTTTTCAGGGTGTGGGGTGCCAAGTCCTGAAAAAGTTCTGCCGCCGGCAGGCTAAGCTGATCAAATTCTTGTGTAGCAGCTGTGTGAGTGGCCGGCTGCTGGGCTAGCAACTCTACTCCCTGCTGGGCAAGCCCACTAGGATTGGTTCCCGGGGCGGCACTCAGACAGCGGAAATCGCCCCTAGCGTCGGGGGTAAGTAGGGCGGTTAGCTGGCCGGGCTGGCCTGCCTGATCCAAACAAGTGCTGGCCGCCAAGTCCTGGTCTGCCAGCTCGTCAAGGGTCCTGGAGCTGTCCGCCGTTAGTTCAAGCTCTTGAGCTAACTGGCTGTAATCCTGGCCCAGGTCTCCTTCGAGCATGGTTGGGGCTAAGGTGTCTTGCTGGCTATGTGCAGCAGCGGTGAGCTCAAAATCAATAAAGCTTAAGAGTGCCGCTAGGGAACTACGATCGGCAGACCAGCTGATTTCTGCATCCGTTTGTGCCCGGGCAGGAAGCATGCCGGTAAACAGGGTCAGTAAGCACACAAGACCAAAGGTTACTATTCTGTTCACTTTTACCCTCCCACCGGTTGCTGATCAAGAACAGACCACTGCTTCTCATCCGTAAACTGCACGGTAATAGTAAATCCATGCTGGTTATTTTTTGCTAAGTTAAAACCGTTGATCTTAGAACCGTCAACAGTAATTGCGTTCACCCACCGGTAGGTTACCGGCAGACTATAGCGCCCCTGCCCTTCAGAAATAAGTAAGTCTACTGCCGGCTTAATACTAGAGGTTCCCCCTACAATCCAACCACCGCGCTGGTAAAGCTGGGTTAAGGTACGGTAGTTATTCTGTTCTTGCTCAAAGTCGCTAGAAATGTACCGGGCCAACTCAGCGGTCTGACCCGTTTGAATGGCATAGTTACGGAGGTCATTCCAGTAGTAAAGAAATGTTTCTAAAGCTTGAGCTGTCTCTAACTCCATGCCCTCGGGCTTTTGAGGCAAGGGAACATTCTGAGCGGGCCCGTGTTCATCGGCGGCGCGGTATTTACCGGGTAAATGATCCTGCGCCGCCGACTCTTTAGGGACAGCCGAGTCCGCCTGAACGGTAGCGCCCGCCACGGTTTTCTCTTCTTCTAGACCGGTTTTTTCTGCAGATACAGCACAGCCTGCCAGCACAAGGCATCCTAGGCTGATCAACACCGTACTTACGTGGCGTGTGTGTGCGAGTTTCATTATCTGGGTTTACCGTTGCGTACTCGACTCGTTGAATGGTTGTCATTGCTTAGGTTAATGCCAGTGCGCCATCATGTTGAGTTATTTCTAACAATCTAATTTTTTGGGCCACATTTACCCCATCCTACGTTTGCTAACCAACACCAGCCGCCCTTCAGCAGAAGCAAGTCAACGAGCTCTAGGGTGGGTAGCAGCAAAAACTTCGCGCAGGGTATCGGCCGTAATTTTGGTGTAAATCTGTGTGGTAGTTACCGAAGAATGCCCTAGGAGTTCCTGCACCACCCGAATGTCTGCCCCGCCTTCAAGAAGATGCGTAGCATAGGAGTGCCGTAAGGTATGCGGGGAAAGCTGGCTGGTCAGCTGGGCAGCCTGGGCTGCTTTTTTAAGAATAAGCCAGGCACCTTGCCGAGTCAGCCGTCCGCCGCGGGCGTTAAGAAACAGGGCCGGCGTACCTTTGCCCTTCTGGGCTAGGGCGGGACGGGCCCGCACCAGGTAGTCACTAATAGCCTGGCTAGCATAAGAACCTACAGGAACAATACGTTCTTTAGAGCCCTTACCAAAAAGCCTTACCCCGGCTGCCCCCTGCCCCTGCTGGTCTTTGCCGGTATCCGTCACGGCAGGTGAAAGATCATCAAGATCAACGGCAATAACTTCTGAAATACGGGCACCGGTAGAGTACAGGAATTCCAGCATGGCCCTGTCCCGTAGGCCCCCCGCTGTCTGAATATTGCTGGCCTCTAACAAGGCAGTCACTTCATCAACTGAGATAGCTTTAGGCAGTCTCAGGCCCACACCGGGTGGCTGTATGCTGGCAGCCGGATCTTGCTCACTTATTTTTTCGCGGACCCAAAATCGGTGCAGTCCACGGACAGCAACAAGGGTTCTGGCCACGCTACGAGCGCTCAAACCCGCACCGGCCGGGCTTGGTTCGGCCAGGTAGACAGCAAAATTACGGATATCTTGCTGCTTAATGTCACCCGGATTTTTAACAGCAGCAGCCCCTAGGTAGGCACAGTACTTTTCCAGGTCCCGGCGGTAGGAGTCTAGGGTGTTGTCTGCCAAAGCTCGCTCAACAGCCAGGTACTGTAGGTACTGTTGCAGCGGCCCTTGCAGACTAGCCTGCTCCTTGCTGTCCGGCATCCTCTTTTAGGCCCCGGCCTCTGTGCTGGGGTTAATCTCGCCTCTAAAGTCTGCATCCCGCAGCAGAGGATGAGCGTCAAAAGGCAGATCTGCCGGGTACAGTGTACTGAAATTTCGGGCAAGAGCTGCCTCCAAGGCCAGAATCGCATTGGTTGCTGCCGCGTTATGGATGCGGCCGGCTAGCACGGCCGCTACAGCCTGATCTATGTCTACCCAGCGCATGACGATTTCAGCTTCCTCCTGCTGGCGTTCCTGCCTCTTGGACGAAGGGATGGCAGAAATATCACGGGCAAGGTAGATTCGGCAGGCCTCTGCGCTACTTCCAGGTGAGTTGTAGAATTCCATGAGGGTATCCCACCGCCTGGCCTCTAAAAAGGTCTCTTCAGCAAGTTCACGAGCAGCAGCTTCGAGAGGGGCTTCTCCGGCAATATCCAGTAGCCCGGCCGGCACCTCCCAGAGGCTGGCTCCTACCGGGTGGCGGTACTGGTTAATAAGGAGAATTTGCTGCTTTTCATTCATGGCAGCAACCGCTACTGCCCCGGGATGACGCAGGAAATCACGGTTAAAGGGTTCGGCCCCATCCACCAGAGATACCTCTTCTTGGACAAGGTCCCAGACCCGGCCCTTAAAGATACTCCGCTGCTTGCTGACGCAACGCGGATTAACGATATCTGCTAGCTGAGTCTGGTCTTGAGCTAGCTGAGGGGCGTCGAGGTCAGTCATGATGAGCGCTTGCTACGTTGGCTGAGGGCGGCTGCTATGAGCCCGGCAAAGAGTGGGTGAGGCCGGGTAGGCCGGGAACGGTATTCTGGGTGGGCCTGAGTAGCAACATAGTAGGGGTGGAGTTCTTGGGGAAGCTCAACGTTCTCTACCAGCTGTCCGTCCGGAGATACTCCAGAAATACGAAGACCGGCTTCTTCCAGTTCTTGCCGGTAGTCATTATTGACTTCGTAACGGTGCCGATGGCGTTCAGCAACCTCAAGGCTGCCGTAGGTTTGTGCCAGGACCGATCCTTCAGTCAGCAGGGCCGGGTAGAGTCCTAGTCGCATGGTACCGCCCAGATCCCCCGCGCCGTCAACAAACTGTTTTTGTTCTTCCAGGGTTGCGATGAGCGGTGCTGGGGTCTGCGGGTCAAATTCTGTTGATGAGGCCTGCGAGATGCCGACAACGTTACGGGCATACTCTAGGACCATGCACTGCATGCCCAAACAAATACCGAGGGTCGGTATCTTATGTTCACGGGCGTATTTGAGGGCCCCAATTTTACCGTCCAGGCCCCGAATACCAAAGCCACCGGGAACAAGGATGGCATCCATATCACGGAGCTGATGGGCTGCGTCTTCGTCAACCGCACAGAGGTCTGCTGCCACCCACTTGACGTTTACTTTTGCCTTATTGGCAAACCCTCCAGCTCGCAGGGCTTCCGAAACGGACAGGTAGGCGTCCGGTAAGTCTATATATTTTCCAACCAGGGCAACGTTAACTTCAGTTTTTGGTTGGTGGACAGCGGCTAGTACCTTGTCCCATTCTTCAAATTGGGCTGGCCCGTATTCTAGGCCCAGGTAGTCCAGGATGTAGGTGTCCAGATTTTGTCCGTGCAGGATTTTGGGGATGTCATAGATGCTGGGAGCATCTGCGCAGGAGATCACCGCTTCGGGCTCTACATCGCAGGCGTTGCCTATCTTCGTTTTATGGGATTCGGGCACTTCCCTTTCACAGCGCAGCACCAGGCCATCGGGGATGATGCCCAGGCCACGAAGGGCCGCCACCGAATGCTGGGTAGGTTTTGTTTTGAGTTCCCCGGACGGGCCTATAAAGGGCACCAGGGAGACATGGAGAAAAAATACTTGGTTACGGCCGAGGTCTCGACGTACTTGTCGGGCGGCCTCCAGGAAGGGCTGGGACTCAATGTCTCCAACGGTGCCACCGATTTCGGTGATGATGATATCCGGTGCTTTGCTGCGCTGGGCAGGCAGCCGCATCCGCCGTTTTATTTCATCGGTGATATGGGGTATTACCTGAACGGTATCGCCCAAGTATTCGCCGCGGCGTTCCTTGGCAATGACGGATGAGTAAACCTGACCGGTTGTCACATTAGCTAACTGGTCTAGGTTCTCGTCTAAAAACCGTTCGTAGTGGCCTATATCCAGGTCTGTTTCTGCCCCGTCGTCAGTAACAAAAACCTCTCCGTGTTGGAAGGGATTCATGGTCCCTGGATCTACGTTGAGGTAGGGATCAAGTTTTTGCATGGTAACCGATAGTCCGCGCGAACGCAGCAGCCGGCCCAGAGAGGAAGCCGAAAGCCCTTTGCCCAAGGATGAGGCTACACCGCCGGTAACAAAAATATGGCGGGTGAGTTCCCCGTTTTCTGATTTATTCTTTTTATTGACCACGGAATTTAAGAGTAGCATTTTTTCTGGCAAACCTCTATGAGACTGTTGGGCCCTGCCGGACGCCCATCAACCCTCTTTGTAACCGCTCTAGTTTCTGCTGCCAGCTGCAGCCACCGCCCCAGCTTCTTTAAGAAGTTCTCTGGCATGTTCTCTAGCAGAAGCCGACTGGTCGTGACCGGCAAGCATGCGGGCTAGCTCTACCACTCGTTCCTGCTCATCTAAAATTTTGATCTTAGAAGCTGAGGCAGCATCGTTTTTTAGAACCAAAATATGCTGGTCAGCAAAGGCAGCTACCTGCGGCAAGTGCGTAACAACAAGAACCTGAACATGCTGAGCCAGGCGGGCCAGGCGCCGTCCAACCTCCAGGGCTGCCTTACCACCAACTCCGGAATCAACTTCGTCAAAAATAAAGGTTGCTACCGGGTCCACCTCCGCTAAAACTACTTCTAAAGCCAGCATCACCCGGGAAAGTTCACCCCCAGAAGCTCCCTTACCCAGCGGTCGAGGCTGGGCTTGCGGGTAGGGCTGCAATAAAAAAGTCAGCGTGTCTTTGCCTTCGGGCCCAAACTTTTCTGCTTCTTTAACCGCAACTACGAGGCTGGCCTGCGGCATAGCTAAGGCCGATAACTCCTGTGAAACAGCCCGGGCCAGTTTCTGCCCCGCTTTTTCTCGAAGCTGGTAGAGTTTCTTTGCAGTCAGCTGCATGGCTTCCTGCAGCTGAACTAACTCCTCTTCCAGGGCACCTTCTCTAGCCGGGTCGTCGCTTAGGTTGGCAAGCCGGGAGCGCGACTCTTGGGCCCAGGCAAGTACCTCAGCAATATCGGCGCCGTATTTACGGGTTAGGCCCCGTAGCTGGGCCCTGCGTGTTTCAACCTCAGCCAGCCGCTCAGGCCCTTGGAGGTCCAAAGAAGAGCCGTATGCAGCAAGTTCTTCTTTAATATCGGTAACCTGAATCAGGGCTTCCCTCAGCCGGCTAGCTAAAACTGAAAGTTCTGCATCTGAATCAGCTTCTCTTTCAAGGGCAGTTCCTGCCTTATCTAAAAGAGCCACAACGTTTGCGCCGGCATCTTGGCTGTAGTCTGAGCCGCTCAGTGCCGTGGCGGCTTCTTCAAGCGCTAGGCGAATACCTTCAGCGTTGCTTAGACGGGCAGCTTCCTCCTTCAGGGCGGTGTCTTCTCCCGGGCTGGGCTGGACCGCATCAATTTCTGCCAGGGCAGTCTGTAAAGACTGTGCTTCTAGGGCACGGGCACGGGAATTTTCACGGACCTGCCCTAAAAGTTCAGTAACTTGACGGTAGCGTTCGTAGCTGGCCCGGTAATCCTTTTTAACCCGGGCAAGCTGTCCACCAGCATAGGAGTCTAGTGCGTGGCGCTGCTGCTGGGCGGATTTTAAGCGCAGCTGGTCTGATTGGCCGTGTACAGCTACTAGCTGCTGGCCAATTTCAGCAAGTTTTGCCGCGGGCGTGGTGCAGCCGCCCACGTAGGCCCGCGACCTGCCCTGGGCAGAAACCGAGCGTGCCAGCAGGAGTTCACAGGAGTCGGTATCAATATCTTCAACTTCCCCACCGGCATCTTCCGCTATTTTTAGGGCCGGATGGTCCTGCGGTAGCCGTACCACCGCTTCTGCTAAAGCTTTGCTGGCCCCTGAACGAACAGCCTGTGCGTCGCTACGGGCGCCAAGGAGCATGCCTAAGGCGGTAACCACCATGGTTTTTCCGGCACCGGTTTCACCGGTTAAAACAGATAAACCGGGCCCCAGGGGAAGCCGAGCATCGCTGATAACACCTAAATCACGCAGGTGTATTTCTTCTAGCACCTTCTGTACCTTCCATCTCTTAACAGGTTGAAATTGCCAGGAAACTCAAGGCCTTATCCACCCTGGATAGGGCCTCTCCAACCGGTTGTGGGTAGGTGAAACTTTGCAACAAGTCGCTCTGAGAACGGCGCCGGATGAATCCGGGCTAGCCGAACAGATTTAGCAGAACGTGACACTTCGATTCGTGATCCGGGTGGTAGATCCCGTGTTCTCCGCCCGTCACACCAGAGCACCCCCGAAGCCCTATTTGAGGGCAGTAGCTCAACCGCCATGCGCGAGGTGGGGGAGGTAACCAGCGGGCGAGAAAAAAGGGTGTGGGCGCTTAAAGGAACCATCAGCATGGCCTCTACCTCTGGCCAAACAACGGGCCCTCCACCAGAGAAGGCATAGGCTGTAGAGCCGGTAGGGGTTGCTAGGACTACTCCATCACAGCCAAAGGTGCTCAGCGGAAGCTCGTCAACCTCAATGACCACTTCGATCATTTTTTCCCGGTTGCCTTTCTCAATGCTTGCCTCGTTGAGGGCCCAGGTTTGCACCAGCTTTCTTTGACCGTCCCAGGCGCTCACGTCAATAGCCATCCGCTCTTCCACCGTATAACGCGAATGGACGATATGATCCACCGTCTCCTTGAGGTCAGACTCTTCTGACTCTGCTAAGAAACCAACGTGGCCCAGATTAACTCCCACCAGAGGTATATCTGTATGCCGTATCCTTTCAGCAGCCCGAAGGATAGAGCCGTCGCCGCCTAAAACAATACCCAGTTCAATTTCTACCAAGGCCACGCTTTCACGTACCACACCAACGGGCACCGGGTCTGCCCAGCCCGCTTGCAGCGATTCTAGGTCGGACCGTTCCAGGACCGGGCTCAGCCCCGCCCGGTAAAGCTGATGGCAGACGCTGCGGGCTGCCAGACGCGCTTCTTCGCGGCCGGTATGGGCAAAAACTAAAATTTTGCGTTCGGCTTGAGGTTTAGAATCGTTCACGCCTCTAGCGTATTGCACCGGAGCGCATTTTTGAACAGGAAACACTCTTTATTCGAATACTTTTTCGAACCAAAGCCTTGTCCAGCAGTTAGGGTTTGCGGCACCAGAGGAAGTACTCAATATTTCCGTTTTGTCCGGGCAGGACGCTCTCTTGCTGACCGGCAATATCCAGGCCCAGTTCTCTGGCGGCACCTTCCACTGTATGCAGGGCAGCCTGCCGGGCCCGGGGGTCTTTAACAATAGCCCCCGGGCCTAGGCCGTCCTTACCCACTTCAAATTGGGGCTTAACCAGCAATACTAGTTCCCCTCCAGCGCGGGTTACCCCCGTTAATGCTGGTAGAACCAGGGTCAGGGATATAAAAGAAAGATCGGCAACAGTTAAATCTACCGGCCCAGCAAGCTCTTGCTGCTGTAGATAACGGACGTTGACACCCTCAAAAAGTTGAACCCTGCCATCCTTAGCTAGCCTGGAATCAAATTGACCGTGCCCCACGTCTACGGCAAGCACCTGGGCTGCGCCCTGCTGCAGCAGAACATCGGTAAATCCTCCGGTTGAGGCACCGGCATCTAGGCAGCGCCGGCCCGAGACTTGGATGCCAAAAGCTTTAAGAGCAGCAGCGAGTTTATGTCCGGCTCGAGAGACATAGCTGTTAACCCCCGATTCTAGGAGGGTAAGACGATCATCCGGGTCTACCTGTTGGGAGGGCTTAAGGGCTAGCTGCTCG
The DNA here is from genome assembly GCA_030524105.1 of Rothia sp. (in: high G+C Gram-positive bacteria). Taxonomy (GTDB): domain Bacteria; phylum Actinomycetota; class Actinomycetes; order Actinomycetales; family Micrococcaceae; genus Rothia. The sequence goes on from JAUNHE010000010.1 coordinate 47,738, forward strand.
TTAACCTGCACTGCACCTGCCTGAATCAGCCTAGCGGCTAGGGTGCGAGATTTAACCATGCCGCGAACCAGCAGTGCTTTATCGAGTCGCACTATCCTGGCCCTGGTCGACCTGCTCTGCAGCAAGTTGCTGGGCCAGTTTTCTGTAGCCCTGCGCCCTTTCACTGGCATCTAAGCAGAGTACCGCCCGCAGCTGCTCTTCAAAATCCCGGTCCATATTCTCCCGATCTTCAGTAGCGTCAGCCACGGTTAAACTCCTGGGGTGCCAGGGCTTCTAGCAGGTCTGGATGGGCAGCCCACCAGGCGGCACAGGCCACCCGCCACAGATCTATCTCCTTGCCCTCTCCACGGACTTCAAGTGTGTTACCGCTAGCCTGAGCTTCATAGCCGGCCCCTCGGGCCCGACTACCAGCCTGATCAACCACAAGCTCAACCTGGGGGTAAGGCAGAAAGAGATCTGCCAAACTAGCCAGCACATACTTGGGCCGTTGCTGCCTGGGTGCAGCCAGCAGGGTTTCGTAAGTATCTACACCGGTTAGCACACAGGCACTAGCCATACCGGCCCGGTTTCCACCCAGAATATCGGTATCCAGCCTGTCTCCCAGCACCAGAGGCTTACTGCTGCCCACCCGACTAGCTGCACTGGTAAAAATAGGGGCTTGCGGTTTACCTGCAATACGAGGGGTCCGCCCGCTGGCCTTTGCAACAGCATCGACCAAGGTGCCATTACCCGGAGCAATGCCGCGCTCCTGTGGAATAGTCCAGTCCGTATTGGTGGCCACCCAAATAACTGCAGGATCTGCTAGCGTGTAGGCTGCTTCTGCTAAGTCTGCCCAGCCCAGGCCGGGGTCAAAGCCCTGGACCAGGGCTACGGGAGCCTCTGCCCTTCTCTTCACGGGTTTTAAACCTACCTGACGAAGGCAGTCAGCAAGAGCGGCTGATCCCGTTACCTGCACAGCCTCTCCAGGGCTTAGTTGCTGACCCAATAACTCTGCAGCAACTTGGGCAGAGCTAATAACATATTCTGGGCCGGTTTTAAGCCCTAGCTCTTGCAGGTGCTCAGCCACCCGGTCAACTGTGCGGGAGGCATTATTGGTAACGTATATGACGGGAACCTGTTCCGCTTGGGCACGGTTAAGGGCTTCAACCGCCCCCGGTATAGCATGGGGTCCAGCGTAAACGACACCGTCAAGATCACTCAGAATAGCATCGTGTTCTTCTAGCAGCATCTAGGCTCTGTCCCCTGTCTCCGTTTGCTTGTGTCCAGGTGAGCTGGGCAGTTCTGTTTCCGTCTCTGCTTGAGTCAGGGGGTCTTCCTGAATCTCCTCTTGTTTCTGCTGACCGTGCTCAGCGGTTTCTTCTTGGGATTCTTCCTCTTCTAGCGGCTCAAAAAGTTCAGCTTCTCCAAAGATGTCAAAGATTTCTGGCTCAACAAAATCGCCTTGGCCAAGTGCCGCTTCAGTCATCAGAGCCAGTTTATGCCAGCGTTTTGCTTCTTGGACCTTACCGGCTTGCTCCTGTAGTTCTGCATAAGCTGTAAAGAGTCGAGGGCTGTAGTCGTAGCCGCGTTTGCTGTTGAGCTCCGGTATTTCTAGGGCTTTGCTGGCAGCTGCTAGGTCACCCCTGTCCCTGTAGATACCGGAAACGACCAAGGCAATTTCTACACGTTGAGCCGAGCTAAGGTTGAGCTGGGCTGATTCTTGGGCAAGTTCTAAAGCTTTGTCGGTTCGCCCTAGGGCCCGTTCGTTATCAATCAAGAGGGCCAAGTGCTCATGGGAGCCGCTCATGCGGCGATGAGTGCGTAGTTCCCGCAGGGAGGTTTCAAAATCTTCTGCAGCATAGGCGGCAATACCAACAGCCTCCCTGACTGCACTGATTCGCCCGGCCCTGCGCCCGGCAGCTTTGGCATGCTCTAGGGCAAAAGCCGGGTCTATGTCCAAGTAACGTCCCGTCATGACCAGGTGTTTAGCTACAGTTTCGGCATTATCTTTCTCTAGGGCACGCAGTTCACGCCTGACGGCACCGTCAAGCTCACGGCCGGTAACATCGCTATCTAAGTCCGGTGCTTTAAAGGCGGGGCGGCCTTCACCACGGGCTTGAGCTGCTGCCTCTTCCCGGGCCATCCGCAGGCGCTGCCCGCCGCGACGCGACCCAGAGCTAAAGTCCTGCCCAGAATGCTGCGGCCGGCGCTTGTTGTGCTTATTTTTTTGCCAGCTAGCTGACCCCTTTTTGTCTTTAGCGGCATAGGATTTTTTGCTGGCACGGTTTCGGCCCGAGCTATGGCCTCCGGAAGGATCTGCCCACCTACCGTTTGTCTTTGCTTGCTGTCCTTGTGAATCAGGCAAGTATGCTCCCTTGTGTCTGTGCCTTATCTAGGCGTAATACTGGCAAATCACGGAATTGATGACCGACTGCCGTCTTCCAGTCTATAGGGTAAGTAGCCTTGATGGGATCTTTTATACTTGCTCTGCTTTGTTTTGCTGTTCCCTTTAAACAAAAAGAAGGGCCCCTCCGGGCCCCCCACACACACTCTCAACAACCAACCAACCAGTCGGTCACCGGTCATCACCAACCAGCCAGCCATCACCAGCCGGTCAACCAACCAGTTCAACCGGTTATTGT
>JAUNHE010000007.1:0-141283 GCA_030524105.1 Rothia sp. (in: high G+C Gram-positive bacteria)
ACAATAACCGGTTGAACTGGTTGGTTGACCGGCTGGTGATGGCTGGCTGGTTGGTTGGTTGTTGAGTGTGTGTGGGGGCCCCGTGGGGCCCCCTTTCCTTTTTGTTTAAAGGGAACAGCAAAACAAAGCCAAGAGAGCCTGTTTACTCAAGCTACTATACTGTTTCTATGAAGTTTCTTAATGGGGTAGCACCGCAGACCGACTTGACCTACTCCGATGTTTTTATGGTTCCCTCCCGTTCAGCCGTTGGATCGCGTCAGGATGTTAATCTGGCCAGCTCAGATGGAAGCGGAACCACTATACCAATCGTTGTAGCTAACATGACTGCAGTAGCTGGTCGGCGTATGGCAGAGACAATAGCCCGCCGCGGTGGCATTGCCGTTATTCCACAGGATATTCCCACAAATATAGTGCTAGAAACTATTAAGCAGGTAAAATCCTCTCACCTGATCTTTGATACCCCAATTACTGTAAAAGCCCACCATACTGCCGGATACACTAAGCATCTTATGCCCAAGCGGGCACACGGGGCCGCAATAGTCATCGCAGATGATGCTAGTCCACTGGGTATCGTTACCAGCAAAGACTTACGTGGTTGCGACAATTTTGATCAGGTTGGCGGACTGATGTCCAGCGAATTGCTGGCCCTACCCCATACCGTTGATCCACAAACTGCCTTTGAAACACTGCACAATGCCTCCCGCAAGCTAGCCCCTGTTATCGACTCCGCAGGCAAACTTGTTGGAATCATTACCCGCCGAGGAGCTCTCAGAGCCAGCCTCTACCAGCCGGCCCTTGATGCAGAAAATCGCTTAAGAGTAGGGGCAGCGATCGGCGTCAACGGCGACGTTCAGGCTCGGGCAGAAAGGCTGATAGAAGCCGGCGCCGACCTCCTTGTGGTGGATACAGCACACGGTCATCAGGAAAGCATGATCCAGGCCCTGCGTAAAGTTGCCGCCCTTAAACCCGGCATCCCTATTGTTGCCGGAAACGTTGTGACGGCAGCAGGAGTACGAGACCTAGCGGAGGCCGGTGCCAACATCATTAAAGTTGGGGTAGGGCCGGGTGCCATGTGCACCACACGTATGCAAACAGGGGTGGGGCGACCTCAATTTTCAGCTGTCCTAGAATGCGCTCAAGCTGCCCGGGAACTAGGCGTACACGTTTGGGCAGACGGCGGTGTTAAAGACCCTAGAGACGTAGCCCTAGCCTTGGCAGCAGGTGCCTCCAACGTCATGATAGGTTCCTGGTTTGCCGGGACCTATGAATCCCCCGGTGATATTCAGGAGGACTCAAATGGCCGAGAATACAAAGAATCGTTTGGCATGGCGTCACGACGGGCCGTGGAAAACCGGAACTCAAAAACAGCCGCCTTTGAAAAAGCCCGCCGCAGTATGTTTGAAGAAGGAATATCCAGTGCCCGGATCTACCTACCCGAGGGAAAGGGAGGGGTAGAAGATCAGCTAGATTCCATTATTGCCGGTGTGCGCTCTGCCTTTACCTATGCTGGGGCCAGCAGTATCCAGGAGTTCTTTGACAAAGCAACCGTCGGGATACAGTCGGCGGCAGGGTATGCCGAAGGTCAACCGCGGGCAATACGGTAGAGACAGGCAGCTAGTCATTAACCCAAGGCAATTTCATAGGCCAGGAAGAGCATAATAGCAGCGATCACTGCGTCCAAGATTCTCCAGGACTTCTCTTGGGCAAAAAGAGGCCGCAAGAGGCGGGAACCGTATCCTAAGGCAAGAAACCAGACCGTGGAGCCCAAAACCGTACCAAGGTAAAACCACCAGCGTCCGCTCTGACCGTAGGTATTGGCCAAGGTTCCCAAGAGAGCCATTGTATCTACATAGACATGAGGGTTGAGATAAGTAATGGCAAGCGTAATTGCTAAAGCCCGGCCCAGGCTCTGGGGCCCTTCCTGCTGGGTATCTACCTCAAGAGTTCCTGGGCGAAAAGCCCTCCGTAAAGCTAATAAGCCGTAGCAGAGGAGGAAAGCAGCGCCGGCCCAACGTAAAACCTCCAAGACCCAGGCGGCACTCTGGGCTAACTTACCCACCGAAAAAATACCGATACCGATCAGCAGGGCATCCGACAAGATGCAGACCAGCACAATCGGGGTAATGAATCTACCGATAATGCCCTGCTTAAGGATAAAGGCATTCTGGGCACCAATTGCCACAATCAGGGAGAGGCCGGTACCCATGCCAACTAAAATCAGCCAAAGAATATTGAAGGTCATGGTCAATAAGCCTAAAAGGAAAACAATCATAAATCCAGCTAAAGATTCTAAGGATGCATAAGCTATACTTATGAGTCGTTTTAGTGTTGAACAGCTAAGAACCTTTGCCTGCGTCATGGAGTACGGAACCTTTGAAGCAGCTGCCGATATTTTGCAGGTGAGTCCCTCGGCAGTTTCACAAAGAATTAAGGCTATGGAACAGGCTGCTGGGCGCATCCTGGTTAAACGTACCAACCCGGTGGCCCCTACAGAGACCGGGCAGCTGGTTTTGCGAGTGGCCCGGCAGCAGGCCTACCTTAGCCAGGAACTTGAAGACCAACTTGGCTTTGGTGGTGCCGAGCGAACTATAGCGATAGCGGTTAATGCTGATTCTTTAGCTACCTGGTTTCTTGACGCTGTCGCGGTACTAGCAAAAGAAGACCGTATTTTTTGTGACCTACGTAGGGCGGGTGAACAGTATTCCTCTGCCCTATTACGGACCGGCCAGGCTATGGCAGCTATTACTGCTAATCCAGAACCTATTGTTGGCTGCCGGGTTCAAAAGCTGGGGGTGGAGAACTACTGGGTGGTCTGTTCTAGGGACTATGCTCACTACTATTTTCAGGATTGGCCCGGACGTATCACTTTAGAAGAATTAAATGCGGCCCCGGTGATTGAGTACGACCGCCAGGATGTAGGCCAGGATCTAGCACGATCGCTGATTCTTAAAAAATTTTTCTTGGATGACCACAAGGCTGGAGCTGCTCCCAGCATCTATGTGCCCTCCTCACCGGACTACGCCCGGGCTGTTGAACTGGGAGTTGGCTGGGGCATAGTACCCCAGCAGCAGTGTCAAGAAGGGCTGAACAAGGCAAGACTGGTTAAACTGGCCGACGAACCGGTGCAGATTCCGCTCTACTGGCAGCGCTGGCGGATAGCTTCTGAGGTTTTGGATCGGGTGACCTCCCGGGTCTATGAAGCCCTGGACAATAGCCGCCAGAAGCAAAGCTAGAGAGAGCCCAGCAGCTGGTATAGAGAATAGATCAGGGTTGTAAGAATGAGACCTAGGAGAGCCCAGCGCCTTAACCTGGTTCCCATTTTGGCAGCCTTGATATCCTGGCGCTGCTGCAGGCTCTCCTGGGGATCTACGGCTGCCAGATTTTTGGGATTAGTTACCTCTGGCTTGGAGGTTAGCCCCTGCTGCTGATCTTGGGGTTGCTGGCTTGACGGCTGGGGGCCGTTAGCAAAAGACACCTCAGTCCCTCAAATCAACGCCAGCGTGTCATCATGACCATGCCGGCCATCATGAGCCCGACACCAATAACAATGTTCCAATTAGACAGCGAAGGAACAGGGTACTGATTCTGGGTGATATAAAAAACCATAATCCACAGGATGCCTAAAATGACGAGGCCAAACATGATGACCCGGTACCAGAGCGGGGTAGGAGAGGCAAACTCGTCCTTGGTCATTTCCTTAACGGCTCGCCGAAACTGGGCTTCTTCAGCAGAAAATTCGCCCTCTTGTGCCTTGTCGTTACGGGTAGACTTTTTTGGTTTAGTCACGTTTCCTCCAGCACCCCAGAATCAGGGATAAGTCATGTACGGTTTAACTTTAGTGCATCCAATACGATGGTGAGTTCGGATAAATACTATCCTCTCATATACGCTGCAGGCCTAACATTCAGCCCGAAGGGCTACTTTAACGGGGAAAAAGGACGGATCTAGTGCTGCAAGAACGTAGGAGGCGCCGCGCAAAAACACCTAAGCAGTGGATACTGCGGATTTTGGGCGAACTCTCTATAACCGCCGGTCTTGTGCTGCTGCTTTTTATTGGCTGGCAGCTTTACTGGACCAATTTTGAAGCTGATAAAAGCCAGCAGCAGGCGGTCAGTATGCTGGCAGAACAATTTAAGGCTGCTATAGATCAGCCTGCCGACAACACAGAGCAGTCCGGCGGGCAAGCAGGGGAAATTGAGCAGCCGGCGGATGGTCAAGCTTTTGCTATTGTCTATATACCGCGGCTGGGCGAGAACTACCAGCGACCGGTTGCAGAAGGCACGGCTAGTAAAGTACTGGACAGCCTAGGCTTAGGGCACTATACCGGTAGCGCCCTGCCGGGGCAGCTAGGAAATTTTGCTCTGGCAGGGCACCGCCAAACAAACGGGGCAGTGCTTGACCATGTTGATAGCATCCAGCTGGGCGATCGAGTCTATGTTCAAACGTCGGCCGGTTATTTTACCTACAGTGTCTATGAAACAAAAATTGTTAGGCCGACTGACGTAGAAGTTATTGCTCCGGATCCAGCTAACCCAACAGGGCCGGCTCAAGAGCGGATTTTGACGCTTACAACCTGCCACCCACGTTTTGGAGACACAGAGCGATACATTGTGCATGCCAGGATGGAATCCTGGCAACCTTTGCAGGCCGGTGCGCCGAAAGAAATTGCAGCTTCGGCTGCCTGACACAGAGAAAAGACAGTAAGGAAACTAATGTACGGCTGGATCTTTAGAAAACTGCCCGGCCCCCTATGGCTGAGAATTATCTTGTGTCTAGCACTTATCCTGCTGGTAGTGTGGGCCCTGGTGGAGTACGCATTTCCGGCTTTTGTGGAGTATAGTCCACTTTATCGGGACGTTACCGTCACCCAATAGTCACTAGGGCGGGAGTGTTATGACTGGAGTACTTGTCACAGATAATTACGATAGCTTTGTCTTTACCCTGGTGGGTTACCTGCAAGAGCTAGGTGCGAAGGTAGATGTCATTCGTAATGATGAGATAAGTCTGGAGCAGGCCTGCCTGCTTGCAGAGAGCTACGATGGTCTTCTCCTCTCACCGGGGCCGGGGGCACCAGAGGAGGCAGGCTTTATTGTTGGGCTTACCCGCTGGGCTGCTCAGGCTAAGAAACCGCTCTTGGGAATATGCCTGGGGCATCAGGCCATAGCCTGTGCTTTTGGTGCGCGGGTAAGCCATGCTCCAGAGCTGATGCACGGCAAGACCTCACAGGTCTTTCATGAGAAGGAATCTGTGTTAGCTGGTGTGCCCAGCCCCTTTACGGCCACCCGCTACCATTCACTTGCTGTTGAAGAACAGAGCCTGCCACCGGAACTTACGGTCACGGCCAGGACAGAAAACGGCATCATTATGGGTCTGCGCCACAGGCAGGCCCCCCTTGAAGGCTTGCAGTTCCATCCAGAATCAATTTTGACTCAGGCTGGACACCTTATGCTAGGAAACTGGCTGCAGACACTGGGCTTAAGCGGTGCCCAAGAGCTAGCTAAGCGGCTTAGCCCCTTAATGGCAGTAGACTAAGCCGCCCCTAGTCTGTCTTAGCGGCGTCCGGCTGAAGAACTGGCGCTGCTACTGGGGGAGGAGGAAGGGGAGGCATCCCCGCCGGGGAGCATGTCAAAGAGTCCGCCTCCTGAAGGAGACCGGGAGGGACTGGCCGAAGCGGAGGAAGTAGCCACCCGGATGGTGACGGTACTACCCTGCTCAATAGAAGTACCTCCCGCAGCGCTCTGCGAGATGACGGTTCCTGCCGGTTGACCGGTGGACTGTACCGTCTCGATATTGGTGCTGAGCATAACGTTGGGTGCCTGTAGCGCGGCAATAGCATCCTCGCGGCTCATCCCGGTAACGTTGGGGACTTCCACCTTGCCGGTAGAGAGAATAATGTCGATAGTGGCCCCGGCGTCAACGCTTTCTCCTGTGCCGGGCTCCGTTGTGACCACCATGCCCGTCGGCACGGTGGGGCTGTTGACGGTGGAAGTACGTCCTGCAGTAAAGCCTGCTTCTTCAAGTACTGAGCGTACGTAAGACTCGGACTGCCCCTCTAAATTACCCGGGACACTCACCTTAGCGGGACCATCGGAGAGGGTAATGGTTACGGTGCTGCCCTCATCAACCTCGGTTCCGGTAACCGGTGACGTTTTAATGACAGTATTTTTCTCTACCGTTTCTGAATATTCTTTTTCCCAAGCAACCGTGAGATTGAGATTGCGGATAGTGGTCTCGGCTTCATCTCGAGACATCCCCTGAATAGCTGGGACTTCGTGGGTGGGTACCCTGTTAAGCTCACTCTGGTAGTAGAGGACAATGCTGATTGAGAAGATAGCTAGTGCCGCAATGACCATGCCGGTGATCACCCTGGTCCAGGCCTGTTTACGTCGTTTTTTCTTGGCCAGCTCTTCGTTACGCTCGTAGGCGTAGAGTTCATCGTCTGTATATTCAGCTTGGGCGTTGTCAAAAAAACCTCCCAGGCCAGTTTCTTCCACGTTTTCATGGGGTGCCAGCTGGGTGTAGGCAGCGGTGGCGGGCTGATCCTGGGTTTGGTCAAAGGCTGTGGTCACCGGTGCTGTCACCGGTGCTGTGGCCGGGGCCGTCAGCGCTGCTGCGCCTGACTCTTGGACGGCAGTGGCCAGGGAGGTGCGAAAGGCATCTGCGCTCTGATAACGTTCTGCCGGTTCTTTGCTTAAGGCCTTGAGTAGAACAGCATCAACAGCTTCTGGGATATGCTGATGGGCATAGCTACTGGGTGGTAGGGCGGTCTCGTTAAGATGCATGGCTGCTAGATCTATGTTGGAGTCTGCATCAAAGGGGGAGCGCCCGGCAAGCATCTCGTAGATTAGGCAGGCAGCAGAGTATATGTCGCTTCTAGAATCTACTTGCTGTCCGCGAGCCTGTTCAGGGGCGATGTAGCGGGCTGTGCCCATGACCGTGTTGGCTTGAGTGAGGGGCTCCCCAGATTCGGTGAGGGCGCTGGCAATCCCAAAGTCCATAACCTTAATGCGGCCAGGCTGGTCTTGGGCTAGATCTTCATCGGTTTGAGGTAGCACCATGACGTTGGCAGGTTTGATGTCGCGGTGCACAATACCGCAGGACCCGGCGTACTGCAGAGCCTCAAGAATTTGTGAAGCGTAGGAAAGAGCCTCCGGGATAGGCAGTTCACCGCGTTCGGTCAGAATAGCCCGTAAGGTTTTGCCTTTGATCAGTTCCATCACCATAAAGGGAACCTGAACCGGGGTATCTTTGTCTGAGACGGTAAAAGAACCGGTATCGTAGACGCTCACAACGCTTGGATGATTAAGAGAGGCAACGGCTTCTGCCTCCCGTTGGAAACGAGCCCGGAAGGTCTCCTTGGCAGCTTGGTCGGGGCGAAGAATCTTGAGGGCAACCTGACGGCCCAGGCGAGTATCCTCAGCAGAATAGACACTAGCCATGGCACCCGAGCCAATTTTTTCTAAGACTCGGTAACGTGTATCAATCATCTCGGGAACTGTAAATTCCATTATTTCACCCGCCATGTGCAGTATTAGTACCGGTAGGTTCACCCTGGGCTTGCGCATCTGAAGAGCTGCTTGCCTCAGCAGAAGCTGACGGCGTTGTCTGCGTCGTAGATGTTGCAGAGGGCTCAGCACTATCTGAATTATTTGAGTTAGCTGAAACAGCAACGTAAACATCTACGCTACTACCAATTTCAACTGTAGAGCCGGAAGAAGGGTTAGTTCGTAGCACCGTGTTTGCTGCTGCGCTCGTTGACCTTTCGCGATGTACCCGAACGTTGACACCAAGGTTAGTAATCTGACTAATGGCTTCGTCGGCGTTCATTCCTTCTAGATTATCGGGTAAACGCACGGACTGCGGACCGGTTGAGTAGGTCACGGTGATGGTACTACCGATTTCAACAAGTCCAGTGGGCGAAACAGACAAGACCTGGTTAACGCTCTGATCTGAGGAGACACCGTTGGTACTGGTTAAAAACCCCATTCCAGCCAGTTCGTTAACTACCTCATCGACCGGGCGGCCTTCAAAATTAGCCGAATTGATTTCAAGGGTTGTAGAGGTTTCGTGATCCTGGGCCGAAGATGAAACCTGCTGAGGTGTGGTACTGCGGGAGGTGCTAGAGGCACTGGAGTCAGCCGTGGGACTGGCGCTGGCTCCGGCGCTGTCCGAACTATTTTGACCGCTCAGGATAAACCAGACGATCATTCCAACCATGATTAAGGCCAGCAGAAGAGAGACCCAACCCCAAGGTGCTTTTTTCTTCTTATCTTCCTGCTCATCCACGTACATACGGGAAGGCGCAACAGCGGGCATTTCAGCCGTACTGGGTTCTGGGTCAAAGTTGCTGTTACCTGAACCAAACTGAGGTCTGGCTGCAGCGCTCACGCTGGTGGGTGCCGTGGCAGCAGCCAGCATTTCGGTTGTTGGTGTATCAGCGTCCCCGGGTAAAAACTCTGCCAGTGCCGGCACTGCCTTGATAGCTGCTGCAATATCCTTGCGCCGGATGGCATCAATTGCGCTAGCTAGAGCTGTGGCATTGGTGGGTCGGTGGGCAGCGTTCTTGGAGAGCAGGCACATGATGAGCGCTGCTGCCGCTGCTGGCACATCGGCCGGTAAGGGGGGCGGTGGATCGTTGACTTGGGCTAGGGCGATAGCGATCTGAGACTCACCGGTAAAGGGGCGCTTACCGGCTAAACTTTCGTAGCCGATAATACCCAGGGAATACATGTCTGACGAGGGCGTAGCCTGCTGGCCGGTAGCTTGCTCAGGAGCTAAGTATTGGGCAGTTCCCATCACTTGACCGGTTGCCGTCAGCGGAACCTGGTCTGCTAGGCGGGCAATACCAAAATCGGTAACTTTAACCCTGTCATCCGGGGTGATCATGAGGTTACCGGGTTTGACGTCTCGGTGTACCAAACCCTGGGCGTGCGCTGCAGCTAGAGCCCGGGCTGCCTGGGCAATAATATTGAGGATACGGTCTGGGTCCAGCTTACGTTCACGTTCAATAATGGCCGATAGGGGCTCACCGGGAACCAGCTCCATAACAAGGTAGGCTGAGCCCTCTTCTTCACCGTAGTCAAAGACGTTAGCCACGCCGGGGTGGTTAAGCAAGGCAGTGTGGCGGGCCTCGGCCCGGAAACGTTCTAAGAAGCCAGGATCCCCAGTATATTCCTCTTTGAGGATTTTAACTGCTACGATGCGTCCAAGGACCTTATCGCGGGCTTTCCAGACTTCACCCATACCACCTATAGCAATGCGTTCAGTCAGGTCGTATCGGCCACCCAAAGTTGTGTTTGTTGAGGGTCTCACCTGTTCAACACCGCCTCAAAAATTTGCTGTGCCGCCGGAGCAGCCAGTGCTGCCCCTTCAGTGGCACCTACATCTTCGTATACAACTGCTAAGGCAATCTGCGGGTCATCGGCAGGAGCAAATCCGGTAAACCAGGCATTATTGAGGCCGGTTGTTCCGATTTCTGCGGTACCGGTCTTGCCGGCTACCTTGTAGCCAGGGACGGCTGCACCGGAGGCGATACCGTTTTCCACACCGTTAACCATCCAATCATTAACCTGTTGGGCAATGTCTTCTGACGTTGACCTTCTTAGCTCCTCAGCGGAAAATTCGTAGAGTGAATTTAAGTTATGGGATTTGACAGAGCGAATCAGGTTGGGCTTCATTTGCACACCTTTATTGGCGATAGCGGCGGAGGTCATAGCCACCTGCAGGGGAGTTGTTCGCACGTCGTACTGGCCGACAGCAGCTTGAGCCAGCTGGCTAGCCTGCATATCGGCGGGAAAAACAGACTCGGAAACTGCCAGCGGAATAGTTAGGTTAGCGTCACCGTAGCCAAAGTTTTTAGCAGTATCGGCCAGGGTGTTGTAACCGAGGTCAACAGCGATCTGGGCAAAGGGAGTGTTGCACGATTGTGCCAGTGCCCACTCAATACTGGCCTCAGTTCGGGAAGAACACTGACCATTAACATAGTTAGGCAAGCTGGCATCTGTACCCGGCAGCGGATAAGACTGCGGGTTAGGAATAACTGAGTCCTTGTTGTATTTACCGGATTCCAGGGCCGCTACAGCATCAATAATTTTGAAGGTAGATCCGGGTGAGTAGGTGTTACCGGCAATAGCCCTGTTATAGAGGGGGTGCTCAGTATCGGCGTTCAGTTCCTGATATTTGGCAAGCACCGCTTCATCATTATGGGCAGATAAATCGTTGGGATCGTAGGAGGGAGTACTGACCATGGCCAGCACTTCGCCGGTGCGCGGATTCAGCGCCACAATAGAGCCCTTGTGGCCGGAAAGAAGGTTATAGGCTAATTCCTGTAGCTGAGAATTAATGGTTAACTCAACCGTGGCTCCCTGAGCAGAACCACCGTTAAACATCTGGGCCAGGCGATCATAAAACTGCCGATCGGAAGTGCCCGAGAGTTCCTCATTCATGGCTGATTCAATACCGGTGGTGCCATAGATAGAAGAGAAGTAGCCGGTCAGCGCGGCGTACTGTTGGGGGCTGGAATAAATCCGCTGGTAGTCGTAGCCGTCATTAGAGGGCACCGAGGAGGCTATCTCTTTACCATCGACTACGATAGCCCCGCGCTGCGACCCATAAATCTCATACATACCCCGAGAATTCCAGACGTTCTGCTCAAGATTCTTAGCCTCAAAAAATTGAATATAGGTTAAAGACGCAAGAAGGAGCACAAAGACGCAGGCAGAAGCAATCCAGGTTTTTCGAATAGCCTTATTCACCTCTACCTCCTGACGCGTTACTATTACTAATTCTAGAGATCACACTGGTTGCACCTTCAGATTCGCTGCCCTCATAATCAATACTGTGTGGTGCATCATCGTAAGCTTCTACTACATGAGGAGCCCTGGCTGTATGGGAGATAGCTAGTAAAATAGCAGCAATTACCCAGTTGGCTAGCAAGGATGAGCCGCCAGCAGACATAAAAGGGGTGGTTAGGCCCGTTAGAGGAATCAGGCGGGTCACTCCACCGATCACAACAAAGAGCTGTAATACCATCACCGCAGATAAACCGCCAGCAAGCAGCTTACCAAAACTATCCCGGGTGCCTAGCGCAGCCCGGAAACCCCGAGTTACCAACACCAAAAACAGCATGAGGATAGCCCCCAGGCCAAGCAGGCCCAGCTCTTCACCCAAAGAAGAAATAATCATATCTGAGTTGGAGTAGGCCACCAGGTCTGGACGGCCATTGCCCCAGCCTTTACCAAAGAGGCCTCCGGCAGCTAAACCAAACAAACCCTGAATAATCTGCCCCGACCCACCGTAGGTCTGGTTATAGACCTCAGGATCAAAAGCGTGAATCCAGGCAAAAATACGGTAGTTGACGTGGCTAATAAAGTTATAGGCCAAAATACCGCCGACACCAATAAAGCTTAAGCCTAGTATCACCCAGGTTTTACTGGCTGTTGCCAAGTAGAGCATAGCCATGAATAGACCGAAGAAAAGAATAGCTGAACCCAGATCACGTTGAAAAACCAGCACCCCAATACTCAGAAGCCAGGCCACAAACATGGGTGCCAGATCGCGAAAACGCGGCAGGCGAACCGGGCCAATTTTCTTACCGGCTAGCATGATCAAATCCCGGTGGGTTGACAAGTAGCCGGCAAAAAAAACTGCCAGCGTAATTTTGCCAATTTCACCGGGCTGAAAGGTGCGTCCGGCAATAGAAATCCAGATACGGGCGCCGTTGAGCTCCAAACCAATGAAGGGCAGCAGCGGGAGCAAGAGCAAAACTAAAGAGATTGCTAAAGAAATATAGGTGACCCGACGCAGTACCCTGTGATCCTTGAGAAAAAAGACGGTTAAAGCTGCGGCAGCCATAGCCACACCGGTCCACACAATCTGCGTGGCACCGGCATTGGCAGTGGTAGTAAGGTCAATCCGGTAAATCATGGCCAAACCTAAGCTATTGAGGGCTACCACAATCGGCAGGATAAGAGGGTCGGCATAGGGGGCACGCAAATGCAGGATAAGGTGAATAGCCAGGCTACCAAAGGCAAGGACACCGCAGGCCAGCATCCAGGTGCTATCTGCGCTGTTGAAGGCATCCGCATCAATGAGCCACATGCTCAAGGGGCAGATGGCAACAGCGATGAGGGTAAGTATTAGCTCAGTAATACGCCGGGATTTAGGCGAGGTCTCAGCAATTTTACCCATGAGAAGCACCTTCCGACGGCTGCTGACTTTCTGAACTAGGCTCTGGCTCCACTGTCGTCACGGTTCCTGGGCTAGGAATAAAAGGTGAGGGCTGATGGGAGGTGGCGTCTTCGGAAGCTGCCGGTTGGGTAAGGGCAGCCTGGGCCTGAAGGTCCGTAAGAATACGCTGGGCGTCGCTGAGATCATCGGCAGGAATAGTACTGCGAATCAGGGACCGTGAATACTCTGGAAGTGACTCCACTTCTATATCTGTTTCCTCAACCATCTCGTAGAGTTTTAGCGGGCCAATTGATTCCGGTATACCGCTGTAGACGGCAACCTTATTATTGCTACTACCAACATAGTAGCGATCTCCCACCCAGGAAAAGAAGGTACCTACGGCTGCAATAATAACGGCCAAGGTCACCACCAGCGTAAAAATTCTTAAGGGCCAGCGATTTTTACCGGCGCCTTCCTCCTCATCCAGTAAAGCCTGGATTTCTTCAGGAAGTTCTGCGGTATCTTCTTGCCGGGGGCTCGGGGCGGCAGGAATAACCATGGTGGCCCGCCGTTCCAGGGTGCGATCTGTCACTGCCGGAATCATGCCTGTGCTGGTGGCGGTAGCGGCAGCCCCTACGAGCTGATGCGGCCGTTCGTTGAGTTCGTGGCGCAGTACCGACGCGGAAGATTCTTCAGCTTGCTCCGGGGGCTCATCCATGCCCGAAGATTCGGTCATCATGTTAAAGACACCATCGGAGAAGGACTCGCCACGCCATTTGCCGTGCCTGAGGGCGTTACGTAATTTAGCTTCTTGGGGGAGACGGCGTGGCCAAGGAGCACGCTGGCCGGAGGGATCTGCACCGATGTCTTCCAGCGGCTGAGTTTGCTTATCGTCAGTGAGGTCTGGGGCAGAGCCTAGAGGCTGGCCATCTTCACCATATTGCCGAACTGGAATAATAGGCTGTTCTGCTGTAATAGAGGATGCTAAGGAGTTGTCATCGATGACGGCTAGGGTAAGCACGGTAACGTTGTCCGGTGCACCGCGCTCTAAGGTCAGATCAACGAGGGAGTCGGTGATCTGCTGTAGGTCAGTGGTGGAGCGCATAATGGCTTCAATCTCACCGACGGTAACAACGGAGTCTAGCCCGTCTGAGCTGAGTACCCAGCGCTCGCCTATGTGAGCGTCTAGGATTTTAGTTTCTAGTTCCGGGGAGGCGTCTACATCACCCAGTACTCGCATAATGACGTTGCGGTGCGGGTGGTGCTCAGCTTCTTCTGCGCTGATACGGCCTTCTTCAATGAGCCGCTGGACAAAGGTGTGGTCTGTGGTGATTTGTTCAAAGGTGTCTCCTCGTAACCGGTAGGCCCGGGAGTCACCTATGTGGGCTAGGGCTATCTGATCGTTATCGATGAGGAGGGCCGTGCAGGTGGTACCCATTCCCGCTAGCCGAGGGTTGAGATCCACCAGCTCGTTCATAATCATGTTGGCGGTGGTAATCTCGTCAGCCAGGTAGACCCCCGCGGAGCCATTAAAACCGGGGTGGTCCAGGGGTGTGAGGTCTAGCACGGTGGTTGCTGATGCTACGTCTCCACCAACGTGGCCACCCATGCCGTCTGCTACAACGGCAAGATAGTGGCCAGCGTATCCTGAGTCATCATTTTTAGATCGCACGCAGCCCAGATCTGAGCGCGCGGCAAACCGGAAAGCAATACCCATAGGCTAGGCCCTAAGTTGCATGACGGTGCGGCCTACTCGAAAATCGGTACCTGGCTCGATGGGGGTAGCTCTGGTTAGGCGGTTGTCTCCAACAAAGGTGCCGTTGGTGGAGCCAAGATCTTCTAAAAACCAGCGTGAGCCTTGGGGAAAGAGGCGGGCGTGGTGCCCGGAGGCGTAGTCATCTTGGAGGGAGACTTCAATATCGGTTGATCGTCCCATGGTGATGGGGTGGTCGCTCAGGCGCATGACGGATCCGGCCTGGACCCCGTCTACAATAACTAGCTGCGTTGGCCTGGCCGGTGGTGGCGGTGTTCCCGGGATGTACTTGGGGGAGCCGTCGCCTTGGGGGGAGGCAGCCAGGGCCCGGGCTGTGCGCAGATTTCTTCCTACGCCGAGATCTCGCCGGCTTGCGGCCAAGATCATAAAGACAAAGAGCCAGAGCAGAGCCAGGAAGGCAAAACGCAGAATAGTTACCGTTATTTCTGATGCCACTTAGTGTTCACTCCTGGAAACCATGAGGCGGAATACGATACGGGCACGGCCCATGGTAATGACGGAGCCGCTGTTGATAGCTCGGCGTCCCAATAATTTTTGACCGTTGAGGTAGCTGCCGTTGGTGGAGCCGAGGTCTACGGCCAGGTAGACACCGTCTTGTTCCATGATTTCTAGGTGGCGTCGGGAGACGCCGGTGTCTTCGACCGTGATATCTGCATTAGTGCCGCGACCCAGGACGACAGGTAGGGAGCGGATAGAGTAGCTTTGGCCGTTTATTTCTAGGATAACTTGAGGTTTAGGCCGGGGACGCTGCTGAATCTGGGGGCTAACCTGGGTGGGGGCGGCGGCATAGTTGTGTTGGGGGCGGGCCTGCTGGGCGGGTGGTTGCGGTGCAGGTCGTCCCACCCTATTGGGCATGCCGGCAGGATTGTTTGGGTGGGGGCTGTTGAGGGGGGCTTGTGTTCTGGCTGCCGGTGGGCGGGGCCGGCTCTGGTTCCTGTTTGCTGCTTGCTGGCCGGCCTGACCTACCTGTTCCTGGTTGGAGTCAACCTGGAAGTCTCCGGGCATGACGCTTTCTTCTACGGTGAAGGTAACCCGCACGGAGCCGCGCAGGGAATATCCTTGGGCGCGGGCGTGACGGATTGCCACGTCGCAGAGTTCTTCTGCCAGGGGTGCGCCCCAATCTTGGACGCGATGAAAGTCTTCGGGTGCAAAGTTGATAGTAAAGATGTTGGGGGCAATGGTGCGGCCGGAAGAGATGGAGTATGCCTTGTTATCCATATCTGTACGAATACGGTTAGCTAGGTCAACTGGTTCAAATTCGCTGCCGCCCTTGCTAAAGGTGCCGCGCACGGCTTTTTCTAGGCCCTGTTCAATTTTATTGATGAACCCCATGATGGCCTCCTCTAGACTTCTGGGTGAGCTCTACTATGGCTAGGTTGAATAGCATAGCCGATACATGCTTATTCTGGTTGAGTGCTCCTTGAAACCCCCTATGATAAGGAAGAACCTTAAGCCAGGCAGCCAAGAGGCACACACTACACTCACAGTCTAGTGGATAACGGCCAGGATGCATGAAAAAAATTCTTTTCAGCGGCATTAAATATGGTGTGAAGTGACTGCACGGCTGTGCGGGTAGCTGGCAGGGTGCTGCTTTTTAGGCAGGTTTTTCCGGCCTTCGAGCTTCCAGACCCTTTAAAATAGTGTGATGAACTGCATGTAAATCTCAATTGGACGGGCTGCCGGGTGAGTGTGTATAGTTATTGCTCTGTAAGCCAACTGAAGGTTTGGCTGCAATGAGCGCAAGTGGCGGAATTGGCAGACGCGCTGGCTTCAGGTGCCAGTGATCGCAAGATCGTGGGGGTTCAAGTCCCCCCTTGCGCACACAGGGCTTCAGAGCGAAAGTAGGCTAAAACTGAAGCGAAAGTCCTCAGGAATGTTTTCCTGAGGACTTTTTTATGCCTGGTGAAGGTTTTTCGACCGGGGAGACCTTAAAAAAGTGCTTAGTAACGAAGAAATTTTGCTGTCTGGGCCATCGCTGGCTATTTTGGTGAGCTGCCGGTATATCACTTTTAGCCTACCTATTTACCGGAAATAGGAATTCTGCTGTCCCTCGTCCCTCGATGTCCTGGAAGACTGCGCTTTCGCTTAATGTCTTCACTGCGGGCGCATTCTGCCTATTTTATATCTCAGCAACCATGGTTCCCCCGGCAGCTGCAAGTGTGATTGAAACAGGGGTTGGCCCGCTGATTGTCGCCCTTATTCTGGTAAAAATGGCAAAGAATACTACTACTTTAAAGGCCTTATTTACACCTGTTCTAGTAATTCTCCTAGCCTTTATTTTCGTGGTGATTCAAGACATCCAATACGAGACCGTAACGGTTGTGGGTATTCTGTTGGCTGTTTTGGCGGGATCATCGGCGGTAGGAGTTCTCTATTCGTCTCGAGCTGCTGTGCGAGAAGGAGAAAATGTTCTACAGATAGCTGCTACACGTTTTCATCTTGCATGGGTGGTCAGCGGTATCATCATATTTTTCACTGCTCAGGATGCACTATTAGGTAGTGATTTCTTCCAAAATATTGGGTTATCTATCTTGTGTGTAACTTTGCCTATCTTGCTCCTTCAGTGGGGTATTACTATTGCTTCCCCCCTAGCTTCCTCTTTAGTTATAGCGTGGTTACCTGCCATTGTTTTAGGCACTGATGTACTTCTAGGAGCCACGGTCACTTTTAGCCAGGTCGTAGTCCTTTTCTCGATTGTATGTGTCTCGATAGCGCCTGTTTTATTCTCAAAGAAAGTTTAGATATGAAAATTCTTTGATTTCGGGAGAGCTTCACCGAAAGCCCTCAAATGGGGGTGGGGTGGTTTGGATGCTGATCAGCGGGCGGCGTTGGTGCATAATGCTCCTGGCGTAGTGGGTAATTTGAATGGTGTGCCGTATGGGGTTCGTGATCAGGCTAATCGTGCGTTGATTGAAGATTTATTGGTGGACGATCAGGTTATGCAGAACACGAAGGATACTTTAGAGAATGTTCGAAAGTCAGCCAGATTCCAAAAGGGTAGGGAAACCTCTAGGTTTATTGTTTCCCTTGATATCTCGAATGTCTCGGTAGATGATGGCTCTACCTAAGGAATAGACTTTGCCTGGCGCCACAGAATTCAGTTCGCGAGGTGGTTTCGATGCTTCTGGTAATTATCTTGAAGATGTCGATGAGCACGGACTTTTTGAAAAGAATGATAAAGAGGGTGTGGAGGACTATAGTTTTTCGAGGCTTGCTGATGGGAATACGGATGGTTTCTTAAGTTCAGGTACCAGTAGTTTGTATTACGGTTCGCGTATTTCATTAGGGGATTATTCGGTAGTGGATAAAAAGTTGATTAGTCCTATGCTGCCAGGTAATCCGCGGGTTCCTGGGAGTGGTTCTTTCCCTTATGTGGATGTTGACGAGAAGGGGAAGCTCTCGGCTGAGGAAGTGCGTAGGTATGCTCAGGAGCAGGGGCTAGAAATGTCTGATCTTGTACGTATCGAAGAAGAGTAGGTATCCGAAAGATGAAGAAAGTAAGAATGAGCTGGTGGGGCCTTGCTGGTGTCTTTTTAATGGGGTCTATGGTTTTGGGAGGTTGTTCTATGAATAATGTGGAGGACTCGGGGTTAAAAACTGATCCCTCGTCTACGGCGTATGATCCTTCGTTTGATCTGAATGCTGATTATGAGAGTGCTGTTTTGGATGTGATTGAAGCGTCTGGGGTACCTGCTGAGTGGTGGAATTACGAAGGGGGAAACATATTTAGCGTCGAAGACTTTAAAAGTTATGTTCCTACTGCTGGTTCGTATTGTGGCGACTCTGAGAACGACGAGGAGCTTTACACCAAATCCATCTTGATAGAGACTCAGCGCACCTACTCTTCTGAGGAGTACCTTCGTAAGAGTGATCAGATGTGGTCTCATTGGGAGTCTCAGGGGTTTAAGCCGTATGTGGTGGGTAGCGATGGGCGTTCCAACAAGATTGCTTATCGCACCGCCGGTAATGTATTGATTCAGTTTCATGCTGGTGAAAACGGATTAGCGGTGTTTGCTGATACGGAGTGTTTGCCTAGTCCTAGTGCTTCTGCATCTGCGTGATGGAGTCGGCGGGGATTTTACGACCGTATGGAAAACGGCGTAGCAAAATTCCTGGCCAGTATCTTGAAAGATAGTGAGCAATAATCCACACGACATAAACCCCCGGTTACTTCGGTGACCGGGGGTTTATGTGCTTAGAGGCACTTCAGGGGAAGCCTTTTTGCATCTTTAGGTTTTATGTGGGTTTTCTTCTGGTTGGGGTCGAAACGCCGCTGCTACTTTTGGTGTTTTAGCAGGGGCTGCGGCTGATTTTAGAATGTCCTGTGTCAGGTTAGTAGAAGTCTTTTAGTTGGCTTCTGTTTGGGTGTTTTTGATGCTTTAAAGCTGCTGGTGGGAATCCTGCTGCCTGGGACAGCATCGTGGAGGTGCTGCTTGTTTTTGAGGCCGTGAGGTAACTGCTGAGCGAGGGGGTAGATAAGTTGACGGTCAGGTTGAGGGTGTTGGTGTTTTTGCTGTCTTTGGGTGTTTTTGTTTCTGGTTGTGGTGGGGGTCAGCGGGTGGAGGATTCTGATCGTTATATTAAGGCTTCTGTGCAGGAGGTTGTTGATGAGTGGATGTTGGCTCGTAATGGCACGATTGAGGCTAGTGGGGGTGGGCTTTTTTATTATGATTCGGAGGAGACTTCTGCTGTGGATGTAGCTAGTACTGATATTCGCTATGACCTTCCGGGGGAGGCATGTACTGCCGGCAAAGGTAATGAATCGGCTTATATTTTTTTGAGTGTTGCTACGTCGGTGGTTGAGGCGCCTGGGACGGATCTTGATGCGGAGGTTGTTAAGGTTGCTGATTTTTGGAGGTCTCAGGGTTGGGGTGAGATTGGTCGTGGTGGGGAAGGTATTGGTGAGCGTCGTATTTTTGTGTATACGCCTTTGGGTACGCGGTTGACCTATGCGGTTGCTATGACGGATGGGCGTGTGATGAAGATTTTGCAGATGGAGTCCTTATGCGCCAGGGAATTCGATAATCTTTCTGCGAGTTATTTGGGTGATTTTGAGGATCGGTTTTTGCCTTCGCCTAGCCCCTCGAGTGTTGAAAATATTTCGGCGGATTCTGAGGAATAAAACATGATTACTCGTCCTTCTGATTGGTCGCCCTTAACCGGTGGAGATCCCTGCCCGGGAAACCCGGCCGCCTGGGATGCTGTCGTTTACTTTTGGGAACGACGTCAAAGTGATATCGAAAGTTACCAGCAAAAGCTCAGCCAGCATACTGTTATCGATGCTGATGGTAAAACCTTCGGTAGGTTAGAAACGGTATTTAGTGAGGGGGCAACGATGATTTCCTTGATCGCTACTGAATATCGTAAGGCTAAAGAGAGTGCTCAGTCCTGGCGGGATCGACTGGATGACATGCAGTCTCGTGCTTCCAAAGCATACCGCAAAGCTAAAGCTGCAGAGGCAAGGTTAGATGAAGCCCAGCGAAAAATTGCTGGGCTTAAGGAAGAGGCGGCCAAGGATAAATCGTCGGATCCAATTATCGATCTTCGGCTGCACGGTATATTCGGTAGCGGCGGTCTTGAAGGGGAAGCGGCTGATGCACAGGCTGACATTGATGCGGCCCAGAAGACGGTAGATGATATTCGGGATGAGTATTCTCGGGAGTCTGCTACTGCTATTGGTGAGTATAGGTTGGCGTCGGTACAGGGAATCTATCAGAGCACCCCACGAGGCAATCCTTTTAGTAAGCCTATGGAAATAGCGGGTTCACTAGGAATAGAAACCGCTGAGTATCTAACGTTGTTAGAATCTCAAGCCGGCCAGAGCCCGGCAGCGCTAAAGAAATATCTGGATGCCCTGAGCGATCTAGAACCTGCTGACCTAAACGAATACTTTGTGACTCACCCTGATGCGGCAAAATATCCGCTTCAAGTCTCTGATGAGACGGTTGCTAACGCTGTAGTGGTCAAAGAATGGTGGGCTAGTCTTGATAAAGACCGGGCTGCTGCTTTGATTGATGCTGCGCCAGGGATAATCGGAAACCTCAATGGTATTCCCTATAGAGATAGGGACAAAGCGAATCGATGGTTAGGGCAAAAAATAGCTGCCGATCCAAATACAGATCCAGACACTTTAGCCATGATCGAAAGCCTTTTTAAAGCAGCCACTTCTCAACCAGATGAGCCGAGGCGCTATATAACTAGCTTAGATCTTTCTAATCTTAAAGAAGAGAACGAAGATAACTATAGCTACAACAATGTACTTGCTTCTATATCTCTGGGATCGTTGGATGATGCGGATAAGGTTTCCATCGTTGTTCCTGGTATGGCTAATAATGTTTCAAACTTAGAAGAGCTCACCCGAGCTGGAATGAATATATACAAAGAACAAGAAAATGCCCACAAAATCCATGGTGAATCTAACCAGCAGATTGCCGTGAACCTGTGGGTTGGATACGAATCTCCGCCCGAATTAGGAGCTCAAATCCAACATCTAGATAAGCTGGTTACCGGTATGAATCTGTCCCGTAGGGGTGGGCAGAAACTTGCGGATTACATCGATGGCCTGAACGTCACAAAATCTACTTCCCCAGAAAATAGCCGCGTATGCGCTGCACCGGATAGGTTCAACGATCCTTTTATCTCAGTTATAGCCCATTCTTACGGAACTACTACTGTTGGTGAAGCAATGAAAGTTGCTGAAACCAGGGTTAATAACGTTGTTTTATACGGTTCCGCAGGTATCGGGACAGGTTCTGTTGTCAATTCTAATCGGGGTGCTGGCTGGAAAGTCGATCGGAATCAGGAAGGTAAGCAGCAAATTTTCTATACGGATTCCCTAGAAGATTGGACAGCGCCGGGCGGGTACATCCCCGGATGGCTTCGTCATAGTATTAGCCCGAAGGGTGCTCAGGAGCCTCGTGTTACCCCTGAATTTATGGCTGATGCGCAACGTTTTCAATCCACAGAAGGTATTAGCGCCGACGGTCACTATTACGAAGATGTGGACACGCATTCTTTTGAGGGTCAATCGAATGAACAAGGTTTTGTACATGCTGATACCACGAGTCTTGTCTACGGGGCACGAGCCTCAATGGGATACTCCGAAGACCTCCAGAAGAAGTTCTATCAGCCCTGGTACTTTGAGTGGGATATCAGGGGATGCCCCGTCTTAAAACACGTAACTGCCAATGATTTAGAGAACGGAAAAGTTCCCGCAGATTTAATGGAGAAAATCAAAGCATCACAAGATATTGCGCAATCAGATTTAATCAAGGTAGAAATTAATTAAGGTAGGAATAGTCAGTGAAAAGGAATCTATCCTTTTTGAATATAGCAGTGCTGGGGCTGGTTAGTACGAGTTTATTATCAGGATGTAGTGACCTCGGGATCGATAAAATCTCGAGCTCTGCTAGTAGTTCAACAGCAACTGGTAGTGAGATGGAACAGGAGTTTCGGGATATTACTAAAGGCACCATCGAGGCTGCTGGTACCGATCCGTCAACTTTTCGCTTCGGCGATAATTCCAGTTTTTCCCTGGAAAAGTTTGATGCGATGGAGCCGGTAGGGTATTGCGGTCAAGATGATGCAGGTGAAGATCAGGGTAGCTACGGGGTAATGCTTGAAAATGACGTAAAGTACTCTGCATCGGAATATGAGAAAAAGACAGACGCAGTATGGAGCTACTGGGAATCTTTAGGATTAGAACCTAGTAACTTTGGTTCAGAAGGTAGCGCACGAACTATTAAGGTTCAGACTGCTTTAGGTGGGAGAGTAACATACCTGGCTTCTGCCAACGGTGAGTATATTACCGTTGATTCTGCCTGCTCAGTCAAAAACACTGTACCTAATCATGGAGAATGGTGGCAAAACTAATACCGGCACCGGTGGTGTTGTGATCTAGCACTGGCCTTTAATTCTATTTACAAAACCTAGAACTTTATAGCAGCCTCCTCGGATATTTTTAGCTGAGGGGCTGGGCTCTAGAATGCAGTGCCTTACCGGGACAGCTGAGCATTGTTTTTTATGAGGGATTTCTGTGGCGGATCAGAGAGGTCTCTGCTGCCGATCCCGGCCAGCTAGAACTAGACCTGGAGTCTGAAGACACCCTCTTTTTTAACATGATGATTCATTACCTGTGGAGCCGGTACATCCGTGACTGAAGCGGATGCGCCAGCTAGCCCTAGCCCGGTTAAAACCTTAACCCCCGTCTTCCATCGGGGCCAGGCACCAGAAAAGACCCGTGCTCAGTCTGCTGGTTAGTCTCTTTAAAAGGGTCCCGGTCCGCCGGCAGATCGGCCGGGCTTTCCTGGACGGTCCTGGCCTGGTTCAGGGAAGCTGCCTCGGAAGATACCTGCCCCTGCTGCTGCCGCTCAGATCCGGCAAGATCAGCCTGCCGGTGCTTCTTCTCTGCCCCAGCCCGTATTAACCAGGCCAGCGGCCCAAAGATAGGAAGGCACAGAGCCAGCAGCAGCCAGCCCACTTTCTGAACCTCATTAAAATAGGGGTTACGGTAAATAGTAAAAATACAGTACAAAACCAAGCCGGTGGCACAGCCCAAGAGCAGCAGGAGCAGCCAGGCTAAAAAATCAGTCGTTTGCTCCGTAGCCTGAACAGCTCCAAGAACAAAACCGGGTGAAGTGGCAATAGCAAGGCACATAAAACCAGCTTACAGCCCTACCGGTAGGCGGCAGCCAGCTTAAGGAGCGGCGCCGGCAGAGGAAGCCAAAAACCTTGCCTTTAACCGCACTACAGTACCGGTTTTACCGCTGGTATCGGTCAGAAGAATCTCCTGCTCGCCAGCAGGAATACCCTTACCGCTTAAAGGAAGATTAACCACTGCAACACCCTGGTCCAGCTCAACCTGGCCCAGCCTTATCCCGGCAACAGAAACCTCTAAGGAGGTAAGATCTGGAACCTCAAAACTGCGAGTCTGCAGATCGGTCAGAAGAAAATTAAGCATGCCACCTAAGGAATAACTGGAGCTGACCTGCTCGGCTCGGACAGCTTGTTTTCCATAACGGGCAGAGACCTCACCCATGTTCTTTAGGTAGGCTATAAAAGCCTCTGAATCAACCAGGGCGGTATCCTGGTTATTCTTTCCTTCTGCCAGAGTTCTAAAATTATCTCCCCCTCCCAGTAAAAAGGAGGGCAGAGCAACCCTGAAGACATCCGAATCCTGAACCAGCTTGCCATTAACAAAAATCTGCTGGATATGCTGGCCTCGCTCATCGTATCCGGCAGCCCCAGTTTCCCCACGGTAGGTGTAGCTAACGTTCTCTGATAAACCTAATTGCAGGTAGGGTCTTGTAGCGGGCAAACCGTTGGCATCCTGCTGCCACTGCTCTTCTAAAACCTGCTTCAGCTGGGCACCGGTCAAGTCGGTTGTCCACAAGTTATTGGCAAAGGGGGCAACAGAAATAACATCACTCACTTTAAGACTGGTCGTGGCTGTCTGTAATGAGCTACGCAAGCCGGAGGGAAACTCATCTCTGAGACCACCGGGGTTAACAATGCCAATATCTGCGGAGGTTCTACCGGTAGAGTTAGCGGCCCAAAGGTACATATCTGCCAGCAGATGGCCCATGGTGGACTCTAGATCCCGCTGATCAAACCCACCCCGGTTATTAATCTGGCTTTCATCCCAACCGGTCGTAATTTTTCCCTTTAAAGAAGCCACCTCCTGACTGCCTTGCTCCTGGGCATAGTCCTCTGCAGCTGTCAAAATTTCCTGGGTTCTCTGCAGAAGGGGATCGGCTGCTACCTCAGCAGGACTGGGCTGGGCTGCCCGGGGGCGTAAACTACTGCTGTAACTAAGAAGTTCATTATGCTGGTCCAGGGTGAGAGTTACCACACCCAGATTATCTCCATAATTACCGGTTTGTAGCACAGGCCGAGTCTTACCCGGTTGCCCAGGCAAAGGGGTATCTAGCAGATACTCTTGGTGGGTATGGCCAGTAAAAATAACATCGACAGCAGGATCAGTGCCGCTGACGATAGGATCGCTATCCGGATGACTAGCATCCACACCTTCATGGTATTCAGCAATAATAAGGTCTGCCTCGCCATTGGCCCGATCGCCATCGCTCAGCTGCCGGGCATAGGTGTTAGTAGCCTGAACAGGATCTATAAAGTCAACCGAAGCCACTAAGGCCGGGTTAATCATGCTGGGGGTATCTTGAGAGACTGTTCCGATAACAGCAACAGAGATTCCCTGCTTCGTTTCTAGGATGGTATAAGGCTCCATAGCCGGCTGGCCGCTTGCCCGGTCTATAACGTTAGCCGCTAGATAAGGAAAATTAGCCCGATCCTGCACCCTGGTTTGGAGGTCACGAAGGCCACGGTCAAACTCATGGTTGCCTACCGCAGAGGCCTGCAAACCTAAGGCATTAAGGTAATCCAGGGTAGGGGTATCTTCCTGGACGCTGGAGACAAAGAGTGAGGCAGAAATATTATCCCCAGCAGAAAGAAAGAGGCTATCCGAACTTTGAGCCCGCTGGTCTTGAATTGTTTTTGCCAAGCCCATACCAATATCTGAGCTGATTCGGCCGTGAAAATCATTGATGTTAAGCAGCTCTAGGGTCTTGGTTTGCTGAGCAAAAGCCGGGCCCCAGCTAAGCGGGCTAGCGGCCAGACAAAAAACAAGAAAACAGGACAGAGCCCCACGGGTTATGCGTCGAGTCAAGAGAAGATCCTTATCGGGTAAACATAAATGTTTATCATCTTGACGTAGCATAACCCGCAGGGCTAGCTCTTGTCTTATAAATTAGGCCTTGTCCGACCAAAATTCACCGGGAATTTTAGTTCCTAGAATGGCGAGGCTGATACCGCTCGGACCAGTAGAGAAGCCCCAGTCCTGCAACAAGCAGGGCTGCTGCTCCGCCAATGACCCAGGAGGAGAGACCGGTAGAGGCTAAGGACTTCTGGTCGGCAGCTGCAGCCTGTGCCTCGGGCATCTTGTCGTGATGATCAGGCAGGCTAACAGAGGTGTCGACCTCTGACTCATCGGTGGATTTTACGTCTTCATTCATTGCAGGAAGAATAACGTAATCCGGTGCCCCAGTGGAGGAATCTGCCGCCTGTGCTGGGTCTGCCGTGGGCTGCTGAACAGCGTCCTCTGCCCCAGTCGAATCGGAAGATTCGGAGCTGGATTCTTCCGTCGGTTTGATGATCATATTGGTGTCAGGGTCTACGGGAGCAGGTGCAATAGGAGGTAGGTCTGCTGGGTCAAGACTAGGAGCAGCATCGGTCGGTTCGGTAACCGGCTGGTCAGTACTGGAATCACCATCGTCAGGTGCAGTGGTTTCGGTAGGCTGCTCGCTTGGGACTGACTCTGACGGGGTTTCACTCGGAGTGTCCTGCAGGTTCCAGTAGCGGAAGTAGTCTACAGAGATAGTCTGCCTATCGGCAGTCTCCCCGTTGGCCTTGCCCCAGTACTTATTACCGGCTTGTGCCGAGAAAATAGTGTACATGCTTGTGCCGGAGCCAAAGCTTTCGGCGTAACCGGGCGTTGAAGAAGGTACCTGCATGTAGGCGACGCCGTTAAGGTAAAGAGTAATTCCCTCTGGAGTTTTGAGAGCCCCATAGGTTTGCCAGTCGTTACCTACCGTATTCCAGGCCTTAATGGATTTGCCGTTAGACTCAGGAGTGAAATGTACTGAGGAAGAGACCTTGCTATCGATGGTGAACTTTGGCTCGGTAGATTCTGGGGTGTCCGAACCGAAGGATTCGGCCATGTCTATTTCGCCGCCCTTGCCGTCAGTATTATTCAGCCAGGCCCCACCCCAGGTTCCCTGGGTATCGCTACCAGCGGTAGGAAGTTTAACCCGCATTTCCCAGTAGCCAAACTCCTGGTTCGTGGAGTCCATCTGTTCTACCCGGGCTGAGCCCCAGGTGCGGTGGACACCATCGCTAGTGGTGAGATTGGTTTGGTTGCGAACAATAGATAGATTGAGTGAGCCATTGGAAACGTTTACGTTTTCGTCCTTGATGTAACCGTAGTCATTAGAGAGGTAGGTTTCGTCAAGAACGCGCCAGCGGCTGGTGTCTAGGCTTGATCCGTTGAATTCATCAACGATATCAGCGCAACCGTAGTAGGCATTGTAAACAGTCGAGCACTGTTGAGCTTCGGGATTGCCTTGAGCGCCTACCACTGTGATGGTGCCAGCACTCAGTAGCACCGAAGCAATGGCAATTGCCGATACTTTCTTCATTAAGATATCCCCCGGTAATAAAGATTGTGTGTTCGATAGCCACCGTTCTGGTAGAGCAGACTTCTTGTGGTTCCGCCTACACGGGTAAATGGTGGTTAACTTTGCCCCACCCTCTAACATACGTGGCGTGAATCCTGCCCGCGACGTCTACCTTGTAGCCATTTATGCGGCTTTAGTAGCTGCTTTAGGGGGCTATTACCCAGGGTTTGCCGGTCGTTTAAGAGGGTATAAGTACTAGTAAAATAAGGGTTTTAGCGCTTCCACCGGAAGGGTGAGCAAGCTTAAAGCCGGCTTATCTGTTTTAATCTGCCCTTAAGGGTCAGCCAGCAGCTATATTGGATCGTTTGAAGTACCCAAAGCCTGGTCTCTGCTAGCCAGCCCTAGGCTTTGGTTAGCCAACTATCCCCCAGCCCTAGTGTAGACATGAAAAAAAGCAATAAGTTCTCCTCCAAATTCCTCAAAATCTTAACGATTCCCCTGAGTCTGGCCCTGCTCCTGTCTGCCCTTGCAGTCCCGGCCTACTCTGAGCAGGCAGACTCACCTGCCACTACCTTTACTCAAGAATCTGATGGCAGATTGCTGGACCCACCGCAGGCTGGGTCAGAGGAGCCCGGGGCAAGCCTAGGCCAGGGTATCGAGCCCTTGGCGCAAACCAGCTCCCTCAACATGCAGGCTAGTGCCGTGAGCCCCACCGGTTCGGGAGTTCTAGGTATGGATGTTTCTGGCTGGCAGACAACGGTGGACTGGGCGGCAGAGTACGCCCGAGGCGCTCGCTTTGCCTACGTGAAAGCCACGGAAGGTAAAAGCTATAAGTCTGCTCGATTTGCCAGTCAGTATGCCGGGGCTGGCGGGGTAGGAATGAAACGCGGTGCCTACCATTTTGCCCTGCCCTCTGTATCCAGCGGAGCAGACCAGGCCAGATTCTTTGTGGCTAGTGGAGGTGGCTGGACCGCTGATGGTCGCACCCTGCCCGGACTCTTGGACATTGAATATAACCCTTACTCCTCCTTGGGCGACAGCTGTTTTAATATGTCGGCAGGGCAAATTAACGACTGGATCAGCAGTTTTATTACCACGTACAGGTCCCTAACCGGCAGATACCCAGCCATCTATACGGCCAGTTCTTGGTGGGCCCAGTGCACCGGTAATACAAGCCAGTTCAATTTTTTGCCCCTCCACATAGCTCGTTATGCAGCTAGCCCCGGAACCCTCCCTGCAGGGTACACTACCTACGATATGTGGCAGTACTCTGCGTCAGGGCCCTTTGCTGGAGATTCCAATGTTTTTAACGGCAGTCTTGCTGCCTTGGACAATTTTGCCCTTAACCCCAGCTATCGTCCCCTTGGCGGGGCTAACGATGCGGGGCCGGTGACGGTTAATGGGTTTACCCTTAAAGGCGCCATTAAAGCCCGCTACTTTGCTGGCGGTGGCAGCGAAAAATGTGGCTTTCCAACTAGCAATGAGTTTGCCCTCCGTCTGAACGGCGTTGCCCAAATCTTTTCTAACTCTTGCACAATCTATTGGACGGCGCAGACCGGGGCTCATATTGTCAGTTGGAAGGGCGATATTGGCGCCAAATTTGCTCAGGCCGGTTACGAAGCCGGCTGGGGGTACCCCCTGACCGAGGAGCTAACTTTCTGGCACGGCGCTAAGCAGCACTTTCGCAATGCTGATGCATCGACGGTGGCCTACTGGTCCGCTGCAACGGGCACCCACACTTTAAATGGCCGAGGTGCTATTTTTGCCCGGTGGGCCAGGGATGGAGACGTAAAAACCTATGGGTTTCCTATTAGCGATGAGCGGCGTATGCCCGATTCCAGCTATCGGGTAGATTTTGAGAATGGGACCAGTATTAACTGGTCTGCTGCCCGCGGGACCTGGGTCTCCTCTTCCTCGACTTCCTAGGTACGCTTCTTCCTTAGCTCTGCCGAAAAGATAAGGCCGGTTGACTCCCTGCTGGGGGTTAGCCGGCCTTTAAGATAGACGGCAGAATATGGGCAGATTGTTGTTTTAGTTTCTTGCGGCCCTATTTGTGACCCTGCCATTCAGCTCGGCGGCAAAGGCCAGCTACCCTGGGCAGATGCCCGCTCTTTAGCCGCAAAACCCCGGAAAAACGGCCCTCACGGTCAGAAAAAAATCCGGAATTCCACTGGCCTGAAAAAATTTTGCTAGCCTCATGAATGGGTTACATCAAGTCGATACAACCCAACAAAAATTACTTGTTTTAGGAGCAGACAAAGGAGAATGAGCTCACCATGCCCATCCAGATAGACTACGCAGCTATGGAAAGCGAAGCGGCTAACCTGCAGGCGGCAGCCTCTGAATTTGAAGCATCGTTGAACAACCTACTCAACCGGATTAATACTCTTACGTCAGCTAATGGCGGCTTCTCAACAGAGGTTTCGAGCGGTGTCTTTGGCAGCAACTACCAAGAGTTTGACAGCAAAGCAAAACAGTTGATCCCAGCCTTGCAAGCCTTCCAGGCTGATCTAAAGAACGCCATCGAGCGCTTCAAGGCCGCTGACGGTGCATAGATAAAACATAAGCCACCCAGTAGAGGTTTATTCGTAAGGGCAAGCAAGCAGGACTTACGAATAGGCCTCACTTTAGTCCGTAAAACCCAGAAAGAACACACCACCCCCATGAGCAAATACACGGTAGCCAAGCCGGTTAAGCGTAGCGCCGCCTACGCTATCGATGCTGCCATACTGCTCGTACCCCTTAGCCTATCCGTGGCCTGGAACCTTTCCCACAATTTTTCACCCACACCCCTCTACGGTTGGATCAGCCTCGCCGGCAACCTGCTGGTGGTTATCTTGGTCAGCATCATCTACGCCCTACAAAATAGCAGCAGCGGTCAGACTTTAGGTAAAAGACTCGTCGGGTTACGTGTGCTCAGGGCAGAATCCTTGCAACAAGCAGACTTTATTGACTCCTATGCCCGAGGCTTCTCCTATCTTTTAGGTCTGCTGGGCTTAGGGATAGCCCCGCTGTATATGGTGAGCAAGAACAGGAAGCAAGCGGAGTGGGAGAGCTGGCCTCACAAAGCCGGCAATACGAGAGTGATAGATATCCGCCGCGGCTCGGACCCCTTTGATAAGCAGCCACCCTTCTACCCGCTTTATCCGGAGGAATGGACCAATAATAGTCCGGCCCAACTTTTAGAGACCTACCCGCCACTCGCTCGGGAAATGGACAAAAAAGAGCCCAGCCTAGCCCAGATCATGACTGCAGTGCCACGCATCACCCCAGACATTAGCCAGCAGCAAAAACGCAGGGAAAAAACCCGTCATCGGCTCACCAGCCTGGGGCTTAGCTTCACCAGTCTGACCGGCATTACTCTGCTCTTGCTAGCCTTCAGCTATGCCGGTTATGCCCTGCAACCGGCACCTGCCACACCGGCTGACCCAAAAGAAGTACTAGCCAGCAGTCTAACCAGCCCGCTTCCCGTTAACGGTTACTCGGGCAGTGGCTTTCCCGGCTACGCTACTAGTCCCAGCTGGAGTCAAAAAATCTCGGCTAAGGCGCAGGTGCTAGCCAACTCAAACACTATCTACACATTAGAAAATCGCACCCTGGCCAGCTACTCGGTGCAAACAGGGCAAAAAATACAAGAATTTACCGTCAGCGATAAGGTCGATATTGTTGCTGCCACCCAGTATAAAAATGAAAAGCCGGGAATTTACTGGTCTATTGGCAACAAGGCCTACGGTTGGGCCCCAGAACTTGGCCTGGCAGAACCGGTCAGCGCAGAAATACCGGCTGGAGCTAAACCTTACGCTGCCGGAGCCCAGCTCCTTTTTGTAGCCGATGCAGATAAAGAAGGTAACTACCGGGCCTGGCAGTTTACCGTCAATGGCTTTAAAGAACTTAAGGTGCCCGAGGGTTACGTACCCGGAACCATCGCCGGAGCCAACCTGATTAGCTCTAACGCGGGTGGGGATATTCGCATCACCAGTGCTGATGGGCAAGAGATATCTAGCTATCCGCTGAGTCCACCCAAAGAAGGCCAGTCCCTAGCAGCTATTAGTGCTATAGGCTACAACCGGATTGTGGCCCTTTGGTCTCCTTACCCGGAAAGTACTGCAGCAAACAACCCCATGATTATCAGCAGTTACCAGGCTTCTGATGGACAATTACTTTCTTACTTGGCCAGCACCCGTGAGCGCATCCTAGAAAACCAAGAAGTGGTCTGGGGTAGCGACGGACAGCGCGCCAGCTTTGCCTCCTACACCTTTGACGTAGCCAGTGGGCGAGCCGTGCAAGATCTTAAAGCTAACGGAGTAAAACCTAGCAGGGTGCTTGCCCAGGCCGTCCTCGGTGAAAGCGATCGCGGCAGAGTTTATGTTACCGATCAAGCTATTAACTCTATTTCTGGAATCACGCCGCTAGCGGTTACCGACAGCTACGCAATCATCAAAACCAGTGATCAAACTATTGAAAAATACAGCAAATAAGAAGACCGGCTGAGGGTACTTTGAAAGGGGAAACAAATGCCACAGCAAGCACTTGCCCAGCTGAGAGCTGGCAGCGTCTTAGTTTTAGGCGTCTTATTGAGCGCCGGGGTTAGCCCAAGCCATGCTCAACCGGCTAGTCCAGAGAACCCGGCTCATCAGGTGGCCCTGGCTCAGGCAGCGCAGCCGGTAGCCGGTCCCAGCATCAGCGCGCACTACCCGGTTAGCGCAGCCGGAATGACGCTGCACCTTGAGGGGAAGGGGTTTGCAGCCGGCGCGGAAGTAGAACTTTATGCGCCAGCTGAGCAAGGCCAACGCTCTGACGTCTACTTTGTTCCAGGATTGGATCAGCTAGAGACAGAACAGAATCGCCTCACTGTTCGGGCGGATGAAAGCGGAAAAATTAGCGCCTACGCCAGCTTCAGCCCCTACATGTCTACAAGCGTCATAGAGGTTGTGGCAAGCAGTCCGGCTGATCAGCTGGAAGCAAGGACTGAAATTACTCTTCTGGGCAACTCGATAGCCCAGCTGAAACTCTCCCAAAACAGTATTGAAGCGGGTAATCTGCACCAGCTACACCTGCTAGCCAATCGCTTTGCCCCTTACCATAAGGACTACCCGGTGCAGCTACGCATCGTTAAAGCTGACGATCCAGAAAGCCGGTCGATCAGTGATAAAACCGTCATGGTAGAAACAGACCAGACTGGCCAGGAGCCTTGGGGCAAAATTAAGGACGTCACCCTTAAGATTCCGGCAGAAGTGGCTAGCGGTAGTTACCTGGTACAAGCTGTAGTTCCAGCAGATCTAGCTCAACCGGCTGGGCCGGCTGGGCGGGTGCTGGCAAGTACTCAGCTAGAAATTACCCCGGCCCAGAAAGCTGTGGATCCAAGGCCGGAGCCGGTAGAACCCAGTCCCACGGCAGAGCCAAGTCCGTCAGCAGAGGCTCCCGAGCAGACAGCTTCCCCCAGCCAGGCTGGAGAAGCTAGCCAGCCGGAGACCAGCCAGCCTTCTGAAAGCTCAGCAGAGACCGTAGAACCCGGTCAGGCTGAGGAGCCTAGCCCAGCTATTGAACCGGCTCAGCCAACAGAAGAGACCAATAGTAGCCCGGAGCAAGAGCCGGCAAAAGCAGGTGAAAGCAGCCAGGCCGGCACAGAATCCGGCCAGCTAGCAGAAGCCAGCCCAGCCTTGGAAGATCAAGAGCCGCAGCAGCAGCTTCCGCTAGCTAAGCCTGTGCCGGAATTTGAGCAGGAGCCCAGCAAAAAAACCGGAAACGATGAGCAGGAAGAGATTAAACAAGAGCCGGTTTGGCTGCAGTCTAGCTCGGTCTCACCTCAGGATCCCAGACTTCAAGGGGAAAGCGACAGCGAACTCCGTAGCTCTGTGCTTAACTCTTTGGGGGCTAAGCAAGTGGAATCTAGCGGCCTAGTTTCTCCCAGCCTTCTAGGAAACCTGGGCAAAGATGAGGCAGCAGCAGAAAACCAGGAAGACCAAGCTGTTCTGCTGGCAGCCGCAGAAGGTGGACTGCCGCTTATGCCTATTGCCTTGCTTACCTTGGCAGCCCTGGCTATTGGCGGAGTAACCGGGGTGCTTATCGCCCATACAAAACCCAAGAAACACTAGAAAACTCTGAGAGTTTGTAAAGGTAGCGCAAGAGTATGCAAAGCCAGTTTTCTGTGGCTCGTCCCGATGGCAGCCTGAGCCATCTGGTGGTTAAGGCAGAAGAAAACCTGCCAGCCAGCAAGGTTAACCAGCTCATTGCCCACACCATTAACCAAAACTATCAGCCTCTGAACTACGGAATTGGTCGGCAGGCTCGCTGGGCTACGCTTAAAACCAGGCAGGGAGCCATCTACCGTTTCCAGAATGATAGCTACCAGCCTCTTGTCCGGCAGGAGGCCGGTATCAAAGCCGGCCAGGGCCGGGTCTATATTAAACAGGTGAGCGGCCAAGGGGCGGGAACCTTCTATTGTTTTGGTCCGGGTAAGGTAAGCCTGGGGGCGGACCCGCAAGCAGCCATCCAAATTCCCGACCACACCATTGCCCGAACAGCGGCCCTGGTTAACATTGACGATGAGGGCCGCTGCACGGTTGAAAAGACAAGCTCATCCTGCACGGTTTACCTGGACGGTAAAGAACTGGAGGGGCGGCAAACCTGGGAGCCGGGCAGTCTTTTGCGTATAGGGGACTACCTGTATGAGGTAGACAGCTCCCAGCAGGTGCTGGCCTCTCTAAGACCGGCTCAGCTACCCGGTTTTCTGGACTATAATCGGCCACCTCGGCTGCTACCGGGCCGGCGCAGCAACGATTTTAAGTACCCAAACCCTCCAGAGGCAGCGGGGCGCACTTCTTTACCCTTGCTCGCTATGCTGCTTCCGCTTCTACTGGCCATCGTGATGGCAACAAGCTTTAAACAGCCTCACTTTTTATTGTTTGGCATTATGTCACCGGTGATGATGCTGGCCAGTACCATCAATAATAGAAAAACTGGCAAGGTAACCTTTCGGGAGAAAAAAGCTAAATACCGTAAAACCGTGGCCATGATCGACCAAGATCTTGAACAAGCCATCGTAGATTTTGCCAGCGAAAAACGGATGCTCAGCCCGGACCCGGCCAGTATTGGTATGCTAGCTAACCTGCCTTCTGCCCGGCTCTGGGAGCGACGCAGAACGGACCCAGACCACCTTGCCGTGCGGGTAGGCCTTTTTGAAGCGGTCACAGATATTAAACTCTTTGACCCAGAAGAAGTAGACCACCGCAGAACAAAATATCCCAGTGCAGCTGATGTGCCGGCAACCCTCTCCCTACCCGAATACGGGGTGATAGGTATCTGCGGGCCGGACCTTAACGTTCACCGTAGCGCTGCCTGGATGCTCACCCAACTGGCCGTCCTGCAAAGCCCCAGGGATCTTTCTCTGGTCCTTCTTACTGAAGGCAGCAGAGAAAAAGAATGGCACTGGAGCCGCTGGCTACCCCACATGAAAAATCATCGGGGAGCAGTAGCAAATATAGGCAATAGCACGGCCAGTATTGGCCAAAGGATTAGTGAAATTCTTGCCCTGATGGACAGCCGTCAGGCAGAAAATGAGGGAAAACCTCTGCCGGCTCATGAAGTAACTGCCACGGTTGTTATCTTTGATGGCATCAGAAAACTTAGGCAGTGGCCGGGGGTCTGCCGCATTCTCAGTGAAGGGCCGGCCCTGGGAATCTACAGTATCTGCATTGACAGCGAAGGAAGATTACTTCCGGAAGAATCACGGGCTATTATCCTAGCCCAAGAGCAGGCCTGGACTATTCAGAGAGACCGACAGAAAACGCTGGAAAATATTACACCAGATTTGCCCGATTGGCCTTGGTTTGAATGGGTTTGCCGGGCCCTAGCTCCTCTTCGGGACGTCAGCGAGGAGGCCGGCTCTGCTATCCCGGCTAGTTCTCGCTACCTGAGTCTTGTTAACTTGGTTGACCCCGACGCAGACCTGGTTCTTAAAGGCTGGCGCAGTAACCCGCGCAGCACCAAAGCCATCCTGGGCGAAACTTTTGATGGGCCCCTGAGCATTGATATTCGTCAAGATGGTCCACACGCGCTGATTGCTGGAACTACCGGTTCGGGAAAATCTGAATTGCTCCAGACCCTGATTGCCTCTTTGGCCCTCAATAACAGGCCGGATGAATTGAATTTTGTGCTGATTGACTACAAGGGTGGGGCTGCCTTTAAAGACTTTGTTAACTTACCGCATACGGTGGGGAATGTTACCGACTTGGACGGCCACCTGGTAGAGCGAGCCATGCAATCTTTGAGTGCAGAGCTGCGCCGCCGCGAGCAGCTGCTAGCCAGCGTGGGAGCAAAAGATATTGAAGATTTTACCGCGGCACGTGAACGCGGCCAGACTCGACAACTGCTGCCTCGGCTGCTGCTGGTGGTCGATGAATTTGCTGCCCTCAAGGCTGAACTGCCCGAGTTTGTCAGCGGCATTGTTGGCATTGCTCAACGCGGCCGTTCTTTAGGCATTCATCTGGTTTTAGCAACCCAGCGGCCCCAGGGGTCTATTACTGCTGATATCTTGGCTAACACCAACCTGCGTATTGCCCTGCGGATGGCTGACGCCAATGAAAGCAGAGACGTTATTGCTAGCCAGGATGCTGCCGAGATTTCTAGTTCTACGCCAGGACGGGCCTACGTTCGTTCTGGCTCAAACGCCCTACTGCCTTTTCAGACGGCACGTATTGGTGGTTTGCGCCCCGATACTGCGAACCAGGCTGATCTGCCCGAGCCAGAAGTTTATGAGGTCCCCTGGCAGGAGCTAGGGGAGAACCTGCCCGTAGCAGAAAAGCGGGAAGAGGAGCAGGCGAGTGCCCTGACAGACTTGCAGGTGCTGGTTGAGGCTATTGCCGCTGCCGCTGACAAGGGCAAAATCCAAAGACAACCTAGCCCCTGGCTGGATGCCTTAAGGACACATCTACTGCTGGATGACTGTAGTAAGCCAGCAGAGGTTAGTCAGGATGGCGCCTTAGCTCCGGTGACTTTTGGGATGCAGGATTATCCGGAGGAACAAGCTCAAAAACCTCTGCTCATTGATTTTTCGCATTTTAGTCACCTCTACCTGGTGGGCGCGCCACGATCTGGGCGGACGCAGGCCTTGCGCACTATTGCTGGTGCTCTCTGCAAGCAGATGGGCAGTAATGCTGCCCATCTTTACGGTATAGATTTTGGCAGTGGTGGGCTGCGGGCCCTGGAGCAGCTACCCCAATGTGGCTGTGTGATTAGCCGTTCTCAGGGGGCTCTCTTAGCGCGTTTTGTTAAAAGGATGGAGGCTGAGCTTGCTAGCCGCCGTACTATCCTGGGTCAGTCCGGCTTTTTGTCTGTGGATGAGCAGCGCCTTAACAGTCGACCGGAAGATAGGCTGCCGCACATTTTTATCCTTTTTGATCAGTGGGAGGGCTTTATCCACGGTGAGGGTGAAGACCTTCAAAATCCGGTTTTTTTGGGTCTGCTGACTCTACTGAGAGAGGGAGCCTCTGTTGGTATTCACCTGATTATTGCCGGTGACCGCAGTTTGCTGGCTAGTCGAACCAATAATCTGGTGGAGAGGAAGCTGGTTATGCGCCTTGCTGACCGCAGCGATTACATTAGTGCCGGCCTTAATCCCCGGCAGCTGCCTAGTCGGATTCCAGCGGGACGGGTTTTTGAATCTGACACGGGACGGGAGGGGCAGATTGCCCTGCTTGCCAAGGACAACAGCAGTCAAGGACAGCTTGCTGCCCTGGAGGTTATTGCCCAGTGGGCTAAGGTTTTGGATGCAACAGCACCGAGCTACTCTAGACCCTTGGTCTTCCATGACTTGCCCACATCCTTAACCTTCCAGGACTTGGCTGGACTGGGTCAGCACACTGATCCCTGGCGTCCAGTGCTGGGTGTCGGTGGTGATCAGGTAGGGCCGATTGCGCTAGATCTTCGGCAGATTTCCACCTTCTTGGTGGGTGGTCCGTCACGGTGCGGTAAATCTAATCTGCTGCTGACCTTAGCACGCTCAATGCTAGCTGCTGGCGGACAGGTAGTTTTGCTGACTCCGGCTCGTTCGCCTTTGCGTCAGCTGGCCGGTCAGCAAGGTGTGCTGGCCTCCTATCGGGGCAGTGAGATTACTGCGGAAGTTATTCGGGAGGTTTGCGCCCTCGAAGGGGTAACCGTTGTCATTGATGATGCTTCGGCACTGACGGACTTTGCCGTTCTGGATGCTCTCAAAGGGTTAAATGTGGCGGCGGAGCGGGAGAATTTTGCGGTCATTGTTGCCGACGGGCTCGAAGAGCTGGAACGGGTTGGCCCAGCTTCTTGGCTCAATATCCTGGCTAAAAACCGGCACGGGGCGGTCTTTAATCCGACCAGCACTTTTAGCGGCAGACCCTTTGGCCTCAACTTTACCCGGCAGACCCTGAGCCAGAGCTACCCCGTGGGGCGGGCTTTACTCAACAGGGGGGACGGGCAGATTGTCCCGGTGCAAATTCCTTATGATGCGTGATAAGAAAGGGCAGGTATGTTAAAGAAATTAAGTGCTGTCGTAGCTGTGGGATTGGTTTTGGCCTCTTCTGCCTGTTCGGCTTCCAACAGTCAGCGGGTGGATATGCTTGCGGTTGAAGAAGCTGCGGCACAGGCTGCGGAAGTTAAGGACGGGGTTAAGCCGGCAGTAGATTGTGCCGGTGATTCTGTTGAGGTTGGCTCGGATAAGACACTTCACTGTGATATCACCTACCCGGGGGATGCCTCGCCGCGGTTAGGGGAAATCTCTCTTGGTTCTGCTTCTGAAGCTGGTTATGAGGTGACTGTTCAGTCCCTGCCAGCCTACCTACCTGCTGCCCAGGAGCAAAGTAGCCTAACAGTTGAGCAGGCAGCTCAGTTGGTTCGCCAGCAACTTAGCCGGCAACTGGACGCGGAGCCGCAGCAGGTGCAGTGTTTTGGGGAACTGCCGCTAGCTCCGGCCAGTTCTGTGGGCTGTTCAGTCGAGTTTGCCAACGATCAGCAGTCACGTGCCGTTAACCTGTCGGTAGGTGCTGGCGCCCGCGTCTCGGATGTGACGGTTAAGCTTAGTCCGGACAGCAAGGAGCGCCCCTTGCGGGAAAAGTCGGCAGATTTTGCTGCCGTGCTGGCCGGTTCGCTGGAGGATCAATTGGGTCTGCTGCCGCAGGTTACTTGTGCAGGTGACTTTGTTGATCTAAGTGCTGACCAGCAGGTATCTTGCACTTTGCTTGATCCTAAGACCGGTAAAGACCGTGCGGTGACGGCTACTTTACAGGAGGTTGCTGGCTTCTCTTACCGGGTGCAGGTTAGTGTGGCTGGCTAAAAATGCTGGCAGGATTTAGGCCTTAGACCGGGAATTATGCCCACTTATATGCCTACGTTGGCCGGCTGGCTCCGCCCCTTTTGTAGCTCTGATATACAGGGCAGCTATCGTTGTAGCCTAGCTAAGGCAGCCTAGAATCACTTTTGACCTAAAGGAAGAAACCTCATATGAATAGCTCGCATACATCACGCCTGACGGCCATGACATCTCTTGCTGTCCTAACGATTGGTCTTTTGAGCGGTTGCAGCTGCGATTGCAAGGATTCTCAGGAAAATCAGGGTGGGGCAGCGGTCTCAGCTCCGGCTTCAGAGCAGCCGAGCCAGGCCAGCGAGCAAGCTAACGTGGAGCCGGCCCAGAGCGAAACACCGGCTCCACCTCAAGAGCAGCAGCCGGCTCCTGCGGCAGTAGTCCCGGAGGGGTACCAGAGCGTTACCGCTGCTAAAAACCGACTATCTTTTGCCGTTCCTCAGGGATGGGTTCCGGTAGGGGCAGATATCTTTGACGGTGGTGAAGAAGGAGCCCGGGCATACCTGCAAGGAGTTTCCGAGCAGGTTGGTGTGGATGCTGAGGCCCTGCTGCAGCAGATGCAAAAACTAGACCTCATGGTTTTAGCAGGAGCACCGGATGAGAACGGCTTCTCCAACAATATTAATGTTGCCGCCGAGACCGCCCAGGCAGAGACGCTACCCTCCGAGGAGGTTATGCGGCAGATGACTGAACGCTTTGGTGCTATTCCCGGTGCCTACAGGACGCTACAGACGCCCTTAGGTGAGGCTGCCGAGATGACCTATACCCAGGAGTCTGAAGGACCCACTGCCCACGGCACCTTCATTATTGTTCCTGCAGCTGATGCTGGAGGCTTTACGGCCATCACCGTTTCTGCCGGTACACCGGAGGCTTCGGCAGAATACGCCAAAGTTATTGAGGAATCTATCAGCCTTGTAGCTGAGTAAGGCCGGTCTTTTTAAACCGGATTACTAGTCCTTGGCTTTGCTGGCCTTTGCTGAGGCAGCTTGTTCCTCCCAAAATTGCCGGCTACAGACTTGGTCGCTGCCGTCCCAGGCTGCCAGGTTTTTGATTTCTGGCATGTCAGAAGCCTTAAAAATGGGCTCTAAGCCGGCCTTGCGCTGTACCTCATAGTTTCGTAAGAGTTTAAGCACCTGGGGCATGAGGAGCGAGACTGCAAACAGGTTAACAACCACCATGCCGGCATTGAGTAGGTCTGCCAGGTTCCAGACCAGGTCGAGGGAAGCAATGGCGCCAAGAAAGACAAAGGCTAAAACCGTGCAGCGGAAAATAAACATAGTGAGTTTATTTTCCGATACAAAACGCACATTAGACTCCCCGTAGTAGTAGTTACCCACGATGGAGGAGAAGGCAAACAGTGCGATGGCAACCGTCAAGAAGTGAATAGACCAGCCACCTAGCTGCTGTGAAAGAGCAGACTGGGTTAGTGAGGCTCCTTGGGCTTCTTCACCAAAGCTAGGGTTAGAGAGCAGGACAATAAAGGCAGTAATGGAGCAGACCAACCAGGTGTCAAAGTAGACGCCAAGAGCCTGCACAAAACCCTGCTTAGCCGGGTGGGAGATGGTAGCCGTAGCTCCAGCGTTGGGGGCAGTGCCGATACCGGCTTCGTTAGAAAGCAAACCGCGGCGCATACCCCAGGACAGGGCCGCTCCCATGCCAC
The DNA here is from genome assembly GCA_030524105.1 of Rothia sp. (in: high G+C Gram-positive bacteria). Classification (GTDB taxonomy): domain Bacteria; phylum Actinomycetota; class Actinomycetes; order Actinomycetales; family Micrococcaceae; genus Rothia. Next base: position 39,123 of record JAUNHE010000007.1, read on the forward strand.
CAGAGACAAACTCTTCGATGCCAAAGGCACCTTTGACAATCATGGCAAACATGTGCGGGATCTGGTCTAGATTGAGGGCAACCACCAGCACACCCAAGAAAAGATAGATCAGGGCCATAACAGGAACCATTAGCTCGGTAACCGAGGAAATAACCCGAATGCCTCCAAAAATGATCAGACCTGTTAGTAGCATAACCACAAGGCCAATAAGAATCCGGGTCCCCATGCCCTCACCCGCGCTGATGCTGATACCCAGAGAGTTTGTTGTGGCGTCCACAATAGAATTTGTTTGAACCGCGACGAAAACAAAAGCGTAGGTGACAACAATAAAAACAACAAATATTAAACCTAGCCAGCGGGCGTTAAGGCCGCGTTGCATGTAGTAGGCTGGCCCGCCGATGTAGGAATCTTTACCCTTTTGTTTATAAAGCTGGCCCAGCAGGGACTCTGCAAAAGCTGAGGCGGCTCCGAGACCGGCAATAAACCACATCCAAAAAACGGCTCCCGGACCGCCCATGCTAATAGCCAAGGAAACACCGGCGATATTGCCGGTTCCTACTCGGGAGGCAGCCGAAACGGTAAAGGCCCTAAAAGAAGAGATGCCTTTACGGCCGTCAGCTTCTTGGCCAGAGGGCTCAACAATGGCTCGGAACATCTCTTTGATGAGGCGGAACTGAACACCGCGTGTCAAAACTGTGATGATTAGGCCGACGGCCACTAAGAGATAAAAAAGCCAAGACCAGACCGCGTTAGAGGTAGCGAGCACTAGCTCCGCTAAGACTGCGGTAGATTCATTGATGCTGTTTACAGCATTAATAAAAGCATCCATTCTGCTCCTTACAATATAAAAGAGCAGGGACCACCCCTGGAACTCTTTATAGTGGTTTTCTGTGGGGGAGTAGCGCCGTCAAGCTCTGTAAAGAAGCCTAAACCCAAAAGGTTTCCAGTCTGTAAACAGACACGCGGGAGCAAACTAGGTTCCGGCAGCTAGGGGGGCAAAAAATTTTAGGTCGCGCCCCAAATGGTCTAGGCCACGTCCCAAACCTAGTGTCCATACCGAGGAGCGGTGACCGCCCACCGCTATGGTTTCTAGCAGCAAAGAGGTTGGCTGGCGCACCTGACGAGAGAAAGTTTCTGTATCTTCCATAGCCAGAGGGTCATCCCTGCTGGCATAAAAATAGATGTTGACCTCTGGCAGGTCAGCAGCTACCCGCTGGTCCAGCAGGTAGCGGGCATCCTGCTGGTCATTCCACTGCTGACCGCTAGAATAGTGGGGCCTAAAATAACCGGACTGATTAAGGGCCGCCCCAAAAAAGTGTGGGTGGCGCACCGTAATCATGCTGGCACACCAGCCCCCGGCAGAAAAACCGCTGGTTGCCCAGGCCTGCCGGTTGTTGATAGTCCTGAGGTTTTGCTTAAGCCAGGGGAGTAGATCCTGAATAAGATAGGTTTCTGTTTTGGGCGGCTTAGCTCCTAGGCTGCCGTCGACGCATTCGCTGTCCCTGTTGCCCGGTAGCACATCAGCAACAGCCACAATGGCTTCTTGCATGCGGCCGGCAGCTACCCGCTCACGGATCTTGCCACCGATGTCTAACTCCTGCTTATAGGACTGTATACTGCCCGGAAAGCCGGTGAAGGCAAGGATTACCGGGAAAAAACGATCTTTTTCCGTAAAATAAGCTGGTGGTAACCAGAGCAAAACCTGATGATCTTCTGCGCTCTTTTGGCCGCTTACATCGACGGTGAGGTAAGCACCCCGAGACTTATCCCCCGGCAACTGCGAGCTCAACTCGGGGGTAGAGAGCAGCTGCTCCTGAAGCTCAGAAGCCTGGTGACGCTGGGCCTGCACCGATTCCCCAGACCAGAACGATAACTGGCGATCCCCGTAAACCTCGCTCGTTAAACTCTGCTCCTGCGGGTCACTTAAGAGGGCGTCCCAAGAGGGGTACCAATGATTCTGGGCATTCAGTACGGCAGCAACGGCCAGCAAACTTAAGACTAGGGTCAGCACTAGGGCCAGCGCCTGCAAGACGTACTTACTGACCCCTCGCTTCCACAGGCGTGGCACAAGCAGAACAGTGAGGAGAAAACACAAAACAGCCAGCGTGATCGTAAGAGTCAAAAAACTGGCACTCGTGGGATTCACATCAAGAACTTTCTAGCAGTAGTCTAAGCATAGGATAAACAGTCACAACCCAGAAAATATATACGGTAAAACAGTTATATCTTAGGAAGAAGTGGATGTGAAGAAAAGAACAGGCAAGGCTACAAAGTTGGTTGCGGCAATAAAATCACAGGAAGACCGTATAGCCCGCTGGGTCGTTGGCATCTACTGTATTGGCTTTTTCATGGCGCTCTGTGCCTGGATCCTGGCCCCCTTCCGCAAAGGCCGCAGCCACACCTGGTGGGAACTAACCTTCAGCTATCTTAATGTACCGGTCAACCACTCCCTGGTCTCGGTTATTATTATGGCCGTCATCAGCTCGGCCCTGCTCAGACGCCGCCGCATCGGCCTGTACGCCGTCATATTCTTCGAAGGCGCAGGCCTGCTGCTGAGCCTACCCCCGCTGGCACAAATCTTTCTGGTACAGGATCAAAAGATATTTGCCCACCTCTACAACCCCGCCATAGATATCCTGTCCGTCATCCTTGCCCTATGCGCCATTCCCCTTCTGATCAGCATCCGCCAGGCCTTCCCCGCCCGCATGGTCCGTACCCAGTTCAAGAGCCTAAGCCTGAGCCTGGGGCTGGGCCTCCTGATATCGCTTGCCCTAGCATTTGCCTTTGGTTTTATCCATACCGGCCAAGAAAGCAGCCAGGCCTGGACTCAAGGGCTGGCCTACGCCTTAGCCGGGTTAGGAATCCACCTCCCCCAGCTGGCAGGCAGCGGCCGGCTGATCCCGCCCTTTCAAGCGATGGTGGACCTAGCCTACGCAGCAACCCTTTTAGCCACCCTCTTCTTTATCCTTCGGGCACCTAAAAACAAAAACCAGTGGAGCCCAGAGGCTGAACTAGAACTGCGCCAACTCATCCAACAGTACGGGCAAGAAGATTCCCTGGCCTATTTTGCTACCCGACGTGAAAAATCAGTCATCTACTCAGACGACCGTAGAGCAGCCGTAACTTTTAGGGTTGTCAACTCTGTCAGCCTGGCTTCTGCAGACCCCATCGGCGACAGATCTTCCTGGCCTTCAGCCATCAAAAACTGGAAAGAACAGGCCAGAACCTACGGCTGGAATATCGGTGCCATCAGCATGAGTGAAGCCGGCGCTAAAGCCTTTGCTGCGGCCGGTCTATCCATTATCTACATGGGTGAAGAAGCAACCCTGGTAACAGATCACTTTAGCCTCAATAATACGTCGATCAGTAGTGTGCGTCACGCCAAAACAAAACTCAGCAAAGAAGGATACCGCCTAGTTCTTCATCGTCAGAAAGAGCTCAGCCCTGACCAGCTTAAAGAACTGAGTCAGGCTGCCCAAGACTGGCGGCAGGGCCAGGTGGAACGTGGTTTTAGCATGGCTCTTAATCGCCAGCTAGATCCGGCAGACGGAAACATTCTCTTGGCCTCTGCCTATAATCCGACAGGTCAGCTGGTAGGTTTGCTCTCCTTTGTGCCCTGGGGCAAAAGCGGTATCTCGCTGGATCTCATGCGGCGCTCGCCGCAGGCTCCCAACGGCACCGTTGAGTTTATGATTGCCAGCCTGATGGAGCAGGCCCAAGAATGGGGGATCAAAAAGGTGTCCCTCAACTTTGCTATGTTCCGCAGAACTTTTGTGGAGGCGGATCACTTTGGAGCAAGCCCCTGGACCAAGCTTGCTGCCTCCACCTTGGGCTTCTTTGATCGCTATTTGCAGTTAGAGCGGCTCTACCGCTTTAACCAAAAGTTTGATCCGCTCTGGACTCCCCGTTACCTGGCGGCAGAATCTATTTTTACTCTGGCCCAAGTGGCTCTGGCCGGCGGTGTTGCAGAGGGTTTCTTGCCCGACTGGCCCTTTAAAAAAGAAGAAGTGCCCGGGCAGATCGGCTGGGAGATGCTGGAGAAAATAGAAGAGCTGGAGCGTAAGGGGGAAGAAGTTCGGCTCGATTACGCCTATAGCGACCAAACTCGCCACCGTATCCGCCACCTTAAGCTGCTGCGGCAGGCCGGCATGGACCCTTATCCGCCTGGCTTATCGGCCCAGTACACGACCGGGCAGTTAGCTCAATTCTTAGCGGGAGAGCAAACTGTAGCCTCCGACGAGCAGCTGACCGTTTGGGGGCGGGTACGCAGTATTCGCAGGCATGGGTCGGTCATATTTTTGGATTTGCTGGATGCTGGAGACCGGGCTCAGGTGATCTTTGAACGTTCTGCTTTCGCAGGGCAGCAGGAAGCTTTTGACCTGCTGGATCAGGCAGTTGATAGCGCAGATATCCTGGTGGTTACTGGCCGCCTGGGTTACTCCCGCACAGGAACTGCCTCCCTGCTAGCTAGTGGTTGGAGCATGGCTGCAAAATCTTTGCAAGCCTTGCCCTTTGAGCGTTTTACCGATCCTGAAGCCAGGTTAAGGCGTCGTTCAACGGACTTGATTGTTAATCCCAAGCAGCGTGACTACCTCAGTATTCGAACAGATATTGTAGGCTCCTTGCGCAGAACCCTAGCCGGTGAAGGGTTTACTGAGGTTGAGACCCCTATTCTTAATCCCATTCACGGTGGCGCAAGTGCTAGACCCTTTAAAACCTTTATTAATGCTTATGGGGCCGATCTTTACCTGAGGATAGCGCCCGAGCTTTACCTCAAAAGGCTGGTTATTGGGGGTATGGGGGCCGTTTATGAGCTGGGGAGAAACTTTCGTAATGAAGGTGCGGATGCAACCCATAATCCGGAGTTTACGGTGCTGGAAGCCTATCAACCTTTTGCCGACTATCACAGCATGCGCCAGTTGACCGAGCGTCTTATCAAAGATGCGGCTCGGCAGGTTTTTGGGGCAGAGCAGTTGCCCTTGCGAAAGAAGAATTCTGACCGGGGGCAGCTGCAGAGTATTAGCGGTCCTTGGCCTGTCAAGACGGTTTCTGCTGCCTTAAGTGAGGCCTTGGGCCAGCAGGTGAGCCTGCAAACTGATTTTGAAACCTTGCTTTACCTGGCTCGCCAGCAGGGAATTCATGTGCGTGACGACATGGGCCCGGGCGCCATTTTAGAGGAACTCTACAGTGAATTAGTTGAGGAAAAAACTATTTTTCCCACCTTCTATACGGATTTTCCTGTTGAAACGTCGCCTTTAGCTGCCCCACATCGGTCGGTCCCGGGCCTTGCTGAACGCTGGGATCTGGTCATTAACGGCATGGAGGTGGGCACAGCCTACTCTGAGATGGCAGATCCATTGGAACAGCGGCGTCGTTTAACGGAGCAGTCGCTTAAGGCTGCTGCCGGGGATCCAGAGGCCATGGAACTAGACCAAGACTTTCTTTATGCCCTGGAGACCGGTCTTCCGCCGACAGGTGGCTTGGGTATTGGTATTGATAGGCTGGTCATGCTGATGACGGGCAGCCAGATTCGCAGTGTTTTAACCTTTCCCTTTGTTAAGCCCAGCTCCTAGATATTCCATTCAGGGTCTGGGGCTTTACCGGAGTCGTCGCTGAAGACGTCTGGGATGCCGTCTGCGTTAGCATCCAGCTGCTCTTTAACCCTAATGTTTTTATAGTGTTTATTGCGCAGGGTTAGCAGGACTGCTCCGATGCTGGCAGAGAGAATAGACCCAAGAAGAATAGCGATCTTGGCGTCTTCGGTGTGGGCTGAACCCGAGCTAAAAGACAGCTCGGCGACCAGCAGGGAGACCGTGAAGCCGATACCGCCGGTTACGGCCATAGAGATAACGTCTACCCATTTAATATCTGGGTCTAGGTTGGCCTGGCGTAGGCGAGTAATCAGCCAGGTGGTTAAGGTGATGCCCAGGGTCTTACCAAGAACCAGGCCAAAGATGATTCCCAGGGCAACGGAGTCTGCTAAGGCGCGACTTAGCCCCTGCCAGCCGCCCAGGTAGACCCCGGCAGAGAAGAAGGCAAAAATAGGAACGCAGATCCAGGTTGAGAGCGGGCGTAGGCGGTGTTCCAGGACCTCCGCTAAGCCGGCAGCAGCGTCTGCCGCCCGGGATCTCTTGGTGTAACGAACCGGTACACAGAAGCCAAGAATAACGCCGGAAATGGTGGCGTGGATACCTGATTCAAGGAAAAGAGCCCAGGTGATGATTCCCAGCGGGAGCAGAATAAGCCAGGCCGCCCATTTTTTGAGGTGAAAGAAGGTTTCGTAGCGGTGGCTAATCCATAAGAAAGCCAGAATGGGTAGGGCAGAAAGGATCAGGTAGGTGGGTTTAAAGCCGCTGGTGTAAAAAAAGGCAATAATAAAGATGGCGATGAGGTCATCGACAACGGCTAGGGTCAGCAGGAAGGTGCGTAGTGCTGAGGGCAGGTAGGGGCCAACCGCGGTAATAACGGCCACTGCAAAGGCAATATCGGTGGCAGTGGGAATAGCCCAACCATGGACAGCTGTTGGGCTAGAAAAATTGAAGGCATAAAAAATGATAGCTGGCATAGCGACCCCGCCAAAGGCCGCGGCGACGGGCACAATGGCCCGGCTGGGGTCGCGGAGGTCTCCGATCACAAATTCTTTTTTAAGTTCTAGGCCTGTGAGAAAGAAAAATACGACCAGGAGGCCATCGGCTGCCCACTCGTTGACCGGCATCAGTAAGTGGTGAAAGGCTGCTAGCTCAAAACCTAGCTGGCTGTCCCGGACAGAGAAATAGAGATCTGAAGCAGCCGTGTTAGAGAGCAGAATAGCCAGTAGGGTTGCAGCAAGCAGAATAAAGCCACCCAGGGATTCCTTGCGCAGTATCTCTGAGATCCGGCTTGACTCTGCATAGCTGCCGCGGGATAGAACAGTATTTTCTGGCTCGGTATGGGGCTTGTGAAGCTCGGGCACGCTGGATCCTCCCGACGTTGGTCTAAGTACTTCTTGCTGTAGCAGTAGTCGAATAGGAGCAAGTATACTCCCTTGGGCCGGCCTCTTAAGTTTGGGTTAGTTTGTGACGGACGGGCCAATCCCATCCTGACTTTGGGTTTTTTCTTTGTCGTCGCTAAAGACGTCGGGAATACCGTCGGCATTTGTGTCGAGGCTTTCTTTCTGGGCCAGCTCCTTGTAGTGCCTGTTGCGCGAGCCCAGGATTCCTGCCCCCAGCAGAGCTGCTAGGAGGGATGCAGTCAGGATGGCAATCTTGGCGTAGTCGTTGTTGTGGGATCCAAGGCCAAAGGAGAGCTCGGCGATTAAGAGGGAGACGGTAAAGCCGATACCGCCCAGGCTGGCCAAACCTAGGATGTCTGTCCAGCTAATATCTGGGTCCAGCTTGGCTCCCTTTCGTCGAGTCAGCAGCCAGGTGGCCCCAAATATTCCTAGGATCTTGCCCAGGACTAGGGCGCAGATAATGCCCAGAGTAATAGGTTCTTTTATGGCCTGGCTTAAGCCCTGCCAGCCGCCCAGCTCTACCCCGGCAGAGAAGAAGGCAAAGACAGGCACACAAAAACCGGCAGAGAAGGGGCGCACTAGGTGCTCCAGATGTTCAGCTAGGCCCTGATCTGCTCCGGCAGCCCGGGTGCGGCTGGTGTGTTTGACTGGAATCATAAAGGCTAGGACAACACCGGCAACGGTGGCATGAATACCCGAGTTAAGAAAAAGAGCCCAGACTACTGTCCCAAGGGGTAGCAGAATAAGCCAGGAGGCGCTGGCTTTAAGCTGGAAAAGAGTTTCACCTTTTCTAGCTAAGAGAGCGTAGATGAGGATGGGGATAAGTGAGATGGCAAGGTAGCCGATCTTAAGATCTGAGGTGTAGAAGAGGGCAATGATCATAATAGCTAAGAGATCATCGACAACGGCTAGGGTGAGCAGAAAGGTGCGTAAGGCTGCAGGCAGGTGGGTGCCAATAACAGCCAGAACAGCCAGAGCAAAGGCTATATCCGTTGCTGCGGGGATAGCCCAGCCTTTGAGGGCTTCTGCGCCGGAATTGAGGTTAATGAGGACGTAGATCAGGGCGGGTGTGGCCACGCCTGCAACCGCGGCAAGAACGGGCACTAACGCTTTGCCGGGTTTGCTCAGATCACCGATAACAAACTCTTTTTTGAGTTCAAGGCCGGCTAAGAAAAAGAAGACTGCCAGGAGTCCGTCTGCAGCCCAGTGGCCCAGGCTTAGTTGCAGGTGAAAGTTGGCGATGTCCCTGCCTAGGTAGCTATCGCGTAGGCCAAAGTAGAAGTCTGAGGCTGCGGTATTGGCCAGGATGAGCGCTAGGAGGCTGGCGCCCAGCAGAATACATCCGCCAATGGATTCCCGACGCAGAATATGGGATATTCGCTGTAATTCCCGGTAGCTACCGCGGGAGAATCCGATGTTCTGACTAGACATAAGGCACCCCTTGAGATTGCTGAAAGTTTTACCCTGCCCATATTTATTGGGGAATTTTAACCAGACTTCTTAGCGTGTCCTTGCTGTCTGCTGATCATCTGGGATGGGTGTAAGCTTTCTGCCAGGCTACCATAAGTGTGGCTTAGTAGTTATTGAGTCTTGATTAGATCTGGCATCTTTGAAGGCGTATGATTTCACTTGGAACCTTTTTGGGCGATTACTGGTTTTTATAATGCGGGGGGCTCTAGCTTTTCTTGAAAGGCTGGTGCGGCAGTATTGTTCCAGAGCGCACATCTGGTTCTTGTATTCAATCGTTTACATAGGGAAAGTAGCTTTTAAATTCACTTTAATTGGCCGGACTAGGGGCAACAGTTGAGGTTCTTACCTCAGCATTCTATTAAAAATCGCTTCCTAGAACCCGGTTGAGATTAGACCGGTGCAGGCGAAAGCTATCTACAGTTATAGGGGAATAACGGTGAGGAACGGAGAGAAGCATGGCTGCAAAAGTTCAAAGTAACAGCGCAGATGCTGTGGAGGAGACTCCTTGGCTAAATGAGGAAGAGCGCGAGGGTTGGTTATTTCTTGCTTCGGTCTTCTTTAGTTTGCCGGGTCAACTTGAGAATCAGTTGCAGCGCGATGCAGGCTTAAGCTTTGTGGAGTATATGGTTTTGGCCATGCTTTCTGAAGCCCCTGAGCACTCGTTAACCATGACCGAACTAGCGCATCAAACAAATACGCTCTTGCCTAGGTTGTCTCGGGTGGTAACTCGGCTAGAAAAAAGCGGTTATGTTGAGCGTTCGGTGTGGTCGCGTGATCGGCGGGTTTCCATCTGCCATCTACGAGATGAAGGTTTTAAGAAGGTTCAGGAAGCCGCTCCGGGCCATGTGCTTGAGGTGCGGCGGCAGATCTTTAACCGGCTGGGGCCTCGTCAGGTGAAGCAGCTAGCCCGAATTGGGGAGTCGGTTTTGGGCGCCAAACCCTCGGAGGTTATCAACCTTTCGAGCGTAACCATATTCGACGGCACAGATTAGTGCGATATTGCTTTACATTATTAAGTACCGCTGTTTTTCTTCGGAATCGGTGGTACTTACGTTTTTAAGGATCCTGCGAATTTGATCAGAATAGTATAGCAGTAGGATTTGTTGGTTGACAGGTAAAATAAGTATTGAGAGTGTAATCCTATGAGATTGAACCAAACATCACCCCTTTCGCTAGGTCTTTTGATTTTGCGTGCTGGTATTGGACTTGTATTTTTTATACACGGATGGCAAAAATTTAATGAATCAACCATAGTCGGAACCACCGCTACTTTTATTGAAATGGGTATCCCTATGGCCGATATCGCTGCACCGTTTACTGTCTACTCGGAAATGGTGGGCGGGGGGCTCATGCTGCTGGGCCTGCTGACACGGCTTGTTGCTTTGATTTACGTGTTTATTATGGCTGCAGCTATTCTCTTTGTGCACTACTCAGCCGGTTTTTATGCCTCGCAGGGCGGCTATGAATACCCGCTGCTGCTGGGTTTGGTTTCTTTAGCCTTGGTTTTGACCGGGGCCGGCAGATATTCGCTTGATGGTTTACTGCTAGCTGCGCGAAAGTAATCTTAATCTTCGGTTGTATGTATCTTTTGTGGCTCGCATCCTTGTAATGTAAAGAGTAGGGCTTCTTCTTCATCAGAAACCTACCACGGCTTCTTTAGGTGGTTGAAAGTAAAGCGGATCACGGGAGATCGATCATGGGGTCGCATAAAAAACTTGGCCTTTTACTGACTGCTGTTCTATTAGCAGTATCTGCTTGTTCTGCCCAACCGGTGCAGGATGCTGACCAAGAAAATGCTGCATATATAAAATCCGGTAGTCAGGACCAGCAGTTGGATCAAGATCAGCGCCTTGCTCAGGCCCAGCGGCTGGGTGCTAGCTACGATTATCAGGCAGCTCTGGATCTTCTTCAGGGTGTGCCCGGTAGCGAGGCCGAGCGGCTTCGGTCAGAGCTTGAGCAGGCTAAGCAAGAGGCCCTTGTTTGGCAGCATCCCGAAAAAATACCGCATCTTTTTGTGCACTCCTTGATTGTTGATACAGAGCGAGCTTTTGACGGAGATCAGGATGCTCAGGGTTACGCAGACTACATGGTAACCGTGCGGGAGTTTAAAGAGATACTTAAGCAGCTCTACCAGCGCGATTATGTCTTGGTTAACCCTGAGTACGTAGCCAACAAGGGCTCGGGCACGATGGAATATCAAAAAATCCTGCTCCCTCAAGGTAAAAAGCCGCTGGTGCTCTCGCAAGATGACACTAACTATTACGAGTATATGGAAGGGGACGGTTTTGCTAAAAACCTGACCCTTGATGCCCAGGGTAAGGTCGTTAACACCTATCTTGATGCCGCTGGTCGGGAGCATCTGGGCGCTTACGACATGGTGCCCTTGGTGGACGAGTTTGTGGCCGAGCATCCGGATTTTTCTTACCGCGGCTCTAAAGGAATTATTGCCCTAACGGGATATAACGGTGTTCTGGGTTATCGGACCTCCGCCCTGATCTACCCGGATTCAGCTAGCCGGGAGCAGGACACGCAGCAGGCCCGTCGGGTGGCTGACGCCATGAAAAGCAATGGCTGGGTCTTTGCCTCCCACTCCTGGGGGCACATTAACTATGGTCAGCTTTCGGCCGGGGCTGTGGCTGCCGATGCCGATAAATGGGATCGGGAAGTTAAGCCTATTGTGGGAGGCAGCCAGCTCCTTATTTACCCTTTCGGTGCGGATATTTCTGATGTTAGGCCTTATGGCGGCCAAAAGTATCGGGATCTTTCTTCGCGCGGATTCAGTAGCTTTTTTAATGTTGATGCTTCTGTGCCGGCCTGGCAGCAGCTTGGCCAGGGCTACTGGCGCCAGGCCCGTATTAATGTGGATGGCCTACGGTTTGCTTACGCTAAAAGCCAGGGCGAACAGATTTTACAGCCCTTTTTTGACCTGGACCAAGTTATTGATCCGGCCCGGCCGTCTTCCTAATTTTTCTGTTATATCCACAGGACTTATCCACACCGTGGAAAACTTACAGATCTGTTATTACAGACCTGTTAGCTAGGTGTATGGGATAGTCAGCTTAGGTCTATAGCTGCTTATTGCCCGGAATCTAGCCTCGGACAGCTGCTGTCCTTGGCCAGGTTTATTGTCTATCTTGGATCCTACCTCTCTGGGACCCAAGAGAAATCCACAGCTGTGGATAACTCTGTGAACAATATCCACTTAAGGTTGATTTTTACCCAAGTGAAGATGGATTTTTGCTGAGATAGACCTTAAATAAGCTTAAAATAAGCGCAGGGGATGGCTTTATCCACAGAGTTTATCCACACCGTGGAAAACTTACAGTCCTGTGATTTTCGAACAGTTTTCGATAATGTTCGAATTTTTTTCGAGAATTTTAGCTTGCCGGACAGGAGATTCTCAGCTGATCTAACCTGTGGGGTGTAAACGTATTCGATCTACCCACAGCTTTATCCACTGACTGTGGATAACTTTTTTACACAGTGCACACAGCATGTGGATAAGTTGACGGGAGCTAAGCCGGGCTGCCTCCCTGGGGTGCACGCCTGGCAAGAGCATAACCCGCTCTGAGCTGCGAAACAGTTGGTTAGCAACCGTGCAATCACCTTCGATAGTGCGTAGACTGAAGGACTGAAACTGTTTCTGAGGAAAAGAAAGGTGACTTCCCGATGGCTGAGAAGTACGTTCTACCCGAACTACCCTACGATTATGCTGCTTTAGAGCCGCATATTTCTGCCCGTATCATGGAGCTGCACCACGATAAGCACCACGCAACCTATGTTGCTGGGGCCAATACAGCCCTAGAAAAAATGGAAGAAGCCCGGGCTAAAGGGGACTATGCCAATATTGGCAAGCTCTCTAAGGATCTGGCCTTTAACCTCGGCGGTCATACCAACCATTCAATCTTCTGGACCAACCTTTCCCCTGAGGGTGGCGACAAGCCCACCGGTGAGCTGGCCGCTGCCTTGGACGATAACTTTGGCTCCTTTGATGCCTTCCGGGATCATTTTGCTAATGTTGCCCTAACCCTGCAGGGCTCTGGCTGGGCAATTCTGGCCTGGGATACGGTGGGCAAGCGTCTTGTCATTGAGCAGCTTTACGATCAGCAAGGCAATATTTCTGTGGCTCTGATCCCTGTGCTGCAGCTAGATATGTGGGAACATGCTTTCTATCTGGATTACCAGAACGTCAAGGCAGACTATGTCAAAGCCTTTTGGAACATCGTTAACTGGGCTGATGTACAAGCTCGTTTTGATCGTGCTGTTTCACAGACCAAGGGCTTGATCATTCCTGAAGCCTAGGCCGGCTAGCTAGTGTATTGGATCTGCCGTCTCCTGGTGAGGGGGCGGCAGACTTCCTTAAAGAGGGAGCTGGAGTAGGGCCAAAAAATTTAATCTTGTAAACATTTTGGTGGGATCCCTTTCCAAAATAAGAGCAAATGGTTTAGTTTGTAATGCAGGTCATAAGACTGATGCTGCGGGCATCATAAGTAAACCGGCTGAACCGGCAGCCCACGACGAACGGAGTCTGGCTTGGCAACAACCCTTCAAAGGTTATTAAGCCGCAAACCTATCAGCGAAGACCTGGGCATTGATGATCCCCACGGCAAGACTGGGCTTGTTCGCAATATCGGCCTACCGCAGCTTGTGTCCTTAGGTGTAGGGGCAACTATCGGCACCGGTATCTTTTTTATTCTTTCGGAAACCGTGCCCCTAGCCGGTCCGGCCGTCATCATTTCCTTTGTTATCGCCGGCATTGTAGCTGGCTTAACTGCCCTCTGCTATGCAGAGATGGCCGGGGCGGTTCCTGTTGCCGGTTCTTCCTACTCCTACGCCTATGCAACTATGGGTGAAGGTGTTGCTGTCCTCATCGGTGCCTGTCTCCTGCTGGAGTACGGGGTATCGGCGGCAGCGGTGGCGGTGGGCTGGTCCCAGTACATCAATGAGCTTTCCAGTAGCCTCTTTCAGGTCAGCCTGCCTCAGGCTCTTTCCTATTCTCCCGAAGAAGGCGGGCTGATCAACCTACCGGCAGTTATTCTTGTTCTGGGGTGCGCCCTGCTACTCTCCCGGGGGGCCCGGGAATCCACCACCATGAATACCATTATGGTGGCTATCAAACTCCTGGTGCTGCTGCTTTTTATAGGTGTGGGCCTGCAAGGCTGGCATACAGATCACTTTGCCGGTTTCTGGGATGCAGGCGCCGGTGGGATCTTGGGGGCGGCCGGAATGGTCTTCTTTACCTTTGTTGGTTTAGATGCAGTATCAACGGCAGGGGCCGAAGCTAAAAATCCCCGCCGCAATATGCCGCTGGCAATTATCATCTCTTTACTTATTGTTACCGACTTCTACGTGGTGCTAGCCACCGTAGCCGTAGCGGCCCAGCCAGCGGCTGATTTTGCCGGGCAGAAGGCAGGCCTTGCCGCTATTCTCACTAAGATTACCGGAACCCCTATTTTCTCCAGCATTCTAGCTAGCGGGGCTATTATCTCCATTATTTCGGTAACATTGGTGGTGCTGTACGGCCAAACACGAATTCTTTATTCCATGTCGGTGGACGGCTTAATTCCACCTATTTTTAAAAAGGTTAATCCCCGGTCCAAGACCCCGGTGGCCAATACCTGGATTGTTTGCGGCAGCGTTGCTCTTCTTGCCGGAGTCATTCCCATCAACTTTTTAGCTGAGATGACCTCCATTGGCACCTTGCTGGCCTTCCTGGTGGTATCGATCGGGGTCATGGTGCTACGGAGAACTCACCCACAGCTGCCCAGATCCTTTAAGGTTCCCCTTTACCCGCTGGTTCCTATCCTGTCCGTGCTGGGTTGCCTGATCATCATCAGCCGCCTGCAAAATATTACTATTCTGGTATGTGGCTTGTGGGTTATACTTTTTTATATCTATTACGCCTGTTACGGTTACCGGCACTCGGAGCTGGGTAAACAGCTTACACAAGCAAGAAAGAAGTAGCTATGAAGATAGAAAGCTTTGCTGTAGAAGAGTGGCTTACCCGTTACGAGCAGCAGGCAGAGATTAATCTGGCCGAAACGTCTGTATCTGCCCTGAGCCTGCAGGAGCTCCTAGACTTAACCGCTAGCGGAGAGGAGTTCATGCAGCAGCTGCTGGCAACGCGGCTTAGTTATGGGCAGATTCCCGGTAGCCTTAGGTTACGCAAAGCTGTGGCTGCTACCTACCAGACGGTCTCAGCCGAGCAGGTGACCATTACCCACGGAACCATTGGTGCCAACCATCTTGTGCACTTAAGCTTGGTCAACCCAGAGGACCACGTAATCACCTTTGCTCCTTCCTACCAGCAGCATCAGGCTCTTGCTGAGTCCATTGGGGCCCAGGTAACGGTATTAACGCTCAAGGAGCAGAATAGGTTTTTGCCAGATCCGGCAGATATTCAGGCAGCTATTAGGCCTAACACTAAACTGATTTGCTTAACAAACCCCAATAATCCCAGCTGCACACTCATGGGCCGCCAGCTCCTTCAAGAGGTATGTGAGCAGGCCCGGCAGGTAGGTGCCTATATTCTCAGCGATGAAGTTTACCGGGGGGCCGAAGCGGACGGGGTGGAAGCGGCTCCTGCCATCGTGGATCTTTATGAAAAAGGCATCTCTACCGGCGGTGTTTCTAAGGCTTTGTCCCTACCGGGTCTGCGCCTAGGTTGGATCGCGGCTCCCCAGAAGCTGCTGGCAGATATTAACAAGCAGCGGGATTATTCCATTATTTCTGTGGGGGCCATTGATGATCTTCTGGCAGCTTTGGCTCTAGAAAACAGGGAGATCCTGCTGGAGAGATCTCGAAGGATCCTCAGTGGCAATCGAGAGATCATTCAAGCCTGGCTTGCCCAGGAAGACAGGGTGAGCTGGTGCGCTCCCGATGCTGGGTCTTCAGCCCTGCTGAAGATCCCCAGCCAGTTACCGGATCAAGATTTTGCCTTAGGCCTGCTTAAGACCCGCGGGGTGCTGCTCGTGCCTGGGTCCTGTTTTGATATTCCCGGCTACTACCGCCTGGGTTACACGAGCTCGCAAGAAACTTTAAGGCGGGGCTTAGCAGAAATTAGTGCCTACCTTACGGAGCTGGAGAACTAGTCTCTGCTTTCTGGGTCTGGTCGGGCCTACCTGAAGGGCTGGCGCTGGCCTGTTGGGACAGAGAGCGGCCATCTGCGTCGTAGTAGTTCATGCCCAAGAGCTCGCGTAACTCTTTGAGTTGCTCAGATACAGCATCGAGGCTGACAATGGAACCCACCCAAGCCGCGGTGGCATCTCGCTCTTCATAAAACTCGTTGTAGACCGTAGAGGCGTCCTCATAGATTTTTTCTTTGGCAGTATCATCGGCCGCGGAATCGATGGCTTTAACGGCATCCAGGGCCTGTTTAATTCGGTGGGGGATGGAACATTCGGTTTGCGGTGAGTAAAGGCCAAGCCCCTCTTGAGCAGCCTCTTGCTGGGCTTGTGAAACTTGAGGATAGTATTCGTCCTGTTGCGTGGTGTAGGTGATGTTAGCTAAGCCGGCTCGAACAATAGCGGTATTCAGCAGTGTTTCTCCGCTATAGACGGCTGCGTCAAGGTAACCCGATGAACCAATTTGAGATTTATCAAAGTTGAGGCTGACCTTACTACCGAGAGGAAGTTTCTGCTCCAAAAAGTCTAGCGACTGGTCGATGAGGCAATTGCCGGAGTAGGCGTTGTTATTCTCTGTGGGGGCAACGACGTTGAGTAGCCGTACTTGCCGTTGGGCGCCGTTAATATCGACGGTAATGGTATTGCCGCTATCGACCGATTTTACCTCTGCCTGTGTTCCGTTCTGGTAGCTTGCTCGGTTAAGGGGTGTAACTGAGGTGCTGGACTGGTTAGGAGTATCCGTAGCGCAGCTGGCAAGTAGCAGGGGCAGGCAGGCAAGAGCTATAAGGGTTGAGGCTGATTTCATGGGGGATCCTCACAGTAGGGGGTGGGCTTATTGAGTTTGTGCCGCCTGCTCAGCTGCCCGATACATGCCCAGTGGCCCCTGGTCTGCAAAGGCTAAAGAGTGGTCGTAACGGTAGAGTCGCGGCGGGCGATGACGAGTACCTTCTACCCGTTTTCCGGTGTCAATGATTGACTTAGAAGCAGCTATTTGCCTACGAAAGTTAGCCGGGTCTAAGGGGCGGCCCAAGATGGCTTCGTAGACCTCGCGTAACTGGGCTAAGGTGAACTCTTCACCCAAAAAGGAATGGGCAATACGCGAATACTCTACCTTATTCTGTAGTCGATACAGGGCGTATTCAATGATCTCGTTATGGTCAAAGGCAAGAACGGGTAGCTCATCGGCTGGGAACCAGCGGATATTTTCGTGCACCCGGGTTCGGTTGACTTCGGTAGCAGGAATAGAAGCCCAGTAGACCACCGATACGGTGCGCCCTGCCGGGTCCTCGGGGGGATGGGGTGGGCGGTTGCCTTCGCGGCGCAGGTGGTGATCGGGGGTGCGCAGTACGTCGCCAAAGGCGTAGAGCTGTTCTAGATAGCCGGGCACCAGGCCCGTTGCCCGCTGCAGGGTAGATGCCGCAGCCTGCTCTAAGGAAAGGTGCGGTGAGAGGGGGCCGCCCGGCAGGGCCCACTGTCCCTTGTAAGGCTGGCGTAACCGGCGTACCAGAGGGAGCCAGAGCGAATGCTGGGCTTGCCCTTCTTTTTTCCGGAGGGCAAGGATCACCGTAGAAACTGCAAGAGTAACGGCACCTGAATGCGGTTCGTCAAGTTCGTGCGGTTCGGCTGAAATTCGAGGCTGATGGGGTGGGTTCACCATTCCTGTGTTTCTCCTGCATTGTGTCCATAAGGCTGGCTTAAACTGGCATTTTCTATTCTAGTTAAAAGCCAGTCTGATAGCTAAACCTCGTAACAGAAAAAGCAGTAATAACTGGAGACGGCTTAGTTAATTTTTAGTTCTCCCATTTCATCCCAGTCATCGCCGGCAATAGTGCGGGAAATAATTTTAGGGGTAGCTTGGAGTAGAGGGCGCATAGTCTCCAGACCGCGTGCAAAGTGTTCTGAATTAACGTGGGCGGCAGCAGCATCGTCTTCAAAGGCTTCTACTAGAACAAACTCGTTGGGATTGGCTACAGAGCGGGACCAGTCAAACCACTTATTGCCCGGTTCCGCCCGGGTAGCTTTGGTAAACTCGCTGGTTTGCTCAATAAAGGTTTCTGCGGCTTCGGGCTTAACCAGGTACTTGACTACAATAAAAATCATTTTTTCTCCAAGGTTTAATGGGGAGCTTATCCGCTAGCTTTTTTAGCTTCTTTTGGGTTTCTGGCTAGCTTCTCTATACCTATTTTGTCATAAACAGGCCGGTGGCCGTAGCCTGGATTAGGCGGTCTACGGGCTAGGATAAGTTTTATGACAGATAGCCAGTTACGTTTTATTGATCAGGGCCCCTGGGTTATTAGTGCAGAGATTGATCTGAGCGCCTCTGCCGATCAGGTTTATGCACTGGTGGCCAACCCTAGTCGTCATGCTGACCTAGACGGTGGGGGTAGCATTCTGGGCTTGGATCGAGGTAGAGATGGGCTTTTGCAGCTAGGCGAGACCTTTAGCCAGAAGATGCGTCTGGGTCCTTTTCCTTATACGTTGACCATGACCGTTACTGAGGCGCAGGAAAACCGGGCTATCACCTGGCTGCATCCGGGCGGGCATAGCTGGCGCTGGCAGATTTTTGATCAAGGATCCGGTCTTCTTACTGTGCGGGAAACCTTTGATGCCCGTCAGGCGGTGCGGGCTGGTATACCCCTGTATCGGCTCTACCGGTGGACGGGTAGTTTTGCCCTTAATCGTAAAAATATTGCGCTTTCTTTGGTGCGCTTACGCAGACTTTTATCCCAGCAGGACTAAGCTTTTTTGGCCGTGAGTATGGCAGTAACCTGCCGAAGAATCTGCCGGTCCTTGTTGTCGCGTTCTTGCTGGAGTGCGGGATCTGCTAGCCTCATGAAGGCTGCGTTGTAGTAGCTGCCGTCTCCCATGAGGACAATAGCTCGTGCTATATTTTTGTCTCCGATTTGGCTGGTAATAAGCTGCTGCCAGCCGTCTTGAATACGGATCATGGCTGCGGAGGCTAGCTGGTTAGCTTCTTGGGCTAGCCGGCTGCTGGCCAGGAGGGCGCGGTCAAATTCGGTGTTTTTAAAAAGCGACCCTTCAAGATAGTAATTTACCGGTCCTTCTGGGGCTGCTGCCATAGCTGCCAGGTCTTGTTCTGCCAGGCGCAAGGTGCGCTCTACTAGGCCCGTGGCCAGGGCCTCTTTGGAGGGAAAGTGGTAAAGTAAACCGCCTTTGGAAACCTGGGCTGCCTTGGCCACGGCGTCCAGGCTGGCAGCTTTTTCTCCCTGGTGGATCAGGATATCTTCGTAGGCAAGAAGGATTTTTTCTTTAGCGCTCATGCTGACCAATTTACTCCTAGAAAAGTATACCGTCTAGTTGGTATAGTATTGTAAGAAAAACCGACCAATCGGTACAGTAGAAAGGTGCCTCTGCTATGACAGCTCCGGTTCCAATTGTCAATCCACAGGCGGACGGGATGGCAGGGAAAACTAATATTAGTCGACGACAGCGCTGGAGTGCCCTGGCTGTTTTGATGCTGCCGGTGCTCTTGGTTTCGGTTGATAACACCGTGCTTTCTTTTGCCGTTCCTAAAATTTCCCAGGCCTTGCAGCCCACTGGCTTAGAACAGCTGTGGATTATTGACGCCTATTCTTTGGTCTTAGCGGGTTTGCTGGTTCCTATGGGAACCCTGGGGGATAGGATTGGCCGCAAGAAACTGCTGATTATTGGTTCGACCGGATTTACCCTGGTTTCTGTTGCAGCCGTTTTTGCTCCTTCGGGCCAGTGGCTTATTGTAGCCAGAGCCGCCCTAGGGTTTTTTGGGGCTATGCTTATGCCCTCAACACTTTCACTGATTCGCAATATCTTTCCCCATCCGCAGGAGCGCCGTAAGGCCCTGGCTATTTGGGCTGCTGCCTTCTCTAGCGGAGCAGCCCTGGGGCCTGTGGTGGGTGGTTTTATCTTGGAGCACTTTGACTGGGGGGCTGTTTTTATGCTGGCCTTGCCGGTACTGCTGCCTTTTCTGCTGCTAGCTCCCTTTCTGGTGCCAGAATCTAGGGATCCGCGTCCGGGGCCCTTGGATCTGCTCTCAATTGTGCTGATCATGATAGGCATGACTGCTATCACCTATACCATTAAGCACTTTGCTAAGGAGGGGTTGGACCTTCAGGTGGTTTTAACTCTGGTTCTTGGGCTGCTAACCCTTTGGTTGTTTGTTTACCGGCAGCTGCGCCGCCCCATTCCTATGTTGGATGTAGGGCTTTTTAAGAACCGGGTTTTTTCTGGAGCTATTGGTAGTAACCTGCTGGCCATGATTTCGATGGTTGGTTTTCTCTACTTTGTATCCCAGCACCTGCAACTGGTTAGTGGGCTGACACCTTTGCAGTCGGGGCTTTTTCTGGTTCCCGGGGCTCTGGTGACTATGGTTTCTGGCTTGTTGGCGGTACGCCTGGTGCCCCGGGTGCACCCGGCTAGCCTGGTGGCCTTGGGTCTGGGCTGCATCAGCCTGTCTTTTGCTCTGGTCCTGGTTCTGGGTGGCCATAACGATGCGGTGCTGATGCTGGCCTTTTTGCTGATGGGTTTGGGCTCTGGTGCTGCTGAGACTCTTGCCAATGATTTGATGCTTTCTGCGGTTCCGGCTAATAAGGCCGGTGGGGCGGCAGCAATTTCTGAGACTTCCTACGAGCTGGGGGCTGTGCTGGGAACCGCTTTGCTGGGTGGGATTCTTACGGCGGTCTATAGCTCTCATATTAAGCTTCCGCAGGGTCTTACAGCCGAGCAGGCCCATGCTGCCCAGGAAACTTTGGGCGGTGCCAGCCGGGTGGCTGAGCAGCTAAATAGCGGTTTGGGTGCCGACCTACTTGCCGCTGCCCAAGAGGCCTTTGATGCTGGGGTGGTGTGGACGGCCGGTATTAGTGTACTGCTCATGCTGGGGGCGGCCCTTCTTTCTTACTTCACTCTGCGCGGGGCTGATCCTAACGCCCAGGTCGCGGAAAGCTAGACCTTTAAATAAACTGCACTTTTGTTTTATGTGTTGTTTTAGTAGCACATATATTCAATGTGATGATTTATCTCTTAATTTTTACTAGATATAAAACAGGCTCTGACAAGTAAAAACTCTAAAAATGCCAGACTGTCCTGGGACTTTGTTTAAAAAGCCGATAAATTGTTATGTGGTTAGTTAAACCAGTACAGAAATTTATTTTTTAGAGTGTGGGGGTAGGATGTCCGAGGCAAGATTTTCGCGGGTCTTTGCCCTCCTTGTTTTTGTGGTCACCGCGCTAGCGACTTCATATATGGCTTTTAGGGGTGGGGCCGGCGCTGCTTCCAGGCTGGATCTAGTGGTTACCTCTGTTTTTGTCTTAATAATTTCTACGGTGCTGGCTTTGGGGGCCCATTCTTTTACGGTTTATGCTTTTGCGGTAACAGCTCCGGAGCAGGAGGACGTGGACCAGCAGGAGCAGCTGCTGGACGAGGCCAGCTGATACTGCCTATCGGATAAGGCGCCCCAACCCCAGCCTGCTCTTGGGTGAAGACTGGGCTGGGGCGCCTGCGCTGAAAACTGTGCTGAGCTTAGCTACAGCCAGATCTTAACCCTTTGCTCGGGGGGTAGGTAGAGGCGGTGCTGCTCGGTCACCTCAAAAGCTGAGTAAAAATCATCCATATTTCGTATCACTCCGTTTACCCTAAACTCGTCGGGTGAGTGCGGGTCAACAGAGAGCATCATGGCTTCGTGTTCTGGCCGGGATTTTGTCCGCCAGCTCTGGGCCCAGGCAATAAAGAAACGTTGCAGGGCGCTCAAGCCGTCTATGATGGGCTCCTGCTGCAAGGAACTGCCCTTAGCCTGCAAAGAAATTTTGTATGCCCGTAGAGCAATAGAGAGTCCGCCGAGGTCACCAATGTTTTCACCCAGGGTGAGTTCCCCGTTGACCCGGTACTGAGCCGGGTCGAGGGCGGCGGGGGTGTAGTGATTATACTGGTCCACGAGCAGGGCGGTGCGTCGGGTAAATTCTTGCCGGTCTTGGTCGGTCCACCAATTATTGAGA
This sequence comes from Rothia sp. (in: high G+C Gram-positive bacteria), assembly GCA_030524105.1. GTDB lineage: Bacteria > Actinomycetota > Actinomycetes > Actinomycetales > Micrococcaceae > Rothia. The sequence goes on from JAUNHE010000007.1 coordinate 60,695, forward strand.
GCGCCGCTACCGTCATATTTAGAGCCCTGGTCGTCAAAGCCGTGCCCAATTTCATGGCCAATAACTGCGCCAATGCCGCCGTAGTTTGCGGCATCGTCTGCATCGGGGTCAAAGAAGGGCGGCTGCAAAATAGCGGCAGGAAAAACAATCTCATTGGCCGGGGGCATATAGTAGGCGTTAACTGTTTGGGGCGTCATCAGCCATTCTGACTTATCGATGGGTTGACCTATCCGGCTGAGCTGGAACTCATGTTCAAATAGGTTGGCCCGGCGCAGGTTCTCTAGCAGATCTCCCTCAAGTAAGTGCAGCCCTGAATAGTCTCGCCACCGGTCGGGGTAGCCTATTTTTGTGGTGAACTGTTCTAGTTTTTCTAAAGCCCGATGGCGGGTGGCTTCAGTCATCCAGTCCAGGTTACTAATAGCCTGCCGGTAGGCTTGCAAGAGGTTGGCAACCAGGGTTAACATTTTTTCTTTATGCGCGGGCGGAAAATGAACCGCCACATATTCTTTGCCCAGTTCCTGGCCGATGGTGCTTTCTAGAAGGGAGATGCCCCGCTTCCAGCGCTCGCGTAACTGTTCCGTGCCGGAGAGGGTTCGCCCGTAAAAGTCAAAATTAGCCTGGACGATCTTGTCCGTTAGGTAGGGGGCCTGGGATGAGATGGTGTTCCACACCATATAGAGCTTCCATTGCTCTAGGTCCTCCTCCTGCCAGATTTGTGAAAAGGCCTCAAAGTAGGAGGGCTGGTTGACAACAACTCTGCCAAATTTCTGCACGGAAGAACCGAGGCCTTCAATCCAGCTGGTGTAGTCGAAACCGGGGAAGGCCTCATTAAGCTGGTCGGCATTGTAGGGGTTGTAGCGCTTATTGGCGTCGCGCATGCTGACCTTGTCCCAATGGTGTTTGGCTAGTTTGGTTTCAAAGTCCATGATGCTGGCAGCAGCGGTTTGAGCTGTCATGCCAAAGGGGTTGGCTAAACCGGTGAGTTCAAACATGCTGGCCAGATGCTCACGGTAGGCTTGGCGGATCTGGGCAAATTTTTGTTCCCGGTAGTAGCTTTCGTCTGGTAGGCCTAAACCAGCCTGGGTCAGGTAAACCGTGTAAAACTCGGGGTTTTTAGCGTCAATACTGGTGAACCAGCCCAGGGGGGAGCCAATTCCGGCCCGGTCTGCCTGGGCAAGTAATTGCACAAGCTCCCCCTTATCCTTAGCTTGGATGAGGGGCTGCACTTGGTTAAGAAGGGGTTTAAGCCCGGCGGCCTCAATAGCCTCTACATCCATGTATGAATTGTAGAGAGCTCCAATACGGGAGTCCGGTTGCTGGGAGGCAATCTTTTCAACAATGTGCCGGATATCTGCTTCGGCTTGATCTCGTAGAGCAAAAAGGCCGCCGTCTTTGGGCCGGTCGGCTGGGATCTGGTGGTTGGCTAGCCAGGTGCCGTTAACATGGCGAAAGAAGTCGTCACCGGCAGCGATACTGGTATCCATAGAGTCAGTTGTGAGTCCAGAAGATTTATGGGTCATGCCCTAAGTCTAGAACTATGATCCCGCCCACTGCCAGATCAGTATGGCCTTTATGCCAGGGGAGAAGTCCTAAGGGCTAGAGCTGGGCTTGGGGGATGCTGGTCTTCTAGCTGAGCGACCCTGGCCCGTGTGAGTAAAAACAGTTGCCAGCTGGCTGTCTCTTATATAAAAAGGGAGCTAGTCTAAAAGATTATGAACAATAGCGAGCAAGGGCCCTCGGCCTCCCCCCATAAAAACCGGCCGACACAGGGACAAGAGGCAGCCTCTGCCCTAGAGCGGTCAGACTTTCTGCTGCTGGCTGTTATGGTGATTTCTGCCTTCATCCTTATTCTTAACGAGACCCTACTGGGCGTAGCCCTCCCCTCGCTGATTCAACATTTCCAGATCAGCCCCGCAACAGCTCAGTGGTCCAGCGCCGGCTTTATGCTCACCATGGCCGTGGTTACCCCCGCTTCGGGCTTTATCATCTCCCGCTTTAGCGTCCGCACCGTCTTTACCGCCGCCATGACAGTCTTCTCCCTAGGCTCTTTACTGGCCGGCTTAGCACCAGCCTTTGGGGTGTTAATGATAGGGCGGATTCTGCAGGCTTCGGGCACCGGCGTTATCATGCCGCTACTCATGACCACCATGATGCGCCTGGTTCCACCAGCCAAAATTGGCCGGGCTATGGGCCTCATTGGCATGGTTATCTCTGCCGCCCCAGCCCTAGGCCCAACAACCTCAGGGCTTATCCTAGGCATTGCCAGCTGGCACTGGCTCTTTCTATCCGTACTGCCCATTGGCCTTCTTGCCCTTATTATCGGCTCCTTTTTTGCCCCCACAACCCTCCCAGAAGGTGGCGCCAACCAAAAGCTGGACATCTACTCCGTCATTCTTTCCACCCTGGGCTTTGGCGGCCTGGTCATGGGCCTAAGCAGCTTAGGAGGCGGATCCGAGCACGGGGCAGGCTCCCTGCCCATCAGCCCCTGGCTAGTCATAGCACTGGCCGTGCTAGTTTTAGCGGTCTTCATGTGGCGGCAACTAAACCTGCAAAGACAAGACAGATCACCCTTCATGGACCTGCGCGTCTTTAAGTTCCGTCCCTTCATTCTGACCGTGCTCATGAGCTCTGTTGCCATGGGGGTACTGCTAGGTTCCTCGGTGCTGCTACCCCTATACACTTCCAGGGTGCTAGGAATGGACGCCCTCCACACCGGCCTGATGCTCCTACCGGGCGGAATACTCTCTGCCCTGCTCAGCCCACTAGTAGGTAACCTTTCAGACCGGCTAGGCCCCCGAGCCCTAGTGATCCCAGGCGCCCTGGCTTTCTCTGGATCTATCTGGCTCATGACCTTCTTTGGCCAAGAAACCTCCCCAACCTACATCGTCCTCACCTACCTACTACTGAGCACCTCCGTGCCCTTCCTCAACACACCTATGATGGGGCTAGGCTTAGGGTCACTGCCCAAACACCTCTACTCCTACGGCTCCTCCGCCCTTACCACTATCCAGCAGGTAGCCTCGGCCGCGGCAACGGCGGTTTTTGTTGCCCTCATGGCTATTGGCTCAGCAGCCTCTGGCCAGCAAGGCCCACCAGCCCAGGCCGCCGGTGTACACCTGGCTCTACTGCTAGCGGCCTTTCTTTCCTTAGGGGCAGTACTTCTAGCCTTCATTTTACCCAAAAGTAAAAAACTGCTAACAGAAGCTTCCAGCGGGTAACCTAGGAGGAACCCATCCTGACCTGGAGATTTGCTGAAAAGCTACTCTTATAGGTAAGGGGAGAATGGCTATTCTAAACTAATTGTTAAATTATTCTTACCTAAAAATGTGTTGTTACTTCAAAGTAAGTAGTTTAGTGTATAAACTGTGGGTATTGAAGGGGACAGAGCCCGAGGCTCCGGTCCGTTCATAATCACTCGCATCTTATAACTTAAAAGGTGTGCTCAGATTTCGCCCCTGGGCACGCTAAGGCTCTGCCGATCCTGAAGTAAGAGGTAATTTTATGCCCCAAAATATTAAGGTGGCACGTGTATTTGCAGGTCTGGGCCTTGTATTTGCCATCATCGGCATCCTGCTTTACGCGGCTACGTCAGTATCAGAAGTAATATTGCTGGCCCCCTTTGTTATTGCTATTCTGCTCAGCATCGCTGTGTTTGTGATGGTTAACGACAAAAGGTATCGTTAGCTAACAGTAATCCTGGCTAATGTATTAAGACGTATTTAAAAGTCCTGCTAGAAAGCTGTAGGCTGGTTGGCATGAGCACAAGAATGCACTACCGGCAACTGGGCAAGTCCGGCCTGAGGGTATCCAGTGTTGGCCTGGGATGTAACAACCTGGGCCGCCCCGGTACCCCAACCTACGGCCAAGACGCGGTTAACCGGGTGGTCAGCGCTGCTTACGAGGCCGGTATCAACCTATTTGATATCGCCGACGTCTACGGCGAAAAACCCGGGAAAGCTGAAACCATGTTTGGCAAGGCCCTAACCTACCTGGGCCCGGCCGCTAGAGACAGCATGCTGCTAGTCTCTAAATTTGGCATGGACCTCCACGGCGGTAAAGATACAGATCGCAGTGCCCGAGGTAGCCGTAGCTATATTATGCGTGCGTTAGAAGCTTCCCTGCGCAGGCTGGGTAGCGAGCACATCGACCTTTATATCTACCACACCCCCGACGGCAAAACCCCGGCCGATGAAACCCTATCAGCCCTCAATACCTTGATTGACCAAGGAAAAGTACGCTATATCGGCCACTCTAACCACACCGGCTGGCAAATAGCCCAGGCGGAATATTTGGCTCAAAATCTGGGTAAGCAGCGGTATATAGCCGCAGAGAACCACTACAACCTGCTTGATAGGAGAGCGGAGTTAGAAGTTATCCCGGCGGCCCAACACTTTGGCCTGGGCCTGCTGCCCTACTTTCCTCTAGCCAACGGTCTGCTGACCGGCAAATACAAGCGTAACCAGCAAGCCCCAACCGGCTCCAGGCTTTCCCACTCCAAAACCGAGTACCTGAAGGCAGCCAATTGGGAACAGCTAGAAGCTTTTGACCAATTTTGCCGGCAAAGCGGGATCAGCCAGGTGCAGGCAGCCTTCAGCTGGCTGGCCCAAAAAGAACCGGTAGCCTCTATTATTGCTGGGGCAACGACGGTGCAGCAGGTGGCAGAAAACGCTCAGGCAGCCAGCTATCGCTTTAGCCAGCAAGAGCTTGCCCGGCTTGATCAGATCTTTCCCGCGCCAGAAAAGATAGCTCCCTATTAGAGAGGCAGCTGCCAGGCTTCCTTAAAATAGGCCTGCCCAGGAAGTGTGAACCCGGTGGGTGGGCTTATACTTCCTGGGCAGTCTATGCTGTGGATCGGCTCTAGACCAGACTCACTCAATGACTTTTAGCGACGGCGCTGCTTACCAGCCTTGCCTTCCCTAGTGCCCTTGTCTGCCGGTGGGGTTGGTGTAGCGCAGCCAGCCTTATCGCCACTGTCGTCGCTGCCATCACCGTTATCGGTGCTATCACCGCTGTCAGTACCGCTACCGGTGCCAGGGCCTCCAGGCTGCTCCTCTTCGCCGCCCACAATGACCGTTGGTGAATTCTGGGAATCAACCGGAATATCAATCTCAACGGTGTAACCATCCTTGACAGAACCGCTTAGCGTTGGCATCTGCTGCTGCCAGCTATCGGCAAAAACCATATCGGTCTCTAAGGTAATCTGGTCAAGGTTCTCCTGGGAGCCGGTGTAGGCATCCAAGGTGTAGGTTTCGCTAACTGCATCCTGTGGAATAACAATCTGGGAGGTCAGAATTGCATTCTGGGCATCAACGATGTCGGACAAGGAGGGGAAAACCTCAAAGTGCAGGTGAGGCCAGCGGCCTGAGTAGCAGCCGGGAACAATTGACTTAAACTCAACCCGACCCTGGCTATCTGCAACCTGGACTCCACGCAGCCAGGTCTGATCCGTTACACCATCCGAGTACATGGAGTACTTACCGTCGGCGCTGCAGTGCCACAGGTAGACGGCCACACCGGCAAAGGGCTGGTCGTTATTCAGTACATCCAAAATCCGCAGCTTGATGGTCAGCTCAACCCCATCAACTTTGACGTCGGAACCAAGGGAGTAGCGAAGATCTGCACGGTTAATGCCGGATTCCTCTAGCACATCGGGGCCATTAGAACCGTCACCCGGGTAGGGCCCAGCTGTCTCCGTAGGCATTTCGGCTGTGGTTTCTTCTTTCCCTGTAGAAGAGGCCTCAGCCCGACTGGTGGAAGCCAAGAAGATGCTACCGGCGCCTGCACCGGCCAGCCCAAGGGCCAGGCGGCGGTTCATGAGGGTGCCTAGGTCAAAGGCCAGGCCTTGATCTTCGAGGTCTTCACTCGGTTTAGCCAGAGGCCGGCCCTCAAAAAATTTTTCTTGAACCTGGCCGGTTTCCGGGGTTTCGTTACTGGGGTAGGACTTTCGGTTAGAAAAGATGGGAGTCATAAGCTCGCCCTCCTGCGTAGTGTTTGCCGTCAGGTATATGTTGTGGGAGTACCTGACCTTGCCTTAACTACGCTAATGGGGGACTCTTTGCCTCTAATAAGATTTTTCTGAGAATAAAGTATGTGCATCTCATATGCTAATTAGCGGCTGAAGAGTGAGCTTCTTTTGGGCGGACTGTGCGGACAGATCCTTAGATAGCCAGCAGCTTGGCCCGGCAGTTAGCGTAGGGTCTGCCCAATTTTTAGGTGAATGAGTGAAGGCCCCTTGATGGCCAGAGCCTGCTTAACGGTGTCAGCTAGGCTGTCCATCGTACAGCTGAGGCCGCTGGCCCCAAAGCCCTGAGCTAGCTTAACCCAGTCGGGCTGCTGAAGGTTGACCGCCACATCGGCAATGTTACGGTCACGCTCATTCTGCCGGATCTCACCGTAACCGCCGTTATCCACACAAATAATAGGTAGGTCCAGTCCCTCCTCTACTGCGGTCATCAGTTCCTGGATAGCAAACATTAAGGCTCCGTCACCGAGCAGGCAGACAACCGGCCGATCCGGTGCTGCAATCTTGGCGCCCACAGCCGCCGGTAGGCCATAACCTAAGGTGGCGTAAGTGGCCATATAGAGTAAAGAGTGGGGTCGAGGAGCCCGGTAGAAAGTGGTGGTACCCATGTAGGTTACCTGGGAGGAGTCGCCGGCAATAATGGTTTCTTCCGGTAGTACCTCCATGATGAGTTCATTAAGCTGGGCTAGCTCTGGGGCAATAGCCCGGCCTTCATTGTCCAGCTCGTCAAAGACTTGCTGCAAGTCAGGTGCCGGACGCTGGCCCGGGCTGATCCCCGCTTCTTGTAAGGCAGCTAAGAGTTGGGGTACAACCGCGGCTGAGTTACCCGGTAGCTCAACATCGGGCACAATATTGGTCAGCATTTGTGAGCGTTCAATGTCGATACGAATAATAGGGCCTGCCGGGTGAATATCGCCGTCCCAGAGTTCTGCCTCACCAATCTTAGAGCCAATGATGAGCATGGCATCAGCCTGCCGGCAAAAACGGTGGGCGGCGCTGAGGCGAAGATCTGCCCCCAGGGCTAAGCTGTGTTTTTCGGGGATGGCCCCCTTGCCGTTAACGGAAGTGATGACCGGTGCCTGCAGCAGTTCAGCAAGTTTAAGCAGGTTTTCTGCGGCTGGGAGGGAGCCGCCACCGGCAATGATCAGTGGTTTTTTGGCCTGGGCCAGGATAGCGGCCGCTGCTTGGACGTCTTCGCTAGGGGCCGGCTGAGGTTTACCGATGGGCCTGGCTGCCAGCAAGGCCGGCTCAAGCTTAACTTCTTTTTCGAGGATATCCAGGGGAACTTCAAGGTGTATAGGGCGGGGACGTTCGTGGGCAAAGGAACGAAAGGCGTTGTGGATCAGGTCTACGGCTTCTTCGGCTGAGTTAACCCTGCGGGAGAAATGAACGATGGAGTTGACCGCTCCGGTAGGATTTTTAGTTTCGTGCAGGGCACCGATATCGCGGTACTCCTGGCCAACAGGGCGGCCGGGGGAGAGGATGATCATGGGCCGAGACTCAGCGTAGGCGGTGGCAGCTCCCGAAAGAGAGTTGAGGAGCCCGGGCCCCGAAGTGGTGATGACTACTCCGGGTAGGCCGCGTATCTGGGACCAACCGTCGGCGCCGTAGGAGGCACCCTGCTCATGGCGGGTTGTCACGGCCTTGATGCCTAGTTCTTGGAGGTGGCGGTAAAACTCAAGGTTATGGGTTCCGGGGATGCCAAAGATAGTGTCGATTCCGTAGTTTTTGAGAGTGGCAAGGATGGCATAGCCGGCATTGTGGCGGGGCTGGGTCACCTGGGGCTTTTCTTTTAGCACGGGAGTCTCCTTGGCTGATAACAGCTGCTAGCTGGAAAGATCTTGCCGGCTAAGCCGGCTTGTATGCTCTTGCTGCTGGTTAGTTTAGCGCTAGCTGGTGGGTTTTTGTGGATCCCAGAACTTAAAAAGTTAGTCACGTCACCTGTCTTGCAGGGCTTGGGCCAGCCCTATTGGGCCACTTCCTAGCCTCTACGGGCGTGTCGAATGGCTATACAGCCGCACTACTGCCTATGATAGTCCACTGAACAGTGGACATTTCTGTCTGTTTCCCCCAGTCCCCTACTAGGCAAGCTGCTATGAATAGAATTTCCCGACGCCAGCTGACTCGAGGTGTTGCCTGGGCTGCCCCTGCAGTCCTTGCCAGCAGTCAGGTACCGGCCTTTGCTGCTAGCGTCTGTCCCTCGACAGCTCAAATTGATACTTTCTTTGCCACTAAAAGGCAGGAAGCGCTCACCTATAAAGGTTGTGCGGGTGTCAGCAACCCTACCTTTACCATCTGGTACGACGGCCCCGGTGGTTTAAACGGTTACCTGCAAAACTCCTTTATTAATATTCGCAACGAAAACAGCTGCTCCGGTGATACTAGCCAGTATCCCTTGGCCTTCCGTATTGATGTCAGAAATCTGACCGGCCCAGATACCAACACCTACGGTGGCAATACGCTGCAGCGTTCCCTAACAGCCACAGATTCCCGCGGTTACCTGGTTAAGCCCAGCGAGCTTTACACCGGTAGCTACACGGGAGGGGTTAAAAACGATACCAACTTTGAAGTCAATGGAACCGATGGGGCTGGGCACACCGTCTACTCCACCTACTGGATGGTAGACCGCAACCGTATTGTCCGCTCCGGTGAAGATATAGACCTTCAATTTAGCTGGGGTGACGGCAACACAGTCCAGGGCCGCCTGACCAACTCCTACCGGGTGGTGCCGCTGGGTATGCTGGCCCCCACGTGGGCAGAATTAACCGACTACGACTTTGCCCAATGCCCTGAGCGCTACGCCTATTTTAATGAAAAAGTAAACCAGTGGTACACCGAGAACCAAGGTTGTGCCCAAAACATTACCTGGCAGGTTGCAACCAATGTTACCGTTACTTCTTTTAACCGCACTACTGGTTATACCAAAACGCCTATTGCGTGTGGCACGGGTATATGGTCTGACGAGTCCAAAGACTTCACCCCGGCTCACGACGGTATCTACTGATTAAGCTGGGCCCGGCCGGCAGAGCAGGCTCTGCTGCCGGCCAGCCTGCCGGGCTAGACCGGGCCGATTATTCTAATCCAAGCTTTTAGTTTTAGTCTGTGAAGCTGCTAGCCAGCTTTCTAGCACTTTTTTGTCGGTGGCTGGAGAGAGCAGGGAAACAAGCACATAGACCAGCAGAGAAGCTGCCAGGCCAATATAAATAGGCTGATTGGCGCTAACCCCGTATTTAAAGATACCCAGTAGGACCGCGGCGCTACCGGCCACAATGGAAGCCGTTGCTCCCAGGCCGGTTCCCCGCCGCCAGATCAGGCCACCCAAAATAGCAACCAGCAGACCACCAATAAGAATGTTGTAGGCCAGGCGTAAGGCCGTAACGGTGTCGGTCATCACCAGAGCAAGTACGGTGGCCAGTGTGCCCAGGATTAGCAAGTAGATGCGGTCTGCCAGGACACTTTCCTGCCCCAGATCGGGGCTGGCCTTACGGCGGAAGATAGGAACAATGTCCACTCGCATCAGGGTGGAAGCAGCAATCAAGGTGCCGGATGCGGTAGACATCATGGCGGCTACACCGGCTGCTAGCACGATACCGCCCAAGCCGGCGGGCAGATAGTTTTGAGCCAGAATGGCAAAGGCGTCATCGGGTTTGGCAAGGTTGGGTTCAAGCACTCGGGCACTCATGCCGATGATGGCTCCAGCTAGGCCGTAAAGGGCTACGTAGATTCCGGCCACACTACCACCTATCCTGGCAACCCGGGCAGAGCGGGCAGTGAAGACCCGCTGCCAAATAACCTGGCCACTGAGCTGGCCTAGGGTGTAGAGCACAAACATGGTCAGCAAGGAAGGCATGCCCAGGGAGGTCGGATCAAAGAAGTGACTGTCTAAGCGGCTGGTTAAACCGGCCCAACCCCCCGCCTGGCTGAGGGAAAGCGGCAGGAGCAGACAGAAAATGCCCAGGGTCATGATGATGAACTGCAGCATGTCTGTCAGGGTGATAGCCCACATACCGCCCAGCATGGAATAGAGAATAACAACGCTGGCACCAAGCAGAATGGCCCAGCTGCTTTCTAGGCCAAAGAGCACCCGAAAGATAGAAGCGTAGGCGGTGGTAGAGGTGACGGCAATCATCATGGTATAGGCCAGCATAACTACAGAAGCCAGCCGAGAGGTCAGTACAGAACCGTAGCGAGCACTCAGCACCTGAGATACGGTGTAGAGATTAAACCTGGTGATGATAGGGGCAAAGAAAAGGCTCAGCAGAATAACCCCCAGGGCTATAGAAACAACCAGCCACATACCCGCCAGGCCCTGAGTATAGCCCAGGCTGACACCACCAATGGTAGAGGCACCACCAAGAACCAGGGCACAGAGGCTACCCGTATAGAGGACGGGCCCTAGTCTGCGGCCGGCAACCCGAAACTCCTCTTTTGTGTGCGAGCGCCGGCGCCCCAAAATGCCGATGCCCACTAAAGCCAGAATATAGGTGCTGATAATGAGAACGTTCATAGCCTTATTTTCTTGTGTGTAGACAGGTGCAACTAACCTTAGCTTATTTTGCCCTACGAGGTGGAAGATCTGTCTAGGACTGCCTGGGGTTGCTGCTGTTTAGCATAGATACAGGGGCTTTTGTAGGGAGCTTTGCTGGCCTTGTCTGCTCTTGCTGGGGTAGAGGGTTTGAAAATCTTTGGCAGCCTAGTACACAAAGAATAAGTTTTGTTGCATAGTAGGAAGCAGTTCTTATGAATTGAAACACAGCCCAGGAGTTGAGATGCCAGCAGAAGAACAAGCAGCCCAGCCTCAGCAGGAAGGCAGGAGTCCTTCTTTGTCGGAGCAGGCCCAGCGGGTTATGGGACAGGGTAGCGACGGCCAGCAAAGGGTGGGCCCTGTTGATGCAGCCCAGGTGCCCCGGTGGGCTGGTACCGCTACTTTTGCCCGCCTGCCTCGTCTGGATCAGGTAGAGCGGGCAGACATTGTGGTGGCGGGCATGCCCTGGGACTCTGGGGTTTCCTACCGGCCGGGTGCTCGATTTGCCAGTAATCAGGTGCGGGAGGCTTCCCGGCTACTGCGTCCCTTTAACCCGGCGGCTAATATTGCTCCTTTTAGTCAGGCTCAGGTGGCAGACGCCGGGGATATTATTGGCAACCCCTTTAAGATAGAGGATGCCCTGCTCATGTTGGAGGCGGGGGCTAGGGAACTTACTCAGACAGGTGCAAAGCTGATTAGCATCGGTGGTGATCACACTATTGCCCTGGCTAATCTACGCAATATGCATCGGCAGCACGGCAAAATTGCCCTGCTGCATTTTGATGCCCATTTGGATACCTGGGATACCTACTTTGGTGCAGAGTACACTCACGGTACTCCTTTCCGTCGTGCCTTTGAAGAGGACCTCCTGGATACCCAGGCACTGTGCCATGTTGGTACCCGCGGCCCGCTCTACGGTGCCCAAGATTTAGAGGATGACAAACGCTTTGGCTTTGGCATTATTACCGCAGCAGATGTTTATTATCTTGGTGTTAGTCAGGTGATCCAGAAGCTGCGTCAGCGTATTGGCCGGCGGCCGCTCTATATCTCTATCGATATTGATGTGCTGGACCCGGCCTTTGCCCCCGGAACCGGTACCCCAGAAGCGGGCGGGCTTAGCTCCCGGGAGCTTCTAGAGATTTTGCGGGGCCTGCGGGGGCTTAATCTGGTTGGCTCCGAGGTGGTAGAGGTTAGCCCAGCCTATGACCATGCGGATATTACCGCAATAGCAGCGGCCCACCTTATTTATGAACTGATCTGTCTTAAGGCAGCCGGGCAGCAGGCGGGACCAATCCAGCCTGCCAGCGGTATTGCCCCCATTCATTATGGCCAGTGACCCCGGTTTAAGAGAGGAAAAATTGTGGTAAAAATCCAAGAACTACTGGCAGGAGCTCATCCGGCTGAGGCCCGCATCATGGAGCATTTTGCTGAACGAGCTGCGGGCTTTCGTCCTTCTGCCGTCCGGGATGTTTTTGAAGTTGCTATGCGTCCGGGCATTATCTCCCTGGCCGGTGGTAACCCGGATTTGGACCTGCTGCCCTTACAAGAGCTGGGGCAGATGTCAGCTGAGATCATTGCGGCAGAGGGCCTTGAGGTGCTTCAGTACGGTTCTGGTGCAGGTTTAGAGCCCTTGGCTGAGTTGGTGTGTCAGCTGATGACAACAGAAGGTTCTGCCCCGCAGCTATCCCAGATTCAGATGACTGCCGGTTCTCAGATGGGCTTGGATCTGGCCTGCAAACTTTTTATCAATCCCGGCGACGTTATTCTGGCTGAAGGCCCCACCTATACCGGTGCCTTAGGAACTTTTGAGGGTTACCAGGCCGATGTGCGGCAGGTGCAGCTAGATTCAGACGGGCTGGACCCAGAAAAAGTGGCGAGCATGCTGGCTTCCTTGCGGGCAGCCGGTAAAACGGTTAAGTTCCTCTACACCATCCCCAATTTTCAAAATCCTACCGGGATTAGCCTTTCACGCCGGCGCCGGGAAGAGCTGACAGCAGTCTGCCGGGACTTAAACCTGCTGATTGTTGAGGATAACCCTTACGGTCAGCTTTCCTTTACGGGTTCTTTGACGCCTTCGCTGCATTCTTTGGACCCGGATAACGTGATCTACCTGGGTAGTTTTTCTAAAATCTTTTCGCCAGGAGTTCGGGTTGGTTGGATGGTTGCCCCGGAGAGGGTAAGAAAATTTTTACAGATAGCCGGTGAGGCCGTTACTATTTGCCCATCGGTTTTGTCCCAGCGGCTGGTCTTGGGTTTTATGCAGGAAGGTTTATGGGAGGCTCATACTCAGGCTACGGCTAAACTGTATCAGCAGCGCTGCCAGGCTGTCTTGCAGGCCTGCCAGGATTATCTGCCGGCTGGAAGTAGCTGGACCAAACCTGAGGGTGGTTTCTTTACCTGGGTTAATCTGCCTGAGCAAAGCAGCTATGAGGACACGGCTCAGGTTTTAGGTCCGGCTATTGAGAACGGAGTGGTTTTTGTGCCCGGCTCCGCCTTCTACGAGACCGCTGAGGGGGCCAACCCGGGTGCTAAGCAGCTGCGTATTGCCTTCTCTTCTGTTGAGCCGGATCAGCTCAGAGAAGGTGTAAGACGATTGGCGGAGGTGCTCTAAAACTGGGGTCTGAGCCGGCCCCTTTTAGAGCAGGCTCAGGTTGCGCTGGGCCCTGGCCTGTAGCAAAATTGCTGCCGCAACCGAGACGTTAAGAGAGTCAACGGCCGGGTTCATGGGAATGTGGGCGCTTTGCTGGCAGAGGGCCAGTCCTTCTGCCGAGAGCCCCTCTGTTTCGGACCCCATCAGTAGGGCCAGCGGTTCTTGATGCCGGCTCAGCTGGCTGATAGGCTGGTCGGCCCGGGCTGCTAAACCGACGGTTCTGAGGCCTTTCTCCTGTAAAAGATTGCTGACCTGCCCCCAGGTCATGAGGGCGTGAGGTAGGGAAAAGATGTAGCCGCGGCTGGCCCGGATCAGCCTGCGATCGGTAATGCTCTTGATGCCGCTTTCGACCAGGATCACACCACCGGCACCTAGGGCGTAGGCACTGCGGGCTATGGCACCAATATTGCCGGCAATACGCACACCGTCCAAGATGAGGAGGTCTCGCTGGAGGCCGGCAAAATCTTTAGCCCGCACCGGCGGGGGTGTTTTGGCGATACCAAAAATATCGGGACGTTTATCGGAGCGGAAAAGCTCCTTAGTCAGCTCCGCACTAATAGGTTGTGGCTGGAGTCCAGCTTTCTGGCAGAGCTGCTGCAGCTCTGCCGGCAGGCTAAGGCCCTCGCTAAGATAGACACCCACAAAGTGTAGGCCAGCCTTCAGGGCCTGCAGCAGCGGGATGGGATCTTCAATCAGAGCTAGTTTTCCCGGAGACGAAGAGTGCTTAGCTAGATCCGAGATACGCTGGGCAGCGGGATGGGACTTTTGGCTGATAAGCATTTGATCGTTCATAGTGTCTCTCTTGGGGCCGGCGCCGCTGGCTTATGTTACAGAAAATACTACCCCAGGCCCGGCTAGCAGGAGTACACCGGGAATTAAGCAGTCTGGCCGGGTAGGGTTTACCTCAGGCAGCTATGCTGAGTAAAAGAAGACAGTAGAAGCAGGAGACAGGCGTGAACCGTCACATTATTGCCCATCGTGGGCTGAGCGCAATAGCACCAGAAAACACCCTTGCCGCCTTAAAGCTCTGCCGTGACTACGGGGTCAGCTGGTTTGAGACCGATGTTGACATCATTGCCGACGGCACCCCGGTTGTCATCCACGACAGCCAACTTGACCGAACCACCAACAGCAGCGGATCCATCTACGAGTTAAGCAAAAAAGACCTGGCAGATATCGACGCCGGATCCTGGTTTTCTCCCGCCTATGCCGGCGAAAGGATTCCCACCTTAGCCCAGGTTATTGAGCTCATGAACACCCATAAGCTTAACGCCAACATCGAGATTAAATCGAATGAGCAGGGGGCAGAAAAAACCTACCAGCTTATTGACGCTGTTATTGCCCAATTGGATAAGCTCAACCCGGAACGACAGGTACTGGTGAGTTCCTTTAACCACCTGCTCCTTGCAGAGTTTAAGAGGAGAGCCCCACAGTATCAGCTTGCTGCCCTGATGAGCCAAGCCTGCCTCAGGCCAGACTGGCTTTCTGTGCTAGAACTCATCGGTGCAGCAGCTATCAATGTTGAAGACGGAGCCTTAACAGCAGAGCGCATTAAGCTGGCCAACCGGGCAGGCTACCCGGTCAACGCCTGGACGGTCAACAGCCGCCAGCGGGCCCAGCAGCTACTGGACTGGGGCGTCAACTCCGTGATTAGCGACCATGCCCACCAATTTATTGACTTAGAACAGCACTAAGGGCAGCAAAAACCCCTCAAAGAGCCAGGCTGGAGTAAACACCGCAAAAAAAATTAAGAAACAGCATGTCAGGCCGGTAAAATTTCCTATAGGCTGGTTGTCTGGGCTTTATTAGAGCAGACAAGAGTTAAGCCCTTGTGCTGCTGCAGCACATCAAACAACACACACGAGGGGGAAGAGTGAACCAAGAATTTGTTGGCGACTGGGAATTAGACCCAACCCATTCCCGTATTGGCTTCTCAGCACGGCATGCAATGGTAACTAAAATCCGCGGCGCCTTTAACGAGGTTGCCGGGGAGGTCCATATTGACCAGGATGGCTGGGAAAAATGCCTGGCAAAAATAGAGGTTGCCGTGGCCTCAATCGACACACGCCAGCCAGCTAGGGACGAGCATCTTAAAGGCGAAGAATTTTTTGACGCAGCCTCCTACCCCACGATCACCTTTATTTCTACGGACTTCCAAGAAGACGAAGAGGACCCCTCTCGCTTTACCGTCACCGGAGAACTAACCATGCGCGGCATTACCCGCTCCATAGAGATCCCTCTAGAACTACTGGGCATTTCCCAAGATCCAGCTGGCTTTTCCCGGGCCGGTTTTGAAGGTAGCCGCCGAATCAACCGCAAAGATTGGGACGTAAGCTGGAACGCCAACCTAGACGCCGGCGGCGTCATGATCTCCGACAAGATCAGCCTAGAATTTGAGCTCTCCCTGATCCGACACTAAACAGCGGGCTAGGCGCTAACTTTAATCAGGCCCCGGGCACCCCGTTCCATCTGGGCAAAGTCATGATTAACAAAGGTGTAGGTTCCCGCTTCTAAAAATTCCATCTCAACAAAACCACCCTGGGCAGCCTGTAAATCCAGGGCCTGGGCATGTCCGCCAGAGACCCCAAAGGCGTCTTGACCACCGCGTAAAAGGTAGGAGCCCTCCTTATAGACGGTGTCAAACTGGCTCCCGACAACGTGAAAACTGCATGCCTGGGAAGGCCCGGCAGCTAGAACCCAAATACGGATGCGCTCGCCAACCTTGGCCTCAAGAGGCTGGGCAACATACTGGCTGGCATGCCCATTCCACATGGTCAAACTCGGTCTACCCGCGTCGACCGCCTCGGGGGAAACCTGGACTAGTTTATTGCCTGAGGCTGTCTTCTTACCGCTGTCGATGAGGTAGGTTTCGTTTTGGACCAGCAGGTACTGGCGAGCTACCGGCTCCAGGGAATCGGGGGCAATCAGCACTGCCCCAAACATGCCTGAAGCGATATGTGTGCTCATGGGTGCGGTGGAGCAATGGTAGAGCCAGAGGCCTGAGCCTTTGGCTTCAAAGCGGTAGGTTAGCTGCTGCCCGGGGGCAATGGTGCGCATAACCCGGTCGGGTGAGACCATGCCGGCGTGGAAATCTATGGAGTGGCCCATACTGCCCTTGTTGATGAGGGTTATTTCAAACTGATCTCCCAGGTTTCCTTGGAGAGTGGGGCCCATGTACTTTCCGCCAAAGGTCCAGGAGCTTAGGCTGATCCCGGGGGCGATCTCGTTTTCTACTTCACTTATTTCAAAGGTATGCCGGTGGGTGTGAACCTGGGTCTTGCTCGGAAAATCTTCCAGGCTAGCCCGACGTACCCGGTAGTCTGCCCCCATATCGGCCTTGAGGTCGATATCCTGGATGGTCACGGTGTCAGCGCTTGTAGTAGCGTGGTCTTGGTGTGAGTTTTCTAGCTCGCTGACAGTGATCTGGAGGGTCATGCCCATAGCCCGGTGGCCCAGGATGGTGCACCAGCCGTCAAGGTTGCCGGTAATGACGCCGGCGTCCAGGCTGCTACTAGCGCCTGGGTTAACTCGTCCTGTCTGAGCTCCAGAAGAGAGCGCCAGGTCGTGAACGTTGCTTGTATCCGTATTGTAGAGGTCGATAATGAGCTGCTGACCGTGTGCTACCTGAATCTGGTCTGGCTCAAAACGCATGTCAGCGGTGGCATTCACCCGAACCCTGCTAGCTGTTCCCTTATTGGCCTGGTCGCCTGGTTTGTTTTTGCCGGCGTTGAGTAGCCCGCTGGCCGAGGGGTCTAGGGTTAGTGCTCCTGCCAGGGTGGCTAGGGTGAGGCCGCTTCCCAACAAGAGTTCACGTCGCGCCTTGGGTTTTTCCTGCCGCACTGGCTCCTGGGCAGTGACCGGGGCTTTACCCCGGGCTCTGGCAGCAATAACCTTTTTACGGACGGCAATAGACTTTTTGACGCCCCGCAGCATCAAGATAAGAAAACTGGCGTAGGCTGCTGACCCCAGCAAGGACACTCCGGCTCGCACCCAGGATCCGGTGAGGTCGGCTGGGAGGATAAAAATGAGCAGGCTAAGGTTAATAATGCTGACCCGGCCAAAAGAAAAGCGGTTAAATTCGGCGTTAGCTGCCCTGACGGCACTGGGGCCGCCGCCCATACGAACGGGCAGTAGGTAGCTCATGGCCCCCAGCAGAATTTGCAGCAGAAAACCTGCTACAAAGACGGGGGTGAGCGGCCGCAAATTTAAACTGGAAAAAGGGGTGTTGGCAAGGAGAATAGCTGCCCAGATGCAGGAGATAAGTAACCAGCAGATGCCGGCAGCCACCGACAGGGTGGGGTAGTCGCTGGGTTTTTTCTTGCGGCAGCTGGCTAGCATGAGGGCGGCGGCGCAGCAGACTCCTAGGCTGTAGCAGATAAGGCCGGCAGCTGCCAGGTAGGGCAGGCCAAGCAGGCAGGCAGCGGTGATGACCAGCAAGGACGAGCTCATAATAATGAGGGCTATCCGTGAAAGGCGTAGTGACTGCGGGTGCATGCCAGTACGAAGCATGGTGGGCCAGAGGGTTAGCAGGGTGCCCACCAGGGTTATTCCTACAAAACCTAGGATGTTAATACTTTGATGGGCTAAAAGCAGCTGATTGCGCCAGCTACTGTCGGTTTGGGGGCTGGCCAAGAGGGCACCAAAGAGAGCTCCAAGGGGCAGGAGCCAGCAGGCTAGGATGTAGTAGCGAACGCTGATAGCAAAGCGGGCTGGTAGGGCGGCCCGCAACTGGCTGAGCAGGGCTAGGCCATGCCAGGTGAGCACAAGACCCAGGCCGGTTGAGCCCAAGTAGGTTAAGGGCAGCAGGTTGAAGAGGATGCCGACCATGATGCTGACAGTAGCTAGGTTGAGCAGGTAGATACGGCTGACCTGTTTTTTTCTGTCCTGTGGGCTGCACTTGTGTTTAAGAAGTGCTTCGGTAAAGTGCTGACTCCAGATCAGAATGGAGTTGGTAATGAGCCCTAGGGTAACCATATGGACCAGCAGCCAGATAGCTTGGGGAATCCAGGGGTGGGCAAAGACAGCTAGGACTAAGAGCAGCATCCAGGCACTGACGGGTTTAGAAGCACGCCGGTGCCAGCTGGCCCGCCCCGAGGCCTGGGCCGCAATCTGCTGGTCAGTCAGCCTCCCTGCCGGGGCTTGCTCCTGCTCTGGGGAGGTGCTGCTACTTGGTTTTTGGTCTGACACGATCTACTGCCTCCCTCATTTAAATATGCATGACATATGCAATTATAGATCTTTGTTAAGAAGGCTGTGCTGGCCGTTGTGGCAGGATTGCGGTTAGCTGCTGCCCGGTGGCCAACTTCTGGGTCTTGCCTGCTTGTTTTGCTATGCCTTCTGTTACAAAAATTTTTAAAATTTTTTTTTTGCACCGGAGCAGTCAGCGGACACCTGTAAAAATAACCTAAGTGGAATATTTACAGCCAAAAATGGCCTCAAGGCTTGGCTTGAACCCAAAAAACTTTCCTTTAAAACTGTGTAACTTTAGAGAAGCTTCATTTTGACCATACACACTGTGAGGACTTCTAGACCATGACCCAACCGCCTAGGTCGGCCCAGGGGATGCCGCCTGAGCAAGGGGTAGCAGCCCCGGCTTTCTTTAAAACTAAGTGGGGAATTGTGACCCTCACCGCCTCGGGCCTGCTAGCCCTCCTGCTGATTGCCGCTATTGTTAGCGGGCTGGTCATGATCAAGGCTAAAGACCGGGCAGAAAGCCAGCCGCAGCAGGAGCAAGGCCAGCAGTTAAGCTCTGCTTCAGCTACTTTAAGCACTGCTGATCTTTTTGCTTCAGCGGATTCCGGGCAGAGCTCAGCTTCTCCTTCTGCTTCAGCTACAGCAGACCGGACCTTGAGCGCTGAGAGGCAAGGCGGCTCTAAGACAGGCCTGCCTCCCGTAACCCTGGCAGATAACCCTACGGTCAAGGAGCCCGCGGGGCCTTCCAATCTTTATACCGGTCAAGGCAATAAAACCTTGGAGGTTCAGATACCCGGTGGCCTGGATACCGGCTATCTGGTCTACAGCCTTGAAGGAGACGGCAAAAATTCCTTGGCTATTGATCAGCTTTCGGCAGCCGGTACAGAAGAAGCCGGCCAAGGAATCCTGAGCGTTAGTAAAAAGACCAGTGGCAGTATGCTGCTCTACGGCACAGATAAGATGACTAAAACCATCAAAATTACGGCCTCGGGAAACTGGCAGATCAAGGTCTACAGTATGTCGGATATCCCAAGGTACACTTCCGGAGAGGTTATTCGTAGCGAAGGCTCGGCTGTCTTTGTGTTGGACGGTTCTGGCCTAGGGGCTCAGGCCCGCTACAACGTAGCCGAGCAAGACCTTCAAAGTCAGGCACTTTTTGCCCTGGCAGCTACCTCCCTAGAGACAAAAGAACGTCAGGTGCTGGCACTTGCGCTACAGAATTCATATACGACCGACTTTACTCTGCCCGAGGGCACCCTCTTTTTAGTTGATGTCACAAGTCTTTGTGGCGAGTGGAGCCTGTCCCTTAGCTAATCAAGCCACTATCTAGTCCAGAAAGAAGGATCTTACATGGCTAAACGTTTTAATGTTCCCCCTAACTGGCCGACACCACCGCAGGGATGGACGCCCGAGCCGGGCTGGCAGCCGGATCCTGCCTGGGGCCCGGCTCCGGAAGGCTGGCAATTGTGGGTTGAGCAAGAGGAAACAGCAGCAACTCCAACAGAAGAAGCAGAACCGGGGGCAGGCTCAGCGGAGCCGGCAGGATCCCCAGCAGAAGCAAACGGGGGCCAGTACAGGGCAAACTATGAGCAAGCCTATCAGCAGCAAGCTTCGGCCGCTCAGCCTGGGGCAGCTAAAAAATTTCTGAGCAGCACTGCCGGAATTCTTAGCATTATTGGTCTTGTGCTCCTGGCTCTTATTGTGGCGCTGGCGCTGGTGATTGGTGAATTTTTTAGGTCTTCTTTAGACTCAGACCAGCAGGGAACTGATTCTAGTGGGGGCAGCAGTCAAATATTTGGGCAGAGTGAACAGGCAGAAGGAGAAACACAGCAGACAGGAGGTGAAGTTAAGGAGTATAAGGGAAGCGGTGATCAAATAATTGAGATCAGCAAACCGGACGGGAAAGACTCATCTGCCTGGTTGGAGTATGAGTTTAAGGCAAAGCCGGATGAGAGCTTCCAAGTTTTTAGTGTAGCCGGCAAAAGTAGCTCGGATGAGTTAAGCTTTTACCTGCATTACCTGCCTGAGGGGGATACGTCCGGTTCTACCTGGATAGATACAGAGAAAAGGGACAGGACAGAAAAAATCGAGGTTCGTGCAACGGGGGACTGGGTTATTCGCCTACATTCGGTGGTTGATGCACCAGCCCATAAGGTTGGGGATACCATTAAGGGTGGTTATAAAGGCAGCAACTATATCGGTGATCAGGCTTTTACCCTGGATGGTGGGGCTAGCAAGGTCAAAATAAAACATAAGACCACGGAGGAGGATGCAGGCCTGATGGTTACAGCCCTCAACCCCGAATCCGGCACCTGGAACACTATAGACCGAACTAGCGGCCAAGAGTATGAGGTTAGCATCAATATCAAGGACTTGCCCGATAAGACTGCAATAAAGGTGGATAGCCAGGATGGCCTAGAGTGGGAAATTACCTTCGAGTAGACCGGATTCCCACTATTATCCACAAGCACACTGTCATGAAGAGGGCAATAATTGGTATGGCTGAAATAAGCAGGGGGAGGCGGGCAATGTAATCCAGCTGGTCGGAGGAGCCGTGTAGCCAGCTGCCAATCCACATGGGCGAAATCCACAGGCCAAGGGAGCCTACCCAGGCGCAAATGGAAGCCAGGGTTTTAATACCGGCCGGGCCCTGGGCAAAAAAGGTGGGGAAGGCGTCTAACCACAGGGCGGCAACTAGGAGGGGAAGCCAGATATTGTGGTGAGACCAGCTGATAGGGCTCATGGACAGCATCAGAAAAGCATTCAGCGAGATCTGCGAGAGCAGCATGTGGCGATCTTCTAGAATGACGAGCAGTCTAGCAACCCCAAGCATGAGGGCAAGGATTAGGCCGTAGTGGACTATTTTGAGGCCTAATCCCGGCCCTAGGCCCAGGTGCATAAGCCAGCCCTGGATGGAGATATTGTCGAGATAGTTAATGTTGCCCACTCGGGAGGGGTCGGATACTGCAGAAGTCCAAAATTCAACCGATTCTCGGGGCAGGAGTAAAAAGCCGATTGCTACGCTCGTAAAGAAGGAGGCGGCTAGGGTTAGAAGACCTTTGATGTCCTTACGCACCAGCAGTATTAAACCGAAGGCCAGTGGGGTCAGTTTAATTCCGCCGGCAATACCGATGAAGAAACCTCTAGGTAGTTTACGGGCAGGCCGTAGAAAGTCCCATAAAACTAGCAGCATAATAAGCGGGTTAATTTGCACCAAACCCATGCCGCGCAGCCAGGGGCCGGAGCACAAGATTAAGGTTAAGAGCAGGGCCAGTGTTGCCCGCTCCCCCAGGTAGTGCTGGAGAGGAAGTTGCCGGCCGCGTTCTTGGGTGTAGCGCATGATCAAAGTAGCTAGCCAGAAGGCAACCGCCCAGGCTAGAAGCATCATGACTACTATGCCCAGCCAGGGAGGGATAAAGGCTAGTGGCACAAAGATGAGGGCTGCAAAGGGTGGGTAGGTGAAGGGTAGGGAGAAGTCCTCATTAAGCCTGAGTAGGTCAATAACGTAGAGTTCTTTATCAAACCCTTCGTTGTTAAAAACCGTCATGGCTCCTAGGCGGTAAACCGAAAAGTCCAGGGCACCGACCGTTAGCGCATAGGTCATGGTGTAGCACAGCACGCCGGCTAGTAAAACAAAAGCGGCTATTTGGGCAAGGCGGCGGCCGCCCGAGAGGGGGACCGGCTGGGGTGCTGAACCTGAATTCATGATTTTCCTCTAGGTATGTGGTGCAGGGGTGGTTTACTGCGCTTATTGGTCATCCGCTTTTTTGACGGTGGCTACAAGATTGTTTGCCCGGTTACGGCGCTGCTGCCTTTTAGATTCTTTACGTTTTTTCTTTTCTTTTTTGGGTAGGGCGGCGATGGTGAAGGCAAGTTCTAGCGCCAGGAGGAAAAAGGCCAGGTAGTAGATGATGACCTGCGGATACAGCCAATAGACAGCGGCCACTACCCCAATAATACTGGCGATCAGGCTCAGGACGGCCAAACCCAGCAGGAGGGTTCTGGGCCCGGTAAAACTTTCTATTGCCGTCCGATTACGCCAGTGCAGGTAGATGCTGGCAAAAAGAAAAAGGATGGGAAAGAAAACCTGGCCAGAGAGGACCATGCTGTTGGCTGTGTACTGGTAGATACCCAGGGCTTGGGTGAGGGCGGTCGCTAGGAGAAGCAGGGGCGCGGGCAAAGATTTGATCACAGCATTATTCTACCGGCTTGAGCTGCCAGCTAGGGTGTGGATAGCGCTGCTAGGCTGAGCGGTCTAGAAATTGGCCGCTGATTTAAGGGGTGGCGTAGTAGATAATAAGGGCTCCAGTAAAGATGCTGGCAGCCAGGAGGGCGCAGCCTAGTTCAAGGAGCATGCCCAGGCCCATAGATTTAAGGGCTGACAGGGTTGAGGGCAGGGCTTTTGTCATACTTTTTTGCCGGTAGAGCTCGCTCAGCAGCAGGCCTAGGGCAAAGCCAATAAAGAGCCCTAGCACGGGGATTAAAAACATGCCGACCACGGCGGCCAGGGCTGCCAAAAGCGTTGATTTATTGGGTATTTTCTCCCGTTTGAGGGTTCTGCCCGTCAGGATGAACTGGGCAGACATGCCCACAAGCAGGATGGTTCCGCCTAAGCCTAGCGCCCACCAGGCTTCGGCAGACTGCAGGCAGAGCGACCAGAGTAGGAGGCCGGCAAGGATAGCAAAGGAACCGGGCAAGACGGGGTAGACAATGCCGATAATCCCAACAGCGATCAGAAGAGCACTAAGAATAGTGATAATAAGCTCAAAAGACATGGCTTCCATTCTAGTAGGAGCCCGGCATCTGTAAAGTTACATATAAGGGTACGAACAAAAATTTGCAATAAGGAACACAATTTGTACTTGACTGGAGGGTAATACAAAAGAATAAGTATAAAAATATGTATGATAAAAGGGATTTATTAAAAACGCATAGAGGTAAACATGAAATCCCCCAAGATCCTTGCGCTACCCGCACTAGCACTACTGGCCCTGACCGGCTGCTCAAGCAGCAACCAAGCTGAAAACAAGCCGATGGAATCAGTTTCCCCAATTCAAAACCAAGCCACTCAAGCAGCCACAGAGAATTTAAATGAACGTGGAAACATTGAGGCTAGCATTGGTGAAGAAATTGTAATCAGTGGACTAGCAGATAACTCGGAAGTATATAAGTTTAAAGTAACCGGTATCGAGCTTGACGTTCAATGCACTGAACCTTATTCACAACCCGCTGAAAACGGCCATTTTATAAAAGTTAACCTTGAAGTTAACACGGGCTCAAAAGAAGCCTTTGACGAGAACTACTACCACAGCCTTTATACTGATGGTTCTTCCTTTAAGTACATTGATAACAACGGGACAACCTTCGGTGGAAGCATCTATACAGGGCCTACTTATGGTTGTATAGCGGAGTCAGCAAAGTTTCCATATGAGCTAGGACCTGCAGAAAAAGCAGCCGGAAGTATAATCCTGGATGTGCCCAACCTAAACGGCGTCATCGTCTATGAAGACCCACAGTCTCAAGGCGGGGCTGAGTATCAGATCAGCGCGTAGCGGACAAGAAGGCGCCCCTCCAGCAAAGACGGTGGAGGGGTCTTCTATGAGAAGACAAAGCCCCCAAGGAGACCGGCAGCGAGGAGAAGGCTGAGCAAGAGCAAGACTGCTAGCAGCACCGGAACACGGGGGCTCCTGGGCTTACGATGCCTGCCGCCCCTACTGCCTTGACGGGCCTTTTTGCCGCCCTGCCGGGGCTGCTCAGCCTGCTGGGAGCTGGCTTGGGCTGCTGGCCTTGTGGCGGGATCGGGGGCAACTGCCCTAGCCTGGGCAGTTGCAGCCGGGGCAGAATGCCCGCCTGCCTGCTGAATTCTTGGAGAATTATCCGTCCAAAACTCCCAGCCCTTTGGGGCAGGTCCCCAGGCAGGATCCGGACGCCAGGTGGGATCTGGTTTCCAGCCTTCCGGCATGGCTGGCCAGTTAGGAGGAACGTTAAAAGTAAGTGCCATGAAAATTACAAGACTCTCTGGTTGCAACGGTTCTAAGTAGCGAGGGTGGGGAAGACCCTCCTAGAGTACCCGTGAAATAATGGGGAACCTGGGAAGCAGTCTGTAAATACATCTGCAGCATGGCCCTCCAACTAACCTCTGTTGCCGTAAGGTTAAGCGACAGAAGGTATAGATGAGCGGTCAAGCTAAAGCAGGCGTTAAGACTATGGGCCCAGCGCCTGACCTGCCACCTTTGGAACTGAGGAGGAGAGACCTTGGCAAACCTTAAGCCAGCAGAGCAGCGGGCAGAAGAAATTCCTTGGCAAAGCCCAAAAACTGCTATCCAGGCTAAAGAAAAACCTGCGGATCAGGCCCCGCCACAGCAAGAACAAGCAGCAGCAGGCATAATCGGCGGCAGCTATGCACGGCCCCAAACCAGAACCCCGGCCACCGAGCAGCGTCAACTGGAATACCAGCGCCTCTCCTACGCAGACCCGCATTCACGCTGGTGGAAACCTCTTCTTGAAGCGGTAATAAGCGGATCACTCTTCTTTTTACTTTCTTTTGCAACCTCCCTCACCTGGGTTTTTTACCAGGCCTTTCGGCAGGAAGGCAATATGGGCTCCGTCGTGGGCAGACTGGATATCGCCAGCCTACAAAAAGGGGCCCTGCAATCCCCCTCCGTCTTTCTACTACTGTTTGGGTCAGTTATACTCATGTGGCCCTGTCTATGGTTAGCTCGATTACTCCTTGGGCCTAAACCCTGGGGGCTCATTCACTCAGTAGCCGGTAAAATTCGCTGGAGCTGGCTGCTACTCTGCATCGCTATCTCCTTAGTTTTGTACGTTATTATTCCGGTGGTCTTAACAATTCTTTCCGGTGTCCCCTTAACCATGAGCTCTGAACTGCCGGTTAACCTCTTAGTCACCCTGCTCCTTTTGATTGTCTTCCTTGTGCCGCTACAGTGCTATGCAGAGGAGATTGTCTTTCGCGGCTACCTGATGCAAACCGTTGGCCGCTGGCTTAAACACCCTGTCTGGGCTATTGTGCTACCAGCCCCCCTCTTTATGATGGGCCATACCTACGATTTCTGGGGCCAGGCCTCCATCCTCACTATGGGCATTGCCGCCGGTTTTATGGTTTGGTACACCGGGGGTTTAGAAGCAGGCATTGCCATGCACGTGGTCAACAATGTTTATCTCATGATCATGGGTGTGCTGGGGCTGACGGATCCTTTTGCTCAAGAGGGATCAAACTGGGTGGACTATCTCATGGCAAGTGGTCTAGAACTGGTTTTGGTTATTTTAGTAATGTATGCAGCTAAGAAGGTAGGTATAGAGCGCAAGGGAAGCTACCGGGTGCTCACCAGTTTTCCCAAAGAAGAGATCTACTAAGAAGAAGGTAAGGCTGTGGCAAAAACTCTTAACCCACGCAAACAGGCTGAGGATCTAGCGGATTTTATCTCTGCCTCACCAACCAGCTACCAGGCTGTAGCCAGCCTGGCAACTCGATTAAGGGCAGCCGGCTTCAGCCAGCTGGATGAGGCTGACCCCTGGGAGGCTAGCACCTTACCGGCTGCCTGTTTTGTGATTCGTGACGGCGCCCTCCTAGCCTGGGTTCGCGGGGACCGGGAAGAACCGGGCAGCCCCTACCGGATTCTGGGGGCCCATACGGATTCACCGGCCTTTAAGGTTAAACCCCAGCCCTCTATCTCCTCCCTGGGCTGGCAGCAGGTGGGCGTCGAAATCTACGGGGGGCCTCTCTTAAGTTCCTGGCTAGACCGGGAACTTAAGCTTGCCGGTCGGGTAAGTCTGGCCCGAGATGGCGGGACGGTTAGCCAGCTAGTCCATACCGGCCCCCTAGCCCGTATTCCGCATCTGGCTATCCACCTGGACCGTTCTCAGCAGGAGCAGCTCACCTTAGACAAACAAAAGCATCTTTACCCTATCTGGGCCGGAGCCGAGCGAGGCCAGCAGAATCTCCTGGATTACCTGGGACAAATAGACCAGAACCAGCCCTTTAGTGCCCAGGAGGTAGTGGGCTTCGACCTCTTTTTTGCCGATGCCCAAGCGCCCGGATTTTTTGGGGCCCAAGGGGAGTTTCTTGCCGCCAGCCGCCTGGACAACCTTTCCTCTGTACATGCCGGCTTGACGGCCCTAGAGCGTTATTGGGCTGCACAGGCGCAGCAGCAAAGCCAAGCTAGCGTAGTTTTAGCCGCCTTTGACCACGAAGAAATTGGTTCTGGCAGCCGCTCGGGTGCTGCCGGGTCCTTCCTCGAAGATATTTTGGTTCGTCTTTCCTGTGCCCGGGGTGAGGATTCGGCCCAGTACCGGCAGTCTTTGGCGAGGTCGGTTTGCCTCTCCTCCGATGCCGGACACCTGGTGCACCCTAACTATGCCGGCCATCATGACCCGGTTAATCAGCCCCGGGCAGGAGCCGGCCCACTTCTTAAAATAAACGCTAACCAGCGTTATGCCACAGACTCGGTGGGGGCAGGAATTTTTGCCCTAGCCTGTACGCAGGTGGGCGCTCCCTACCAGGAGTTTGTTTCCCACAATAGTATTCCCTGCGGCTCAACCATCGGGCCCATCACGGCAACCCGCCTGGGGATTCGTACCGTGGATGTGGGCTTAGGTTTGCTGTCTATGCATTCAGCGCGTGAAATGTGCCATATTGCCGATCAAGCCTGGTTGAGTCAGGTCATAGAAGGCTTTTTTCTAGCTTAAACTTTTGTGTTTTACCTAGCCAGAACTAGCCTACACCCTGTATATATAAATATATGGGCAGTAAATGGGGCAAAAAGTGGCTTGGTTTTTAAAGCGATTAGTGGTTCTTCTGTGCTGTAGCCTGCTGACTGTGACCTCCTGCGCTAGCAATATGACTAATGTGGATCCGCGGCAGGCTCTAGCACAGAGTGCCTTTGTTCTGCCCCTCTATACGGGCAATACCTCCGCCGGTATGCTGGCCCAGGCCCCGCTACGGCTGCTCTTTTACGATCCCGTGACCAAGGATTGGAAGGTCTACCAGGGTGGGGATGTGCAGGGTGTCTCCCTGGCCTACGCTAACGACACCCTCTATTGGGGGGACTCCCAGAAGAGTATGGCCTTAAATCGGCAGCAGCTTACCGCCGTAGAGCATGCGGAGGACCTCAACAAACTTTTGCATATCTCTCCAACCCAGACCGGTTCTGTTTCGCTTTATGGCAGCGTCAAAAGATCCATGGATGAGCAAGAAGAGGCTTCTTCTTATAGTGTGCTAGAAGTGAAGGCTGGCCAGACCAGTTTAACGCCGGTGCATGAGCATTTTGGTGGAGAAGTAACCCAATGCGCAGACGGTAGCGTCTGGGCCAGCATCACAGAAATTGAATCGGAGCATGCTGTAACAGACTGGGGCAGTCCCAACGCTGCCGGGTATATGAAGATTTTTCCTGACGCTGACCAGCAGTACATTAAGGCCTATGGCCTGGGTAACCAGGCTGCTTTTTCTTACACCCTCACCTGCCAGGATCATATGCTCTATACACTCCTTGTTGAGGTGCCGGATCAGGTGCTGCTCAGCGAGGACGCTTCTGAACCTGGGCAAGAAGATCGTAAGTTTGAGTTGCTGAGTTTTGATACTCGAACCGGCACCTTTAGCTTCCACGCCATTGAGGGCCTGGGCCAGCAGGCCCTGGCTGAAGGCAAGGTTCCTGCCTGGGGCAGCAATCAATCCCTGATTGTCAAGGACGAACTTTTATGGATCAGTGAGAGTGCCGAGGTGATTGCAACTAACCTTAAAACGGGTAGCAGCAAGGTTAAATTTGATCTGGTTCGTTCTGCGGAGCTGGTTGATTCACCGACCCTTAAGCTGGCTATGGGCCAGGACAACTACCGTAAAAACCAGTATTTTTACCAGGGTTTGCGTTCTTCCCGGTTTGCCTTTGGCCAGAATCAGCTCATGGAGATTTCTTTTGCTCAGAGTCAGCCGCTAGTGCGGGTCTACTCTTTAGAGACAGGTAAGGTGCTGATGGAGCGGACCCTGCCCAAAATAGAGGAGTACTTAAGCGCTAACTACGCTATCGGGGACCCTATCCAAACCCACAGCAACCAGCTTTACTAGGGTGCCTTAGACCCAGTCTTTTTTCTTAAAGACACGGTAGAGTGTGCCGGAGGTGAGCAGCATCAGCAGTAGGGAGGCTGGGTAACCAAAAGTCCAGTGCAGCTCGGGCATACGTTCAAAGTTCATGCCGTAAATGGATCCAATGATGGTGGGGGCCACCATGATTGCCGCCCAAGCCGAGACTTTTTTCATCTGGTCGTTCTGCTGTTCTGCCACAATAATACTGTTGACCTCAAGGGCGCTGTGTAAAGAAGCCTGAAGATCATCTAGCCGCTCTACCAGGTGTAAGGTTTGGCCGTGTAGGTCTCGAAATTTTCCCGGGGCGTTTGTTTCTGGCAAGTCTTGGGAGGATTGCTGGTCCTGGCTGGAGCTTATAGTGCTAATCACAAGCTCGATAATGGCCAGCAAGGGCTTGCAGGCTCGTCGGAAGTCTGAAACTTCCTTAAGCAGCCGGTAGGTACGTTCAGAGACACCGGTTGAATCTAAGTTTGTGGAGTCAAAGAGGCTATCTTCGATCTGATCAGCGTCGTTTTCTAGTCCCTCAACCACAGGGAAGTAGTCTTCTAGGAGGGTTTGAAGGGCCTGGTGCAGCATAGACCACACCGAGGTGCACCGGTCCATGGCCCTAAAAATATTGTTTAACAGCACTCTGAGCTGGTCGGGCTGCTGGGGCTTATCTTGGCTTATAGCCAGCACACATTGGGGTTTAATCAAAAGGTGCAGTTGGCTAAAGCAGACTTTTTCTGGGCCGTCCAGGTAGACAGCTGGGCGCAGCAGCACAAGATAGGTGGAGCCGTAGCGGTTAATTTTGGAGCGCTGCTGGTCCTTAAAGCAGTCTGCAACCGCTGCCTGACTAAAGTCAAAATTTTGGGTGAGGGACTGCAGGCTTGCCCGCTCTGGGTTGCTGAGAGCCAGCAGGGCGCTGGCTTGCTGATCTTGCTGGAGTAGTCGGTTTGTCTATGTCAGGTCCCGGGGGCCGAGCCTGCCTTCTCTTGTGTGGACGCTGTTAATCTGGACAATCATAGCTCCTATTTTATGCTGCTGGCCTGGCCAAAATTGGCCGCTCTTTTTGTATGTGTTTTAGCCGGATCAAGCCGGCTATAGGGCCGGAAGATTAACCACAAACTAGCGGACGTTACCGGAAAAATTAGCCACGCGGATGCTACTGGCAGGAAGACTTAAAAATCGGTGAATTTTGGGGTGTTCCCGTAAAATTTTTTAGAGACGCAACAGCCGTACGAGAAGCGAAGTCTAGCCCTGTGAAGATCCTTGTTTATTCCGAACTATCTAACTCTGTTTACCGCGTTGGGCACGAAGCCCAGCTTCTGGCTCTAGCAGAAAAACTTGCAGACCGGCAGCACCAGATTGTTTTAGTAGCCTCTCCGGGGGAGAACCTGGCCAAGACAGATGCTCCGGTTTCAGAGACCATCGAGATTTTTAAATTCCCCTCTAACCGGGTGGAATGCCTGTCTTTACTGGAAAATATTGAGAAATATTTAGCGGGGGAGCAACTGGCCCTTGTCCCCAAAGTGGAAGGCGACTTTGCCTACTTTGTTGAGGACATTCGTACGGTTGATTCGCTGCTGATTATTGAAAATGAGGCCCTGAGCTCCAGGGATAGTGCGGCCATTTACGAGCGGGCCGCCCTGGTGGCCGTCGCCAAGCACTTGGGCAAACCGGTCGTTTTTTCCAGTCAGGTTGTGGGCTCTCCCCTCAGCCAGGCCGATGAGATGGTTCTTGCCCGCACCTACTCTAGGGCGGATCGGGTGGGAGTGGCCGACGAACGGTCCAGGGATTGGTGCGCCGAGCACGGTATTCGTGCCAGCGCCAGCTTGGATCTTGCCACACTCTTTAACCCGGGCCAGCGTCTTTTAGACGGCAGCGAATACTTTGACTTTATTGGTGGCATTGGGGAACTGCCGGATACCTATGTTAGCGTCAGTCTTTCCGATCTTAGCGAGCAGCAGATTGCTCTAGCAGCTACGGCCTTGGATCGGCTGCATGCTCAAACCAGGCTCTGTATTGTTTTTGTGCCCCACCAGTCTAACCCGCTGACCCAGGACGGTGACGTTGCCCTGCACCGTAAGGTCGCTGCCCGCATGTGGTCGCCCACGGTGGTGGCTCCGGCTATCCATGCGGATCAGGCAGCTATGCTGCACCACGGTGCCGCTTTTACACTGACAACTAGCTTTAGGGCTGCAGCCCTAAGCCTGGGCCAGGGGGTACCGGCCTATGGCCTCTACACGGGACCAGATAGCTACCATAGTTTTTATGGCATGCTCAGCAATTTTGGCCTGCAAGATTTTATTGCTCCGCTTAATCTGCTGGGTTCTGAGACGGTACACGCCTCTTTGCGGGAAATGGCCGAGCATTTTTACCGCGGCCTTTACCCGGCCCTGCGAGAACAGAGCCAAAAGCTGCGTGATTTTGCCCAATCCTGGTGGAACGCTGTGGACGACACCCTCAGTGGGGAGCGGGTAGCCCGCATGCCCCTACCGGCCATTCCCGCTGCTGAACCTCTCAAGGCTGGGGAAGGATCTAGCTGGCGCTCCGATTTAGCCATGTTTAATAGCATGACCTTAGAGCTCATGAACCGGGCTGCCTTAGCTGAGGTGGAGACCGAAGTTACCCTGGGTTGGAGCGCTATCTACGAGCGGGAACGAGACTTTGCCCTGCAGCGGGCTAGGGAAGCTGAACGGGCCCTGAGCGAGCGCGAAAGCAGCAATTTGGCAGAGGCTGAGCCTAGCAAGGCTGGCTTTGGTAGGCTCTTTGGTCGTTCCTGAGGTGCTGCAGCCTGCCAGTTTTTAGCCCGTCAACCGGTTTAATCTTGGATGAGGTCCCGGACAACAATGGTATTGTCCCGGTCTGGGCCAACTCCGATAGCTGAGATACGGCAGCCCGAGATTTCTTCTAGCTTGCCAATATAGTTGCGGGCTGCCTGGGGTAGATCTTGGAGGCTGCGGGCCTGGCTAATGTCTTCATCCCAGCCGGGGAAGTAGTCGTAGATGGGTTTGGCGTGGTGGAAGTCTGTCTGGGTGAGGGGCATTTCTTCGTGGCGGACCCCGTCAACCTCGTAGGCAACGCAGACGGGGATTTTTTTGAGACCGGTGAGGACATCAAGTTTGGTGATGAAGAGGTCTGTAAAACCGTTGATGCGCACTGCCTGCCGTGCCAGGACGGCGTCGTACCAGCCGCAGCGGCGGGGCCTGCCGGTGTTGACCCCGTATTCTCCACCGGTGTCCCTCAGGTGGTCTCCCATCTGATCAAAGAGTTCTGTGGGGAAGGGCCCGGCTCCCACCCTGGTGGTGTAGGCCTTTTGAATGCCGATGACCCGTTGGATGCGGGTGGGCCCGATTCCGGAACCTACGCAGGCGCCGCCGGCCGTGGGATTGGAGGAGGTCACAAAGGGGTAGGTGCCGTGGTCTACGTCAAGGAAGGTGGCCTGTCCGCCTTCCATGAGCAGGGTTTTGCCCTGGTCCAGGGCCTGATTGAGGAGCTGGGTTGCGTCAACGATCATGGGTTTGAGCCGGTCGGCGTAGCTCATAAAATAGGCTAGTACCTCGTCGACCTCAACGTGCCGGCGGTTGTAGACCTTCACCAGGAGCTCATTTTTCTGTTTAAGAGCGCCTTCTATCTTTTGCCGGAGGATAGATTCGTCCAGGACGTCCTGGACCCGTATTCCTAGGCGGGCGACTTTATCCATATAGGTGGGGCCGATACCGCGTCCGGTGGTGCCGATGGCCCGTTTACCTAAGAAGCGTTCACTGACCTTATCCATGGTTTGGTGGTAGGGGGCAACCAGATGGGCGTTGGCAGAGATTTTGAGTTTGGAGGTATCCGCACCGCGGGCTTCTAGGCCGTCGATTTCTTGGAAGAGGGCCTCGGGGTTGACGACCACTCCGTTGCCAATAACCGGTGTGGCCTGTGGGGAGAGGATACCGGCCGGCAGCAGTTTCAGTTCAAATTTTTGTGAGTTAACAACAACAGTGTGGCCGGCATTGTTACCGCCGTTGGGTTTGACGACGTAGTCAACTCGGTTGGCCAATAGGTCGGTGGCCTTACCTTTTCCCTCGTCGCCCCACTGGGCACCGACAATGACGATTGCTGGCATAAAAAGTAACTCCTTAGAGGCGTCTGGCCGGCTCTTTAAGTACGGTGTGCTGGCCTTTGCTGTGTGCACCAACCTCTAGGATACCGTGCTTGGGGGCACAGGGGGAGATGGCTTGGCTAGAGCTTGCTAACTCCCGGTTTGACTTGAATAGATATCTAAATATCTAGGCTGCGCAAAACTCCCGGGCCGGTAGAGGAAAAAGAAAAATTTTAAAGACTTATGGCCTGCTACACAAACAAAAGGGGCAAGGAGGGGCACCCGTTAGAAATGTACATACTGGTTAATGGGGTTGCTGTTGGGTTATCTTAGATAGTGGCGCATTGGCCAAGTATTTTTACGATGCGATCATCACTCTCACGATATTTTGAGGGATCTGTGCAATAACACCTATGGTGAGGACCCATGAAAAAATCAGTATTTAGCCGGGGAGGTAGGAAGTCGTGTGCCGCTGGCTTCCTGGGGCTTACCCTGGCCTTAACGATGTCTGTACCAGCAACGGCAACGGTGGACCCTGACCAGGTCGGGGCCGCAAGCTCTGATAAGGCCGTCATTACTCCGACTATGCGGGCAGCGCAGGGTAGCGTTGCCGCCTATGTGCAGTTTGCCGGAGAGGGCGCCTTTGAGGCTTCTGGCCAGGACAGTGAACAGCGGCTTAAAGAAAGTGAATCCAGCTCAACGGGTCAGTCAAACTCTACGGGCCAGGCTGACCAGGAGGCTGATGCCCAGCAGATTAAGGCCGATGTTGAGCAGAAAGCTGAAGAAGTTGCCTCTCAGTCTGAGGCTGAAGTTTTGTATACCACCCACAATGCC
The DNA here is from genome assembly GCA_030524105.1 of Rothia sp. (in: high G+C Gram-positive bacteria). Taxonomy (GTDB): domain Bacteria; phylum Actinomycetota; class Actinomycetes; order Actinomycetales; family Micrococcaceae; genus Rothia. The sequence continues at coordinate 94,084 of JAUNHE010000007.1, forward strand.
CTGCGTGGGGCCGCCATTGAAGGGGACGCCCAGCAGATTCGCCAGCTGGCTGAGCGGGACGACGTTGTAAAAATCTCTAAGATCATCCCTAAGACGGCCTCTAACGCCGGTAGCACTATTGATACACAGTCGCTGGCTAGCTGGACTAACACTGGCCATACCGGCCAAGGGGTTCGTATTGCCATTATAGATACCGGTATTGATTACACTCACGCCGATTTTGCTGGTCCCGGCACTGCCGAAGCGTATCAGAAGGCTCAGGAGTCTCAGGAGATGCCGGCAGCGGATTCGGGTCTTTACGATCCCAATAAGTTTGTGGGTGGTTACGACCTAGCTGGCGATGACTACGATGCTATGAATCCGGAGGCGTCTACTCCAAAGCCTGATTCTAACCCCTTGGACTGCCAGGTTAACGGTCACGGTACCCATGTTGCCGGAACCGCAGCGGGTTATGGGGTGGGCTCGGACGGTAAAACTTACCGTGGAGACTATAAGCAGTTAAGCGATAAAGAGCTGCGTAGCATGAAAATTGGCCCCGGCTCTGCCCCGCAGGCCCAGCTTATTGGTCTGCGCATTTTTGGTTGTTCGGGCAGCACTAACCTGACCGGGCAGGGCCTAGACCGGGCTATGGACCCTAATGGGGACGGTGACTTTTCGGACCGGGCAGATATCATTAACCTGTCTTTGGGCGCCGACTTTGGGGTTCCTGATGACCCAGAGAATGACATTATTAACGAGCTCACCCGTAAAGGTGTCTTGAGTGTTGTTGCTGCCGGTAATGCCAACAGCAATCTCGGAGTGGGGGACACCTACTCTATTCTAGGCGTTCCTCCTAACGCCGTGAGCGCCCTGACGGTGGCGAATTCTCGCGGTTCCACCTACCTGGCTGATGGGGCAAAGATTTCTGCCTCCATGTTTAAGGATGTGGAGGTCTCTGGGGATTACACGGTTCAATTTGACTACACTAAGGCTAAGCCGGAACAGCTAACCGGCACCGTTGTTGCGGCTCCAGCAGAGAACAAGTACGGCTGCGAAGCCTTCTCTCAAAGCAGCAACTCTGCCGGTAAATTTGCCGGTAAATGGGTGCTGATCGACTGGACCGACCCAGATGATAATCTGCCCTGCGGTTCAAAAGTACGGGCAGATAATATTAAGGATGCCGGCGGCGCCGGCATGGTGCTGACCTCTCGGGGGGCTTACCCCACCACTAACGCAATCGCCGGTAATGACAGCATTCCGGGGGTCAGGCTTAACCCCGATGCTTCTGAAGCGGTTCGGGATGCAACCATGACCGGTGGCTCTTTTACGATTACTCTGGATCCTCAGTGGCGCGGGGCCGTCCTGGCCGATAGCGGTGCCCTGGACCAGATTAATCCTTCGTCTGCCCGCGGCCAGCACGGCTCTGAGGGCTTTACTAAGCCAGATGTTGCTGCTCCCGGAACCGGCATTGTTTCTGCCGGGGTCTCTTTGGGTAGCGAGAAGGCAACCATGACCGGAACCTCCATGTCTGCCCCTCTTGTTTCCGGTATTGCTGCCCTGGTTTATGAAGCCCACCGGGATTACACTGCTCAGGACCTTAAAGCGGCCATTATGAATAGCGCTAAACACGATGTTACTGATGCAGAGGGCAATGTGCTGGCTGTAGACAGGGTGGGGTCAGGCAGGGTGGATGCTCTCGCCGCTATTGAAACAGACCTGCTAGCTTACAATGCTGACAGCAAGGAGCAGGTTTCTACTAGCTTTGGTGTCGTAGAAGCCCCTGTTGCTGGCCAGAAAATTGAGCTTGAGCGTAAGATCCTGCTGGAGAACAAGAGTGAGGAAGACAGGGACTACCAGCTTGCCTTGGACCAGTCTGTCACCATGCCCGGGGTCTCCTTGGAGGTTGACCCGCAGGTGAGTGTTCCGGCTAAAGGCCAGGCTCAGGTGACTGTTAAGGCAGTGGTTGACCCAGCTAAATTGGAGAAGACTGCTGATCCCGGCCTGGAAAAGACCCAGCTTGACTTTGCCCGCCAGTATATTGCGCAGGCCTCGGGTCGGCTTAAAGTCACCCGGGAGGGCCAGGAGTTGCGGGTGCCGGTTCAGATTGCGCCTAAGCCGGTTGCCCAGATGGAGGCCTCTCTTGCTACACCAGCTTTGGCTAAGGCCGGTAGCTCGGCAGAGATTTCTTTCTCTGGGGATGAGCTGAGCCAACCCGGTTACCAGGGCCTGGTGGGTGCTTTTGAATTGGGCGCTCGCAGTGAGCGTATGAAAGCTGAAGATTTGGCCATGCCTTCTCAGCGACGGGTGGATTTACAGTATGTTGGTGCCACAACTAATGCCGATCAGACTGAGTTGGCTTTTGGGATTTCCACCTGGGGTAATTGGGATACTTTGAATCTCAATAACCTGGCTGAGATTCTGATCGATACCAATAGTGACGGCAACGCCGACTATATGCTAGATATTGATCGCACCTCTGGTGTGGACTATCCGATGGCTACTCTTTATGGCTATGAGGGGGAGGACTTACTTGCCCTGGATACTCTGCCGGTTAACGGCGCCTGGGGTGATGTGGATACTAACACCATGGACACTAATACCCTGGTGGCACCGGTTTCCCTTGCTGCCTTGGGCTTGTCTAAGGATGAGGCTAAGTCCATTAAGTATAAGGTGGACACCTATTCGGTTTACACTCCTCAGGATCCACAAGCGGATGATCCGGTGAAGGTGGATTCCACCGATTGGATTGACTACAAGCCTTTTAAGGCTGATCTTGCCTTCTCTGGTGCTGAACCTCATGCCGGTGTGCTTTATAAGGACTCCGCAGAGACTAAGCTGACGGTAGAACGTCGCAGTGGTGAGGCCAAGAGCATCTTGTTCTTGCATATGCACAACGCTACCGGCGATCTTTCCGGCGCTGAGGGCCAGGACGGTGGCCGGGCGCAGGTTATTGATTTAGCGGCAGCTCAAAGTTAGTAGCTAGGCGGATAAGGCCAAGGGGCCGCTAGCTGGAAGCTCACCCTGTCCAGGATGGCCCAGTGCATTTACACGGGGAAACTGCTAAATTAATAAAAAGTGGGGCAGCTGTCTGTATTGATTATGGAAGCTGCCCCGCTTCTGTAAAAGGAAATGATGAAGCCGCCTTCTGTTGTATGTAAAAACTTACACAAAGTAGCCGAAGCTAATGGAAGTAATATACTAAAGGAATGTAATTTAAACTTTTCCGGTAGTGGACTTGCTGCTATTGTAGGACCAAGCGGGGCAGGAAAAACTTCTTTGTTATACTGCTTAAGTGGTCTGGATATGCCAACCTCAGGAGAGGTTTATATAAATGAAAAAAATATTTATACTTACAATGAAAATCAGCGATCTAAATACCTTCGCGAAAATGTAAGTTTTATATTTCAAAATTACAATCTCTTGGACTATTTGACCGTAAAAGAAAACATACTTTTATCGCAAAAATTAGCACGACGCAACGTTTCAGAAAGAAAGCTAATTAGTTTCTTAAATAAATTTGGTATTTTTGAACTGTCAAATAAAAAAGTTTCTCAGCTGTCTGGGGGAGAGCAGCAACGAGTTGCAATCTGTAGGGCAGTATTGCTTGAGCCCAGTGTTATATTTGCCGATGAGCCAACCAGCGCTTTAGACAGTAAAAATTCTTCTATCGTTTTAAAGTATCTTAAAGATATTTCATTTAAAAATACTTTAGTATTTATGGTTACGCACGATATTCCGTCCGCATCTATTGCAGATAATTTAATCTTTATGAAGGATGGAAAAATTGTATAAGTATTCTTTACGAGTAGTGAATACTGACCTGTTGAATTGGACTCCGTTAATTGGGGTTGTATCGTTTATTTCTTTTCTTGTTGGAAATTGTGCTTATCAAATGATCTGGAGTCATTCTGCTGCCTTTGTAGAGGGGGTGGAAAGACAGGGTTTAAACTCGAATGAATTTCATATAGTATCACAAACGATTTATTTTGTTGTTCTTTGTCTTGCTTTTTTCTCTCTGACTGTCGTTGGGAACTCTACCGTTAAGAAAACGCAGTTTATTTTTGCCCAGTGGAAACTTTTAGGAGCTTCCCGTAAAGATGTAAGAAACTGTCTTCTTCTTATCATATTGTATATTTCTTTTTTGGGGTCTTTTTTTGGGAGGGGCTGCTTCTTTACTGTCTAGCTACTACGCTATTCCGATATTTAATAGGATGGCCGCCCAGGGCTTCGACCCGGGTACCCATATAACCTTTCCTGCTTACTCACCCCAGTGGCTTGGATTTTTTCTAACCGTAGCACTGAGCGTTATTACCTGTTGTGTAAGTACTATTATTCCAATTTATAGGTCAGGTAAAGTTCCCTCCTTGTTAGTATTAAAAAATATTTTGGAGGGAGGAGATAGTAGGATAGTAAAGATATCTAAATTAATATCGATAATTTTTATAGTTTTTATATTGATAATTTTTCTTGTAAAAATTTCCTCGTCTTCAGCGGAAGAATTAAATGTTGAGGTGCTTTTTAATGCTTCCTTGCAGTCTGGAATTTTAACAGTTCTTGCAGTTCACTTTTCCACTACATTGATTTTATTTCCTCTGCTGGATTTTGCATCCAGGATTTTGTTCCGCCTAGGGAGAGTTAAGCTTGGGCTATCTATCCGATCGGTCAAACATAAGTTAGATATAAATTATTTTTCTTTAAATTGTTTATTTATTGGAATCTCAGGGTTCTGCATTATTTCTATAGTACTTAGCACTTCTCTGGAAGTTTTAAAAACATACGGTGTCTCCAGAATCAATTCTGTGGATACGGTATTACTGACTGCTCTGGTGTCAGTAACATGTTTGGCCGTTAGTCTTGCTATCCTTGTTTTAAATACTTCTCTTATCAGAAGAGAGCAAGGATTACTGCGAGTATCTGGTTACACACCTGCTGAGGTTGTGCACTGGCATGCATTAAATAGTCTTATTTACTCGGGTCTTGCAACAGTCTTAGCCTTGCTGCCTATGGGGGTTACTTCATTTGTATCTAGTCTCATTGCGCAGAGGATAATTGGTAAAGTTTATATCTATTTTCCAATAAAGGAAATGTTGATTTCCTTTATGATTTGTTGGCTGGCGGTTTTTGCAACTAGTTTTATATTTAACTTTAAGCATGTCAAAAACGGACCATGGTAGATGGGGAGGTAATGAAGGTATGCAGAGAAGTTGAAATTGTGACTGGGATGAGATGTACGGCCACTGCTTATTTTACAGGACCTGGTGAGAAAGGACTGTTGCCACACATTGATGAAGAAGAAGTCGTAATGGTTCAAGTAGCAGGTGCTAAAAAATGGGTCTACTCACATACAGTGTACGATCATTTAGCAATACCCAGAACTATTGACGTAAAAGAATTATCTTCAGTTAAAGTTAATGAATACAATTTGGAAAGTGAAAATTTCCTTGCATTTCCTTCAGGGACTATACATGCAGGGAAACCGAGGATAATTATTCTATTCATATCACCTTTTCAGTTGAAAAAGACAGAAATGCAGAAAAAATTAGTAAATTAATAAATTCCTCAAATAAATTAATTTTTAAAGATGTAAAATTCTTGAATCGAGATGAAATATCAACTAAAAAACTGCTAGAAGAATATATCTCGTCTTTGCAAGAAGTTGACTTTTCTTCAATAGTAAACTGCGCAGAAAATCATATCCCAAGTGTTAGGGGCTGGTTTTTGATATCTAATAAAAAGGCAGCTATTAAATTTTCTAACACCTGTGAAATAAAGAAGGGTTCAGATGAGATTATCTTCCTTGGAAACGGAGGTTCTATAAAATTAGGAACAGATTTAGGTTATGAAATAGAAAATTTTATTCGCTCTGGTAGAGTTCAGATTGAAGATAAAAAAATACTTTACATTCTAATGAAAATGTTAAGCATCAATATTTTAGAGGTAAAAGATGCATAAAAGTTTTCGTTTTCTATGGTCCGGAGAACTGCTCAGTTTTACATCAACTCAGTTTATTTTATTCTTATTGCCTGTAATAGCAATTTCATCTCTCAATCTTGAAAATTCAAGAATCGCTGCTATTAACGTTTTCACAGGTCTCGGAACCCTTGTTTTCCTTCTCCTGTTACAAAATCTAGGTGATTCTAAGAAGAAGATACTGATTCTCTCAACTTGTTCTTTGATCCGGGCACTTCTTTGTTTCTTGGCAAGCTATTTACTGTTTCAAGGAAACTTCAATATCTTCTTACTACTATCATTTTCTTTTATAATATCAGGAACTACTGTTTTTTATGACAGTTTATTCTCATCACTGATTCCTAGCGTGGTAGATAAAAGCCAGATTTCTCGAGCAAATAGGTGGTTTGCTAGTCTTCACTCGGTAGCAGACATAGCAGTTGGAGCCGCTGCTGGAGTTGCTTTTGAGTTTTTGGGTGAGCATACTCTGTTCATCATTTTTGCCTTGCTCTATATATTTTCTCTAATTGGCCCTATATCTGCTGTTAAAAACTACAAACTCACGGTATATACCAAAGAATCAGATTCGGAGGATAAATATTTAGGGTACTGGGCTGGTTTTAAGTACTTATTTAAGGATGGAATTCAACTTCCTCTTACTAAGAGCATTGTTTATTTCAATATTATTACATCTGGAATTCAGGCAGTTTATATTATTTATTTACTCCGAAGTGCAAATATTTCAGTGCTTAACTTAGGCATTGCCAGCTCTTTGGGTGGTGTTTTGGGAATAATGTTTGCTTCTGTATTCGGGAGGAAAATAGATAATCTCAGGCCGTATTTTATATTGATACTAACTTTTTTGGTTCCAGGAATATCAGGTTTAGGTATTTTTGTCTCGTATTACTTTAACGATACATTTTCAATTATTATTGTAGGAATTTCGCTTGCTCTATGGGCTAGTTCTATGATGATAAATATTTCAACTTCTGAGACTATAAAGCACCACTTCGTGCCAAATCATATATTGGGCAGGTTTTCTATGTCCCAGAGATTGTTAACTTGGGGCGCTGATCCTCTGGGGGCTATCCTTGCGTCAATCCTTTTGATGTATCTGAATGTCAGTACAGTTTTTATTATATTTTTGTTTCTGACTTTCCTATCTCCTCTTTGGGTAATAGCATCAAATGATATTAAAAAATTGCCAGTTTTATCCGAAATTTCTTGAGTGAAGAATTTTCTTAACTTTAATTTTTTAGACTGTTTTGTCAATTCATGCGGGTTCAGTCTAATATTTATTATTTACCGGTTTCTACGCGGAAATAGAGGTTTAGTCATAGCGATGAAATCCATACACTGAGGCTTATTCAAAAGTCCCTCCAGCTGCCAAAAACGGATTATGATGAGTAAGGTCATTGATTTAGCGCCAGCTCAAAGTGAGTAGCTAGGCGGATGAGGCCAAGGGGCCGCTCCCTGTAGAGGGGCGGCCCCTTGTACTGGTCTATATTCTGCCGACGGTTAGTTGCCGAGGAGCTTAATCTGTAAGGGGTAGTTGTACACTTCTCCTTGGCCGGATTTGACGCTGGCAATGATGTGGAAGATAAAGAGCAGGACTGTTGTGCAGCCGATAATAATGATGGTGATAAAGAACCCCAGTCCTAGGGTGATGATGGTGAAAATCCAGGCTAGCAGGTTGATCAGCCAGATGGTGAAGTTAAAGTTAAAGGCCTTGGCGGAGTTGACGGTAACAAACTGATAACCGGGTTTGTTGCGGTAAATAAGCCAGAAGATGAGTGGCCCTATAAAACTGAGTGTACTGGCGGTGATGACATAGAGCAGCAGAGAGGAGAGGTGGGAGAAGACCGCCATGCTTTTGGCATCGGCCGGGATGGGGTTACCGTAGGCGTCAAAGGTTTGTGGCTGCTGTGTTGGATCGGTGGGGTAGTGGCTGTACTGCTGGTTGCTACTGCTGTTAGCGGTGTACTCTTGCCGGGCTTGGGCTGCTTCGTCTGCATGCTCAGACACGGTGTATCTCCTAGTCTACTAGATAAATTGTGCTTCTCTACTACTTTAGCTGCTTTACCTAGGAGTTATAGCTAGTAGGCGTCCGGTGACGCTAATCTTTCTTTGGTGTGCTTATGAGGGCTTGTTTAAAATGCCCTGCCGGGCAGTAGCAGTATTTTCCCTACTGGACCGGTAGAATTGGGGCATGCGTGAATTACAGGAACAGATCATTAAAGACCTCAACGTCAAAGCCGTTATTGATCCGGCAGGGCAGATCCGCAAACGCGTACAATTCCTGTGCCAGTACTATAAGGCCAGTGCTGCTAAGGGGTTTGTGCTAGGAGTAAGCGGCGGGGTGGATTCCACCCTAGCTGGTCGCCTCTGCCAGCTGGCTGTTGAGCAGCTAGAACTTGAAGGGATCAAGGCAGAATTTATTGCCCTTAGGCTGCCTTACAGGGTACAAGCCGACGAAGCTGCTGCCCAGGCGGCCCTAGCCTTTATTCAGCCACAGCAGAGCCTTACCCTCAACATTGCCGATACGGTGGATAGCTTTGCCGGCTCCTTTGCAGAGGCCGGCGCCGGCCAACTCACTGACTTTAGTAAAGGAAATGTTAAAGCCCGGGCCCGCATGCTAGCCCAGTACGCCCTGGCGGGGCAGAAGAAGCTGCTGGTAGTGGGCACAGACCACGCCGCTGAATCCGTCACCGGGTTCTTTACTAAGTTTGGTGACGGCGCCGCCGATCTGCTACCCCTAGCAGGCCTCACCAAACGGCAGAACCGTAGCCTGCTTAAAGTCCTGGGTGCTCAACCTGAGCTCTGGCAGAAAACCCCCACCGCAGACCTGCTGGACCAGCAGCCCGGCCGCAGTGATGAGGAAGAACTGGGCTTAAGCTACGACCAAATTGATGACTATTTGGAAGGGAAGCAGATAGAGCAGCAGGCTGCCGATCTGATCGAACAAAAATACCTGCAAAGCCGCCACAAGCGTAAACTGCCGGCTACCCTTTTTGACCCCTGGTGGCAGGGTTAGCTTGGCGGTCCCCAGCCAGCCTGGCCAGGCCTCTGCCCAGGAGTTTCAGCAAAGAATTGTGCCCGCCCTGGCCTCTATGCGGGATTTTAACCATGAGTTTTCACGCATGCTCATGGAATACCAGTTTGCTATCGATGAGATTATGACCAAGGTAGAAATTCTGCGCCAGGAATTTACCCACCTTTACCGGTATAACCCTATTGAGCATATTTCCTCCCGGGTTAAGGCTCCGGAATCCCTGGCCCACAAGCTGGTGCGTAAAGGATTTCCCCTCACCGTTGACGCTGTGGCCAACAATATTTTTGATGTTGCCGGGGTGAGGGTAACCTGTAGCTTTATTGGTGACACCTACCGGGTGATGCAAGCTTTAACCAGCCAGGACGACATTGAGGTGCTGGAAGTTAAAGATTATATTGCCAACCCCAAGGCTAACGGCTATAAAAGCCTGCACGTGATTGTGGAGATTCCAGTTTTTCTTTCCACAGGGCCCAAGAAGATCCCCGTTGAGGTGCAGTTCCGTACAATCGCTATGGATTTTTGGGCAGCCTTAGAGCACAAAATCTTCTACAAATACGACCGGGATGTTCCAGAGCATCTTGAAGAGGAACTGACCGAAACCGCGGTCATTGCCGACCAGCTAGACCGGCGGATGGAACGCCTACACGCCTCCGTTCACGGGGACAACAGCATTCGATCCAGCGGAGACCAGGCAGATAAGGAGTCTAGCGCTGTGCTGCTGCAACAGCTACTAGAGCTCTCCCAAAAAACACGGCAGGAACCATCCCAGGAGCAGTAACCAGCTGCCCCGGCTGAAGCACTGAGGAGTTAGCATGATCGCCCTTCAGGATGATACAGCCCCTCGGGCTGAGCCGGGGCCTAGGCGCGCTTTATTTGTGCTGCGCTGGACAGCTTTTGCTCTGGCTCTTGCTGCCGGGGCACTGCTGCCCTTTCTCATCCAGGAGCGTATCCATACCCTAGTCACTAGCAAGGGCCTACAAACTCAAGAAGAAGTTGAACTTGCCGCCATGACCGCACAATGGTTTGCCGCCCTGGCTAACATAATCAGCCTGTGTTTTCTTAGCCTCCTGCTAGCCGGCATCCTAAAGCTTGTTACAGCCCGTCTAAGTAGCCAAGGCCGCCTGCGGCGACTTTCCGGCTTGGGTGCAGGCGGGGGCAACACTGCTGGCTGCTACTGCCGGTTGCAGGCTACCTATCCCCAGGGTAATCGCTAGCGGAATAAACAGGGCTGTTTTTATTCTTAGGGATGTTTTTATTCTTAATGCCATGATGTCCTCATCGGTTGGCTTGAATAAGGGAGGATGTACATTACCTTATAGTAAAAAATACTTTTTGAAAACGCGCCTACTTAAAGTAAAGGCACTCTAAAAAACCTGGGCTGACCTGCACAGGTTTCCATTAACGAGACGGTTTAAAAGTACTAAATTAATAGCTTGTTGAGAAGGTCGCCTATAAATATTACGGTCTATTTCTTTTAGGGGATAGAAATTATTACTGGCGGGTACAAATAGAAACTTCGATTATTTTATATACATCTATGCAGGGAGATACCGTTAAGAAACAAGATTTGTTTCATAGGCTAGAAGAAGACTCCTGCAGCAGAAAAGTCAGCTGACTGGGCCCAACCTAAAAACTAGCTGCAAAGATCCCAAAAGTTGCTGTCGTGTCCAGAAAAAATATAGACCAGCATAACCAGAATTTTACCTACACTGGGCATACTCAATGCCTATGAGCGCACCAAGCATACCGGGGCTAGAAGACAGCAAACCCAGCCAAGAGCCCCCGCAACGACGGCAAAAATGGAGCCTATCGCAGAGCCTATTGGCTGCAGCCCTCCTGCTGCCCAATATCCTTCTGCTCCTAATCTTCACCTACCGGCCCTTACTAGATAACATCCGCCTCTCCTTTTACAACTGGAACATTTCCTCCCGTAGAAGTGCAGAATTTATAGGACTGCAAAACTACATAGAATGGGCAAGCAACCCCGTCAGCTGGCAGATAGTGGGTCAGACTATTATCTTTACCTCCTGCGCCGTTCTAGGATCTATGGCCCTAGGACTAGCCCTGGCCCTGCTGCTTGACCAAAAACTTAAAGGTAGAAACCTGGTACGCTCCCTTGTTTTTGCCCCCTACGTTATTTCCGGGGCAGCCATCGGAGTTGCCTTTCAATTTGTTTTTGACCCCGGCTACGGACTAATCCAAGACCTCCTAGCCAGAATAGGGATAGCCGCTCCCGACTTCTACACCGACCCAGGCTGGGCCATGGTCATGATTACCAGCACCTACATTTGGAAAAACCTAGGCTACACCTTTGTTATCTATCTAGCGGCCCTCCAGGGACTTCGCAAAGACCTAGACGAAGCCGCCGAGATTGACTGCACCCCGCGGGGCAGAAAATTTTGGCGGGTCATCCTACCCCAGCTACGGCCCACCAGCTTTTTTCTTTCCATCACCGTACTGCTGAACTCCTTTCAAGTCTTTGACATCATCAACGTCATGACCAGCGGTGGCCCCCTCGGCACGGCCACCACCACCCTGGTTTACCAGGTCTACCAAGAAACCTTTGTCAACTCCCGGGCAGGTTACGGTGCCGCCGTTGCCACCATTATGTTCCTGGCAGTTCTGCTGGTCACCGTCGTGCAGGTACGCATGCAAGAGAGGCAAAAATAATGGCATACCAAACAGAAATACCGGCCGTGCCTAAGGACGCGGGCCCTAGCTGCCCACCCCAGCACCTGCTGGACCTGCAGGTTCAGCAAAGATCGGGTGCCGTACCCGGAAGCAGCAAACCGGCTAAACTCCTAGGCTATCTAGCAATAATCGCCACAGCACTCTTGCTGGCCCTACCCCTCTACTTTGTGCTTATCACCAGCTTCAAAACCCACCCAGATATCTATTCGTCACCGGTGAGCTGGATACCTTCCCCCTGGGAACCGGAAAACTACTCCTACGTCTGGAACACCCTTAACTTTGACCGCTACCTCATCAACTCCATTATTATTACCGCTACCTTGCTGGTTGTTGAAGTGAGCTTTGGGGTTCTTTGCGCCTACGCTTTTGCCTTTTTACGCTTCCCGGGCTCAAACCTGCTCTTTCTTCTAGTTATTGCCAGCCTCATGGTTCCCAACGAGATCACAATCATCTCTAACTACACCCTGGTGGCCCAGCTAGGCTGGCGGGATACCTTTGCCGGAATCATCGTTCCCCTAGCCGGCGTTGCCTTTGGCACCTTCTTAATGCGCAACCATTTTAGGTCCCTACCGGCAGAAGTACTAGAAGCAGCCAGTATGGATGGGGCCGGCTTCTTTAAAACACTCTTTAGGGTGGTGCTGCCCATGAGCTGGCCCACCCTGCTGGCCTTTGTGTTAATTACCGCAGTGACAGAGTGGAATCAATACCTCTGGCCCTTCCTGGTTTCTGACACCGGTAAAGTTGCCCCCCTACAGGTTGGACTAACCCAGCTGCAGGACGTTGAAGGCTTAACCAACTGGGGCCCCGTCATGGCCGGCACCGTCCTAGCTACCTTACCCATGATCCTCATCTTCCTCTTCCTTCAAAAATCTATGATCAAAGGGCTTACCGCAGGGGCAGTTAAATCATGACCACCACAAACAACTTCTATAGCAGACGAAGAATCTTATCCTTAGCAGCCGCCGCCTCAGCGGCAGCCCTGAGCTCGGCCTGCGCCGGAACACAACCCATTGTCGCCCAGGACCAAGAAGGCAGCGGAGTGCTCCAGTTCTGGTCCAACCACCCCGGCTCTTCCCGAGAAATTGAACAGCAGCTGGTGGCAGCCTGGAACCAGGAGAACCCCCGGCACCCGGCAGAACTCATCGATGCTGGCTCCAACTACGCAGAACTGGCCCAAAAATTTAATGCCGCCCTGGCAGGCGGCCAGCTGCCTGACGTCATCGTAGCAGCAGATACCACCTGGTTTAACTTTGCCTTTACCGAAGCCATTACTGCACTGGATGAGCTCTGGAAAGAAGAAAAAATAGCCAGCTCCAGCTACGTGGACACCTTTCTAGCCGACTACCGCTACCAGGACCGCCACTACGGAGTGCCCTACTCCCGTTCCACCCCGCTGATGTACTGGTACACCCAGGACCTAGAAAAGGCAGGTTTACCCACTGGGCGTGGCCCCAAAACCTGGCAAGAATTTGCGCAAAGCTGGGGACCTAAGCTAAGAGAAGCCACCGGTAAACCGGCCCTAGTGGTAGCGGACGGCTCTAATTATCTAGACTGGTACTTCCAAGGGGCCTTCTGGACCTTCGGCGGCGCCTACTCCGACGGGTGGAAACTGCGCTTCACGGATCCAGCCACCATCAAGGCCGGCCAGTTCTTACAGCAGATGGTAGACCAAGAGCTAATCTCCGTTGTGAAAGACTCCGCCAACGACTTTGGCATTGGTAACGCCTGCGGCCTGCTCGAATCAACCGGCTCCCTGGGCGGACTCAATAAATCCGCTCAAGGAGACTTCACCACCACCTTTTTACCCGGCCCCCGGCCCGGTACCACCACCGGTGGAGCAGGCCTGGCTATCCCAGCCGGTATATCACAAGAACGTAAAAAAGTAGCAGCACGTTTTATTGACTTTATGACCAGCACCCAAAACACGATCACCTTTACCCAGCAGACCGGCTACATGCCGGTGCGTAAAGACGCCGCCCAAGAACCCCAGCAGATAGAGTTTCTAGCCAAAAACCCTAAGGCCAAAACCGCCATCCGGCAGGTGAGCGAAAACACCAAACCGCAAGACTACGTCCGGGTTTTTGTCAACGGCGCCAACCTGGCTATTGGGGCGGCCCTGGATAAGGTAGTGGCTGGCCAAGACGTTGCCAAAGTTTTCCAAACACTAGAACAAGATTTACAGAAAACCATCGACCGGGATATCACCCCTTACCGTTGAGACGATCCCCGGCTCTAGCAGCCAGAGACAAGTAAGAGAGAAAAAATAATGGTAGAGCTTGCGCTCAAATACATTTCCCGAAGCTACGAGGCAGGGCAGCGTCCGGCCGTTAACCGGGTTAATATTAATGTACGTGACGGGGAATTTATTACCCTGGTGGGGCCCTCCGGATCTGGAAAATCAACCTGCCTACGCATGATCGCCGGCCTAGAACCGGTTAACGAAGGCAGCATAGAAATTGACGGTCGCGACGTAACCGACCTGCGCCCCAGAGACAGAGACGTTGCCATGGTCTTCCAGTCCTACGCCCTCTACCCCAACATGACAGCCCGGCAAAACATGGCCTTTGCCTTAGAAAACGCTGGCCAGAGCAAGGAAGAAGTTAAGCAGAGGGTAGAAGAAGTTGCCCAGATGCTGGAACTGACCGATGTGCTGGACAAAAAACCCGCCCACCTTTCCGGCGGCCAGAGACAGCGGGTCTCCATGGGGCGGGCCATCGTGCGCAAACCCAAAGTTTTTTTGATGGACGAGCCCCTCTCTAACCTGGACGCCAGGCTGCGAGTCTCTACCAGGGCCCAGATTGCTGCCCTACAACGCGAACTAGGCGTCACAACCGTCTACGTTACCCACGACCAAACCGAAGCTATGACCATGGGAGACAGGGTAGCCGTTCTAAAAGACGGAGTTCTACAGCAGGTTGATGAGCCTATGCACCTCTACCGCTACCCGGGAAACACCTTTGTGGCCGGCTTTATTGGTTCACCCGCCATGACCATCTTTGAAGGTATCAGCCTGCGCTCTGATGAAGTCTGGCTGGCAGAAAACTGCTCGGTGCCCATCAAAGAGCAACTTGTCAACCGGCTGGTGCCCCACCGGGGTCTGCTGCTGGGAGTCCGCCCCGAAGACTGGCAGATCAGCACAAACCCCCAAGCCGAACAGGGCCTAGCCGTAGAAGTTCTTCATATTGAGCAACTCGGAGCAGAAGCCTTTGCCTACGCCAGCCTGGTCCAACCAGCCGGCATCACCGCCCGCACCGGCCGTATTGCTATCCGGCTTGATCGACTAGAAGAAATCAGAAACATTAAGGTGGGTGCAACCATCTGCATCCAGCCCACCCGGTGCAGTTTCTTTGACGGAGAAAGCGAAATCAACCTGGAATACCTGCCAGAGCAAGGCAGTATAAGCTAACTAACCCAAGCGGCAAGAAGAACACAGGCCGGCGCAGCCCAGCATGAAGTTTTATGTACTTTTGTGATGCACTATGACAAAAGGGCAAGTCAGAGCCGCAAGGAACCGGGGGTGGGCAGAATAATAGGCTAGAAGAAAATAACCGGTCAGAAAGCTAGCCAATGCCCACCATCACCGCAGCCCGCGGCAAGACACTGCGCTGCGCCTCCTGGCGCACCGAAGCCCTCCTACGCCTGCTCGAAAACGTCCTGGAAATTGGTGAAAACCCCCAAGACCTGGTGGTGTATGCTTCCCTGGGCAAGGCCGCCAAAAACTGGCAAGCCTACCAGCAGATAGTGCAAGCCCTCACCAACCTCCAAGAAGACCAAACCCTGATCCTGCAAACAGGCCGGCCCGTAGCCGTCCTGCAAACCCACCCAGAAGCGCCCAAGGTTCTATCTGCCGTCAACAACACCGTAGGAAACTGGGCCACAGAAGAAAAATTTTATGAACGATACCGGCAGGGCAAAACCATCTGGGGTGGGCTCACCGCCGCCGCCTGGCAGTATATTGGCCGGCAAGGCGTCCTAGGCGGAACCTACGAACTGCTGCGGGCAGCCCTCAAGAAACACTTCCAGGAAGAGCAAGCCCCCCACCGCTGGCTACTGACAGCAGGACTAGGCGGTATGGGCTCAGCCCAGCCCATTAGCGCAAAAATGCTGGGCCTATCCTCTCTAACGGTAGAGGCCAACCCAGAAAAAATCAGCAAACTCCGGCAAGCCGGCGGCCTGGATATCCTTGCAGACAACCTGGACCAGGCCCTCACCCTCATCCGGCAGGCCCAGGAAAAGAAAAGACCGCAGGCCATAGCCCTACAAGGCAACGCGGCAGACATCTTTGATCGGATTGCCGCAACAGAGACCGTTCCCGATCTGGTCACAGACCAAACCGCCGCCCACGACGCCCGCTACGGCTACCTACCCCTGGGCTACACCATGCAGCGCTGGCAGCAAGAACAAGAAACCAACCCCCACAAGGTAGAAAAAGACGCCCGGGCAGCTATGGCCCAACAGGTTGAAGCCATGATCCGCCTAACCCGCAAGGGAGCTATCGCCTTTGAAAACGGGAACAACCTGAGAGTACAAGCTTGCCAAGCCCTCAGCCCAGCAAGCAGCCAAGAAGCCTACCGGCGCATCCCCGGCTTCATGGAAGCCTACCTGCGTCCCCTCTTCAGCCGCGGTATTGGCCCCTTCCGCTGGATTCTGCTTTCCGGAAGCACAGAAGACCAGAAAAAAGTAGACCAACTAGCCAGCAGCCTCTTTCCCCAGCGGCCAGAAATAGCGCACTGGATTCAACTTGCCCAGCAAAAAATCCCCAACCAAGGACTACCCGCTAGAACATGCTGGCTGGGGCACCGAGAACGCAGCACACTAGCCCTAGCCGTCAACCAGGCTGTTAGCCAGGGCAGCATCAGCGCCCCGGTAGCCTTCAGCCGCGACCACCTAGACTCAGCGGGCATGACCCATCCGCGCATTGGCACCGAAGGCATGTTAGACGACTCCGACGGCGTTAGCGACTGGCCTCTCCTCGATGCCATGCTCCTATCCAGTGCAGGGGCAGACCTGGTAGCCATCCACTCCGGTGGCGGCGGCTACAGCGGCTGGATGCAGTCAGCCGGGCTCACCGTCGTAGCAGACGGCAGCCAAGAAGCCGCCCGACGCATCAAACGGGCCCTAGACTACGACACCAGCCTAGGAATCATCCGCCACGCAACGGCAGGGTACAGCGAGGCAGAACAGGCCCTGACAGAAGACCGGCAAAACCCGGCAGCTATTCATCACATCCGTAACTAAATCAAACACAGAAAGGGCACACCTCATGCGCCAACTTACCCCTGACGATGCCCGCTACGCCGTTCTAGGCGGAGGAGTCTTTGCCTGCGGTGGAGGAGGCTGGCAGCATCACGGCCAGCTCATGGGCAGCCTTGCCACCCAACTAGAGACCCCGGTTTTGGTTAGCCCCGAAGAACTAGACCCCCAGACCTGGGTGGCAACAGTGACCGCCATCGGGGCACCGGCAGCCAAAGACTGGGAGATCCGGCCCAAGGATTACATCAGTGCCCTCAGCAAACTGATGGAAGTCTCAGACCATCCCATCGGAGCCGTCATGACCGGCCAAAACGGCTACTCCACCACCCTCAACGGTTGGATACAATCAGCAGCCCTGGGAGTTAAAGTACTCGATGCTGCCGGAGACGTCCGAGCCCACCCCACCGGAAAACTAGGCTCCTTAGGCTTAACCACCCGCCCCAACTATCAAACGATCCAGGTAGTTGCCGGCGGTAACCGAGAACAACACGGCCACCTCCTGTCGGTCAACTACGGCAGGGTTGATACCACCGACGACGTCCTGCGTGACATCTCTGTACGCGCCGGCGGTTTTATTGCAGCAGCACGTAACCCCGTAGAACTGGACTGGGTCAAAAACCACGCCGCACTAGGGGCAATCAGCCTTGCCCTGGACCTGGGCCAGGCCATGGAAGAAGCCGGGGCCGCACGCCTGGATCAAGGTCCGGCCGTCATCCAGGCCGTCCTAGACTTCCTAGAGGCAGAAGTGATAACCCAGGGCCCACTCCAGCACCGGGTCGCCCTAGAAACCCGGGGCGGCTGGGACCACGGCACCTTTGCTATTGGCGACTACAGCGTGCCCTACCTCAACGAATACATGGCCATTACCGGTCCCCAGGGACGGATAGCCACCTACCCGGATACCATCTTTATCCTCGACCAAAAGAGCGGCCTACCCCTAGCCGTCAAAGACGCCAAACCCGGCATGGAGGTGCTGCTGGCTAAGGTAGCCGCCCACAAACTTCCGCTCTCATCCTCGGCCCTGGACCCAGTGGCACTGGCAGAATGCCAGGACATCATGGGAATAGACTTCCTCAGCTACCTGCCGCATCGTCAAAAATCCGCAGAAACAGCAGCAAACAATGGCCGCCCTCAATAACCAAGCTTGGGAGAACCCGCCCGGTGGGCAGAACCCCCTTAAACTGCCCGGAGTAAGCTCCATAGCACCTATACCCTTAGTCTTGGACGGCACCAGCCTCAGCTGGGCAGAACTAGAGCTAGTGCTCAGCCAAAAACCTATCCGGGTGAGCCTTTCCCAAGTAGCCAGCGCCCACATGCGCCGGGTGAGGCAGTGTGCGCTCAAGCAGCTAGAGCAGCAGCCGCTGCTGCGAGTATACGGCTGGAACCAAGGGCTGGGCCCGCTTAAAAACCATGAACTTAATCCAGCTGATCAAAAGCTCTTTCAGCTTAACGTTTTGCGCTCGCACCATGCCGGTGTAGGAAATTTTTTGCCGCCCCAGGTGGCCAGGCTGGCCTTGATCATACGGGCTAATAGCCTGGCGCGGGGCACAGCCGGGGTTAGGCCGGAGCTGGTGGAGAGGATGCTGGACTTTGTTAATGCGGGCATCCTCCCTTTGATGCCCGACACCGGATCTATGGGAACGGGAGATTTGCAGCCCATGGCCGCTGCAGGACTCTGCCTGGTTGGTGATGATCAGGCCGATGTTTTGCATCCGGTGCAGGGTAGGCAGAGCGCCGGGCAGCTGTGTCGGATGCTTGGTCTTGGCGCCCGTTTTGAGCTGGAGGCCGGAGAAGCTGTTGGTTTGATTTCTGGGTCCGCGGTTCTTGCTGCCTCCCTGGCGGCTGCGGTCTATCGAATTGGCCGGCAGGCTAAGACCTTCTTGGGTGCCTTTGCCCTTTTTTGTGAGGCTTCAAGGGCTGAGAAGCAGGCCTTTGACTTACGCATGCATCGGGAACGGCATATTCCGGCTGAGGACGAGGCTGCCCGGTCAATTCTGGCTTTGATTGGGGATTCGTACTGGAGTACAGCCCGGGGTAGGCGTCGGGCCGGGGAGAGCCAGCCACGGATTCAGGATGCTACGTCGGTTCGTTCGGTGCCGCACCAGTTGGCCACCTTGGAGCAGGAATTGGAGCGGGCCCGCCTGGAACTGGTGCGTGATGTCAATTCCTCAACCTGTAACCCTATTTTGCTGGCAGACGCCGACGGTGGCTTTGAATTTTTATCCGGGGGCAACTGGGATGGAACCATGCTGGGGCACGCGGCCCACTCTTTAAATGTTTGTATTACCCGCCTGGCCGTTCTCACCAAGGATTTGGGGGGCCGGCTTACCTACCAGGCCTGGAGTTATGGCTTGCCTCCCAGCCTTTCTGGCGGTCAGCTGGGCCTTAACTCCGGTTTGACCTTGTTGCACACTACCGGTGCTGCCCTAATCCCGGAGATGCAGGTGCGGGCTAACCCGGTGGGGACCTTGTCTTTTCCTATTAAAGGGGGCCAGGAGGACCATAACACCATGGCTATGGCGGCGGTGCATAACCTCCAATCTAACCTTGGGCGCCTTGACACCCTGCTTGCTATTTTGCTGCTGATGGCTGCCCAGGGCATTTATTTGCTGGAGGGGCAGATGGCCGGTTTAGCTATGGGAACCGGGTCCAGCCGGGTCTATGACTGTGTTCGTCAGCTTGTTCCACCAGTGGAGCAGGATCGGGCTCTGGTTGCTGATTTGGAGGTAGCTACGGAACTGGTGGCCTCGGGTAGGGTGGCTGCCACGGTGGTTGAGGCGCAGGAGGCCGGGATGAGTGCCGGGGCGGGCATGTATTTTATTTAGCCGGGTTGGCCCATCCCATGCTGTGGGCGACACGGCTTTTGTTCTTTATTAGTTTTAGCGACTAATCTTTCTATAAACAGACCGACGGTAAAGGAATCCCTAGTGGTAGACGGAAAACCGGCGATTGAGTTTTGCTCAGTCACCAAAAAATACGGCCAGCAGACCGTGGTTGCTGACCTTAACCTGGCCATTCCGCAGGGAAAGATTACGGTTTTTGTGGGGCCTTCTGGCTGCGGTAAGACAACGTCTTTACGCATGATTAACCGTATGGTTGAGCCCAGCGGGGGGCAGATTTTTGTTAATGGCCGAGCTAATACGGATCTGCCAGCCTACGAGTTGCGCCGGCAGATGGGTTATGTTTTGCAGCAGGCTGGCCTGCTGCCCCATAAGACGATTGTGGATAACATTGCCACGGTACCGCTCTTACAGGGGGAGTCTAGGCGGCGTGCCCGGACCAGGGCTCTGGAGCTGATGGAGACCGTTGGTTTGGAGCAGTCTTTAGCTAAACGCTACCCGGCCCAGCTATCCGGTGGGCAGGCGCAGCGGGTAGGGGTGGCCAGGGCTTTAGCCTCTCATCCCAGCATTATTTTGATGGACGAGCCCTTCTCTGCGGTTGATCCACTGGTAAGGGTGGATCTGCAGCAGGAGATTTTGCGTTTGCAAAGCCAGCTTAATCGCAGCATTATTTTTGTTACCCACGATATGGATGAGGCTATTAAGCTGGGTGACCTTATTGCGGTTTTTGCCAGGGGCGGCAGAGTTGCCCAGTTTGCCAGCCCTGAGGAGATCTTGCGCCAGCCCGCTGACGATTTTGTGGCTGCTTTTGCCGGTAAGGACCGGGGTATGCGCCGTCTTTCCTTTGCAAGGGCGGATCAGCTGAAGATTTATCCACTGGATATGCAGCAGCCTCCTTGGCAGAAGTGGCGTTTGCAGGTGCAGGACGGCAAGCCCCTTGGCTGGTTGGTTGATGGCAGGAGCATTCCCGGCGGTACCCTCTTTAGGCAGGGGTCTAGTTTGCGCGATGCCTTAGATTCGGTCCTGTCTTCCCCCTCGGGCTGGGGTGTGGCTGTTGACCGGGAGGGCAAGGTTTTGGGTTTGCTTAATTCGGATGATGTTTTGGATGCCACAGAGCGTGAGCGGTTAAACCGTTATGGGGTGAACACATGACCTGGTTTTTTGCTAACTGGCAGTATGTGGGCCAGCTGGCTGGCCTGCACCTGCTCCAGGCGCTTCTTCCGGTTCTTGCCGGTTTTTTGCTGGCCATACCCCTGGCCCGGCTGGCTTTGGGCAGACGGCGTGACGGTCTTGCCAGGCAGAAACAGAGCTTTGGGGGTGGGCTGCGCCGCAATGCGGTAGTTAATGCGGCAGCCTTGCTTTATACAGTTCCGTCTTTAGCCCTGTTTGTGCTGATGCCGCTGCTTTTGGGTACTTCTATCACTTCTGTTTTTAATGTCTATGTTGCTTTGACCCTCTACGTGGTTGCCATGATGGTGCGCTCGGCGGTGGATGCTTTTGATTCGGTCTCTGCGGTGACTTTGGAGGCTGCTACGGCTATAGGCTACCGTCCGGTGCGGCGTTTTTGGGCCGTGGAGTTTCCGCTAGCTTTGCCGGTGATGCTGGCGGGCTTACGGGTGGCTTTGGTTTCTAATATTTCTATGGTTTCGGTGGGGGCTGTGATTGGTATCCAGTCTTTGGGCACCTTGTTTACCGATGGGCTGCGCCGGAACCTGCCGGCTGAAATTTTGGTGGGTATTACTGCAACGGTGCTTTTAGCCCTGGTTTTGGACCGGTTCCTGGGTGCCCTAGCCACCTTTGCCGGCCGCTGGAGGGCAGTGTAAATGAATATTTTTGAGAAATTAACTGCCTGGTTTAGTGCCGGCAGCAGCTGGCTTGGCCCCGCTGGAATATGGCAGCGGCTGGCTGAGCATGTGGGCTATTCAGCCCTGATCTTGCTGCTGGCGGCTGCCCTTGCCCTGCCCCTAGGCTTATGGGTTGGCCATACTGGCCGCGGCCAGAATCTAGTACCGGCTTTGACGGGGGCGCTACGGTCTTTGCCCACCTTGGGTTTGCTGACTCTCTTTGCCCTGTGGCTGGGGCTGGGGCTCACGGCCCCGGTATTGGCCTTGGTGATCCTGGCTGTCGCTCCAATACTGGCTGCCACATACTCTGGGGTTGCTGCGGTGGATCCGGTAACGGTTGATGCTGCCCGGGCCCAGGGGATGACCGAATGGCAGGTGCTTTTTCGAGTGGAGCTTCCTCTGGCTGCTGCCCTTATTTTTGGTGGAATCCGTAATGCTACCTTGCAGGTTGTTGCTACGGTGACGGTGATGGCCTACATCAACCTGGGTGGTTTGGGCCGGTTTTTAATTGATGGTTTGGCGGTGCGCGACTATGTTCGTATGGTTGCTGCCGTCATCTTGGTTGGTGGCTTGGCTCTGCTGCTGGACCTTTTTCTAGCTTTGCTCCAGCGTATTTTTGTTGTTTCTGCTCTTCGGGGGGATGGTTAAGGATGCTACTGAGTCGTCGTCGAGTTTTGGCTGCCGCCGCTGCGGGGGCTGCTGCTAGCGGTTTATCCGCTTGTGGGCTTTCGGGTGAGACTGCTTTTGGTTCTGCTACTGCCTCTGACACGGTGCTGGTGGGTTCTGCCGATTTTACGGAGTCGCAGATTATTGCTGAGGTCTATGTTGCGGCTTTAAAACAGCGGGGCTTTGCTGCCCAGAGCCAGCCTGCTATTGGTGCTCGGGAGGCTTTTATGGGGGCCCTGCGTGAGGGTAGTGTGGGGGTTGTCCCGGATTACACGGGTAATCTTTTGCTCTACTGCGATGGGCAGACGGATGCGGTAACCGACCAGCAGATTGTGGCTGCTTTAAAGAAGGCTTTGCCGCAGGAGCTTGCTTTACTGACTCCTGCTGCCGCTGAGAATAAGGATTCTATGGTGGTGACGGCTGAAACGGCGGAACGGTTTGGCCTGGTTTCTTTGGCTGACTGCTCTAAACATCAGGATCAGTTGGTTGTGGGTGCCCCTCCGGAGTTTGCTGAGCGTTCTTACGGATTGGCCGGCTTACGCCAGAAGTATGGTTTTGTTCCAGCCGGTTTTAGCCCTATTAATGATGGTGGGGGTCCTTTGACTTTGCAGGCCTTGTTGGATGGGGATATTCAGCTGGCTAATTTGTTTTCGACGGATCCTGAGATTGATCGGCACGGCTTAGTGGTTTTGGAGGATCCGCGGCATAATTTTTTGGCGCAGCAGGTGGTGCCGGTGGTTAATGCTCGGGGTGTTTCTTTGGGTGTTGCCCGGGTTTTGGATGAAGTTTCTGCTGTGCTGACTACTCAGGATTTGATTGCTTTTAATGGCAGGGTTTCCGGTGATGAGAAGGCTAATGCGGCTACCGTGGCCCAGGAGTGGGTGCAGCAGAAGCTGGCTGCTTGATTGCTGCTTGCTAGAGCAGAGGCCGTGCGCTGGGACAAAGTCCGAAAGCGCACGGCCTCTGGATAGGGTAAGGGACTAGGCGGCTAAGAAGAGAGAGGCTCGCGTCGTCCCAGCCGTCTCTTCTCTACGGTGCGTTCCTGCTCTAGGTCCGCATCCTTAAAACCAAAGAGGTAGACCAGGGTAAAGGAAACCAGGACGGTTGCCCCGGACGCTATCCAGAAACCGTACCAGGAATTGTCAAAGCCCCCGTCCGGGTTAACAAAGCTAAAGAAACCAATGAGCGACCCGGTAAAGCCCCACATGTTAACCTGGAGCAGCCCGGTGAGCAGGCCGCCAAGAGCGGCCCCAACCGAAGAGAGCAAAAAAACCCTGCCGTATTTGAGGTTGATACCGTACATAGCCGGTTCGGTAATACCGCAGAAACCGGCAATGGCTGCAGAACCGGACAAGCCGCGCATCTGTGTGTTTCGAGTTTTAGCAAAAACAGCCAGGGCGCCGGCCCCCTGAGCCACCATGGTGGCAGAAATAATGGCGTTGAGGGAAGAACTACCGCTGCTGGCAATGTCGCTGGCGATCAGCGGAATCACGGCCCAGTGTAAACCAAAGATCACCAGGCATTGGTAGAAGGCGCCAATAACGAGACCAGAAACTGCTGGGGAAAGATCGTAAACCCACTGAATGCCGTTTGCTAGACCGCTGGAAACCCACATAATAATTGGTCCGAGCACTACCAGAATAAGCGTTGCAACCACAAAGACTTCTAGTAGAGGCACAAAAATCATGCGTAGAACAGCAGGAATCCATTTTTTGAGGACAGGCTCAAGAGTGGCGCACAACCAGGCGGCCACGATCATAGGAAAAATG
The DNA here is from genome assembly GCA_030524105.1 of Rothia sp. (in: high G+C Gram-positive bacteria). Lineage (GTDB taxonomy): Bacteria > Actinomycetota > Actinomycetes > Actinomycetales > Micrococcaceae > Rothia. The sequence goes on from JAUNHE010000007.1 coordinate 118,127, forward strand.
GAGTAGGTGTAGGAGACAGCCGGAAAGGGAAGACCAAAAAAGTTGGCATTCGTTTCCACCCCGGCAAAACTCCCTGTGGCAGGGGCCTGCGCCAGCTCAACTATGCTGGGGTAGGCCAGAACTCCACCAATGATGCTGACAATAACCGGATCCGCTCCCAGCCGTTTAGCCGCTGTAAAGCCAACAAAAATAGGCAGGAAGTAGAAGACGGCGTCTCCCATGGCAGAGATAATAATAAAAGTTTGTGAGTTCTGGTCGATCAGGCCGTAGTAGGTCAAAATAGTGAGCAGACCCTTAAGCACACCGGAGGCTGCTAACAGACCAATCACCGGCATCATTGAACCGGTAATGACGCCAATCAGAGAGGAAAAACCGTACTTAAGCCAGCCGAGAATATCCTGGGGTTTCTCAGCAGAACCGGTGCTTTTCTGTTCTGTGTCCCCTCCGGCAAAGTCGGGGCCAAGCTGGCGCAGAACCGCAGCGTAGACGTCCTCAACGGCCGGGCCAATCACCACCTGATATTGGCCGCCAGCCCGGGCCACATCAATAACACCATCCAGGTTTTTAATGATTTGATCTGCTGCTTTGCTGTCATCTTTGAGGTAAAACCGAACCCGGGTGATGCAGTGGATAACACTTTTAACATTGTCCGCACCACCAATATGCTGGATTAGGCTCCAAGCCAGCCGATCGTAACCGGATAAACTCTGAGGTATTCCCGATTGATCCTGGGCCGACTGCCGGGCTGCCGCTTTTTCTTGCGGATTCTCCTGGGTGGCGCTGAGTAGCTGGGCTGAGGCCGCAGCCTGCCCTGCCTGACTTGGGCCATGATTGACCTCTAGGGCGGCCAGAGCCTTGGGGGAGTTGGTGATAGCCACAATAATAGTGGTGTCCTTGCCTTCCCGTTCGACCAGGGCACGGTTCATGCTAGCAAGCTCCTGACCGGCCTCAACCCGATCGCCCGGAGCCAGGTCCATGATAAAGGGTTTACCCTCTAGCTCTACGGTATCTACCCCCAAGTGCAGGAGGATTTCTAAACCGGAATCGCTGACAATACCCAGGGCATGTTTGGTTTGGGCGGCCATGCTCACCCTGCCGGAGACCGGGCTAAGCACCCTATCCTGGCTGGGAATGATGCCAAAGCCCTTGCCCAGCTTGCCACTAGAAAAAACTGGGTCGGGGATTTTATCGAGAGGGATAATCTCACCCGAGGCTGGGCTAAGGATAGTAACAGTCCCTGGGGAAGTCACGACTGTACCTCTTTTCTCTTAAAGATAGCTAGGGTTTGGTAAGGGGCAAGCTTCATATTCTGGTTGAGCTCAACCCCGTCATAGTTAGAGATCAGAACCTGCCCGTCAACAAATTCTTGCGGAACGCTCAGCTCGGTTTCTACACCAAAGAAGTTGTTGATCACCAGCAGGTTCTCATTCTTGTATTCACGAGTGTAAGCGTAGACCGCAGGATCTTCTAGCAGGTAGGGCCGGTATGTTCCTTCCGAGATGACCTGCAGCTGCTTGCGCAGTTGGATCAGCCGCCGGTAGAAGGGCAGGATTTTTCCGGATGCTTCTTCGGCAGCCAGGTTAATGCCCTGATAAGGGGCTAGGCCAAGCCAGGGCTGGCCGCTGGTAAAACCTGCCTGGGGGGATTGGTCCCACTGCATGGGGGTGCGGGAGTTGTCTCGGGCTTTTGAGCGCACAATTTTAAAGGCTGCATCCGGGCTGTAGCCCTGCTGGGTAAGTTCCCGGTAGGCGTTGCGGGCCTCTACATCACGGTAGTCAGCAATGGACTGGTAGTCCGGATCTATCATGCCCAGTTCTTCACCCATGTAGATGAAGGGGGTACCCCGATGCAGATGGATCATTGCTGCTAGCATGGTGGCCGATTCCACCCGATAGCGGTGCGGATCTGCAAAACGGTTGATAGCCCGGGGCTGGTCGTGGTTATTCAGAAAGAGGGCATTCCAGCCCCCGCCTTCCTGCATGCCCAGGGCCCAGTCATTAAGGATTTTCTTAAATTCCATAAAGTCAAAGGGGACGTCAGACCATTTTTGGCCCTGATCGTAGTCAACCTTAAGGTGGTGAAAATTAAAGACCATATCCAGCTCTTTTTGCTCTGGATTGGTGTATTTGATGGCCTCCGCAATAGTGGTTGAAGACATCTCTCCTACCGTGATGGTTCCTTGGCGGGGCCCAAAACTTGCCCGATTCAACTCCTTAACCCAGGTGTGCACCTGCGGGGTGTCGGTATAGAGTGTTTTATCAATCACCCCGTCGGGGGCGTCGACAAGAAGCTCATCCTTGCCAATAACGTTAAGCACATCAAAGCGTAGGCCGCGCACCCCCCGATCTAACCAAAAGTTGGCAACTCGATAAAGTTCTTGGCGTAGCTGCTTGTTATGCCAGTTAAGGTCGGCCTGGCTAGTGTCGTAGAGGCAGAGGTAGTAGGAGTCGCTCTGGCCAAAAGGGGCCCAGGCTGGTCCACCAAATTTGGACTGCCAGTTGGTGGGTAGGGAGCCGTCTGCCTGGGCTGGCCGGATATAAAAATAATCCTGATAGTGCTGATCGCCAGCTAGGGCCCGTTGAAACCAGTCATGTTCGGTAGAAACATGGTTAAAGACCATGTCGAACATGAGGCTAATTCCTTGGGCTTTAAGGCCGGCGATCAGCTCATCAACATCGTCCATGCTTCCCATTGCGGGGTTGATGCAGTAGTAATCGGAGATGTCGTAACCGTTATCTCGCTCCGGTGAGGCAAAAAAAGGGTTAAGCCAGACCATATCGACTCCTAGGGAGGCGATATAGGGTATTTTCTGGATAATTCCGCGGATATCGCCGAGGCCGTCTCCGTCAGAATCGTAAAAGGATTTGGGGTAGATCTGATAGATGACCTGGTCGTGAAAAGTCATGAAATTATCCTTGGTGCTAAGGCTTAGGGACCTTGTCCTCTAGGCAGCTGGCATGGGGGGACTTGCCCCACTAGCGTCTGCGGGCAAAGTCCTGATAAACAAATTTATCTGCTCGATGCCTGGATTCGGTGAACTGAAAGGCCGTGGTGTCTTCCAAACTTGTTACGGAGGCAGTAACGGCCACGTATTCGCCTTTGGCTAGCCTCATGAGGTTCCGGTCTAGCTCGGTTGCCGGCTCAACCCTAATAAGTTTAGAGGAGTAGGCAATATTGAGGCCAAGGTCCTGTTCAAAGTACTCGAACAGGGAGTTCTCTGCGGCTTCACGGGGGATGGAAGGAACCACCGAGGTAAGAATGTAGTCGCGGTCCACGATAGCTGGGTCGTTATCAACGTAGCGGAGGCGGCCAATGTAGGTTACTTGAGCCGGTTCGGGGTGGTCCAGTAAGTCCTTAAAGGGAGCTAGGGGAAGGCTCACCTTGTCAAAGGCAAAGAGCTCGCTTCTGGCGCCAAAACCATTCCGGGCAGTTAGTTCCTTGTAGCTAACAAGGTCAGACACGGGCAGGGAGTATTGGGTGTGGCTGATAACGATAGAACCCTTACCCATAATTTTTTGGATGTAGCCGCGGTCGGTAAGCAGAGCTAGTGCTTTCCGGGCTGTTTCACGAGAAACAGAGTAATTCTCGGTGAGTTGTTTTTCACTGGGGAGCAGAGCGCCAACGGGATAGGTGCCGTCGTCGATTTTTGAAGAGAGATCTTGATAGACCTGTTCGTACTTACCCACTGTGGTTTTTCCTTTTCTTATACGTGCCGCATTGGCAGCAAAAGTGGTTCTTGACTAGGTCGAATAAAATTGACCTGGGCCTGACTGTACAGCATTAAGTGTACGGGTGTCGGCCAGGGGGTGTCTATATGTTTTTTGATAATTCGCCTAACATATTTACCAGTATTTGCACTGGTCAGTACAGGAAAACTGCCCGATAAGGCCGCTCTGAGGCCCGAGTAAGCAGACTTAGTTGGCTGTCCACTAGATGCCCGGCATTGCCGGAAAAATTGAGGTTTATTGATCAGTCTGACCTTAGCTAGCTGGCAGAGGGCTGGGTTAATGCTGCTTTAAGGGGCCAAAGGTTAGCCCAAATGTATATGTGATTTTGCACCCTAGATTTAAATTTTTGGGAGTATAAATCAAAAAATAGGCTAGAAAAGGCTAGCTTTAAAAAACTCTTTTAAATATCAATCCCCCAACCTCACTGAGGTTTCTGCAGGGCAGAAATCCCTTAGAAAGGACGATATGAGACAGGGTTCCCCCACCGTCTATCGTGTTCTAACCGTGGCACTTTCTTGTGCTCTCCTGCTACCTTTGCTGTTATCTACACCGGTCCAAGCCAGTGAAAGCACTAGTCAAAACCTGGAGATGCTGCTAGAAACTAACACTGAGCCAGCCTCGGTTGCTGCAGAGACAGACCGATTTATTGTTACCTTTAAGCAGGCAGACCAGCAGGTAAAACAAAGTGTCATCCAAGAAACTGAACAAGAAACTGCTGAGTTAGAAAACGTTGAGCTGGCCAAAGATTCCCTGGCCGAGGACCCTAAAACGACTGTTATTAAAAATGACAAACTGCTAGATAAACAGGGGCAAGAAAAGGTTATTAAAGCCCTGGAAGCAGACTCCCGGGTAGCGGTAGTAGAACCCGATTATATTGTTAACGCTATTAGCGCGACTCCAACGTCGGAGCCTTCCTACCCACGGCTTTGGGCACTTGCCGCTGCCTATGTTAACGCGCCGGGCGCCTGGAGTAGGGGAGTGAACGGTAGCGGGCAGACTATTGGGCTGGTTGATACCGGCTACTCCCTACACCCAGACCTCAATAACCCGGTGAGTCAATACGATTTTGTCTCTGAGGCTGCCCTGGCCCGGGACGGTGACGGCCGCGACAGCTGGGCCTTAGATCCGGGTACAGAGAACACAAACAGCAACTGGCACGGAACCTTTATTCACGGGCAGCTAGCTGCAAAAGTTAACGATATTGGGATCACGGGTTTAGCCTACGGGGCTAACGTTACCCATGCCCGAGCCCTGGGCCGCTACGGTAACGGCTACGTCTCCGATATTACCGATGCAATAATTTGGTCTGCTGGCGGTAGTGTAGCCGGAGTGCCGGCCAACCCTAAGCCGGCGACGGTTATTAATGCTTCCTTGGCTTATCCCTCGGTCAGCTGTTCTTATGCCATGTCGCAGGCTATTAATTTTGCGCATCAACGCAAGATCCCGGTGGTTGTTGCCGCCGGGAATAGCGGCATGGATGCCGCTGGTTTTGAGCCAGCAAACTGCTCCGGCGCCCTGGTTGTTGGGGCGGCTACGGCCTGGAACTCCTTAGCCTCTTACTCTAATTTTGGTAGCCACCTGGATCTGCTCGCTCCCGGAGGAACCGTAGGCAACGACATCTATTCCAGCACCAATACCGGCTTTGCCGCGGTGGGCTTAGCCAGCTACGGCACCAAGAACGGCACCTCCATGGCCGCACCCTACGTAAGCGCAACGGTTGCTTTAATGCGTCAGGCTAACCCAGCTTTGACGGTAGAGCAGATACGGCAAATTCTTACCTCTACCGCCAAAAATACTAATGGTCAACGGCATCTTGACGCTGCAGCGGCTGTCAAGGGAGCCCAAACCTACCTGCTTAAACCCGGATCCGCTATTGCTAAGGCCTACGAAGCTAGCGGGTCAGCCAGCCGTTATGGTACTGCCATCACCGGGGAATTCTCCCTCAAAGATTCCGGCGTGGGCCAGCAGTTTTCCAAACAATATACCTTCTACTGGCAGCCACGCTACGGCGCCTATCCGGTCATGTTTACTGGCAGTATTGGCAGCAAATACCGGGACGGTGGCTACGAGTGGGGCTACGGCTACCCCTGGATGTTTGAGACGGCAATCACCGGTGGGGCCATGCAGAAATTTGCTCATGCTAGCGGGGGTACAACAGCCTTCTACTGGAGCAGGAGCTTAAACCGTACCCATACGGTGGGTGAACGCGGTGCTATCGGTAGCCGCTTTACCCAGCAGGGGGGCACCGCAACCTTTGGTTTTCCTATAGAAGACCGGCAAAGCACCGGTGTTGACGGAGGTTACCGCCAGATTTTTAGTCTGGGGGGCCGCCAGTCCCAGTTCTACTGGTCAGCAGCAACCGGAGCTAAAATTGTCAAAGGCAACAGCGCTATTTTTCATGCCTGGCAGCGCTCTGGGGCCCTGCAGACAGTGGGCTACCCTGCAAGTGACGAGCAGGACGCCGGCGCCGGGGGTGTTGTGCAGTTTTTCCAGAAGAGCAGGGGCGCCAAAACCGTCTACTCCTGGCATCCTAGCACCGGTGCCGTTAGCTTAAACGCGGGCGGAGGCATCTACCATTTTTGGCGCAATAACGGCTACACCCAGCAGCTGGGCTACCCCCTCACCGGTGAAATTCAGCAGGCTGACGGGTCACGCACGGTCAAATTTACCGGTGGCAGCACCCTACGTTGGAAACCAAACGGTAGCGTGACCAAGGAAGGGTAAGCAGCGTCTCCATATAGTGATACTGGTTTGGCCTTTCTAGCAGTAGGTCTGCTGGCAGCGTAGACTAAGGGGCAGGCTCTACTGCAGCCAGATCAGCCGGAGGGCAAAGATAAGGGAGAAGGACTATGCCTGAGCTAAGGTCACGCACGTCAACACACGGACGAAATATGGCCGGTGCCCGTGCCCTTTGGCGGGCAACCGGGATGGGAGATGAGGATTTTGGCAAACCCATTATTGCAGTCGCCAACTCCTTTACCCAGTTTGTGCCCGGGCACGTCCACCTCAAAGACATGGGCCAGCTCGTTGCTCAGTCTATTAGCCAGGCCGGCGGTGTAGCCAAAGAGTTTAATACCATCGCGGTTGATGACGGCATTGCCATGGGCCACGACGGTATGCTCTACTCCCTGCCCTCCCGGGACCTCATTGCCGACTCGGTAGAGTACATGGTTAACGCCCACCGCGCTGACGCCCTGGTCTGCATTTCTAACTGCGATAAAATCACTCCCGGCATGCTACTGGCTGCTATGCGGCTGAACATACCCACCATCTTTGTTTCCGGAGGCCCCATGGAATCCGGAGAAGGCATCGAGGGCATCGTAGAGCACCGGCTTGACCTGGTGGACGCTATGGTCATGGCTGTTGATGACTCCGTCTCTGACCAAACCCTGGCCCAGATAGAAAAAAATGCTTGCCCCACCTGCGGGTCTTGCGCCGGCATGTTTACCGCCAACTCCATGAACTGCCTTAACGAAGCTATTGGTTTGGCCCTGCCCGGCAACGGAACAACCTTAGCAACCCAGCTGGCCCGCAAAAGCCTCTTTGAGCAGGCCGGTAAAACCATTGTGGAACTCGCCAACCGCTACTACGGCCAGGACGACCAGTCGGTACTGCCGCGCTCTATCGCCAGCAAAGAAGCCTTTGAAAATGCCATGGCCCTTGACGTAGCCATGGGAGGATCCACCAATACGGTGCTGCACATCCTAGCTATTGCCCACGAGGCTCAGGTAGATTTCACCCTGGCCGACATCGATAGCATCTCCCGGCGAGTACCCTGCCTAGCTAAGGTAGCACCCAACTCCACCACCTACCATATTGAGCACGTTCACCGGGCCGGGGGTATCCCGGCCCTGCTGGGGGAGCTAGACCGGGCCGGCCTGCTCAATAGGGGGGTGCACTCAGTGCACTCGCCCTCCCTAGAACAGTGGCTAAGAACCTGGGATGTCCGCTCCGGCTACGCCAGCCAGCAAGCCATCGAACTTTTTAAAGCTGCCCCGGGCGGGGTGCGCACCACCCAGGCTTTCTCAACAGCCAACACCTACGAATCCCTAGAGACCGACGCAGAAAAAGGCTGTATCCGCTCAGTAGCCCACGCCTACACTGCCGATGGGGGACTGGCCGTGCTACGGGGTAACCTGGCCCCCGACGGGGCCATCATTAAATCTGCCGGGATCGACCCAGAACTGTTTCACTTTGTTGGAAAAGCCTTTGTGGTTGAATCCCAGGACGAGGCCGTATCAGAAATTCTTTCTAAAAAGGTCAGCGCCGGTGATGTTGTCATCATCCGCTACGAGGGCCCCCAAGGAGGGCCCGGTATGCAGGAAATGCTTTACCCTACCTCCTACCTCAAAGGCTTAGGGCTGGGCAAGGCCTGTGCCCTGATCACGGACGGGCGTTTTTCTGGCGGTACCTCGGGTATCTCTATTGGCCATGTCTCCCCGGAGGCAGCTGCCGGCGGCAATATTGCCCTGGTAGAAACTGGGGATGAAATTGAAATTGATGTTACCCGGCGCCTGCTGCGCCTTAACGTAGCCGAGGAAGTTCTGCAGGCACGACGGCAGGCTAAAGGACCCCTGCCCTGGAAGCCGGCCCAGGCCCGCCCACGGCAGGTCTCCAAAGCCCTCAAACTGTACGGAATGATGGCAGCCTCAGCCGACCTAGGGGGAGTTCGTATCCTCCCCGAAGACTAGGAGGCAAGCAGATCATAGACCCTTACCTCCAAGGGCTCAAGCAGGTAGGGTTCCCAACTGGCTAGAGCCTGCTGAAAATGGGCCGAAGCCCTGTGAGCAGCCAGGTCTCTGCCAGAGTGCCAGCGTTCAAAGAAAGCAAATTCCCCCTGGGTTCCTTCCTCAATCAAGGTGGCAAAATCGTAGCTGACCAGTCCAGAATCCTGGGCCTGAGTCTGGGCCAGCAGCTGCTGGGCACTAGCCTTAAAATCGTCAAGGTGATCGCTGGCAACCGAGGCCTTGACAAAAACAGCGATCATGCCTGCTGCCCTGCTGGACTCTCTAGCAGGTCGTAGATGCTAATCTGCATGGGCGCAGCAAGAAACTGCTGGCAATGCTGATCAGCCCACCGATAATGCTCGGTCTCCATATGGGCCTGTAAGGCAGCGTAGGATTCCCAACGCTCCACAAAAGCAAAATCGCGCTGCTGGCCCTCGCCTGCATCCTCCGCTAGGAGGGGCCCAAAATCGTAGCTGATAGCCCCGGCCTCTTGCCGGGAATGCCGCAGTAGCTCCAAGGCAAGCTGACAAAAATTGTCAATATACTCTTCTTTAACAAATGCGTGTGCGTAGACGCCAATCATAGGATTCCTCACTGGCTGGGTAACGGGGTAGTCCAGCTGACGCTACCATTATCTGCTCAGGCAGGCGAGCACAATACCAGCAGGTGGAAGCCGGGCAGGGCCACTACCGGAAAGATTGTGGGCTATGCGGGTGTTGAATTAGAAAGATATAAAAGATATAAAAGATATAAATAGACAGGTAGAGGATGAGGAGTCATGACCGCGCAGCCAACCCTCCAAGAGACGACGCTGCTGCCCCTAACGGGCCGCGAGGAATATCTTGCTGCCTTCAAAACCCGCCTGGCCAGCAAAGCCTGGGGCAAACCCATCATGATCAGCGGGCCAGCAGGAATCGGAAAAACCACCCTGCTGCGAGCCTTCGAAAAAATAGCCCAAGACTGCGGCTGGCCCATCCTGGCCGATACCGCAAGCCCCGGCCTTAACCAGCGTATCAGCAAGCATCTGCCACTTATCTACCAAACCCTCACCGGCGGCCAGCGCCCACCGGAAAACCAGTCCCTCAGCCAGGCTTTAAGCCTGCTGGCCCAGCAACTGCACACCAGAGAACAGGGACTGCTCATCACTATCGACGGGGTCAATAAACAGGCTGCCCAGCACCTGCAAGAACTCCTGGGCGCCAGCATGCTAACGACAGTCCAGGGCCTACCCCTGCAGCTGGTCTTAGCCGGACGCGGCCCGGGTATCCGGGATTTTCTGGCCCTGCAACCCCAAAGCTTGCGCAAAAATATGGAAAAACTGGACTTATCCTCTTTGACGCGCTCGCAGACCGAGCAGGCACTGCGCCGGGCCTATGAAGCCTGCCCTAAGAGCGCCGGCAGGGGGTGTTCTTTGCCGGATGAGACCCTGGTCCGGGCAGCTAGGGCGACGCACGGTTACCCGCTGATGGTGCATCTGGTCAGTGAGGGTATGCGCCGGCATGCCCTCACTCAAGATCCCAGTGAGGAGCAGCTTAATAGTGAGTTGGCTGCTGCCCAGGAGAGGCTGGGAACCCTGGTCTTAGAACCCCTACTGGCTAAACTTTCGGGCGGGGATCGAGCCTTTCTGCTGGCTATGGCAGAGGACGAGGGTCCTTCGCGCATGAATTCTATTGCTGCCCGTTTGGGCAAGACGCCGCAGTATGCGGGGGTTTATCGTAATCGACTTGTGGAGGCAGGCATTATTCGCTCTGCTTCCTACGGCAAGGTTACTTTTGCCATCCCGCATTTACGCCAATACTTACGCGCACACACAGAAGTAGAAGATAGCTTCTCTACTTTTTAATAAAAGGATAGTTCTACAGATCATTAAGGAGGTGGAGACCATGAGCATAACGCCAGCACAAATTAAAAAGTGTCAACTTACCTGGGAAGCCCCGGATTATACGTCCAGCTACCCGGCTGGGTTTGTGGATATTGGGGTTGCTGTTGTAGCCGTCATTATGGAAACAATCCAGTCTAAGAGTATGTGCTACACGGGCCTGTCAAGCATGATTTTTATTTCGCGTGAAAACGGGGATCGTGAGGTGCTTGAGTGTGAACCGATTACTGAGTGCTGCGCTCACTCCCTGCTGGAGCCTTGTGATCAGGTCCACCGGGATATGCTCGGACGTGCAATTTTGAGGGCCTGGGAACTGATCCCCGGTCTTTACAAACGGAATCTCATTACGGTAGCTGCTGATCGGCACTATCTTAAACTGCTCTTTAAGGAGTTTTCTTCGCTTAAAGACATTATGGAGTACCGTGCTATTGAGAAGGTGCTTAACCCTTATGAGTCCCATTCTTTAGGTGAGCAGCATGTTAAGCTGGTGGGCACCTCTGCCGGTGAGTTGCTACCGCATTACATGGAGGAGGCTTCCCGGCTGGCTCATGCTCGAATGGAGCAGGACCAGCAGCAGCTTCCGATGGATAGCTTAACCGAGTACAGCGTTTTTACCGACTGTTCTTTTCGGTCAACAAACAATAAACGCTTTTCTCGGGGCGGCAGAATGGGTATCGGGGGCGTCAGCGAGAATGGCTTCTATTTTCATTTACACTACGATGCCACCAATATTATGACCGGTGAGCTGTCGGCCATGCTTGCTGCCTTCCATATTTTTTACCACGGTGGTAGGCGCCTTGTGATTCACACGGATTCTTTGGGGGCGCTTACTTTTGTCTTACGTTTGGCCCATAACCGTTGGTCTTTTGAGCACTGGGCTACGGAGGGCGTTCAAAATTCTAGGGTGCTTACGGAGATGGCAGCTTTTACGGAGGCTATCCGGGAACGGCGGGTATTGGTTAAGCATATCCCCGGCCATAGTGGCCACGGCCTGCAGGAATCCTCGGATTCGGTTTCTAAGATGCACCGGCATTTTCCTGGCCAGGTGGTTGAAAAGTGTGATCTTCAGGAGTTTAACCGCCGCTGTGAGTCAATTATTATGGCTCTTTCTGGCTGTCAAAAGGCAGTGCGCCTGGATTGCCCGGACTGGGTGCAGATTCGTCCCTCGATGATTCATGCCCGCAACCGGCTCTGGAAGTAGGGCTGCGTTCCGGTGGTCAGCCTGAGTTGGGTCAGCCAGCACTAGCTGCTGCCTGAAATATTGCGCAATGAATGCAACCTTTTGCAAAGAAGGTGCATCGGTTGGCAAGATCCTTCACCATAGGATCAGGGTATCTTTTGCTTTTGCTACCCCCACCGCTGGCCTGACGGCAAGGAGAAGTTTTGGCTGAACACACCTTTGGTTTTCGTACACGCGCCCTGCATGCCGGCGCTATCCCCGATGCCCAGCACGGGGCTCGGGCTGTGCCTATCTACCAGACCACTTCCTTTGTCTTTAAAGACAGTGAGGACGCTGCCAACCTGTTTGCCTTACAAAAATATGGCAATATCTATTCTCGCTTATCAAACCCAACGGTGGCTGCCCTAGAAGAAAGGGTTGCCTCTTTGGAAGGCGGTATCGGGGCGGTAGCGACGGCTTCGGGCATGGCCGCAGAATTTATTACCTTTGCTGCTCTTTGCCAGCAGGGGGATCATATTGTAGCCTCGGCCCAGCTTTACGGTGGCACCATCACTCAGCTGGATGTTTCCTTGCGACGCTTTGGCATAGACACCACCTTTGTTTCTGGTACAGATCCGGCTGACTATCGGGCGGCTTTGACCGATAAGACCAAGGCTATCTATACCGAGGTGGTGGCTAATCCTTCTGGGGAGGTGGCCGATCTTGAAGGCCTGGCCCAAGTGGCTCAGCAAGCCGGGATTCCCCTGGTTGTTGACTCAACGCTGACAACACCCTACTTGATCCGCCCTATTGAGCACGGGGCAGATATTGTGATTCATTCAGCAACCAAATTTTTGGGAGGGCACGGAACCACTCTGGGCGGTCTTGTGGTGGAATCTGGCCGGTTTGACTGGGGAAACGGTAATTTTCCCGGGATGACTGAGCCGGTACCCTCCTACAACAATGTTTCCTGGTGGGGTAATTTTGGTGAGTTTGGCTTTTTAACCAAACTTCGCTCGGAGCAGCTACGGGATTTTGGACCCTCGCTGCAGCCTCAGGCCGCTTTTAGTTTGCTCCAGGGCGTTGAAACGCTTGCTCAGCGCATGGACGCCCACTTAAAAAACACTAAAGAACTGGTCCAGTGGCTGCACAAGGATCCTCGGATTGCCTACGTCAACTATGCTGGTCTGGCCCAGCATCCCCATTATGAGCGGGCTCAAAACCTGCTGCCGCTGGGGGTAGGTTCTGTCTTTTCCTTTGGGCTTGCAGCCAGTGAGGCCGGCCAGGCCCGTGAGCTGGGGGCCAATTTTATTAGCCAGCTTAAGCTAGCCTCTCATTTAGCTAATATTGGTGACTGCCGCACCCTGGTGCTGCACCCGGCCTCTACGACTCACCAACAGTTGAGCCGGCAGCAGCTTGCTGACGGCGGTGTGGGAGAAGATCTGATCCGTATTTCGGTAGGTCTGGAAGATATTGAAGATATCATTTGGGATCTGGACCAGGCCCTGACCAAAGCTACCGGCACAGAGGGTGCTGGGGCAAGTAACTTTAAGGAGCAGGATCATGCCTAACAACGCTACCTGGACTAACCCTAATGCCGTGCAGCGGCTCGCTATTATCTCTGCTGCTCGATCGGTTGCTATTCTGGGTATGTCTAATAAGGTTTCCCGGGCCTCTTATTTTGTGGCTACCTACCTGCAATCCTGTTCCAACTACAGCCTATACTTTGTTAACCCTTTACTGGCCCAGGCTGGGGTAAGGGTGCTGGGCCAGCAGGTTTATTCTTCGCTGGCAGATTTACCCCAGGCCCCCGACATTGTGGATATTTTTCGAAAGAATGAAGATTTACCCCAGGTGGTAGAGCAGACTATAGCCTGCGGGGCTAGTACTGCTTGGATGCAGCTGGGCTGCTACAACCTAGAGGCAGCCCAGCTGGGGCAGCAGGCCGGTATTAATGTGGTCATGGATCGCTGCCTTAAGATTGAGCATGCCCGCTTTCACGGGGGTTTGCACCTGGCCGGTTTTAATACCGGGGTGATCAGCTCCCAGCGTCAGCGTCTTTGAGAGGGCCGCTGCAGCAAGGCTGACTTAGCGGGTTTTGCTCTTATAAAAAAAGATGGGGCAGGCAGAGCGCCCGCCCCATCGTAGAGCCTAGTGAGAGAGTACTAGGCCCCGAACTCGCCCTCTAGCCGAACACGCGCTGGGTGTAGTAGGCGAGCAGCCGAAACTAGTCCCGTCTGCGAGTAGGCGTAGCGCTTTACTTGCAGGCAGGGAGTAGCTGGGTCTATGCCCAAAATCTTACATTCTTCTGGACTTCCTTGAACTGCCTCAATTTCGTGGGTGCCGTGCACCGGTGGGGCAACTCGCATCAGATAGTTATCCGGTGTGATGGAGGAGAAGTCTTGGTTAATGTATTCGGGTATCTCGTCGGCATTAACAAAACGCTCTTCCAACTGGATGGGTTCCCCGTTTTCTAGGTGAACGATCAGGGAATGAAAGATCCGTGAGCCCAAGCCACCCGGTATTTGGCCTGGCCCCCAGCCAATACTGCGGGACTCGGGCTTCAGTTCTTCTAAGGTAAGTACTCGGGCAGCGTATTCCTTGCTACGCTGGCGAACCTTACCGGTTACATCGTGAACTTCGATGCGGATCCCTGGAGCCTGAGGTTCTGCAATAAAAGTACCAACCCCACGGGCCCTGGTTAGTACACCCTCTGCTGCCAGCTCTCGCATGGCACGGTTAACGGTCATCCGTGAAATACCTAAAGCATCAACAAATTCATTTTCGGACGGTATCTGGGAGCCAGATGTAAGTTCCCCCAAAGAAATTTGTGTGGTGATCAAATCTTTGATTCTTCGGTAAGCTGGAAGGCGTTCTGAGTACTGGTTAAAGAGCAATGTAAATTGATTAATCTCCATTTGCTGTCCCCTCGACTAATCAGTCTACCCACATGTGTAGGCCACAAAGGTGGGTATACCGGCTGCTGTTACGGTTCTGGTGTGCAACCTAATTACTACTTCTAGATTAACTAAATATAGCTGAATGGTCTGCTCAACATGCACTTAAATACACTTTCGTGCGAAAGAAATTTATAAAATTTTATGCTAAGCGTATAACCTATACGTACAGGTAAATGGTTTTGATCATCCTTGTGAATACAGGAATGCTGGCAGTAAGATTGGACCGAATCGGTTGTATATTCCGTTATAACTATATGATTAGGAAACCTTTATTTCTATATATATATTTTCCATATCAAATAATTAAGGGCGGCAATATAACCCAGGGGCAGTATTAAAGTGAACTGCAGCATTGCAAGAATCAAATATTAATACCCATATTTTAGGTGACAAAGTATCCGCACTTAAGTTGGCAGCTGCGGCTGCTGCCATATTTAAATAGACAGGTAATCGTATGACTTGCTGCCGACTAAGTTTGTGATCAGCCAGCTGTCTAATTTAGAAAATATGACTAAAGATTGCAAAAATTCTTGTTTTAGCCGGTGCGTCGTATTTTATGAGGGCAGGCACAAAGGGGCAAGGTTTTCCCTACAGGTTATTTTTGTTCTGGGCTACTGGCTGAAGCTGGCTCTGAGTTAGCGGTTTTTCCTGGGCTGGCTTGTGGGGATTCCTGCTGGCTGTTCTCTGGATCCCAGGCGGTATAGCCATCTAAGGAGGTTGTCAGTTCGCCAAGGTCTGCGTAAAGTTCTTTTTCGCTTCGCTCAGTAGAATTAATACTCCAGTCGCCGTCTGCCCAAATTAAGGGAAAACGGAGGACTAAGTAACGGTTGGGTAGGGAGTCTACACCTAGGACGATGGCTACCACAGCCTGGTCTGTACTGTAGGAATCAAGGTTGTAGCCTTTTACCTTAAAGTCTCTACTACTTGCTTCATCGTAGGTATCTTGGCCGGCTGCAGCCAGCCAGGCATCGTAGAATTTTTGTCCCTCTCCTTGCGGATAAACATGGTCCAGGGCTAGCTTATGGAATTCTTCCTGGGAAAAGAGGGCGCCAAAGTAGGTGGCTGCGGCAAAGAGCGCCCCTTCGGGGGAGTGCTCAAAACAGGCCGGTGAACCGTTTTCCCCAGTTTTTTCGCCACCAAATTCCTGGGAAACGGGACGCAGAGCCTTACCCCAAGGCTCCCAGCGGTCAGCAAGAGGCTTCTTATCTATACTGCTGCTCTTGCTGGCCTCACGCTGGCAGGCAGGCTCTGTTGACTTTGCTGTAGCACTTGTACTGATTGCCGATGCTGGTGAGTCGGAGTCAGCTTGGCTATCTTGCTTGTCTGCGCACCCGGCGAGCAGGAGGACCGCTGCAGTGCTTAGTGAAATCAGAACATGCTTCTTCATTTCTGCCTCGTGTGGTGTTTATGGAGAGTTGCCGATACAAGATTAGCAGCTGCTGCAAGAGCCCGTCCCTTCCTTAAAAAGCTAGAGGAAGCCATTGGGCCATGTCCCGAGCTGCTAGAAAATTTTGCCGCATAAGAGGCTCACGCCTATCCCCCGAAGAGCGTGAGCCTCCTGCAGAGCTGCTCCCTATGCTGACTTCCCCAGTCATTCCCCCAAGTTGGGTAGCAGCTCTTCTGCTATAAGTGCGAGCTGAGTGGCCTCTCTCCCCCAAGAGAAGCTCTCTACCAGTAGCTAGGTGCGAATTTATTGATCAGCTAGCGGCTGCTTCAAGCACTTATTCTCCCTCCGTAATCAAAGAGGGGTGTCAATCTTGTGCGGTTGACTTGCTGATTACTATACCGCAAGCTTTTCTGAAAAAATTTGTTATCAGATAAGTTGGCTTTTTCTGTTTGTCAGCTTCTTGAAGGGTGTTTCGGGCTAAAAATCCAAGTGAATCCAGGGTTTCTAGGCCCGGCTAGGTAAAAATATATTTTACAAAGCAAATATAATATTTGATTAATCAAGTACCTTCCCGCTTATTTAAACCCGTCGGTTCGGTTAGTGTAGGGGCTAGTCACTCGGCGAATGCCGGTCTAAAAAATCCACACAGATGGTGACAGGAAAAATTTTTTTTAAAAAAATTTACTATAGACTGTCATCAGTTGTGATTTTCTACATTCCACAAATTTTTGTCTTATAACTGGCCTCTGCTGGCGGCTTGCCACCCGGCTTGTTGCAGGTGCTGCTCCTAGAACCCTTGTAACTTCCTTGGCTTGAGATGGGTGCGGGCGGGCTAGAGAAGGTGGCGGGGTAACTTTTTTCCTCCTGTTAGCAGTAAGAGGAAAGTGTTGGCTAGTCAGGCGGGAGACGATACTTTGAATGCAGCAGGAGGGGTTGCTGGAAGATTAACTATCATTTGCCGGAAGCTAGCCGTAGTTACCTACTGTTCACTTGCAACTGTGATTGGATTCATAAACTGTCATATTTTTGTATATACAAAAATGCAATACTCACACTTTGTTCCTGTGTTAATGAGTGCACAAACTGGCAACTGGAGGATGTAACAGAAGGTAATCTTAGAAACTTGATTGTGATATTTTTCCTAGTCGCCAGCCCATTTTTGGCCGCTAGGTAGGGTTCTTTTGGACAGGTTTCCCGGCTAAACAGCCGAAAAATGAATGTTCTTTAAATTTTTAGTGAAGTAAAACATACAAAAAGGTATAGACCGAATTGCCACAATATTTGTCTGAATGTATTTATCCTAATGAACACGGTTTATTAACCGAACGTGCAACCTGCGGTATCGAACCCCACGAAACGCAGTATTCCCCCTATCTTGCGCGCATATAAAAATCCAGAACATGGCATTAAGGAAACATATGTCACAACAAAATAGGGTCGGTGAGGTCAGGGCTTTAAACCTCACCGATAGCAAAGACAGTGCTATGCACCAAGTAACACGCCGCAAGGCAATCTCATTAGCGTCAGCAACCTCATTGCTGGGTATATCAAGCCTGGGAACAGGCTCAGCGGCTCAAGCTGCTGAAAGCGCTGCAACCCCCGCAGCTAGCTTTCTTGCTCAGCAACGATTTGTTATCGCCCACCGTGGGGCGGGGGATGTTAACCCAGAACATACCTCCTACGCCTACACGCAGGCTATAGCAAAGGGCACTAAGGCCGTTGAAATTTCGGTTCGGACCACCTCAGACGGTCAAATGATCTGTATGCACGATCAAGGTCTCCACCGAACCACTACCAATAAGGTAGGAACAGTCAGCAGCAGTAGCTTAAGCCAGCTTAAGCTAGCTAGCGTAGACATGCGCAGCTTCCTAGGCTCGGGTACACCGCTGCAGCCCATTAGTACTCTCAACGAAGCTCTCGACGCTATTGCAGCCAGCCCCCGTGGCGGAGCCTATAACTCAGTGGGAGGAGAAAACGTTATTCTCTTTATGGAAGCTAAAGATTCGGCGAGCCAGCTCCCCATGCTTAAGCTCCTCATCGATCGCGGCCTGCAGAACCGGGTTGTCATCAAAATGTACCGCAACGGTGCCGGCGGGTTCGTAGCTTCACAGGGCTTTGTCCAGTATGCCAAAAATGCCGGATTTAGTACCTGGTGCTACTTTGACGCTGCAGACAGCCTCGCTAATATCAGTACCCTGGTTAATTCCCCGGCGGTAGATGCGGTGGGCCTGCCTTACTTTGAAACGGTTCTGGGCCGGGCAGAAACGTCTATGAGCGATCAAAAGATCATGGACATTGTGGCCCTGGGCAAACCCGTGATTGTCTGGGAGGTTCATAGGCGCTGGATTATGGAGCACCTTGCCTCTTTGGGGGTACGGGGCTTTATGTCTCCAGACCCTTACTGGCTTTCCTACGGAGGCAATTCAGCCAACCTGCAATTGGCTCAAGGCAGGCGCTTACACGGCATGCTGCCAGCAGGCCAGCAGGATGTGGCCAATATGCCGGTTTGGGAGAATGGCGCCATTATCCACCGCCAGCCCTATGACGAATCGCTGATGTTAGGCCCGGTAAGCCACCTTATTTCCTCGACCCAAACAGGCCGTTACGTCCTGGAATTCTCTCTTAAGTGGGAAGGGTCGCTACCGCGAAGTGACTGGCAGTACGGCTACATGGCCTTTGGAAGAGTAGACGATAGCGCCTTTGGCCTAGGTGGAAAATTTGATATTTCTTCCTTAACAGCAGGCTGCTACCTGCTAGCTGTCCGACCGGCAGCTTCGGTGATCGATGAAAATGGTCGCTACATTAAGGGGGATCTTGTTCAGCTGTTGCGGCTAGATCCCGGGGTGCGTAACCCGGTTCCTTTAGCAACCATCAGGCCAGCAACCGCTTTTGCGCCCAATCAGGAGATAGCCTGCCGGCTTATTATTAGTCCGCAAGCTATTACCTTTGTGGCTGGCGGGGTGCGTTCTGCTCCGATAGAAGATAGCAGATACCGGGGGCCCTACCTACATTTTGGCCGCTACCACGGTTCTTATGGGGACGGCACCGGAGGCCTGGCCTTAACCCGCTGGAACGCCTATTCCTACTAGTGATTTAGGGATAGCTGGCCCTAGACTCGGTAAACTTTGCCGGGTTTAGGGCCAGTAGCACTTGCTGCCTGCGACAGGAGCTAGGGCCGGGGGTGTTCTTGCAGAACCGCAGCAATTTCGGTAAGAGCCTGTTCATTCTGCAAGGAAGACTGATCCCCCAGCGGCTGTCCCTCATAGAGCTGGCCCAAGAGCCGGCGAGTAATTTTGCCGGATCGTGTCTTGGGAATATCTGCCACGGCAATCACGTCCCGCGGTTGGGCAACTGGGCCAATTCCGCTGCGGATATGCTGGCGCAGCTGCTCTCTTACCTCTTGGGCTGTGTAGGTTTTTCCCTGAGCAGCAAGCTTAACAAAAGCAACTGCCTGCTGGCCCGTTAGCTCATCGCTTACCGGGCAGACACCGGCTTCAAGAACCAGTGGATGGCTGACCAAAGCAGACTCAATCTCAATGGTAGAGAGCCGGTGCCCCGAGACGTTAATGACGTCATCAACTCGGCCTAAGATATAAATATCTCCGTCGTCATCTACTCTGGCGGCATCGCCAGCTAAAAACCAGCCCCGCTGCCCGTACTGCTTCCAATAAGAATCCAGGTAGCGTTGGGGGTTATTCCACACCGTCCGGGCCATAGCTGGGCCAATCTTATCCAGCACAATAAAACCCTGCGCTCCGCTGGGAACATCCCGGCCCTCCCTGTCAACAACCCGGCAGGAGATACCCGGAATAGGCCTGCCGGCGCAACCGGGTTTGGCCGCAGGAACCCGGGTTTGATCGGCAAAAAATCCAGCCGGAGCAAACTGGGCATCGTGTGGGCGGGGTGAACACACCGTAGCTCCCGTTTCGGACTGCCACCAGGTGTCCACAAAGGATGCCTGATTTCTACCCAGGTGCTGGTAGAGCCAGCGCCAGGCCGGCGGGTTAATGGACTCGCCTACCGAGCCAAGGATCTTAATACTAGAAAAATCGTAGCGTCCGGCTTCGGGCCCCTGGGGAAAAGCAGCCATCAAGGAGCGAATCAAGGTGGGGGCCGTGTAATAGCTTGTGACCCCGTAGCGTTCAATAATTTCAAAATGCCGGCCAAAATGCGGTATCTGCGGGCTGCCCTCATAAATAACTTGTGAGACAGCGTTGACCAGGGGGCCGTAGATTTCGTAGGTGTGGGCAGTAACCCAGGCAAGATCTGCCGTACACCAGTGCACGGTTTCTGCCACCTTTTGCGGGTCATTTTTGCTAGCTAACTCAGCTGGGCGGAGGGTTCCGTCCGGGTCAGCCAGATCGGGCAGCAGATCAAAGAGGAGGGCAAAAGTATAGGCTGCCTGAGTCAGATAGCCCCCCATGGTATGGACCAGCCCCTTAGGTTTACCGGTTGTACCGGACGTATAGATAATAAAGAGTGGATCCTCTGCATCAAAGAGCTGGTAGCTATGGCTTGTGGGTAGGTCTGCCACAAGCTGCTGGTACCAGATGTCCCTGCCCTCTGTCCAAGGAACCCGATCCCGGCACGCCCGGTTGCCGGAGGTGCGATCCACCACAATCACGTGCTCAATATTGTTCTGGCCAGCGCAGGCTAGATCAGCTTCTGCCTTGACGGGGACCACCTTACCCCGGCGATGCTGGCCGTCTGCGGTAATAAGTAGCTTAGCCCCGGTGTCTTCTACCCTAAATTTAAGGGCCTGGGCAGAAAATCCACCAAAAACGAGGGAATGAACTGCTCCGATTCTGGCACAGGCTAGAGTAAAAATAATGGTCTCGGGAATAACGGGCAGGTAAATAACCACCCTGTCGCCCTTGCCTATTCCAAGGCGGCTAAGGCCGTGAGCAGCCTGGGCAACCCGCTGCTGCAGCTGGGCGTAGGTAATCTGCTGGCGGTCTCCGGGTTCCCCCTCAAAATAGAGGGCAACCCGCTGGCCGTGACCGGCCTCCACATGCCGGTCGACACAATTGTAGGCAACATTGAGCTTACCTCCAGCAAACCAAGATATTTTGGGCGGGCTGTACTGGCCCTGTCCCAGGGGCTGGGGTTTAAGAAAAGTGTGGCTAGCTTGCTCGTCCCACAGCTGCCCCCAGCTGAGTCGGTTGCGGGCTTGTTCGGCCCAGAAATCAATCCTGGCCTGATCAGAAATCAAGGCTGGATTCCTGCTGGCAAGCTCGGGGTCGGAGTAGGAAGAATAAAGATGCTTAGCACTGCCCATACGGCTGATACTCCCATCGTTGCTGGCCTTAGCACCGTGGACCCAGCGGGCCCGGGTTGCTGCGACGTCCTAGAGCCAGGTCTCTCGGTCGCTCTGGATGGTGACACGGTTTTACAAAAACCTTTAACAACCTAGCGCTAGCAGCCTGCGCCAGCCAGTAGCTGGGCAAAAATGAATCTGCATGAAGTAATATGACGTAGCCGGGGCCAGTCGGCAGGGTAAAAAACTTCATCTTTGACATAAATTCGGCAGCCAGCGCAAAGGTGTCTAAAGTAAGAGGTATTGATCACGAGTCCCAACGTTAAGCTCTGGCTGGTTGGGCGGCAACCCTCTGACCGTAGTGGGGTGCCCCAGATGAAGATCAGGCTGAAAAGACAAGGCAAGTACGGCGCGCAGGCGCCTCCCGCAGCATCAGCTTAGCCACTGTGGCTGGCCGTGTTGGGGCAATGCCGGCTAGCTTAGCTGCTAGCACACTGGAAAGGACGCCCAGCGTGACTGAGAAAAAAAGAATTGTAGTTAATGCCTTTGAGATGACAACCACTAGTCATCAAAGCTTTGGTTTATGGCGGCACCCGCGTTCGAGGGCAGACGAATATAACACCATTAAATATTGGACCGATCTAGCTCAGATCTGCGAGAAAGGTCTTTTTGACGCCATCTTTATTGCCGACGTGGTTGGTGTCTACGATATTTATAAGGACTCCGTAGCCCCGGTCCTTAAAGACGGCGCTCAAGTTCCGGTAGGTGACCCCTTTCTGCAAATATCGGCCATGGCAGCCGTTACCCAGCACCTGGGTTTTGGGGTAACAGCAGCAACAACCTATAACCAGCCCTACACCCTGGCCCGTTCCTACTCCACCCTTGATCACCTGACCGGAGGCCGGGTTGGTTTTAACGTTGTTACCTCTTACCTGCAGTCTGCCGCAGAGAATCAGGGTCTTCCAGCCCAGATTAGCCACGATGAACGCTACGAAATTGCCGAAGAATTTTTGGACGTCTGCTACA
Organism: Rothia sp. (in: high G+C Gram-positive bacteria); assembly: GCA_030524105.1. Lineage (GTDB taxonomy): Bacteria > Actinomycetota > Actinomycetes > Actinomycetales > Micrococcaceae > Rothia. Next base: position 140,250 of record JAUNHE010000007.1, read on the forward strand.
AGCTGTGGGAAGGCTCCTGGGAAGAAGACTCCGTGCCGCGGGACAGGCAGAAGGGAATTTTTGCCGACCCAGCTAAGGTGCACCCCATTTTGCACAAAGGTAAGTATTTTCAGGTTCCGGGCATTGGCTTAAGCGAACCTTCTGCACAACGAACCCCGGTTATCTTCCAGGCAGGTGCTTCTTCTCGGGGTCAGGCTTTCTCCGGTCGGCACGCTGAGGCTATTTTTATCTCCGCCCTGCGTCCAGATCTGACCAAGATTGTGACCTCCCGTATTCGGGACGAGGCAGAGCGGGCCGGTAGACGCCGGGACGATGTCAAGATTTTGGCCATGCTTTCTGTAGTGGTTGATGAGACAGATCAGCTGGCCCAAGAAAAATACCGGGATTACCTGTCCTATCTTGATCAGGAAGCTTCCCAGGGGATTGTGGGTGGCTGGTCTGGCGTCGATCTTTCGCAATTTGATGAGGATCAGGTGCTTGAATACGTCAAAACCGAATCTATTCAGTCCTTCTTAACCCCCTTTACCCTGCAAGCTAAGGATAAAAAATGGACCCGGGCCGATATTGCCCGGCACTGCGCCAGCGGGGGAATGGGCCAGGTTTTGGTTGGATCGGCACAAACCGTAGCGGATCAGCTGGAAGAGTGGATCGACGAGGGCGGTCTAGACGGTATTAATCTGGCTTACCAGGTTTCCCCGGGCTCTTTTGAAGATTTTGCCCACTACGTTGTGCCAGAGCTGCAAAAACGGGGGCGCTACCGGACTGCTTACGAGGGTAGTACCCTGCGTGAAAATCTCTTTGGTCCGGGCCAGAGCCGGGTTAACGAGCGGCATCCGGCAGCTCGTTACCGGGATGCCTACAAGGGCAAGCCCAGCGCGGCAGACACTCCTGCCCGGGACTTCCTTAAGCTGGCCTTGGAGGGCGCCCAAGAAGGGGCCGAAAAAGCTGAAGTCGGGTAAGAAGAAGGCTGAGCAGCGGGCCCGGGTGTTTCTCACCAGGGTGCGTGCACCCGGGCCGCAGGCGAGGCGGGGGGT
>JAUNHE010000007.1:141293-168687 GCA_030524105.1 Rothia sp. (in: high G+C Gram-positive bacteria)
AGGGCCCTAAAATGTTTCAGTGGGTTATTAAGTGGGCTGAGCAGGGGGCCGGTTTTAATCTAAATTTTCTGATAAAACCGGGCCCGCTGGCTAGTCGGAGTTTGTTCTAGCTGCTGGCTTGCGCAGAGCTTTGACCAGACTTATTGAGGGTCTGGGAGGCAAACTCGTACTGGCTTTTACCGTCAATCTTCCACTGGCCGTCTTTGTAGATGGCGCGGATATCGCCAAAGATCTGCTGGGGGGTTTGTTGGTCACCAAAAGCAGCCTTTACCCGCTCATCGTTGATGACAGCCCGGCCTTCACCGTCGCTGGCTTCTGCTGAGGGGCTCTGGCCGGAGTCCTCTGAGGAACCGCTATGGGAGTTGACTCCAATATAGTTGAGAATGCTGTTGGCCAGTTTCTGGGCTTCAGTCATGTCTGTGGTGTCGGTCAGCTCAGCAAAGGGATCTGCACTGGCAAAAAAGTCGGTGATCAGTTGCCGATCCTCTGCGCTCATCTCTGCTAGCTTATTTTCCAGATCCTCAGAGGCGGTTAGCTGGCGGGGGTCGATTGTTTCTAGAACGTTGCGGACCTCTTCGCTGGGGGTGTGCTCGGCGGCCTTGTAGTCAAAAAATGCACTGTTGTATTGGTCAACAAAGGTTTGCACCTGGTCTTGTGCTTCTGCTTCTAAAGTGACATCTGTTGATGAGCATGCTGACACGCCAAGTCCGGCAGAAAGGGCAAGGGCAAGCGAAGCAAAAATTCTACGTGATTTCATCATTTCCTTTGATGCATCTGTGCGATGGTGTGTTGCTGGTTAAGGCCCTATCTGTCAACTTGGGCAGGGCCAAGCCGCTGTTAAGACCTACGCGCACATACTAGCCCTAGTGCTCAGCTTTGCCGGATATCCCGGGGCATAACTGGGCAAAAGCTGACGAAATTTTGCTAAAGCTTGCAGATTGTCTAATAGTTTTCCGGCAAAGCAGGGGGCAAGTGTCGCTGCTACAGGGGATGGTTTCGGCCTGCCTAGCCTAGAGTAGCGAGGAGGTTAGCCGGCAAATATTTTCTGCCACTTTAATGCGGTTGGGTCGGTTGATCCATTCGTCATAGCGCAGGGTTTTGCACTGGTCAATATAGTCTCGAGCAACCTCCTCTACCTGGGCAACCATGCCGCGATCAACCACAAAGGTAGAAACCTCTAAGTTCAGGGCAAAAGAGCGCGGATCCATATTGGAAGAACCAATGAAGGTAAATTCGTCGTCTACCAGCATAAATTTTGAGTGCAGTACGGTTGGGCCGGGATATTGGCGTATTTTGACGCCGGATTTGAGCAGCTGCTCGTAGTAAGAGCGTTGAGCCATATTGGGCAGAAACTGATCTCCCTTTTCACACACGATCAGCTCAACATCAATATTAGAGAGGGCAGCGTTGGTCAGGGCTTGGAGCAGGGTTTCTTCTGGCACAAAATAGGGGGAGCAGATAACGATCCGCCGTTCGGCGTTGTAGATCAGGTAGTTGATCAGGCGCAGATTATTTTCTGTCTCAAATCCGGGCCCAGATGGAACGACCTGGGCTAACTGGCCCTGGTTGACCACCGGAATATGGGTGTTAATCTCGGACAGGGGCAGCTCTTTGGTTTCGGAGTACCAGTCAGAGATAAAGACCGCATTAAGCTCTTCAACAACCGGGCCCAGGCAGGAGAAGGTTAAGTCTTTCCAGGCCAGCCCCTTTTTAATGTTCTTTTTAAGGTTATAGGAGCGATCGATGGCGTTTTGGGAGCCTGAGTAGGCTATTCGGCCGTCGATCACAAGGATTTTGCGGTGGTTGCGCAAATCCGGTCGCTGCCACTGTCCCTTCCAGGGTTTGATAGGCAGCATCAGCCGCCACTGAATTTTAGACTCATCCAGCATGCGGCAGAGTTCTTTGAAAGAGGGGTACTTGCGAGAACCAATATGGTCAATAAGGACGCGCACTTGAACGCCGCGTTCTGCTGCCCGAAACATGGCGTCCCAGAGCGGTTGTGAGGAGTCATCGTAGGCGGTGATATAAAACTCAAAGTGAACGTATTTACTGGCCTTATCAACCTCCTGTGCCATGGCTAGCATGGCCCGGTTGTTATCGGTCAGCAGATCAAATTGATTGCCGCCCAAGAGGGGTAGGGCCCCCAGCCGGTAGTTAAGGTTGGCCGCTACCCGTGCCGGTTCGGCAAGTTCAATGTGTTCACCCAGTACGGAATCTACCCCGCCTTGGTGATCTTCATTCATAGTGTCGCGAATCATCTCGTTCATGACCCGCTGCCGGGCCCGGCGGTGGCGGGGCAGCTGGGAGGAACCAAAAAAGAGGAAGGCAATAAAGCCAGCAAAGGGGATGAGGAAGATAGCCATCAGCCAGCCTAGGGCAACCACAGGCTTTCTGTTATAGGGAAGCCAGCAGATGGCAATGACTCTGACCAAGGCATCGAGGGTCAGGAGGGTAATGCTAAGCCAGGTGGGAAGGTTGGTGAGGTCGGCAAGATTGAGGTAATTCACGCATATATCTTATAAAGAATACGATCTGATAGGCAGTTCAGACGCTCACAGAGATGAAAGAAAAAGGATTGCGGAGTAGGGTCTTAAGCTAGTAATAAGAGAGTGGGAAGAATAGAGGGAAAATAAGATGGCGCAGTCCAAAGACTTAAGCCAGGATCCGCAGCAGCAGCGGCTTATTCGCCGCATGTTTACCGGTCTGGTGCTGGTGATGCTCATGAGCTCCATGAACCAGAATATTATTTCTCCTTCCCTACCCACTATTGTTGGTGACCTATCTGGCGTAGACCATATGAGCTGGGTTATTACCGCTTTTATTTTGGTTTCCACCATTATGATGCCTATTTACGGCAAGGTCTCGGATATGTTTGGCCGGAAGCCTTTTCTGTACCTGGCAATCCTAGCCTTTGCAGCCGGCTCTGTTTTGGGGGCTCTGGCGCCCAACATGACTACTTTGATCCTAGCCCGTGCCCTGCAAGGATTTGGGGGTGGCGGGCTCATGATCCTGCCGCAATCCATTATTGCTGACCGTATTCCTGCTCGTCAGCGTGGTAAATACATGGGCATTATTGGCGGGGTTTTTGCCTTTTCTTCGGTAGCCGGGCCTTTGCTGGGAGGCTGGATTACGGAAGGACCCGGCTGGCGCTGGTCCTTTTGGTTAAATGTTCCTCTGGCTGCCTTAGCCCTGCTCGCTACCTATTTTTTTATCCCCGGCTCTGTAGCTCGGGCCAAGGTAGGTAAACAGCAAATTGATTATTTGGGTATGGCAGTTTTAGCCGCTGCTACCAGTTTGCTGGTGATGTTAACTATCTGGGGCGGTAACTTCTTTGCCTGGTTATCCTGGCCAAGTTTTGCCCTGCTTGCCTCGGTGCTGCTCCTGGCCTTACTGCTGTTCTTCATTGAGGCTCGGGCGGCAGAACCCGTGCTGCCACTCATGCTCTTTAAAGACCGTAATTTTAATATGACCATCCTAGCTTCCTTAGCCCTGGGTATTGCCATGTTTGGTGCTATTGGCTACATGCCCACCTACTTTCAGATGGTGCTGGAGGTCAGCCCTACGGCAGCCGGTTTGCTCATGACTCCTATGATGGCTGCCCTACTGATCAGCTCAACCCTGGTTGGTGCTGTGGTCAGCAAAACCGGCCGTTATAAGCCTTTTATTTTGCTGGGGACCGGCCTGGTTTGCCTGGCCTTGGGGCTTATGTCAACCCTAAAGTTGGGCGCACCTACCTGGCTGATCTGCCTCTACTTGGCCTTACTGGGCGTGGGCTTGGGCATGTCCTTGCAGTTTTTAACCCTGGTGGTGCAGAACTCTTTTTCCCCTGCCATCGTTGGAACGGCTACTGCGGCCAATAACTACTTTCGGCAGGTGGGATCAACGGTTGGCTCCTCCCTGATTGGTGGGCTCTTTACGGGCCGGCTGACCGGCTTCCTGCAGGAGAGGCTGTCGGCTCAGCCCAGTAGTGGGGCCGCTGGGCAGCTGGACGCTTCTTCGCTGACTCCTGCCGGGTTGCAAGGCTTAGCTGAGCCGGTGCGCCAGCTGGTTGTTGCTGCCTACCACGACGCGCTGATACCCCTATTTTTGGGTCTGGCTCCGCTGGCCGGCCTGTCCCTGATTCTGCTCTGCTTTATTCAGGAGAAACCTCTAGCCACTTCTGTGGTACGCGATGACACGGTGACGCTAACCGGAGCCTTACCGACGGTGGGCCAGGACCTGGCTGGGCCGGCTGAGTCCGAGCAAAATTTACACAGGTCAAGCCGGCCTTGATATCGTGTGCTTTGTTAGATTCTATGCTGAGGAGTTCTATGAAAATCCTTACCCCCACTCTGATTGATCTTAACCAAGCAAAGCTGGGTTTAACCGCTGCCGATCAGCTTGTTAGCTATGACCCCCAAGCCCCTATCCCGGACCAAGACCGGGATGCTGACGTCTTAATTTCTTGGGGTAATACCGATGAGCAGCTGGCAGATGCCGCCCAGCATCTAGGCCAGCTTAAGCTGGTTCAGGCTCTCTTGGCCGGGCCGGATCAGCTGTTAGGGGCCGGTTTTAGCCAGGAGGTAGTTCTTGCCTCCGGTGTTGGTTTACATTCTTTGACGGTAGCTGAACATGCCCTGGCCTTGACCCTCAACTTTATCCGTTTTTTGCCGACCCTGGCTGATGAACAGGAGAAGTCTCACTGGGCTTCAGACTTAGGGGGGCCGCAGCCACTGCATCCGCAGGATCAGGTCACAACCCTCCTGGATGCCCGGGTTTTAATCTGGGGATTTGGTTCTATTGGGCAAGAGACTGCCCGGCTTTTTAAGGCTTTTGGTGCTCAGGTTACCGGGATAGCTCGTTCTGCTGGTTGGCGAGGTGACTTTAAGGTTATTACCCAGGATCAGATGGGGGACTATCTGCCAGAGACCGACGTCTTAGTTATGGTCTTGCCCGCTTCTGAGCAGACTCGTGCTGTCTTAAACGCCCGTGTGCTAAATCAGCTTCCACCCCGGGCTTATCTCATTAATGTTGGCCGCGGCATGACGGTTAATGAGGAAGACCTGATTGTGGCCCTTGAGCAGGGCCAGCTGGCCGGTGCCGCCCTTGACGTGACAGCCCAGGAACCCCTGCCAGCCCAAAGTCCGCTCTGGGGGACCAAGAATTTGCTGATTACACCCCATACCGCCGGTGGCCGCCCGGTTAATCCCGAAGAATTGATTTCTTATAACCTGAGCCAGTTACGCCTGCAGTTGGCCGGTAAAAAACCGCAGTACCGTAACAGCATGAATTAGGTCCTTCTCCTGTCCTTAGCTTCTTGTGCCTAGTCCCGGCCTGAAGGAGCTAATATGACGCAAAATTACTGCTAGTCAGGGGTGTATTCTCATATTTTGGATAGCAGAATTAATAATTAGTAAATAGTTGGGCCAGGCTAGATTCAGAGAAGCTAAATTCTAGGTCAGACGAGCTGGCGGCGATTCAACTTCCACGACATGCTAAATTTTGGCGAAAATCGTTTTGATTAGAACCTCGTTAGCTATAAACTTTGAAAAATGAACCAAGGTGACAGTGCTCACGCCAAAGCGCTGCTATTGACAAAGGCAATCACACACGATGAAACATAAACAGATAGAGCGGTTGGAGGTGGTCTACCGTGTTTAGATACATCCTCAAACGAGCTTTGACCTACCTGGTAATGATTTTCTTGGTGACCAGTGCCGGCTACTTTCTGGCGGTTATGCAGCTCAATCCTGCGCTACTGGAACAAGAAAAAGTCCCCCGCCCTACCCCTGAGCAGATTCAGCAAAACTTTTCCTCGCTCAAGCTGGACCCTCAGATGAGCCCCTGGGAGCGTTACCTGCAATGGCTTTCGGATATCCTTCTACACTGGGATTGGGGGCGTTCTCCCAACGGTGCTCTCATTAATGCCGAATTTGGCCAGCGTGTTTGGGTCTCTACCCGTCTTTTTTTGGCGGCTATCATTCTGTCACTCATCATTGGGATAGCCTTGGGTGTCTTTTCTGCGGCCCGCCAGTACAAGGCCTCGGACCGTCTTATTACCGGCTACTCCTACCTGGTTTATATTGTGCCTGCCCCGGTAGGCTACTTTCTGGTGCAGCTGGGAGCCATTGCCATTAACCAGGCTGCTGGCCAGCGAGTTTTCTACGTGACCGGTATCAGTAGCCCCTCAGTGCCACCGGGCTGGCCAACCCTTGTAGATATGGCGGCCCACTACCTGGTGCCCACCTTCTGTATTACCATCATGTCCTGGGGCAGCTATCAGATTGCCCAGCGCCAGTACTTGCTGGATAACGTCAACGCAGACTTTGTACGCACCGCCCGAGCTAAGGGGTTAACCCGTAACCAGGCCATCACCCGGCACGCTCTCAGGGTTTCCTTTATTCCGGTGGCTCAGTCCATCGCCTTTACCATTCCGGCCATTTTTGCCGGCGGCTTCTTTGCAGAGATGATCTTTGCCTGGCCCGGTATTGGCTTATGGACCATTGAGGCTATTGGCAAGCAGGACGTCAACGCAGCAACGGCAACCCTGGCCTACGGTGCGGTACTTTTTGCAATCGGCGCTATTATTGCCGATATTGCCACTACTATTGTTGACCCGCGAGTGAGGATTCAGTAATGACGGCAACACCATCAGTTGATTCTCCTCTTCCGGCCCCCATGCAAGGGGCAAGCCAGCTTGAGAGCCCAGACTTTAAAATCATCAACAAATCGAGCATCATAGCACGCCGTTTCCTGCGCAATAAAACTGCCGTGCTTGGCTTGATTATCTTTGCCATGATGGGCCTCTTTGGCTGTTTTGGTTCTGTGCTAGCCCAGTGGGACAGCAATACGATCGACCCGTTCTACATGGCAACCGGCCCCAGTGCCTCCCACTGGTTTGGCACGACCAGCGCCGGTACCGACCTCTACGCCCAGTCGGTCGAAGCCGTGCGCACGTCCATGATTATTGGTCTGCTTGTTGGAGCAAGCAGTGTGCTGATCTCGGCAGTCTACGGCTGCTTTATGGCCTATTTTGCCGGCAAGGTTGATGGCTTTATGCTTTTCTTTTTGGAAACCATGATTATGGTTCCTAACCTGCTTGTTACTGCCGTGGTTATCAACGGTGCCGGGGGCCGAAGCATCCGTGAGAACCTACCGGGCTGGCTGATTCTTACCTTTGTGCTGCTGATTTTTGGTTGGATGTACGACGCCCGTATCGTTCGGTCTATGGCCATGTCCTTGATCCAACGTGACTACGTCAAGGCTGCTCGTTATATGGGGGTTCATCCCTTTAAGATTGTTTGGCGGCACCTGGTTCCTAATATTGGTTCGCTGCTGGTGCTCAATTTTACCCGCGGCATTATGATTGCCATCTTGTCAGAAGTTTCCTTTACCTTTATTGGTATCGGCGTTAAATACCCCAACTATTCTCTGGGCTCGCTCATTGCCCAGGCTTCCAGCCAGATTAATACCCTGCCCTGGATGTTCTGGATCCCCATAATTTTATTCTTCTTACTGGTGGGGCCCCTATCTTTGATGAATGATGGCCTGCGCGACGCCTTCGATCCCACCTCCTTGTCGGTAGGTAAGGCTAAGAAGAAAGATACAAAGGAGAAAGCAAAGTCATGAGCGGGTCTGCTCTTCTTTCCGTCAAGGATCTTAACGTTTCTTTTAACACCGAAAACGGCGTGGTGCACGCAGTACGCGGTATCGATTTTGACCTCTACGAGGGCAAAACTTTAGGTATTGTGGGTGAATCCGGTTCCGGCAAATCGGTGGCTTCTATGGCCATCATGGGCCTGCATCCTAGCACTGCCGAGATTACCGGTTCTGTTAAGTATGGCGGCACCGAGTTACTGGGCCTCAGCGATAAGCAGATGTGTAAGTACCGTGGCAAAGAACTGGCCATGATTTTTCAGGATCCGCTGAGTTCGCTTACCCCGGTCTATACCATTGGGGACCAAATTGGTGAGGCCCTCAAAATCCACAATAAAACCATGAGTAAGCAGGCTATTGCAGCCCGCTCCGTGGAATTGATGAAACTGGTAGGTATTCCTGATCCTGCCCACCGGCTGCGTTCCTTTCCGCACGAGTTCTCCGGTGGTATGCGCCAGCGAGTGATGATCGCTATGGCCATTGCCAATGACCCCCGGGTTCTGATTGCTGACGAGCCAACAACGGCCCTGGACGTTACCATCCAGGCCCAGGTTCTTGAGGTCATGGAGAAGGCCCAGGAGCAGACCGGGGCAGCCATTATTATGATCACCCACGACCTGGGCGTGGTGGCCGGAATGGCCGATGACATTATGGTGATGTACGCCGGTAAACCGGTGGAGAAGGCCCGGGCCGAGGACCTTTACCGGCACCCGGCCCACCCCTATACTATTGGGCTGCTGGGTTCTGTTCCCAGAGTGGACCGCAAGGATAAGGTCTCGCTGGTTCCTATTGAGGGTAGCCCGCCCAATCTGCTGCAGGAGGTTAAAGGCTGTACCTTTAGAGAGCGCTGCCCGGTTGCAAAGTCTGGCCGGCAGTGCTGCCAGGATTCGGGCCAGGAGCCGCAGCTGCGTAAGATTGCTGGAGCCGGGCCAGAGCACTATGTTGCAGCCGATATTGCTGAAGAGTTGGTGAACTCGCGTCCCGAGGATCTCTACCCGGTACCTGAGCTACCGGAGTCTGCTTATGCTCAGCTGGATAGGCAGCAGCGTCCGCTTGTGTTGGAGGTTCGCCAGCTTAAAAAACACTTTCCGCTTATGAAGGGGGCCCTGGTTAAGCGTCGGGTAGGAACGGTTAAGGCCGTTAACGGCGTCAGCTTTGATATTCGCCAGGGAGAGTGCTTTTCTATCGTCGGTGAATCCGGCTGCGGTAAAACAACAACCCTGCTAGAGATCATGGAATTTTCCGATCAGACTGCTGGTGAAATCGTGGTTAACGGTATCTCTACCCGGCAGAAAAGTTCCCGGGCTGAGCTCATGAAACTGCGCAAGAACCAGCAGATGGTTTTTCAGGATCCTACCGGGGCGCTGGATCCACGGTTTACCGTCTATGAGGTCTTAGCAGAGCCGCTGCAAAACCTGGGCTGGGCTAAAAAAGATATCCAGCAGCGGGTTTTAGAGCTCATGAAAACGGTAGGCTTACAGCCGGACCACGTTAACCGCTTTCCCAACCAGTTCTCCGGAGGCCAGCGCCAGCGCATTGGTATTGCCCGAGCCCTGGCTGTTAACCCTAAGTTAGTTGCCTTAGATGAACCGGTTTCTGCTCTTGACGTTTCGGTGCAGGCTGGGGTCATTAATCTACTGGAGAAGTTGCGGGCAGATTTAGGTTTGAGTTATTTGATGGTGGCTCACGATCTGGCGGTAGTGCGCCATGCTTCAGATCGGGTTGCCGTCATGTACCTGGGCCGTGTGGTAGAGATTGGTGATGTTGATGAGGTTTTTGACCGGCCAATCCACCCCTATACCAAGGCTTTGCTCTCTGCTATTCCGGTACCGGATCCGCAGGCTGAGGCTAGCCGGGAGCGCATTATTTTGGAGGGGGACCTGCCTACTCCGCTTAACGCGCCTGCTGGCTGCCCTTTTAGCAGCAGGTGCCCCATCTTTAAGCTCCTGACTGACGAGCAAAAGCAGACCTGCCTCAAGCAGGCTCCCGACATTAGCGACCTTGAGGGAAAAGATCACGGCTATGCCTGTTATTTCCCGGATGCTGACCTTGCTACCGAGCCTCCCGCTCAGGCCGTAGCGATGTAGGAATATAAAATCATGGGCAAATATTCCTTGTTTTTATTTTTAGTAACCCATCTTACTTATAATAGTGTGATGACTGTTACTGTAAAGGTGTTGCTTCTAGGCTGGCAACTAGTCACGCCAAACACCTCATCCCTCTAGTTATGAAAGGTAACAAACATGGAAAAGAAGTTTGTTGTTAACCGCCGGACTCTTCTCGCTGGTTCGGCCGCCCTGGGCGGTATTGGTCTGCTTTCTGCCTGCGGCGGCGGGCAGGGCGGAGGAACATCCAACGCAGAGTCTGCCTCAGCTCTGGGCGTTGGTGAGGATATCGCCAAACTCATTAGCGTTAACCCCAAAGAGAGGGGAGAGCTGAAGGAAGGCGGCGAGCTTTCGCTGCCCTCAGTCTCCATCGGACCGGATTTTAACCCCGCCAGCTTAAACGGCAATACTGCCGACAATGCCGCCATTATTTCTGCTCTATCACCACTGCTCGTTACCGGCTTGTGGACTTCGGACTATGAGGGCAAGAAGACCCCCAATAAGGATTTTTGTGAATCCTTTGAAAGTGAAATGGAGGGGGAGACCCAGGTTCTTAAAATTAAGCTTAACTCCCAGGCTAAGTACAATGACGGTACTCCGCTGGACATTGAATCCATCAAGGCCACTGCCGAGATTCTGGGCAAGGGGCTGGACAAGGGCTTTAACCTGGTTGATCCCGGTCCGCACCGGTTTATTGAGTCGGTAGAAGAAGATGGGGATGCTTACACCGTTAAGGTTCGCATGAGCAAGCCCTACTATCCCATTAGCGATATCTTTGCCGATAGCGGCGTTTTCCACCCCAAGATGAATGACAAAGAAGTCTTTAATAACGGGTTTGTTAATAAGCTGCATCAGGACTGGCATGCCGGCCCCTTTGTGCTAGAAAAGTGGAATTCCTCCGAGAAGGTGCTGACCATGCTGCCTAACGAGAAGTGGTGGGGCGAAAAGCCACTGCTGGAGCGGGTTACTATTCGCCAGATGGAATCTTCTGCTGCCCGGGCGGCCTTCCGTAACGGCGAAATTGACGCCATTGCTGCTAACACCCTCACCGTCTATAAGGACGTGGAATCCGTTGCGGGCACCGAGGTTAGGCGGGGCCAGCGCCTCTTCTCCGGTGGCATCAATATGAGTTCCTTCCGCCTGCCTCTTGAACTGCGGAAGGCTATTTTTGCTGCTGTGGATCGCAAGACCTTGGCTGACATCCGCTTTAATGGCCTGAACTGGCAGGAGCAGCTTCCCGGTTCTATGATGCTCATGCCTTTCTCGGAATACTATGAGGATAACTTTGGCAAGGTCGTTGATGGCTGGGATGCCGCTCAGATCCTTGAAGAGGCCGGTTACAGTAAGGAAGGTGACTTCTACGCCAAGGACGGCAAGAGGGCCAAGTTTGCTGTCACCATCTTTGGTGATGACCCGGTTTCTTCCGCTATGGCGCAGAACCTAGTGCAGCAGATGCAGGGTGTTGGTATTGAGTGCTCTATCGACAGCCAGCCCGATGCCAACTTTGGTAGCGTCATCGGCAATAAGGAGTTTGACCTCACCTTCTCGGGTTACACGGTCGGCGCGGACGCCACCTCTGCGACAAGTCAATACTACCTTTCCTCCAATAATGACGGTGAGGGTTCTGACGAGATTGACGCCATGATCGATGAAGTCTCCAAGATTGAAGATGATGCCAAGCGCAATGCTGAAGCCAACAAAATTGAGCGCAAGCACATGGAGGAATTTGCCATGATGGGCACGCTCTTTAACGGTCCAGAGATCTTTGTCTGCAAGACCGGTTTGGCTAATTACGGTGCCGCTCTCTTTGGCTCCCGCCGCCAGGACCCGCAGATGTGGTCTAACATCGGCTGGGTTAAGGACTAAGATCAGCCTTTAAGGGTGGCCGCTCTGCCTTCTGTCTGGCAGGGCGGCCACAGGTCTTTTAAAGCAACTTTTAGGCGCTGAGCTCTCCGGGGTGCAATAATGAAAAGTGCCGGCTGACATGGTGCGGTATAGAAAATCCTGGGTATGAAGGCAGGGGCAATGAGGGCAGGGCAGCAGACTCTAGAGCAAGATTCACAGGTTAGCGATCAGAAGGGGAGAAGCCCGGCAAGTTCGCTGGCCTTAAAGGTACTGGCTATTGCTCTTGTGACGCTGGCTATCTACTGGATTCCGGCGCCGGAGGGCCTGGACCCTCGTGGCATGCACATGGCGGCTATTTTTGTGGGGACCATTCTTGGCCTGATTCTGCAACCGCTACCAACGGCTTCGGTCACCCTGATTGGCCTAACCCTGGCCATGATCACCGGTACCATGACAGCCGAGGAGGAGGCCCTCCAGGGTTTTGCTAACACCACTATCTGGCTCATTGTTGCTGCCTTTTTTATTGCTGACGGATTCTTGCTGACCGGCTTAGGTAAACGTATTGCCCTGCTCTTTGTGCGAGTCCTGGGTAAATCCTCCCTGGGTTTGGCCTACGGTATGGCCCTTACCGATCTGGTGTTAGCACCGGCAACACCGTCAACCACGGCCAGGGCTGGAGGTGTGGTTTACCCCATTATTAAATCTTTGGCCAGCCTTAACGACTCTGAGCCTAGCCCAGAGCAATCCCGCAAACGCCTGGGCGCCTACCTATCTTTAACATCCATTCAGGTCAATATTGTTACTGCCGCTATGTTTGTGACGGCCATGGCCGGTAACCCCATTGCAGTAGGTTTTGCCCAGGACGCCGGTATAGAGCTTAGCTGGGGTAGCTGGGCCCTAGCCGCCCTGGTCCCAGGCCTACTAACCCTGCTGCTCATGCCCTGGTTCATGAGTAAAATCTATGCGCCGGGCCTGAAGAAGACCCCCCAGGCTCCGCAGCAGGCCGCCCAGCAGCTCAAAGAGATGGGCCCCCTCAGCCGAAACGAAGGCATCATGCTGGCAACTTTTATTCTTTTGCTGGCCTTATGGGTACTGGGCAGTTTCCTAGGGATCAATGCCACAGCGGCGGCTTTTGTGGGAATTAGCATCCTGCTCTGCACCAAGGTACTGACCTGGAAGGACCTTGCCTCTAATTCGGGGGCCTGGTCAACTCTGATCTTTTTTTCAGTACTGGTGGGCATGGCCTCCCACCTTAACGATCTTGGGGTTGTTGGCTGGATTGGTGATTCGGCGGCAGCAGCCGTCAAAGGCTTAAGCTGGCCCGCGGCCTTAGCTGCTCTGGTGCTGGTTTACTTCTATGTGCACTATCTTTTTGCCTCCAACACGGCCCAGATTGTTGCCCTGTACTCGGTTTTTTTGGGAACCGCTATTGCAGCCGGTGCCCCGGCTCTGCTGGCCGCCCTTATTTTTGGTTTTGCCGGCAATCTTATTGGTGGGCTTACTCACTATGCTTCCGGCCCCTGTGGTGTAATTTACGGCTCAGGGTACGTCAAAACGGGGGAGTGGTTTAGGGTTGGATTTTTGGCGTCACTGCTTATCCTGGTCGTATGGGCGACAGTAGGCAGCGCCTGGTGGCTGCTTTTGGGGTATATCTAACTGCATAAAGGTTGGCTAATACTTGCTAATCTGGGACTATGGCACCTGCAAAACTTGTTGTGATCACTGGCGGTGGATCCCGCCAGTCCGACCCTGCTCTTTTAAGCGACCGCATCAGAGACAGAACCTTAGAAGAGCTGGCCGCTCTGGGGCGGGAGGCGGTGCATATTAGCCGGCACCTGGGCCAGTACACCTTTGATATTAGGAGGTACCGCTCTCAGGGGCTGCCTAGCCCTGCCCTGGCTCAGGTTTTGGAGGATCTACGCTCCGCCAGCGGAATCATTGTCAACACCCCAATTTTTAATTCCACCTATTCCCAGGTCTTTAAGCTCTTTTGGGATAGTTTTAGTGAGGGTGATCTTGGCAAAACTCCAACGCTGCTGGCTGCAGTAGGGGCAACGAGCAGCCATGCCCTGGTACTTGACCATGCCATCCGCCCTCTGCTGGGGCACCTGGGGGCAGCTATCTTGCCCCACAGTGTTTTTGCTCTTGCAGAGGATCTTTCCGGGCAGAGCCCTTCGGCTGCTGCCGTCAGTGACCGTATTAATAAGGCTAGTACGCTGCTAGCTGCCCGGATGGCAGCGCAGTAGAGCAGGAGGCAAAGTGGCCAAAGCACCAGTAGAGACTCTTGTGGTTCTTACCACCGGTGGAACCTTAGACAAAGAGTACGATCTTGATTCGCAGATGGTCATAGGCAAGCCGCAGGTGCAAAACATACTTGCCAGGGTAATTAGCGATATTAATTTTGATATTAGGCCGGTACTGGCCTTAGATTCTTTGGACATGACCGACGCCGACAGGGCAGAGCTTGTGCAGGCCCTTGATGCCGTCAGCAGCGATAAGGTGCTGATCACCCACGGAACGGATAGCATGGCCCTGACAGCCCGTTTTTTGCTGGCCCACGCCAAGCTAGGGCAGAAGGTCGTAGTCCTGTGCGGCTCCATCCAGCCGGCGCTGATGCGCGATTCTGACGCAGATTTTAATCTTGGTGCTGCGGTAGCTGCCGTGCAGTTACTGGAACCGGGTGTTTATATTTGTATGAGTGGCAGGATCCTGCCAGCCCAAACCGTTCACAAGGATCGCTCCCGGGGAATCTTCTACCAAGAGTAGTCGCTGAGAGGCTGCCCGGGATGCTTAAGAATCAAAGCGCTGAACCAGGGTAGCTTCCCAGCCCTGGCGCAGCTGGTCAAGAGGAAGCAGAACCTGGTCCTGAATATCCAGGGCCGCCGACTGGGCATCCACCACACCAATACGGGCGTAAGGAAAATTCCGGGCCGTACACATGTCCTTAAAGCGCACTTCTTCAGAACGGGGAACAGACAGCAGCACCCGGCCCAGGGATTCAGCAAAAAGCAGGGTGAAGGTATCTAAACCGTCCCGTTCAGCTAGCTCAGCCAAGCTAACCCGGGCTCCAACGTTAAAGCGAAGACAAGCATCCACAAGAGCAGCTATTAAGCCACCGGCCGAAAGATCGTGGGCGGCATCAACCATGCCGTCCCGGCTCATATTCACTAGCATGTCAGCTAGGCGCTTTTCCAGGGCAAGATCTACCTTGGGGGGTTTGCCTCCCACATGCCCCTTAAAACGGGCCCACTCAGAACCGTCCAACTCATCCAGGGTTGTGCCCAAAAGGTAGAGGGCCTGCCCGTCGTGCTGAGGCTGCCAACCAGAAGGAATCCGGCGGCTGACATCATCAAAAACCCCTAACATAGCCAGCACGGGGGTGGGGTAAATAGCTTTGCCGGCAGTCTGGTTGTAGAGGGAAACGTTGCCTCCGGTAACGGGCACTTGCAACTCTAAACAACCGTCGGCGATACCGCGCACAGATTCCACAAACTGCCACATAACGTCCGGGTCCTCTGGGGAACCGAAATTCAGGCAGTCAGAAACAGCAGCGGGGCGGGCCCCTGTGACCGCCACATTACGGTAGGCCTCAGCTAGGGCAGCCTGTGCTCCTTGATAGGGGTCAAGGTAACTAAAGCGTGGGCAAGAGTCCGTGGCAAGAGCTACCCCGGCCCCGGTCTGCTCATCTACCCTTACGACGCCAGCATCATCGGGCATAGAAAGCGCCGTATTACCCTGCACGTAGCGGTCGTACTGGTCTGTCACCCAGCTTTTAGAGCAGAGGTTGGGGCTGGCCATGAAGGCAAGAATAGCCTCCTTAAGTTCCTGACCCTGCGGCCGGTTAGCATCGGCCTCAGAGCCGGTAAAATGCTGGCTCTGCAGCTCATCCTGCCAGGCTGGCCGGGCATAGGGGCGCTCATAGGTGGGGCCATCGTGAGCAACGGTCTTAGGGTCAAGATCAACAATAACCTGCCCCTCCCACTCAATCACTAACCTACCGGTATCGGTTACCTGCCCCAGAACAGAGTATTCCACTTCCCAGGTTTGCATAATCTGCTCAAAACGCTCCAGATTCTGGGCAGAAACCACCGCCATCATGCGCTCTTGAGACTCTGACATTAAAATCTCGCCCGGTGTGAGGGTGGGATCGCGCAGGAGCACCTTGGATAAGTCAATGTGCATGCCGCCTTCACCGTTAGAGGCTAACTCGCTGGTAGCACAAGAAATACCGGCCGCTCCCAAATCTTGGATGCCCTCGAGCAGACCCTCCTTAAAAAGCTGCAAACAGCACTCGATCAGTACTTTCTCTGCAAAAGGGTCTCCCACCTGCACGGCAGGGCGTTTACTGGGTTTAGTATTATCAAAAGATTCGGAGGCAAGCACGGAGGCGCCACCAATGCCGTCCCCGCCGGTCCGGGCCCCAAAAAGTATTACTTTATTACCCACCCCAGAAGCATTGGCTAGGCGAATATCCTCGTGACGCATGACCCCAACAGCCAAGGCATTAACCAGGGGATTATCCTGGTAGCAGGAATCAAACTCCACCTCACCGCCAATATTGGCCAAGCCCAAGGAATTGGCGTAGCCACCCACTCCAGCCACTACCCCGGGAGCTACCCTGGCAGTATCAGCATGATCAAGGGCACCAAAGCGAAGGGCATCCATGACAGCTACCGGTCGGGCTCCCATAGAAATAATGTCGCGAACAATACCACCCACACCCGTTGCAGCCCCCTGGTAGGGTTCCACGTAGGAGGGGTGATTGTGGGACTCAATTTTAAAGGTCACCGCCCAGCCCGCACCAATGTCAACAACACCGGCATTTTCTCCCATACCCACCAACAGGTGCTCCTTCATCTGCGGGCTAACCTTTTGGCCAAACTGCTTAAGGTGAATCTTGGAAGACTTATAGGAGCAGTGCTCAGACCACATGACCGAATACATGGCCAGCTCAGCGGCGGTAGGCCGCCGTCCCAGCAGGCGCACAATGCTAGAAAACTCTTCTTCCTTTAAACCCAGCTCATCCCAAGGTAGCTGTGTATGGGGTGTAGCAGCTGCCTGCTCAACGGTATCAAGATTAAAATGCTTTGTACTCATGGGTCTACAGTCCTTGTTTAATACAGTGCTTAAGATGCATGGATGATGCTGTGCAGCACCGAGGTAAAAATACCCAGTCCGTCGGTTCCAGCCCTCAAGTCCACCGGGCCGGCGGCAGAGGCAGAGGGGCCAAAGCCCGCCTCAACGGCGTGCTCAGGATGGGGCATCAGGCCAACCACGTTGCCTTGAGCATTACAAATGCCGGCAATATTGTTGCGGGAGCCGTTGGGGTTATCCCCTACATAGCGAAAGACAATCCGTTGCTCTTCTTCCAATTCTGCCAGAGTAGAATCGTCGGCAACGTACTGGCCATCCTGGTTTTTTAGGGGAACAACAATCTGCTGCCCAGCCCGATAATCACGGGTCCAGCTGGTGGCGGCATTTTCAATCTGCAGGCTCTGATCCCGGCAAATAAACTTACGATGGTTATTTTTAATCATGGCTCCGGGAAGCAAATGGGCCTCCGTCAGTACCTGGAACCCATTACAAATACCGAGCACCGGTAGGGCCTGCTGGGATTGGGCTGCCTGAACGACCTTTTTCATCAGGGCTGCCTGGGCAGCAATAGCCCCGGCCCGTAAGTAGTCGCCGTAAGAAAACCCGCCTGGAATAATGACGGCATCCACCTTATGCAGCTGGGCTTCATTGTGCCAGAGTCCAACCGGTGTACCCCCGGCTAGCCGCACAGCCCGGCTTGCGTCCCGGTCGTCCAGTGTGCCCGGAAAAGTAATGATGCCGACCCGTACGTCAGCCAGTTTGCTGGCAGGCTGGTTAGCAGAAAAGTCAGCCACGAGGGGAATCTGATCCGCTCTTAAGGACTCCACCATTTAGTCCTCCAGACCGGTCACGCTAATGACGTCTTCAATAACCGGGTTAGATAAAAGCTGCTGGGCTGCCTGCCTGGCTTCCTCCAGTAGCTCCTCGGTTACCGGGCCTTCAAGCAGGAGCTCAAAGCGTTTACCTTGGCGGACATCCTTAAAATTCTTAAAACCAAGGTGGGGCAGCTCGTGAGCTATAGCCTTACCCTGCGGGTCAAGAATCTCGGGTTTAAGCATGACATCAACAACAATACGAGCCATCGCAACTACTCCTAGCTGGGGCAGAGAATACATAAGAGCCGTAACTGATTCTATCCTAAAGATTCTGCCGCTCGTTAACTGCCTGGCCCAGATGACGCTGCTGCCCTAGGAGGAGGTATCCTCCTGCTCCTGCTCCCTGCCGGGTGTCCTAATGTTCCAGTGTCTAATCACAAACCGAAACAAAAGATAATAGACCAGGGCATAACCTAGACCAATAGGTATGAGCAGGTAAGAATTGGTCGAAATACCGTAGCTGAGCAGGTAGTCAAAAGCCCCGGCTGAGAAGCCAAAACCGCTGTGAATGCCTAAAGCGTTAACCAGCATCATGGAAGAGGCCGTCAAAACGGCATGAATAATGTAGAGGGGCCAGGCAGCAAACATAAAAGAAAACTCTAGGGGCTCGGTAATACCGGTAAGAAAAGCGGTTACTGCCGTTGAAAGCATCATACCGCCCACCAACTTCTTATTTTCTGGTTTAGCCTCGTGCCAAATAGCTAGGGCGGCTGCTGGCAGGGCAAACATCATAATAGGAAAGAAGCCGGTCATAAAGACGCCGGCGCTAGGGTCCCCCGCAAAAAAGCGGCTTAAATCCCCGTGAACTCCGTTATAGTCACCCAAAATAAACCAGACCACAGAATTAAGAATGTGATGCAGCCCCAGCGGAATAAGCATCCGGTTCAAAAAACCGTAGATGCCCGAACCAAGAATGGTGTGGCTAGCAACCAGTTGGCCCAGGCTGGTTAGACCCCTATCAAAAAAGGGGTAGATGAGGGCCAGCAGCAGAGCCAGCAGCATACCGGCCAGGGCGGTAAGAATGGGTACTAGTCTGCGGCCAGCAAAAAAACCAAGCCAGTCCGGCAAGGTGGTGCGGTGGTATTTCTGCCAGAGCAGGGCAGAAATAAGACCAATGAGGATACCGCCCAGTACGCCGTAATCAATCAATTCCTGGTCCTGGCCAGCTGGGGCCTGCCCTAAGAAAATGGGGGAGAGCGCTTCTAAAACATTCTGAAAAACTAGGTAACCCACTACCGCAGCTAGGGCAGTGGAGCCGTCGGCCTTTTTGGCAAAACCAAAACTAATTCCCACGGCAAAGAGCAGCGGCAAGTTTTTAAAGAGGGCGTCTCCTGCTGCTTTGATAACGGCTGCAAAGACCGTCAACTGATCTAGCTGGCCTAGCAGATCGTCTTGACCCAACCTGAGTAGAATAGCCGCTGCCGGTAGAACTGCAATGGGCAGCATGAGTGAACGTCCAAAGCGCTGGAGCAGCTTCATAGCCTGCCGGCCCTGCCGTGTGCTCTTGGCGGGTGCTGATTGATCCTGCGTCATTTTTAAGTGCCTCTGTCAAGATTTCAGTGCAAAGGTATGTTCCTTAAGCGCTGGCTCCGGGGGTGGAGAGCTGTACAGGTCACGTCAGAAGATATGGCCCATCAGCCGTGATATAAGTTACTATGGAGTTGTCCTTAGGGTCTTGTCAAGAAAATACAGGGTCCGGTGTTCAGAAACAAAAGAAAATCGACAGCTAGTCCATCAAGTGAGGAGCCTTATGGCCGTCTTTTCTGCCCAGAAAGTGTTAACAGCCCTCGGCGGTGCAGACAACGTAGAAGAGGTTGAAGGCTGCATTACCCGTTTGCGCCTTGAACTGGTGGATGCTACCGCCCTTGATCAGGCTGCGCTTAAGGCCATGGGGGCCCACGGCGTGGTGGTCTCTGGAAACACGGCTCAGGTTGTGGTTGGGCCGGTGGCAGATACCTTAGCTGAAGATATTCAGGATTTACTCTAAGATCATGACAAAAGTAGTAAAAGCTCAAGTACCCCTGGCCGGCACCTTACGGGCCTTAAAAGACGTTCCAGATCGGGTGTTTGCCCAAGAAATGATGGGCCAGGGCCTGGCCATAGATCCGCTGGTAGAGCGGGAAACTTTTAGTGTCTATGCACCGGCAAGCGGCAGCCTGGACAAGTTGCTGCCCCATGCCTTTGTTATTGCAGTTGGTGAGCACCTTAACCTCCTTGTTCATCTAGGCATAGACACCGTTCAATGCCCCAGCCAAGCTTTTAGGCACTATGTTCGGCAGGGACAGCATGTTGAAAGCGGCCAGCTGATGGTTGATGTTGACGTCAGCAAACTAGAACAGGCCAGCTCTCTCATATGTCCGGTGGTGGTTTTTGCTCCAGCTACTGCCCGCACCCTACTGCCTGCTGGTCAGCAGTGCCAACCCGGTCAAGACCTCCTGGAACTATACCCCTAGGTTTAGTCAGCATGGATCTACTAACCGGAACCGGCTTAGCTGCTTCTGCCGGGCTTAACGCCTATATACCTCTGCTGGCTTTGGGGCTTTTGGACCGCTACAGCAGCCTGGTCGATTTAGGCCCCGGTTTTGCCTGGCTCTCCGAGGGCTGGGTGCTTATTGTGCTTGCCCTGCTGCTGGCCTTAGAGCTTGTTGCCGATAAAATACCGGCTATTGATTCCGTCAATGACACGGTACAAACCCTGGTACGGCCCACTGCCGGTGGCATTGTTTTTGGTTCCAGCAGTGTATCGGGCATTGTTGGTTTGGGCACCCAAGAGGCAGCCCCCGCTAGCAGTCCGGGAACCTGGCTCAGCATTATGGTGGGTATTGTTATTGCCCTCATAGTTCACCTGCTTAAGGCCGCTGCACGGCCAATTATTAACAGTTTTTCTGCCGGATTGGGCGCCCCGCTGACCTCCAGTCTTGAAGACGCTACCGCCCTGGCTTTGGTGCTGGCAGCAATTTTTCTTCCCATCCTGGTGCTGGGCTTCCTGATTTTCTTTCTGGGAATCCTTGCCCAGCTACTGCTTCGGCGACGAGCCCGGACTAAACCGCCGGCATAAGCTCTTTGAGCTGGCCCAGCAGGCTACGGCGTAGCTGCTGGCTACGGTGGGAGAAATCCCGCTGCATCTCCAGATATTGGGCTTTTCCAGCACTCGTTTCTACGCTGACTGGCCGGTAACCCCAGTCCGTCAAATCGTAGGGGGCTGCCCGCATATCCAGCTGGCGAATCTGCCAGGCTAGCTCAAAAGCCTGTAAGACCAGCTCCGAACTGATGGCAGGCGCTAGTTTGTAGGCCCACTTATAAATATCCATGTTGGCGTGGAGACAGGCTGCTTGCTCCAGCTGCCTCTGCTGAGAGCGGCTGGGCTGTAAGGTATTGAGGCTACTGGCCTGAGGCATAAAAAACCGGAAGGCATCAAAGTGGGAGCAGCGAATCCGGTGAGACTCTACCACCCGGTCTGTGCCCTTAGCTCCTAGCCGTAGGGGCAGCTGGTTATGGCGGAGCTTATTCTCTTGGGACCTATAGGCCATTGCCCACTCGTGCATTCCAAAGCATCCAAAGTAGCCGGCCCTGGACAAGGTTTGGGTCAGGATGTCGTAGCTAAATTCCAGGGCAGAGAGGCGGGCAGCTACAAAAGCTTCTTGGTCTACTAGGGCGCTAGTTCCAGCCTGGAGGCTGGCTTCGTCCTGCTCTAGGCCGGCTTGGACAAGCTCTGCGGCGCTTGCCGGCCGGTAAAACTTGTGCTCTAGGTAGTGCTGGGCATCTAAGAGGATAACCCCAGCGCCCGGGTGCCACTTTTTGAGCTGGCCCGGTTTAAGGGTGTAGTAGGTGAAGAGAAAATCTTCTACCGGGTGCTTTTGGCCCCGCTGGCGTCTCTCTAGATAAGGATCGGTATAGAAACTGACCCGCTCACGGTGGTCGCCAGCTAAAGAGCGCCACTGCGGGCCAGTAAGAAGGCGAAGACGCTGCTTTTTGCTGCCGGTGTGCATGGGGCTTATTTTAGCGTCCGCTACCGCCGTAGACGGTTGCCTCCGCTTCTGTATCCAGGTCAAATGCTGAGTGCACAGCCCGTACCGCATCCGCTAATTTGGCTAATTCTGTGATAACAGAGATGCGAATCTCGGAGGTAGAGATCATTTGAATATTAACTCCGGCAGCGCTGAGGGCATCAAAGAATTTAAAAGAGACCCCCGGGTTGGCCTTCATGCCTGCACCCACCAGGGAAAGCTTTCCGATTTCCTCGGTATATTCTATTTCGGTAAAGCCTAGCTCATCCTGGGCTTCTGAGAGCCTGGAAACCGCTAGTTCTCCCTGATCTTGCGGTAGCGTAAAGGATATATCGGTAACGTCTGGTCGATCTGTTGAGACATTTTGAACGATCATGTCGATGTTGATCTGTGCCTCGTTGAGTAAGCCAAAAACTTTTGCGGCTGAGCCCGGAACATCTTTGACACCAACAACGGTAACTTTAGCCTGGCTGCTGTCGTGGGCAACGCCAGAGATCAGTGGCTGTTCCAAAGGAATCTCCTTGATATGGTTGGGATGGAAGGGCTCGGTATGTTCGGGAATCACTAAGGTCCCTTCTAGCTGGGAAAAGGAGGAGCGCACGTGCAGCTTGAGGTTAAAACGGCGGGCGTATTCGACGCTGCGTAGGTGTAAAATTTTAGAGCCGTTAGCTGCCATTTCCAGCATTTCTTCGCTGCTAATAGTATCTATTTTTTGTGCCTTAGAAACTACTCGTGGGTCTGCGGTAAAAACACCGTCTACGTCAGAGTAAATTTCGCACAGGTCTGCCTCAAGTGCGGCAGCTAAGGCTACTGCCGTTGTATCTGAGCCGCCCCGGCCAAGGGTGGTAATGTCTCCAGTTTGCCGGTTCATGCCTTGAAAACCGGCGACGATGGCAATATCGCCTTCGTCTAGGGCTCGCCGGATACGTTGGGGGTTGACCTCAACTAGCCTGGCAGAACCGTGGATCCCGTCGGTTATCATGCCAGCCTGGGAGCCAGTAAAAGATTTTGCGCTGACCTGGAGGTCGTTAATGGCCATAGCCAATACTGCCATGGAGATGCGTTCGCCGGCGGTGAGCAGCATGTCCAGCTCCCGGGACGGTTTAGCCTGGCCGGTGACGTTGGCGGCTAGGTCCAGGAGGTCGTCGGTGGTGTCGCCCATGGCGGAAACAACAACAACAAGGTCGTGGCCGGCTTGCCGGGTTTGTGCTACCCGGCGGGCTACCCGTCGGATACCTTCTGCATCAGCTACCGAGGACCCACCAAATTTTTGGACGATCAGGCTCATTGAACTACTCCAGCTTGGGTCGTGATTGTCCGGGCTGTCTTATCCCGGCACCTTTATGGTAAGGGAGGGGGCCGCTGGGGAGCGATTTCTGTTGCAGAAAAAGTTAATACTACGCTAGTTACGCAATGTGACAGCTGGGCTGTTTTTACTGCCTAGCGGTCAAAGCGGGCTCCCTCTACCTGCGGTTTTCTAGAGTAGAAATAAGGTCCTAGCCCACTGACTTCGATGGGTAGCTGCCACCAGCCCGAGATGTTGCTGTCGTGCAGGCGCCGAACGCTTAAGCTGAGGTAAGGAAGTGTTCCTAGGAAAGCAAGGCTGTAGGAGAGGGCCGATGGCTTAAATAGGGTTTTTAAGTCTTGTTTTTCTGCCAGGTGCTTGGGTTTGTGAACACCGCTAGAAGCGCCGCTTAGCTTCTGGTTTGCCGGCCAGGGGAGGACTTCCTGCTCTTCTGGGTCTTGCTGGTTGCGGTTCCGGTAAAAATCGCGGAGGAAGCAGCTCGTACCCACTGCTAGAAAGGCAGCGGTGTACCACCAATATTCGCTACGGGAGGCACGGCCAGAGTAGGTAAAGGTTTTGAGAACTGCACGTTTGATGGCTGTAGCCGGTTTTGCGCCAACAAGCGGTTGATCTGATCTAGCCTCGGTGGTGTTCAAAACTCTCCTCTAAGAATTGTTCGCTCATTGCCATTCTTTCAGTTGCTTCTCATACTGTCGAGAGCTACAGCAAGGTTTGTTTTAGCAGATAAGGCTACATTTGGCCGTCTGCTGCTGGCTTTTGATCTCACTTAGGTCCAGGGGTTGACGTATGTTGCTCCTGGAATGGGCGCTACCTGTGGCTGTGGAGTGGGTAGGGGGCTGTCTATATCGGTAAAGGCAGAGCCGGCCCAGCGTTTTTTGCCGGGGTTTTCTGCAGGCTTCTGTTCTTGTTTTTTTTCTGCTTCTTCTTCGAGTGCCTGGGTCAGTTCTGCTGCGCTGCCAGTTGTTTCTGGGCGCTTACCTGCTGCGATAATACGCCGTCCTTCCAGGGCCCGGCCCAGGGTTATTTCGTCAGCGTATTCTAGATCTCCGCCAACGGGCAGGCCGGACGCTAAACGTGAGACCCGGATGCCTAGGGGAACAAGGAGGCGGCTGATGTAGGTTGCGGTTGCTTCTCCTTCAAGGTTGGGGTCCATAGCCAGGATGATTTCTTGGATACGCTCATCGGAGAGCCTACTAATGAGTTCCCTAATGCGTAGCTGCTCTGGCCCTAGCCCTGCCAGGGGGTTGATGGCACCGCCTAGGACGTGGTATTTACCGTTAAAGGAACGGGTTCGTTCGAGGGCTACAACGTCTTTGGATTCTTCAACAACGCATAGGATTGTGCAGTCCCGGTTTTGATCTCGGCAGATGCTGCACTGGTCCGTTTCCGAGACGTTTCCGCAGATCTGGCAAAAACTAACGGTGCGTTTGACGGTGCTGATAGCGGAGGCTAGCTTATCCATCTCGGAGGTATCGGCGTTAAGGATGTAGAAGGCGATGCGCTGGGCTGATTTGGGGCCGACGCCGGGTAGGCGGCTGAGCTCATCAATCAGGTTTTGGATCGCGGCATCGTACATGCGTAGCTCCTTGTCTTGTGGCGGGGGTGGGGGCTTTAGTGGTTTTGCTTGCTTTCTTGGATGAGGACTCCGCCAAGGATTTTTTCGACGGCTCGCTGGCCGATGAGGACCGTTGTCTCTAGGGTTTCATCGTCGTCAGAGGCGGTGAATTCTTGCTGATCGGGCTCCTCTGCTGTGTTTTCAGTCTGCTGCCTGGGGGAGGTGCTTTCCTGCTGCTTGTGCTGGGCCTGCTGGCCGGCTGCTAGTTGGCTGGCAAAGCGTTGACGAAAACCTGCCGGTTTTTCTTCTTCTGTTGAGTCTGCTGCTTGGGGGTTCTGGTCTGTCTTTTTGGCCGGGCTTATGCCGGGCCGGCGCCATTTACCGGAGGAGGGGTGGTTTTCTCTGGCTTGCTCTAGCGGATCCGGTGCGTCCGGTGCTTCACCTTTGATGACACGCAGTTGAGGTCCTGTTTCATTGCCGATTTTTTCGGCTGAGCTACTGGGTTCTGCTGGCTTATCTGCTGCTGGGCTGGCCTGGCTGGGGGGTGTGGCCGGGGTGGGCTCTGCTGCTTCTTGACTGTGTTCTTCTTCTGCCTGTTGGGGAATAGGGGCTACTTCCCAGTCGCTGACTTTTTTGTCCCAGTCTTCTTGACTCCACTGTGGTGCCTGGCTGGTGCGGGGTTGGCCGTGTGTACGCCAGGCTTCTTCGCCGCCGCGGGGTCCTTGGGCGATGCTTATTGGCTGCCCGCTGGCTTGGGGGTTTTCTGCCGGGGGAGTCTGCTTGTCTTGCTGCTGGCTGGGTTTTGCGGCCGGAGTGCCGGGGTCCTGCTGCGGGTTTGGGGTTTTGCTGACGTCTGCGTGGATTTCTAGGCTGAGGTCTAGCAGCTCTTGGAGGGCTGCTTTAAGCTGGGGCAGGTAGCTTTTGACCCGTCTGAGTGTGCCAATGTCTGCCCGCAGGTAGAGGGCTCCGTTTTCAAATTTGGAGGGTTGGCATTGGGCAAACCAGGTTCGGGCTGGCGGGGAGGGTAGGCTGGCCAGTATTTCTGGCCAGGCATTTTTGACCATGAGCACGGTATTGAGCCCCGGTGTGTCAGCCTGCTTGCTGGCTGGTTGAGGGGCTTGGTCTGGGCCGGCAAGGTGGCGGATTTGGCCCTGGCCGGGGGCTGCCTGGGCCGGTGTTTTTTTCTGTCCGCTGGTTTGCTGGCGTTTAAGCTGGGTGAGGGCTGCCGTGGGGGGCTGGTGGGGGTCTTGCGAAGGGAGGCGGGGGATGTCCTGGTCTGTTCTTCCCAGTCCGGGGGAGCCTTGCTGGCTTCTGCTGGCTTGGGCTCTTGCCGGCTGAGGGCTTGGCTGGTTTCCTTGCTGGGGTAAAGCTCCCTCCTTGACCTGGCGTTCTAGCCTGTCGAGCCGGGTTCCTATGCCACCTATGCTTTGGTCACTGGCCGGCAGGAGGATGCGGGCGCACAGTAGTTCCAGGTGTAGCTGGGGGGAGGTGGCCCCGCTCATTTCGTTGAGGGCTTGGTTGCTGATGTCTGCGGCTCGGGATAGTTCTGCGCTACCAAAGCGTTGGGCTTGTTCTTGGAGCCGGGTGATGTGGTCGCCGCTGGTTCCGTGCAGGATGCTGGGGGCTGCTTGGGGTGCGGCTTGGATGATGATCAGATCTCTGAGTCTTTGGAGGAGGTCTTCGACAAAACGGCGGGGGTCTTGGCCGGTTTGGATGATGCGGTCTACGGTGCTAAAGACTTCTGCTGCCTGTCCTGTGGCAAAGGAATTGATGACGGCATCGAGTAGGCTGCTGTGGGTGTAGCCTAGGAGGGCGACGGCGAGGTCGTAGCTGATTTTTTGGTTTTGGGAGCCTGCCATGAGCTGGTCTAGCACAGACAGTGAGTCTCTTACTGAGCCGCTGCCGGCCCGGACGACAAGCTGGAGCACTCCCTCTTCTACAGCTACTTTTTCTTGGTCACAGAGTGCTTGTAGGTAGTGGTACAGGGTTTCTGGGGGTACGAGTCGGAAGGGGTAGTGGTGGGTTCGGGAGCGGATGGTGCTGAGTACTTTGCCCGGCTCTGTGGTGGCAAAGATAAATTTGATGTGCTCCGGTGGTTCTTCTACGATTTTGAGCAGGGCGTTGAAGCCCTCTCGGGTTACCATGTGGGCTTCATCAATAATAAAGATTTTGTAGCGGTCTCTGACCGGGGCAAAGCTGGCTCGTTCGCGCAGGTCTCGGGCGTGGTCTACGCCGCCGTGGGAGGCTGCGTCCATTTCGATAACGTCCAGGGATCCGCTGCCTTCTCTGGCTAGTTCCTGGCAGGAGTCGCAGCTGCCGCAGGGGTTTGGTGTGGGGCCTTGGGCGCAGTTGAGGCAGCGGGCTAGGATTCGCGCGGAGGTTGTTTTGCCGCAACCGCGGGGGCCGGAGAAGAGGTAGGCGTGGTTGACACGATTGTTCTGCAGGGCGGTAATCAGCGGTTCGGTCACGTGTTCTTGGCCGATAACCTTGCTAAAAGTCTCTGGCCGATATCGACGATACAGTGCAGTACTCACAGTTCAACCCTATACGTTCTTTGAAGTAGATGTAGAATTCTGTGCTCTTTAGTCTACTGATAATGCTCTGGTCTGTGAGTGTTTTTGCTGGGGGCTGTATTTAAAGAGTAAGACCCCTTACGCACCCGTCAGAGCTCGGATACCCTTGCTGCCTTCCGGCCCTGGGGGAGTTTTCTAAGATGACGCCACATAAGGGGCAAGAGACACTATACCGTACGGGTTTGCTCCAAACAAATTGTTAGCTTAAGGCCACTTTTGCTGGGTCAAAATTGCACAGGCTCTTAAGATTGGGTAAGCTCTTATCTGTTCGCTGTCGTGAAACCATTGCGGTGCTTGCGGCGGACAAGCCTGGAGGATTCGCCTAGCGGCCTATGGCGCACGCCTGGAACGCGTGTTGGGTTCACGCCCTCGGGGGTTCAAATCCCCCATCCTCCGCCA
>JAUNHE010000008.1 GCA_030524105.1 Rothia sp. (in: high G+C Gram-positive bacteria)
CAACGCAAAGGAATGCGATGAAGGTCAAGCCGAGCGTTAAGCCGATCTGCGATAAATGCAAAGTGATCCGCCGTAATGGCAAGGTCATGGTGATCTGCGAAAACCCGCGCCATAAGCAGCGTCAGGGCTAATTTTAATTCTGACTTGCTTAGCCTCTAGAAGGCAATAGAAAAATAGGCACCGCTTCTTGAGTAAAACTTAAGAATACCTCCGGACCCAGAGGCCGGGGACTGAGCCGCTTCAAGGTTCAGGCAGTGATGCTACAGACCTCTGACACCTATAAGGAGAAGAGCCAGTATGGCACGTCTGGCAGGAGTCGATCTTCCCCGCGAAAAGCGCGTGGAAGTAGCTCTTACATACATTTATGGCGTGGGGAGAACCCGTGCAAACGAAGCCCTTAAGGCTACGGATGTTAATCCGGATACTCGTGTTAAGGACCTCAGCGACCAGCAGCTGGTTGCGCTTCGTGACTTCATCGAAGGTAACTACAAGGTTGAAGGTGATCTTCGCCGTGAGGTTGCAGCCGATATTCGCCGCAAGGTTGAAATTGGCAGTTACCAGGGTCTGCGTCACCGTCGTGGCCTGCCAGTTCACGGTCAGCGCACCAAAACAAACGCCCGTACCCGTAAGGGTCCTAAGCGTACTGTCGCTGGTAAGAAGAAGTAAGCCAAATACATGGGGTTTGCCTGCACACGCTGATGGGCGGACCTCAACCCTAGAAACTTTGTAGGAGAGAAATAATTCATGCCTCCCAGGACTCGTGCTGCGGCTCGTAAGACCAGCCGTCGCAAGGTAAATAAAAATATTGTTGCCGGTCAGGCACACATTAAGTCAACCTTTAACAACACTATCGTTTCCATTACCGATCCAGCTGGTGCCGTCATTTCCTGGTCCTCAGCCGGGGAAATGGGTTTTAAAGGTTCCCGTAAGTCAACTCCCTATGCAGCTCAGATGGCAGCTGAAACTGCCGCTAAGCGGGCACAGGAGCACGGCGTTCGTAAAGTAGACGTTTTTGTTAAGGGCCCCGGCCCCGGTCGTGAGACTGCAATTCGTTCGCTCCAGGCTACCGGCCTGGAGGTTGGCTCCATTCAGGATGTTACCCCCGTTGCCCATAATGGTTGCCGTCCTCCTAAGCGTCGCCACGTCTAAAAAATAAGCCCTCTCGGAAACTTTCCGGGCGACTGCCCTGGCTAATAACAGGGCTAGTCAACGGACAGACTGCCTTGTCTGCTTCCTTATCCCTGTTTTCCAGTTACCTGTGAGATCATATAGCGGATGCTCATCGAAAGGAAACATCGTGCTCATTGCACAGCGCCCCACCTTAAGTGAAGAAATCGTAGCGGAGAATCGTTCACGCTTCACTATTGAACCTTTAGAACCAGGTTTTGGTTATACCCTCGGTAACTCGCTTCGTCGTACCCTGCTCTCTTCTATACCCGGTGCAGCTGTTACCAGTATTCGCATCGACGGTGTGCTGCATGAATTCAGCACAGTTGAGGGTGTGACTGAAGACGTTACCGAGATCATCTTAAACATCAAAAAGCTCTCGATATCTTCTGAAAACGATGAACCCGTTGTCGCCTACTTACGCAAGCAGGGAGAAGGGGAACTGACCGCAGCAGATATTGAGGTTCCGGCCGGTGTTGAGATCCATAACCCAGGTTTACACATTGCCAGCCTGAACGCGCGGGCTAACTTTGATGCTGAGCTGACCATTGAGCGTGGCCGTGGCTATGTCTCTGCAGCTCAGAATAAGACTGGTGACGGAGAGATTGGCCGGATCCCGGTCGATTCTATCTACTCGCCGGTTCTTAAAGTTACCTTCCGTGTGAGTGCAACGCGTGTGGAGCAGCGCACGGACTTTGATTCTCTCACCCTCGATGTTGAAACAAAGGAAGCCATTGCCCCCCGCGATGCAGTTGCCTCGGCCGGCACTACTTTGGTTGAACTCTTTGGCCTGGCTCGTGAACTTAACACCGCAGCCGAGGGTATTGAAGTTGGACCTTCCCCTGCAGATGAATCTATGGCTGCAGATCTGGCCCTGCCCATTGAAGACCTAGAGATGTCTGTTCGGTCCTATAACTGCCTCAAGCGAGAGGGCATCCACACCGTAGGTGAGTTGGTTGCGCGTAGCGAAGCTGATTTGATGGACATTCGCAACTTTGGTGCCAAGTCTATTGATGAGGTTAAGGCTAAGCTGACCGAGCTTGGCCTGGCGCTTAAGGACTCGCCTCCCGGCTTTGAACTGGTCTCACGGATGTATGACGATGACGATAGCTACGGTGCTGTCTAAGCTTTAGCTCTGGCTGTCATCTTTGTAAGATCCGACCTAACGACAAACTTTAGCTTCCCTGGGTTGCCCTTACCAAGGTCTGCTGCGGGAACTTCAAATTCATGGAGAAATAATTATGCCTAGTCCCACAAAGGGTCCCCGCCTTGGCGGCAGCCCGACTCACGAACGGTTGATGCTTAACAACCTCTCTCAGCAGTTGTTTGAGCACAAGCGTATTACCACTACCGTTACTAAGGCTAAGCGGCTGCGTCCGGTTGCTGAGCGCATGATTACCTTTGCTAAAAAAGGTGATTTAGCTGCTCGCCGCCGTGTTTTGCGCTCACTTAATGACAAATCCGTTGTGCATGAACTTTTTACAGTTATTGCGCCGGCCATGGCTGAGCGTCCCGGCGGTTATACCCGCATTACCAAGATCGGCAACCGTAAGGGTGACAATGCACCCATGGCTGTTATTGAACTGGTGATGGAACCGGTTGCTTCAGCTGCTACTGTGCAGGAAGCTACCCAGGTTGCTCAGCAGGCTGCTGACAAGCAGTCTGAGGAGCAGGCTCCCGCCGAAGCCCCCGCAGTAGAAGAAACTGCCCAGGCCCCGGCAAGCTCCCAGGAGGATCAGCTTCCGGCAGGTGCCCACGCACCGCTAGAATCTGGCCAGGCTCCGGAAGGCTTTGACGTTAAGGGCAATGCGGACTCGATGAAGTACCACGTTCCCGGTTCCCGCTGGTATGCCAATACTCAGGCGGAAATTTGGTTTGATTCTGCTGAGTCTGCTAAGGCCGCCGGCTATAGCCCAGCCGGGGGAGAAGCTGCCCAGCAGGTTTCTGAGTAAGATTTACCGCTTGTGGTGAGCATGGCTGCCGTCTACCCGGGGTGGACGGCAGCCTGTTTTTAAAGAACTAATTGGAGGAATAGAGCGGTGGAAGCAGCCCAACTGGTTGCTGGTCAAGCAGATCTCCTACGGCTGAGGCTAGATTTTGCCTACGATGGTTTACCCTTTGCTGGCTGGGCCAGACAGCCCGGCCTGCTGACAGTTCAAGGGGTCTTAGAGCAGGCTTTAGAGCTGGTGGTCCGCCAGCCTGTCAGGCTGACGGTTGCCGGCAGAACCGATGCCGGTGTGCATGCCCTGCACCAGGTTGCCCACTGCGATCTAAGCGGTGAAGCCTGGCAGAGACTGGCTAGCTTTAAGGGGGGTGCCCAGGATCCGGCAGCTGTTCTGGCCCGTAAGCTGCGGGGGGCCCTGAGCCGGTCACTGGCAGATGCCGAAAAGAGTCTGGGCCTGCCGGCGCGGTTTTCCGGGAGCCTGCAAAAAGCTATTACGGTTCAGCAGGTTCAGCAGACGTCAGCTACTTTTGATGCCAGGTTTTCTGCCCTGGAAAGAAGCTATCGTTATCTGATTGAGGATGATTTTTTTGATCGGGGGGCAAACCCGCTTTACCGGCATCTTTGCTGGCAGATTGATGACAGGCTGGACCTGGACCTGATGAATACGGCAGCTGAAGAACTCTTGGGTGTAAGGGATTTTTTGTCCTTTTGTAAGCCAAGACTGGGAGCAACAACAATCCGGGAGCTGCGCCAGCTGCTGTGTGTTCGTGACGGGGAGGGCCGAATTCAGGTACTGCTGAGGGCCGACGCCTTCTGCCACCACATGGTGCGGTCCTTGCTGGCCGCTCTGGTTATGGTGGGCCAGGGTAAGAAGTCCTTAGCTTGGTTAGTTTCACGGGTGCAAGAGCCTGTCCGGGATTCGCAGGTTCGGCTAGCTCCTGCCCGGGGCCTGGCTTTAGTTAAAGTGGAGTACCCGGACCCCAGTCTCTTTGCCGTCCAGGCTGAGCAGGCCCGGGCCCTACGCACCCTTCCTTAGGCTGCCCTAGAGGGTCTTTTAAGTGGTCCTTAAAACGGGAATTTTTCCTAAACTGCCTGGATTCTTTTGCAGAGCTAGGGTATAGTTTCATATGTTGTGCGTGTTCTGCCCTGATTCACGTGCGCCCTGGCATGGCTCAGTTGCAGAGCGAACATGGCAGTTGCGTCCGGGGTGTTAAGAACGAGCGGTTGTATTTGGTCCTCACCCAAGTCCTGCTATCGCACGTTGAAAGAGGCGCGATACCCAACTAGCGCCGTATGAACATACGAGACAAAGGCCATATTTTGCGCACTTACACTCCTAAACCCGGCGAAGTTGAGCGCCAGTGGCACGTTATTGATGCCACGGACGTTGTCCTGGGTCGTCTTGCCAGCCAGACCGCAACACTGCTGCGCGGAAAGCACAAGCCCACTTTTGCCCCTCACGTAGATACCGGTGACTCGGTCATCATCATCAATGCTGAAAAGGTTGCCCTCACCGGCGCCAAACTTGAGCAGAAGCGTGCTTACCGCCACTCGGGTTACCCCGGTGGTTTGAAGTCCGTTAACTATGCAGAGCTTCTGGAAAAAAACCCTACTCGTGCTATTGAGAAGGCCGTTAAGGGTATGCTTCCTAAAAATAAGCTAGCTGCTCAGCAAATCAAAAACTTAAAGGTTTATGTAGGTCCGGAGCATCCGCACGCTGCCCAGCAACCTAAGACCTTCGAATTTAACCAGATTGCCCAGTAATTCGGGCCAACGAAAGTACATTGAGGAGAAATCGTGGCTCAGAATGAAGAGCAGATTGCAGTAGAAGAAGAGCTAACCAGCTACACTTCTGAATCTTCAGCTCCAGTGGCAGAAGAAGTTAAGGCGGCACGTCCGGCTCTTACCGTTGCAGGTGCAGCGGTTGGCCGCCGTAAAGAAGCCGTTGCCCGTGTTCGTGTGATTCCAGGTACCGGGCAGTGGACCGTTAACGGTCGAGACCTGGCTAGCTATTTTCCCAATAAGCTTCACCAGCAGGAGGTCAACGAGCCCTTTAAGATTCTTGATCTTGAAGGGTCCTACGATGTCATTGCCCGTATTCACGGAGGTGGTGCTTCTGGCCAGGCCGGTGCCCTGCGTTTGGGAATCTCCCGGGCTCTGAACGAAATTGATCTGGAGAATAACCGGCCTACCCTAAAGAAGGCTGGTTTCCTTACTCGCGATGCGCGTGTTACCGAACGTAAGAAGGCCGGTCTTAAGAAGGCCCGTAAGGCTTCACAGTTCTCCAAGCGTTAAAGCTGCTAGGGAACCTTATCCAAAGCTAGGGTGCTGGGCTACTTCTGACAAGACCAGGATCTTTTGGATAAAGCTAAAATTTTTCTTGTACAAGGCAGGAAGTCCTCAGGGGCTTCCTGCCTTGTTCTTGTTCCAAAAATAGGAAGCCAGGCTTAGTAAGCTAGTAGTAGGATGGAAGAAAGCTATTGTGAATAGAATAAGTGTAGAACCACGTGAAACCCACTATTGAAAGGTTAGCTATGGCAGCTTCACCCCGGCAGACCGTCCATAAGGACCAGGCAGGGCCAGCCTCTGATTGGTCAGCAGCTGACGTGCAAAAACAGGAAGATAAGCAGCAGGAACGGGGCCATTCCGATGCAATTCGCTCTGCCCTCAAAAAGGAGGCCAGGCGGGTTTCGGTGGTCGAGGACTATGCGGCGGAGCTGGACGAGATAGCCTCGCTGCAAAAAAAACTAGGTGTCTCGCGGGAGAAATCAGAAGCCTGGAAGAAGGGCTATCCCTACGATAAAAAGCTTGGCCGCAAGGAGTACGAGCGGGAAAAACGGGCTCTGCAGATTGAGCTACTTAAGCTTCAGCTCTGGATTAAGGAAACCGGCCAAAAGGTTTTGATCATTTTTGAAGGTAGGGATGCTGCCGGTAAGGGCGGTGCCATTAAACGTTTCACTGAGCATATGAACCCCCGGGGTTCTCGGGTGGTTGCCCTGGAAAAACCTACTGAGATTGAACAGACCCAGTGGTATTTTCAGCGTTACATTAAACATCTTCCTGCCGGCGGAGAAATCGTGATGATGGACCGGTCGTGGTATAACCGGGCCGGCGTCGAACGGGTTATGGGTTACTGCACGTCACAACAGTATTACGAATTTATGCGGGAGGCCCCAGATCTAGAACGTATGCTGGTCAATTCCGGTATTAAGCTGATCAAGTTTTGGTTCTCCGTCACCCGGGCAGAGCAGCTGGCCCGCTTTAATTCCAGGAAAACAGACCCGGTACGCCAGTGGAAACTTTCTCCAACGGACCTGGCCTCTTTGGATAAGTGGGATGACTATACTGAGGCCAAAGAAGCCATGTTCTTTTACACCGATACCGGGGATGCCCCCTGGACGGTTGTTAAATCTAATGATAAGAAACGGGCCAGGCTAGAGGCCATGCGTTATGTGCTTTCTCAGTTTGACTACCCCAACAAAGACAGCAGCGTTGTCGGCAAGGTTGACCCCTTGATTGTTGGAGCTGGCTCCGATGTTTTTGACGACGAAGATCCAGAGAATCCTGAGGGTTTTCCGGTTCTTAAAGACGATTCAAAGTAGCTAAGAGCGTAGAATGTCCAGTGATGTCTAAGAGATTATTTGGAACTGACGGTGTTCGAGGTCTTGCTAATGAGCTCATTACTCCCAGTATGGCACTGGAGTTAGCTCAGGCTGCTTCCATCGTTTTGGGGTTCAATACGGTTAAAGAAGGTGCTCGCCCGGTTGCTGTGATTGCTCAGGATTCACGCATCAGCGGGGAGTTTATTGGTTCAGCCATGATGGCAGGTTTTGCTGCTTCGGGTGTGGACGTTTGGGATGCCGGTATGCTGCCTACCCCCGCGGCAGCCTATCTTGTTGCCGCTACTGAAGCTGATTTTGGCGTCATGATTTCTGCTTCTCACAATCCTGCTCAAGATAACGGGATTAAGTTTCTTGCTCGGGGAGGTAAAAAACTTGACGATGCTATTGAAGATCAGATTGAGCAGCTGTGGAGATCTCGCCAGTTTCGCTACCCGACCGGCGGGCAGGTCGGGCGGATTCGGCCGCTGGCAGACGGCGAAGACCGCTACATTACTCACCTGCTCTCTACTATGCCCGAGCACCGGCGCCTTAATGGCTTAAAGGTGGTCTTGGATTGTGCTAACGGTGCTGCTTCGGGAGTTTCGCCGGATGCCTTCCGAACTCTAGGTGCTGAGGTTATTGTTTTGGCTGCCGAGCCTGATGGAGTCAATATCAATGATGGGGTAGGTTCCACCCACCCCGAGAAGCTGCAGCAGGCTGTGGTCCGTCACGGGGCTGATTTAGGCATTGCCCATGACGGGGACGCTGATCGCTGTATGGCTGTGGACGAGCAGGGCCAACTGGTTGATGGCGATAAGATTATGTCCATTATTGCGGTGGCCATGCACCGGGCCGGTCGGCTTAAAGACGCTACCCTGGTGGCCACGGTCATGAGTTCTTTGGGCTTGGAACTTTACCTCAGAGAACAGGGCATTAAGCTGGAACGCACGTCGGTGGGAGACCGCTATGTTCTTGAGGCAATGAATGCCGGGGGTTTTAATCTTGGCGGCGAGCAGTCCGGGCACGTCATTATGAGTGATCATGCAACAACTGGGGATGGCGTCCTGACAGGTTTGCATTTGGCTGCTGAGGTGGCACACACGGGCCTGCCGCTTTCTGAACTGGCGGGCAGGATGCAGCCTACCCCGCAGAAGCTCATTAACGTTTCCGGGGTTAATCGAGATGGGGTTGGGGCTTCTGCTCCTTTGCAGGCTGCCATTGCTGCGGCTGAGGCTGACCTGGGTGAAACGGGCAGGGTACTGCTACGACCTTCAGGCACCGAGCCCCTGGTCCGGGTGATGGTGGAAGCTGCTGATCAGGCTACGGCCGATACTATTGCCCAGAGCCTGGCCGACACGGTTGCCCGGGAGCTGGCTCTATAAATAAACCAGGAGCTCTAGGGGAGGCGCACTAGCTGCCTCCCCATTTTTGTTTTAAGATCTTTTGTCCTGTCATTATAGGTAAAAGGCCAGGTTAACCTGGAGAACCCGGTAGAATTTGCTGAAAATGCTTACTGAGCTAGGCCAGGGGCTAGTTTTTATTATGGCTTCACTCCGGGTGAAGAATGAGCTACTACGAGGGGTTTAATGTCTCAAGCTACAACTAACACGGTGTCTTTGCGGGTTCGGGTGCAGAAATTTGGTACCTTCCTATCCTCAATGATCATGCCCAACATTGGGGCTTTTATTGCCTGGGGCTTATTAACAGCCCTCTTTTTGTGGTCTGAGGACCCCGAGGGAGGCCGGGGTCCTTTTGCTAATGAGCAGATTAATACTCTGGTTGGTCCTATGGTGATCTACTTGCTGCCCATTCTTATTGCCTATACCGGTGGCAAGCTCATATACGAGCACCGCGGTGGTGTTGTTGGCGCAGCAGCTACGATGGGTGTCATCCTGGGGACCTCCTCACCGGTTTTCATAGGCCCCGATGGGAGCAGTTCTCCCATGTTCCTGGGCGCCATGATCATGGGACCGGCGGCTGCCTGGTGTATGAAAAAACTCGATGGGCTGTGGGCCGGTAGGATTAAGCCCGGCTTTGAGATGCTGGTTGATAATTTTTCGGCCGGTATCTTTGCAGCCTTAGCCGCTATTGCTTCTATGTTCTTGTTAACACCGGTGATGAACGCTATTTCTGCTATTGCCGGTAGTATCGTTGACTGGCTGGTGGCTCATAGCCTGCTGCCGCTTACGTCTTTGCTGATTGAACCAGCTAAGGTGCTTTTTCTTAATAACGCTATTAACCACGGCGTGATTACTCCCTTAGCCACGGAGCAGGCCATGGCAACGGGCAAGTCTATGCTCTTTCTCTTAGAGGCTAACCCAGGTCCTGGGCTGGGTATTCTTCTTGCTTACATCTTTTTTGGTCGCGGTTCTGCTAAATCTACGGCTCCGGGTGCTGCTTTAATCCATTTTTTTGGCGGTATTCATGAAATTTATTTCCCCTACATTTTGATGAAGCCACAGCTCTTGGTTGCCGCTATTGCCGGCGGTGCTTCCGGTGTGGCTATGTTGCAGATCTTTGATGCGGGCTTACGTTCCCCGGCCGCTCCCGGTTCAATTATTGCTGTCTTGGCTTCTACGGCTTCGGATTCTTATGTGGGAGTTTGTGCTTCTGTCTTGGCGGCAACCCTGGTTTCGTTTATCTTGGCGGCCCTTATTCTGCGCTTTTCTCCGCAAGGCGATGATGACCTGGCTGCTGCGGCCCAGAAGATGCAGGATATGAAGGGAAAGAAATCTTCGGTTGCTGCCGCTTTTGCGTCAGGCCAGGAGCAGCGGCAGATCAAAGCAATTGTTTTTGCTTGTGATGCTGGTATGGGTTCGTCTGCTATGGGGGCTTCGGTCTTACGGCAAAAAATTAAGGAGGCCGGTTTTGGCCAGCAGGTTAGTGTGGTCAACTCCGCCATTAATAACTTAAAAGATGATTTTGATTTGCTGGTCTGCCATCAAGATTTAGCGGATCGGGCTGCTGCCCCTACTCCGAGCGCTATCCACGTGGCGGTGGATAATTTTATGAATTCACCCCGCTATGACGAGATTGTTGAGATGATCCGGCAGCAGCATGCCGCTAAGGATGAGGCTAAGGAGCAGGATCAGGCTGAGGCGGATTCTGTCTCTGAGTCTGCAGCTAGTCTGCTGGCCTTAGATTCCATTGTGCTTGACCGGGAACCCATGAGCCGGGATCAGGCAATAGAAGAGGCTGGGCAGCTGCTGCTAGCGAGGGGTTCTGTGACCTCAGCCTATGTGCGGTCCATGCACGAGCGTGAGGAATCCGTTTCTACCTTTATGGGTAATGGGTTAGCAATTCCGCACGGTACCAATGCTGCTAAGGAAGAAATTACCAGTTCGGCTATCAGCTTTATCCGCTTTAAGGAGCCGATTGATTGGAACGGTAAGCAGGTGATTTACACTATCGGCATTGCTGGCGCTGGAGGAGACCATCTAAAGCTGCTAGAGAAGATTGCCAAAATTTTTAGCAGTAAAGATTTGGTGGCTCAGCTGGATGCTGCCACCAGTGCCCAAGAAATTATTACTATTTTTGATAAGGTCGCGTGATCATGAAAGCTGTACATTGTGGAGCTGGCAATATTGGACGAGGTTTTGTGGGCTTCTTGCTGGACGAGGCCGGTTATGAATTAGTTTTTTCCGATGTTAACGCCGAGCTGATTGCTGCTATTAATGCGGCAGATTCTTATACCGTGCACGAGGTGGGCCAGCAGCCGCGTGACCTTAAAATTACCGGGTTTTCTGGCATTAACTCCGCCCAGGATCCGCAGGCCCTTAGGGAGGCTATCGCCCAGGCCGATGTTTTGACTACTGCTGTAGGCCCCACTATTCTTCCCTTGATTGCCGCAGATATTGCAGCTGGTTTGAGGCTGCGTGCCCAGGGGGAGCCCCGTCCGCCTCTTGCGGTGATGGCCTGTGAGAATGCGATTGCAGCAACGGATATTTTGGCTAAGGCTGTGCGGGAGCATTATGAGCAGGCCGATGAGCAAGCAATTTTTGCTAATACCGCTGTCGATAGGATTGTTCCGGACCAGGCACCCGGCCAGGGCTTGGACGTGACCGTTGAGACTTATTATGAATGGGTTATTGAGGCTGGTCCTTTTGCCGGTAAACCCCTAGATATTCCGGGGGTCACTTGGGTAGACGATCTGGAGCCTTACATTAGTCGTAAGTTGTTTACGGTTAACACTGGCCATGCTGCTACGGCCTACTTTGGCTATGCTCAGGGTAAGAGCAAGATTTCGGATGCCTTGGCTGACGAGGGCATTGCTGGCCAGGTTGCTGCTGCCTTGGCAGAGACCAAGAATCTGGTGGTGCATAAGTTTGGTTTTGAGCCCCAGGTCCAGCAGGCCTATGTGGATAAAATTATGCGTCGTTTTGCCAATCCCTCCTTGCCAGATACTGCTGAACGGGTGGGGCGGGCTCCGCTACGTAAGCTAGGCCGACACGAAAGATTTGTGGGACCGGCTGCTGAGCTGGCAGAACTGGGCTTGGAAGTTGACGGTCTGCTGGCTGCTGTGGGGGCCTTGCTGAAGTTTGATGCGGCGGATGACGCTGAGGCTGTCCAATTACAGCAGCGTTTGGATCAGCTAGAAGCCGGTGCTGTAACTGCTAGCCAGCTGGTGAGCGAGCTGACCGGGGTGGCTGCTGATCACGTTTTGCATGAGCGTTTGGTTGAGGTTTTTTCTGCTGCACGGGCCTAGTTTTAAATGAAAAGCCCCGGTGACCAAGTATTCTTGGCCACCGGGGCTTTTTCCTGAGATGCGTTATATCCTACTGAACGGTTGTTTTGTGCAGCTAAGCTTTTATCGAGCTGCTAGTGAGTCACGAATTTCTTTGAGGAGCTGTACCTGAGGATCAGCTTCTGCTGCTTCTGCAATTTCTTCCTCTGGGCTGAGCTTCTGCTGACGCCGTTCATTAAATTTATTGATAGGCATGACGATACAGAAGTAGAGCGCTGCAGCGATGAGGAGGAAGTTGACGACAGCCGTCAGGAAGACGCCAATCTTAACCGGTCCAAAAACCAGCCAGTTATCGAAGTTGGGTTCACCGGCAATAAGGCCGATAGCGGGCATAATAACGGACTCCACCAGGGCGCTGATGACGGCGGTGAAGGCGGTTCCAATGATCAGACCTACTGCCAGGTCGATGACGTTGCCACGAGTAATAAATTCTTTAAATCCACTAAGCATGGTTCCAAGAATAGCCTTGCCTAGACAGATTGGAAACTTTACACGAGCCAAAAGAGACAGAAAATAAGTGTGTTTACTCACATATTGGCGTCATATCGCGTAATCTTAGGGTTTTGCCTAGATAAACGGTTATTTTAACCCTATATATACTCTAGTTGTGTTGATCACATTGTACTGGACTGGACCCGTTTTTATCCCAGCGTTTCTGTAGTTTTAGAAGAGCTGTCTTTAAGAAATACTCAGGTTTTTTTCGGTTCGTATGCAGTTAAAATTTTGGTTATAACCCGTTAATGCATAGCTTTTACCTAGCTGTAGGAGGAAGGTTAGCTTATTTTTAAGGTCTTAGCAATGGAGGCTTGGCTTAATTTTTACGCAGCAGGACCCGGCTGATTTTATGGTCGCTGTCTTTGGAGAGAATAAGCTTGGCCCGGCCTCGGGTGGGCCGCACATTCTGGATAAGATTAGGCTCATTAATACCCTTCCAGATGGAACGGGCTAGATCACGTGCAGCCTGGTCGGAAAGGTCGGCAAAACGATTAAAGTAGGACTGCGGATTCTGAAAAGCGGAGTTACGTAAGGATAAAAACCTCTCGATATACCAGCCTTCAATGTCGCTGGTTCTGGCGTCCACATAGATGGAGAAATCAAAAAAATCGCTCAGAGACAGGGCGGCCTGATTGTCTTCGCCAACCTTGGCCGGGGCTAGCACGTTAAGGCCCTCTACGATCAAGACATCCGGTGCTGTAACTTCAATATGCTCTCCAGGGATTATGTCGTAGTAAAGATGGGAGTATTTGGGGGAGGTGACCAGAGGGGTGCCGGATTTTACTTCTGAGACAAAACGTAGGAGGGCGCGGCGGTCATAAGACTCGGGAAAGCCTTTTCGGTTGAGGATGCCCCGCCTTTCTAGCTCTGCGTTGGGGTAGAGAAAGCCGTCGGTGGTAACGAGCTGGACCTGAGGGGTGCTGGGCCAGCGGCTGAGCAGGGCCTGTAGGATCCTGGCTGTTGTTGACTTACCTGCAGCCACCGAGCCGGCAACCCCAATAATAAAAGGAACTCTGCGCTTGGAAACCCCCAAAAAATCGTTGGTCATATGGTTCAACGAGCTGGTGGCATTGACATAAAGATTAAGCAGGCGCGATAACGGTAGGTAAACTTGGCGCACTTCATCGACGTCGAGAGTGTCGCCTAAACCGCGCAGATCTGCGATTTCTTCTTCATTGAGGGGTACCTCAATGGTGCTGGCTAGCCGGGACCAGGTGGCTCGATCTAGCTCAAAGAAGGGCGAATAGTGGGACAGCAGGGCCGAGGTGCTCATTTGACCTATTTTAGGCAGGAAAGTTGGTCAAGACTAATTGTCAGAGTGGATGTAACAGGGCGCCAAAAATTTATAGGTATAAATGGTGACAAAAACCGTGTTGAATAGCTAGGTGAAGTCAACTTTTGCGAGGTCAGGTATCATTGAGACTATGTGTGGAATTGTTGGATATGTTGGTCTGGAATCCACTCCAGACGGTAAAAAATTTGATCATACTGCCTACGACGTAGTCTTAGAAGGCCTGCGTCGCCAAGAATACCGCGGCTATGACTCCGCCGGTGTTGCAGTTATTGGCCAGGGTGGACAGGTCGACTTCCGCAAAAAGGCAGGTAAACTTGTCAACCTAGCTGAGGACGTAGCGGCCAGTCCGCTGCCGGCAGCAAAAATTGGTATTGGCCACACTCGCTGGGCAACCCACGGCGGCCCAACCGACGCAAATGCCCACCCCCACGTGGTCAACTCCGGTAGCCTGGCTGTCGTTCACAACGGAATTATTGAGAACTTTGCTGAACTGCGCAATGAACTTGCCGGTGAAGGCGTTAGCTATCTCTCCGAAACAGATACTGAGGTTGCTGCCCATTTGATTGGTTCCATCTACCAGAAAATGGAAAAGAAAGATCTTACTGAGGCCGTTCGCCTGGCGTCCAACCGCCTGGAGGGGGCCTTTACTATTCTGGCAATTCATTCAGATCATCCGGATCGTGTGGTGGCAACTCGCCGTAATTCCCCGCTCGTTATTGGTTTGGGAGAAAACGAGAACTTTCTAGGTTCAGACGTTTCCGGCTTTATTGACTACACTAAAGAAGCCGTGGAAATGGGCCAGGACCAGATTGTTACTATCACCGCCACGGACTACAAGATCATAGACTTTGCCGGCAACCCCGCTCAAGGTAAACCCTTTACCATTGAATGGGATGCCGCAGCTGCCGAAAAGGGTGGCTACGACTCCTTCATGGAGAAAGAAATCCATGAGCAGCCCGCCGCTGTTAGAGACACCCTCTTGGGTCGTTTTGACGAAAACGGCAACCTGACTCTGGACGAGCTTAAAATTGACGACTCTATTCTGCGCACGATCGACAAAATTATTGTGGTTGCCTGCGGTACCGCTGCCTATGCCGGCCAGGTAGCCCGGTATGCTATTGAGCACTGGTGCCGTATTCCTACTGAAGTAGAACTAGCCCACGAGTTCCGTTACCGGGATCCTATTGTCAACGAGAAGACCCTGGTTGTCTCGCTGTCCCAATCCGGTGAAACGATGGATACTCTGATGGCTGTTCGCCACGCTCAGGAGCAAGGGGCAAAGGTGGTTTCTATCTGCAACACAACCGGCTCCACCCTGCCCCGTGAATCAGATGCCGCCCTCTACACCCACGCGGGGCCAGAAATTGCCGTTGCCTCCACCAAGGCCTTCCTCTCCCAGATCGCTGCTGCCTATCTGCTAGGGCTTTACCTGGCCCAGCTACGTGGCAACATGTATAAGGATGAAATCCAGGCGGTGCTGCGGGAGTTGCAGGCCATGCCCGACAAAATCCAGGCCATCTTGGACCGTGGGGAGCAGATCCGAGAGCTGGGCCTGGCCATGAAGGATTCCGATTCCGTGCTTTTCCTTGGCCGCCATGTTGGCTATCCGGTAGCGCTGGAAGGCGCCCTTAAACTCAAGGAGATTGCCTACCTGCATGCCGAAGGTTTTGCCGCCGGTGAGCTTAAGCACGGTCCAATCGCTTTGGTAGAAGAAGGCCAGCCCGTTTTTGTGGTGGTACCTTCTCCGCGCGGGCGTGATTCTCTACATGCCAAGGTAGTCTCCAATATCCAGGAGATCCGGGCCCGGGGTGCTATTACCCTGGTTATTGCCGAAGAAGATGATGAAGCGGTAGTACCCTACTCCGACCACATTATCCGCTACCCCCAGTGTCCCTCGCTTTTGCAGCCCTTGCTGGCTACAGTTCCCCTGCAGATCTTTGCCTGCGCTCTGGCCGGTGCCAAGGGCTTAGACATTGATCAGCCACGTAACCTAGCTAAATCCGTTACGGTCGAATAAGCCATAACTGGATAAAACGAGGGGGCGGAGCAGACAGGGTGAGCTGCTCCGCCCCCTCTGTACAGCAGGGCCATAAGCGCAGAAAGGGAGGGAAAACTATGATCGTTTCTATAGGGGTGGACCTGGTGAATATCGGGCGATTCGCCGGTATTGTAAAGGCTAATCCAGCCCTGGTCCGGCGGATTTTTACCCCAGAAGAGCAGGGGCTGGCCCTGCCCTCTTTGGCTGCCCGCTTTGCTGCCAAGGAAGCCGTTGCCAAGGCCCTTGGCGCTCCAGCCGGCTTAGTCTGGAAAGATTGCAGTATTAGCCGCGATCAGCAAGGGGCACCCCACATCCAGACCTACGGGACTGTGGCTCGCCGGGCGGCAGAACTTAAGATTAATCGCTGGCACTTAAGCATCAGCCACGATGAGCCCATGGCCATTGCCCAGGTTATCGCTGAGCATCTTAACCAGGAAGAGCTAGCCCTGCTGGACAGCCAGCCCTCCAGTAAACAGTAGCTAAAGACCGAAAGATGATTGTGGATAGAGCCTACCGAGCAGCAGATATACGAAAGCTGGAAGAACCCTACCTCAGTACAACAGACCTGCCCGGAAGCTTAATGCGCAAGGCAGCCTTCGGCCTCTGCCATCAGGTAAAAAGGGC
The DNA here is from genome assembly GCA_030524105.1 of Rothia sp. (in: high G+C Gram-positive bacteria). GTDB lineage: Bacteria > Actinomycetota > Actinomycetes > Actinomycetales > Micrococcaceae > Rothia. The sequence goes on from JAUNHE010000008.1 coordinate 15,910, forward strand.
TATACCCCGGGTGTATGGTGCAAAAATTCTTTTGCTCGTTGGCCCCGGCAATAACGGGGCAGATACCCTGCTGGCTGGGGCTCAGCTGGCCCGCCAAGGAGCCAGCCTTGAAGCGCTGCTCCTTGCTACAAGAGTCCAGCAGCAGGCCCTCAAAGAATACCGAAGTGCCGCCGGGAGGGTCGTGGATAAGCTACCCCAGGACCTGGCCAGCTACAGCGCCCTGATTGACGGTATTTTGGGCAGCGGAGCCAGGGGCGGTTTGACCGGCCTGGCAGCCCAGACCGTCACCGAGCTTAACCTTTTGAGGCAGCGGGGCCCTTTTCCGCTGGTTGTTGCCTGCGATCTTCCTTCGGGTATTGACGCTAACAGCGGCCAGATTTACCCACCAGTTTTAGCGGCAGATTTGTGTGCTACCTTTATTGCAGCAAAGGTTCCCCACCTTAGCCCGGCAGAACACCTCTGCGGCAAACTAGCTTTAATTCCGCTGGGTATAGAAGCCGATTTAAGCAAGTATCAGCCGGAGCTGGAACGCCAGTCGGATAGTCAGCTGGCTGCTTTGTTAAACCGACCCCACTGGCAGGATCATAAGTACAGCAGGGGTGTGGTGGGTCTGCTGGCCGGTAGCAAGAGCTACCCTGGAGCAGCCATGCTGGCAGCCAGTGCAGCGGTCCACACTGGTTGCGGTATGCTAACTTTTTTTGGTCCTGAGGAACTTAACTTTCAGCTACAGATCAGGCTGCCGGAGGTGGTTTGTCGGACAGAGCGGCCAGAAGAGGCCAAAGTTGACGCCTGGGCCCTGGGCCCGGGTGCGGTGGGTCAGCAGCGTCAGGAAGAGTTAAGTCGTCTTTTAGCGACGGGCCGCCAGCCAGCCGTTGTTGATGCGGCAGCTATTGAACCTGCCGGTCGCCAGGTTGCCTTAGGTGGGCCGCTGGGACCGCACCGTATCCTTACCCCACACGCCGGCGAATTGGCCCGCATGCTTGAATGGATCAGGACTATGTCTGCCCAAAGATGGGCTGAACACTGCCCTAACCGGCCAGTGAGCCGGCAGCAGATAGAACAGGACCCCATCACCTGGGTCAGGAGGGCAGCCAGGCTGACCGGTGCCACCCTGCTGCTTAAGGGCCCAACCAGCCTCATTGCTAGTAGCCAGGGTAAGGTTTACAGTGTGCGCGGTCAAACAGCCTGGTTGGCGACTGCCGGTAGCGGTGACACGTTAACCGGTATCTTAGCTAGCCTCTTAGCCCATCATCAGGCAAGAGTAGCGCAGTCACGCAGTGGGGCAGAGCTAGACTCCGAAGACTACGCCGGGCTGGCTTGTCTGGCAGCCCGCCTTCAGCAGCTAGCGGCCCTCAAAGCCCAAGCTAGTTATTCGGAGGGTAAGGGGCAGGGGCCAGTTACGCCGTCTTTACTGCTAGAAAATATACCCGCGGCCATCTTTGAGCTGGGGCAGCAGCACAGCTACTAGTAGGCACCTTCTTTGGCAAAAACGGCCCGTGCTGTGCGGAAGAGAATAACAAAGTCTCCTATCACAGACCAGTTTTCTACATAGTAGAGATCCAGGCGGATGGATTCTTCCCAGGAGAGATCGGATCGGCCGGATACCTGCCAGAGCCCGGTGATTCCCGGTTTGACCAGCAGACGGCGGTAGGCGTCTTCCTCGTACTGGGCTACTTCTGTAGCCAGCGGGGGCCGGGGCCCCACCAGAGACATATCGCCAACGAGCACGTTCCAGAGCTGAGGTAATTCATCAATAGAGAACTTGCGGATAAACTTGCCAATTTTGGTGATGCGGGGGTCATCTGCCATCTTGAAAAGAATACCGTTGCCCTCATTTTGATCCATAAGATCCTTTTTAAGTTCCTCAGCATTGGGGACCATGGACCGGAACTTGACCATGTGGAAGGAATTGCCCCGGTAGCCAACCCGCTCCTGAAAGAAGAAGATAGGCCCGCCATCGGATTTTACAATCAAACCGACAACCAGCAGGAGAGGGGAGAGGAAAACGAGACCTAACCCGGAAGCAAGAATGTCAATGGTGCGTTTGAGGAAAGCGGAGAAACCTTCCATACGCGGGGTAGAGACGTGAATGAGAGGCACCCCGTTAAGCGGCTGTGTCCGAATACGGGGGCCGGCGATATCGGTCATAGCCGGGGCCATAATAAGCTTAATGTGGGCAGCAGCTAGGTCCCAGCCCAGAGCCCGCAGCCGTTTAGGGGTTAGACGGTGGCCAGAAGAAACCGCTACGGCATGAATATTATTCTGCCGGCAGACTTCAACAATTTTTTGCGAATCGGTGCTATAGCCCAGCGTAGGGACGTCATAACCGCTGATGCTGGTTCCCTCTGGAAAGCCAGGAAAGTAAAAGGCCACCGGGCTGAGCCCCGAAAGCTGGGCGTCGTGGAGGGTGTTGTAGAGGTGGGCCCCCGATTCGGTATCGGAGATAACCATGACCCGGGTCAAAGCTCGGCCGCGTTTGCGCCAATGTACCAGGATTTGCCGCAAGATCCAGCGTTCAAGGAGAAGTAGGAAGAGGCCTAAGGGAAAGGCCACTAAAACGTAGGTACGGGCAAAATCGATTTTTGTTAAATAAGAAAAGATGGCAATAGCGCAGAAAAAATAGGTGGTTGACTTAATAACAAGTCGGTATTCATCGTTACCCTGGCCTAGGTAGCGAATATTGCGTGAACTTGAAATTTCTAGTGAAATAAACCAAAGAATGGCAATAATTAGTCCACTGATAATGTAGTTCCAGCCAGGTTCCGAACCGCGGAAGACCTCGGAGTCTTGAAAGCCAAAACTTCCGATGTGGGCCACGGTCATGGTACTGGCTATAGCAAGAAAATCGCCGATATTCAGCGCGGCAACAATTTTAGGCTGCCACGTTCGGGTGTTTCGCGATTCAGCCCAACGTTTCTCAATGATTGCTGCATTTTCCACAGTTGGAGACCCCTCAATTAGTGCTGTTTTTATAGGTGCAAGTGCGGGAACACGTAATCTCTTGTGCTGGCACCAGCCCTAGTTTGGCCGGTAGTGATACATCGAGACTGGCATAGCTTTACCCCATAAAGCAAGTGTTCACAGGATTAACTATTCTAGAACCACCGGCTAGGTTTAGCTGTGTTGTGAGAGGCAAAAACAGCAAAAAATGAAGGAAATTACAGGGAATACTTCGGGAAATTTGATGCAGCGGAAACCAGTAGAGCCAGATAAATTCCTAGAGGTCTCTTGTTAAAAAACTGAACATAAGAGGGGAAAAACTTAAAGTAGGCCGGCTTGAGTCAGGATGAACTCCAGCAGAGGCTGGTACAAATGTGGGGTCACGTTGTCGTCCATGGGAACGGCTACAAGAAGCTGACCCTGTTCGGCGGCTACAAAGAGACCCGGATCATTACAATCGGCAATACCCACAGTGGCTAAACCAGCGCTGGCTGCATAACCGGCAAAGCCGTGGTCGGCAATCACCAAGTCTGGCTGCAGGCCTTTCTGCTCCAGCTGAGCCAGCACCAGCTCCATAGCTCCAGGAAGATGAGTATGCTGCAAGCTACCGTACTGCTCACACATGACCACCCCCATAATTTGCCGAATATCACCGTCCAAAAAGGGCTGGCCTTCCTGAATCGTTAGCAGCTGGGCGCCGGCTTGCTGGGCAGCCTGAGCTAGCTGGGCATAGATAGGAAAAAGTCCTGCCGGATGACCGGTCGCAAAAAGAAGGCTTTTACCTTGGGCAACAGCCTGCCCAAAAATTCTGGCATAGTCCTTAAGGGCTGCAATACACAGCTGGGCGCTAATAGTGTCTACCCCGGCAACAAAATCTGGATCAGGGCTGCTACCAACCCTGCGGGCCATGAGCTCAAGAACATCCTCAAAGCTCCACGGTCGAGTCCAGCGCACCCCAAACTCCAGATGGTCCAGGCCGGCAACAAAACCCCGCATATGTTTTAGATTAACCTCTCGAGGGGTGGCTACCTGCCCGGTAATTTTAACCCGATCCAAGTACTGGGCAAACTCCTGGTCTGACATCGTAAAAGGGCTCAACTGCATCTTTGGCTTGCTGCCTTTCCTTCTCCAAGAACAGGGTCACTAAGATTATAGTAAAGCTTGATAAGAGCATCAGCCGTATCCGACCAACGCATCTGCAGTGCCCTGGCCCTAGCTTGCTGGCCCAGCTTAAGCCGAAGCTGCGGGTGACGAATCAGGTGCTCAATGGCCTGTGCCCAGGCCTGCCCCGTACGAGGCTGGACCAGCAAGCCGGAGTAGTTATCCTGGACCGCACTGCGTAGCCCATCAACATCGGAGGCCAGTACAGCAGTGCCACAGGCCTGGGCCTCCAAAGCCACCAGTCCAAAAGTTTCTGAAGACGAAGGGCAGGCCACTATATCGGCCTGGCGAAACTGGCTGGCTAAATCCCAGGCGCTTAAGGGCGCTAGAAACCGTACCTGCTCCTGTAAACCGGCTTGCTGGACCTGCTTAAGGAGCCTGTCTCCATAGCCGGCCGTGTCTTGGCCAATAATCAGCAGTTCCACCTGTAGATCCCTAGCTAACAAGCTCAAAGCCTCCACTAGCAGGTGGGCCCCTTTAAGGGGTTGTAACCTGCCGGCAAAGACCAGGCGCCCCGCTCGATCAGAACCGGCGTGAAGCGGTGGCTGGCTGGGAAGGGGTCTAAAAATACCGGTATCAACTCCCGGCGCAATAACAGCTAGCTGCTCTGGGGCGGCACCATAAAACTTTTGCATCTGCTCTGCCTCAAGCTCCGTATTGACCACCAGGGCAGCGGCTTGAGCGGCCAACTTTTTTTCTCCCAGGTAACGCTCCTGCGGTTCCAGCTTTTCACCAAACCCAGCACGAGCGTCCTTGGCAGCGGCCGTTGTGTGCATGGTCTGTACCAGCGGTGCCTGCCAGCCAGCCTCCAAAGCAGCCAAGCCAGAAAGCCAGTAATGGGCATGGATCAGATCCGGCTTGCTACGGGCAGCCTTTCGCATGGCAGCAGCAAAATCAGTAACCAGGCCCGGCAGATCTTCCTTGCTGGCTCCTACAGCCTGAGGTAAAGAAATATAATGGATCACCGCCCGCTCCGAAATCTGCTGAACCTGCCGTCCCAGCGGCTCAGTCAGTAGAGTAAAAACCTCTACCGAAAGCTGCCGGTAACGGCGCAGCATCTCCCGCAGCGAACGATCAATATAAACATTCATTCCCCCAGCATCCCCGCTACCCGGCTGAGCCAGGGGAGAAGTATGCATGGAAATAAGATGCAGGTGCAGCCCTTGTGACTCAAAGGGCAGGGCAATATCGTTCACAGCACCACTCTAGCAATGAGCTTGAGGTAAAAGTACTGCATTGCTAGGCTTCCTCTGGGTCTAGATTGTGCTTAACGGGAGCATAAGAGCCCAGGAGTTTTGAAACTCCCGGGACAGCTATCTAATGAGATACTAAAAAGGCCAGCGCTGAGCCAAGCACAAGGGAGGCCAACTATGCAGCGTCCACCTGCACCAATACCGCAGATAGCTCCGGGTGCACCCGAGAAGTTAGCCATCATTGATCTGCAGGCCATACGATCAAACGTCCGTCGCATCCGCCAGCTCATCGGCCAGCGTACCTTGATAGCGGTCGTCAAAGCCAACGCCTACGGCCACGGAGCCGTTCAGGTTAGCCGGGCAGCCTTAGAAGCCGGCGCGGACATGCTGGGACTAGCCCATGTCTCTGAGGCCCTGGAGCTGCGCCAAGCCGGTATCACAGCCAGCATGCTGGCCTGGGCCCACACCATCAACACCGATTTTGAGGCTGCTTTGGTCCAGGATATTCAGCTGGGCTGTTCTGGGTGGGATCTAGAAGCCATTGCTGGGGCAGCACAGGCCAGCGGGCGTACCGCAGCCATCCACCTCAAAATTGATACCGGCCTAGGCCGTAACGGTAGCACTGCACAAGAGTGGCCAGCCTTGGTGCAAAGAGCAGCTAGCTACCAGGACCGGGGCCTGGTAGAAGTGGTGGGCATCTTCTCCCACCTGGCTGTGGCAGATCAGCCTGAACGACAAGAAACAGACCAGCAACTGGACCAGTTTGCCAAGGCCGTCGGTATGGCCCGAGAGCTGGGCCTTAGCCCTCAGCACCTTCACATTGCTAACACACCCGCTACCCTGACAGCAGCAAGCAAAAAAGATCCGGCTGCCCTTCTAGGCAATGGGGTGCGGGTGGGTCTAGGCCTCTACGGGCTCTCCCCCCTGGCTGATGTGACACCGCAAGAGTTGGGGCTTAAACCGGCCATGACCCTGCAAACTTTTGTTAACCACGTCAAAGAGGTGCCCGCCGGCCAAGGAGTTTCCTACGGGCTTAACTACAGAACAGACAGGCCAACAACCCTAGCCCTGATCCCGGTAGGCTACGCCGACGGCATACCCCGCCTAGCAGGCGGGGGACCGGTACGCATCTACCCGCGAGCAGATCAAGCCCGCACCTACCAAGAAGTAGGCCGGATCGCTATGGACCAAATGGTCGTTGACCTAGGTGCCCCCGGACTAGCAGACCCAGCCCTCGGTTACCTGGGCGCCCCAGCCGTTCTTTTTGGCCAGGACGACAACCCACCGGTGCAGGCTTGGGCTCAGGCCTGCGGCACCATCAACTACGAAATTGTTACCGGCATTTCCAATCGTGTCCAGCGGGTATACACCAACCACAGCTGAGAAGGAGACCATGACCTATAGCGCTACCTTTGACCTAAGATCGGCAGAGGACACCCACCGGCTGGCCCTAGCCCTGGCAGACCAACTTCAGGCAGGAGACCTCCTGGTCCTCACCGGCCAGCTTGGAGCCGGTAAGACCACCCTGACCCAAAGCCTAGGGCAAGGACTAGGAGTAAGGCCGGGCATTATCTCGCCCACTTTTGTGCTAAGCCGCATCCACCCCAACCTAGCCCAGGGCCCCAGGCCAGCCGGCCCAGACCTGGTTCATGTGGATGCCTACCGCCTCAGCAGCGCCCAAGAAATAGACGACCTGGACCTGGAATACACCCTAGAAAGAGCAGTAACCGTTGTTGAATGGGGCAAGGGCAAGGTGGAGCACCTGACTGAATCCAGGCTGGAGCTAGAACTTATCCGAAGCCAAGCGGGCAGCCATCCAGCAGAAAACCAGCCAGAATCCGAACCGCGCCAGCTGCACCTCTACGCTTACGGCCCCCGCTGGAATGCAGCAGCCTGGCAGCAACTCCTGCAGCAGGTAAGCGCAGCCCTGGCTCAAGCAGACCCGGGACAAAAACCAGTAGACTAAAGATTGTGCTAGTACTTGCCTTAGACTCAGCCGCCGGCGCATCCGTTGCCCTAGGCAGCATCGACCCGGCCACAGCAGCTGCTACCATCCTGGCCGACCGCATCAGTAAAGACAGCAGATCCCATGCTGAAACCATGGCGGGTTTGGTCCAGGACTGCCTCAAACAAGCAGCTGTGGAGCCCCACCAGCTCTGCTCAATTATTACCGGCACCGGCCCGGGACCCTTTACTGGGCTTCGCATCGGCATCATGACAGCCCGCACCCTTGCCTTTGCCTGGCAGAAACCCCTCTACGGGCTCATGAGCCTCTACTCCTTGGCAGAAGAGGTCCACCAGCAGGCTCGAGACCAAGACCAGCAGCGTTTTCTGGTAGCCAGCGACGCCCGTCGTCGTGAAGTGTACTGGGCAGAATTTTCCCTAGAAGAGACCGGCTACCGCCTCATCAGGGGCCCACTGGTTGGCCCAGCCCGGGACTTACCCAAGTTACCTGCCTACGGCCAAGGCGCCGGCCTATACCCAGCGGACTTAAACCCCGTGGCAGGATACCAGCAGGTCCAGCCACAAGCTGCCAGCCTGCTTAAGGCCGCCGCCGCCCTCAGCATAGAGAACCTTAGCCAGCAGACTAGCCCGCTTTACCTGCGTGAATCTGATGCTCAAGTTCCTCAGCAGGTGAAACACTAAGCATGCAGCGCCACCGTCAGCCCCAGCCCCAGTTTGCGGTCAGAATGCGGGCTATGACCACCCAGGACATTCCCCAAGTACACAAGCTGGAGCAAGAAATTTTTCCTCAGGATGCCTGGCCGCTGCCTATCTTTCTGGCAGAAATTAAAGAGCCAGGGCGCACCTACCTGGTTCTAGAGCAGCAGGGCAGCATCATCGGCTACGCCGGAAGCATGACCCTAGCTGAGACAGCAGATATTCAAACCATAGCCATCCACAAACAGCACCGCAGATACGGTTACGGTACCGCCCTCCTTAACCGGCTGGAAGAAGAGGCGGGCCAGGCCGGGGCAGAGCGTGTCCTCCTTGAGGTCAGAGCCGATAACCCTGGCGCCCAAAAACTTTATCTTCGCCAGGGGTACCGTAAAATACACCAAAGGCGGGGCTACTACGGCGGCGGGGTAGACGCCATTATCATGCAAAAAAACCTAGAAAGCTCGCAGGCATCATGACAAAAAATCCTCTGGTCCTTGGAATAGAATCCTCCTGCGACGAAACCGGTATCGGAATCGTGCGCGGTCAGCAGCTACTGGCCAACACCGTTTCTTCCTCCATGGCAGAACACGTCCGCTTTGGGGGAGTTATTCCAGAGATTGCTTCCAGGGCCCACCTTGAGGCCATGCTGCCGGCCCTAGAAAGGGCCCTAGAGACCGCCCAGGTGGGCCTGGATGAGCTTGACGCCATTGCCGTCACCGCCGGCCCCGGCCTATCAGGAGCACTCATGGTGGGGGTTGCGGCCGCTAAGGCCCTAGCCCTGGCCACCGGCAAGCCTCTTTACGCTGTCAACCACCTACTAGCCCACGTGGGGGCTGGCCTGCTGACAGAGGACACTGGGGCAGGCAAAACAGGCCAGAGCCTCCCGGAAGAAGGGCTGGGTGCCCTCCTGGTCTCTGGCGGACATACCGAAATTCTGGCCGTCAAAAAACTCAGCAGCGACGTCACCCTGCTGGGGGCAACTCTTGATGATGCAGCTGGAGAGGCCTACGACAAAGTGGCTCGGCTGCTGGGCTTAGCTTACCCGGGAGGGCCGGCACTGGATGAGGCCGCCCAGGGGGCAGACCCTAGAGCGTTCAGTTTTCCTCGTGGACTAAGCGCTCGCAAGTTCATGGGGACCGCCCAAGAGCCCGGACCGCACCGCTATGATTTTAGCTTTTCGGGCCTCAAAACTGCTGTAGCGCGTACGGTAGAGGACTATCAGCGCCAGGGTAAGGAGTTGCCGGTCGCTGATATCGCTGCTTCTTTTCAGGAGGCAGTAGTAGATGTTCTTGTGGGTAAGACGCTGCTGGCCTGTGCAGAGCAGGGTATTTCGACCCTGCTCCTGGGGGGCGGAGTTGCTGCTAATTCTGGCCTGCGCCAGCGCCTGCAGGAGGGCTGTGAGCAAGCTGCGGTTACCTGGATTATGCCGCCCTTGAGCCTGTGTACCGATAACGGTGCCATGGTTGCTGCCTTGGGGGCCCGGCTTGTTGCCGACGGGCGGGCACCTTCTGGCCTGGATTTTCCGGTAGATTCTTCCCTGCCGGTAGAGACGGTCTGCCTTTAACTAACCGTTAACCGCGGATTAGCCGGTCCAGGGCTGGCGGGCTTGCTCTACCAGGTAGTCAACAACTGCGGTGAGGTCTCCTTGATGTTCTTGGGCAAGCTGGCGCTGCTTCCGGTAGCTGCCACCCGCTGCGAGGAGGTTCTGGACCTGGGCTAGTTCTTTGCTGCAGTGCAGGTCCCGGGCTATAGGTTCTAGCCTGGTCACTAGCCTGCTGATGTCTGTGCTGACCGCTACCTGCCGGTTGTCCTTGTTTTGAATGATGGTTGCTTCCAGCCCGTAGCGGGCTGCCCGCCACTTATTTTCTTGAATATGCCAGGGTTTAAGGGGCTCGATACTGGCACCAGCTTCTACTTGTCTGCTCAAATCCTCTACCAGACATTGGGTGAAGGCGGCTATGGCTGCTAGTTCCGCCAAGGAGGGCAGGCCGTCGCAGACCCGCATTTCGACGGTGCCGTAGCGGCTGACCGGCCGGATGTCCCAGCGGTTCTCGCTGGGGTCGTCAATGACCCCGGTTGCTAGCATGTCCTCCAGGTAGCTGGAATAGTCCTGCCAGGTTTCAAAATTAAAGGGTAGTCCGGCGGTAGGTAGCTGCTGAAACATGAGGGCTCGATGGCTGGCATAGCCGGTGTCCTCTCCCTGCCAGAAGGGGGAGGAAGCTGAGAGGGCTAGCAGGTGGGGATAGTAGTTAGTCAGGCCGTTTAGGATGGGTAGGGCCTTGCTGCGGGAGTTAACACCGACGTGTACGTGCACCCCGTAGATAACCATTTGCCGCCCCCAGTATTGGGTGCGTTCGACTACCCGCCGGTAGCGTGTCTTGTTGGCTACTGGCTGCTGAGACCAGCGAGAGAAGGGGTGGGTTCCGGCGGAAAAGAAACCGATGCCCAGAGGATCGGTGATGGTTTGCAGAGTATCCCGTAACTGTGCTAGCTCTGCCAGCGCCTCTGCAACGGTATGGCAGACTCCGGTTACCAGCTCTAGTGTGTTGTCGAGGAATTCTCCGGTAATATGAGCACCTCTGCCCTGCTGGACTAGGTCTGGATTTTTTTCTTTAATTTTTTGGAGTACTTCCTGGGCTCGGGAGGTTAGCTCGCCGCTGCTTTTGTCGACGAGGGCTAGTTCCCATTCCACGCCTAGGGTGGACTGTTCCGATGTTGCGAAAGGGATCAAAATTGCTCCACATGTCCGGCCAGTTTTGTACAATACTAGGCACAGATTGGCCAATATACCCAAACTAACCGAGTAAAAATAAGCTGGCCTACGTCATCTTTGATGGGTGAGGTATGGGCTGGGCCTGGATCGCGATTCTTTGTGATTGCTTTCCTTGGCCGATCCTGGTGAGGATGAGGGTAGCTTCTTGGCCTTTGCTTCCTTTGCCGGTGCCGGCAAGGAGCTTTTTTCTGAGATCTTCGGGCCGGATATCGAGGCCACGCTTTTTGATGGTGAGGCTGGAAATATTTTCTTCTCTCACCCAGCGTTTGAGTAGTTTTAGGTTGACGGGCATGGTTGCTAAGACCCGGTAGGCTTGGGCGGCTGGGTGTGGCCTGTAGTGCTGGGAGCTGAGGTAGGCGATATTTCTATCGATCAGGTGGGCCCCTAACTCTCTGGCAAGGTCAGCCACCAGGTGGGAGCGAATCACGGCCCCGTCTGGTTCGTAGAGGTAGGTTTCTAGGTCGGCAATCTTTGCCGGCCTGCTTTGGCTGCTGCTACTGGTTATTTCGGTGCAGAGTTGGCCTTGCGGATCTATTGTGCTGGCAGCTCTGCTGATGCCCTTACGGGCCAGCCCGTTAAACCAGAGGATAAGTTCGAGCACGGTTCCGGACTGGCTGATCCACTGGGCTTCTGCTGCTTGGGGAATTAGCTCGTGTGCGGTTGCCGGGCCTAGCTTAACGGCTAGGGGTAGACCTGTTTGGGCTAGGTCAAGGATGTAGGAGAAGGGGGGAGCGAATTCTTGGGGGTCAAAGATCCTTTCTGCCCGAGGGCCTTGCCCGGTTTTTCGACGGGCGGGATCTAACCAGATTCCGGCCCGATGCTGCTGGCAGTAGCGGGCAAGAAAATCTGGACTCAGCTGGGTGAGATCACCGCAGAAAACCCGGGCTGTGGGGTAGTCAGCGAGGTTATGGGCGGCAAAGCTGGCTGTTTCTTTGTCTAGTTCTACTGCCCGGACCCCTAAGTTGGCTGCGGCAAAGGCTAGGGAATCTGTCCCAATGCCGCAGCCTAGATCAAGAATATTGCTGAGGCCACTCTGGGCTAGGCGCTGGGCACGGTAGCTGGCAAGTGTGGGCCGGCTAGCCTGCTCATAGCCGGCCTCAGTTAAGAGCAGCTTCTGTGCTTGCTGGCCAAATTTTTGCTGAGCCTTGGTACGTAGTCTGGCTTGGGTGAGCAGGTAACTAACGTCTTGGCTGCTACGGCCTAGGCTGCGCAGCTTGCTGGCTGCCGCTAGGGCCCGGTCTGGGTGGTAGGGCAGACAAAGCTCTAGATGGGCTTGGTCCTGCCGGCTCATGCGGGACGGTTCTGCGGGGCTTAACCCTGGGCAGTCGCGTAATGAAAGGTTCACGCTACCATCCTAGCGGTGCGCTGAAGGCGAAACAGTCATGTTATCTTGACCTGCCCTTAGGTACGGTTCTAAAGTTTGTTTTAGCACTTGGCTATCTACAGTGCTAATTTGGGAGGTGCTGACACCGCGACGACAGCCCTTGACCAAGCTGTACTGGCCAACCGATTAAGCAAGTAAACCCTTTGGGAGAAAAATAAGATGTCATCTATCAAGCCGCTTGAAGACCGCGTGGTTGTTCAGATCCTTGAAGCAGAGCAGACCACTGCATCAGGTTTGGTTATTCCCGATACCGCTAAAGAAAAGCCCCAGGAAGCAACCGTTATTGCTGTTGGTCCTGGCCGTACCGACGATAGCGGTAACCGTATTCCTGTTGATGTTGCTGTTGGCGACACCGTGATCTTCTCCAAGTACGGTGGAACCGAGGTAACCTATGCCGGCCAGGATTACCTGATTCTTTCGGCACGTGACGTGCTAGCTATTGTTTCCAAGTAGGGCCACATTTTAAGAAGGAGTTGATGAATTCATGGCAAAACAGCTTGAATTCAACGACGCTGCTCGTAAGAGTCTTCAGGCCGGTGTGGATAAGCTTGCAGACGCCGTCAAGATTACTTTAGGCCCACGTGGCCGTAACGTTGTGCTTGATAAGCAGTGGGGTGCGCCCGTCATTACCAATGATGGTGTTTCGATTGCCCGTGAGATTGAGCTTGAAAACCCCTACGAAAATCTAGGGGCGCAGCTGGCCAAAGAAGTTGCAACAAAAACCAATGACGTTGCCGGTGACGGTACTACAACAGCTACTGTTTTAGCTCAGGCTTTGGTTGCTGAGGGCTTGCGTAACGTTGCTTCCGGTGCTGCTCCGGGTGAGATTAAGCGGGGTATTGAGGCCGCGGTTAAGGCTGTTTCGGCCCGCCTGCTGGAGAATGCCCGTGCCGTGGAAGGTAACGAGGTTGCCCACGTTGCGGCTATCTCAGCCCAGTCTGCCGAGATTGGGCAGCTTTTGGCAGAAGCCTTTGAAAAGGTTGGTCAGGACGGGGTTATTACCATTGAGGACGGTTCAACAACCGAAATCGAGCTGGATGTCACCGAAGGTATGCAGTTTGATAAAGGTTACCTGTCGCCCTCTTTTGTGACTGACGCTGAGCGTGCCGAGGCCGTTGTAGAAGATTCGCTGGTCCTGCTCTACCAGGGAAAAATTTCTAGTGTGGCTGAGATCATGCCCCTGCTGGAGAAGGTTGTACAGGCTAAAAAGCCGCTGACCATTATCGCAGAAGATGTTGATGGTGAGGCCCTCTCTACCCTGGTCGTTAACAAGATGCGCGGCAACCTTAACGTGGTTGCTGTTAAGGCTCCTGGCTTTGGGGATCGCCGTAAGGCCATCATGGAGGATCTGGCTGTTTTGACTGCTGGTTCTCTTATTACCGGTGAGCTGGGTTTGAGCCTGGAAGCTGTAAGTTTGGATCAACTAGGTTCAGCTCGCAGAATCACCGTTACCAAAAACACCACAACCATTGTTGATGGTGCAGGATCTGAGCAGGATGTTGCTGAGCGAGTCAGCCAGTTGCGGCGTGAAATTGAGCATATTGATTCGGAATGGGATCGGGAAAAGCTTAAGGAGCGCCTGGCTAAACTTGCCGGTGGTGTAGGGGTCATTAAAGTGGGTGCTGCTACCGAGGTAGAGGCCAAGGAGCGTAAGCACCGTATTGAGGACGCTGTTTCTTCTACCCGGGCAGCCTTGGAAGAGGGCATTGTTGCCGGCGGTGGTACCGCCCTGGTGCACGCCCTGGCTGCTCTGGACGGCCTGGATCTTGGTTCTAAGGATAGCCAGACCGGAGTAGAGATTGTAAGGCGAGCCCTGGTGCAGCCCCTGCGTTGGATTGCTGAAAATGCCGGCCAGGACGGCTATGTGGTGGCAACTAAGGTTGCTGAACTCCCGCTTGGTCAGGGCTTTAATGCTAAGACTGCCAGCTATGGCGACCTCCTTGCTCAGGGTGTTATTGATCCTGTCAAAGTTACCCGGTCAGCTTTAGAGAATGCAGCTTCTATCGCTGCCTTGGTGCTCACCACCGAAACCTTGGTGGTTGATAAACCAGCTCAAGATGACGAAGATGATCAGTAACTAGTCGATCTGTGGCTTTACAGGAAAAAGCTCTTGGCGTGGATTTAATATTCATGCTGAGAGCTTTTCTTTGTTATTCTGATTAGCGTTTGTTTTGGTAGCGGCCGCTGGGGAGATGGCCCTGCCCATTGTTAACAGCACTGAAGAAAGTCCAGTACACAAAGTCTTTGGCGACAAGGGACATGAGCAATTCAACAGATACGCAGACTCAAACCACACCCTGGAAGGATCCCGGTGGTGAGGCGCAGAAGCCTGTCATTATTAATAATCAGGCCGAACGTAAGTTTCGTCCGGAAATTCAAGGTCTACGGGCTCTGGCTGTGCTACTGGTTGCTGCCTACCATTTTTGGTTTGGCAAGGTGTCCGGTGGTGTAGATGTCTTCTTACTTATCTCTGCCTTTCTTATGGCTGGCTCCTTTACCCGCCGGATCGAAAAAGGGCAGTTTCGCTGGCTTAAATCTGTTGTTGACTATTGGGTTCATGTTTTTAAGAGGATCCTACCCTTAGCTGCAGTCACGGTTTTGGGCATCTTAGTCGGTTCCTATCTGCTGCTGCCGCAGGACCGGTGGACCACTCTGATTTCTGAGGCCAGATCCGTTATTTTTTATTACGAGAACTGGTGGTCTATCGGCAATCTGGTGGACTACTACGCTGCGGATACGTCAGTAGCTTCCCCCTTCCGGCATTTTTGGTCTCTATCTGTTCAGGGGCAAATCTATCTGCTGTGGCCACTGATTTTTTTGCTTGCCGCCTTCCTTATTAAATATTTAGCTCTCAAAACTAGAGTCACGCTGCTGCTTATTTTTGGCCTGATCTTTGGGGCTTCACTTGCTTATTCCATCTATGCTACGGCTGCCGATCAGCAGACCGCCTACTTTAATACTTTTTGCCGGCTCTGGGAATTTGCTTTAGGTTCTTTGGTGGCTATTAGCCTACCCTGGCTTAACCTGAACCGTTACCTGCGGGCCCTTATGGGCTGGGCAGGTATTGTCATGATCATCTCCTGCGGCTTTATCTTTGACGTCGAGGGGCTCTTTCCCGGCTACCATGCCCTCTGGCCCACCCTGGCTGCTTCCATGATTATTGCTGCTGGGGACACCCAAACCCGGTTTGGGCCAGAGAAACTTTTGACCATTAAACCCTTGATCCAGCTGGGTAATTTCTCCTACGCCCTCTATCTGGTGCACTGGCCTCTACTGGTTTTTTACCTGCACCGCAACAATACGGAGAAGGCCGGCCTGGTATCCGGTATTGGTTTGCTGGCAATTTCTATGGTCATTGCCTATTTTGTCACCCGCTGGGTTGAGGCCCCCCTGCGGTCTTGGAATGCCCTGGACCGAAACAATTGGCGGGGCCTAGGAGTGATTTTCCTGTGCATGCTGCTAGTGCTGGGACCGGCCTACGGCTGGAAAACTAAGATTGATCGAGACATTGCCTTGGCTCAGGCTCAGGCTCCTTATAACAATCCGGGGGCCCGTTCCTTGGCTGCTGGATTTGTTTATCGGGGTGCGGAAAATCCAGAGAAGCTGCCAGCCGGGCCCATGCGTACTAATGACTGGGCCGACATGGGGCCCCTATGCTCAACTACCAATCCTGACTGGTCCTTAAACCAGATGCAGGCCGAGACCTGCCACCACTTGGTCCAGGCTGAGAATCCCAGTAAAAAGGTGATGGCCGTAGGCAACAGCCATATGCACATGTGGTTTCCGGCCTTATCTGCCCTGGCTAAACAGGAAAACTGGGATCTGGTTGTCATGGCTAAAGGAGCTTGTTTTTTTGGTGGCAACGGCGACAACGACGGGGTGGACGATGCCTCCTGCGATGAGTATGCCCAGTCTATGGATGATTTGATTAAGGACTTGGATCCGGATCTGGTCTTTGTGACGGGAACGCTCTCAGCCTACGGTGGCTCAGATGCCACCCTGGCTGGTATGGATACCCGTATTCGTGAGCTTACCGATGAGGGCAGGATTGTACTCGGTATCCGGGACACTCCCCGTATGGAAGAAAGCCATGCCAAGTGTGAGGAGCGAACCGGCTCTGAGGCAGACTGTACCTTCCCGTCCGGTGAAGATGTCTATGAGGATCCCCAGCAGGACTACCTCAAGTATCCGGGCTTTGGGGCCATCAATATGTCAGATCTAGTCTGTCCAGAGAACGTGTGTCCGGCCAGTATCGGTAATGTCTATACTTATTTTGATAATCATCACATCACCGCCACCTACGCTGAGACAACTTCTGACTTCTTTATTGAACGAGCACTTCAAGCCCTAGATCAGGCGGAAAGGAGTAAGACAGAAAAGGAATAATATGTCTGATATGTAGGATAAAAAGATGACAAAACCCCCAGGGGCAGCCCAATTTTCCCGGGCTGACTTGGGGGAATTGTCTTGTATAGACCATCTACTCTTTGCTAGGCTTATGCCGCCCTACTGTAGAGGATGTCTATGCAAACCACCGTGCCGCCCACATCGGCTGTTCTTGACCACAAGGTATTAGAGACCCGAGGCTTTCGTCCAGAGATACAGGGTTTGCGTGCGTTGGCACTTTTTCTGGTAGTCAGCTACCACATTTGGTTTGGCAGGGTTTCTGGTGGCGTAGACGTTTTTCTTTTTATCTCCGCTTTTTTGCTCTCCCTCTCTAGCATAAGAAAAATCAACGAGGGCAGGCCCCTGGCCCCCGTAAAGTACTGGCTGCACGTTTTTCAGCGGCTTTTGCCGGCTGCCGTCACCGTCACCGCTGCAACGGTTGCCGCCTCCTTTATGTTTTTAGCTCCCTCGCGGTTAGCAAGCATTGTTGACGATGCCCTAGCCACCCTCTTTTATTTTTTGAACTGGCGGCTGGCCTATAACGCAGTGGACTACTACGCCCAGGACGCTGCGGTTAAAACACCCTTGCAGCACTTTTGGTCACTTTCTATGCAGGGGCAAATTTTTATTCTTTGGCCCCTGCTCTTTGTTCTGCTAGCCCTGCTGGTAAAAAGACTAAAACTCCGCCTTGTTCCGACTGCGCTTTTAGTTTTTGGCCTTATTTTTGCTGCCTCACTGATTTTTTCTATTCAGGAAACAGCCCATAACCAGGGTTTTGCCTATTTTGATACCCGCGCTCGCCTGTGGGAATTTGCTGGCGGAACCCTCCTTGCTTTGCTGACCTTTAAATGGCGTCCTCCTCGCTGGGCCCGTATCCCTATGGGTTGGCTGGGAATAATTGGTTTAGTCAGCTGTGGTTTTGTTCTACCGGTAGAGCAGGCATTTCCGGGGTATTTGGCCTTGTGGCCATTGGTCTCTGGGGCCTTGGTTATTCTTGCCGGTCAAACCGGCTCCCCCCTGGGGGCGGACCGCTTTCTGGCCTCGGGCCCCATGCTTAAACTGGGAGAGGTGTCCTATGCTCTTTACCTCGTTCACTGGCCGATTTTTATTATCTACTCCACAAGAACCCAGCAGGATCACCCCGGCCTGGTAGCCGGTACCGGTTTAATAAGCATTTCCCTTGTCTTAGCCTGGATCATTCATGCTGGGGTAGAGCAGCCGCTTCGCCAAGCAAAAACCTGGCCCTTGCGCTCAGCTGGCAGGAGGGGCCAGCAAAAGGTGGCCTTCTTAAATCGTAAGAGCCTTGATTACCTGAGGCCCATGAGCATTATTGTTTCTTGCCTGCTCCTGCTCGCTCTGCCGCTAGCTGCCAGTAAGGCTTGGCTGCAAGAGCGAGATAGCCAGCTAGCTGCTTTGGCTAGTAGCGCCGGTAGTGACGATTTTCCGGGTGCTTATGCCCTGGGCCAGCGGGAGCGTCACTACAGTTATCCGCCGATTCCTGCCTCGGACTTGATGAGCCAGTTTAGCGGGCTGGACAAGGGCAATTGCACGGGGGATTTAGCGGTACGTCACCATCAGCTAGCAGCTATGTGCGGTGCCGAGCGCAACGGGGCACCGGGGGCACCCCTGCTGATGGTTATTGGCGATTCTCACGCCGGTCAGTCGGTTGCTATTTATCGGCAATTAGCTGAGCGTAGCGGAGCCAACATCATGGATCTGCATTTGGGGGGCTGCACCTTTCCCTTAGAGGCAGAACCCGGCCCGAGCCAGGAATGCCTCACCTACAATGCCTTGATTGTGGATGAAATCCTGGCCCAACGACCGGCCAGTGTGGCTTTGATGATCACGCAGACTGATCCGGTGACTAATGAAGAGACGGTTCTGACCGGCCTTGGAGAACAGATTGAACGGATCACTCAGGCGGGTATCAAGGTTATTGGCTTACGGGATAACCCGCGCTGGAAGCAAAATATTTATGACTGTGCCCAGAGCTCACCGGAGAACCTGCAAAGCTGCTCCCAGCCGCTGTCTCAGAAGTTAAGCCCCCGTAATCCTGCAGCAGAAATGTTGACAAACAACCCCGGCCTGTATGGGCTTGACTTCACCCAACAGCTATGTCCTGATGATTTGTGTGTACCTGTCATCGGAAATATCTATGTTTATATGGATGATAATCATCTCTCAAAGGCGTATGCTACAACATTGATTGAAGAAGCCCAGCGACAGCTTAAAGAGCAGGGTTGGAGTCTTCTGGAAGGACCAGAACCCAGTACATAAGTGAACCTAGCCAGACTGATGTGTGTGATAGCAGCCAACTCGTGCCATGAATATGTTAAAGACTCGGGCTACTAAGCCTACAAAGCAGCTTACGCCTTGGCAGCAGCTGCCCCAAAAGCAAAAGTTTCGGCCAGAAATTCAGGGGCTACGGGCCCTGGCTGTCCTCCTGGTGGCCAGCTACCATTTCTGGTTTGGCAGGGTTTCTGGCGGCGTGGATGTTTTCCTGCTTATCTCAGCCTTTTTGCTGACCGGCTCTTTTTACCGGAAAATTGATTCGGCTAGCTTTACCGGTTTTACAACGGTGCTGCGCTATTGGATTCATGTTTTTAAAAGGATTCTACCGCTGGCATCAATTACGGTGGCTGCCACCCTGGTTGCTACTTTTTTCTTCCTGCCCCAGGAGCGCTGGTTAACCATAGCCGACGAAGCCAAGTCGGTCTTGCTCTATCGGGAAAACTGGTGGTCTATCAAAAATCTGGTGGATTACTATGCGGTAGATTCTTCGGCGGCCTCGCCCCTGCGGCATTTTTGGTCTCTTTCGGTTCAGGGACAAATATATATCCTCTGGCCCTTAATTTTTCTGCTGGCCTGGTTGCTCATTAAGTTTTTAAAGCTGCCGGCTCGAGCAACCCTGCTTACTCTTTTTAGCCTGATTTTTGCAGGCTCCCTGTCCTATTCTGTCTACCTCACGCAGCTCAATCAGCAGATAGCCTACTACAACACTTGGGCCAGATTATGGGAATTTGCCCTGGGTAGCTTGGCAGCCTTACTACTGGACCAGCTGAAGCTTGGGCCCCTTCTTCGGTCATTACTGGGTTGGCTAGGAATTATTCTTATTGTTTCCTGTGGGTTTGTTCTGGATGTGCAAGGCAAGTTTCCCGGCTACCATGCTCTTTGGCCGGCACTTGCCGCCTGCATGGTTATTCTTGCTGGCCAGACGGGTAGCCCCTATGGTCCAGAGAAACTTCTGACCATAAAACCCCTGCTTAAGCTGGGGAATATCTCCTATGCCCTTTACCTGGTGCACTGGCCTCTGCTGGTTTTTTATCTGCACCGGGTAAAACAAGAGAAGGCTGGTTTTGTAGCGGGTTTGCTGCTGCTGGCCGCTTCCATTGTCCTGGCCTGGATACTGACTCGCTGCCTAGAAAAACCTCTTTTGCAGTGGAAGTGGGGGCAGCAAAGTTCTATTCGAGCCTTGGGGATTGTTTCTGGCTGTATGCTTTTGGGGCTGGTACCTGCCTATGGCTGGAGCGCCGATATCAACCAGTCCAACCAAAGGGCTATGCAGAATCAGCAGAACCAAAATATTGGTGCGGCTATTTTGGAAACCGGCTTGGATAATATTACGGGCGACGAGCAAATCCCTAGGATTCCGGTGCGTACTTCTGGCAGCGATTGGGCAGATCAGGGCCCTGAATGTGCCAGTAGTAACCCGCAGTGGTCTTTGGATGAAAAACAGCAGAAATACTGTTTTCATACCGTAGAGAACGAGCAACCTAGCCGTACCGTGCTAGCTGTTGGTAATAGTCATATGCATATGTGGGCACCAGCCCTGCGGGCGGCTGCCCAGCAGGAGGGCTGGGACCTGGTCATGATGACCATGGGGGGCTGCTTCTACGGGCTGGAAGATATCCGTGAGGATCAGCTCTATGAGCACTGCCTAGCCGGAGCCCAGTCTATGCAGAAACTGATCGACCAGCTTAACCCGGATTTAGTTATTGTTACTGGAACGCTTTCCCAAGCTCAAGAACCCGACGTCCTTTTGACCGGTATGCAGAACCGGATCCGAGAACTAACTTCTCAGGGTAAAACGGTGATAGGTATCCGGGATACACCGCGATTGGCGGTCACCCACAAGGAATGTATGGATCAGAAGGGCAAGACTGAAGCAGACTGCGTCATGGAGCCCGGTCAGGACGTCTACCGGGATCCGCAGCAGCAGCTTGAGCAGCAATATTCCGGTTTTGCTGCCCTTAATATGTCCGATCTTGTCTGCCCGCAGAACAGTTGCCCAGTTTCTATTGGCAATGTTTACACCTACCAGGATTATGACCACCTCACCTCAACCTACGCCGAAACAACCAAGGGTTTCTTTGTCCCCAGGCTTTTAGCTGCTATTTCACGTGCTGAAGTTAACCGTTAGCAGGACACAGGGCAATAGTCTGCCGCTCTATAGCAAGACGGTCTAGGATGGATAGTAAGCAAGAATTCTGCGCCCCAACCGGCAGTTTTACTTTCTCTGGAAAGGTATAAATTTTCCATGACGCAACCAACAGCTCTTTCTGCTGATCCTTTTGGCTTTGTTGGACTTACCTACGATGACGTTCTCTTACTCCCGGGAAATACGGATGTTAACCCTGCTGATGCAGATACTTCGACCCGCCTTTCTCGGCGCATAGAGTTAAAGACCCCCATTATTTCTGCGGCTATGGATACGGTAACTGAATCGCAACTGGCTATTGCCATAGCTCGCCTGGGTGGCATGGGGGTGCTGCACCGTAATCTTTCTGTGCAAGATCAAGCCTCCCACGTGGATCGTGTTAAACGTTCAGAGTCGGGTATGATCACAAACCCAGCCACCATTGGTCCAGATGCCACCATTGCAGACTTAGACCAGGTCTGCGGGCATTTTAAGGTATCGGGCCTGCCCGTTGTGGACCAGGACAAGGTTCTTCTGGGTATTATTACCAACCGCGATATCCGTTATCTGCCCGAGGTAGACTACCCTCACCGCACGGTTCGTGAACTTATGACACCAGCCCCCTTAATTACCGGCAGGGAAGGCATGGATAAGGCAGAAGCTTTTAAACTTCTGGCCGACAATAAAATTGAAAAATTGCCGCTTATTGATGAGGCCGGCAGGTTAACCGGGCTCATCACCGTCAAGGATTTTATTAAAACCGAGCAGTATCCACAGGCTACGAAGGATTCGGAAGGCAGGTTGCGTGTGGGTGCTGCTGTTGGTTTCTTTGGGGATGGATACGAGCGGGCTATGACCCTGGTCGAAGCCGGCGTAGACGCACTTTTTATTGACACGGCCAATGGACACTCCCAAGGTGTGCTGGATATGATTGCCCGGCTTAAGAAGGATCCGGCAGCTGCAGCGGTGGATGTTATAGGTGGCCAGGCAGCAACTCGACAGGGGGCTCAGGCTATTATTGATGCCGGCGCTGATGCTGTTAAAGTGGGGGTTGGCCCCGGTTCTATTTGTACTACCCGGGTTATTGCCGGCGTGGGAGTTCCGCAGATTACTGCCGTTAACGAGGCAGCTAAGGCTGCTATTCCTGCGGGAGTTCCTTTGATTGCAGATGGCGGTATGCAGCATTCTGGAGAGATCGGAAAAGCCCTGGTGGCAGGGGCCGATGCGGTCATGATGGGATCCATGCTGGCCGGCACCAGCGAGTCTCCTGGGGAGTTGATTTTTGTTAACGGCAAACAGTTTAAGACCTATCGCGGTATGGGCTCGCTAGGGGCTATGGTATCGCGGGGTAGGCATAAGTCTTATTCTAAGGACCGCTACTTCCAGGCCGATGTGCAGGGTGAAGACAAGTTGATCCCAGAGGGCATTGAGGGCCAGGTTCCCTTCCGGGGGCCGCTGGCTGCAGTGATTCATCAGTTAGAGGGCGGGCTGCGCCAGACTATGTTTTATGTTGGTGCCCGTACCATTGAGGAACTTAAACATAAGGGAAAATTTGTTCGGATCACTTCTGCCGGTCTTAAAGAATCACACCCGCATGACATTATGATGACGGTAGAAGCCCCTAACTACCGCCGTTAATTGTTTGTTAGCCTTGCCGGGCTAGCCTTCTTGGGCTTAACCGGACCGCTTGGCTGCATCCTGGAAAGGATTTATCTGTGTCCGAGATCGAAATTGGTCTTTCTAAGCGTGCCCGCCGCACCTATTCCTTAGACGATATTGCCCTGCTTCCCTCCCGGCGAACCCGGGACCGTTCCGATGTAGATACCAGCTGGCGTATTGATGCTTTTACCTTTGAGACCCCGCTGATAGCAGCACCTATGGATTCTGTTATGAGCCCCGCTACCGCTATAGCCTTGGGTAAGCTGGGCGGTCTGGGTGTCTTAAACTTGGAGGGCCTGTGGACTCGTTACGAGGACCCGCAGCCTTATTTGGACGAGATCATTGGCTTAGATTTAGAAGACAGCGCCGGGGCTACCCGCCGCATGCAGCAGATTTACGCTGAACCTATTAAGGCTGAGCTGATCACCAAGAGACTGGCTGAAATTAGGAGTTCTGGTGTCATTGTGGCCGGTTCTTTGACCCCGCAAAATACACAGGAATTTTATGAGACGGTAGTTCAGGCCGGGGCAGATCTTTTTGTTATTCGTGGTGCCACTGTCTCTGCTGAACACGTTGCCAGCCGGCACGAACCGCTGGATCTTAAACGCTTTATTTACGAGCTGGATGTACCGGTGATCGTGGGCGGGGTTGCTGCTTTTACCCCGGCCCTGCACCTGATGCGTACCGGCGCGGCCGGAGTCCTGGTTGGGTTTGGCGGGGGGTCTTCGAGCACTAACCGGCGGGGTCTGGGTATTCAGGCTGCGATGGCTACGGCTCTTGCTGATGTTGCGGCGGCTCGTTCTCGTTACCTGGATGAGTCTGGGGGACGTTATGTGCAGGTGATCGCTGACGGTGAGTTGGGCCGATCCGGTGACCTGGTTAAGGCTCTTGCCTTGGGTGCTGATGCCTTGATGATTGGGGCTCCGCTGGCCCGAGCCCAAGAAGCCCCCGGGCAGGGACTTTACTGGGGTAATGAAGCTCATTCTGCTAGTTTTCCTCGGGGCGGACGGACCCGGCTGGGGACGGTGGGTTCTTTGGAGGAAGTTCTCTACGGTCCTTCACACCATGTGGACGGCAGGTCCAATATTGTTGGTGCTATTCGACGCTCTATGGCCACGTGCGGTTTTACAGATTTAAAGTCCTTCCAGCGGAGCGAGATTGTTCTTTCGGGATACCACAGCAGTTAAGAGTTTAAGGAAGGGAACTGCTACCTGTGTTAAAACTGGCTTTTAAGCCTTCCTGGTTGGCTTTTCTAGCCCTGATGCTGGTGCTTGCTTCTGCTTTTGTTGGCTTAAGTAAGTGGCAGCTTGAGGCAGCAAAAGCTGGTCAGCTGCATATGGATCCGGCTAAGGAGGTGGTTCGTCCTTACGGGCAGGTTTTGGCTGAACATGAACCGTTGCTGGTCAGTGAGGCCGATACTATGGTGGAGCTGACTGGCCATTACCGTGCCGCTTCCTCCTACTTAGTGGCCAATAAGTTCAAGGATGGCCAGTCTGGCTACTGGGTTGTGTCTCTGTTTATTCCGGATGATGCCCCTCAGGTTAGCGACGAGCGGGGCTCTGGCCCCAGGGCTGTAGCGGTTGCCAGGGGGTGGACAAGTGAGGCTGAGCTTCCTGAAGAGCCTCAGGGCAGTATCGTTCTGGCCGGCCGAGTTATTGCCAACGATCCTCCTTATTTTTCTTACCAGCTGGATCGGGCTGCTGCCGGTGGACAGCAAGCTCTTGTAGGCAGCCTTCTTACTGCACAGCTGACTAATCTTTGGGACACCGCTCTCTTTGCTGCCCCCGTCGTGGTTGACCAGGAACATCCGCTGGCCCAGGGCCTTGAGCTCACCGCTGAGGGCAGGCTGGCGGGAGGGGCGGCACTGATGGGGGATTCTTCGGCTTTGCAGCCTATTGGCACTGAGCAGGTGGTGGATGAAGAGCTTGATTGGTTAAATATTTTTTATGCCCTGGAGTGGCTTGTTTTTGCCGCTTTTGCTCTTTACCTGTGGTGGCGCATGCTTAAGGATGCTTACCAGAAGAAAGAAGATCCAGCCCAGTATTTTGAGTACGAGGGGCAGTACTGGCTCGATGAGGCCAGCGGCAGGTACTACTATTGGGATCCACAAGACAAAAAATACTATTTCTTTGATGAGATTTTGCCCTAGAGCGCAGGCAGATGTTGGCGGCGGGCAGAGAGGAAAAAGATGACTTCTGAATCAGGGGCTTCTCAGGGGCATAAGCCCGTGGAGCGTACCGACGGTAAAAAGGTCACCCTTGCTCAGGGCGGTCAGACCGATGGCCGCGGCGGGTTTGTGGTCCGTAAGAAGTTTGGTGGTACGGAGGCTCAGATTCGTGGAGCCTTGACCTTTTATAAGTGGTGTGCCTGGATCTCGGGCAGTTTCTTGCTCCTGCTGGTGGCCGAGATGATTACCCGCTATGTTTTGGGTTATGACCTGCTGGCCGGCGCCCTAGACGCCCAGTCTGGGCAAAGAGTTGCGCTGGGTTGGCTTGATAGGCAGCTGGGAAACCTCAGTGGCGGCGTTAATATATCTACCTGGGTTTTGATTGTTCACGGCTGGTTTTATGTGGTTTACCTCCTGTCTTGTTTCCGCCTGTGGCTTTTGATGCGTTGGGCGCTGCCGCAGCTGGTTGTTATGGCCTTGGGTGGGGTTGTTCCTTTCCTATCTTTTGTGGTGGAGAAAAGAATCCATGCCGAGGTTTTGGATTTGCTGGCTGCCAACCCCCAGGCCACTAAGCGTTACTAGCTGGGCTGGGTAGGTTTAGGGGCCGGCAATGTGTTTTACAATAGTGGCAGGTTAAGCTTTGGCCCTGTGGGTTTAGAGTTAAAGAAATAGAACAAAGGTGAGATGTGACTAGTTCTCTTCAGGGAGCCTCTTGGGATCAGGGCCCGGTCTTGGTGGTTGATTTTGGGGCCCAGTATGCGCAGTTGATTGCCCGGCGGGTTCGGGAAGCCGGTGTTTATTCGGAGATTGTCTCCCATAGGCTGACTGCTCAGCAGTTACTGGCTAAGAAGCCTGCCGCCATTATTCTTTCGGGTGGCCCTGCCTCTGTCTATGCGCCCCAGGCCCCCCAGGCTGACCCCGATCTCTTCACGGCGCAAGTGCCTATCTTTGGAATCTGCTATGGTTTTCAGCTCATGGCCCAGGCCTTAGGCGGTACGGTTGCTCATACCGGTGCCCGGGAGTACGGGGCCACGACTGCTCGCTTAGTTTCGGACGATCCTTCTTTTTTGGCGGCTACCGACTCGTCGCAGCAGGTATGGATGTCTCACGGGGATGCTGTTAGCCTAGCTCCTGAGGGTTTTAGGGTGCTGGCCTCAACCCCGGGAGCTCCCGTTGCTGCTATGGTTGATCCCGCCCGGAAACTAGCCGGAGTGCAGTGGCATCCTGAGGTTAAGCATTCTGACTATGGCCAGGTTGCCTTAGAAAACTTTTTGTTTAATATTGCTGGCTTAGAGCCGTCCTGGTCTACCGGTAACATTATTGAGGATCAGGTTGCTAAGATCCGCCGGCAGGTTGGTTCTGCCCGGGTAATTTGTGCTCTGTCGGGTGGAGTGGATTCCTCTGTTGCTGCTGCCCTTGTCCACCGGGCAGTGGGAGACCAACTGACCTGCTTCTTTATTGATCATGGGCTTTTGCGTGCTGGCGAGCGGGAGCAGGTGGAGCAGGATTATGCGGCCTCTATGGGAATTCGGGTGGTGACGGTTGATCAGTCCCAGCGTTTTCTTGCCGCTTTAGCCGGTATTTCAGACCCCGAGACCAAACGAAAGGTGATTGGCCGGGAATTTATTCGTTCTTTTGAGCAGGCACAGCGGGCCTTACTGGATGAAGCCAGCGACTCCGGCGAGGATATTAAGTTTTTGGTCCAGGGAACCCTCTACCCGGATGTCGTGGAATCCGGTGGTGGTGAGGGAGCTGCCAATATTAAGTCTCACCACAATGTTGGTGGCCTACCCGAGGACATGAACTTTGAGCTGGTAGAACCCCTACGTTCTCTCTTTAAGGATGAGGTGCGTGCTATTGGCCGGCAGCTGGGGGTTCCCGAGCGTATTGTAGCCCGGCAGCCTTTCCCCGGGCCGGGTTTGGGGATCCGTATTATTGGTGAGGTGACTGCCCAACGCTTGGAGCTCTTACGGGCTGCCGATGCTATTGCCCGCCAGGAGCTGACTGCGGCCGGTTTGGATGAGCAGATCTGGCAGTGTCCGGTCGTTTTGCTGGCAGATGTGCGCTCAGTAGGTGTTCAAGGCGATGGCCGAACCTACGGGCATCCCATAGTTTTACGGCCGGTTTCCTCTGAGGATGCTATGACTGCTGACTGGTCTCGGCTGCCTTACGATGTGCTGGCTAAAATTTCTAACCGCATCACCAATGAGGTTGCCCAGGTTAACCGGGTGGTTTTGGATATTACTTCTAAACCCCCGGCCACCATTGAATGGGAGTAGCCAAGACCAGTGCAGCTCTAGCTAATTCTTAGTTTTCTGCCCCAAAGTTAAACATCCAGGCGATCCCGTAACGGTCGGTAAAGGAACCAAAGTGGTCTCCCCAGGGAGCCGGGGCTAGGGGGTGGATCTCACTTGCCCCCTGGGAAAGCTTGTCAAACCAGCCCTGGGCCAGCTCTAGCTGGTCCAGGCTGCCGATGATGGATGCTTCCATATTGGTGCTGGCTCTCTGGGCTGTGCCAGAGAGGGCAGCGCCGTCAGAGACCCGTATCGTTAGGTGGTCACTACGGAGTTCCCCGTGCATGACCAGGTCTTTGTACTGGTCCTCTACCGGGGCCTGAAAATCGTTAAAGGTTTTTATGCTTATTTCTCCGCCAAAAACGTCCCGATAAAATTCCAGTGCCTGCCGGCCTTGGCCGGTAAAGGTGAAGTAGGGGTTAAAGTTCAGGCTCATATTTTCTCCTCAATCATAGGTGGGGGATGGATGCAGTCTCTACTGCTAGCCTTAGCCAGAGGCCCATCCGTTAGCTTAGCCTACCGGGCTAGACTAGCTGGCGTGTCTTAGCCAGCTGGCCTTTTAGTTTTTGAGGTAGATCTTAGCTTCGTAGGGGCGTAGGGTCTGACCCAGGTCATCTGGGTAATTGGACAGGAGCAGCTGGCTTTCTGCCGTGAGTAGCCGGTAGTTACGCTGCTCTTGCTGCCTAGTAAAGTTACAGATGACCAGGAGCTCTTGGCCGCTATCGGACCGACGCTCGTAGGCGTACACTTGGGCATCCTCAGGGTCTAGGGGGATAAAGTCACCGTAGACAAGGAGGTCGGTTAGTTCCTGCCTGCGTAACTGGATCAGCCGCTGGTAGTGGTAGAAGAGGGAGTTAGGGTCCGCTAAAGCGGCTTCGGCGTTGATTTCTTGATAGTTGGGGTTAAGCCCGATCCAGGGTTCTACATCAGAAAAACCTGCGTAGGCTTGGGCAGACCACTGCATGGGGGTGCGGGCATTATCCCGGCCTTTTCTGTAGATCAGCTCCATAGCGGCTTGTTCAGAGAGCTGGCCTCTTTGGGTGACCATATCCCGGTAGAAGTTGATGGAGTCTAGGTCCCGGTAGTCGTCAATAGACCTAAAGCGGACGTTGGTCATGCCCAGTTCTTCTCCCTGGTAGATGTAGGGGGTGCCTTGCATGCAGTGGAGCAGGCTGGCAAGCATCTTGCCAGAAAGTATGCGGTAGTCAGGTGAGTCGTCTCCAAAGCGGGAGATAATTCTGGGCTGGTCGTGGTTGTTCCAGTAGAGGGAGCCCCAGGCTTTTCCTGCCAGTTCTAGCTGCCAGGTGTTCAGAACTTTTTTAAGCTGACGAAGGTCAAGGGGCTGGTAGGACCATTTGCCCATGCCGCTGCCGGGGTCGGCATCCAGGCCCATGTGCTCAAAATGGAAAATCATATTGAGTTCGTCCTGGGTGAAGCCGCCAAACTGTAGCGCTTCAGCCGGTGGGGTTGCACTCATTTCACCAACGGTCATGACGTCTCTGCCGGCCAAGGTGTTCCGGTGTAGCTCCTGCATCCATTCGTGCACCCGCTTGCCATTCTTAATGACAAAGACGGTAGAAGAACCGTGCTTGTCAAAGTCGATATCTGGGTCAGGGGGTAGGCCGGCCGGTTTTGAAATAATATTGATGGCATCAAGCCGGAAGCCGTCTACACCCTTATCAAGCCACCAGTTGATCATGGAGTAGATATCCTGGCGGACGGCTTCATTTTCCCAGTTAAGATCCGGTTGTTTTCTGGAGAAAATGTGCAGGTACCACTGGTCTGTTTCCTGATCGTACTCCCAGGCTGGCCCACCAAACTCTGAACCCCAATTGTTGGGTGGTAGGGGGTTACCCTGCTGGTCGTAACCGGCAGAATCGCGCCAATAGTAGTAGTTACGGTAGGGGTTATCTTTGCTAGAGCGGGATTGGATAAACCAGTCGTGCTCATCGGAAGTATGGTTGACCACGATATCTAGCAGGATCTTAATCTTGTGCCGATGGGCGATGGTCAGCAGCTGGTCGAAGTCGGCCATAGTGCCAAATTCATCCATGATGTTTTGGTAGTCACTAATGTCATAGCCCATATCGTCGTTGGGGGAGCTGAACATAGGTGAGAGCCAGATGACGTTAATACCTAGGTCAGCCAGGTAGGGGATGCGGGAGCTGATGCCGGCTAAGTCTCCAATGCCGTCCCCGTTAGAATCTTGAAAGGACCGTGGCCAGACCTGGTAGACCACGGCTTCTTTCCACCATTTTTTGCCGGAATTGTTGGCCATGTACTTCTCCTTAAAGGTGAGTATTTGTGGGTTTTATGCTGATTACCCTAGCTGGTATAGGTAAAGTTTTGCCTCGTAGGGGCGGAGTTTCTGGCCGGCATCATCGGGGTAGTTAGAGAGCAGGAGCTCTCCGGTAGGCCTGTCCTTAAAAAAGCTGCGTTCCTGCGGCTGGTCACTGAAATTGCAGATAACCAGCAGCTCCTGCTGGCCCCGACCTGTTTCTCCTGTGCGCAGATAGGCAAAAACTTGCTGGTCTTGAGGGTCCTCTGGGTCATCCAAAAGTTCAAAACCACCGGTAATAAGCAGGGGGTAGTCCCGGCGTAATTGGATCAGCTGCCGGTAAAAATGGAAGATAGAGTCTGGGTCTGCCAGGGCCTGCTCGGCGTTGATTTCTTGATAGTTGGGGTTAAGCCCGATCCAGGGTTCTACGTCAGAAAAACCTGCGTAGGCTTGGGCAGACCACTGCATGGGGGTGCGGGCATTATCCCGGCCTTTTCTGTAGATCAGCTCCATAGCGGCTTGTTCAGAGAGCTGGCCTCTTTGGGTGACCATATCCCGGTAGAAGTTGATGGAGTCTAGGTCCCGGTAGTCGTCAATAGACCTAAAGCGGACGTTGGTCATGCCCAGTTCTTCTCCCTGGTAGATGTAGGGGGTGCCTTGCATACAGTGCAGGGCCAAGGCCAGCATTTTTGCCGATTTTTTACGCCAGCGGGCAGTGTCATTTCCAAAGCGGGAGACTGCCCGTGGCTGGTCGTGGTTATTCCAGTAGAGGCTGTTCCAGGCCTTGCCGTTAAGGTCCAGCTGCCAGCGGGCCAGGACCTTTTTGATGTCTCTTAGGTCGGCCTTGCGGTCACTCCATTTACCGTAGCCGTCTGGGTTGGAGTCTAACTCCATGTGCTCAAAATGGAAGATCATGTTCAGTTCCTGCCGCTCAAAACCGCTGTAGGCCAGCCCGTCGGCAGTTGTGGTCCAGGGAGTTTCACCCACCGTAATGACATCGTAGTGGCTCAGAACTTCCCGGTTCATTTCCTGCAAAAACTCATGGATGCGGGGGCCGTTGGCAAGCAGGGCCAGGGAGTTTTCCTGGCTGCCGGCTTTAACGGCTGGGTCATCGCGGTAGGGCTCTGCCTTGGAGAGCAGATTAATGACGTCCATCCGGAAACCGGCTACGCCCCGGTCTAACCAGAAACGCATGATCTCATAGACTTCCTGGCGGACTTGGGGGTTCTCCCAGTTGAGGTCTGGCTGCTTGGGTGAGAAAAGGTGGAGGTAGAACTGCTGGGTTTTTTGGTCCCATTGCCAGGTAGAGGGGGAAAAGGCGGAAATCCAGTTGGTGGGGGCTAAGGGCTTACCCTGCCGGTCGTAACCGGCGGGATCCTTCCATATGTAGTAGTCGCGGTAGGGGTTGTCTTTGCTGGAGCGGGCTTGGACAAACCAGTCGTGCTCATCGGAGGTATGGTTGACCACCAAATCCATGATGATTCCTATGCCCAGCTGCCGGGCCCGGTCGATAAGGCGGTCAAAGTCTGCCAGTGTGCCAAATTCTGGCATGATTTTTTGGTAGTGGCTAATATCGTAGCCATTGTCGTCATTGGGTGACTGATAGATCGGACAGAGCCAGATCAGTTCTACCCCTAGGCTGGCCAGGTAGGGCAGCCGGGCTATAATTCCTGGCAGATCGCCGATTCCGTCGCCATTGGAATCTTGAAAGGAACGCGGATAGATCTGATAGATCACGGGTTGCATAAATTTTTTTTGCTTAAACCGGGGGCTCATAGCTGGCCTTTCTGATCGGTCCCTGAAGGGCAGTTGTGGGCTAGGCAGGGTGTTTTTGTGTAGGCAGAGGAAAGCTGACTGGCCTCTATCTCAACCAGGACGCCGGCGTGATCAGAGATGGCAGGCTCGTGCTGGCCGTCAAAAACAACCCGGTAGTTGCTAAAGGTAACTGGCCCAGAAGCCAGCACGTAGTCGATACGTTTGGCCAGGCTGTTTTCTTCCCAGCCAGAGATGGCTTGCTGGACGGTGTGTTCGCCTTGACGTTTGCTGGCATGCCAGAAGGCGTCATGCCAGCCTAGCTCTAGCATCTGCTGCCAGCCGGGCGAGTCGGGGCCGGCGGCAACGTTAAAATCTCCCAAGAGCAGTAGGGGCCCCCGGTCTGCTAGCTGACGGACCCGCTGGTTGAGGCGGTTAAAGTCCTCTGCAAAAAAGTAGCGGTTCTGCTTGTGCCACCAGTTCATGTGCACGTTGACCAACCAGAGTGGCCCGCTAGCAAGTTTAATCTGGCAGGCTAAGGCACAGCGGCGAAAAACGTCCCGGTAACCGTATTCTTGGCTGCTGACCTGAAAATGCTGGCCTGCTTGAATGGGCTGTTTACTCAGGATGCTGCTACCTTCGTCGTAGATATTCCAGCCCAGGTGGGCGCCGGCCCAGGTCCACTGATAGTGGGCACCTGCCTGCCTGAGCAGTGCGGTAAGTAGCAGGGCAAAGTTATTGTCTCTCAAGGGCCGGTCTTCAAGCGCAAAAAAACCCTCGGGTGCTGGAACTGTAGGGCTGATAAGGTTCTGATTAACCTCCTGCAGGGCAATCAGGTCTATATCCTGGTCCAGAATAAAGTCTGCCAGTAACTTGATTTTGTGCACTTGATGAATCTCAACCCAGCTGTGTGTGTTGAGGGTCAGCACTTTTATAGTATTCATGTAGTTGGTTTCATCCAGAAAAGACGGGGCTTCCGCACGGCTTATTGATTCTGCCCGCTCAACCCATTAACCGGGCAGGTGGGTTGTGGAATAAGCCGAGGTGTAGGCCACTCTGGTCTTATCCTAGCGAGCCAGCCTCCCTTTGCCCAGAAGAATGAAAGCGGTCGCAAACTGAAATTTTTTCCAAAATCTGACACCTATTAACGGATAATAAAATTCTTGTCAGCTTGGAAAAATCTAAAAAATGGGACTACTTTTAGCAGCAGAGATTCTCTATAGTGAGGTTTATTCAAAGGTCTTGAGCTGAGCTACCGGAACCACAGCAGGGCCCTACTTTTGAAGAGACCTCAGCGTCTGCTCAAAGAGGCACCGTTTTTCAGGGGTGTCTTGGATTTTGGTGAAAGGTTCCCTCAATGATGGAGAAAATCCAGCGATTTGGTTCGGCTATGCTGGCCCCTGTTCTTATCTTTGCCTTTGCTGGGCTTGCCGTTGGCATATCTATTATTGCCCAGAACGAGCAGCTTATGGGCTCCCTGGCCGCTGAGGGTAGCGGCTGGTCTCAGTTTTGGTCCGTCTGGGAAGCCGGGGCTTGGACGGTTTTTAATCAGATGGAGCTCCTTTTTGTGCTGGGCCTACCCATCGCCTTAGCTAAACAGGCCCAGGCTCGAGCCGTCTTAGAAGCTGGTATGATCTACCTAACCTTCCAGTATTTTGTGGCAAAAATACTGGAGATCTGGGGCAGCAATTTTGGCATTAACTATGCAGCGGATTTAGAGGATACAACCGTTGCCACCGGCCTGAAGGTTGTTGCCGGTATTAAAACCCTTGATACCGGTATCTTTGGGGCTATTATCATCTCAGCTCTTGTGGTCTGGCTGCATAATCGTTACTTCGAGAAAAAACTTCCCGACTTTCTGGGCATCTTTCAGGGCACCCAGTTTGTCTACGGTTTAGGCTTTTTCTTGATGATGCCGGTGGCCCTCCTCTTCTGTTTGGTCTGGCCCAGCATTCAGCAGGCTATTGGTTCCATGCAGGGCTTTTTTATTTCATCGGGTGTTTTTGGCGTCTGGGTATATACCTTCTTAGAAAGAATTCTGATTCCTACCGGCCTGCATCATTTTATTTACACTCCCTTTATTTTTGGCCCCGCCGTGGCCCCCGAGGGTATCCAGAAGTTTTGGGTGGCTCACCTGGAGGACTTTGCTGCCTCCGGTGATTCCCTGCGCACTCTTTTTCCCGGTGGTGGGTTTGCGCTACACGGTAATTCAAAAGTCTTTGCCCCCATCGGTATTGCAGCTGCCTTTTACAGCACTGCCCGGCCTGAAAAACGTAAAGAAACTCTGGCCCTGCTCATACCCGTTTGTTTGACCGCTATTTTGATTGGTATTACCGAGCCCCTGGAGTTTACCTTCCTCTTCTTGGCGCCACCACTTTTTGCCGTGCACGCCTTCTTAGCGGCCAGCATGGCTGCCATCATGTACCAGTTTGGGCTCTCGGGTAATATGGGCGGAGGCCTCATCGACTTCCTCTTTCAGAACTGGATTCCGCTCTGGTCCAACCACTCAGGAGCCTACTTAATGCAAATTTTTTGTTGGTTTCTGCTTTACCGGCATTTATTTTCTACTCTTCCGTTTCCTTATTCTTAAGCTGGATTTTAAAACCCCCGGCCGTGAAGATGAGGGTAAGGAAACAAAGCTTTATTCTAAGGCTGAGTACCGGCAGGCTAAAAAAGAGCAAAAAACAGGAGCCAGTACGGGGGCAGAGGCTGCAGACTCTCTTGCCGTTTCGGACCCCTACCAGCAGCGGGCCACAGATTTTCTAGCCCTGCTGGGCGGGCCAGCAAATATTAGTAGCGTTAACAACTGCGCCACCCGGCTGAGGGTCTCGGTTAATGATGAGAGTCTGGTTGCCGCTGAGGCCGATTTTAAGGCTGCCGGTGCCTTGGGGCTGGTCAATAAGGGCCGGGCTCTTCAGGTTATTGTTGGTATGGATGTTCCTCAGGTAAGGGATCGCTTTGAAGCCCTCCAGACTCAGCAGGAATAGACGCGCGGGTTTGCTCAGAACGTGATCCCTTGGCATATAGTATTCCCAGAGACACCCATACCGGGCGGGATACACCATGAACCTAGAGAAGCTGATCAACACCTACCAGCACCGTTTTAGCCAAACTGAGCAGGATATTCTTGCCTTTATGCTTGAAAATCAGGAGTTTTTGGCAGAAACAACCATCAATCAGCTGGCACATAAAACCTATACGTCAACCTCAAGCATTATCCGCTTAACCAAAAAATTGGGTTTCTCTGGATTCGCCGAATTAAAATACTTGGTCAAGACCACCCTGAGCCAGCGGGAACCGACCAACCCCAATTTTATTGCTTCCGGACTGAGCGATATTAAGCAGACCCTGGACTTTCTCCAGGGCTACGACTTCAGCCCGCTGCTCCAAAAAATACACTCAGCCCGGACACTCTACTGCTACGGCACCGGCTACGCCCAACACAATGCCAGTCAAGAATTTGCTAAGTCCCTGCTGGCCTGCGGAAAATTTACCCACCTTATTCCGGCCAGTAGAGAACTTGCGGCCAGTAGCTCGGTAATGACCGCTACCGACCTTCTGATTCTGGTCTCGCTGTCAGGTAATACAGCGGATGTAGAAGAGAGCATTAAGAAACTATCCCTGCGTAAAATCCCGATGCTGGCCATTACTGCCCAGTCGGTCAACTATATGGCCAGCACTGCCAGTTACGTCCTGCACTATCAGGCAACCCCCACCCGGCTGGCTGGTACAGATCACCCCTACCACTCCTTTGTAGCCCTCAACGTCCTCCTGGATTACCTGGTGCGCCGCTACATTGAATTCTTAGAAGAGAGGCCAGCCCATGAAGGCAGTACAGAACTTCCTGACCGACAGCAGTAAACTTTCTGCCAGCCTGTTTTACTATTGGCTTATTGCACCCCTGGTTTTCTTAACCTGCGTTTTTTTGTTAACAAACAGCGGCTCAAACAGCTTCAGGGATATGCTGCAAGAGCCTACGGTCACTCTCTCCTTCATGGCGGCCTGCATGAGTTTAATCCTGGCCGGCCTCCTCAAACTGGCTCAACGAACGGGTCCGCACAGTCTGAAGACCTTTTGTTTAGTTGCCAGCCTGCAACAACTTTTGGTGGGTAACCTCATCGGGCTGGTCCTGTCCTTCTGCTTATTTTGGTCCCTGTGCGGACAAGCCTGGCCTCGCCAGAAAAACCCGCTTCTGCTACTAGGAATGGTATTCATTACCTGCTTAAGCCTGCTCATTAGTTTGCTGAGTATCAACTATTACCTACACCTATCCTGACAAGGCCAGCAGCTTAACCATGCCTTGTTGTGAATACTTTCTTTCCACGTCAAACAGGCTAGAAAGAAGGAGAACCGGGTTATATTCCGTATGATGTAATACGAAGTAAGCTAAATACAGTCAGCATCTGCGAAAGAGCATGGATTCGTGAAAAACCACTTAGCCGGTACCAGCCTCCCATGGGATCCCCAGCAAAAACCGGGTGGAACCAGCCCAGCAGGGGAGAGCGACCAGCAGCAGAGCCCCCAAGATGACCCCGAAAAAATCCAGGCAGGCCTGCGCTACTGGCAGCAGGAACTAAGAAACTACACTGGTCCAGAAACACTGCTCTATTTTGAGCCCCAGAACTGGATCCACATCGACCTCAGCCAGGCCAACCCTTCTGGACTAGCCCAACTCTTAATGGGCCGGCGTACCCGTCTTTCTACCATTCTCAACAATAAAACAAGCTTTGAAGCTGCCAGCCAGGCAGCCGGCGCCCTGACCCAAAAAATCCGAGAGCTCCAAAGCCAGCACTGCATCGAGGCCGGCTACCTAGCAGCCGGCCTCGCCCACTGGACAAGCTACAAAACCCCGGACCAAAGCCAGGTACAGCGGCTAGCCCCCATCCTCCTTAACCCGGTGACAATCACCGCCCACCCCGCCGGAAAGGACTTTGACCTCAGGCTCCACGGAACAGCAAGCCTTAACCCCGGCCTGGTCCGCCAGCTCTACCGTGACTACGGGCTTGACCTCAGCAGCATCAAAGTGGGACAACTAGCCAATTCCATGGCCAAACTTAACCCCGAACCGGTCATTGACGCAGTGAGAGCTGCTACCAGCAGCATCGCCGACATCAGCATCCACAGTACCTACCTGACCTCTACCTTTGCTGACCTAGCCACAGACAAGATTAACCTGCTCCAGAGCCAGCAAACCAGCCCCCTACTCAAGCAGCTAGCCCTGCTACCTAGCAAAACTGCCAGGCCAAAACCGGCCCCGCTCACCCAGGAGGCCCTACCCCTAGATGAGCGCCCACTAGAGACAGAAATCCTTCTCTACCAAGCAGACTCTGCCGCCCAAGAAATTATAGACCTGGCCAGCCAAGGCAAGAGCTTCACTATCACAGCTGCCCCGGGCACTCAGGGGCTTAAGACTGCCTGCAATATAGCCGCAACCTTAATCAGCCAAGGAAAATCGGTACTGGTTCTCGGCGAAAAAGAAGCAAGCATTCAAGAATTTACCCGGCTGCTAGCCCATAAAAACCTGGCCCACCTGGTCTACAATCTCCTGGACAAGAGTAAGAATCAGGACCAGCGCCAGCAACTCATCCAAGCTATCGTCAACTATGAGCAAACCAAGGAACCTAACCTACAGGCTAGCCAAGAAGAGCTAGGGCAGGTGCGCAGCAAACTAGCCCACCACACCGCAAGCCTGACCGGTCAGCAAGAACCCTGGGGCTGCTCTATCTACGACGCCCTCCAAAAGCTAGCAGCCTTAACAAGGCAGGAGCCCGCCCCCACAACCGCAGTCCGCCTTAACAAACAAACCCTCGCCAGCCTAGCCGACCGTAGCCAAGCCCTAGAAAAACTAAACCGACTAGCCCAGCTAGCAGCCTTCCAACCTGCCACCGAATACTCGGCCTGGCGTAAGGCAAAACTCAACGATAAGAGTGAAACAGAGGCAGCCTTCCAGCTGGTACAAAACCTGACCACCCTCCTGGGCTCGCTGAGAAACCTCATGAACAGTATGAGCGCTAAAATTGGGATGCGCTCCGGGCACACCCTCAGAGAATGGAGCCAGCAACTAGACCTGCTTGAACGTATGCAAGAGACCCTCACCTACTTTAGGGTTGAGGTCTACGACAGGCCCGTTACCGACCTCATCGCCGCTACAGCCACCGGCAGCTGGCGTCGAGAACACGGGGTAGAAATGAGCAGCATGCAGCGCTCGCGGCTACGTAAGGCTGCCCGCGAGTATATTTTGCCCGGGGTGCATCTGATAGATCTCTACCAGAATTTGCTGATTGTTCAGGCTGAACGGGAGGAATGGATCAGCTGGTCTGACCAACCGCAGGAACCGGTCATACCCGCTAATTTAAAGCAGCTCCGGCAGGACTTAGGTGAGCTGGAACAGGAATTTTCTGGCCTAGCCTATGCCCTTGAAGACAGCCCCGAAGGTAACGATTTTCTGAACACCGATATTGATCAGCTTATTGGCCGGCTACGGCGTTTAACCGTTGATAAGGACCTGCTTGCTAGCCTGCCCGAGCGCAATAAGCTTATTCAGCAGTTGGAGTCCTGGGGCTTGGCTGATCTGCTGGCTGATTTACGCCAACGGCAGGTTAAGGCAGAGCAGGTGGCCGATGAGCTAGAGCTAGCCTGGTGGCAGAGTGCCTTAGAACTGATGCTTTCCTCCCACGGGCAGCAGATTCTTGACGGGAATACCCTGCGGGACTTAGAAGAGACTTTTCGTCAGCTGGATGCCGCTCACCAGGAGGCTAGCCCGGCCAGACTGCAGGCTCTTCTGGCTAAGAATTGGAAGGAGCGCATCCTTGCAGATAAGGGGCAGGCCAGTTTCTTAAAAGATCAGCTCCGGGCAGCAGACTTTGACTTTGAAGAGGTTCTGCGGCAGGCTCCAAAACTGGTGACGGCCCTGCTGCCACTCTGGCTGGCCAGCCCCTTTTCTCTCTCACTACCCCTGGCAGCCCAGCTATCCTTTGACCTTTTGCTGATTTTAGATTCCGCTAGCACCCCCTTAGCGGCCAGCCTGCCAGCTATCTCCCGGGCTCAACAAGTCATCAGCATGGGCGATCCCCACAGCGATTTTTCCCAGCCTTTTGAGGTTGCAACCGCTAATAAACCGGCTGCTAGTGCAGATACTGCTAGCTTAAGCAGTACGCATGCAGTCCTGGAGCAGCTTCTTGCGGGCCGGCACTTATCCCTTGTCTTAGATAGGGCCGTAGACCCACTTGTTCTTGACTACCTTAACTCCACTTTTTATGGGGGTGGCTTGCGGACCTACCCCTGGGCGGAAGAAGCTAACCGGGCAGAGCTGGCTTTGTCCTTTGAGCCCCTTGCTGCTAGCTCAGAAGAGGCGGGGGCCGGTAGTGGCAAAGCTAGCCTGGCTCGTGAGGTTGATCGGGTTGTTGAGGCAGTTTTTGAGCAAGCCCGCTTACATCCGCATCAGTCTTTGGCGGTCATTACCGCTGAAAGTGACCATGCGCAGCGAATTTCTTGGCAGATTCAGCAGCAGCTGGAGTACTACCCGCATTTGCAGTCCTTCTTTAAGGCGGAAGCGGCTGAGCCTTTTCGGGTGAGAGATCTTGGCTCCTGCCAGGAGATCGAACGTGATGTCGTGATTTTTTCCCTGGGCGTTAGGGCTGCCGATATGGCCGCTGCCAGCCGCCCCTGGGGGCTGCTTTCTAGCAGCAAGGGAAGGGCCTACTTTGTGCAGGCTGTCAGCAGAGCCCGGCACTTAACTCGGCTGATTAGCGCTGCCCTGCCCCCTGATCTGGATGAGACCGGCCTTAGTTCTGGGGCTTTAGATCTTTACCGGCTTCTTCGCCAGCTTGAGCAGCGCCAGCATCAAAAACCGCAGGAGCAGCAGGCCCTTAACCAGGCTGTTATTAGCGCGGCTTTTGATGGTGAAGACTGGCTCTTAGCCGATGTTTTGCAGCGCTTAGAAGATAGGGGCGGACGGTTCTGGCCGCAGGCTGGCCCAGGCCTGGCCTTTACGGCCTTGTCTGAGCGGGAGGCTTTACTGGCCGGATCTATTCCTAGTAGCAGGGTACGGAGGATGGGTGAGTCCGGCCAGGGGCAGGTCAGCTTTCCTCTGGCTGCTTGGACCGATGGGTCAGCCTCCTACGCTCGGGCTAGTGTGCGCGAGCGCAGCCGGTTTGTGCCAGATATTTTACGGCGGACGGGCTGGAACTATATGACCCTTTGGTCGGTTGAGGTTTTTTCTAATCCAGAAGCGGTAACTGATCGTTTGGCGCTGTACCTGGGTTTGGCGGCCAAGGAAAAAGGTAAAAAGCGGACCAAAAGAAACAGCGGGTAGTTGGGGAGGAGCACTAGTGGATCAGTCTAGGAGCGGGCAGGCAGGCGGAGAGTATTCTGCGTTGCCGCGCCAGCGGCGGGGGCATCGGCGGGTCAGCTCAGCCGGGGTCAGCGGTGAGGTGCCGGGGAGCTTGGCGGGCCAGAGCCGGCAGAGTGGGCAAGATGCTGCTGAGCGGCAGGACTGGGAGCGCTGGCTTAAAGAGCAGCGTCCGCCGCATCATGAGCAGATCTAGTCTGGAATAGGGGGACCTGCCGACAAAATATGAGACAGGTTTTGTCCCCAATAAAGTGGACTTAATGCCGTCTGATTGCCGGTAGTGGCTAGCTGCTTTTGCTGGAATCAGCCTTTGGGCTGGCGCTACTGTCCGTTTTGTAAAAACCTGATCCTTTAAAAACGACTCCTACATTCCCATATTTTTTGCGCAGCTGTTCCTGGCCACATTGGGGGCAAATTTTAAGGGCTGCTTCTGCAAAGGTTTGCTGTTTTTCAAAAAGATGACCACAATTTTTGCATTGATAAACGTAGACTGGCACGGGAATCTTCACTTTCTTTTTAGCTGGGTATGCTGTCCCCTTAAAGCTGGGCAGGGTCCAGTATATTTCCTGGCAAGCTACTGATGAGCTTGCGGGCCTTTTGAATTGTAGCTGCTCGTTTGGATACCTTCTTCCGTTAGAAGGGTGTGAATCTGAACATCCCAAGAATCGTGGGGCACTTCATCCAGTATTTCTGCTGCAAAGACAAGACCAAAATTTTTGCGTGCTGTAAGGGGTAGGGATTTCTCTTTGCTAAGATCGACTGCTGCTAACAGGCGGTCATAATAGCCGCCGCCCTGGCCCAGTCGCCAGCCTTGCCGGTCAAAGGCTAGGGCTGGAATAAGGCGTAGGTCTGCTTCAAAAAAAGCTGTGTGATCATAGCGGGTGGCAACCGGTTCTTGAAGGCCAAAGGAGTTAGTGACACATTCCATGTCTGGCTCCCAGAAACTCCAGGATAAGCTGTGATTTTTTTCAACAATAGGAACCAGGATTTGCTGGCCGGCGCGCTGCAGTTTTTCTAAGGCCAAGGTGATGGGTGGTTCTGTACCGCTGGGTAAGTAGGCAGCTATGGTCAGGTTTTTTTGACTCTGCCAGGAAATGATTTGTGTCAGCTGCTGCAGGAATTTAAGGGCATTTTCATTTTTGTGTGCGCTCCGTTTTATTCTTTCTTTGCGCAGGTTAGCTCGGACTTGTGCTTTATGCTCTGCCGTGGAGGCTGACCTGTGCTGCTGGGAGGGCTGCTGCATTCTCTTCCTAACTTGTCCCCATTAAGGTGGGCATATTTTTTCTATTTTCTAATCCCTGTGATCACTATCTGCTTCGGGTAAGGTTGAGTCCATGAATGACCAGAATCCAAAGTCTATAACTAAGGCAGTTATTCCTGCAGCAGGTCTAGGGACTCGTTTTCTACCTGCCACAAAGGCTACTCCC
Source organism: Rothia sp. (in: high G+C Gram-positive bacteria) (assembly GCA_030524105.1). GTDB lineage: Bacteria > Actinomycetota > Actinomycetes > Actinomycetales > Micrococcaceae > Rothia. The sequence continues at coordinate 56,752 of JAUNHE010000008.1, forward strand.
AAAGAAATGCTACCCGTTGTTGATCGCCCCGCCATCCAGTATGTGGTAGAAGAGGCGGTACGGGCTGGCTTAGAGGATGTACTCATGATTACCGGGCGTAATAAGCGTGCCCTGGAAGATCATTTTGACCGGGTTCCAACCCTAGAGAACCAGCTTGAAGAACAGGGTAAAGAGGCCCTTCTGCAAACTGTTGTGGACTCTAACCAGCTGGGTGAGATTCATTTTGTGCGGCAGGGAGATCCTAAAGGTTTGGGCCATGCTGTGCTGCGTGGCAAGGTGCATGTTGGCCAGGAACCTTTTGCCGTACTTCTGGGGGACGACCTCATTGATGAAAAAGAAGACCTGCTCTCAGAAATGGTTGCTGTGCAGCAGCAGACGGGGGGCTCTGTCATCGCTCTGATGGAGGTTCCTCATGAGCAGATCTCTGCCTACGGTTGCGCCGCTATTGAAGTGGTTGAAGGCAAAGACTATTTTAAGGTGACTGAGCTGGTAGAAAAGCCTGCTGCCGACGAAGCTCCATCTAACTATGCCGTGATCGGCCGCTATGTGCTTGCTCCTAAGGTTTTTGAGGTTTTGGAGAACACTGCTCCTGGCCGGGGGGACGAAATCCAGCTAACCGATGCTCTGCAAACCCTGGCTAAGGGGACAGAAGAGGGCGACGGCGTCTATGGTGTGGTCTTTAAGGGGCGACGTTTTGATACTGGGGATAAACTCAGCTACTTGAAGGCTAATCTTATTTTGGCTGCGGAGCGTGAGGACCTTGGCCCAGAGCTGCGCCAGTGGCTTAAGGAATTTGTGGCCGAAGGCTAGAGAACTCTAGTGGGGTGGGAGCAGTGCTAAGGAACTGCTCCCATTCTTTGTGTTTTTGGACATATTGTAGAAAAGACGTCACTGTAATTACAATATATTCGGCGAATCGTATACCTTCTTAGATACACTTTACTTTTACTGGAATGTCAAGGACAAATAACGGATATTGAGGTGCTGATGGGATTGACTTGGCTGGGCGCAACAAGTGTTTTATTGTTGATTGCCGTTGCTGTGTTCATCGCTCTTCTGCGTTACTATCGTCATTCCGCTCAGGCCCATATTCATGCAGAAAGATCGGCAGAAGATATTGTGACCGATGAGGTGGATTCGGCAGAAGCCCAGTCCTTAGCCTTAGCAGAGGGGCAGGGCCAAGCTGCTGCCTACGCCGGCTCTAAGACCTTCTCGGCTCCTGCCAGTTCTAGTAGCCCACCGGAGTTCCGCCTTAAATGGGGCAGAATAAGTATTTTTTTGCCCGGGCTTTTAGCCCTGCTGGCGGGTATTATCTTGGTTCCCTGTGCCTTATTAACCGATCTGCCTTGGCTTTGGCCTGGCCTGGCCTGGGCGCTGGCTCTGCTGGCCTTTGCCAGCTTGCGTGCCTTAGCCCTTAAGGATGCCAAGGCCAGGGGGAGGAACTACCGGGCAGATCCACGTCATCAGCCTGCACCGGAGCAGGGCATTGTGTTAACAAAGGCTCAAAAGGGAGCAGACCAAGAGGCTGAGCAGGGCGCAGACTCCCAGAAGGACCCGAACGAGGGGGCCGGTTGGGCAACTTTAGGCCAGGCCGGGCAAAAACCCGGGGCAGATGAGGCTGATCAGCTGCTAGAGCTGGCCGAAAGTCCCGCACAAAGACCGGTAAAAACTCCTGGCCAGCAGCCGGTTAACTATGCGGCTAAGTCTTTACGTTATGCCCGTACTCAGCCCCGGCCAGATAGGTCTTCCCTGGAAGGAACCGCCGGCGCTGCCCAGATGCAGCTCCACGCTGACCTCGAACCGCGTTTTGAGTCCCAGCAAAAATCCTGGCAGCCTACCCAGGTTCCCCAGCCCACGTATCTTGAGGTGGAACAGGCCCAGCGTAGTCTGCCGGATCCGGTTGAGATTCCTGCCTATGAAAAATCTGCTTCCAGCTCTCTTAAAGAGGCGCAGCAGATGGCTGATCTTGCCTCGGGCATGAGCCTTGACGAAATTCTTAAACGGCGTCGGGCCTAATAGCTTGCAGCTGCTCCTTGAGGAGGAAGGCAGCCTTTGATGAGCCAGCCTTAAGCGAAAGGTGGGGGTTCTGTAACCAGAACCCCCACCTTTCATCACACACAGGAAGAAAAGTCTTCGACACCAGCTGGACGCTTGCTTCCCACAAGCTCACGACCATTCGGTAATAAAAATATAACCTAATTCTGCCGGCTTTGGCTAGTCCTGACCAAAAAAAATATTTATATTACCTAAAATCAAAGGAAGGTAAGCCTAAGAAAATCTCTTCCTGGGCTCTTTGCGGCAGTAACCTTGCCAGCTCCAGGGAAAAGCCGGCAGGCTCTGCTCAGCGGCCAGCAGCAGGATAAACTAATAGACGTGATGGAATGGATCGAAAGCCTGCATTGGGCCTGGGCTATACTCTTTTTTTGGTGTGTTGGAGCGGTCCGAACCAGCCTGGTCTACCTGCTGGGTTGGTTAGCCTCGGCAGGCGGCAGCCGGATCAGCAAAATCCATCTGGCCATGCAAACACCCCTTTACGGCAGGGCGCGTGCTTTTATCAATCGCTGGGGAACCCTGGCAGTGCCTCTCTGTTTTTTGACGGTAGGTTTTCAAACAGCCGTTATCATCACGACCGGATTCACCCGGATGCCCCTAGCGCGTTGGATACCGGCCATGCTGCTAGGGACCTTTATCTGGGCCGTCATCTATGCAACGGTGGGGATGGCCCTTATTTGGATCTGGCTTAAGAACCCCCTGCTCCTGGCCCTGGTGCTGCTTGTTCTGCTCCTGCTGATCTTGCTTTTACGGCTGCATAAACCGGCTCAAGATCCGGCCAAGACAAATTAGGTAGAATACAAGGCCATGACTAGTGTGCCCAGCCAGCCAAACCCTCAACCGCAGCAGATCCTACCGGATAAGCTATTTCTTGGAGCCTGCCCAGAAAAGCTGGCACTTCCTCTACCTGCCCTGGGTAGGCAGCTTAGGATCGGTTATGTTCCCGGCATTATGCCCGATAAATGGTTTGGCCGCTGGAATGAACGCTACCGCAGTAGCTGCCCTCTAGAAGCCTTTGCCTTAGCAGAAGGGCAGGCTAGCTTAGCCTTGAGCCAGCAGGTAAATGATCAAGCCCTGGTACATATGGTCCTGCTGCGACCACAAAGCCAAGGACAAGATCACAATAGGACAGAAAACCTGCATCTGGTGACCCTCTACCGGGAGCAGCAGGTGGTGGTGCTACCCCAGGACCATACCCTTACCCTTTACCAGCAGGTTCCCCTGGAGGAACTAGCCGATCAAGACCTGCTTCGGGCTCCCGACTCCCCACCAGACTTAGCTGGCAGGCTGCTAGGAGGCCAGCAGGAGAAGGACTACCTGCTGGACACCGCGCAGACCCTGGAGCTGGTTGCAGCCGGATTGGGTTTGGCGGTGCTGCCCCTCTCTCTTGCCCGCGTATACCATCGCAAGGATCTAACCTACCGTCCTGTAGAAGGTTTAGCGACCAGCCCGGTTGCCCTGGCCTGGCCCCGCCACTGCTACTCTCCTCAAGAGGAAGCTATTCTCCAAGATTTTGTGGGAATATGCCGGGGCAGAACAGCCGGGTCCCAACGCAGTAGCCAGGACCGGCTGGAAGCACAAAAACCTGTCCCGGCAAAAAAGAGCGCCCAAAGGCCAAGCCGGTCTGGCAAGAGGGCCACCCCCTCCCGTCAGAAAAAAGTAAGACGGCAGAGGAGTAGCCGGGCTACTCAGGGAAAATCGGGTAGGTAAAAACAAGCGGTTTGACTAAACTAACCCTTGCCTGCCGGTCCCGCTGGGGGCTGCTGGGGTGCTATAACCGGAAAAGACTGTGTCTTGGGGTTATAAGTGCGTACCAGGGACTGATTAGCCAGCGGAATCCTGGCCCCAGCCTGATCCAAAGCCTTTTTGAGAGCTACCCGCAGTACTCTGGCGATACTCCACTGCTCACTCGGCGCGGTTTTAACAGAAATACGCAGCGTCAGGGATTCCCCGGTCACAGATTCCACTCCCAAAACTTCCGGCGGCCCGTAGACATGATTCTTAATGGTGGGATCGGCCAGAGCCTGCCGGGCTGCCCTGAGGAGCAAGTCGCTGATCTCTTCGACGTCAGAATCGTAGGGAATGGGAAGATCAATATTGGTGCGTGACCAGCCTTGAGAGGAATTGCCCACCCGCAAAATTTCTCCATTACGCACATGCCAGAGGGTTCCGTTTGCATCGCGTACCTGCGTAATACGTAGACCGACCGATTCCACGGTGCCAGAGGCTTCGCCCAGGTCCACAAAGTCACCGATACCTAGCTGATCTTCGGCAACAATAAAAATACCGGAAAGAAAATCCTTGACCAGAGACTGGGCCCCAAAAGAAAGAGCAACACCGGCAATACCGGCGGAGGCAATAACGGGGGCAATGTTAAAACCAAGCTCGGCAATAATCATTAAAATAGCCACCGTGCATACCACAATAGAGGCAAGCGAGCGCAGGACAGAACCAACCGTTCGGGCTCGTTGTGCCTGCCTAGAGTTAGAGACGGCGGTGTCGGCAGCGTAGGTGCTGCTGCCGTCGGTGTAGGTGTTTTTAACAATTCTGGCTGAGGTTCCGCGGGCAACGGAGTGTGTGATTTTGCGGATGAGCACGCTGAGCAAGAATCTGATCAGGAGGGCGCCAATAATGATCAGGACAATGCGTAGGGGGTGGTTAAGCCAGAACTGAATGTCAAAGATAGTCTTTAAGGTTTCGCTCAGGCTAGAAGCAGAAAGCATAAAAAGACCTGTGCCGCTGTAACTCAAAAACAATTCCATACCTAAGAGCTTAGTGCCTTTCCTGTCGGCCCGGGCTCAGCGGTTAGGATAGGTGTATGATCAGGACCATGCAAACCCGCCCAGCAGCTTATGTCTTGCTGATTGAACAGGGGGCGGTGCTTCTCAGTCACTTTACCAGCAGGTCTGCCCAGGGCCAGCAGGTTTCGGGCTGGATTCTGCCCGGTGGGGGCATAGAACCCGGTGAGCAGCCTGCCCAAGCAGCGGTGCGGGAGGTGCGGGAGGAAACCGGTTTTGAGGTGGAGCTGGAGGGTATCCTTGGGGTGCAGGCAGCCTACTATAGGGACGGTGCTGCCGGCCTCTTTTGCGCACTGCGTACTATCTACCGCGGGCATATTCTTGGTGGGCACTTGTGCTGCGAACAGGATGGCAGTACGGATGAGGTGCGTTGGGTTCCTCTGGCGGATTTGGCTGCCTACCGTGCTGCACCAGTGGATCAGGACGGTCTTTCTTTTCTGGATGCTGTTGCTGGGATGCTGGGAGAGTCTAGTGTGGCTGCCTGGGCTCAAACTGCTACCGGTAGGGGGCGGCAGTCTTGAAGCTGGCAGGGATAAAAACACGTTTAGGTGCCGGGTTAGCCTGTTTGACGCTGCTTGTTAGCGGCTGTAGCCAGAACCAGCAGCCTGCTCTTGATCCTTCGGCGGCTAGCTACGGTACTATCCGAATTTCTACCGGGATATCTGAGGAAACCGCGATGATAGCCCATATTTATGCCCAGGCTTTGGAGCAGGTTGGTTACACTGTGGCACTCGAAGATACTGGCCAGGATAGGGCCGGTTACTTGGAGGCTATGCAGGCTGCTCCGGCTTCTGGGTCCACGTCTCAGTCCGGAAATAACCCCGATACTCTAGACCTGGTTCCGGACTACTCCGGAAACCTTTTGCTTTATCTGACGCAGGATGGCGCCTACAGTCCCTCCTATATTGAGCAGCAGCGTCAGGCTATGGCTAGTGCTTCCGCTTCGGCCTCGGCAGCCTACACCTATGGTTGGGGCGATAATAAAGAAGCGGCCGGGGAAGAAGCTGCTAGTGAGGCTAGTGGGCAGGCCGGCGGGTCGGCCTCTAGTTCTAGTGATCGGGCCACTGAAAGCAGTTTAGCGACTGCTAGCCCAACACCTACCGGTTTTAATCCCAATATTCTGAGTGCAGCGGATATTACTAACGCTATAGATCGGATTTTGCCAGAGAATCTTACTCTCTTGGAGGCGGCAGAAGCCCAAAATCGTGATTCTCTTGTTGTCACTCAGGCCAGTGCTACTGAGTATAATTTGCGTTCCATCAGTGATCTGGCTGAGCATTGTCAGGAGCTGACTTTTGCCGGCCCTACCTCCTATAAGGAACGTTCCTACGGTTTAGCGGCTCTGGCACAGCAGTACGGTTGCCAGCCCAAAAAGTTTGTAGAAGAAAATGATCAGGCAGCCTTGTCTGATCAGCTAGCTAAGAATGCGGTACAGGTGGCAGATCTTTTTTCTGCCAGTGCAGAAATAGACGACAATGCCTACGTTGTTCTGGAGGACCCGGAGTCCGTTTTTATACCCCAGCAAATTGTTCCGGTACTGCAAAAAGAGGATCTTCCTTCCTCAGCTCAGAATGCTATTAATAGTGTTTCTTCCCGGTTAAAAACCTCTGATCTCGAAATGTTTAATAGGCTCACCAGTGGGGAAGACGCAATCAGTCAAGAGGATGTGGCAACATTCTGGTTAGAACAGACAAGGGAGTAATCTAAACCTCATGGCAGTGTTTAAACAATCAGCAAAGCTTAGCAACGTACTCTACGATATCCGGGGTCCTGTTCTTGACGAAGCTGAACGAATGGAAGCTTTGGGGCACCGTATCCTTAAGCTCAATATTGGTAATCCGGCTCCTTTTGGTTTTGAAGCGCCCGATGCCATCATGATGGATATTATTCAGCATCTACCGGAGACTCAGGGGTACTCCGATTCACGGGGTCTCTATTCAGCCCGTACCGCTATTGTTCAGTACTACCAGAACAAGGGCATCATGCATGTGGAGCCTAATGATGTTTATCTGGGCAATGGTGTTTCAGAGCTGATCCCGATGACGCTACAGGCCCTGTGCGATCCTGCGGATGAAATTCTGATTCCAAGCCCAGATTATCCGCTGTGGACAGCCTCGACTGCTCTAGCGGGGGGCAGTCCCGTCCATTATCGCTGCGATGAAGAAAGGGGCTGGCAGCCAGATTTAGAGGATATTCGGGCTAAGGTTAATAAAAATACCAAGGGTATTGTGGTGATCAACCCCAATAATCCTACCGGTGCGGTTTATTCCCAAGAGACGCTGCAGGGACTTGCTGATATTGCCCGGGAAAATAATCTGATTGTCTTCACCGATGAAATCTACGAAAAAATAACCTACGATCAGGCCAGCATGGTTCATATGGCGAGTTTAACCAAGGAGGACGTGCTCTGCCTTACCTTCTCTGGCTTGTCCAAGGCTTACCGGGTGGCTGGTTACCGGGCTGGCTGGGTGGCTATCACCGGGCCAAAGTGGGCGGCTAAGGACTACTTGGAGGGAATTAGGCTTCTTGCTTCTATGCGGCTCTGCTCTAATGTTCCAGCCCAGCACGCTATTCAAACGGCTCTGGGCGGCTACCAGTCCATTAATGATTTGATCCTGCCTGGTGGGCGCCTCAAAGAGCAGCGCGATCTTTCTTACCGCATGCTTAACCAGATGGACGGGGTCAGTTGCCAGCAGGCAGACGGCGCCCTCTATCTTTTTCCTAAAATAGACTGCCAGCGCTTTAATATCCGTGATGATGAGCAGTTTGTTTTGGACTTACTTCAGGAGCAAAAGATTCTTATTAGTCACGGTAGTGCCTTTAACTGGGGGGAGCCGGACCATTTTCGCCTGGTCTTCCTGCCGGATGTCCAAACGCTTAAGTCTGCCTTGGAAAGGTTGGGTAATTTCTTGGCTGACTATCGGCAGAACTAAGCAGGATGAGGGGGTGGGCCCTGTCAGCGCTGCTCTTGTTCCTCTTGGGCTGCCTGCAGACGTTGGCGGGCTCCGTCGAGCCAGGCCTGGCAGCGGGCAGCTAGCTGCTCTCCACGCTCCCACAGCGCAATTGTTTCTTCTAGGTTGGCAGAACCGGATTCCATGTCTGCTACCACCTGGATGAGCTCTTGGCGGGCCTGCTCATAGGAAAGTTCAGCAACCGGTGGCCGGCTGGTCTCGCTCTTAAAATCAATATTTTCTTGGGCAGCTGCTTTCTGCTGGCTCATGGAGGCCTCTCTTATTTTTCTTGACATCTTAAGAATGCTGGCTTACTAGTTTACCTAATCCCGCTGGGGGCTGCCTTTAGTCCCTAGCCGGTGCCGGGGTCACGGTCTTTACTTCTGCCTGGGCACTGCCCTGAGCAAAGCGGAGCGTGAGGTTCTGGCCGCTACTTAAACTGCTGGCATCACCTACCAGTTGCCCGTCGCTGGTCTGGACTAGGCTATAACCGCGTTCTAACGTTTGCTGGGGGGAGAGGGCCTGTACCCGAGCCTTAAGCTGTTTGATTTCTTGCCCTGAGTTTTTTAGCTGGGATTGAACGGCTATTTTGCTGCGTTCCTGTAACCGGTCCAGGTCTTCTTCGCGTTGCAGCAGGGTTGAGTCCGGTGCGGCTAAGGCGGGCCGGCTCAGCAGCTGGGTTAGGCCCTGTTTTTCCCTGTCTAGCAGCTGGATCAAAGAGCGTTTGAGGCTAGTTTGGGCCTGGCTGATCACAAGTTTTTCTTCTTCCACATCGGGCACAATGCGTTTGCCGGCATCGGTGGGGGTGGAGGCTCTCAAATCTGCCACATAGTCAAGTAAGGGGCTGTCTGCCTCGTGTCCAATGGCCGAAACAACCGGTGTTTTTGCTGCGTAAACGGCTCGGACCAGGGCTTCTTCAGAGAAGGGGAGGAGGTCTTCTAGGGAGCCACCACCGCGGGCAATAACGATGACCTCTACCTCGGGGTTGCTGTCCAGCTCGGCCAGGGCGGCGCAGACCTGCTTGAGGGCGTGCACACCCTGTACAGCTACTTCACGCACCAAAAAATCTACTGAAGGCCAACGCTGGCTAGCATTTTTAAGGACGTCTTTTTGGGCGTCTGAATCCCGGCCGGTAATGAGCCCAATACGCCGGGGCAGAAGGGGCAAAGCCTGTTTATGTTCTTGGCTAAAGAGCCCCTCTGCTGCCAGCTGCTGCCGTAGCTTTTCAATACGTTCTAGCATGCTGCCCAGCCCGACAGGGCGGATTGAGCGTCCCAGCATAGAGAGCCGGCCAGTTTTGACCCAAAAGTCTGGCTTGACCTGGAGCACAACCCGCTGGCCTCGTTCTAGCTCCTGCTCAAGGCGGGCTGTCTCTTGGGCAAAAAGGGTGACGGGGACAGAAACTTCTTCTGTTACATCCCGCAGAGTTAGGTAGGTGACTCTGGCCCTCTTGTTAAGCTCTATGATCTGACCTTCAACCCAGGTAGCCGGGCATTTGCCAAGGTAGTGGTGGAGTTTATGGGAAAGCTGATGGAGGGGCCAGGGGTTATCCGCAGAGGTCTGCGAGGCCTGCTGGGCAGGTTTAAGGCCCGGGTTGGCTTGGCCGTCTTGATCCAGCAAGGTTGGCTCTAAGGAATCAGTCATAAAAATATGGTGGCATGTTTGGCCAGCTTTTGGCTTATTATTTTCAAGGTTTATGTAAAAGTGGTCTTGTAGCAGTGGGCAGAACAATTGTTTTCGCGGTAGGTTAATGCCATGCCACACAAAAAACAGCTTCACTTTCTTGGGGGCAGAGCAGCTTCAGCCCCCCAAAACCGGGCCGGCCTTGACCAAGCTGCCGCTGGCCAAGACCAGAAAGTGAACGGGTCCTGGCATAATCAACAGATTGCCCAGCAAAATCAGCAGCTACTGGTGCAGCCGCATACCGCCGCTTACTCCCCGGTGCCCCCTGCCCAGCCTGCGGCGGATGCCGCTAAACCACTTTTTGCCCCTTTACGCCGCTTCCTTGCCCTTCTTCTGGCCCTTTTGACCCTGCTGCTGGCCGGCTCTGCGGCAGGAGCCTACTGGGCCCAGAGCAGTATTGTTGACCCTCAAGGTTTTGCTGCAATCAGCATGAACATGGCAGAAAACAAAGATTTTCAGGCAGAACTAGCCCAGGCAGTAACCCAGGATATTATGGCCTCTGAGGCCCTTAGCCAATATCTGGGCAACGGCCAGGAGAGCGGGCTCTGGGGCAATGTTCAGAATTGGGCCCGCCAGCAGGTTGAGTCCGGTATTTCTACCGCAGCGCAAACGGTGGTTGAAGCGGAATCCTACCCAGACATGTGGAAAGAAGTCATGGCCGATACCCATGACTACAACATGCAGGCCCAAGGCCAGGGTGCGGCCCTGGATCTTTCTGCCCTCTATAAGGAAATTGGCCAGCAAACCGGGACCGTGCTGGGGGTGGACACCAGCCAGGTGACGGCGGGTGAGCACCTGCTGCCCCTGGACCCAGCCAACGCTCACCCGCTGGGTCAGGCCCTGCAGGGTGTACAGGCCTATGCTGCCAGCTGGCCAGTTCAGCTTGCTTTAGCCGGGCTAGGCTTGCTGCTAGGGCTGCTCCTGTGGCCGGGCAACCGCTGCTACTATCTAGCCTTTATGCTGATGCTGGCTGGGGCGGGTTTTTGGCTGCTCAGTTTAGGTTCTGCCCTGCTGGCATCCTCTCTTGATTCGCTGTCGATTCCTAGCTCAGTGGGCCAGGTTTTTATGGCCCAGCTAGCCAGCGAGTTGGCCAGCTCCTTTAAGGCCTTCATGCTTACGTGGGTAGCCCCAGCACTGATCGCCGGTGTGCTCTTCTTTTTCCTGGGCCTTGCCCTGCAGTTAACTAAATTCTCTGTTAGAGCAGTTACAGGGCGTGCATGAGGGTCCGCTCAACACGTAGGATAGGGGGTATGTCTGTAACACAGGTTGATACTTCCGTTCCCTTAGGTTTGCCCCAGCTGCCCCGCCAGCGTCGCTCCAGGCAGGAGGTGGAGGCCGCAGCCCCGGTTCTTGGGCAGAAAAAGGTCCTCTTAGCCGCACCCCGGGGCTACTGCGCCGGTGTTGACCGGGCTGTTATTGCGGTGGAAAAAGCCTTGGACCATTACGGGGCACCGGTTTATGTGCGTAAACAGATTGTTCACAACCGCCATGTGGTAGAGACCCTGGAGGCACAGGGCGCTATTTTTGTTGATGACGTTGATGAGGTTCCGGCCGGTTCGGTCACCGTTTTTTCTGCCCACGGTGTCTCGCCGGCCGTGGTTGCTGCGGCCCAAGAACGGAACCTTAACACTATTGACGCCACCTGCCCGCTGGTCAATAAGGTGCACCGGGAAGCAGTGCGTTTTGCTAAGCAGGACTACGATATTCTGCTGATTGGCCACACCGGCCATGAAGAAGTTGAAGGTACCGCCGGTGAAGCCCCGGACCATATTCAAATTGTTAATTCACCCGATGAGGTGGATTCGGTGCAGGTGCGTGATCCGCACAAGGTAGTTTGGCTATCCCAGACTACCCTCTCTGTGGACGAAACTTTAGAGACAGTTGCCCGGCTACGGCAGCGCTTTCCCTCCTTGCAGGATCCACCCTCAGACGATATCTGTTACGCAACCTCCAACCGGCAAGGGGCCATTAAGGAAATCTCCCCCCAGGCTGATTTGGTGATTGTTGTTGGTTCAGCTAATTCTTCTAACTCGGTCCGCCTCAAGGAGGTGGCCTTAGAATACGGGGCTAAACGGGCCGAACGGGTTGATTTTGCCCACCAGGTGGACGAGGCCTGGTTTGAAGGGGTGGCAACCGTAGGGCTTACCTCGGGTGCTTCTGTGCCCGAAGTTTTGGTGGGCCAGGTTCTGGAGCTGCTGAGCCAGTACGGATACCAGCTGGTAGAAGAGGTTGAGACAGCTAAAGAGGACATTCTTTTCTCCTTACCCAAGGAACTGCGCAGCGCCTTAAAGAACGACCAGGATGCCGGCCGCCAGCTGGGTGGCCGGGGAGCTAAGCCAAACCGTTAAGAGCCGGGCCCCGGCAGCAGGCGGCCCTGTTTTAGCTGTTTTCTTGCTGGTCAGCTGCCTGGGTAAATTCCGGTGCGGTCAGCGGCCTGGTTGTGGCTTCGAGGGGTTTGGCTTCTAGGCTGTCCTGTAGTTGGGCGGAGTCTAGATCGGCTATTTTTCTGGCGGTAACAAGAACCCTGGTTTCTAGGGATCCCACCAGCGTATTGTAGGATTCTACGGTTTTATTAAGGGTGTTGCCCATGTGCTGCAGGTGGGATCCTGCCGTGCTTAGACGCTGGTAGAGCTGCTTGGAGAGGCTAAAGAGCTCCCGGGCGTTATCGGTTAGGGCGTCCTGGCGCCAGGAGAAGGAAATAGCCTTAAGCGCTGCTAGCAGGGATACCGGGGAAACTAAAGCAATGTTTTTTGAGGCGGCGTAGTCCAGCAGGCCTGGATCGGCTTTTAGGGCTGCTGAGAGGGCGGATTCTACCGGTATAAAACAGAGGGTGAGCTCAGGAGCAGCCTTGAAGCCAGACCAGTATTCTTTACCATACAAAATGCCGATGTGGCTGCGTACGGCTTTTGCGTGCTTGGTGAGCTCGCGCTCGCGTTGGCCTGGTTCTTTGCTTTCTTGTGCTTGGAGGTAGGCCGCTAGGGGGGCTTTGGCGTCTAGGACGATGCTTTTGTCGCCCGGCAGGTGAATAACCATGTCTGGCCGGATGTTTTTGTTTTTGTCTGAGCCAATGCTTTGGGTGGAGACTTGTTGGGAGTAGTCTACGTGGTTGGTCATGCCGGCGGCTTCAACTACCCTGTGCAGCTGGGCTTCTCCCCAGGTGCCGCGGGCGGAAGATGAGCGGAGCGCATTGGTGAGGGTTATGGTGATTTCCTGCAGTTTTTCTTGGCCGCGAGCAGAATTTTTGAGTGCTTCAGAGACGGACCCGTACTGTTGTGAGCGTTGTTGTTCCATGCTGCGTACCGACTGTTCCATGGTGTTGAGCTGGTTGCGCAGGGGGGCTAGGGCTTGGAGAATGTCGGCGTCGTATTGGGCTCTTTGTTCTAGATCTTCTACTCGTTGGGTTAGCAGTTCTTTAGCCTGGTGGGCGGCGGCGTAGTCTGCCTGTAGCTGCGATTTTTCCTGCAGGATGTCTTGGCTGGGGGTTTGTTTGCTGCGGGCAAGAAACCAGCCGGCTGCGAACCCTAGGCAGAGGGCTAGCAGTATTGCCAGAATGAGTGTTAGTGCGTCCATGCTTTAACCTTGCCAGACTGAGGGGCTAATGCCTTTACGCCGGGCGGTATCTAGCTAAAATACCCCTTATTTTGGGCCGGGTGGGCGGTTTTAGAGTAGGTCAAGTAGCTTGTAGATGATGGCGCTAAAGGCGGTGAGCCCGGCGAGGACAACAAAAATATTGCTGAGTTTACCCCGGTAGGGCTGGAGTACTGCCACCTTGTGGATGGCGTACATGGGCATGATAAAGAGAACCAGGGCCATGATGGGCCCTACCAGGGTTTCTATGAGGCTTAGGATGCTGGGGTTAAAGATGGCTGCTAACCAGACGCAGGTAAAGAGGAAGCCGCTGACGGCCAGGCTGATGCTTTTATCGGAGATGCCACGCTTTTCTGTTTTAAAGTTGCTGCGGATGATTCCGACTGCTCCTTCGTGGGCGCCGAGCCAGTGGCCAAAGTAGGAGGATGAGATGGCGGTAATGGCAACGATGGGGCCTAGGATGCCGATAAAGGGGGTGTTGAGGTCGTTGGCTAGGTAGGAGAGGATGGGTAGGTTTGCCTGGCGTGCCCGCTGCATGCCTTCTGGGCCTAGGGCTAGCACACAGGACCAGACAAAGATCATGGTAAAAACTACCAGGATGGTGGAGGTGGCTCGCAGAATCTGGCTAGCCTTGGCTGCTGACTGGAGGCCGTAGCTCTGGCGCATGGAGACAGAGAACTGTGAGATGGCCGGGGCATGGTAGAAGCTGAAAATGAGTACAGGGAGCATGAGCCAGAGGGCTAGGGAGAAATCTGCCGGGGAGGGTAGTAGCTTGAAGCCTGCAAAGGACCAGTGGGGGATGAGGTAGATTGAGACCAGCAGGAGCACCAGGATGAGGGGGTAGACCAAGAAGTTTGTGATGGCTAGCATTACTTTTTGGCTGGCTAGCATGACGGCTGTTAGTAAACCTACCAGGATGCCTGAGAGCAGCCAGCGCGGTGGGGAGTTGAGGCCTAACTGGTTGGTCAGTAGGGAGTCTACGGTGTTGGTGATGCCGACTCCGTAGATGAGTAGGACCGGAAAAATAGAGAGAAAGTAGAGGAGGGTAAAGGCTCTGCCGATGCCGGTTCCAAAGTACTGTTCGGTGAGGTTGGTGATGTTGGCATCGGGTTTTTGACTGGCGCAGACCATGCGGGATAGGGCCCGGTGGGAGAAGTAGACCATGGGCCAGATAATGAGGGTGGCTAGCAGCAGGGGCCATACTCCACCGACACCGGCGTTGATGGGTAGAAAGAGGATTCCTGCACCGATGGCTGTGCCGAAGAGGCTGACTGTCCAGCTTGTGTCTTGTGCGTTCCATCGCGGCGGTTTGGGCGCTTGCGGGTCCATTTCTAGGGAGGCGGTGGAGGTGTTGCTGTATTCTTGAGCCTGCTGGTCAGTCATAAGTTTCCTTGCCGTGATGGGTGTGTGGGGCCAGGATGACGGTCCGTGCTGTATGGCCGAACCGTGTATGGTCTGGCACCCAAAGCCTACCTATAGGTTGGGCCTGTTGCGGGTGCTGGCTGCGGTGAGTCCTATTATTGGTCAAGAAAAGGGGACAGCTGCCCGTTTTTTGCTGGGGATCACGCCATTTTTGCTGGCGGGGCCTTTGCAGGCTGCGCTTTTGCTGGCTCGGAGCGGGTAAGCTGGATTTGTGGCTTTAACTATTGGAATTGTGGGTCTGCCCAATGTTGGTAAATCGACCCTTTTTAATGCTTTGACTAAGAATACTGTGCTGGCGGCTAATTATCCTTTTGCAACTATTGAACCCAATATTGGTGTGGTTAATTTGCCTGATGCTCGTTTGGACCGGCTGGCGGAGATCTTTTCTTCGGAGCGTATTGTGCCGGCGACGGTGTCTTTTGTGGATATTGCCGGTATTGTTCGGGGTGCTTCTGAGGGGGAGGGGCTGGGGAACCAGTTTTTGGCTAATATCCGTGAAGCCCAGGCTATTGCCCAGGTGGTGCGGGCTTTTGCCGATTCAGATGTGGTGCATGTGGACGGTAAGGTGGATCCGGCTTCCGATATGGAGACTATTAATACGGAGCTGATTTTAGCGGATTTGCAGACTTTGGAGAAGGCTACTGTCCGCCTGGAGAAGGCTGTTAAGATTAAGAAGGCTGATGCTGGGCAGTTGGCGGAGTATCGTAAGGCTCAGGCTATTTTGGAGCAGGGTTCTACTCTTTTTTCTCAGGTTGAGGAGGCCGATCTTGATCTTTCGCTTTTACGCGATCTTAATCTTTTGACGGCTAAACCTTTTATTTATGTTTTTAATGCTGATGAGCAGGTTTTGGGTTCGCCGCAGCGTCAGCAGCAGCTGCGGGAGCTGGTTGCGCCGGCCCAGGCTGTTTTTTTGGATGCCAAGCTTGAGGCGGACATGGTGGAGCTGGATGAGCAGGAGGCCCGGGAGATGCTGGAGCTGGCCGGGCAGGAGGAGTCTGGCTTGGATCAGCTGGCCCGGGTGGGCTTTTCCACTTTGGGTTTGCAAACCTATTTGACGGCCGGGCCTAAGGAGGCTCGGGCTTGGACTGTAAGTAAGGGTGCTACGGCACCGCAGGCTGCCGGGGTTATTCACAGTGATTTTGAGCGGGGTTTTATTAAGGCTGAAGTTGTTTCTTTTGAGGATTTGGACGCTGCCGGTTCTCTGAGTGAGGCTAAGGCTCGCGGCAAGGTCCGCCTTGAAGGCAAGGACTACCTGATGGCTGATGGTGACGTAGTGGAGTTCCGGAGCGGGCTTGCCTCTGGGGGGAAGAGGTGACTGCTAGGGGAGAACTATGGCCGAACTTCCTTTGAATCTTGACCAGGCAGCCGAGTGGGATGGCTGGTGGTGGCATCCGGGGTATTCGCTTTTAACGGCGTGCCGGGTGTCCGCCAGTGAAGCAGTTGTGGGGTTGTGAGGAGGGTAAACTTCAGAAATTCTAATTTCATGCAAAGAAGAGCTGCCCGATCGCTGGGCAGCTCTTCTTTTAGCAGATATAGGTAAGCAGGCTTTACTTATATTTTTCTACCAGTTGCAAGCACTTGCGGGGCTTCTCTTAATAAGAGCCGCGGATATTCCACTACGCCAGCCAGGCCAGCTCCTACGGTAGCTCTCTAGGTCAATGTTGATTGTTCCGGGAAGACCTGCCACATGACATTCCCATTGCTGCGCCATGGTAGCAGAGCTCATTGAGCGAGGATGATGTTCACGTAAGTCTTTTAATCCTTCAGTCATCACATATGAAGGGTTAAAGGGTTGGTACCACCTTGCTAGCGCGGTAACCTGGAGTCTTACTTCCCAGCCACCTTTAGCCCAGCGCTCCCATACAACAGTATGAATCATTCCACGCCTATAGACGGGGTCAGCAACTATAGGATATTGAATATCTGAAGCATCTTTATGAGAGACAACCTGGGTGATTACATTACCTTCAACTTGATAATGAGTAGGAACTTCATTGCCGTTCGCGTCCAGTGCCCAAGGCGGCGTGAAGCCGCCGATCAGTCCTCCGTCTGCGTCTTCAATTAAAACGCCTCCATGCGTTTCAAAGATGCGTGCACCTTCAGGAAGACGGAGCAAACTTGGTGTTTACTGGTAGTTATGAGCATACATCGAGATAAGAAATTTATGTTGGTTGTCACTGGAATCGCTGTTCTTCTCGTGCTACTCTTTGCAGTATTCGTGTCCGGTGTTCTCGCCTTTTGGCTGGATCCAGAACCCGAACATGACACAAGAATCAGAACAGAATCTCAGGCAAGCGAAGTCGTGAACACCTCGTTTGGCATAGGCAACTAACCTCTCCTTAAAGGGTTACCATCCGCCGTACACGCTTCTGGATTCTTGTCGCAGATGCATTTGTAGACAGTCTTTACCTCACTTGCTGCCCTCACCTAACGCTCTTCTTTCTTCCGGGAGTACTGCTTCTTCTTTTTCCTGGTAGGGAAAGTTCTGCCCGCATCCCGTCTCTTCCTTATCTTCTCTCTGAAGACTTATCTTCTGATTTTAAGTCTGCTTAATCGGACTTTGCTAACGCTCAGACTCTCTATCTCTCTCTCGCTTCTCTCCATGTGCTTTCCAACTCTCAACTGAGGCTCAGCCTGGTCGGTCAGTCGATTGGCACTGCGTACACAAGGTGCTGTGTCCAGTGCGTAGATGGCGAGAGGCTCTAATCTCTCACGCGGACGGCATATGCCTCGTAATCTGGTGATGCTGGGTATGCGTAGGTCTGCGACACGCCGGTAAGACATATTATGCACCGGATCACTTCCTTGAGACCAGACTCCTAATAGCAGTGGGTGCGGCCGAGGTACTGCATCGCGGCCTGCGCATCGATGAGAAGCCGTTTCCTGTGGAGAAGTTCACAGAGATGCGCGAAGATGCGCTTAAGCAGGTGCCCGAAGAGTACCGCGCCAAGTTCAAGGGGATGCTCAGAAACGAGCCAACGCTCCGGAGCCGGCTTTGTGCCCTGGCTAAGCGAGTCGATTCGCAAGAGATTACGGATCTTCTGCCAGATATCGATTATTGGGCGAAGCGGACGACACAAGCCCGCAATAACCTGGTACACGAGGGTAGGACACCTGAGCAATCCGTGGACGAGCTGCTAGCCATCGTCGAGACCACAACCGCGGTTCTGATACTCAATATCTTAAAGGAGCTTGGGCTGCCGGCAGGGCGGCAGCGCCGGATTGTGCTATGTATCCCGCAGTTCAGGCAAGCTTCTGAGAGCGCGAATAAGTGGCTACGGCCTCCAGAAGCCAAGTCCTGAACGGTGCAGACCTTGTGCTTTCCCCAAATGATCCCCGAGCCTTAGCCCAAGGCCCCCGGGCTCTGCCCTGCCTTCAGCCGGTATGTATGGGGCCTATTCTTGCGGCTAGCCTGTAATATAACTACTAGTCAAAGCGGTATAGGCCCCTTGTAGGGGTTAGTTTGGGGGTAGGACATGCTCAAAGATTTGGAACAGATTCAGCACGAGGTTCTTGACCCCCAGTCCCGCCAACTCCTTGCCGAAGTCATGAAATGCTACCAGGCTGGCGCCTACCGGGCAGCCCTAGTCTGCCTCTGGATTGCGGTAGTAGCCGATCTTACGGGAAAAATCCGTTACCTAGCCGAATCCGGTGACGGGCAAGCTAAAAGCATGATCGACCAGCTAGACCAAGCACTGGCAGACGGGGCCGTCAAAAAAGTCCAAGACTACGAACGGACAATCCTCGAAAAGGCAGAACAAACCCTAGAAATTCTTCTACCCCGGGAACGAAAAGAACTCGAACGCCTCAAAGAAGACCGCAACCTGTGTGCCCACCCCGGCTACCTAGACCAAGGCGAACTTTTTATACCCGACGCCGAGGCCGTCCGAGCCCACATTGTAGCTGTAAGCCGGGCCGTTTTCTCCCAGCGACCCCTAGCAGGTAAGCAGCTTATAAACCTGCTAGAAAAAGAAGTCAAAGGCCGGTCCTGGCCAGCCGGAGGAGACTACTTTCTGGACAGATTCTTCTGCACAGCCCGCAGCAGCGTCAAAAAAAATATGCTCAAAGTGCTGGTGAAACACAGCATACGGCCAGCAGAAGACTGCAACACCCTTGCCCAACGCTCACGCGAAGCCACCCTAGCCGTAGCCCAACAAAACCCGCCCCTCTTTGAGGAAGTTATCAGCTCCGTCCTGCACCACTGGGAAGCCAGCGGAGCTCTAGGAGAGGCAGAACTACTGCGTGCCGCCGGCGCCTACGGGGCCCAAACACTCTTCTGGCAGGTGCTACCCGCCACCGGAAAATCCAGGCTCAAGACACTCCTAGCCCGCTGCGACACAGCAGAACTACTGGACCAGCACTTCTTTGTCTGCGGTGAACCCAAAGACAAAGAACTTGCCCAGATCTTCACAGACATCGTAGCCAGCCTTACTGACCAAGAGCTTGCTAAAGCCATCGAGCAGTCCAAGAATCGCCGCCCCTTTGTACAGCAAACAATCAGCCTTGTTGAGTCTTCACCATCCTTCCGTGCAGCAGAAGCAAACCTGCGCCTGGTTGAGCTATGCAGCGAAAACCTCACCGCCAACCATATAAAACTCTTACGTAAAGCCATCCAGGCCAACAAATACGACCAGGTCAGGCAGGCCATGCATACCGAAGCAATCCTCGTAAACATCTACTCTGCCAGCTCACCCGACCAGGCAGCGCACCAGCAATGGCAGCAGCTAGCCGACTGGCTCTACCAGCAAAGCAACAACCAAGAAGATAGCCTCCACCCCTACCAAGGCCTACGTACCCTGATCAGGGCAGACTAGCAGCCCAAAAAACTGTGGCCAGCAGCCAGCCGCAGGACAGCAGCTACAAGAGGCCTAGTATTCGCAATTTTCCTGGAAGCGACGGCAGAGGGCCACCAGCACCCAGGCGCTGCCCATACTGGCAGCAAAAACCTTAACAAAACACTGCGCAGTATGGCGGTGACGGCTAGCATCGGTCAGCAAAGGACGCTCCGAACCGTACTCAGAACTAAGAATCAGCAGCGTATCGGTCACCGGCTTAGGAAAAAAAATAGGCTTGCCCAACTCAGGCTGCTGGTTAACATCAAGATCCTGAACCGTAACCTGCCCCGGCACAGAGTCCGCAGCCTGGGCAGGTGTGCCAGCCCAAGCACCTAGCGCAAAAACAATAGAAGCCAACGCAATCCTTGCGTGCATATTCCCCCCAAATATGTGGCCGTGCTAGAACTAGGTATTTAAATATATTGATTTTTAAAGTCACTTTGGCCAGCAAATTTGCCGTCCAGGCCGGCAAGAAGAAGGGGAGCCGGGGCAGAAAAAGGGGCATGCAAGGTTAACTGCAGATAAAATCCTTTGTGACTTGGGTAAATAAAAGCAAAAGTTGCTTGTGGGCCACTAGGGGGCTTGCTGTACAGAAAATTAGTTTCTTCGTTGAGTAAACGTCATAAAGTAAACAAATCAACAAATCTATTAGAAATGTTGGCCGCACCCCTTGGCTGCCCAGCCTCACTGGGCAGCCTTATCCTGCGCCAGCTCCTAGGCCAGGTAATCAGCAAGATACTGGGCGGTTAGCCCCCGGCCAGAAGCCACTAGCTGGGCGGGGCTGCCGGTAAAGACCACCTGGCCACCCTCTGCGCCGGCTCCTGGACCCAAATCAATAATATGATCCGCGTGGGCCATAACAGCCAGATGGTGCTCAATAACCACCACCGTTTTGCCAGAATCAACCAGCCTATCTAAAAGTTCCAGAAGCTGGGCAACATCTGCCAGGTGCAGGCCAACAGTAGGCTCATCCAAAATATAGAGCCCGCCCTGATCAGCCATCTGGCTGGCCAGCTTAAGCCGCTGACGTTCCCCACCGGAGAGACTGGATAGCTGCTGACCCAAAGTCAGGTAGGACAAACCAACATCAATCAGCCTTTTGAGAATCTTGACCGCCGCCGGTACCGAGCTATCTGCCCTAGCTAAAAAGTCAGCTGCCTGCTCAACGGACAAATTCAGTAGGTCAACAATGTTTAATCCCCCCAGGGTGTAGGTCAGTACCTGATCATTAAAACGCCTGCCCTCACAGGTATGGCAGGGCAGGGAAACCTTGGCCAGCACCCCCAGCTCTGCCTCAAGCGTGCCGCTGCCCTTACAGGTAGGGCAGGCACCGGCTGAATTAGAGGAAAAAAGAGCTGGCTTAACCCCGTTGGCCTTGGCAAAAGCCTTACGAATACTCTCCAGCATGCCGGTATAGGTGGCCGGGTTAGAGCGGCGAGATCCCCGGATAGGTTTTTGGTCAATACTAATAATGTCTTCTCCATCGGCAGTCTTGCCCACCAAATGCTGGTGAATCAGAGAAGACTTACCCGAACCAGCCACCCCGGTTACCACCGTAAGCTGGCCCAGGGGAATATCAACATCAATATTTTTAAGGTTATTGTTCTGAGCCCCGCGAATAGGGTGCTGGCCCCGAGCCGGACGAATAGTCTCCTTCAAGGCAGCTCGGTAATTGAGGTGCTGCGCCGTCAGAGTCTGGGACTGCTTCAACTGGCTGTAGCTGCCCTCAAAAGTAATTTCACCACCCAGGCTACCGGCGCCCGGCCCAAGGTCAACAATATGATCGGCAATAGCAATCGTTTCGGGTTTATGCTCTACCACCAGGACGGTGTTGCCCTTATCCCGCAAAGAAAGCAGCAGCTCATTAATGTTTTTCAGATCGTGCGGATGCAGGCCGATGCTGGGTTCATCAAAAATATAGGTGACGTCAGTAAGGGCAGAACCCAGGTGACGAATCATCTTAGCCCGCTGGGCCTCCCCACCAGAAAGAGTTGCGGCAGGACGATCCAAACTAATATAGCCCAAACCGATAGTGATAAAAGCCTGCAAAACCTGCTTTAAGCTCTCGATCAGAGGGGCAACCTCGGGAATCTGCAGCTCCTCAAACCAGCTGGCCAAATCACTAACGGGCATAGCGGTGAGTTCGGCAATATTTTTTCCCTTAATAGTAGAGGCTAAAGCTACCGTATTAAGCCTGCTACCTTTGCAATCGGGACACTGAACAAAAGTAATAGCCCGCTCCACAAAAGCCCGCACATGCGGCTGCATGGATTCTTTGTCTTTAGCTAGCAGAGACTTCTCAATCCGGGGAACCAAACCCTCATAGGTCATATTAATACCGGCAATTTTAAGGCGGGTAGGTTCTTTATAAAGAAAATCTTGGAGCTCATCAGCACTAAAAGACTTAATAGGTTGGTTGGCCGGAAAGAGGCCAGACTCCCGGTACAAACGGGCATTCCAGCCGCCCTGGTTATAACCAGGAATACTAAAAAGATCGTCCTCAAGAGTTAGGTTTTCATCGTAGAGCTCAGAAAGCTCAATATGGTTGATCCGGCCTAAACCTTCGCAGGCAGGACACATGCCACCCTGCCTGTTAAAGGTAACGGTCTCTGCGCTGCTGCCCTTTTTATGAACGGTACGTGAACCCTGGGCGCTCACACTGGCAACATTAAAAGAATAGGCATCGGGACCGCCAGCCCTGGGCTCGGCCACCCGGGAGAAAAGAATGCGTAAGAGGGCAGTGACATCGGTGGCAGTGCCAATAGTAGAGCGAGGATTGCCGCCCAAACGTTCTTGATCAACCACAATAGCGGTAGTCAGCCCCTCTAAAAGGTCTACTGCAGGGCGGGGGAGATTGGGCATAAACCCCTGGAGAAAGGCAGGGTAGGTTTCGTTAATCAGCCGCTGGGATTCGGCCGCAATGGTAGCAAAAACCAAGGATGACTTACCCGAGCCAGAAACCCCGGTAAAGACGGTCAGCCGCCGCTTGGGCAGGGTAAGGCTAACATTCTTTAAGTTATTCTGCTGGGCCCCTTGAATACTAATGTTTTTGTGGCCATCGGCCGGGTGAGCTGGACTGGACATAGTACCTCCTGAAAATGGGGGAGCCCGGGTGCAGTAGCAGGGCAGGAAAGGGGATAAGAACTAAAACCTTAAAAGCTTACAGGATATTGCAGGAATGGTGTCTATACCGTACCTTACCTTTGTGTCTGCCGGTCCTTTTGTTTCTGGGCTCAACTATTTTCTTCACTTTTCTTGCCTGTGATCAGGCACTTAGATAAGAATAGAGGCATGTCTGAAACAAAACTTGAAGGAAATCCTGTCAGCCTCAGCGGTCAATTGCCTCAACCGGGCACAAAGGCCATAGATTTTAGCCTGGTGGACTCGGAACTTAAGCCCCTTTCCCTGGGAGACTTTGCCGGTCAGCGAGTAATTTTGAATATTTTCCCCTCCATAGATACCGGAGTATGTGCCCAGTCAGTTCGCACCTTTAATAAAGAAGCTGCCAGCTTAGAAAACACTGCCGTCCTCTGCATTTCCATGGATCTTCCCTTTGCGGCAGCACGGTTTTGCGCAGCCGAAGGTCTGGATCGAGTGATCACGGCTTCGGCTTTTCGATCCACCTTTGGCCAAGACTACGGCCTGCTGATGAGCAGCGGCCCCCTGGAAGGGCTTCTAGCTCGGGCAGTCATTGTACTGGACGAATCTGCCCAGGTTATCCACAGCCAACTGGTTCCAGAAATTAGCCAAGAACCAGACTACAGACAAGCCTTAGCCAGCCTGTAAGGCCTAGCTGCAAGGGGTCTAAAAAACCCAATTTGCCAGAAAAACACAAACAACCGTTCCGCAAATCATGGAGAGAAACATGTTTTTGCGCCACAGATGAACCAGCACGGTCACGGCCGCTCCCGCTAGATAGGGTAGGGCCGTGGCCTGTGAACTGTAGTCGATATGAAAGAGGACGTAGGCGGCTAGGAGCAGCATAGCCCCCAGCGGTATCCATCTGGCCAGATCCGCCAGCAGAGCAGAATCCTTAAGCTGGTTTTTGACGGTAAAGGGAATAAGACGCAGAAGAAAAGTAAGGGCTGCTGCACAGAGGACGGCCCCGATCAGGTAGGCTGGCTCAGGCACGAGAGGCCCCCCGGGATTTGCCCACACAATGCCGGACAATCAGCAGGCCTAAGTAGATAAGCAGGGCCAGGGTCAGCATGGCTTGCGGAGCTAGCAGCATGGCCAGAATAGCTGCTACTGCCGCTAAGAGGCTGGTTAATATGTCTGGGTCACTACGGAAGGCGTCCAGGGCCAGGATAATAAAGAGGGCCGTCATAACAAAGTCAACGCCGCGAATATCGCTTAAAAAACTACTAGCGATTACCGCTCCCAGCGTGGACCCTGCCGCCCAGCTGACATGCAGTAAAAAGCAAATCCAGGTGATCCTGGCCGAGCGAAGCTGCTGGGCCTGGGGTCCAACATTGAGGGCAAAATGCTCATCGCTCAGTGCATAAATATTGTAGAGCTTAGCCCAGCGCCCCTGCACCCGGTTTAAGGGAAAAGACAGCCCGTACACTAGGTGGCGGGAGTTGACCAGCAGGGTGGTTGTAGCAATAGAAAGCAGGGGAGCACCCGCCGCCAGCATACCCACCAGAATAAACTCTGCTGAGCCCGCATAAACGAGTAAGGAGATCAGGGGAGCAAGCCACCAGGGTAGGCCCAGAGAAGCAATAAGGACGCCCAAGCCCAGGCCAAGGACAACAAAACCGGCAAAGACCACACCGCCCACACGCAGGGCCTCCTGCCAGCCGCTTTCCCCTTGAAAAGTAAGCTGATGGGAGCCGGCCACAGCTTCTGCCCCGGTGCCACTTTTTTGCTCTTTCTCCTTCATAACAGCAATTTTAGGTGGCAGCAGGCTTAAAGTGTCAAACACTCCCACTGGGCAAGCCCTACAGATCTGAGCAGTCGGGGCAAAAGCACTTGTTTTGTACCCTAAAACTCTGGGAGCTTTAGCCTCTTTCCCGCTGAGTTGGCTGCTTTTGTTATGACCAGCAATGATAGTCTGAAGCTTAACTTATTGACCATGAGAAAAGCTTAAGATGGGGTGGGGCTAATGTCTGATACTGCAGATAAGAGCGGGGGGCAGTCTTCTCAGCAGCTTCGGCGCGGGCTTAAGAATCGCCATATGCAGATGATTGCCATCGGTGGAGCTATTGGCACCGGTCTTTTTGTTGCTTCGGGAGCTACGGTTGCCTCTGCCGGTCCGGGTGGGGCCTTGCTGGCTTATGCCCTGATCGGTTTAATGGTGCTCCTGCTAATGCAGTCCCTGGGAGAGATGTCCGCCCACCTGCCCCTGCCCGGTTCTTTTCAAGCCTTTGCTAGCAGATTTGTTTCGCCCTCCTTTGGTTTTGCTATTGGCTGGAACTACTGGTTTAACTGGGCCATTACGGTTGCTGCTGAGCTGGTAGCTGCCGGGATCGTGATGAACTACTGGCTGCCCGGTGTGCCCGGCTGGGTCTGGGCAGGACTCTTTCTCCTTATGCTGTTTAGCCTCAACGCACTGTCGGCCCGAGCCTTTGGTGAGGGTGAATTTTGGCTTTCTAGCATCAAGGTAGTGACGGTTATTGTCTTCCTGCTTGCTGGACTCGCCATGATCCTGGGTATTCTTGGGGGGCAATCACCGGGGTTTAGCAATTGGACCCAGGGCCAGGCTCCCTTTGTAGGGGGTCCTATGTCGGTCATTGCTATTTTTATGATCGCCGGATTCTCTTTTCAAGGCACCGAGATGGTGGGGGTTGCCGCCGGCGAGTCCGAAAATCCACGCCGGGATGTTCCCCGCGCTATTAACTCGGTATTTTGGCGTATTTTGATGTTCTATATTGCTGCTTTTATTGTGATCGGATTTTTAATCCCCTACACAGACCCCAACCTCTTACGCACGGACGCAACCGACATTGCTTATTCGCCCTTTACCCTGGTCTTTGAAAGGGCCGGCATTGCCTTTGCCGCCTCCTTAATGAATGCTGTTATTCTGACCGCCATCTTATCTGCCGGCAACTCTGGCCTGTATGTCTCCTCCCGCATGCTCTATTCGCTGGCTATCGAAGGGAAGGCCCCTCGTATTTTTGCCCGGGTGAGTAGACGGGGTGTGCCCACACCAGCCCTGCTGGCTACAGCAGCAGTTGGCTTATTTGGATTTTTAACCGCGGTGATGGGGCAGGGTGGCGCCTACACCTGGTTGGTCAGTATCTCCGGCTTATCCGGTTTTATAGCCTGGGTAGGTATAGCTGTTTGCCATTACCGTTTTCGGCGGGCCTACCTAGTTCAGGGAAAATCCCTCAAAGATCTGCCCTACCTTGCCCCCTTCTTCCCCCTAGGGCCCATGATTGCTTTTGTGATGTGCCTGCTCGTTATCTTAGGTCAGAACTATGAGGCTATTTTTGCCGGCCACATTGTTGAAGTGGTCAGTGCCTACATTGGCTTACCGGTTTTCTTGGCCGTCTGGCTTATCCATAAGGCAGTGACCAAAGACAAAATCATTCCCTTAGATCAGGTGGATGTCTCCGGGCTGAGCCTTGGTAGGCAGGAGTAACCCCTACTTCTTGGCCCTGCCCTGCCTTATTTTACTGCGCAGGGTGACTAAGAGGGTTAGGGCAAGTAGAGCGTAGATAGTGATGACAATTGGTCCCTGAAACAGGATAGCCGGGTCTCCCTTAGAGGCAATCAGTCCATCACGGAGATTGGTTTCGGCCAGAGGCCCCAAGACCATACCGATAATAAGGGGAGCCAAAGGGTAGTCGCTGAGACGCATCAGAAAACCCAGGCAACCTATCAGCAGCACCAAAAGCAGGTCAAAGGTTGAATTGGAGGTTGCGTAGATGCCTAAGGCGCAGAAAACCGTAATGCCGGCATAGAGGTAGGCAGAGGGAATAAGAAGCAGCTTAGCCCAGAGGGTCGCAAAGGGAAGATTAATAAGCAGCAGGACAACCATAGCCACAAAAAAGCTGGCCAGCAAGGCCCACACTAAATCTGCGGAGCGCTCAAACAAGAGCGGCCCGGGCTGGAGACCGTACTGTTTGAAGGCCGCCAGCATAATAGCTGAGGTGGCAGAAATGGGCAGACCTAAGGCCAGTAAGGCTCCCATAGACATGCCGGTGGTGGCGTTCCCGGCGGCCTCGGGTGCTGCTAAGCCCCGTATGGCACCTTGGCCAAATTGGGGTTGCTGCCGGCGTCGATCCAGTTTCCGCTCCAGGCCATAGGCTAAAAAGGTGGGGATGTCGGCACCACCGGCGGGGATTACCCCGAAGGGCAGGCCAATGGCCGTGCCCCGTAGCCAGGCTGGAGACGCTTCTTTAAATTCTGCTGCAGAAAGATAGCTGCCCTTTTTGGGCCGAATCATACGAGCTCCTCCCAAACCGGAACCCCGGTAAACCTGATAAAAGACTTCACCCAAGGCCAGTACCGCAACGGTGACGGTTACCAGGGAGATGCCGTCAAAAAGTTCGGCAGATCCAGCCGTAAAACGGGGTATGCCGGTTACACCGTCAATACCGACAACAGCAAGCCCCAACCCGAGCAGGAGGGAGAGCAAGCCCTTAATGGCCGAGTCTGTTACGACGGAAGAGGTGGCAACAAAAGCAAAAATTGCTAAGGCAAAAAACTCTGCCGGTCCAAACTGACTACTTAAATCGGCAAGCAGAGGGGCTAAAAAGACCACCAGAACAGAAGAAATAAAACCGCCAATAAAGGCACCGATAGCCGCAATTGCCAGGGCTTGGGCAGCCCGACCATTTTTAGCCATAGCGTGCCCCTCAAAGGTTGAGGCAATGGCAGAGGCCTGCCCGGGAGTATTCATTAAAATACCCATGGTGGAGTCGCCAAAAAGACCGCCAAAATAGACACCGGCAAACATAATAAAGGCGGCAGTTGGTTCTAAGGCAAAGGTGACTGGCAGCAGTAGGGCAACGGCCATGGAAGAGCCTAGTCCGGGCAGAACACCCACGGCAGTGCCCAAAAAACAGCCGGCAAAAACCCAAAGCAGGTTTTCTAAGGTCAGGGCGTGGCTAAAACCTTGAGCTAGCAGGGCTAAAGAATCCATTTAGAGAAGACCTCCCAGAAAACCGTTAGGAAGTACCAGCCCAAGGCCTAAGCCAAAAATAAGATAGGTCAGCGAGCTGAGGGTCAGGCCCGTAAGGAGGGCCCGCAGGTAGCTTTTGGCAGAAAAGCCAATAGCCACCGCCCAAAAAAGTAGTCCAGCAGCTAGAATCCAACCCAAAAAATTTAAGGTCAGAATAAAAAAGATAAAGCCAGCTATACACCAGCTAAGGCCCCGGAGGGAACTATCCTGGTGGGCTTTGGCTGCTTGCCCGGCTGGCTTTTCTGGTTCAGCAGGCGCTATTCGGCACCTTCGCAAACTTGCTACTATGTCCAAGCCCGCCAGCAGAAAGAGGCCGGCTGTGATCAGGGCAGGGAAAAAGCGTGGCCCCGGAAAATCTACGGAAGCCGGAACGTCCATGAGCAGCATAGAAGCCAGCAGGTAGCCGGCAAAAGCCAGCAGCAGAAGGGGAAGCGTCAATGTTTTAATGAAGGCTAAAGATGACCGCTGCTTGAGCGGAGCGGGGGCAGAAGGCAGGCTGGTACTCACAGGCCCATCTCCTGGTATAGGTTTCTAATGGTCGCAGTTTCTTGATCTAAAAACTTTTCTAGCTCTTGGCCCATGATCAGGTTCTCGTTCCAATGGTAGTTCTGCACCGCCTTCTTCCATTCGGCAGTGGCTACGGTTTCTGTAATGATGGACTCCAGCTCTTCTTTCTCCTGCTGGCTAATACCTCCGGGCGCCAGCAAGATACGCCAGTTGGCTAAGGTAACCTGGTAACCCTGTTCTACGGTGGTGGGAATATCCACTCCCGGAATAGGGTTTTGGGCTACTAAAGCCAGTGGACGCAGCTTGCCCGCCTGGATTTGATCAATGGTGTCTCCATAGCCGCTAGCAGAAACATCGGCGGTTCCGTTGAGCAGGGCCTGGGTAGCTTCACCGCCTCCATCGGAGTTGACGTAGACCATGTCCTGGGGCGAAAGGTTGGCAGAAACAGCAAGGTTACTGGCAACAAGCCGGTCAAAAGAGCCGCCACCGGTCCAGACCAGGGCTGAGGGATTTTTGCTCCAGTCCTGCATCAGCTCTTTGAGATTGTGGTAGGGAGAATCTGCCGGAACCACAATAACGTCGTACTCTTCAACCGTGATGGCTAGGGCAGTGACGTCCCGGTAGCTAGTGGCCGTATCGTACTGGATTGTGGCAGCTAGCTGCCCGGTTCCGCCTACCATCAGATTGTTGGCTTTTCCGGCTAGCATGTTCAGATTCTCTAAAGCAATGGTTCCCCCTGCGCCGGGGATATTAAGCACCTGGGTGTTATTGGTGATGCCCTGGGCCCGTTGGGCCTGTTGCATTTGCCGGGCAACGGTATCCCAGCCGCCGCCGGCAGCAGCCGGTGCAATGATGGTCAGCGCCGAGCGCAGGTTGTTCTCTTCCTGCGCTCCCGAGGCAGAAATAAGAAGAGCGCTGCCAATAACCAGGGCTGAAAAAATTCCAGCAAGGATGTGCAGTAGTCGAGACTGCGGTTTGCTGATGTGAATGCCCTGGGTGTAGGGAGAGGTTGTCTCCACGGGGCTGGGTTGGCTTTGCAAGGACTCCACTCCAAAATGTGTGTGACAAGTCATAACAGTGTTTGACTCAGATTACAGTATTGGGAGCTTTAAGTCTTCTTAAGCAGCAAAAAAATGACCAGATTTTACGAAAGTGAGCCCTAGCGCCGCCTACAGTGCATACTGAATAGGAAGTTTTCCCTTGTGAATGGCTTCTTGCAGTCTGAGGTAATCCTGGGTGCAGATGCCTGCATAGGCGTGGGCCCAGCTGCCCATTAATTCGTCAAAAACTTTGTCGGCTTCGCAGTAGACGGCAATATCGTCAATATGTCTGGATTGGGCATGGGCTCGTGCCAGCAGTGAAGCACAGACCTTAGCCGTTTGTTTAAGACCATCCCTATCCAAGGCAGAGAGGTTGATGGAACCTTTCATATCCCTGAACTGGCGCAGATAGTAGTCGGCGCTGCCGCCCTGACCGGTAGGAACTCCCTCGATCCAGCCTAAAAAGGGATCCGATTGTGACTGCATGACTCGCTGACCCGCTACCACCCTGAAGCCGTTACCCATAGGGCGGTCGGGAAAGCCCAAAGATTCCGAGGTCTGCTCAATTTTTCCGTAGGTATGGATGACCGTATCCTGGGCTTCTTTAACTTGAATAAAGAGGGGGTTATGCAGCCGATCCTGCAGGAGGGTAATAAAGCAGCGGGTTCCCACTGAGCCTACCCCCACTACCCTGAGGACGTGATCTTTGATGCTGAAGTTCTGGAGAAGGTAGCGGATGTCTGGCCGGGCCGTATAAAGATACTGCTGCCAGAGTTCCTTCATGGCCGCTGCACTCATTTCATGGCTGTGCATTGTTAAGGGGGGCTGCTCAACAATGCGGGTTCTGCCCGCCTGATCGGTGACCGTTAGCTTGCGTAGGGCCTGCTGGGAATTGCGGGTTCGGGCCTTTTGCTCAAATTTATTAAAGAGGGGCTGGTATTCGGCCTTAACCAGCTCTTCGAAGGTGTCGGTGTTAACCCTGCTGTAGTAGCGATCTAGGGCGCTTTGCTCATTCATGCGCAGGATGGTTCGCCGGTAGTATTTTGAGGTTTTTTCTGCCAAGACCGTTGCGGTAGCCTCAGACTCACCGTTGTCCGTTGCTGCCAGATAGACAGAAGCTGCCAGGCGTTTTAGATCCCACTCCCAGGGGCCGCGGCCGGCCTCATCAAAGTCATTAAGATCAAAGAGCAGGTTACGTTCAGGGGAAGCAAAATAACCAAAGTTTCCAATGTGGGCGTCTCCGCAGATGATGGGTTTGACACCGGAATGTGGCCTGGTTGCCAGGTCTGCTGCCATGGGCCCGGCGGTACCGCGATAGTAGGTGAAAGGGGATTCAGACATACGTCCAATGCGTACCGGTACTAACTCGGTAAGTCTGGATTTGTTCTGCTCAATGATGATGTCTAAGGGGTCGGTATCTCGCGCCGGCGGAGCGGTGAGAGCTTCGAGATCAGAACGGGGAATCATGGGTAAGAAAAACCTTTAGTGTATGCTTAGGGTGCTCATCTCAAGTATAGAGTGGGCTTTTTACAGATGAGAGAATGGTTCATTTGTGATTTTGGCATGTTACGGCCTGCTCCAGTTAGAATTGCAGCGTAGCTCTGACCATATTTCCCCACGGTAAAGGCTGATTGAGTGGCTAAACTTTATTTTCGTTACGGTGCCATGAACTCCGGTAAGTCAACTGCTTTGCTGCAGGCTGCCTATAACTATGAGGAACGGGGGCAGCGGGTACTGCTAGCTAAGCCCCGGGTTGATACAAAAGGTGACCGCAGCGTGATCTCGCGTTTGGGAGTTACTCGGCAGGTTGATTTTTTGATTGCTGCTCATGATTCGGTGCGTCAGCTGTTTAGAGCTGCTAGTCAGCAGGGCGAGGAGGGATCCGGGCACGGTCATCTACCGGTTTCTTGCCTGCTGATTGACGAAGCTCAGTTTCTTTCTGCTGAGCAGGTAGACGATCTGATGCGTATTGCCATTTTGGACGGGGTGCCCGTCTTAACCTACGGTATCCGCACGGATTTTCAAACCCACGCTTTTGCCGGTTCTGCCCGGCTTCTGGAAATTGCCCACAGCATTGAGGAGCTAAAAACGATTTGCCGTTGCGGAAAGAAGGCTCTTTTTAACCCTAGGCTCCTTGACGGTGCTTTTGTATTTTCTGGTTCTCAGGTGGCCATTGACGGGAGCGAGGTTAGTTATGAATCTCTGTGTGCTGCCTGTTATTTGGCAGAGTCCGGGGGAACGCTGGGTAGTTTTTAAAGAGAAGCTGGCCCCGAGAGCACTTATCGGAGCCAGCAGCTAGAGGGAGATAGCTTAGTTCTACTAGGAGTTAGTGCTTTTATTTATGCAAGGCACTTTTTTGCAACATCTTTGAAGCCTAGAACGCCACCAATAAATTTGGCTGCTTCAGCACCAATTTCTTTGATAGCCTTGCCACTCTTGATAGCGTTCCAGATTTCCTTGACGCTGCCCCAGATTTCCTTGGCCTTACGCAGCCAGCCGAGGATCTTGATCAGCGGGTGCTTAAACTCTTTGACCAGGCCGATGAGGGCAATACCGCAACCGATAAAATCGAAAGATGCGTTAACGCCGCGGGGAGCTGAAGTAATCGTGGTTGTATTACCCAGATACTTTGCGATTTCAGCCTGATAGTTGGGGTAGGATTTAGGATCAGCATTTTTTAGGCGTGCCGGAACTGAATCAAGTTTTTTGATAATGAGGCTGTACTGCTGCTCAGCAGACATTTTGGACTGAGGTACCTGCAGTGCAGTTGCCGGTGTTGCAGTAAGGGCAGTAAATGCCAGTAGCGATGCTGATGCACCTGCACAGGTTAAAACGGAACGGCGATCCATAGGACAGCAACCCCTTCTTCCTTGAAGACTTATTTTTCTTTTGAGGTCTTTGCGACCCGTTCAGTAATTTAGCAATTGGCAGAAAGCCCTACAAGGTAATTTTTTACCTAAATATTTAAGCTACTAGCCAGCTTAGTATTAATATTTTTTTGTAATATTTTGTAGTGAATATTCTGTGCAGAAAAACGTCAAATACCGGGCTGGATGACGGTTTTCTTTGCTAAAAGAAAATAAATAAGTACTGTTCTGTAGGTATTTAGTAGGAAACCTCGGCTGATCTGCCGGATCATGCAATTGCCTACCGGAGCTAGGGGTCTTTTCTTGGTGGGACTAGGAAAGTGATTCCCGGCTTAGTTAACTGTCGTTAAATTTAAACTTTTTTTAAAATTCTTTTTAATTTAATGTGATTAATCAAGTAAAAAGAAATACCCGGATCGTGAAAACCTAGGTTCACACGATCCGGGTCAAAAGACTTGCTTCTAGAGAGCGTCAATAATGCTATTAAAAGCTGCGCTAGGGCGCATGACCTTGCTAGCTAGCTCAGGGTCTGGCCTGTAGTAACCGCCCAGATCGACGGCAGAACCCTGCACGGCAAGTAACTGCTCAAGAATAGTCTGCTCCTGCTGGTCCATAGCAGCAGCTACCGGGGCAAACTTCTGGGCCAGGGCTGGATCAAGCTCCTGGGTAGCTAGCTCTTGGGCCCAGTACTTTGCCAGGTAGAAATGAGAACCCCTGTTATCCAGTTCGCCCACCTTACGGGAGGGAGACTTATTTTCATTGAGAAAGCGACCGGTTGCAGCATCCAAGGTATCCGCTAGCACCTGGGCAGCCCGATTCTGCTCAGTCTTGGCTAAGTGCTCAAAAGAGGCGGCTAAAGCCAAGAACTCACCCAGCGAATCCCAGCGTAGGTGGTTTTCTTGCACAAGCTGCTGCACATGCTTAGGGGCAGAACCCCCGGCACCGGTCTCAAAAAGCCCTCCACCGTTAATAAGCGGAACAATCGAGAGCATCTTGGCGGAGGTCCCCAACTCCAGGATAGGAAAGAGGTCTGTTAGGTAGTCCCTCAGCACATTGCCGGTTACAGAAATCGTATCCTGGCCTTGCCTAATGCGATCAATAGAGAACTGCGTTGCCTCTACCGGGCTCATAATACGAAGATCAAGGCCTTCAGTGTCGTGCTCAGGCAAATATTGTTCTACTTTGGCAATAAGGTTGCGGTCATGGGCTCGGTTTTTATCCAACCAAAAAACAGCTGGGCTCCCAGACTCACGAGCCCTGCTGACGGCCAGCTTGATCCAGTCCCGTACCGGAATATCCTTGGTTTGGCAGGCCCGCCAAATATCTCCGGCTTCAACCTTGTGTTCTAGCAGAACCTGGCCGCTAGAAGAAAGAACCTGCACCAGGCCGGGGCTGGCAATTTCAAAGGTCTTATCGTGGGAACCGTACTCTTCGGCTTTTTGCGCCATCAGTCCCACGTTAGGGACGCTACCCATACTGGTGGGGTCAAAGGCACCATTCTTTTTACAGTCTTCAATAACAACCTGGTAGACCCCGGCATAGGAGGAGTCGGGTAGAACAGCCAGGGTATCCTCCTGGGCATCGTCCTTATTCCACATGTGCCCGGAGTTGCGAATCATAGCCGGCATGGAGGCATCAACAATAACGTCAGAAGGCACGTGCAGATTGCTAATGCCCTTGGCCGAGTTGACCATGGCCAAGGCCGGTCCTTGCTCAAAGCCTCGAGCGATTTCCTGCCGGATGGCTTCCTGGACTTCTGCCGGGAACTCCTCAATTCCTGCCAGGATAGCGCCCAGGCCATTGTTGCCGTTAAGGCCGGCTTCCTGTAGTTGCTGACCGTACTTTTCAAACAGTGCCGGAAAGAAGGCGCGAACAACATGCCCAAAAATAATGGGATCCGAGACCTTCATCATGGTTGCCTTTAAGTGCACTGAAAAGAGAAGGTTTTCTTCTTTGGCAGCGGCCACCTGCTCAGCTAAGAAACGATCCAGAGCCGCCACCTTCAGGTAGGTTGCGTCAACAATTTCTCCGGCAAGCACCGGCAGGGAATCCTTAAGGACAGTGACCTTGCCTTCAGTATCAAGATGCTGAATTGTTAGGACGTCATCAGCCTCCATAATGATTGACTTCTCATTGCTGCAAAAGTCGTCCTGACCCATGGTGGCAACCCGCGTCTTGGAGTCGGGGCTCCAGCTGCCCATGCTATGCGGGTTGTGCCGGGCATAATTTTTAACGGATTGGGGGGCGCGCCGGTCTGAGTTTCCCTCGCGCAGGACGGGATTAACCGCTGACCCCTTGACCCGGTCGTAGCGGGCACGTATTTCTGCCTGTTTGCTGTCGCTTACTTCTTCTGGGTAATCCGGGATAGCGTAGCCGGCCTCTTGGAGTTCGGCAATAGCGGCCAGTAGCTGCGGGACGGAGGCAGAAATATTGGGCAGTTTAATGATGTTTGCTTCTGGCTGCTTTGCCAGTTCACCTAGCTCAGTTAAGGCATCAGCCTCTTGCTGCTGATCGGTGAGGTAGTCGGGAAACTGGGCTAGGATACGCCCGGCCAGGGAAATATCCCGAGTTTCAAGCTCCACTCCAGCGCTGGCAGCAAAGGCCTGCACAATGGGTTTAAAGGAGTAGGTTGCCAGTAGAGGGGCTTCGTCGGTATGGGTATAGATAATCTTTGCCATAGAACAGTACTCTCCCGAGTTGTTTCTGGATCAGTGTCCCCTATAGAATACCCTGATGTGCTGGTCAGCACAGAATACTGGCCCCTCTGTCAAGCTGAACTTCTGTAAATATGACAGGATGAGCGTCAGCTTTGCCCGTTACGGAAGCGCCGTAGCAGCGAGAGGGCCGGACCCAGATGGAGCAGTAACCAGGCCGGTGCCAGGTAGGCCAGCAGCATATAGAGGGTGCGAAAAAGGGAACTGACCTGGTCTTGCCCCGTTTCAACCACCCTGCCCATCCACAGGGTTAAGGCAAGAAGCCCTAGGCTGCTGCCACAACAATAGAGCATGCCCCAGTAGAATTCACTGCGGCTAGCCTGCCCTTTAGTCAGCCAGTACTGGCCGTAGAGTCGGCCAATAGCCTGCGGAGCAGAAGCACCGGGTAGAGCCTGCGCGGCGGGCCTTTCTTCTGCTAAGAGTTCCGCTTCGTCGTCTAAAAAACCACCGGGGCGCAGGGCCTCGGGTGTGTCCTGACGGGGAGCTTCAATGGGGCTTGGGCTGCTAAGGCCCGACGGGTCTAACTGCTTGTTTGGCCTGGATGACATGCCCTTAACCTTACAGAAGTCCGCTGGGCGTGAGCTAGTGCCTTCGCTATGATGCTGGTTTACGCTGCTTTAGATAAAACTCAATCAGGGCTTTGGTGGAGCCGTCTTGACGCTCTAAGACCTGCCGGTCTCCGGCAACAGCCGGAGCAAGCTCTAAGGCTAGCTGCTTGCCTAATTCCACACCCCACTGGTCAAAGGAGTCAATGCCCCAGATAGCACCCTGGGTAAAAGTAATGTGTTCGTAGAGGGCAATGAGCTGGCCCAAAACAGCGGGAGTGAGCTGGGCTGCCATGATGGATGTGGTTGGTCGGTTACCGGTAAAAACTCGGGCAGGCACAATAGCCTCGGGAGTACCTTCGGCCCGAACCTGGGCTGCGCTCTTGCCAAAGGCTAGGGCTTTGGTTTGGGCAAAAAAGTTTGCCAAAAAGAGCTCGTGGACGTCCTGCTGGCCGTCGCGGCTAGGGTGGACGGGGTTTGCAAAGGCAATAAAATCTGCCGGGATAATTCTGGTTCCCTGGTGGATGAGCTGGTAAAAGGCATGCTGGCCGTTGGTGCCCGGTTCGCCCCAAAAGATCTCTCCGGTGTCGTAGGTAACCGCAGTGCCCTCTGCCGTAACTCCTTTACCGTTGGATTCCATGGTCAGTTGCTGCAAATAGGCTGGAAAGCGGTGCAGGTACTGGTCGTAGGGGAGCACTGCGTGCGTTTCTGCCCCTAAAAAGTTAACGTTCCAGATGTTAAGTAAGCCCATAAGAACGGGGAGGTTCTGCTCTAGGGCGCTTGTGCGAAAATGCTCGTCCATGGCGTGGAAGCCGGCCAAAAATTCTTCAAAAACTTTTGGTCCAAAGACCAGGGCTAGGCTAGTACCGATAGCGGAGTCTACCGAATAACGCCCACCAACCCAGTTCCAAAAGCCAAAGGCATTTTTGGGATCGATGCCAAAGTCGGCCACCTTATCTAAGGCTGTAGAGACGGCCACAAAGTGCTGGGCTACCGCTTGTGCCTCCTGCTGGCCGCCTAAGGCACCGGAGGTGGTCAGAGCCTCTAGCAGCCAGGCGCGGCATACTCTGGCGTTGGTGAGGGTTTCTAGGGTGGTAAAGGTCTTTGAAGCGACAATAAAAAGGGTTGTTTCCGGATCGAGATCCGAGACGGTTTCGGCAGCGTCGGTGGGGTCAATATTAGAGATAAAGCGAGCTTCAAGGCCAGCTTGTGCGTAAGGTTTCAGGGCCTCGTAGACCATAACCGGGCCCAGGTCTGAACCGCCAATACCGATGTTAACAACGGTTTTAATCTTTTTACCGCTGATTCCACGCCATTGGCCAGAGCGAACCCGGTTCGCAAAGTCGTAGATTTTATCCAGCACTTGCTGCACATCCTGATCCACCTGCTGGCCGTCTACAACCAGGGCAGGGCTGCTATTTTTGGGCCGACGCAGGGCTGTGTGCAGGACAGCCCGATCTTCGGTGACGTTGATGTGCTCGCCGGCAAACATGGCCTGCCGGCGTTCTGTAAGGCCAACTTCTTGCGCTAGCTTAAGCAGGGCGGCCAGGATATCCTCGGTGATTAAGTTTTTGGATAAATCTGCCACAAGGTCTGCGGCGGAAAAAGTTAACTTTTGGGCACGCTGGGGGTCATCCTTAAACCAGCCGGCCAGATCGGGCTGGAAGCTATCCTTGAGTGCTGCTAATTCTTGCCAGGCTGCTGTTGTGGTGGGATCTGTTATTTTTTGACTCATAGCTCTTATTCTCCCCTTGCTGGCTGGTCAACACCAGTGCCTAGGACAAGAAGCTGGCTTTAGTGGCAGCCGACACAGTTCCTGCCGGCTCCTGCTGCCGGGTCGCATCGGCAACCTAGTCATAAAGTTGAGCATTTTATCTTTAATAAACTAGTTTGTCTAGACACTATCTGATGATTTCTGCTAAGCAATCTTAG
Organism: Rothia sp. (in: high G+C Gram-positive bacteria); assembly: GCA_030524105.1. Classification (GTDB taxonomy): domain Bacteria; phylum Actinomycetota; class Actinomycetes; order Actinomycetales; family Micrococcaceae; genus Rothia. The sequence goes on from JAUNHE010000008.1 coordinate 93,814, forward strand.
CGTCAATAGGCTAGAATAAGCCTGTGAATCGTTCAACACGAGCGCGTTAGATAAACACACATTCGGCAGTCGAAACTTAAAAGGTCTAGATATTTAGGTATTTGAATATGGCAAAAACGCAAGCAGTTCTACCCGAAGATGCGCCCGATCTTCGTAAGGGGGACGTGAGTAAAGCAACCAAAGAAGATATACGTGAGGGAAAGTTATCGCCACGTGTTTTTTGGCCGGCAGCCAGCATCATGGCTCTTTTTGTTGGCCTGACCTTGGTTTTTCCAGCGAAGGCTAAATCAATTTTTGATGCTCTTCAGGCGGATGTCATCAACTACTTTGGCTGGTATTACGTTGCCATAGTTGCCTTCTTTGTTATTTTTGCACTCTATCTTGGGTTTTCCCGTATGGGGGATATCAAACTCGGCTCTGATGACGATGAACCTGCCTATTCTTTTGGAACCTGGTTTGCCTTTCTTTTTGCTGCAGGTATGGGCATTGGCTTGGTCTTTTATGGGGCAACGGAACCCCTGTCGCACTATGTAGACCCGCGTCCAGGAGTTGAGAGCGGCACTAGCGAGCAAATTGCTCAAGCAGCCATGAGCCAGGCCTTTTTGCACTGGGGTCTGCACCCCTGGGCTATTTACGTGATTGTAGGCTTAGCCATCGCCTATTCGGCCCACCGGCTTAAGCTGCCCCTGTCCATTCGTTATTCTCTTAAACCCTTGCTGGGAGACAGGGTTAAAGGCAGCTGGGGGGATGTCATTGATATTGTTGCCCTCATTGGCACCCTCTTTGGTGTGGCAACCTCACTGGGGCTGGGGGTTATGCAAATTGCTGGTGGTCTGGGTTATCTCAATATCCCGGCTAGCGGTAACTGGTGGCTGACCGGAATCATTATTGTGCTAATGGGCATTACTCTTTTTTCTGTGGTAACTGGCCTAGAAAAGGGGATGAAATGGCTCTCTAACACCAACCTTATTTTGGCCGGTCTGGTCTGTCTTTTTGTGCTTTTTGTAGGGCCAACCCTCTTTTTGCTGCGGGAGTTTATTGGTTCTTTGGGGCATTACCTGCAAAACGTTGTTTCTATGACCTTTGAGACTTTAGCCCTCTACGGTGTTGAAGGGGAGCAGTTCCAGGCTGCCTGGACCACCTTCTACTGGGGCTGGTGGATTTCCTGGTCGCCCTTTGTTGGCATGTTTATTGCTAGGGTCTCTCGGGGTAGGTCGGTTCGGGAATTTGTGACCGGTGTTCTGCTGGTTCCGGCCCTGACCTCTTTCTTCTGGTTTTCGGTTTTGGGTGGCACTGCCCTGCACCAGGAACTTTTTGAGAACCGTACCCTTCTTTCTGCTGATGGCACGGTTTCTGCCCAGCATGCTCTCTTTCAGATGTTTGAGAATCTGCCAGCAGGTTCTGCCTTGACGGTAGGGGCAGTTGTTCTGATTACTATTTTCTTCGTTACCTCAGCTGACTCGGGCGCCTTGGTCTTGGGCATGCTCTCAACCAACGGATCACCGGAGCCTAAAACGTGGATCCGCGTTTTCTGGGTGTTTATTGCTGCTACCACCGCAATTTCTTTGATTTGGGCCGGAGGTACAGACTCCTTAGCGGCTATCCAGACCATTGCTATTTTGACTGCAGTACCCTTCTCTGTGGTGATTCTGCTGATGTGTGTTTCGCTGTATAAGGCTCTGAGCTATGAGCACCGCCTCTTTGTGAAGGCACAACGGCGTAATGCCCGCGAAGAGATTGCCGAGGAGCTTAAGGAACAAATTGGCCAGCGGGTGGACAAGATGGTTGCCTCCGGGGTAGAAAAACAGGTTGCCACTGCGGTGGATCAAGCCCTTGACGAGGCTGTTGAAGCTCAGGTAGAGGCCAAGGTGGGAGCGGCCATTGGTGAGGCAGTTGACGAGGCCGTTGCCTCAGCTGTAGACGATGTTAGCCTGCAGATTGAGGCCAACACCGCCGCCATCAAGAAAATAAGCGATACCCAGGCCCTGCAGGCTCTTAAAGCCAGCCAGGTGGAGGCCGATCAGAAGATCAAAAAGGAGAGCCAGGAAGGGCTACCCTGGGACCAAAAAGAGAAAGAAAGCTAACTTTTACAGGGAGTTTGATCACCTGCTGGCAGTATTGGTGGGCTGAGGCGAGTATGATGGCACTAAGCCCACCCCGGCGGGTGTCTTTTGTGGTGCGGTAGCATCCTTGCGGCAGGTCCGGGGTATTTTCTATTCCCTAAAGATTAAAGCGAGATCTACACGTATGTCTAAAAATACCGCTTCACGCAGCGATTTGCGTAACGTAGCAATTGTTGCCCATGTTGATCACGGAAAAACAACAATTGTTGACGCAATGCTCCGGCAGACCCACGCTTTTTCTGCCCACGCCGCTGTTGAAGATAGGGTAATGGATTCTGGTGACCTTGAGAAAGAAAAAGGTATTACCATCCTGGCTAAAAACACTACTGTTTTTTATGACGGCCCTGCCGCTGCCGGCCAAACCGTTACCATCAATGTCATCGATACCCCGGGTCACGCTGATTTTGGCGGTGAGGTAGAGCGGGGCTTATCCATGGTTGATGGGGTAGTTTTGCTGGTGGATGCCTCTGAGGGGCCGCTGCCGCAGACCCGTTTTGTGCTGCGTAAGGCTCTTGCTGCTAAGCTGCCCGTTATTCTGGTGGTTAATAAGGTAGATCGGCCCGATGCCCGCATTGATGAGGTTGTTTCTGAGTCTATGGATCTTCTGCTGGGGTTGGGCTCTGACCTGGCTGAAGAACTTCCTGATCTTGATGTTGACGCCTTGCTGGATGTACCGGTGGTCTACGCTTCGGGTAAGGCTGGGGCAGCCTCACTACAGCAGCCGGCCGACGGTTCTTTACCGGATAACGACAACCTTGAGCCTCTTTTTGAGACCATTTTGAACCGGGTGCCGGCCCCTAGCTACGATCCGGATGAGGTTCTTCAGGCACACGTTACTAACCTGGATTCTTCCCCCTTCTTGGGCCGGCTTGCTTTACTGCGCATTTTTAATGGCAGGCTTAAAAAGGGCCAGACGGTAGCCTGGGCCCGCCAGGACGGCACCATTAAAAATGTGCGAATTTCTGAGCTTCTGGCCACCAAGGCCCTAGAACGTGTTCCCGCTGAGTCTGCCGGGCCCGGGGAAATTGTGGCGGTTGCCGGCATCGAAGATATCACTATTGGAGAAACTCTGACCGATCCGGAGCAGCCTAAGCCGCTACCCTTAATTACGGTTGACGCCCCCGCTATCTCTATGACCATTGGTATTAATACGTCGCCCTTAGCTGGACGGGTCAAAGGCGCTAAGGTTACTGCACGGCAGGTAAAAGACCGGCTTGATAAGGAACTGATCGGCAACGTCTCCCTTAAGGTTTTGCCTACCGAGCGACCCGATGCCTGGGAGGTGCAGGGCCGTGGTGAGCTGGCACTGGCTATTCTGGTGGAGCAGATGCGCCGAGAAGGCTTTGAATTGACGGTTGGAAAACCGCAGGTTGTTACCCAGACTATTGATGGCAAACTTCATGAGCCCATGGAACATATGATTATTGATGTACCAGAGGAGTTTTTGGGTGCGGTAACTCAGCTAATGGCCGCCCGTAAAGGCCGCATGGAAAACATGGCCAACAACGGTACCGGCTGGGTGCGGATGGAATTTAAAGTGCCCGCTAGAGGTCTTATTGGTTTTAGAACCCAGTTCCTGACCGAAACGCGCGGTGCCGGTATTTCTTCTTCCTATGCGGTGGGGTATGAGCCCTGGTGCGGCGAGATTGAGTACCGCACAAACGGCTCCATGATTTCGGACCGGGCCGGTGTTGTGACCCCCTATGCCATTATTAATTTGCAGGAGCGGGGCACTATTTTTGTTGAACCTACGGCTGAGGTTTATGAAGGAATGATTATCGGTGAGAACTCCCGGTCTGATGATATGGAAGTTAACATCACTAAAGAGAAGAAACTAACCAATATGCGCTCTTCTACAGCCGATAATTTTGAGAATATGACCCCTCCCAAAAAGCTAACTTTAGAGGAGTCTTTGGAGTGGGCCCGGGAGGATGAATGCGTTGAAGTAACTCCCGAAGCCGTCCGCATTCGAAAAGTGATTTTAGACTCTCATGAGCGTGTACGCGAGTTTAGGCGCCGCTCACGTGCATAATTTAAATAATTTATAAAAGACAGTGGGGAGTCTTTGCTGATGAAAGCTAAGGGGTTACCTGTCGGTAACCCCTTGAAGTTTCTCAAACTTAAAGTGAGGGAATTGCGGTGCCAAAAAAGAATAAACCCTATTATCCGGACCAGGGGTCTTATATTAGTAATACAGCTCAGTTCAGTCTGCTGCCGGCGGACCTAGCCCCTGAGCGGGCAAAATTACTTTTTATTCATGCTCACCCGGATGATGAGTCCACCAGTACCGGGGCAACCATGGCTGAATATGCCAGCCGAGGTGCCCAAGTGGATTTGCTGACCCTGACCCGGGGGGAGCGCGGCGAGGTTATTCCCGATATTTTTGCTCATTTAGCGGCAGGGCATCGGGACTGTTTTGACCGCGGTCACGGCTTGGGCCAGCTGCGGGAATTAGAGCTGGCTGAGGCTTTAGAACACCTGGGGGTTAGCCATCATCTCTATTTGGGGCAGGGCGTTTCTGCCGTTCCGGGAGCCCCGGCCCAATACCGGGATTCGGGTATGGTCTGGGATAAGCAGGGGCGGGCCCAGGCTCACCCGGATAAAGACCCGGATAGTCTCCTGGCCCAGGACATAGAGCGGCAGGCAGCGGGCATTGCTGCCTTTATTAAGTACTTGGGCTCTGACGTGGTGGTTACCTATGATCACGGTGGTGGTTACGGGCATCCGGATCACGTGCGCACCTATGAGGCTACTTTATTGGCGGTACAGACCTGTGCGCAAACCAGCTGGGAACCGCGCCTTGTATGGGGGCTAGAGGGGGAGAGCAGCAGTTCTGATTCCAGGCCTCAGGCCGTTATTGATGGTCCGCTTACCCTTAAACGGGACGCTATGTCTGCCCACGTCTCCCAAATTATGATTACGGGTGAGGATACTTTTCACTATTCCAACGGGGTGAGTCAAAAAATTTCGGCGCGGGAAACCTACCGTCTTTTGTGGGCGGCAGAAGAGAAGGTGCAGGACAGGGCAGCATGACCGGGCAAAACCAAGCTAATGTGCGGATTGGGCCGATAAATTCGCTGGTGCGCTCTATATGTCTGGGGCTGCTTGCCGGTTTTTCTGGCAGCATGTACCACGTTTATATCTGGTATGTTTCGGATAGTTTTTTTCTGCCCTGGGGGGCTTTGCTGGCCATGGGCTTGGTTTTTTGTGCAGCTTCCTGGTCTTCGCTGCGGGCTGGCAAAACCTGGGCTGGAACTCTTGTGGGGCTGCTGGCCTTTTTACTTGTTGCGTTTTTTAGTTTTGCTAAGTCTGGTTCGGTGCTGGTACTGCCCAACCCAACGGTTCCGGTGGGCCTGGCTGGGACGATCTGGCTTTTGGGTACTCTAGCGGCAACGGTTGTTTCTAACGTAACAGTAGGCCGTTATCTGGCTAAACATCCGCCAGGTCTTTAGCCCCTAGCAGCAGTTTTGCCGGCCAGGTCAGCCTGGCGATACCGGCAGGAAGTTATTTTCTATTTCAACTAAAGATCCTAGCTGACTCCGCGTAAGCTAGCCCACTAAAGTACTCTTATGCCGGCTACTACCGCTACCATAGAGGAAGACTTTTTAGAATTCGCACCAAGCATGTGCAACCCATAGTGCCCCAGAAAGGCTCCTTGCATGACCTACGTTATTGCCCAGCCTTGCGTGGATGTTAAAGACCGCGCTTGTGTTGAAGAATGCCCGGTAGACTGCATCTACGAGGGGGAGAGAACACTCTATATTCATCCCGATGAGTGTGTGGACTGCGGAGCCTGCGAGCCTGTTTGCCCGGTTGAGGCCATCTACTATGAGGACGATGTGCCCGAGGAATGGGCTGAATACACCCAGGCTAATGTGGATTTTTTTGACGATTTAGGTTCGCCCGGCGGGGCGGCCCGTCTGGGGGCTACCGGAAGCGATGTTGACTGGATTAGTCAGTTACCCCCGCAAAATCAAGACAAAAGCTAGTCTGCGCTGAAAGGAGCTGGCTGTGAAAGAATTTGGTCTTGACCTGCCTGACTACCCCTGGGACCGTTTGCTGCCTTACCGTCAGAAGGCCCAGCAGCACCCGGATGGCTTGATTGATCTTTCCATCGGCACGCCGGTTGACCCTACACCGGCCTTTATTCAAGAGGCACTGGCTGCTGCGGCAGATGCCCACTCCTACCCCACAACGCAGGGTAGTCTGAGTTTACGTCAGGCTATTGTCGGCTGGTTTGAGCGTCGCCGCGGTGTTCCGGGCTTGAGCCCGCAGCAGGTTTTGCCTACCGTTGGCTCCAAAGAGATGGTGGCCTGGCTGCCCTTTTTCTTGGGTTTGGGACCGGGAGATGTGGTTGTTCGGCCCCGTATTGCCTATCCCACCTACGATATTGGCGCCCGCCTAGCCGGTGCCGAGGTTATTGCAGCAGACAGTCTGCAGGAGCTGGAGGGGCAGGTTCGGCAGCGGGTAAAGCTGGTTTGGGTTAATTCACCCAGTAATCCCACCGGTATTGTTCGGGATAAAACCTATTTGCGCCAGCTGGTAGAGGATGCCCGGCAGTTGGGGGCTGTGCTTGCTTCTGATGAGTGTTATGCAGAATTGGGCTGGGGCCAGTGGGATGTTCAGGCCGGTGGACAGCCTGTGCCCTCCCTGCTAGATCCGCAGGTGAGCGGGGGTTCTAGTGAGCAACTTTTTGTACTCTACTCCCTGTCTAAGCAGTCTAATCTTGCCGGTTATCGAGCAGCTTTTATGGCTGGTGATGAGCTGCTGCTGCCTAGAATTCTTAATGCGCGTAAGCATGCTGGCATGATTGTTCCCGGGCCGGTACAGGCAGCTATGGAGCTTGCCTTGGGCGACGATGAGCATGTCAGCACCCAGAAGAGCCTTTATCGTAGGCGGCGCCAGCGTCTGTTTGCTGCCCTGCAGGCTGCCGGTTTTGTGGTTGAGGGCTCTCAGGCCGGTCTTTATCTGTGGACCCGTGGGCAGGAAGATACCTGGGCCAGCCTGGACCGTTTTGCCCGGTTGGGCATTTTGGTTGGGCCGGGTGTTTTTTATGGTCGGGAAGGTGCCGGCTATCTTCGGCTAGCTTTAACGGGTAGTGATGAGCATATTGAGGCTGCGGCTAGGCGGCTTTTGTCGTCATAAAGTCTTTTCCACCCGAAATATCTGGGACAAGGGCCCGCTGGATGTGACCAAGCGCATGCAGAAGCGATAGGGTATACAGGAAGCTAACTGTCCATTCCTGGAACTGCACTGAGCAGGGCCGCACTAGTGGTTTGGTGAGGCCCAGGTAGACTTGAGGACGTGCAGCTGCAGAACGACGGAGGATTTAATGTCTGATTACACTGATGCTGTGTTAAGGTACGCAGACACCGCTCTTGACCTTAAATATATTGAGTCAACGGCGGGCAACGGTGCCTTCTCTACAGCCGGTCTATTAAAAGAAACCGGTCACGTTGCCTATGATCCCGGTTTTATGAATACCGCCAATGCTAAATCATCCATCACCTATATTGATGGAGAGCAGGGGATTTTACGTTACCGGGGTTATCCGATTGAGGAGCTGGCAGAAAAATCTAGTTTTCTGGAAACGGCTTTTCTTCTCATTTACGGGGAGCTGCCAACTGCTGATCAGTACCAAGAGTTTGATCAGATGGTGCGTAAGCACACCATGGTACACGAAGATATGAAGGTTTTTTTCTCGGGTTTTCCATCGGATGCGCACCCTATGGCGGTGCTGGCCGCCTCTGTCTCTGCCATGTCAACTTTTTATGGGGATTCCTTAGATCCTTTTGATAGTCACCAGGTAGAGGTTTCTACTTTCCGGCTGCTCTGTAAGGTGCCTACCCTGGCCGCTTATGCCTATAAGAAGTCTAAGGGTGAGCCTCTCATGTATCCGCAGAATAAGCTCAACTATACTGAGAACTTTTTGCAGATGTGTTTTGGTTTTCCAACGGAGGACTATGAGCCTGATCCGGTCATGTCTAAGGCCTTGGACACTCTGCTGCTGCTGCACGCTGATCATGAGCAGAATTGCTCTACTTCAACGGTGCGTATGGTTGGTTCGGCCCATGCCAATATGTTTGCTTCGGTTTCAGCCGGTATTAATGCCCTCTATGGGCCTTTGCACGGTGGGGCGAATGAGGCTGTTCTTAATATGTTGCGCCGGATTCAGGCTGAGGGCATGAGCCCGGAAGACTTTATGGAGAAGGTTAAGAATAAAGAAGCGGGCGTGCGGCTGATGGGCTTTGGCCACCGGGTTTATAAGAACTATGATCCTCGGGCCCGTATTGTTAAAAAGACGGCGGATGAGGTCTTAGAGAAACTGGACGGTAAGGATGAGCTGCTGGATATCGCCCGCCGCTTAGAAGAGAAGGCCTTGGCCGATGACTACTTTATTGAGCGTAAGCTTTACCCCAATGTGGACTTTTACACGGGGCTGATTTATAAGGCTATGGGTTTTCCAGAAAAGATGTTTACCGTCCTTTTTGCCTTGGGTAGGTTGCCGGGCTGGATCGCCCAGTGGCGGGAGCTGATTGCAGATCCGGAGACTAAGATCGGACGGCCTCGCCAGGTTTATACCGGTCCGGGAGAAAGACACTATCCGGCTTAAGGAATTACTTTAGCTGCATTGCTGCCTAGGCCAGCTCTTAAAAGAGGTTTCCTGCTACTAGCTAGGGGCCTCTTTTGGCTTATGGCATGCTCAAATACTGCCAGTAAACCCTGGATGCCGTTATAGTGGTTTCTAGCACATGCTGGCCTGGGAGCTATCTGCCAGCGTGAATCGACTGAGGAATTTTAGGTAGGCCTCTAAGAAGAGGGAGAAGGTATGAAAAGTCAGTTTAAAACCGGGGTGCTTATTGCTATCCTTGCATCGCTCCTGGGGGGGGGAATCAATTACCTTATAGAAGGTGATCCTGCCCGCGCCTTATTTGTGGTGCTTATTGGGTTTGCCCTTGCCCTGATCATTATGGCACTCTTTGCTTTTTCCGGAAAGCAGAAAAGGTAGGCGCACTTTGTACCCGATCCTTACCTCAGCCAGTGACGCCGCTGTACCTGGCTGACGGGTAGTAGTGATGAATATATTGACTGTCTCCCAGCTTGGCATGGCCTACGCTGGTAGCAGCGTCTTGCAGGATATAACTTTTGCTATCCCTGCCGGACAGATCCTGGGAGTACTTGGCCCCAACGGTGCCGGAAAATCGACCTTAACTAAGCTTATTAGCGGGCTTATTCAACCCACCAGTGGGCAGATTAGCATTCTGGGGCAGAGCCCCGCTAAGCGCTCTAGCAAACAGGTGCTGGGGCTTGTACCGCAAGAGACCAAGCTGCCGGAGGATTTAACCCCCTTAGAGTTAGCTCAGTTTGTGTCCTCGCAGTTTCCGGCAGGGCCGCTGGCCGCCAGGACGACCAGCAGGTCCTACTGTTTAGAACACCTAGCTAGCTGGGAGATCGACTTTGCCCACAAGCCCCTGCGTAGCTTGTCGGGAGGGCAAAAACATCGGGTCAGCCTGGCCCTAGCCTATCTGGGTCAACCCAGGCTGATCCTGCTGGACGAGCCCACAACCGGCCTAGATACGGCTTCACGCCGGCTGATCTGGCAGACTATCAAGAAACATTCCCAGCAGGGAGTTGCCACCTTGCTGACCTCTCATTACCTTGATGAGGTTGAACTGCTGGCGGACCAGATTCTCCTTCTTGACCGGGGACGCAATAAAGGTTACCTGCCCAAGGAAGACTTTCTACGAGTTTCCCAGTCCACGGTTGTTGAGTGCACCGTTGACCAGCCCCACCTGGTGGAAAATCTACCGAGCGTTAGCAGCGTCCACCACGATGTGTCTGCTCAAGCAGACGGCCAGGTCAAGGTCACGGTCAGTGATATTGCCGCCTTTTTAAGGGAACTGGTTGCCAGCTCAGTAAAAATCACTGCCTTTCAGGCGCAGGCTATGTCTCTTGAACAGGCTATGGAAACTCGGCTACAAGAAAAGAAGACCCCGCAGACCACCGCCAGCAGGGAGGCTAAAAATGACTGAAACTTTAGGGGCCTATCTTGGGCACCTGCGGGTTGTTGTGCTAGAAACCCTGCGAGATTTTATGGCCTTGGTAGGAAATATTATTATCCCCCTCCTGTGCTTTGTCTTTTTTGTACTACCCAATTCTGCACTCACCGCAAACAGCGAACTAGCTACGGAAAGTACCCTGCAGTTAGCGGCCATGATCTCTATGTCTACCTGCTTGTTTGGCTTTAGCACCGCAATCGCCCAAGATCAGCAAACCGGCTTTGCTAGTTATGCCAAAACTTTGCCCTACGGTATGTTGCCGCGCTATCTTGCGCATATTGTTACCGTAAGCATTGTTATGGCAGCAGGAATCCTGCTACTTTTTATTTGCGCTTTCTTTACCACGGAATTTGAGTTTACCCGGCAGCTTTTTTCTGTCTGCCTTGGGCTTTTCTTTTCCACCCTCATGTTTGGCCTGCTAGGCAGTCTTATGGGGCGGCTGCTGAGTACAAAGTCCGTGGTGACCGTAGCGCAGCTACTCTTTTTAACCCTATCCTTTGCTGGCGGGATGCTGGTTTCTCCGTCCATCATGCCCGAGCGTTTAAACGACCTGAGCCTACTGCTACCCTCCCGGGCAGCCCGAGACCTTATCTGCGATCTGGGCTTAGGCCTTGAGCTAGCGCCGGCCAGCCTGATTGGTATAGGAGCCTGGACGCTAGCTTTTCTGCTGGCTAACCTAACGCTACGGTTTACTCAGAAGTAAGCTCTTGGGCTCTGCTAGCTCCCTTGTAGGCCCTGCAAAGTGAGGCATAGGGGGCAGTGTGCTGAGAAGTCATAATACTGCACTTTCTTTCTGGTGGAAAACTTAGAGGTAGGAGCTAGAGATGGCTTGAGCTTGGTCTGTAAGAGTCTTACAGATAGCTGAACTCAGTGATTGAGCTGAGGAGCTGGGAGTGGCAACAGCTAAGACAGCAGAAATAGCTAAATCCAAGACCTGGGCAAGGTTATGTTTATGGCCTAAGGTTTGGGTGACAAAGTGTGAGGACTCAGTAAAGAAGCCCAAAAGTAGCATCTCCAGGCTTAACTGCTGCTCCTGCTCTGTCCAGTTGGCTTTAATAACGCCGTGCTGCCGCCAGATAGGCAGCAAACGACTAATAATGGCCCGCATATTGTTCTCCTGGAAGAGCTGGCGAACCGTGGGGTTATCAAAGAGGGCCCCCAGGCTTTCTTCATCGGCTGTTTGTAGGGCTCGGACGATAGATTTCTTCAGCCAGGCTTCTGCCAAGAGAGGCAGCAGCCGGTTGGGCATAGCCAGACTAGCATCTTCCTTAAGCTGTTCGGCAACCTTGCTTAAAGTCTCTTGAAGGTGCCGTGCCACTAGCTCAAGAAAAAGCTCTTCTTTGCTCCTCCAATACAGGTAGGCGGTTCCCTTGCCAACGTGTGCCCGCTGGGCAATGGTTGACATGGTGACCCCTCTAAAGCCCTGTTTGCTAAAAAGATCATCCGCTGCGGCAAGAATTTTAGCGGCCTTGCTGACGGCCTTCGCTGTGCTCATCTATGTCCCTTACAGGTAGGTTGCTAGCTTCTGCGTTAAGCATATTACAAACTGACCAGATTAACAATTTTGGTCAGTTGGTCATATCTTTAATGCATGACTACTTCGCATAATGTACAAAAAACCAGCAGCCGGTCCCAGGCCCTCGTTGTTGGGTTAGGAATCAGTGGAATCTCTTCTGCTATTGCCCTCTATCAGTCGGGCTGGCAGGTAACTATCGTGGAAAGGTCCCAGGCCCGTCGTCGAGGCGGTTATTTTATGGGTCTTGCGGAGATGGGCCGGCATGCAGCTAAAAGATTGGGTGCTCTTGAGGGGCTGCACAACCGAGCTAGCACTGAGCCCCAGGCAGCAAATTTTGCTATTAACCGAGAAGGCATCACCGAAAAATCGATTGGTTTTGCAGATTTGCCTGCCTCTGTTGCCCCCTGGATGGTTCTGCGTGGAGACGTCGAAAGAGCCTGCTTTGAGGCTCTGCCCGCTGAGGTAGAGATCCGCTACGACACCCGGCCCGTCACGATCAGTCAGACGGCCACAGAAGTGACGGTAACTCTAGAAAAAATAAGTAGCCAGGAAAGAAAGGAAGAAAAATTTGACCTACTGGTAGGGGCAGACGGTATTCATTCGCAGACACGCAGCCTAGTTTTTGGAGAAGAAAGCCAGTACTCACACCAACTGGGTACTATGATCTGCGCCTTTGAGCTGGCAGAAAACCCACCCGGCCTAGAGCCCGGGCAGGGCCTCATCCTGACCGAGGTAGGAAAATCCTTTTGGTTGTTCCCCTTTAAAGATCACCCGGCTACAGTACTCTTTACCTACGCTACAGAAGATCCCGCAGCCGAGCGTAAGCTTGACCCTAAGAAAAGACTCCGAGAGGTTTATGGAGACAAACCCTACGGTGATTTCATGGAATATGCGCTGGACCAGCTGGATCAGGCAGATGAATTCCTGTTTGATAGCACAGCACAAATCCGGATGGACTCCTGGCACCAGGGCAGGGTAGTGCTCGTGGGTGACTCCGCCTGGTGCCCTTCCCTCTATTCAGGGATGGGGGCTACTCTAGGAATCGCTGGGGCAGACCTGCTGGGAGCCGCTGTTCGTAAATATCCGCACGATATAGCTCAAGCCTTACAGGAATGGGAGGCAATTCTAGGCCCCAAAGTAAAGGCGGCCCATAAACAGGGTAGGGGGTCAGGCCGCAAAAATTTTGTTTGCCTCACAGCCAAAGAATTAACCCAGCGTGAGAAAAGCATTAAAGGGCGCAGGGCCCTGCTGGGTAACCCGCTCCTTAACTTGCTCCTACCGCATACTCCATTTGCCAAAAACCGCAGTGCCGATTTAGTTCAGCTTTTGTAACACACCCTGTGCTGGGGGCAGAGCTAAAGGATGGCCTCTGCCCCCACCTGCGCTTAGGAGGCCTGGTAGCCCTCTGGGTTGTTTTTCTGCCAGTTCCAGTGGTCGCGAACCATGGTGTCAATATCACGCTGGGCGGACCACCCTAAATCTGCTAAGGCCGAGGACGGATCAGCAAAAGATACCGCAACATCACCGGGGCGCCGGTCGACAATCTTATAGGCCAACTCCTTCTGGCAAGCCTTTTCAAAGGCGTGGAGCACCTCAAGCACCGAATAACCATTACCGGTACCCAAATTCCAGGTGTGTAAACCACCGTGACGGCAAATGTAGTCCAAGGCCTTCAAGTGGCCGTCAGCTAGGTCTACCACGTGGATGTAGTCCCGAACACCGGTACCGTCCACCGTGGGATAGTCGTTACCGAACACATTAAGATGCTCCCGCCGGCCTACCGCAACCTGGGCAATAAAGGGAACCAGATTATTAGGAATCCCGGCAGGGTCTTCTCCAATTAAGCCAGACTCGTGGGCACCCACCGGGTTAAAGTAACGCAGGAGGGCAATATTCCAGGAGGAGTCTGCAGCAGCTAGGTCCCGGAGCATATCCTCAATATGCTCCTTAGTGCGGCCATAGCAGGACTGGGCATCCATGTTAATTTTTTCGGTCAGCGGCATCTGCTCTGGTTCACCATAGACCGTAGCTGAGGAGGAGAAGACAATAGACTTACAGCCGGCTTCTTCCATGGCATAGAGTAAATTCAGAGTTCCAGAAACGTTGGTTTGGTAATACCACAGGGGCTTTTGCGCCGATTCACCCACCGCCTTGAGACCGGCAAAGTGAATAACAGCCTCCGGCTTAACCTGGTTAAACAGGGAGCGCATAGCCTCTAAATCCAGCAGATCAACCCGATGGAACTGGGCCTGCTTGCCGGTAATCTGCCCAACTCGACGTAGAGACTCCTCCGACGAATTGGAAAGATTGTCCATGACCACTACCTCATGGCCAGCTTTAAGCAGTTCTAAGACGGTGTGGGATCCGATGTAACCGGCGCCGCCGGTAACCAAAATTTTCATTTTGTCTCCTTCTAAGCCTGTAAATGAGCGGGGATCTTCCTACAACTTTACCGGCATATTGCCAGATAAACACCCACAAACTTCCGGCACAAAGACCTACAAATGCCTGTTAGTTGCGGTGGAGGGCAGCATTAAGCTCTACCGTGTTCTTAGCCCGGGGCAGAACTTCAATGCCACCCGAAAGGGAATTGCGGCGGAAGAGCAGGTTTGCTACCCCAGAAAGACTGGCAGCTTTAACAATCTTGGTCTCCTGGCCCTCCTGGATCACGCTGACAGGTGAACCGGCGGTGACGTAGAGGCCGGCTTCTACAACACAATCGTCCCCCAGGGCAATACCGATGCCCGCCTCAGCACCCAGTAAACAGCGCTGGCCGAGGGAAACACGCTGGCTCCCACCGCCAGAGAGTGTGCCCATGGTGGAGGCGCCGCCGCCAATATCAGAACCATCACCGACCACAACACCCTGCGAAATCCGGCCCTCCACCATCGAGGTTCCCAGGGTACCGGCATTAAAGTTAACAAAACCTTCGTGCATGACCGTTGTTCCCGGGGCTAGGTGCGCTCCCAGGCGCACCCTATCGGCGTCTCCAATACGCACTCCCTCAGGGATCACATAGTCCAGCATGCGGGGAAACTTATCAACATGGCTGATGCTGACCTGACCGCGCCTACGCAGCTTGGGCAGCAAACGCCCGGCTTCACTAGCCAGGATAGGGCCAAAATTGGTCCAGGCAACATTGGCTAGTTTGCCAAAAAGCCCCTCAAGATTAATGCTGTTAGGTTGGACCAGGCAGTGGGAGAGCAAATGCAGGCGCAGATAGGCATCGGCGGTATCTGCCGGGGGCTCAGAAACATTAATCTGTAGCTCAACCAGGTCTAGGTAAACATTACGATCGGGGTCTTGCCCTAGCAGGTCCGTTAGTTCAGCCCGAACTTCCTCTACAGGCTGAGCAGATAAGGACGGCTGTGGAAACCAGACATCCAGAACGGTTCCCCGGTTGCTGCCCTGCTGGACGATGGTCGCCAAACCTATACCGGAAGCTAATGAAGCAGTATTTTCAGTCATAGCCTTTAGTTTAGTGGCTGAAGAAGCCGATCGCATAGTCACGCCGGTTTCTCAAGGCAGACTTATGGGATAGGTCTGTCGGCTTTGCTCTAGTAGAGTGGAGCCATGACTGAGCTAGACGCTAAAGATATCCAGCAGCTAAAAAAACACGCTCCGCAAGCCTTGGACCTTAACGGGGATCTAGGCACCCTAACCGAAGACCTCATTAATACCTATTCCGTCTCTGGCTCTGAGAAAGAGCTGGCAGACCTCATAACGGCTGCACTGAGCCAGCACAAACAGCTGGAGCTTACCCGCGACGGTAATGCTCTGATTGCCCGCACCAACTGGGCTAAAGCAGAACGAATTATTTTGGCCGGACATCTTGATACGGTACCCCTGCCTGACCAAGCTGGCTCCCTAGGTACCTTACCGGCCAGCTGGCAAGAGGAAGAAGGCCAGCAGCTCCTCTACGGTCGAGGAGCAGTGGACATGAAAGGTGGACTTGCCGTTCAGCTGGCTTTAGCTGCTGCCCTAACCGATGCCGCCTATGACATCACCTTTGTTTTTTACGATCAGGAAGAAGTCGCCTCCAACCTCTCTGGTCTAGGCAGGCTCATGCGAAGGCGGCAAGAGCTGCTCACCGACGCAGCCTTTGCCGTACTGCTAGAGCCCACCTTAGGAAAAATTGAAGGTGGCTGTAACGGCAGCCTGCGATTTTGGATCCACACCACCGGCTTAAGGGCCCATAGTGGACGGTCCTGGGTGGGAAAAAACGCCATCCATGCCCTCCAACCCCTGCTCCAGATACTGGGGGACTACCAGCCAGCTACCTATGAGGTGGAAGGTTTAGCTTATAGGGAAGGGCTCAACGCTGTGCAGATTGCCGGAGGTGTTGCTGGTAACGTTATTCCCGACCGGGCATCGCTACACATCAACTATCGGTTTGCCCCCAATAAGAGCCTAGATCAGGCTATTGCCCACATGCAGGAGGTTTTTAGTGGCTATAGCCTGGATCTTGTGGATCAGTCCGCTGCCGCCAGGCCCGGCCTAGACAGCCCGATAGCCCAGTCCCTGCTCCAGGCGGTTGGGCAGCAGGCACTGCCCAAATACGGGTGGACAGATGTTGCCCGCTTCTCTCAAGTGGGTATTCCTGCAGTTAACTTTGGGCCGGGGGACGCCTTGCTGGCCCACGCCGACATGGAGCACCTTAGCCTGGATAACCTCCAAGCCTGCTACCGCAGCCTCAAGAATTGGCTGCAAACCGGCCTCTAAGCCTTGAAGACTGGGCCGGCTTGTAGCCCCTAGGCCTTGGGCAGTTTAAACATTTGTATGGTTGCCGGGTTGGGGTTATCAACCTCACCCGGAATACCATCGGCCTTTTTAATACCGCTGGAAGAGCGAGACTTTAAGAAGCCCGAGAGCCAGGTGGCCAAAGAAGTCAAAGCAAAGTTAATAACAACAAAAAGCAAGGCAGCCAAAAGCAGGGTTTGCAGAATATTACCTTCTCCAGACCCAAAACGACGGGCAGCAGCCAGGAGCTCTGGGTAGGAAATAATATAGCCCAGAGCAGTATCCTTAAGAATCACCACAAACTGGGAAACCAAAGACGGAAGCATGGTCATCATAGCCTGGGGCATCAAAATAGTACGCAGTACCTGGCCTGGGCCCAGACCAATGGCTAGGCCGGCCTCACCCTGCCCCTTAGGAAGCTGCTTAACGCCGGAGCGCAGCAGTTCAGCAATAACAGAGCCGTTATAGAGAGTCAAACCCAGGATGACTGCAATAAAGGGGAGCTCCTGGGGGGAAAAGACAGAAAATTTTCCCAAAAAGAGCCAGAAAAAGATCATCATAATCAGCACTGGCACGGCCCTAAAAAATTCCACAATAACAGTGGCAACTGAGCGAGCTAACCGGCTAGTCATCAGCCTCATATAACCAAAGACCATGCCAAAAACCAGGGAAGTTAACACAGAAATCAGAGCAGCCCTGAGGGTCGACACAATTCCGGGAATAAAATAGTATTCCCAGGCCCGGACCGTAAAGAGGGCCGTCCATTTTTCTGCCTCAAGCTGGCCCTGCCGCTGCATCACCAGCAAAATATAGGCCACAAAAATCAGCAGCAGGACAATAGCCACACCGTTAAAAATGCTAGTTAGCCGTCTGCCGCGGGGGCCGGGGGTATCAAATAAAACCGATGCGCTCATCGTTTCACCGCCAATCTACGGGAAGCCCACGTGGTTAGGATGCCAATGGGGACAACAATAATGACAAACCCCATAGCAAAAACAAAAAAGATTAAAAAGATCAGGTCTGAATCAAACTCGATCATAGATTTCATCATGCCCGAGGCTTCTGCGACCGAGGCAACCGTAGCAACGGTTGTATTTTTGGCCAAGGCAATGAGGGTATTGCCCATAGGGGTAATAGAACCCCGCAAAGCCTGGGGAAAAATAATATGCCGGGCCGCTGGAAAAAACCCAAGGCCAATAGCGCGAGCTGCCTCTGCCTGGCCAACCGGAACCGTATTAACCCCCGATCGAATGGCCTCACAAATAAAGGCTGCATGGTAGATTGCCAACACGATCACGGCATAGATAAAGAAATTTGCTTTAAAATCTGAGACCAGCTGCAACTGAAACTGGGTCCATACGCCCAAAATAGCCAGCGTCATAAGAATAGTGAGCGGCGTATTACGAAACAAATGCACGTAGGCAGCGCCGGCAAACCGGAGGGAGGGCACCGGGCTGATTCGCATCAGCGCCAAGATAGAGCCCAGGACAAAGGAACCTAGGCCAGCCCAAAAGGTTAGCTGAACATTGACCCAAAACGCTTCAAAAACATTGTAGGTTTCAAAGAGCGTGGAGAGCTGTTGACCGAAATTCACGGGAGTCTCCGTTTCTAAAAAAAGGGTAGGGATAAATTACTTGTCAGTGGACGGGGTAGCACAGCTAGAACCCGGATGAGGTGGATTAAGCGTGGAATTATAGTGAAAGCCCGATTGCCCAACATTTTTTTCTAAGGCTTTAAGCCATTCACCGCTGCTGACCATCTTATTAATAGCTGCATTAATAGCCTGGCAGCGATCGGAGCCCTTGGGCAGGCCCACCCCGTACCGTTCTTCGGTAAAGGTATTGCCAACCAGCTTGAGCTTACCCTTATTGGCCTTGGTAGCACCCAGGCCAGCCAAGATAATATCGTCGGTGGTCACTGCATCTACCATGCCGGCGTTGAGGGCAACAACACAGTCAGAGTAAGAATTTTGCTGCACCAACTGAACATTGGAGGCAAATTTATCCTGAATTTTCTTAGCTGAGGTGGAGCCAGTAACAGAGCAGAGATCTTTTCCGTTCAGAGATTCTGGCCCACTAATATCGGTGTTATCCGCTTTAACCAGCAGGTCCTGACCGGCAATAAAATAAGGGCCGGCAAAATCTATGGTTTTAAGGCGGGTATCGCTAATAGAGTAGGTGGCAAGAATCATGTCTACCTGGCCATTGGCCAGCATATTCTCTCGGTTAGACGAAGGGGACTCTACCCATTCAATCTCTTCTTCACTGTAGCCAAGCTCCTGGGCTATATAGCGGGCGACATCGGTATCAAAACCGGTGTATTCTTTGCCGTCCTGATAACCCAGCCCGGGTTGATCGTATTTGATGCCAATCCGGATTTTATCTGTGCCAGAATCGCTGGAACAGCCGCTAAGGCTTAGACAAGCCACTGCCAGCAAGGCAGCGCAAACCCGCATTTTTTTGAGTAAGGTTTTTTTCAGTGTCATGCTTGTCCCTCCTAGTGATTAAGGATCTTGGAGAGGAAGTCCCGAGCGCGCTCGCTCTTGGGATTGTTAAAGAATTCTTGGGGGCTAGCCTGCTCAACAATTTCTCCGTCGGCCAAGAAGACAATGCGGTCTGCTGCCTTACGGGCAAATCCCATTTCGTGAGTGACCACGATCATGGTCATGCCTTCTTTAGCTAAGGAGACCATGGTGTCTAAGACCTCGTTGACCATCTCTGGGTCCAGGGCAGACGTGGGTTCGTCAAAAAGCATAACTTTAGGTTTCATGGCCAAGGCCCGGGCAATGGCAACACGCTGCTGCTGGCCGCCGGACAGCTGGGCAGGCATTTTATGAGCCTGGGATTCTACTCCCACCTTGGTGAGCAGGTCCATGGCTACTTTTTCGGCCTCATCCTTGGATAGGCCGCGTACCTTACGCGGCCCTAAAGTGACGTTATCCAGAATTGATTTATGGGCAAAAAGATTAAAAGCCTGAAAAACCATACCCACTTCAGCTCTGAGGCTGGCTAGGGCTTTTCCTTCTTCGGGTAGTTCTTTACCATCAATATAGATTGTTCCCGAGTCAATAGTTTCCAAGCGGTTAATAGTTCTACAGAGTGTGGATTTTCCCGAACCTGAAGGCCCCAAAAGGATGATTACTTCTCCCTTGGCTACCTCTAGGTTAATATCTTTGAGCACATGGAGCTCGCCGTAATGTTTATTGACGGCTTTAAGCTGAACCAGCGAATCGCTCATTTGCTTTCTCCTTGCAGAATGTGTGCTGACCTTTGACGGATAGGGCAAGGGTAAGAGACCAGGCCTTGGCCACCATCGGGCAGGTGATTATTGTGTGATTCACAGAATACACTTTTTTGTAGGCGGGTGTTACCTGCCACCTGCGCCAAGACCTAAATGGGTTAATGTGCTGCAATATATGGGTTGATGTCGGTAGATTAGCAGGTAGGATTGGCCGGGTGGGCCGGCTTAAAGTTTTTGTCTTGCTGCGGTCTATCAGCTTTGAGGGGCCCTAACCTGTAAGAAATTACCAGGGGCATAATGAGGGGATAGGGATGAATTATCTTTTAGTAGCTTTTACTTTTCTCATGCTAACGGCCAGCATGGCGGGCTTAGCCATGCTGGGTACAGATCGTCTTTTTCCAGGCCGGAAGGCTATTGGCTATTTTAGCCAGGACGGTATTGAGCTAGAGCCCGGCCAGCAGCCGCCCCTGCTGATCTCTTCTACCCTAGACTCCGAGTCCCTCACTAAGCTATCTTTTTCTACAGCCCTTCTTGGCTACAACAAAGACGAGGTGGACCAGCTCTTGACCCGCCTGATTCAAGAGAACGAAAGATTACGGCAGCAAGAGAAGGTTTAGGCTCATTATTCCAGCACAGTTTTCTATTAGCGCTTACCTTTACCGGGTTTACCTTTCCTTCCGGCATCGCTTTAGCTACCTGCCTTCCTGGTTGCAGGTCTTCTTTATCTACGCCCTGAGCCGCCTGTGGGCTCTTGTTCTCTTTATGCTGATTGCCCGCCAGCAGCAGGTTAACCCCTGGGGGGAGCAAGCGCCCAGCTATCTAGACTTCATTAGTTTTTGGGATTCTGGCTGGTATAAGCAGATTAGCCATAGCGGTTACCCTAGGGAATTACCTCAAGATCAGAACGGAACCGTCCTGGAGAACCCCTGGGCCTTTTACCCGCTTTTTCCCATGCTGGTTAGTATTTTTTATACCGGCTTGGGCCTTAGTTATCAGCCGGTAGCTGCCCTCCTAGCAACCGCCAGCGGTTTTGTGGCAGCCTACCTTATCTACCGTTTGTTTCTGCTGTCCTTAAAGATGCTGGAGCCGGCAGAAGAAGAAAGCTCCGCTAGCTGGCTGGCTGAAAGTAAAGAGTCTCTGGCCCTGTGGGCTCTTGCAGCCTTTGCCTTTTTACCGGTTTCTCCTATTTTGCAGGTTCCCTATGCCGAGTCTCTAAACCTTATTTTTTTGACGGGAACCCTCCTCCTTTTAATGCGTGCCCGCTGGTGGGCGGCAGCGGGGCTGGCAGTTTTTGCCTGTCTATCGCGTCCGGTAGGAGTTCCGCTAGGGGCAACCGCCGGTATCTACTGGCTGTTTGCTTATTGCCGGCTGTATAGGCAGTATCGGGCAGAGCAGGCAGAAGATAAAAGTTTAGCTGGCTTAGCAGCTAACCTCCTGCGAGCCTTAGGGTCCAGCTGGCAGCAGCTGGTTTCTGCCTTGCTCATCTGCGCCTGGGCCCTGCTCTGGCCCCTTTTTGCCTGGCTGCGTACCGGGCGAATAGACGCCTATACCGCAACAGAAACAGCCTGGCGGGCCAGCAGTTTAGAACCTGTCTTACCCTGGCTGCTGCAGGCAGAAAAATATTTTGGCGCCTTTGGTCTTCCGGTTCTTATTCTTCTGCTGCTTGCCTTTGTACTCCTCTTGCGCTCGCGCCTGCTGGCCCGCTACCTGCACCCGCTCTTGATTAGCTGGTGCGCCCTCTACGGTTTGTACCTATTTTTGTTTTTAAATCCGCAGAGTTCCCTCTTTCGTCTGCTGCTTCCTCTTTTTCCGCTCTGCCTGGCGCTTGTGGCCATTTCTACCTCTCGTGCCTATAGGGTTTTGCTTGTGCTGACCGGTGCTGTGCTACAGTTTGGCTGGTTAGGCTGGCTTTGGCACTGGAAACCCTTACCCGGTGGCGGGGACTACCCGCCTTAAGGTCCCTGGCAAAAGCCGGCAAAGCAGAATAGAATAGTTGACGAACACTTATCTATTTAGGTGAGCCAACGACAGCACACATAAAGACTCGCGGACTTACTTAACCTTATCGCGGTGGAGCCGGCAAACGAGCTTCTGGCCCAGCGCAGAAAGGCAGGGGCCGCTGGCAAAGGAGAAATAAGATGGCGGCGCAGAAACCACGTACCGGTGACGGTCCCCTGGAGATTGTCGCGGAGGGTCGTAGTACCATCATGCGGATTCCCCTTGAAGGGGGAGGGCGCCTGGTCTTAGAAATTTCTTCTGAAGAGATTGAAGCTCTTAAGGCTTGCCTGGAAAATTTTTAGAAGCCCGCTGAACCGGTTAGCCAGCACCGGTGATGGACCCTATGCCAGCTAAAGATCCGGCTTCTGGCCGGCCCAGCTAACGTTTATAAACCAGGTAGAGACCCTGCCTGGCATGGAGTAGGCTGACAAAAACATCGTCGCGGCATTCCTGGACATCCTGTAAAACCCTGCGGTGGGCGGCGGTGACAGGATCCCGCTGGGCAGGGTTGGCCACCGCTCCAGCATTAAGGGCGTCGTTGACGATGAGTAGCCCACCCTGATGCAGCAGGGCTAGGGCCTGATAGACACAGAACTCGGTTAATTCCGGCACCAGATCAAGGAAAATAAGGTCATAGGACTGGGATGAAAGCCGGGGCAGTACTCGTTGGGCGGCACCAACAATAGTACGAATACGTCGATTACCCTCCCAGCCCGAACGCTGGACCAACTCCCTGGCCTTTTGGCTGCGGGAACTATCAATGTCCAGGGTGGTCAGGGCGGCCTGTGCTGTTAAACCTTGGAGGAGGGCCAGGGTAGACACTCCGGTTCCGGTGCCGATTTCTAGGACATTCTCTGCCCGGCTACTGGCACACAGCAGGGTTAGCAGGGAAGCGGTGTGGGCGCTGACCGGTTGGGCACCCAGTATTTCCGCAGCCTCACGGGCAGTGTGTATGATAGCGGGTTCACAGGGAAAGGACTCTGTGTAAGACCAGACCAAGGTTCTATCAGTCTTATGTGCTGGAGTTTCCAAAATATTGCCTCATACGTTGTCGCCTACCAAAAAAGCATCGCTCCGAACATCATATAGAACTCTAGCCAAGGTCGCTTATCTTTCAGGTTTTCAAGAGGTAAAACTGGTAACCTTCCTAATGTGTTCGGTATCAATGGTATGGAATTTATTATCATCATCATTCTGGCTTTTGTTGTCATTGGCCCAGAACGTATGCCCGAGTACGCCCAAAAACTTAAAGAGGGCGTCAAATGGGCCCGAGGTGTAGCTTTTTCTGCCCGGGATGATCTTAAAGAAACGCTGGGGGATTCTCCCCTGGGAGATTTTGACTGGCGTCAATACGATCCCCGCCAGTATGACCCGCGCACCATTGTGCGTGAAGCCCTGGCAGAAGACGACGCTGAACGGGCCGCAGCCTTGGAAGCTGAACAAGCAGAACTGGACGCTGCGCCCAGCGCAGCGAGGCTGAAAAGACTCCCTCCCGGGGCCTACGCCCCCTTTGACGTAGAAGCTACCTAGAGGAAAAATGCAGGGGAAGCTGCCTGCCCGATAAATTCCGGCTGCGGTGAGCTAAGCCCTCTGCTATCTGATCAATAACCCGTGCTGCCGCAGAGTCCGGATACTGCCAGAGGAGGGGACCGCCGGCATCGCCAGCCTGCCTGAGCTGCATATCAAGCGGAACCGAACCGAGGAGGGGAACCGGATAACCCAGTGAGTCTGTCAGCCGCTGGGCCAGTAGCTCACCTCCACCGCTGCCAAAGATATCTAGAACGCTACCGTCGGCAAGCTTTAAGCCAGCCATATTTTCAATAACCCCAACTACTTTTTGCTTGGTCTGCATGCTCAGGGTCCCGGCCCTCTCTGCCACCTCAACAGCTGCCTGCTGCGGGGTAGAAACCAGCAGGAGTCCGGCCTGCGGTAAAAGCTGAGCCATGGAGATGGCAATATCACCGGTGCCCGGGGGCAAATCCAGCAGCAAGATATCCAGGGCCCCAAAGTGAACGTCGGTTAAAAACTGTTCCAAGGCCCTGTGCAGCATGGGACCACGCCAGGCAACCGGCTGGTTGCTGGCCAAAAACATGCCAATTGAAATGACCTTAATGCAGCCAGCCGCTTGGCGGCCCCCCTGATCCTGGACTTGGCCTGCTTCAAGAACCGGTGGCAGGATCATCTCATCCATGCGGGTGGGCCCCTGGTCAAGGCCCAGTATGCCGGGAATAGAAAAGCCGTGTATGTCGGCATCAATAAGGCCAACAGTCAGGCCACGATTGGCTAGGGCAGCAGCTAGGTTGGCTGTCATGGAGGACTTGCCCACTCCGCCTTTACCGGAAACTACAGCGTAAACCTGGGTGAGTGAATCTGGCCGGGTAAAAGGATTTTCCCGCCGGTAACCCAGCTTCTGCCTGAGCTGTTCCCGCTGCTGGGCGTTCATATAGTCGATCTCAAGCTCAACTGCCTCAACGTCCTTAAGGCTCAGAGCTGCAGCGCGCACCTGCTCCTCAATACGTGCCCGTAAGGGGCAGCCCTCAACGGTCAGCAAAATAGTTACATAGGCGGTGCCCTGCTCCACTACAGCCAGATCAACCATACCCAGTTCTGTGATCGGCTGGCGGAGCTCCGGGTCATAGACCGTAGCCAGGGCCTGGCGAAGTGTATGGGTAGAGCTAGACATCATCTTCCTTACAATCTTAGGTGTCGCTAGAGTCTGTCATACTCTGCTCAACGTCCTTGACCTTAACCTTCTTAATCTTCTTTTTAGACTTTGCCTCATCGCCAAGAATACTGATGGCACCGGTTTTAGGGTCGGTTATTTCCTGCGGCTGGCCCGTCAGGCCTGCACGGGACTCAATCTCCTCCAGCTTTTCCATCAGATCACGCAGCTCACCGCGGACATAGTCTCGGGTTGCTACCTCCCGCAGGGCAATGCGCAGGGCAGCAATTTCTCGGGTTAAATACTGGGTTTCTTCCAGGTTTTGCTGGTCACGCTGCCTATCCTGAGAGGCGATTACTCGATCCCTGTCATCTTGGCGGTTTTGGGCCAGCAGCAGCAAGGGAGCAGCGTAGGAGGCCTGCAAGGAGAGGGCTAGGGTGAGCAGGGTAAAGTTGAGAGCACGCGGATCAAACTGCCAGCTTTCCGGAGCCAGTGTATTCCAGCCCAGCCAGCAGGCACAAAAAATGGTCATCCACAAAATAAACTGGGGGGTACCCATAAAACGGGCGATGGCCTCGGTCGCCCGGCCAAAACGATCCGGGTTTGCGTGGGCTAAGACTCGCCGGCGAGATTCCTGCGGCGTTGAGAGCCGTTCATCGTAGGAGGATCGATCCCGGTTCTTATCACTCAAAGCGTCGCCCTACCTTTCGAATCGGTGTGCCGTCGTCATAGGTCCGCCAGTTTTCTGGCAGGATAGCGTCAAGAACGTCGTCAATGGTTACGGCCCCAACTAACCGGTTAAGCTCATTGATCACCGGAATAATGGTGAGGTCGTAGGTTGCCAAAATACGAGCTAGCTCCTCCAAGCTGGTCATATCGGCAACGGGCTCAATAGAAGAGTCAATGAGGTTACCCACCTGCTCACTGGGCGGGTAGCGCAGTAACTGCTGCATATGTACCATACCCAAGTATTTACCGGTAGGTGTCTCTAACGGTGGGCGGGTGATGAGGACCGCAGCAGCCATAGCCGGGGCAATTTCTTCTTGACGAATATGGGCCAGGGCTTCGGCTACGCTGGCTTCAGGCGAGAGGATAATAGGAACCGGGTTCATCAAAGACCCGGCAGTACCTTCCTCATATTCAAGGAGGCGGCGTACGTCCTCTGCCTCATCACTTTCCATCAGATGCAGCAGCTGCTCACGCTGGATATCCGAAAGCTCGTTGAGCAAGTCTGCCGCGTCGTCAGGTTCCATCTCTTCCAGAATTTGGGCGGCACGCTCAACATCCAAGTGTGAGAGGATCTCAACCTGGTCCTCTTCAGGCAGTTCCTGCATGACGTCGGCTAGGCGTTCGTCCTGTAGTTCGTGGGCAATTTCTACCATGCGTTTGTCATTCATTTCATGGATGGCGTCGGCCAGGTCCGCCGGGTTAGCATCTTCATGGTTAGCCACAAAAGCTGTTGCTGCCTGTGGTTCCAAGTCTGTTGAGAGGATGGCCTCAGACCAGTCGACAATGAGTGTGTCCTTGCGCCTGCGCAGCAGGGAAGCACCGTCCTGCACCCGGGAAACAAAGAGTTCGGAAAGAAACCAGTCACCGTTACGGCGCTGTTCCATTGCTACATCTTCTATCATGGCCTGGCCAGCATGCTGGGCTAACCGTACCTGCCGGTCAAAAATTTCGCCGACAACAAGAGCCTCAGAGCCACGTTGCTCAAAACGCCGTAAATTAACCAGGCCGGTGCAGATAATCTGGCTGGGTTCAATGGAGGTAATTCTGGTCATGGGAACAAAGATTCGTTTTTTACCCAGAACCTCGATAACGATACCAACCACAACCGGTTCTTTACCTTTTTGGCCACCGGAGCCGGTCAGGGCGGCTAGGGGCCCAAAACTTCTTTTGAGCACTACAACATCACGCAGGCGTCCTAGACGATCACCCACAGGGTCAAATACGTCCAGGCCCAAAAGCCGGGCAATAAAAATTTTGTTTGGTGTAGTACTCACCTTTCTAGGGTACGTGCTAGCGGCTTAGAATGACACATGTATCTGCATAAAGTTGCTGATTTCGCCTGCTGCGATACTAGCTCTTCTACTCAGCCAACCCCCAAAATGATCAGTGAAAATAGAGGTATGGACGCAAACCAATACCCAGCAATCATTAGACAGGCAGAACCCGATAAAGTGCCAGAGGGGGAGCTTGTTGCTTATTTCCAGGACCGCCAGCAGCTCCAAGAAGCTCTGACGCGTTTGCTTGCTGCTAACTTTCCTATGCAAACCCTCTTTATTGTGGGGCGAAACATTACCCAGGTAGAGTACTTTGGCGGCAAGTTAACCTATCCGCGTGTCATTCTTAGCTCAGCAGCCAGCGGTGCCTTTTTTGGGGCCCTTATTGGTTTGGTGACCGCCCTCTTTACCGGCACACAAGTCCTGCCCCACCTCATTACTTCTGTGCCGTTAGGTATTGCTATTTGGGTTCTCACCGGTTTATTTGGCTTTGCCCGGGCACAAAATCGCAATGGTACGGCGCTGACCATGCGGGGGCAAACAATTCCCGGCAGCCTGGAATTGCGGGCCCACCAGCAGACTGCCTCACAGGCCAGGAATATTCTGGGGGTTGGTCCCGAGTCCTCCCGAATACCGGCCCACCTACCGGGGCCATCCGCTGCAGGTCAGGCCCCGGACTGGGATAAGAGCGATCCTGGCAAATTTGTCGGCCCAGAATACAACCGGGACGGCTCCAAGGCTGGCGGCAAATTTGGCCTACGGATCACAGATCCACAAGAATACGCCCAGGCCCTGCGTCCTGAGCCCGCTCCGGCTAGTAACAACGAGCGGATTGAGGCTATTCGAGCAGAACAAAAACAGGGCCGTTACGGGCTTAAGGTAGAGGACCCAGAAGAATTTGAGGCCAGCCTGCGTAAGCCGCCAGCCAGTGAGGCAGAACCTTCTACTAGCCAGCAGCCTGATTCTGCCCAGCAGCCAGAGCAGCCATCCAAGCCTCAAGATCACTAATGGTTCGTGGCAACCCGGCCGACAAATTCTCGTTGCCGCTGGGGGTAATGAGCACGTCGTCTTCAATCCGGATGCCAATACCGCGCAGCTGCGGATCAATAGCCATATCTTCCTCCTTAAAATAGAGGCCCGGCTCAATGGTAAAGACCATGCCCGGTTCTAGAACACCGTCCAGATAGAGCTCCCGTTTAGCCTGGGCACAGTCGTGTACGTCTAGCCCTAGATGGTGGCTGGTTCCGTGGGGCATCCAACGCCGATGCTGGCCCCCCTGATCCGAGAGGGAAACCGAGGCCGAGACAGGCAGCAGCCCCCAGTCTGCTAGCCGCTCTGCCAGCACCTGCATAGCGGCCTCATGCACCTCCCTAAATTTACGGCCAGGCAGGGCAACAGCAAAAGCTGCATCGGCTGCATCCAGGACAGCTTGATAGACCCGGGCCTGAACCTCACTAAAACGACCGTTAACCGGGAAAGTACGGGTGATATCGGCCGTATAGAGGGTCTCATCTTCGACTCCGGCGTCCAGGAGAATGAGCTTACCGTCCTGGACAGGGCCGTTATTCCTAATCCAATGTAAAATCGTGGCATTGTTACCGCAGGCAGCAATGGTGTCATAACCCAGGTCGTTGCCTTCCTGGCGTGCTTTTGCAAAAAATGCACCTTCAACCACCCTCTCGCCGCGGGCATGGGCACGAGCCTGCGGCAGGGCCCGCACAACCTCTTCAAAACCAGCGATGGTGTGGGCTATGGAACGCCGTATATTGTGGATTTCCAGTTCATCCTTGATCAGTCGAGCCTCCGAGAGAGCCTCAGCCAGCAGGCCATCCTCCTGATCGGCTGCTTCTAAATCAACTCCGGTATTGTAGCGGCAGGTATCTACCAGAGCATCCACGGCAGGGTCAACATTACGTACCAGCCTAATCTGCACCCCACCAAGGCCGGCATGACCAGCGTTTTTGCTAATAGCTACCTCTAGCTCAGCAAGGTCTTTGCAGACGATCCCATACTGGGCTTCAAGGGCCGCCAGCGAGGGCCTAGGCCCTACCCAGAATTCCCCGTAACGGGGATTGGCATAAAAATCTTTGCTATCGCGGCCCTGAAGGGGACGAAAATACAGGGTTACTTCGTGGTCGGAGCCGGCATCACCCTGCCCGGGCTCAACGGGTTCAAAAACCAAGACTGCATCCGGCTCGTGGTCAGTGCCCAGGCCAGTCTGGTGGGCAAAGGCCGAGTGGGGCCGAAAGCGGTAATCGGTGTCGTTAGAACGGACTTTTAAGGGGCCGGCCGGCAGAACCAGCCGCTGGCCAGAGAACTTTTTTGAAATTGCCTGCCGCCGTTTAAGGGCGTAGTCGGCCACCTGGGCCCGGGCCGGTAGGTCTTGTGATGCTGCTGCCCACTGAGAAGCCATAAAGTCCATAAAAGCCTGCGAGGCCGGTGGCTGAGAACGGTTATTGACCCGCTCTTCTAGGGGCTGCTGCTCTGAAGGGTAATCTGATGCGGAAACGGAAGTAGTCATAATAATTAACCCTAAACCCTCTATGATGATTGGTATGGCTTATGATCTCCATACACATTCAAAAATATCGGATGGTACGCAGACCGTTGCTGAACTCGTCAGGCAAGTTGCACAGACCAAACTGACCGGTTTTGCCCTCACTGACCACGACACCAGCGCCGGCTGGGCCCAAGCCGCCCAAGAAGCTGAAGCACAAGGCCTGGACTTTGTGCCCGGTATGGAGATCTCCTGTACCCAGCAAGGCCTGAGCATTCATCTGCTCAGTTACTTTCACGATCCCAACTACCAGCCGCTGCTCAAAGAAATCCAGCAAGCCCGGCAGGCCCGGCTGGACCGGGCCCACAGGATGGTTGATTTAATAAGCCGGGATTACCCCATTAGCTGGGAGCAGGTGCAGAAGCAAGCCGGGCCCGGAGCTACCTTAGGAAGACCCCACATTGCTGATGCCTTGCTGGCTGCCGGGCTAGTGGCCGACCGTAGCCAGGCTTTTGCTACTATTCTTGCCGCAGATTCACCCTATTACCTGCCCTATGAGGCGCTAAACCCCAGCAGGGCCGTAGAGTTGGTTCGGGCAGCTGGGGGAGTGCCAGTGCTAGCCCACCCCAAGGCAGCAAACCGCGGCGCTGCCATACCCAGCCAGCTCATTAGAGAGATGATCCAAGCCGGTCTGCTGGGTTTAGAAGTCTACCACCGGGACAACGGGCCCCAGCACCGGCTGGAACTTAGCCGGCTGGCAGAGCAGCATCACCTACTGATAACGGGCTCCTCCGACTACCACGGAGCCGGTAAACCCAACCAGCTGGGCGAACATACCACCAGTGACCAGACCTTAGCCAGGATCCGCCAGCTAGCAGGCCAGCCTGAGAGCTAACGGTTTAAGAAACCGTGCCTCTATTCAAGGGGGCCTCTTCTACTGCGTGTCGGTCTTGCGTCTTCTGCGGCGCCGGCGGCCGTTCTCTCTGGTTTCCACTGACTTTTCGCGATGAGCCCGCGGGGCCGCCTCTTCTTTCTTCTTGTTCCCGGCCCTTGTGGGATTAGCCTGGGAGCGGGGTCGGCCCCGTCTCTTAGCCGATTTGCCGGCTGTTGAGCCCCTCCGGCGGCCAGCTGGCCGATCCAGCTTGCTTTCACCACGCTGGTCAAGTCCAGCCTTAACCCGTTGCTCTTGAGGGAGCTTACCGCGTGAACCGGGCGGAATATCGAGGTCAGTAAAAAGATGCTCCGAAGAGGAATAGGTTTCTACCGGCTCGGGAACACCCAGATCCAAGGCTGCATTAATAAAGGACCAACGCTGCACGTCCTCCCAGTCCACCAAGGTAACTGCTGTGCCACTATTGCCGGCCCGGCCAGTGCGTCCCACCCGGTGCACATAGGTTTTTTCGTCCTCCGGACACTGAAAATTAATGACGTGCGTAACGTCGTCAACATCAATACCGCGGGCAGCAACATCGGTGGCAACAAGAACATCCACCTGGTTATTACGAAAGGCAGTCAGAGCCTGCTCTCTGGCAGCCTGGTTAAGGTAGCCGTGTAAGGCTCCGGCAGCAAAACCGCGCTGTTGCAGTTCTTCGGCAAGCTTGGCAGCGGACCGTTTTGTTTTGGTAAAGATAATAGTCCTGCCCCGGTTGTTGGCCCGTAGGATCCTGCCCACCAGTTCATCCTTATCCAGGGGATGAGCCCGGTAGATAAGTTGGCGGGTAGCAGCATTGGTGAGGGTTTCATCATCAGGGGTGCTGGCCTGAATATGCATGGGTTTGCTCATATAACGCCGGGCCATGGTCAGCACCGGCCCGGGCATAGTGGCCGAAAAAAGCATAGTTTGGCGGGATTCGGGCAAGGCAGCCAGGAGCTTTTCAACGTCGGGTAAAAAGCCTAAATCCAGCATCTCATCGGCTTCATCAAGCACCACAATAGCCACCTGCGAGAGGTCCAGCTTTTTCTGGCGGTGCAGATCAATCAGGCGTCCCGGCGTGCCTACAATAACCTCGGTTCCCTGAGCCAGCATCTTAACCTGAGGCTCGTAGGCAACACCACCGTAGAGAGTGGCAATACGTACCCTGCCTTGCTGGGCAGCAGCCTCCAAATTAGAGCCCACCTGAATAGCTAATTCGCGAGTGGGCACAATAATAAGAGCCTGGGGTGCACCCTGCTTGCTCTGCTGATCCCACTTGTCGTGGTCTCTGCCCACAACCCGCTGGATGGTGGGTAAACCAAAACCTAAGGTTTTGCCAGTACCGGTTTTAGCCTGGCCAATAATGTCGTGCCCCTCAAGGGCAACCGGTAGGGTCAGGGCCTGGATCGGAAAAGGCTCTGTGATGCCTTGCTGAGCAAGGGCCTGGCAAATATCTGGACGAACGCCATAGTCAGCGAAGGTCTTTTTTTCTTCTGTCACGGAAGTTTCCTTGAATTATATGTGGCGCTAATGCGAAAGGGCGCCTGCGGGGGAGCCGGTATGCAGAGGTGATGTGCTACAGAGAATGCAGGCCTTCACGACGGCTGGACCGATCGGGCAACCAATATAACGTGTTTAGTCTACCAAAAGCTATAAAAAAGCGGTGGAATAGTTTTGCCTACTCCACCGCCAAGAACGCACATTACTCGGTAAAACCAAAACCGATGCGACGCTTGGTCTCGGCGCCGAGTTCTACATAACCAAGCTGGGATCCTGGAACCAGAACAAGGTTACCTTTTGAGTCAACCAATTCTAGCGGGGAGCCGTCGGCCAAAGCCTCTTTAATTTTGGATTTAACGGTCTCAGCGGTTTCTTCAGTCTCTACAACAATCTCCCTTTGGATATGTTGAACGCCAACCTTTATTTCCATAAACACTCCTTGAATACAGCCCTCGACAAAGATTGAGTACCTAGCAGTTAATTGTAGAACCAAGCGGCAGGCTGTAAGACCAATATCACTCTAAGCGCACAAAGATGGCCAGCAGAAGCTGCCTATTGCTAAGAATTAGTCTACTTCCAGTCCTCATCAATAATAGAAATACCGCCCCAAGCTAACCGAAAGATCAACCTTTCAACCCTGTCGAGCTCTTGGGCATTGGCTCCGTGCTGGACGGCATGTTCAGCCGCAGAAACAACCATCCCGGTCAGGCTCCGGGAGAGCAAAATAGCCTCTTCCTTTTCTAAACCCGCGTTAGGGCCCAAAATTCCAGCAATATGGCTGGCAATGGTATTGTATAGATTGTCAAGACGTTCCTGTACAGCTAGGTCGCCCTGGATATCTGATTCAAAGATTAGCCGATAACCCTGCGGATTCGTACGGGTGAAATCAAAAAAGGCAGCCAGAATAAGCTCTACACGCTTACGGTTAATGTCCGTCTGATACAGCGGCTCAACAATACGTATAATAAGGTTCTCAATTTGCTCATCCAACACTGCCAAGTAGAGTTCACGCTTAGATTTAAAGTGCTGGTAAAGCACTGGCTTGGTAACGTCCGAAGCTGAAGCAATGTGATTCATGGTTGTCACGTGGTATCCCTGCGAAGAAAATACGCGCAGGGCGCTAAAAACCAGTTGCTGGCGGCGTAACTCTTTGGGGAGTCTAATACCACCAACTGGCTCATCGTGTGATGACAAATCTACGGAAGTAGCGCTCAAATTCTTATCCCTGATACCTATGCCAATAAATAAGGACTCCAAAGCATAGCAGGTGCAAGGGCTGCTAGCCCCCTCTGTCCTTAGGAGGCGTCCGCCTGCCTGAAATCATCCGGCTCTTTCTCAGAAGCCTCTGACGATTCCACCTCTATGCCGTAGAGTGCTTCAAGCGCCGAGACGTACTCGGCTTCACGGCCTTCTTGTGCAAGTGTTCGTGCTCGAACCGTGGGGGTATGAAGCAGAGACTTAACCATGCGACGCATAGCTAGCTCAACCTGGTCCGCGGCAGCACCGCAACCATATTGATGACGAACCTTCTCAAGCTCGGAATCTAGCACCGACAAGGTATGTTCTCGTAGTGCCACAATAGCAGTATCGATATGCCGAACCTTGGCTTTTATGGCAAATTCTGCGGAAGCTTTATCCACAATTATACGGGCAAGTTTAATAGAATCATCCGTTTCACTAGGCGCAGCAAGGCGAACGGACTCAAGTGTGATCAAATCAACATCGGGTAGATCGGCTACTTCTGTTGAAAAATCTCGAGAAAGAGCCAAGTCTAAAATAACCCGACGACCCTCCGGAATCTCTGCCGGTTGGAGGGGCCTTGAACTACCCGAACAGCCAACCACTACATCAGCAGCTGCAAAGGCTTGCTCAAAATCTGCAGGTGCTACGGGGGTGATAGCGCGTTTGTCGGCAAAAGTGTTGGCGCGACCCGACCTGGAATAAACAGAAATATTACTGCAACCGCGCTCGCGTAGGGCGGCTACCGTTGCACCGGCGTAGGCCCCGCTGCCAAAGATAAGAACTCGCCGCTGCGGCCAGCTCTGCTCTGCAAGCTCGTCCGCTAGGTCTAAGGCTACCGAGACAACAGAACGCCCCCGAGAACCCAGCAGGGTTTGCTGGCCTACCTGCCGTGCTGTCTGTGAGGCATGATCAAAAAGCCGAACCAAGTTACCACTAGCCTGGCCAGCCTCTTGGGCCTGACCAATTGCCCGCCGAACCTGGCCGGTTATCTCCCGTTCCCCAACGACAGCCGACTCTAAGCCGGTAGCTACCGTAAAGAGATGCTGGGCGGCTTCCTGATTGGTAAAGACCTCAAAACTTTGAGCTACTACCTCGTAGCTTAGGGCTGATTGCTGGGCCAGGAGCCTAAAAATAGCCTGAGCGGCCCGGTCAACCTCGGCCTGAAGAGCCTGCTGGTCAAGACCGGCCAGCCAGCGCAACTCGCCGTAGATTTCTAGTCTATTGCAGGTGGATAAGAGTACTAAACCCTTGAGATTGAGAGCCAGGCGGTGTTGGGGCAAGCCACTAGCACCGTTGGCCAAATGAGCAACGGTGCCTAGATCAACCTTTTTGTGTGATGCAACGAGCGAAAAGATAGTCACGACTGAATTATCATAATCTTTTCTAGCCTTACTTGGCGAATGCATTCAAAATATTTTCTGTGGGTTATGCGACGAGTCAGCCGGGTTTATGCTGCATACTGACACCGTGTCGGTAAAAGATGGATCTTTTCTTGGCACAATAGTGACTATGACCGACCTGAAACAAAGAGAACTTTTGACGGGCCAGCAGCTAGCTCACCTGCCCCAAAAGCATCCCCTGAGAGCAGGTGGCGTGGCTCAGTCCCCTATGCTTCAGGCCCTCACCGGCAAGCCGGCCAGTCACAGGCCAGTTTGGTATATGCGTCAGGCGGGCCGCTCCCTACCCGAGTATCAAAAAGCCCGGCAGGGTATCCCCATGCTCGCTGCCTGCCTTAACCCCGAACTGGTTGCAGAAATTACCCTACAGCCAGTACGTCGGCACGGGGTTGATGCAGCAATTTTCTTTTCTGACATTGTACTTCCCCTCAAGTTAGCCGGTCTCGATGTTGATATTGTTCCCGGCCGGGGCCCCGTTCTTAAAACACCCATCCGCTCTATGGCAGATATCCAAGCCCTGCCCCAGCTAGCAGATGCGGCCTTAGACCCCATCCGAGAAGCCGTGGCTGCCTGCCTAGAGGAACTGGCAGACACCCCACTGATTGGTTTTGCCGGAGCCCCCTTTACCCTGGCCGCCTACATGGTTGAAGGCGGCCCCTCCCGCGATCATCTGCGCCCTAGAACCATGATGGCAGCTGATCCTCAGGCTTGGCAGGCCCTGGCCAGCTGGACAGCCCACCTTTCGGGTCAGTTTCTACGTGCCCAAGTAGAAGCGGGTGCTAGCCTTATCCAGCTTTTTGATTCCTGGGCCGGAGCCCTCGGCGAAGCTGACTATCGTAAGCATGTTCAACCCTATTCCGGCCAGACCTTAGCTATGGTGGCAGAGTACGGTGTGCCTAGAATCCATTTTGGAACCGGTACAGCTGAGCTGCTTCCGGCTATGCTAGAAGCCGGTGCCGATGTGATTGGTGTCGATTATCGCCTGCCCTTAGAAGAGGCCCAGCGGCGTCTAGGGGGAGGTGTGGTGCTGCAAGGTAATATTGATCCAGCCCTTCTTGGTGCGGGCTGGCCTGCCTTGAAGGCTCATACAGACTCCGTCTTAGCTGCTGGTCGGTGTGCTCCGGGGCATGTGGTCAACCTGGGGCACGGTGTGCCTCCCAGTACAGATCCGGCAGTACTGACCCAGCTCACCGACTATATTCATACAAGCACCCGCAGAAAGTAAAGCAGTTCGAATGATGGCACCGGCTAACGCTCGATCCTTAAAAGAAACAGCCATAGTGGTAGGAGGGGGAATCTCTGGCCTGCTAGCTGCCCGCCACCTTGCCCAGGCTGGACTCAAAGTAACCCTGGTGGAACGCAGAGAACACCTGGGCGGTGCCGTTGGCGCCCACAGGGTAGCAGATCTGGTTTTAGACTCTGGAGCAGACTCCTTTGCCACCCGCACCAGCGCTGTTGCAGACCTGCTGGCAGAGCTAGGCATGAGCGAACGCATCGTAGCCCCCAACCCACTGGGGTCCTGGCTTTATTTGCCTGACGGAGCCCATCCGGCCCCCAAGACCGGTATTTTAGGCATCCCGGGAGATTTGACGGACCCTATTGTTAAAAGAGTGCTCACCAGAGCCGGCTTACGCCGAGCTAAACTGGACAGGCTACTACCCGCCTCTGCCGGTGAAACTGCAAAAACTCTGGGGGACCTAGTGCGCATCCGTATGGGGCACCAGGTTTTAGAGCGGCTGGTTGCTCCCGTTGTCTCCGGTGTGCACGCCACCCACCCGGATCTGCTAGAAATTGACTCAATTGCCCCCCAGCTTAAAGACGCCCTGGCCCAGCACAGATCCCTGGCAGCCGCTGCCTCCAGCCTGAGGCAGCAATCACCGGCCGGCTCCCAGGTTTTTGGGATTGAAGGGGGCATGAACCAGCTCTCTGAAGCCCTGGTTGATGATGTGCTGCAGCGTAAGGTGCGGTTCTTAACCGGCTATGATGCCATGGCTATTGACCGTAACCCCGCCAGCGGTGGCTGGACCCTGATTCAGCGCCACCCGGAACACGGCGAGAAGGCTGCCGCCATCACCGGACAGTATATTGTCATGGCCGGTGACGGCCCTAGTACCACCCGAATTCTGGGGTCACATTTGCCGGCAGAAGCCATTCCACCGGTTGCCGCAGGCCCCGAGGTTGCCCTGGTTACCCTGGTGGTTGACCAGCCCCTGCTCGACCAAAACCCGCGGGGAACGGGCCTGCTGGTGAGCGAACGGGTGCAAGCAGTACGGGCCAAGGCCTTAACCCACGTGAGTGCTAAATGGAAATGGGTGCGAGAACGAACTAAGGATGGCCGGCACGTCCTGCGCCTTTCCTACGGCCGGGGTACGGATTCTGGGCCGCTCCAAGAAGTGAATCTCTATGATGATCAACTGATCACCCTGGCCTTGCACGATGCCTCCAAACTACTGGATGTACCCCTGACCCGCAGTCAGCTGGCGGGGGCCGATGTTGTGCGCTGGGCTGGATCCTTACCAACCGCTATACCGGGACACCAAGAGAAGGTCAGCCAGTTTAGGGATGCCCTCAAAGAGCTGGAAGGAGTTACCGCGGTAGGTGCTTGGCTGGCCGGCAACGGCCTGGCCTCCGTTACCGAAGACACCCAGAAGGTTATTGGCCAGTTTATTGAGAAGCATCGGATCGAAGCTTAAAGAAGCAGGCGGGTAGATGAAGCCCGTCAAGACCCAAGGGGCAGCATCCTGACTTAACGCTTATACTGCTGCCCGCGGACCAGGAGAGGAAAATAATGCCACAGTATGACCATAAGAAACAAGAGTCTGTGCAGAGCCAGCAGCCGGCTAAGATTCAGGGCCAGGTTCCCGGAGCTCCCGCTGAAGGTGACTCCCAGCTTTATTACGCCCTGTACACGGTTTTTGCCCGGCAACCCGCAGCGAGTACACAGCAGGCTTCTGACCAAGATCAAGCAGAACTGGATCAGGTGCTGGCTGAGCTTAAAGAGGCCGGTGTGACGCTACGAGGTTTCTATGACGTCTCGGCCATGCGCAGCGAGGCCGATATTCTGGTGTGGACCCACGGGCAAAAACCCGAGGACCTCCAGGCAGCAATCCGGGCTATTCGTAGAACTGCCATCTTCTCAAACAGCACCATTGTCTGGTCTACTATGGGTGTGCATCGTGACGCCGAGTTTACCCGCGGCCACACCCCCTCCTTTGCCAAAGAGGGGGTTGGTCCCGAAGCCTGGGTCTGTGTTTATCCCTTTGTGCGCTCCTGGGACTGGTATTACTCCAACCCCGAAAAACGTGCAGAAATGCTCAAAAACCACGGGATGAAAGGGCGAGATTTTCCGCAGGTTCTGCCCAATACCATCGCTACCTTTGGCCTGAACGACTATGAATGGGTACTGGCCTTAGAAGCCCCGGAACTGGTGGATCTAGTTGATATGATGCGGGCCTTCCGTAACACAGAGGCCCGCCTGCACATCCGAGAAGAAACTCCCTTCTACACCGGGCGGAGGATAGCTGCCAGCCAAGTCTCGGGTGTTCTTCGATGACGGCCAGCCCTAGCCCCTCAGCTGCCCGGCTGCCCCGTGACGTCATTGCTAACCGGACGCAGGCCCATAACACGGCCTCCAACGGGCCGGCTGTCTTGGATGCCAGCAGCATTGGGCAATACCACGGTGAACAAAACCTCAGTCGGCCCCGGCTGGCTGCCCCCAGTAATTACGACCTCATCATCCTCTCTTCTTTTGGTGGCCCCGAGGGGCAGGAAGATGTTATTCCCTTTCTGCGCCGGGTAACCGCAGGCCGGGGTATACCCGACAACCGACTAGAAGAAGTTGCCACTCACTACCGGGCCCGGGGCGGCGTGTCCCCCATTAACGCTCAGAATCGCGCCCTGTTAGCAGCTCTAGAGGAGAGCTTAAAGGAGCGGGGCCCTCACATTCCTATTACCTGGGCTAACCGTAACTGGAAACCCTTTATTAAGGATGTTCTTGAAGAGGCCTACCAGCAGGGAGCCCGTAAAATTTTGGTGCTGGCCACGAGCGCTTATCCGGGCTATTCCTCCTGCCGCCAGTATCGGGAGGATTACGCGCTAGCCTTAGAACAACTAGGCTTAAGCGGTAAAGTCCAGGTGGATAAGGTGCGCCAGCATTTTGATGCTCCCGGCTTTATCGAGGCCTTTGTAGACGGCCTCAGCCAGGGCCTGGTCCAGGTCCGCCAGCAGCTGGCCCAGCTTAGCCGGCCAGCAGCCGGAAATAAGCGAATCCGTATCCTTTTTTGCACCCATTCCGTGCCTACGTCTGCAGCTAATGAGGCTGGCCCCCGCGGGGTGGACTACGAGGGCGGCTCAGCCTATGTAGAGAAACATCTACAGGTAGCCCGTGCTGTCTTAGCTCAGCTGGCCGAGCAAGATCCGGACTTGCTGGACCAAACGGACTGGCAGCTGGTTTATCAGTCTCGATCCGGACCGCCCAGCATGCCCTGGCTAGAGCCGGACGTCAACGACGCTATTGAAGCATTAGCTGGGCAAGTAGACGGCATTGTGCTGGTGCCTTTAGGTTTTGTTTCTGACCATATGGAAGTGCAATGGGATTTGGATACCGAAGCGCTTGCTACCTGCCAGAAGCTGGGCATTTGCGCGGTAAGGACCCCCACACCGGGCACCCATCCGGCCTATGTTGAATCGCTGCGGGCCCTGCTAGCTCAACGAGTGAGCGGCAGCCAGCAGTCGGCAGCCCTACAGGCCCCTCTGGACGGCCACCGGGAGGGTAACTGTATGAGTAAGCCCTGGTTTGATGATTGCAGCCCCGACTGCTGCCTAGCGGCAGCAAGGGTTAAGCCTACGATTGCCACCTATGAGGGCAGCGACTACCGGGCGGGAGGCCGCTAGATGAAGTACCGTCTAGGAACCAGAGGATCCGCCCTAGCTCTGGCCCAATCCAAGATGGTTGCCCAGCAGCTGAGCCAGCTGGGCGGGGTTGAGATTGAGCTGGTTACCGTCAAAACGGAAGGTGACCTGCTGAGCGGCCCTCTTTCACAGATGGGCGGTACCGGTGTTTTTGCCGCTGCCTTACGTCAGCGCCTGCTAGAAAAAGACGTTGATATTGCCGTTCACTCCCTTAAAGACCTGCCTACCGCCGCCTGCCCGGGCTTAAGCGTGGCGGCTATACCGCTTCGGGAAGATCCCCGGGATGCCCTCTGTGCCCAGGATGGCTTGAGTTTAGATCAGTTAGCTTACGGGGCTCGGGTAGGTACCGGTTCTCCTCGCCGGGCAGCCCAGCTGCTGGCTTACCGGCCCGACCTCACCCTGCTAGATATCCGGGGTAACGTGGCTACCCGGCTGGCACGGGTTGTGGGAAATCAGGCCTATGCTGAAGCGGGCGGGGGCGCAGTCCGGGCTGATTGTGCAGCCGTTGTGCTGGCTGTATCGGGCCTTAAAAGGGCTGGCCTTTCGGCTGCCATCAGCCAGTATCTAGATCCCAGCATCTGCCTGCCTGCTCCTGGCCAGGGTGCTTTAGCTATCGAGATACGCCAGCAAGATCTAGAAGAAGAAAGCCCCTTAGCTCAGCTTGTTAGCAGCCTAGAAGACAAGGCCAGCAGATTGGCAGTTACCGCAGAGCGGGCCCTCCTTGAGCGTCTAGAGGCTGGTTGCGCGGCACCGGTGGGTGCCTACGCCTACCTCAAAGAAGGCAGCCTAGAGCTTAAAGCCTTAGCGGCCAGTACCGATGCTAGCCGCCGTTTTAGCGCTAAGGCTGTGAGCGATGACTTATCAGGGCAGGGGGCACGGGCCCTGGGTTACCGGCTTGCCCAGGAGCTGCTGGATCAGGGTGCCGGTCAACTCACTGGTCTGGGACAATGACCCAGACCCCGGTGAGGGTCCTGATCACCCGCACACCTTTGGCGGCCCTGGACTTTAAAAGTCAGTTAGCTGGCTACCGTAGCTGGGGACTGGAGGTAGAGCTACTCTACCTGCCCGTCCAGGAGGCAGAATTGGCAGCTGGTTTAGACCGGTTGGAGCCTTTGCTGGCTTTGGGCCGGGGCTACTTTGCCTGGGTAAGTTTCACCAGTGCCCAGGGCGTTCATGCCCTGGCACAATATGCTAAAACCCTTGCTGGGCCGGCTGTTGAGTTGACCCAGCTTCTGGCCAAAACCCGGCTGGCTTGCGTGGGAAAGGCTACAGCTGCTGCTTTAGCAAGTTACGGCCTGCCAACCCACTTTAGCCCTACTTTGCCCGATGCCCAGCATATGGTTGATCAGTGGCCGCTGGAAGAGCATCCGGGGCCGGTCCTGTGTATTCAGGGGAACCAGGCCAGAGCCACCTTAGTTGAGGGCTTGCGGGCCCGGGGGCTTGAAGTCCACTCTGCTACCCTGTACAGGATGACTAGCTACCCGGCGGCTTGCCCCCTGCAAGCTGCGGGTGATCCGACGGGGCTGGCTCTTAGCCTGGCGGATCTGCCGGGCATCCTTAATACGGTTGATCTTCTTGTAGCCAGCGCTCCTTCGCGGCTTAAGCTCGTGCACCGTTATGTAAGAGAGCGAGGTTTGTCCTGGCAGCTGCCGGTCCTTGCTATAGGGCAGACTACCGGCAGGTGCGCGGCAGAATTGCAGCTTAACTATCGGGTTGCCCCGTCTCCTTTTCCGGCAGATCTGGCCCACAGCGTTTATAGGTTTATACAAGAACAAGAGGAGAAGAACTAGGTTATGGAAAAACTAGAACTACCCATCCGGCCCCGTCGACTACGCTCCAGTGCTGCTATGCGTTCCTTGCTTGCTCAGACTCAGCTGCGGCCAGAGCAGCTGATGCAGGTTTTTTTTGTGCGGGATGGGATAAGCCAGCCGCAGGAAATTCCATCGATGCCTGGCCAGTATCAGCATACGCTGGATTCTTTGCTCTTTGAGGTGGAGCAGGCCTTGGCTGCGGGGTTACGGTCCATTGATCTTTTTGGTGTTCCGCTGGCTCAAGACAAGGACGACAGCGGTAGCGCAGCCTGGGCCGAAGGGGGAATTCTTAACCGGGCAATTAGCCGGGTGCGGGAAGAATTTGCCGATGATCTGGTGATTATGGCCGATACCTGCCTGGATGAGTTTACTAGTCACGGCCACTGTGGCCCCCTGCGAACCAAGCGCTCTGGGGCCAGGGAGGTGGATAACGATGCTGCGGTAGCCTCTTACTGTGCTATGGCTCTGGCTCAGGCAGAGGCTGGTGCCCATATGGTTAGCCCCTCGGGCATGATGGATGGACAAGTTGCTGCGATTCGTTCTGCTTTAGACCGGGCCGGTTACGAGGATGTTGCCATCATGGCTTATTCAGCCAAGTATGCTTCGGCTTTTTTTGGTCCCTTCCGGGACGCTGTGGGTTCCTCCCTTACTGGCGATAGGCGTAGTTATCAGCAGGATCCGGCTAATGCGCGTGAGGGGTTGCTGGAAGTTGAGCTTGATATTGAGCAGGGAGCCGATATTGTCATGGTTAAACCGGCTATGGCTTATTTGGATCTGCTACGCCAGGTTGCAGATTTTAGTAGGGTCCCTGTGGCTGCCTACCAGGTTTCTGGTGAATATGCCATGATTGAGGCGGCTGCGAGTCGGGGCTGGATTGATAGGAAGGCCCTCATTTTAGAGTCTTTGACCGGTATTAAGCGTGCTGGGGCAGACATAATTCTGACCTATTACGCCACGGAGGTTGGCCGCTGGTTAAAGACGGCTTAGCTTGCTGTAAACTTATCCTCTAATTTTTATCAAGAACCCTGTCTGAAAGAAACGAGGCATCATTTCCGTGACTATTTCTGATGAGCTTTTTGCCCGCTCCTGCGCTGTGATCCCTGGGGGAGTGAACTCACCGGTGCGGGCCTTTAACGCGGTGGGAGGTAGCCCGGCTTTTATGGTGGAGGCGCAAGGGCCCTACTTAACCGATGCTGACGGGCGCAACTATGTTGATCTGGTGATGAGCTGGGGGCCAGCTTTGCTGGGGCATGGGGATCGGCGCGTTGTTGAGGCTGTTCATGCTGCTGTGGGGCACGGCTTGTCTTTTGGGGCTGCTACTGAGGCTGAGCTGAGTTTAGCTGAGCTGATTGTTGACCGGATTAACCGGGTGCAGGCCGGGGCCATTGATCAGGTTCGGCTGGTATCTACCGGCACTGAGGCTAGCATGACTGCTATCCGGCTGGCTCGTGGCTATACCGGCCGGGATATGCTTATTAAATTTGCTGGCTGCTATCACGGTCATGTTGATTCTTTGCTTTCTGAGGCCGGTTCCGGTGTGGCAACTTTGGCTTTACCCGGTTCAGCAGGGGTAACTGCCGCTACAGCTGCCCAAACTATTGTTTTACCCTATAACGATTTAGAGGCTCTTGAGGCGGCCTTTGCTGCCCATCCCGGTCAGATTGCTGCAGTTATCACGGAGGCGGCGCCCTGCAATATGGGGGTTGTTAGCCCTAAGCCGGGTTTTAATGCTGCTCTGAGGGAGATGACAAGCCGGGAGGGATCTTTACTGATTTTTGATGAGGTTCTTACGGGCTTTAGGGTGGGGCCGGCAGGTTACTGGGGCCTCACCAGCCCGGATGAAGGCAACTGGGTTCCGGATATTTTTACTTTTGGCAAGGTGATTGGTGGGGGAATGCCGCTGGCTGCCTTAGCCGGTTCTAGGCAGCTCATGGAGTATTTAGCTCCTACTGGGCCGGTGTATCAGGCTGGAACGCTTTCGGGTAATCCGATTGCGGTGGCTGCCGGCTTGGCTACCTTAGAGGCTGCCGATCAGCAGGTCTATAGCAGTATTGATCAGCGTTCTCTTCAGCTTCAGCAGGCTTTAGCGCAGGCTTTAGAGCAGGCTGGGGTGGATTATTCGCTTCAGCGGGCGGGTAATCTTTTCTCCGTGGCTTTTGGTACTGGCCACAACGGGGTCAGCAACTATGAGGATATTAAGGCTTCTGAGACCTTCCGTTACCGGGAATTTTTCCAGACTATGCTTAAGGCCGGGGTTTATTTGCCGCCCAGCGCCTTTGAGGCTTGGTTTCTTTCTTCTACCCACCATGATGAAGCTATTGAGCGTATTCTTTTGGCCCTACCCGATGCGGCCCGGGCAGCTGCTGCGGCCCGGGCCGAGGGGGCATCTTAGCGGGTTTTGCCGGGTGTCCAGGCCTGATCAAGTAGCCAGCGGGCGGGGGCGGTGTTGTCTAGGTATTTGCCTCGGATGGGGTCCCTACCGATGCTTGCCTTGGTCAGGTTTTCTGATCCGGCTCCTTTATAGAAGAAGGGCACAAGCTGGTTGGTGTGTTGGGTGGAATTCCAGCTGGTTGCCGGTAATTGGCCTTGGCCTTTGGGTTTGATGGGGCTGTAGTTACCGGCGGGGTCTCCCATGAGGTAGCCGGTTTCGTGGTCGGCTGTAACGATCACTAGGGTTTCGTTCCAGTTGGAGTTGGCTTGCACCCAGTCATCTACGGTTTTGATGGCGCTCACGAAGTCTTCTACCTCGGTCAGGGCCCTGTCGGTTTGGTTGCTGTGGCCGGTCCAATCGATAGCGCCGCCTTCTACCATGAGGAAGAGGCCGTCTGGGTCGTTATCCAGTACGTTCAGGGCGGCTGCGGTCATGGTTTTGAGGGAGACGATGTCGTTTTTTTCTTGCGGGTTGCTGCGCTTTTGCTGCAGGGTAGAACCGGCTTGGGCTATGCCAAAGACCTTTTCTGGAGTTTTACCTTGGGTGAGGTTTGTAAAAGAGCTGTCTTTTTCTACAAAGTTCCATTTGCTTTTGCCGCTGCTGAGGGTGCGGTAGTCTTTTTGGCTAATATATTTGTAGTTTGCCTGTGAGCGTTTTTTGTGGTTGTCGTCGTAGTAGGGGTGGCCTGCTCCCATGATGACGTCCAGGTTGGAGTTTAGCTGGGAGCTGGCGATGCCGGTGTAGTCTTCTCGGTTGCTGTTGTGTACCGAGTAGCTGGCCGGGGTGGCGTGGGAGAAGGGTACGGAGCTGATGACTCCGGCTTTTTTGCCCAGTTTTTTGGCTCTTTCAGCCAGGTTTTCTTGCTGCTGATTCTGGCTGTTTAGGCCGATGCTGCCGGTTTTGGTTTTGCTGCCGGTGGCCATGGCGGTGCCGGCAGCTGCTGAATCGGTGGGATTCTTTTTATTCCAGCCGAAGTCTGTCCAGGATTTTTGGGGG
Organism: Rothia sp. (in: high G+C Gram-positive bacteria); assembly: GCA_030524105.1. Classification (GTDB taxonomy): domain Bacteria; phylum Actinomycetota; class Actinomycetes; order Actinomycetales; family Micrococcaceae; genus Rothia. The sequence goes on from JAUNHE010000008.1 coordinate 137,854, forward strand.
TTGTAGGCCGGTCCTTGAGCCCAATTGGTTTGGGCGGAGAGTCGGTTCCAGTTTTGAAAATCTTCTGCAGGGGCTGCGCTGCTGTTGCCCTTGTAGGGGGCTACTTGTTGGTTAGCTGCTTTTTCTACTTGGTAGTGCACCCGGTTACTGTGGACGGCGCTGTGTAGGTCTAGGTAGTTGTAACCCATTCCGTCACCCACGAGAACGATAACGTTTTTAGGAGCCGTCTGGCTAGGGGCTGCTTGGGCGGGCACTAGTCCGCCGAGGGCAAGACCTGCTGCTAGGAGGCAGGCGGCTGCGGGTTTAAATATTGTGCGAGACATGAGGTTCCCTTTCGTTAGAGGATGAGCAGGCTGGCTGTGGTCCCTGTGGTTGACTGCTCATCACATATCATAGGAATCTTTATTAAAGCAAAGAGGAAATGTAAGGGGTACTTAAGACAAGCACAAAGTTAATTTTTGACGTAAATTACGGCTTGTCAGAGCAGGCTAAAGGGACCTATCAGCTAAGGCGGAGCAGGTGCTCAGCTCTTTTTAGGAGGCGAGAGTCGTGGGTTGCTACTAAGGCTATGCCGCCCAGGCTGAGGTGGTTTTCTATAAAATCGGACACCAGCAAGGCGTTGGTGTCGTCGAGGGCTGCTGTGGGCTCGTCAAAGATAAGAAGGGGGGTTTGGCGTAGGGCAGCACGAACGAGAGCCGTTCGCTGCTGTTCTCCACCGCTGAGATTGTAGGCGGGCTGGGAAAGAAGCTGGGGGTTGAGGCCAAACTCTTTAAGAATCCGGTGGGTTTCTTGAGTATTTTTCTGGGTTGAGGGTCCGCCTAGTTCCAGATTTTTTTGAAGGGACCAGGATGGAACAAGATTAGAGTTCTGAAAAACAAAGCTAACGGAATTTCTCAAAAAAATTCTTTGGGATTTTCCTTGAAGCCTGCTTATATCTACCCCATCACAGTAGATTTTTCCAGAGGTAGGGGGTATGAGGGAGCCGGCGCATTGTAAAAGGGTGGTTTTTCCAGAACCGCTTTCTCCCGTGATATAGAGAGCCTTACCGGGGATGAGAGAAAAATTAAGATTTGACCAGATCTTCCTCTCTCCAAAGGAGAAAGACAGATCGGTTGCTTGCAACTCTGAATTATATTTCATGATATGTTCCTGAATTTTATTCTTTAAGAATCAAGGAGCGTTGAGACAGAGAGTTTTGCTTCTAGTTTCTTTAATCTGACCATAAGGACAAGGAGGGAGAGGGAAAGGGTTATAAGGATAAGAGCTAGAGAAGGCAGCGAGGGAGCTGTCCCTAGAAAAAATGCGCTAGGGAGAGCCAGGGCAAGGAGGGAGATCTGTAGCGGAGACCGATATTTCTCCCAGTAGGTTGAGCCTGAAGCCTTGTGTAGAAAAAGTGATCTGCGGTGACGATTGTGGAAGCTTGTTGCTAAGGTCCAGCAGGCTCCTAGGAGGGCGTAGAGGGAGAACAGGCTTCCTAAAAGAGCAAAATATAGGTCTGTTGTTCGTTTGCTTTTCTGGATCTCTGCCAGGCTCGTAACTGACTTATAGGAAATAAGAGTATCCGATACCTTAAGATTCGATACTGCTTCTTTGAGGCTTTGGGCATCATATACCACATCGTTGCTGGCTAGGGCCTGGATGTTTAAAATTCCAGACTTGGAGCTACCTACTATAATGACCGGATTAACTTGAAAGTTTTCTCCATCAGCATTCTGGTTGAGCAGGGGAAGCGGACCGGTGTTGATTTCATCCAGAACTAGAATTTCTGACTTGGCCGGAATCTTTGCTACTTCTAGCTGAAAATCTGACCAGGTGGAAACCTTGGCTAGGAGGTCGTCTTTGGATTCTTTAAGGGAGGAAGGAACAATAAGAACCAAGCCTGCCCGCTGCGAAATATGGGTGGAAATTTTGTCCAAGGTTTCGGAGGATAAAGGAGAGAAATCTTTGAGATAGGGCAGATTAACTAAGAGGTATTCCTGAGAGCTTCCCTTGTTGAGCTGTTCCTGAAAGATTCTGGGAGAGTTTACGTAGGCCAGTCCCTGCTCCTCAAAACTCGGGTAAACAGAATTTAAGGCTTCCATAACTTCTGCACCTCGTTCTGTTTGGGCAGCGTAACCAAAGGTTGGTTCTACTAGGTTCTTCCCCTTGTCTATACGTAGACTATCTGCCTGGAGGGAAGCTCGGTATGAAGAAAGCATATTGAGACTGTAAGAGCTGGAAATAAGTGAACCAAAGCTGCCAGCTAGCAGAAGAAAAACGGAGAAAAGGGATAGCAGGGTGAGGGGACGTTTTCCCTGGACGACTTCTAAGAGGGAATAGCGGCGGGTAGCTAAGTTTGTTGAGAGTAAGGATAGGCCCAGAAGTAGGAAGAGAAAGAGAAACCATAGGAGGGAAATTCCCAGAAGAGAGGAAAACCTATACCCTGATCTGAAAAGAAGACTGTAGCAGGATGAGGCAAGTAGGAAAAGGGCAGAGGGGAGTAGGGCTGGCAGAGCAAGCGCTCCGATATCGTGTGCCCATATGGTTAAGGGCGCAGTACCAAAACTTACCCGGCCTGCTCGAATAGAAGAACGATCGCTATAAAGCTGTGCTAGGGCTAGTAGAAGCGCTAGCGAAAGCACCCCCAGGGCAGCTAACCAGACACTAGTTGGTAAAGAGTAGAGCCAATAGAAAGCGGTAGCAGAATAAGTTTGTGTGTAGCCGCTGGCCCCCAAATCTTCGAGGGACTTAAAAATTTCTGCACTAGCAGAAGGGGAACCCTGAACCATATAAGTGCCTAGAAAATCATCAGCTTTGAGGCTACTACCAGCTAGTAGCCGGCCAGTATAAAGAGAGGTGAAGCTGGGGAAACTCCCCGTATTGCTGTCTCCCAGGGTTGCACGCTCCTTGGCAGGGAAAAGGTAGTAGTCTACGACGCGCCCCTGAGTATCCTCACCGGGGGTGAGTTTATAGATATTGACTCCTTGAGAGACTGCCTGCTGAGCTAGATAAGTTTTAAAAGAATCAGCATCAAGCGCTGCGGGGGTTTCTACCAGCGCAAAGGAAGAGTCCATTCCTTCTGGAAGACCCGTGCGATCCTGCTCAATGAGAAAAATAAAAGTGTAGGAGGCAAGGATGAAGGCAAGAAAAAAGGATGTTGCCCAGGTTGCTAGCTGAGATATCTTAAGCTGGGAATTCACAAAAACACCTAGTATTCTTGGGCCTGCCCGGCTTAGGCTCGTATTGGCCAGCTGCCGTCAACGCTGGTGTTTTTGCCCTGGCTGCGCAGGTAGTTCTCAAAGTCAGCTGCCTGTTCCTGGGCCCATACAATCTGCTGCTGGTGCAGCTGATCAGCTGCTATAGCCAGCTCCGGGTACTGATCGGTCATGGCGGTCAGGAGCCGCTCAGCTGCCAGGGCATCGTCCTTAGAAGTATGGGCGTTTTCTAGCTTAACCCGGTAGTCCTGGCACAAAACCTCCAGGGTCCTTTTACCCTTACGGAACTTGTGAACCTGCTTGTTTATAACGTAAGGATCAAGCACAGGCATACAGGTCAGGGCTGGATATTGATAACGTAGGAGCTCATAGTGCAGCACCGAAAAATCGTAGGCAGCATTAAAGGCAATCACGGGCACCCCATCGTGAAAAAGCCCGCCCAAGGCAGAAGCGACAGCAAAAACAACCTGCTTAGCCTCGGTCCCATGCTGACGAGCGTAATCGGTACTGATGCCGTGTACCTGTGTTGCCTGTGGGGGAATTTCTACACCGGGATCTGCCAGCCACTCACCAGCACGTTGCACAGTGCCATCCGGATTAACAAGCACAAGAGAAGCAGTAACAATACGCGCAGTGCGGGGGTCAATTCCGGTTGTTTCTAAATCAAAAGTAGCTCGAGGTAGCTCATTCCATGCAGTCATGACTACGACTATAGCCTGTATCCAGCCCTGCTGTTTAAAAGCTTTTCAAAACAAGGCCAGCATACCGGCTAATACGGCACAATAGCCGCATAAAAGTCTAAGGTAGTGGATAGTAAATGTCGCTTTAGCAGGAAGGACGCACATGGGCCAGGCAGCCACAGTCATTATGGGGGCTCCGGGTACGGGTAAGACTCAGCGCCTGCTTAAGCTGGCCCAGCAGCACCTTAAAAATCAAGGTTCAAGCGGGCTGCTGGTACTAACACCCAGCCGTATTAGTGCTACTCGCTTTCGGCAAGAACTAGCCGCCAAGGCAAGCACAACCCTCTCAGCTGCCCCCATTCGGGCCTGGCAGGCCTACGCTTTTGACCTACTGCGACGCGGCCACACAGCCGGCCTGCTGCCGGGCTTACGCTTTGCCCCCCAACTGCTCTCAGGCCCAGAACAAGACGTCATTCTTGCCCAACTCCTAGAAGGACACCGGCAGGGCATAGGCCAAATGATCAGCTGGCCAGCAGACTTAGAACTGGCTTTAGGTACAGCCGGTTTTAGGCACGAGATCAGGGATCTCTTTGACCGCATGGCCGAATACAACCTCAGCGCCGATCAGCTCCGTCAACTGGGACAAGAAGCTAAACAGCCGGCCTGGCTGGCCGCGGCCCAACTATATAGCGAGTACCGGCAGGTCTGCCGGCTCAGAATGCCCAACGCCTTTGACCCAGCCGCCCTAATTAATCGGGCAGCCCAGCTCCTGGAAAAAAACCCGGACTTTTTAGCTGCAGAGCGGGCCCAGCTTAAACTAGTGCTCATTGATGACTTTCAAGAAGCCAGTCCAGCTATCTACCGGCTGCTGGGTCTGCTCTGTGGGCAGGCCAGCAGCCCACAGTCCGCTCCCGAGACCAAGCTAACTCTTTGCACCGACACTCTTGTGCAAGGCTTCCGCGGGGCCCGGGTGGACCTGCTACAGAAACTGCCGGCCACCCTGGGCCAGCTCAACAAAGAACAGCTCAAAACCTCCTACCGTATGCCTGCCGACCTTGCCAGGGCTTGGTCTGCCGTGGCCAGCCGTCTGCCGTTGCAGGCTGGCTTTAGCCACAATCGCTCCCTAGAACAGCAAAACCAGCAGGCTGCAGCCTGCGAGGAGGGCAAAAACCTTTTAACCCTGACTGTAGATTCTCCCCAGCTAGAGGCCCGTCTACTCACCCAGATGATCCTTGAAGACCACCTCTACCGGGGTAAAGATTTTAACCGGTCGGTCATCATCGTTCGGAATAGTGCCACAGTCACCCAACTCAAAAGCAGCCTGGAACAGCAGGGTATACCGGTAGCAACCTCAGCGGCACTGACTCCACTGCGGGACCAGCCGGCAGTGCGCCCTTTTTTGGACGCCTTAAAGCTGATTCTAGCCACAGACAGCCAAGACAGCGAACAGCTAGAAGAGCAGGCCGGGGAGCAAACAGCCCCCGAGATGAGCCTAGATTTGGCCCTAGCTTTACTGACCTCCAGGCTAGGTGGCGCCAGCGCCATGGACATCCGCCGACTGCGTCAGGAGCTACGGGCCCAAGAACTGCAAGACGGGGGTCGCCGAAGCAGCGACCAGCTGCTTGTGCAGGCCATCATGGACCCAAGCCAGCTCCCCAAAAACCGGGCCACTGCGGCAGCCTACCGCCTCAACCGGGTCTTGTCGGCGGGGCAAAAAGCCTTAAAGCAAACCTCAGCCAGTGCAGAAACCGTGCTCTGGGAACTATGGCAGGCATCCGGTTTAGCCAAAGAGTGGCGGGAGCTTTCTTTGCAGCGGGGCCCGCTCGCGCAACGGGCTAACCGAGATCTTGATGCCATGATTAGCCTTTTTGAAGCCGCAGCCCGCTACCTTGACCAGATGCCCGGGGCTAGCCCCGCCCAATTTTTAGATTATATTGCGGCCCAGGATCTTCCCATGGACAGCCTGATCACCCCCACCTACGGGGGGCAGAGCCTTGAAATTATGACGCCGGCGCAGGCTGCCGGCCGCCAGTGGGAGACCGTCTACGTGGCCGGTCTGCAAGAAGGCAGCTGGCCCAACACCACCGTACGCGGAACCCTGCTTAACACCCAGTACTTAACAGACATCCTTGATGTTGGCCGGCAGCAGGCCGATAAGGTCAGCATGGCAGAACGGGTTCGTCAGACCCGCTACGACGAGCTGAGGATGTTCTGCACCGCCGTCTCCAGGGCCAGCCAGCGGCTCGTCTGTACCGCCGTTTCCTCGGCTGAGCAGGCTCCCAGTGAATTTTTGGATATTCTTGCCCCCAGCCCAGAAGGTCAACGCCACAATACCAGGGTTGGCCGGCCTATGACCCTCCGATCCTTTATCGCCGAGTTGCGACGGTGGGTGCAAGCTCAAGACCAAGACCCCGCCAGGGCCCATGCCGCCGCTAAGATCCTGCACAGGTTAGATCAAGAAGGCAAGGCCCGTCAGCTTCAACTGCCCGGAGTGCACCCCAGCAGCTGGTGGGGGCTGCTGGAGCTGTCCTCTACAGAAGCAGCCTTTGGCCCCGATGCCCAGATACCCCTCTCGCCCTCCCGCATCCAGCAAATACACAAGTCCCCGCTTAACTGGTTTGTGTCCCAGTCACGGGCAGAACCAGCCAGCGATCTAGCTCGCTCCATCGGCACCCTGGTGCACGAAATCGCTGAAGACCTACCCGACTGGCCAGAGAACGCCCAAGAGCAAGGCCAAAGTTACCGCAATATGCTTTTGGACCAGCTTAAAATCAGGTTTCCCCGCCTGGGGCTGCCCGATACCTGGGAAACAAGGCTGATCTATCAGCGGGCCGAGAACATGCTCAGCAAATTTTCTGACTACGTGGCAGACCTCCACACCGGTAAGCAGCGTCAGCTGGTAGGGGTAGAAGGTAGTTTTAGTGTGGAGATTCCAGGCCCACGCCGCGTAGCCCTCCTTCAAGGCAGGGTAGATCGTCTGGAGAAACTTGTGGGCCAGGAGCGTTACGTTATTGTAGACCTCAAAACCGGAAAAAATCAGCCCAGCAAAAAAGAGCTAGAAAAGCATCCGCAGTTAGCGGCCTACCAGGTGGCCTTGGAAGCCGGAGCCGGCCCAGCCATGGAAGCCAGCATGAAGAAGCCCAGCCAGCAGCCTCAGCAAGAGCTGACCCTGACGGGCCTGCAAGACAAATCCGGTGGGGCTTACCTGGTGCAGCTAGGTAGAGACACCAAAAGCTACGGCCAGCAAGAACAGGGTGCCCTGTCCCCAGAAGCCCAGTGGGCCCTTGATCTTCTTAACCAGGCTGCCGAACTCATTAGTCAAAGCCACTACCAGGCTAGGCACGATTCAGCGACCAGCAGTTCCCAAATTTCGGGCTGCCAGCTGCCCGATATCTGCCCCCTGTGCAGCCGCGGTCGTCAGGTAACTCAGAGTTAAGAAAGGTCAGCATGCACTACCGTTACACACCCCAGCAGTTAGCGCAGGCCCTGGGCCGGCCCCAGCCTACTGCAGAACAGGCCAGCATCATTGCAGCAGATCTGACCCCCCGCCTGGTTGTTGCCGGTGCTGGATCCGGCAAAACAGCCACCATGGTTGATAGGGTGGTTTTTCTGGTGGCTAACGGTATTGTCAGCGCAGACCAGGTCCTGGGATTAACCTTTACCCGTAAGGCGGCAGCAGAGCTTCGTGAACGGATGAGCAGCCGCCTAGAACAGCTTCGCCGGCAAGGCATGCTGGTTGAAACCGACCGGGAACTACCCGTTACCGATCCCAGCGTCTCCACCTACCACTCCTACGCCCAAACCCTGGTAGATCACTACGGGCTCCGCCTAGGCATAGAAGAAGATAGCCAGCTCCTGGGAGCCGCACAATCATGGCAGCTACTGGCCCAAATAGTCCAAAGGCTTAACCCGGAACAGCTGCCAGACACCCTCCCGGCTAAGGAAACCATTATCCGGGACAGCCTGAAACTAGCCAGCGAATGCTCCGAACATTTGCTGGAACCAGAAAAACTGATTGCCTGGTGCCACAAACAAGCAGCCTCCCTAGCAGCGGTTCCCCTGGTAGGACGCAATAAAGGGGCAGAACGAAACAAGCTCATAGAAAATCTTAAGCTCAGAGCCTTCTACGCACAGCTAGTGCAAACCTATACAAGTGTTAAACAAAGCATGCAGGTTATGGACTATGGCGACTTAATTGCCCAAGCAGCCCGCATCGCAGCCCAGATACCCCAGGCAGCCCAAACAGAACGAGACCGCTACCGGGTGGTACTGCTGGATGAGTTTCAGGACACCTCCTATGCTCAGCTCCGTCTTTTCTCTGACCTCTACGGGGCAGTGGCAGGAAAAACCGAGCACCCCGTGATGGCCGTAGGCGACCCCAAACAATCCATTTACGGTTTTCGAGGAGCCTCAGACGGCCAGCTCTTTAGCTTTTACGACTTTTTTCCTACCCAAGACCGCACGGCCAGCTACCTGACCACTGCCTGGCGCAACGATACCGCCATCCTACAAGCAGCAAACCGCATAGCCCAACCCCTTAAAAAACAAGCCAGCTGGGTGCTGCAGGAGAGCCAGGTTGAAATTCCTGACCTGCAGGCCCGCCCAAACCCCGGCTCCGGCTACCTGGCCTTAGGCCGCTACGCTACAGACCAAGAAGAAGCTACCGCCATAGCAGAGCACATCAGCGGTATCTACAGTCAACAAAGCGGGCACAAAAAACCTAGCCTGGCCATCCTCTGTAAAAAACGTTCTCAGATGCAAACCCTAGCCCACGCCCTAGAAGAAGCCGGCTTACCCTACCATATTGTGGGCCTGGGGGGCCTACTGGATACGCCAGAAGTTGTGGATATGCTGGCTGTCTTGAGAGTCTTAACCGACCCCGACAGATCGGACGCTCTGATGCGGATTCTTGCTGGCGCCCGCTGGCGCCTGGGCCCTGCAGACCTGCTGGCCCTGGCAGACTGGGCAGGACAGCTCAGCCGGGACAGGGAACAAAAGCTCAATAAGCAGCTGCTGACGGAGTATAACCAGCAGGGTGCAGCGAGCCAAGCCAGGGAAAAAATTAAAGAGATCAGAGCGGAGAACCCCGCTGAAATCAGCCAGAATGCCTCCCTCATTGAGGCTCTAGAAAATTTGCCCGACCCCGCCTGGGTTTCGGCCCAGGGGCGCTCGCTCACAGCCCAGGGCTACCGCCGACTAGAAGCCCTGGCTGCGGAGCTGGCCTGGCTGCGGCAGTTTTTAGCTGACGATCTAACGGCACTGCTAACAACCATTGAGCAAACTATTTTGCTTGATATTGAGTTAGAGGCAAAACCGGGTGCCAACTGGTCCACTTCCCGCCGGAACCTGGATGCCTTCTACGAAGTGGCAGCCCAGTACGCCCGCTCTGCCCCCCGCATGAACGCCACCTTGCTCGCTGGAGCCCAGGCAGCTAGTGCTGCCGGAGCTGCCCAGCTGCCCTACACTCTTGGTTCTGCTGGCGGTTCGGTAACCGGGGTGAGTGGGTTTCTGGCCTGGTTAGATGCTGCTGCCGCCCAGGAGGCTGGCCTGGAGCTGGCTGCTGCCGAACCTGAGCCCGGGCTGGTTCAGCTGCTGACGGTGCATGCGGCTAAAGGTTTGGAGTGGGATTGGGTTTACCTTCCCGGCATGAGGCAGGGGGATTTCCCTATGCTGGATGATCCGCGCTGGAGCCAGAATGCCCACTCGGTGCCCTGGCCGCTGCGGGGAGACCGCAACTTTTTACCGGGCTGGCGTCATGATTTTGAGGATATTGCCGACTTTACGGACTATATGCAGGACTTTAAAGAGCAGGCCAGCCAGCACCGGGTTAATGAAGAAAGACGGCTAGCCTATGTGGGTTTTACCAGGGCTAGACTGGGTTTGGTGCTCAGCAACTCGGTTTGGCAGGGCAGTAAGGTTAAGCCGGCGGTTGCCTCAGAATTTTGGCAGGAAATTCTGGCAGAGAACCCCACCGTCTTGTCAATGTGTGACGACGACCAGGCAGGCCAGACTAATCCGCAGTCGGTCAGCCTGCAGACCGCCCTCTGGCCTTTTGACCCCTTGGACGGGCCCTTGGTTCAGCGCTGGCAGTCAGTGGAGGAGCTTACTGAGGCCCTGAAGGAGGGTAATACTGCCCAGCAAGGGGAGCAGCCAGCCGGGCCGCGCCGACGGCAGCTACAAGAGGCGGCAGCTAGCGTCCTGCAGGGTGGGCTTAAGCAGCCTGCAGCTGCTGCCACTAGCCAGCAGGTGGATTCTCAGGGGCCTCTGATAGAGGACTGGTACCGGGAGGCTGACTTACTGCTGGCCCTGCTCTTTTCTAAGCAGGAGCAGTGGGAATTTAGGCTGCCTGAGCATGTGAGTGTCTCGCAGATGGTGGGCTTAGCTGCAGACCCAGAAGCAGTGCTAGAGAATATGCTGCGGCCTATGCCCCAAAAACCCAGTAGCGCGGCACGTCAAGGCACAATATTTCACGATTGGGTTCAGTCACGTTTGGAAAATTCTGCCCAGCTAGAACTGGCAGATTTAGCCTATGCTGATCAGGCCTTAGATGCAGCCTTAGATTTACCTCGCCTGCAAAAGAATTTTTTGGCTAGCAGATGGGGCCAGCTTCAGCCCTGGGCGGTGGAGTATCCTTTAGAGACCCCGGTAGCTGGCATCACCGTTCGGGGCAGAATAGACGCTATCTACTGCCATCGGGAGGCAGCAGGTAGGCAGAGCTGGGAGCTGGTGGATTGGAAAACCGGCAGTATGCCTGCGCCCGGTCAGCGTGAGGCCAAGACTGTTCAGCTGGCCCTATACAGGTTGGCTTTTGCCCGTTTACAGCAGCTGGATCCAGCAGATATTTCCTGTACCTTTTTCTATGTTGGCCAGAATAAGGTCTGGACGCCCGAGCAGCTTTTGGATGAGCAAGGGCTGAGGCAGCTCTTAATCCGGGCCCGTAAGCTGGCTCAGGCTTAGGATCCGCCGCGGTTGTAAAATATTTCGGTTAGGGCCAAAGAACAGACCTTGCGCCCAGCGACTTGGTCGGCAATAAAACTTTTGGACTGGCCACAGCGGAGCAGCTTTTGATCCTGCTGGGCCAGTAAGGCTAGATCCTGTCGGCTGGGGTTCTGAGTACTGACCAAGGCGTAGCTGGCCAGCAAATATTTTTCTGTCGAAATGTCTTCTTGATCGGTTAAGGTCCACTGTCTAATCTGCTGCTTAAGCCCTGGAAACATGCCGCTAATTTCTTTCTCATTAGCAAAAAGGTAGGGGCGGTAGAGGGCTCTTAGGGCCAGCAATTGCTGCTGCGGATCCTCAGTTTTAAAGGGGGTCAGCTGAGCTAGTTCTACATCCGCCTTGATGTCTTGGGCAGCTTGGGCTGCTGATAGGTAGTCAAAAATTTGGTCAGCTTCAATTTTGCCGGTAAATTTTTCCATGAGCTTTGCAGCTAAGTCCTGTGCCTTCTCTTCCGGGTAGCTGCTGCCATTAAATTTGAGGGTGGCAAAGGCCTGCACTCGCGTGAGCAGGGATTCTCTAGGGTCCTGGCCAATAGCAGTCAGCTTATTGGCCTGCCCCTGCGTCAGGTAGCCGGCAAATTTGTGCTGCATTATTTTGGCGTAGCGGTAGGAGGCTGCCGCAACTTCTTCGTTACTGGTGGCTGCCTGATGCTGGCTGTCGGGATAAATAAGGTTGCCCTCAATATTGACAAATTCTTTGCTGTCGGTCACGACCTCTGCCGGAGCGTAGTCATCCCTGCTGGCCTGGCTTAAGTGACCGGTAGTAGTGCAACTGCATAGGCCCATAGCGCCCAGAAGAAGAAAAACAAGCAGGCCAGTAAGATGAGTGATTCTTTTCATGTGCCCTGTTCCCCTACAAGTTATGTACCATAAACAGTAGGCAGCTAAGATCTCAAATTCAAGTCCTGCTCTAAAGTCTGCAACATTCTTACGGCCTCAGCAATCATGTCGGCATCCTCTAGTTCAATGCCGCGAATAAGCCATTGGGCTAAAGCAAATTCTGCATAAAGATTGGCTCTTAGTGTTAAGGATTTATCCGGTGCCTGCGGCATGAGATCTGAATAGACCTCCATGACCCGGTTGGTAAAATTTTGGTCTTGACAGGCCAGCAGCCAGGAAAAATCTAGGGCAGGATCGCCCACACAGACCTCGGACCAGCCGGTTACCTCCGTAATCTTTTCACCGTTAAGAACCAGGTTATCCTCGTTAAGATCACCGTGGATAAGACGCGGCCTAAAGGTCCACAGAGAGTCATCTCGCAGGTAAGAATGCCAGCGGGCTCGTAAACCTTCAGGTAGTTTACCGGTTTTCTCAGCCCGCTCTAACTCGCTTAAACGGCGCGAGCGCATCTGCTCGGTGGTGTAGACCGGTAGGTTAGCGTCTTCAACAATGTTTTCAGGTAGCACATGGATGGTGGCAATTAGTTTGCCAATATCTCCGGCTAAATCCTGGCTGCCGTCCTTACTGCTGCCAGCCAACTGGGCCAGCTGATCAATATCGTAGTGAACACCGGGAATATGGGTATAGATAAAGGTTTGCAGTCCCCTGACATCCACCGACCCCACAATAGTGGGGACCAGAAAGGGCAGCCTTTCCCGTAACCCGGCAGAAAATGACTGCAAAATAACGTGTTCTGCTTCCAAGCGGACGCTGGCTTCGGGATGCTTAGGGGAGCGGACCCGCCACCTTCGGTCGGCAGAGTCAATAATAATAGCTGAATCAAAGTCGGCAGCATCATCAATCGAGGGCAGAGCAGCAACAGGGTAGAGGTCGGGAACCCCGGCAGAGACAATTGCAGCAAGTTGAAGCGGTGTAACAGTCACAAGACCAGAGTACAAGAGAAAAGGATAGTCAGCTAATGAATCAGAATCCTCTAGACAAAATACCTGCACATTCTAACCAAAGCCTGCCCCATAAGCTGGCTCCAGCCAGCCGCCCACCACTAGGGCAGCTGCCCCTGACGGATGTCTACAGCAGGCGCTTTGGACAGCTGCGCCAGCAACCCCAGTTTTTAGCTCAGCTTGTGCAGGCCCTCTTGCAAGCCGATCCAGCTGAGCTTGACACCCAGCTTTACCCCTGGTCGCACAAGCCTATTCTGCTTGGTATGCAGGGCTCCAAAATTTTGGTGGATAAGGGGCAGGTTCCCATAGATCTCAGCCAGCACTGCAGCCTCAGGGGAGCCAACCTACTAACCTACAGCCAGCAAAAACAGCACCAGGCCCACCTTATCTATGCCGGTGAATGCTTGAACCAAAAAGACGGGCAGGCCCAACCGGTTCTAGTCCTCACCGACTGCTGGCAAAACTACCTAGCATGGGGGGTACAGCAGCCGGCCTCCTTAGGCCCGGACGGTGAGCAGCTAACAGCGGCAGACCTGCTGGCAGTGCACTGCCAAGGCAGCTGGATCTCCAGCAGAATTTTAGCCGAATTTGAGGTGACAGACAGCCAAGAACAGCGCCAGTGGGTGGCCCTGGCTGGCAGCGTCAGCGCCCTGAACGCCTGGCATACCAGCTACGGTTTTGACCCGGCTAACGGACAAGAAACCTGGGTAGCCGAAGCAGGCTGGTCTCGGATAGGCCCCGATGGCCAGCAGCTTTTTCCCCGGCTGGACCCGGCAGTAATTACCGCCGTCACTGCCCATTTTTCCGGCCAGGATCGGCTACTTTTAGGGCAGGCTAGCAGCTGGGAAAGCAACCGCTTTTCTACCTTTGCCGGCTTTATTGAAGCCGGTGAATCTGCAGAAGGCGCAGTGGTCCGTGAGGTAGCAGAAGAATGCTCGGGTTTGGTTAGCTCCCTAAGCTACCGGGGTTCACAACCCTGGCCCTTTCCCCGCTCCCTGATGCTGGGCTTCCGGGCAGAAATTTCCAATCCTCATGCAGTAACTGCCGACGGAGAAGAAATCAAAGAGCTACGCTGGTTTAGTCGAGACCAGCTACGGCAAAGCCTGGACCGGGCAGAGCTTGTGTTACCGGCTGCCTCGTCCATTTCGCGAAAACTTATCGAGGATTTTTACGGCCAGCCTTTGTGATCTTCTAAACTAGAAGACCTGCTTGCCACCTCAACCATCAGGAGTTTTATGTCTATGCCCTCCACGGACCCCTACCAACAGGGGCAGACCCTTGAACCACCCAGCCCAGATCAGATCCTTGCCGGCCTGGACCCGGAACAGCAGCGGGTAGCAAGCGAACTTGATGGGCCAATGTGTGTGCTGGCCGGTGCAGGAACCGGAAAAACCCGGGCTATTACCCACCGGATAGCCTACGCCATAGCCAGCGGAAGGTACGTACCGCAGCGGGTTCTTGCCCTGACCTTCACCAGCAGAGCAGCCGAGCAGATGCGGATCCGCCTCAGGCAACTGGGTGCCCCGGGGGTGCAGGCTAGAACCTTCCACTCAGCGGCCCTACGTCAGCTCAAATACTTCTGGCCCCAGGCCGTCGGCGGGAGCCCACCGCAGATCCTCAACCACAAAGGCCAGCTCATCAGTGAGGCCGCTCAACGGCTCCGCATCAGCACAAATACCGCCATGGTTAGGGACCTGGCTGGAGAAATTGAGTGGGCCAAGGTCAGCATGCTAACCCCGGATACACTGAGGGGGCACCTAGCTGAGCGAAAACTACCGGCGGATATGTCTGAACTTAACCTGACGCGTCTCTTCCGAGCCTACGAGGAACTCAAAGACGACAGAAACCTGATCGATTTTGAAGACGTCCTGCTTTTAACCGTGGCTGTGCTGGAAGAAGCCCCCGAGGTGGCCGCCGCAGTACGCCAGCAATACCGGCATTTTGTGGTAGACGAATACCAGGATGTCTCACCCCTACAACAACGGCTTTTACAGGCCTGGCTAGGAGGGCGAACAGACCTCTGCGTGGTAGGGGACGCCAGCCAAACCATTTATTCCTTTACCGGCGCCACGAGCAGCTACCTACAAAATTTTTCAGCACAGTTCAGCCAGGCCACCGTCGTTAAACTCACCCGAGACTACCGCTCCAGCCCTCAGGTGGTTAAGCTAGCCAACCAGCTTTTAGCGGCCCGTAAAACACCGCCAGACCTTAAGGGCAAGGACAGCTGGCCAAGCCCGCTATTCCTGCAATCGCAGCGGCCAGACGGGCCCCAAGCCCAATGGTTTGAGTTTGCCGACGACCAGCAGGAAGCCGCCGGGCTTGCCCAGGATATAAAACAACTCATCAAAAAAGGTGTGAAACCTTCCCAGATTGCCATCCTCTACAGAACAAACAGCCAGTCTCTAGCCTTTGAACAGGCCCTCTCCGAGCGCGGTATACCCTATCAGCTACGCGGAGCCGAACAATTTTTTAACCGGGCTGAAGTTCGCCAAGCCGTCCTACAGTTGCGGGCCGCCGCCCGGACAGAGAGCAGCCAGCCGGTAACGGCAATAACACGAGACACCCTCAAAGCCCTGGGATACACAGAGCAGGGGCCGGCTAGTTCCGGCCAGCTACGGCAACGGTGGGAATCCTTAGCTGCCCTGGTTTCTATGGCAGAAACCCTAGAAACCCAACGGGAACAGGCCCGGGACCAAGGCCACAAAGACCAGCAGGGACGGCCACTTTCCCCCCTCAGCATGCAGGAATTTATGGCCGAGCTAGCCTGGCGAATAGCCGAGCAGGATGCACCGGTTCTTAACGGCGTCACCCTGTCCTCCTTACACTCAGCCAAGGGACTGGAATGGGAGGCCGTCTTTTTAGCGGGCCTTTCTGAGGGGCTACTTCCTATCTCTTACGCCCAAAGCTGGCAGGACATGGACGAAGAACGCAGGCTCTTCTATGTGGGGATTACCCGGGCCAAACAGTATCTAACCTTTTCCTGGTCCCGGTCTCGCACCCCGGGGGGTAGAACTAACCGCAAGCGCTCGCGTTTTGTGACTGATATTGCTCCCCGGCAGGGCCGGCCCAGCAGGCGGCGGTTGACTTAATCTACCCGGGGTTGGGTTTGGTTAGTGACATAGATTCTGGGCCTTCTTAAAATGAGGAAGGGAGGGAAAGGACATGTCACTACCAGAATCTTCTATCTTGCACCAGGAAGTGTTTCCGGCAACTTCGCAGGCTCCGGAGGTGCTGGTTCTCTGGTCTGCCAGGCGGCGTAAGACGGTGACCGCTGCCTTGGACGCCCAGGGGAGAATAAGGCTTTTGGTGCCCGCTGCAACAACTTGTCAACAGGTGCACCAGTATATGCAGCGCTTTGTGCCCAGGGTGCTTGCTTCTGCCCAGCGCCGAAGTGACCGGGCCCGTAAATTTTCTAGTGACGAGTATCTACAGGACCGGGCTGACTGCCTTATCAGTAAGTTTTTACCCGGGTTAGAGCGGCCGGCTTCAATTTTCTGGGTGGGTAACCAGACTAAACGGTGGGCTTCAGCCACTCCCGAGCAGGGCAGGATCCGCGTTTCGCGTGCCCTGCAAGGGGCGCCGGAATATGTGCTTGATTTTGTGATTTACCACGAACTCTGCCATTTTGTGGAGGTTCAGCACAATAAAAGATTTCGGGATCTTGAGAGTAGGTACCCCCGGAAGGTTGAGGCAGAGGCTTTTTTAGCCGGAATGGTCTTTGAACAGGCTAGGGTTGGTTCAACCTAGCAGATCACTGGTTTTCTGGGGGAGTGTCCGGGTTGTCGGTCTGCTCGGTCTGGTCGTAGCCGCCAGCAAGGAGTTTTTCTAGGGCGGCATTAAACTCGTCTTCAGAGGCTGATAGCAGCTCGGTGCGCTGCTGGTAGGCCTTATTGTCTTTAAGTTCTGCGGTGGTGGGCAGGGTTTCTGGGGCAGCCCAGAGCTCATCCCGGGCCGCTGTGCCTTTTTGGGAACCGTAGTGGCGCCAGAATTCTGCGGCTTCACGGTTAAGGCGTGGGTGCAGCTCTAGGCCTACTAAAGAGGCAAAAAGGTGTTCTGCCGGTCCTCCGTTGGCATGGCGGCGGTTCATGGTTTCTGCTAGCTGGGCAGCCATGGGTAGGTTTTGGCTTGCCTGCTCGGTCACGACCGTTACCCAACCTTCAACTAAGGCTAGAAGATTTTCTAGTCTTTCTAGGGCTAGCTGCTGGTCTTCACTGTTTTGGGGGGTAAAAATATCGGCAACGATGGCTTCTTGCAGGGCTTCTGGGTTCATGGGGTCAATATCTTGGGCGGCGCTCTGCATGCGCTCTATGTCCACTCGGATACCGCGGGCGTAACGTTTGATGAGGTCAATAATGTCTTCTCGGAGCCAGGGGTTGGCCCGGTAAAGCCTGGTTAAGGCAGCTTCCCGTACCGCCAGGTAGAGCATGACTTCTTGTGCCGGGATTTCTAGCCCCTGACCAAAGGCTGCCACGCCTTGAGGTAGCAGGGCGGAGCGGCCCTGAGCGAGGGGAATGCCGATATCTGCGGAGGAGACTACTTCGCTGGCTAGGGTAGCTACTGACTGGCCGGCCATCATGCCAAACATCATTCCGCCTAGACCAGAGAGGATATTGGTTTGTCCGCCTAGTAGGGTTTTTATTTCTTCTGGCATTTGGGCGTCCATAGAGTCGTTCATGGCCTCGGACATAGAACTGGCAATGGGGCCGGCAATTTCTTGAAAGACAGCAAAGGAATGTTCAATAAATTCTGCCTTGGTCCAGGCTTCTGTTTGGCTGGTTGGGCGCTCAAAACTGGTGACCGGGTCCAGCCAAAGATCTGCTAGCTGTCTGGCATCAAGAACAGCTGCTTTCTGGTTACTGGTGACAGCCGGGTCTTTTCCTTGAGCTATCATTTGCTGGGCGTGCTGTCGGGCTAGATCCCAGTTAACCGGTTCAGCAGTACTGCCGGATTTCATCATGGAGCTAACCGAAGCAAAGATACCTGAGAGCATGGCGGAATCCAGGTTCATTCCCATTTTGCTGAGTTCTTCAGGGTCAAGGCCTAGACTTTGGGGGTCAAAATTTCCTTGGCCGGCTCCGGCAGGAAAAAAACCGTTTTGGGAAAGGTGCCTAAACATTTCCTCAAAAGGGTCACGATTGTTATCCCCGTCTGAAGAAGGGTTGTTCTTGGCCATTCTTTCCTCCCCGAAGCATATTGTTACTGTCTTGGTATCAGCTAAATTCTACGCTACATAAGCTGATTTGTGCCCGCCAGCTATTTAGCCCATAGCCGCAAAGGGTCAGGACATGGCCTTGAGGCAGTCTGTCTCTGCTGCTTTCTTCCGGTAGCCTATTGAGCATGCCTTCAGACTTTCTGCCTGCAAAAATAGTGGTGAAACCGGCCCAGCTACTGGTAAGACGCCGCTTCTTTCGGCTACGCTACCCGGCTCTTATGGGGTGGATCACTGCTTTTCTTGTAGCCATTTCTTTGCTGGTCCCCGTTAAGTTTGTTACGGAGGAGCCGGGGCCTGCCCTGAACACCTTGGGTGAATACGACGGTAAACAGCTGATTTCTATTGAGGGCAGAAAAACCTACCCGACAAGTGGGGAACTGGCTATGACAACGGTTTCTGTTGCCGGTGGCCCCAACACCAATATTAGGGCCTTGCAGACTTTAGCTACCTGGCTTCTGCCGGATACAGTGGTGGTTCCTAGCGATCTGATGTACTCACCAACGACTACCAATGAGCAGGTCAATACCCAGAATGAGGCGGATATGACCGACTCGCAAGAGGTGGCTCAGGCTGCTGCCCTAGAGTATTTAAAGATTGACTACGATCTTAAGCTAACTATTAGCGGTTTTATTGAGCAGGACGGGCAGGAAGCGGCGCAGCAGCTGCAGGAGGGAGACCAGCTGCTCGCCTTAGGTGGAAATCGCTTAAAGACTTACGATCAGATTGCCGATATTTTGGATAATAATGGTGAAAAAGCTATTGATGTGACCTTTGTGCGTGAGGGCAAGGAGCAGACGGTGTCGCTGACTCCTCACTATAACCAGCAAGCTCAGCACTATGTTTTAGGCCTCTACCTTGAACGGGAGTATCGGTTTCCTTTTAAGGTCAATTATGAGGTAAAAGAGGTGGGTGGCCCTAGCGCCGGAATGATGTTTGCCTTAGGCATTATTGATGAACTTAATCAAGTGGATATGACCGGTGGTAAAAAGTTTGCCGGTACCGGCACTATTTCGGCTGGCGGAAAAGTAGGGCCTATTGGGGGTATTGCCCAAAAAATGGTAGGGGCCCGCCAGGGAGGGGCTGAGGTTTTTCTTGCACCGGCAGAGAACTGCCAGGAGGTTGTTGGTAAGGTTCCCGACGGCTTGTCCGTGGTTAAAGTGGATAGTTTAAGCGAGGCGGCTGAGGCTGTTCAAAAAATTGGTTCGGGCGCAGACCCGGCTCAATTTCCCAGCTGCCACTAGAGTTTGTTAGCTTAGGTGGGGTTCCTGCCGGGCTTGGGCCGGTTAGGGCAGGAACCCCGCCTAGAGGCGGCTGGCCTTGTTAGCGGCGTTTTGTGCCAAAGAGGGAGCGAACCAGCTGCCGGCCAATCTGGGAGGCGACGTTGGTTCCTACCCGCATGAGGGCATCATTACGTTTTTGCCGTTCACGTTCTTGCGCCTTGGCGCGGCGCTGAGCTTCTTGGGCTTCTGCCTTGGCCTGAGCTTTTTCTTCCTTGCTGGGGCCTTGGCCGCTTCCGGCCTCTTCTGCTGCCTGCTGGGGGGCGGCTGCTTTTTCTTTTTCGGTCAGCTTCTCGTAGGCTGAGTAGGAGTCGAGGGTGGTGGCGTATTTTGGCATGATGCTGCTAGCTGCTACTACTGCTGCCAGGGCCTCGGGGGCGGTGTCCATCAAGGATTCTGGGGCAAACATGCGGGTTAGGGCTACCGGGGAGGGGGCGCCGGTTTCTGTCATGACGGTGACGACGGCTTCACCGGTTCCGGCACTTGTGAGGACTTCTTCAAGATCGTACCCGGATTGAGGGAAGGTTCTGACTGTTGCTGCCAGGGCTTTTTGGTCTTCTGGGGTGAAGGCTCTCAGCGCGTGCTGAACACGGTTGGCTAGCTGGCCTAGGACTTCTGCGGGTAGGTCTTTAGGGGTCTGTGTAATGAAGAAGAGGCCTACTCCTTTGGAGCGGATGAGCCGTACCGTCTGAGTGATTGCTTCTTTAAAGGCTTTGGAGGAGCCGTTAAAGAGCAGGTGGGCTTCGTCTAGGAAGAAAACTAGTTTTGGTTTGTCGCTATCGCCTACTTCGGGTAGGTCTGCAAAGAGTTCTGCCAGCAGCCACATAAGGAAGGTTGAAAAAAGCTGTGGCTTAGCCTGTAGGTTTGCCAGCTCAAGAATGTGGATGAGGCCGCGTCCGTCTGGGGCTAGCCGCAAAAATTCTGCTGCGTCAAATTCTGGTTCTCCAAAAAAGGCAGCCAGGCCTTCGGCTTCGAGGGTGACAAGGCCCCGCAGGATAACTCCGGCTGTGGCTTTGGAGACTCCGCCAATACCTTCTAATTCTGTTTTGCCTTCGTCAGAGGTAAGGTACTGGATGAGGGCCCGTAGATCTGCCAGGTTAAAGAGTTCTAACTCTTTTTGGTCGGCGTAGTGAAAGATCAGCTGTAAGGCTGATTCCTGGGTGGAGTTAAGGTCCATGATGCGTGAGAGCAGAATGGGCCCAAAGGATTCTATCGTGGCTCGGATGGGCACACCCGTACCTTCTGCACCTAGGGTGTAAAACTCGGTGGGAAAGGCCTTGGCCTGCCAATCCTGGCCTAGGGCGCTGGTACGCGCAGTAAGTTTCTCGTTAGCTTGGCCGCTGGCTGCTAGGCCGGAGAGGTCTCCTTTGATGTCTGCTAGGAAAACTGCTACCCCGTTGCTGCTCAGTTGTTCTGCTAGCAGCTGCAGGGTTTTGGTTTTTCCGGTTCCGGTGGCCCCAGCGATGAGTCCGTGTCGGTTCATCATGGCCAGAGGTAGTGCTACCTGGGCGCTGGGTTCGGGCTGGCCCTGGTTGAGCGCTACCCCTAGTTTAATGCTGGCTCCTTCAAACCGGTAGCCGGATTTTATTGCTTCAAGTTGAGCTTCATGAGTCATAACCTTCAGTATAACCAGCACTTTAGTCTTAGCTAGCGACAAGGGACTGCGGCTTCTGGGGCGCCGCTTGGGGCTGTCAGCCTAAAACCTTGGCTGCAAGGTATTTTTGAGTCGATTATTAAGGGCAAGTTTTGGCACAATAGTTAAATATGCACTGGTGATGTCAGAATAATGTGTGTCACTGTGGTGTAGTGGGTGTGGTTATACCCACCGTAGACCGGCGAAACCGAATTCGCGAGGATTTATCTAGTGTTGAGGAAGATGTGAGCACCGGACCATCCGCACAGCCTAGCCCCCGGGCAGCTAAAAGAAAAAACAATACCTTGACGATCACGTTTGCCATTATTGCTGCCTTGGTTGTTTTGTTTGTTTTTGCCACGCAGGTTTATACCGATATTCTTTGGTATAACCAGCTTGGGTACATGAAGGTTTTTGTTAGAGAAAATCTCTATAAGATTGGTATCTTTCTGCTGGCTGCCCTGCTTGCTGCGGCCGCTGTATGGGCCAGTCTTTTTTATGCCTTTAAACGTGGTGAAGAACCTGTCATGCAGCAGGGGCCGCAGCCGCGCCGGCCTAGGGCTACTGGTCAGGCAGGTGCTGGCCAGGATCCCCTTGCCGACCTTCAGGATATTTTTAGCCAGAATATGGCCCGT
Source organism: Rothia sp. (in: high G+C Gram-positive bacteria) (assembly GCA_030524105.1). GTDB lineage: Bacteria > Actinomycetota > Actinomycetes > Actinomycetales > Micrococcaceae > Rothia. The sequence goes on from JAUNHE010000008.1 coordinate 159,324, forward strand.
TATCGAAAGACTGTTGATCGGGCCCGTAAGACTCTGCTTCTTATTATTCCGGTGGTTATTGGTCTTTTTGTGGGTAGCGGTGCGCTTTCACAGTGGGAGACCGTTGCCCTCTTCTTTCATGGGGTAGATTTTGGGGTTCAGGACCCAGAATTTGGTAAAGATCTTAGCTTTTTTATGTTTTCGCTGCCTTTTTGGAGCCTCCTGGTAAGTTTTTTGAATACGGTGGTTATTCTTTCTGCAATGGCCGGGGTAGTAATGCACTATTTTTATGGTGGCATTAAGGTCCATGAGAAAGGCATTGAAACTACTGCCTCCTTCCGGCGGCATGCGGCTGTTCTGCTGGCCATCTTTGTGCTCTTGCGGGGGCTGATCTTCTGGCTTAACCGTTACCGGGCTACCCAGGACCAGTCGGGTAAGTGGGCCGGGGCTATGTTTACAGATGTCAATGCCATTATTCCTATGCAGGCTATTTTGGCTATTGCGGCCTTGCTGGTAGCTGCCTTATTTGTGGTTGCCGCTGTGACTCACCGCTGGAGGCTGCCCCTGATCGGGACTGCGGTGCTGGTGATTGCCGCTATTGTTGCCGGTGGTGTCTATCCCTGGGTTGTTCAGCGTTTTCAGGTGAATCCTAATGAGCAGGTTAGCGAGGCTAAGTATATTCAGCGCAATATTGATGCTACCCGGGCTGCCTATGGTTTGGATTCCTTGGAAGTAGAAAACTATGATGCTACTACTAGTACCAATACGGGGGCTTTGTCGGGGGAGTCAGAGACTATATCCAATATCCGGCTTTTGGATCCTAATGTGGTTTCGGCCGCGTTTTCGCAGCTGCAGCAGTTTAGGCCCTACTACCAGTTTGACCGCAATTTGGCGGTGGATCGTTATGAGATTAACGGGCAGTCTCAGGATACGGTGATTTCTGCTAGAGAGCTTAATCCCGATCAGAACCAGAATTCTTCCTGGTATAACCAGCATGTGGTCTATACCCACGGTTACGGTGTGATTGCTGCTTATGGTAATCAGGTTGAGTCGGACGGTAAACCTAAGTTTATGCAGTCGGGTATTAAGGCTACGGGTGAGATTAGCAAGGATTATGAGCCGCGGATCTATTTTGGTAAGTCTTCACCGGATTACTCCATTGTTGGTGGTACTGCCGATGATGAGCCTTTGGAGCTGGATAGGCCTCAGACAACGGATGATGCGGGGTCTTCAGACGCTAAGTATACTTTTAGTGGCAATGGTGGCCCCCAGGTGGGTAATGCTTTAAGCCGTTTGGCTTATGCTATTAAGTTTCAGTCTTCTGATTTGCTGCTTTCGGATGCTATTCGACCGCAGTCGCAGATTCTTTATGACCGGGATCCTACGGAGCGGGTTCAGAAGGTTGCCCCTTATTTGACGGTTGATGGCAATCCTTATCCGGCTATTGTTAATAACCAGGTGGTTTGGATAGTGGATGCCTATACTACAAGCCAGAATTACCCTTATTCTCAGGCTTCTGAGTTGGAGTCGGCTACGGTTGATTCTGAGGTTCGTTCGGGTGCTGCTGCCGCTTTGCCTAAAGAGAATGTTAATTATATTCGTAATTCGGTTAAGGCTACTGTTAATGCTTATGACGGTTCGGTGACCTTGTATGCCTGGGATGATGAGGATCCTTTGTTAAAGGCCTGGCAGGGGGTTTTCCCGCAGACGGTGAAACCTTATTCAGAGATGAGTGCCCAGCTTATTGACCATGTGCGGTATCCGCAGGATATGTTTAAGGTTCAGCGGGAAATTCTTAATAAGTATCATGTCACCCAGGCCGGTAGTTTTTATGCTGAGGATGATGTTTGGGCTACCCCGAATGATCCTACGACGGATACGGCTACTTCTTTGCCGCCTTACTATATGTCTTTGCAGATGCCTGGTGAGGATAAGGCCTCTTTCTCTTTGACTACTAGTTGGATTCCGCAGCAGTCGGATAACAATACCCGGAATGTGATGTATGGGTTTATGGCTGCTAATGGGGATGCCGGTACCGGTAAGGACGGGGAGATTAGTGAGGACTACGGTAAGTTGAAGGTTTTGGAGTTGCCGCGTAGTTCGGTGGTTCCTGGTCCGGGGCAGGCTCAGAATAATTTTAATTCGGATACGGATGTTTCTACGGAGCTGAATTTGCTGCGTCAGGGCGCTTCGAACGTTATTAACGGTAATTTGCTGACTCTGCCTGTGGGTGACGGTATTTTGTATGTGCAGCCTGTCTATGTGCAGTCGTCGGGGGATGCGGCTTATCCTACTTTGAGGCGTGTCTTGGTGGGTTTTGGTGAGAAGGTGGGTTTTGCTCCTACCTTGGATGAGGCTTTAAATGAGCTTTTTGGTGGTTCGTCCGGTGCTAAGACTGCCGATGATGCGGGGGTTAATGCTGCGGAGGCGGATTCGGAGGCTAGTGCCTCCCAGGATACTGCTTCGGGGGATGCTCAGTCTTTGAAGGATGCTTTGGAGGCTGCTAATAAGGCTATGCAGGATGCTGATAAGGCTATGAAGAGCGGTGACTGGGCTGCTTACGGTAAGGCTCAGGAGCAGCTTAATAAGGCGATTGAGGATGCTATGGCTGCTGAAGGGGCTGATGCTTCTGCTTCTGCTCAGCCGTCGCCGTCGGCTTCTAGTTAGTTTTCCACTAGCCAAGACCTGTGTTTTCTCTTACAAATACTTGTTTGGGTTTGCTTGGTCTTGGCTAGGTGTGTATAGTTGGGTGAGTCGCCGCGGGGTGGAGCAGTTCGGTAGCTCGCCGGGCTCATAACCCGGAGGCCGCAAGTTCAAATCTTGCCCCCGCAACTAGATTGTAAAAAGCCCCATTTGGTCTAAATCCAAATGGGGCTTTTGCTTTGGTAGGTCTTTGCTGCCTGAGGTTAGGCGTCTTTCTTTCCCTTACCTTTTGAGGAAAATTTTGACTGGATACGTAACAGAATCCTGTGTTAGTCGAGGGATGCTGCTGAGTATAACTATACTCAGCTATTATGTGTAAATTAAATATTTATTGCGGTGGGATATTTTCTTTAGAATACTTAAAATGTGATTAATAAATTAATTCATGATATTGATAATTTAGTGTAGTTCTCCGCTATGGGATGACTAAAAATGTGGGAATTTTTCCTGGTGGCTATGGGTAGTTACACTGATAATTTTCTATAGTGTTGAGTAGTGCCAACTTCTGTGCTGATAGTTTTCTCCTTGGCTGAGAGCATCTGCAGTCGCGGGCAGAGGAATGGCTGTCTTCCAGCAGGTCGCAGCGAATCCGACAAACCTAGTATAGACGTTTACTACTTCAGCGTAGGTATCGGATATTATCGTGATGACTAGGGAAAATTGTGTGAGTGTTGAGAATAGGTAGGTTGAGGGAATGGTGTGTGAGTATGTGGTCTCGGTGGGGGAAGAGGTAGTTCTTGAGGTTGATGGGATTACTTTGAGTCATGGGGGCAGGGACATTGTGCGGGATGTTTCTTTCAGGGTTCGTCAAGGTACCATCACGCTTTTAGCTGGTCCAAATGGTTCTGGTAAGTCTACCCTGTTGTCGATTATTTGTGGTTTGCGCCAGCAGTCTTCCGGGGTGGTGTCGCTTTCTGGTGAGCGCTATAGCGATATGGTTGACCCTGTTTTGCGGGTGGGGGCTTTTCTGAGTGCTGAGTGGCTTGACGCGGCTCGTTCTGCCCGTGAAAATTTGAAAATTTTAGCTCAGGCTGCGGGTATAGATGCTAGCCGTGTGGAAGAAGTGATCGAGATTTGTGGTCTTTCTGCTGCTGCTGATCGTCTGGTTAAGGGTTTTTCGTTGGGCATGAGGCAGCGCTGTGGGATTGCTGCTTCACTTTTAGGCAGCCCAAAATTCCTGATACTGGATGAGCCTGCTAATGGCTTGGACCCTTTAGGGATGGCTTGGATGAGAGACCTGCTGGTTGCTCATCGTAGCAATGGTGGTACGGTGCTTCTTTCTAGTCATTTGCTTCGGGATGCGGAAGATATTTGTGATGATTTAGTGGTGCTTGCGCACGGGGAAGTTCAATTTGCTGGTCCGCTTGCGGAGTTTGGTGCAGAGGCTGAGGTTATCAGCGAGTTTGCTTCTGATCGGTGGGAGGAGATCGTCAAGGTGCTTGCGGTAGATGCTGAGAGCCTAGATGGCGGTCTTGTGCGGGTGCCTGTGGAGCCCAGGCTGGTTTCTGAGGCAGCTCGGCGGTGCAGTGCGGACCTTACCTATTTGGTCCCTCAAAAAGGAAGTTTGGAAGAGAGCTTTCAGGCTCTTGTTAGTGGCAAGGATAGTATCCGATGAGTTCTTTATCTACGCGGTTTATTCGCCAGTTAAAATCAGAAATGACGATGGTGCGCACGGATCGTGCTGGTCATACTGTCTTGCTGGTGGGGCTTGTGGTCAGTGTGATGTGGGGGGTCTTTCTGGCCTACCTTACTATCGTCTACCAGGATGAGGCTACTACTCCCAGTCCCCGTGTTCCTGCTGGTGGTTTAGCTCAGCTTGGTTATTGTGCTCTTATGGTGTGGGCGGTGATCTTGCTTTTGGGTTCCAAAGCTAAGGGCTTCTGGAACATGCGTGTTCTGGTTGAGCCTGCTAGATGGATCGTATCTTTAGCAACCCTGGTTCATCTGACGGTTTGGTCGGCGGTTTTTGCTGTCCTTGCGGTTCTGGTCTCTATGCCTGTTGGGGCCGCAGTCGTAGGAGTTATGGGTTATGACTCGTCTTCTTTGCTTGGTTCCTTCGGTGAGGTGCTGACTGTTTTAGTCCAGATGGTGGGGTTTGCTCTTGGCGTGACCTGGTTTGCTGCGGGTTGGGCTTTGATATGTAACAGTATTGGTAATGCTTTGGCTGTTGTGCTGGTCTGGCCTTTTCTGCTGGAGGGCATGCTGCCTGACGAGGGGATAGCGGCCACCCTGCGTGAGTTTATGCCTTTCATCAACGGTCTTGCCTGGTACCAGGGTAATGAGGCTCTTCAGCTTCCTTGGCCTGCGCCGATTGGTTTAGTTTACTTCTTAGTTATTACTCTAGCTTTTGCTTTAGTTGGTGTGTGGGTTCGTCGTCATGAAACCCTGCTCTTGAATAGTTAGGTAAGTAAACCGTGTCTGACATTGTGAATATACTGCAATCCAAACTAGATGTAAGTAAGAACTGGTCGGTAAACACTTTCGATAGGTACGTACGTCAGGCGTCTGAGTTTCACGATAATCGTCGCTCTACGTTAGCTTATCAAGCGGTTTCAGCTGCAATAAGGGATACTTTCGTTTCTGATGTACTGACTGTTGTGCGTGCAGTTGGGCGGGCTATTGCACAATTACCGGGTACTCCTGAACTAACAGACGCCTTTCATAGAGCTTGGGAGGAAGCATGGAGGATGGAAGGTGGTCAGCTTCTCCAACGCTGGGTGATGTCAGGGAGGCCTGGCGATAGGGAAGCTGTAGCGTTGCGTGCATCGATTGTCGCTGCTGATCTCTATCGCGCGCTGGCTGAAGCGCAATTGTGGTGGCAGAATGATGCGATTCAGCTGGGTGTGCAGTCGGCTGATCTCTGTGAAGTACTTCCAGGCTTAGGGGATTTTCACGGTGGACACAGAAGTGTTATGGCCATGCGTACAAAGTGCGGTCAAATGTGGATTCTGCGGCCAAGTTCAGGTGAACTTGAGTCCTTCATCGGGAATATTCTACGATGTTGCGAACTTTCCAACATTCGAATCACAGTGCCGGTTTTCAGCCAAAATGATCATTCTTGGTATCGTTACTTATCAGCCCCTGCTAGTCCAACAACAGCGACGGCTTTAACCATGCGAGAGGCAGGAGCACTCTTGGCTTGCGGATGGGCTTTGCGCGCCATTGATTTTCATCGGGGTAACGTTCTAATCGCATCGGGTAATCTGACACTAGTTGATTCCGAAACGTTCCTGCAACCGAAGCCCTCGCGTTGGAACAGCGTAAATGAACGCCAGTGGGCTGAGTCCGTTTTGGGAGTGGGGGTACTACCCCGTAGGGTGAGCTCGGGGGGTCCGGAATCTATTGAGGTAGGTCTGGTTCTTAATACGCCACCTTCTGACGGACGGACGCCCTTCCCACGGGCTATCATCACGGCTGATGAGAAGGGTGAAATTATGGCTTCCTGGGACCATAGCGCGCCGGCTATTAAAGATGGCCTTCATCTTCCCTCTGGAGAATCTCTCATAACCCCTTTGGCGGAAAAGTTCGTGGAGGGTGCTAATGAATGCCGTACTGCAATTCTTCGTCATGAGGATGCGGTGCTTTCACTTCTGCGTACTCCAGATAAGTATTACACTCCAAAAACCTCACGAGTAATCCTCACGCCTACGTATAGGTATGCGCAGATCCTGCGTTTACTGGCTCACCCATTGGTGATCTCGGACGAACAAGCATCGATTACAGCTGCTGCTACCATAAGTCAAAAAGGGGATCCTCAATTGTGGCCGGCAGAGGCAATGCAAATGCTCAGTGGAGATGTCCCGGCATTCGCTTGCAATTACGGTAGCACCAAATTAACTACGTTGCGAGGAGAAGAAATACCTGAAGAGCTAGGAGGGGGACTCTTCTACGTTGAACTCTCGCCCAAACAGGCGGCGATCACGCGTATCCAGAACGAACTACCGCGTCAGGACTTATGGGATGAACAGATAAGATGGATGCACGCGGCATTTCGCGCGAGGGATGCACAGCTACCCGTCAGTTGTGATCCTTTGCCACAGGAAGAGTCCGATGAGTGTCGTGTGATTAACCGGATTGTAAACAGTATCGGAGATAATCCGGAGAGAATTTTTGGAGCTGATAGCTTATCAGTCTTAGTTGGTGAAGACTTCGACCGAGCTTGGGAACCTGGGGCCTGTGGTGATGAATTGTACGGCGGGATGGCGGGGATTATTAATGCCTTGCTATTGCTTAACGTGCCTTCTACTGCTCAGTTGCTTGAGCGTTGCCGTGCAATGGGACTGCGGTGGGCTCGGGATACCTGGAAAGGTGAACCTTCGTCTAAGCTAGGGCTCTGGGACGGCGCTGGAGGTGTACTGCTTACGTTAGTTCGTCTCCACCAGGGACACCCCGTGCCAGTAGAACTTTGCACCGCTATAAAACGCTATTCTGATGCTGTATTATCCATACTTGGTAATAGAATGCGAGTAGAGCTTAAACAAGGTCTATCTCACATGTATATTGATGATGCAATCCAGGAAGCAGAAGTGATTGGCGGTTCAGCAGGCCGGATTCGTTTTTGGATTGAACTCAGTTGGCACGATGACGAACAGCTGGCAAAGATTGCATTGCGCACTGCCGAGCAAGAACTCAACTTTCTTCGTGCAGTTCTTTATCGTATCGGTGCTGCAAGGGATCTTGAGCCGGACAGGAGAGGTTATGCTCATGGTCTTGCTGGTATCTTGGACACTTATTTAGGGGCGAGTCGTATGCTTGGGCGGGACCTTACCGAAGACAACGACATTATTAGTAGCCACATGCAATCCATCAAAAATTGGCTACGAAATCCGGAGAATGTCCCTCTCGGATGGTGCCACGGACTAGCTGGTTACGCATTGGCGCTCTGGGAAGGTACCCATCATATGGATTTTCTCAAGGATGCATTCAGCGCACTCGATCCTGTTATTGATAGCCTCTCACATGTAGATGTTGGTATTGGGCCATCTTCATGCCACGGTGCCGCTGGAATCGTGGAAACTCTTGATGTGGTATCTGCACATTATCCGGTCCTTGAAACGCATGCGCAGTACTGTGAGAGTGTCCTCAGGAGAGCGCTTTCGGAGGAATCAACTTTTAAGGAATCTGGCGCCACGGCCTTGATGTGTGGGTTGGCTGGGGTAGTTACCACTATCGGGGCAGTCCGACGTCCGTGTGGAATTGTAACTGCACCGTGGCATGAGAGGCTTGGTCCTGACGGTCGTTGAAGGGGGTGCTTCTATAGTTTTCGTCAAGCTCCAACCGGCTCACGAGACTCATAAAA
>JAUNHE010000011.1 GCA_030524105.1 Rothia sp. (in: high G+C Gram-positive bacteria)
AAACAACACACCCACACGCACAGGCAAACACCCACACAAACAGGCCATGAAAAATATTAGACAGGTTTTATAACCCAGTCTCTTGATCCGAGGCTCACAAGACCGTGAGGCTTATTCGGCTCATCTAGTTTACCAGCTTTCCGCAAGACCCGCAAGGAGTTTCTTTAGTGAAGAAAGTCACGTCTGGAAAATTTCCATTTGGTTCTCACAGCAAACCCTGTATTTCAATGTTTTTACCGCCCCACCAAGGTTTCCCTAGCGCAAGGCGACTTCAACAACTATACGCAGTAGCGAAAATCCTTGCAACTTCAAATCCGGTGTGCTAGCTAACTTACAGGCGTGTAACTAGGGGTTTTCCCCTAGCAATTCAAGGATTTTCCCAGCTTAAAAAATTTTTAAAACTTTAAAGTCAGGGTAACCTAGGCGCCAAGACTGCGCCTTCTTGTAAGCTCATAGAGGCTAATGCCCACCGCAACCGAAGCATTTAAAGACTCCATAGCAGAGTCAATAGCAATAGAAACCAGCTGATCACAATTCTCGCTGACCAGCCGCGAGATCCCCTTCCCCTCAGAACCTACCACCAAAAGCAGGGGCTCCTGGGCAAGTTCCACCGCTGCAAGCTCAACATCGCCATCCCCGTCCAGACCCAGCACAAAGACACCGGCTTCTTTAGCCTGCTGCACCAGCCGGGTTAAATTCGTAGCCATTGCCACAGGAATACGGGCAGCAGCACCGGCAGACGTCTTCCAAGCAGAAGCCGTCACCGCAGCAGAACGCCGCTCCGGAATAATCACACCATCCCCACCAAAAGCGGCAAGACTACGAATCATGGCACCCAAATTACGGGGGTCAGTCACCCCATCCAAGGCCAAAAACAAGGGCGTATGCTTAAGCTTGCCCTGCCGGTAACGCTCCATAACGGTAAGAACAAGATCGCTGGCATCCGGATACTGATAGGGCGGAATCTGCAAGGCCAAGCCCTGATGCACAGCCCCCTCCGTCATCCGATCCAGCTCACCCCGGGAAATTTCTAGCATAGGCAGCTGATTCTTCTGGGCAAAACCTAGGACCTCACGCACCCGCTCGTCAGCCTCAATCCGGCTCATCACAAAAAGATGCTTAGCCGGAATCTGCATGCGCAAGGCCTCCAAAACCGCGTTACGGCCCGTCACCAGCTCTTCACTGACCCGCTTACCGCCCAAACGCTGGCGAGGGCCAGCATGCAAACCCAGCTGACGACGCTCAGCGGCACGCTTCTGCTTATAGGCCTTATGGTAGGGACGATCCTCCGCCTTAGGGGTGGGCCCCTTGCCCTCTAAAGCCCTGCGGCCCTTACCCCCAGAACCCTTAGTTGGTCCCTTTTTTGACTTAATAGCGCCGGGACGTCGACCAGCTTTTGCCATAACAACCTCATCTTCACACCGTAACAAGAGCAGCAAACCTGCCCACCAAAAATATAGCTAACCCAGCGACCAGCCAGAGCCCTGAGCCGAATCATGGATAACAACACCCGCATCAGCAAGTAGATCACGGATCCGGTCCGCAGCCTCCCAATTTTTCTGGGCCCTCGCCTGGGCCCGCTCAGCCAAGAGGGACTCTAGCAGCCTCTCCAAAGCTAAGGACTGGCCCCGGTCCCCGGCACCAGCAGATAAATCCATCAGCTCCGTCAGACCAAGAACCCTAGCCATAGCATAAACCTCACGGGCCAGCTGCTCCACATCCTGCCCCTGGGCCAAGGCAGCGTTACCGGCCCTGGTCAGCTCATGTAAGCAGGCTAAAGCCTGCGGAATATTGAGGTCATCATCCATAGCCGCCGCAAAAGCCTGCGGAACTTGGGCCTGCCCGTCATGATAAGCAGCGGTCTTAAGCAAAAAGGCTTCCACCCGCTCAACAGCAACCCTTGCCTCCTCCAAAGAAGTTGGCCGATAATCCAGCACCGAACGGTAGTGCGCCTGCCCTAGATAGTAACGGACCACCAAAGGACGGGCCAGCTGCAGCATCTGCTCTGGTGAAACCGTATTACCCAAAGACTTAGACATCTTCTCGCCTTCAAAGGTTACCAAACCATTGTGCAACCAAAAACGGGCAAAAGCATGGCCAGCTGCCCGAGACTGGGCCAGCTCATTCTCATGGTGGGGAAAGCGCAGGTCCAAGCCACCCCCGTGAATATCAAATTCAGCGCCTAAATACTTAACCGCCATAGCAGAGCACTCCAGGTGCCAGCCCGGACGACCAGCGCCCCAGGGAGAAGACCAGCAGGCCGACTCTGGCTCACCAGCCTTATACCCCTTCCAGAGGGCAAAATCCCGCGGATCCCGCTTGCCGCGCGGATCAGCATCCGCAGCATCTTGCATATCTGCAAGCTTTTGATGGGTTAAAGCCCCATACTCTGGCCAAGATTCAACGGCAAAGTAGACAGAACCAGAATCGTCCAAGGCAGTATAGGCGTGACCGGCAGCGATCAGGCGCTCAATCAGGCTTATCATCTCTGGGATATGGCCCGTTGCCCGGGGCTCATAGGTTGGTGGCGCAATAGCTAAAGCGGCATAGGCCTGAGAAAAAATCTTCTCATAGCGGTAAGCCAGGGCCCACCAGGGCTCACAAGCATGCTCACCGGCATAATCGGCCCCGTAGGAGGCCCGGGAATTAGCCAAAATTTTATCGTCAATATCTGTGACGTTACGAACCGTTGTCACCCGGTAGCCGCGGTAGCTTAACCAGCGGGAAAGCTGATCAAAAACTAAGGCAGAGCGGATATGACCAATATGGGGGGCACCTTGAACAGTAGCACCGCAGTAGTACAACCGGGCCTGGCCAGGTACAAGAGGCTCAAAGTCTCTGAGGCTTGCAGTAGCGGAATCGTAAAAACGTAAAGTCACGTCTTCTAGTGTAGGCCCATCAGGGAGCACAGCGCATGTTTTATGTGGCACAGTTGCCAGCAGGATAAACCAGGGCCGTAGCGATAGCGGCAAGCCCCTCACCGCGGCCCGTTAGCCCCAAGGCATCGGTGGTAGTGGCCGTGACGCTTACCTCTGTCCCCGCCGCCCGACTCAAAACCCTATTAGCCTCCAGGCGACGGCCAGCAAACCTGGGTTTATTACCTACCAGCTGCACCGCAATATTGGCAATCTCAAAGCCTGCCCCCCGCACAATAGCGGCAGCTTCGGCCAGAAGTTTCACCCCGGAAGCCCCCTTAAGCTCTGGACGGTCCACCCCAAAATTAGACCCAAGATCCCCGGTTCCCGAAGCAGAAAAAAGGGCATCCGCTGCGGCATGAGCCACAACATCACCGTCTGAGTGCCCCTGCAAACCCGGCTGATCTGGCCAGAACAAACCTGCCAGCCAGCAGGGGGTATCCCGGTCTCCAAAAGCATGAACGTCCAGGGCAATTCCCGTTCGGGCTAGCAGCACAATTACTCCTTCTCGTAGAGGGCTCGGGCCAGGGCAAGGTCCAGGGCGGTTGTAATCTTAAAGGACTCAGCAGAACCGGCAACCGTTTTTACCCTAATCCCTAGGGTCTCTGCCAGCATGGCATCGTCGGTGATAGACTCCGCCAAGCCACGCTGGCTTGCCTCAGCATAGGCGGCCAAAAGTCGGGGCAGATCAAAACCCTGCGGTGTCTGCACAGCCCGCAATTGATCCCTGGCATAGGTCTGCACCACGTAATCCTTGGCGTCAACAGCCTTGATAGTATCAACAACCGGCAGTACCGGAATAACGGCCTCTTCACCATCGGCCAGAGCAGCAACCACCCTGTCAAAAACAGCAGCTGGAGTAAAACAACGGGCACAGTCATGCACCAAAACAGCCTGCGGTGGATCGTCAGGAAAGCCAGGTTGCACCGGCGCAGCAGCAAGGGCCTTAAGCCCGGCAGCAACGGAAGCAGCCCGGCTCGGTCCTCCAGTCACAGCGAGGGCAGCAGACTGGGCAGCAAGGGCAGAAAGCACCCTGTCTCCGGCAGGAACAGTAACAACAATACGGGAGGCAACCCCAGCAGCCAGCAGCCCTTCCAGGGCCCAAGCCAACAAAGGCTTGCCGGCTACCTCTACCCGGGCCTTGGGTAAGGAAGAGCCCAATCGCCTGCCCTCACCGGCGGCAACAAGGACAGCGGCTATAGCCTGACCGCGGCTAGCCCCCAGCCCCCCGGCAGCAGCATCTGATTTGATTTCAATCACAAAAAATGATCATAGCGGAATATGCCGCTAGACGTTCTCAAGAATTTTGTCTAATTCAGCCTCAGCGGCGTCTTCGTCAATCTCTTTAGCCAGGGCCACTTCTGAGGAAAGAATCTGGCGAGCCTTGGCCAGCATACGCTTCTCACCAGCTGAAAGGCCGCGGTCATTCTCCCGCCGCCAAAGATCCCGCACAACCTCAGCAACTTTAATGACGTCACCCGAAGCTAGCTTCTCTACATTTGCCTTGTAGCGGCGAGACCAGTTAGCCGCCTCTTCAGTATCGGTTGCCTGCAAAACATCAATAACCTCCTGCAAGCCCCGCTCATCAACAACATCACGCATGCCCACCATGTCAACGTTCTCGGCAGGTACCTCAATGACAAGATCCCCTTGAGCTACCTTGAGCTTCAAGTACATTTTTTCTTCGCCACGAACCTTGCGCATCTTAATCTCTTCAATTGTTGCAGCACCGTGGTGAGGATATACGACGGTTTCGCCAACCTCAAAAAGCATATGGATAAACCCCTTTCAGCCTACCCATTCTACCACGACCATTTTTCAGTAATTTTGAAGTAAAAATTAAGTCTCAAAGACTAATATGTCTATATTCTGCTTGGTATCTGAGGCCAGATACAGACCTTCTGTCAATAAACCGCTAGACTATACCGGGAAGACTCTTATTGGTTCCTTACTCAATACACACACGGGTCTCTACCAGTTCAGCGAATCACCTCATTCGTATCCACCAAGGAGTTAAATGCCGTGAAGTCTACCGCTACGACTACACTCAAACGTGCCGGTGCAGCAGTTGCGCTCTCAGCAGCCCTACTCTCCGCTACCGGCTGCGGCTACATTTACCAGCAGCCAACCACTATCGTCTACTCCGCTTCAGACGGGGTCATGCAGGACCTTGCCACCCTTAAACTTCGCAACATTATGGTTATTTCAAGCGGTAGTAGCGAACCCGGCCGCCTACTAGGCACCGTCTTAAACACGGGTGACTCAGACGCAACCCTAGAGATAGCTTTCCCATCGGGCACAAAAACCGTTAACGTTCCTGCAAACTCGGAAATCCGTTTTGAAGAAGAGAAAAACAAGGTTGTTCTCTCCTCCACCGGGGCCGCTCCCGGCATGGTCCTCAAGGGCGTCAAAACCAGCACTGCAGGCCAGAAGGGAGAGCTGGACATCCCCGTCTTGGACGGCACCCTGGAGGACTACCGGCCCTACCTGCCCAATGCAGCAGAATCCGCCCAGGCTAGCCAGTCCAGTACAGCCGCTCAAACACCCAGTAGCGCAAGCTCCTAAATAAAATCCGAGCAGCACAAAGGCGGGGCCGAACAAGGTTGTTCAGCCCCGCCTTTACTAACCTAAGACTGCCTAGCCGGCCCAGTTAACCGGCTGAAAAGGAGCCCCGCTTTAGGGTTCAAACTTGTAGCCTAAGCCCCGAACGGTCACCACATAACGCGGATTAGAAGGATCCGGCTCAATCTTAGACCGTAACCTTTTGACGTGAACATCTAAGGTTTTGGTATCGCCCACATAGTCGGAGCCCCAAACCCTATCAATCAGCTGGGAACGAGTAAGAACCCTGCCGGCATTACGTAAAAGCATTTCCAGCAGCTCAAATTCCTTAAGAGGCATAGAAATACTTTGCCCCGACACCGTGACCACATGGCGCTCTATATCCATCCGCACCGGGCCACCTTCAACCGTGTTACCGCCCACTTCTTCAGCCTCAGACTGCCGCCGCAACACCGCACGGATACGGGCAATAAGTTCCCGGGAAGAATAGGGTTTTGTTACGTAATCATCTGCGCCCAGCTCTAGGCCCAGCACCTTATCAATCTCCGCATCCTTGGCTGTGAGCATGATAATAGGAACGGCGGACTGGCTACGCAGCTGCTTACAAACCTCCATACCGGACTGGCCGGGAAGCATAACGTCCAGAAGCACCAGGTCTGCGCCGTTATGCTCAAACTCAGTTATGGCGGCACTGCCGTTGTCCACAACTTGAACTTCAAAACCCTCGCGTCCCAGCAAAAATGCTAGCGGTTCGCTTAAGGCTTCTTCGTCTTCTACAACCAAGATCCTGGTCACTGATACGCGTCCTTCATTTCTCTCACTGATGCGGCGCTTCCGCTCAGTACAGCCGGAGACTCTTCTCCGTTAGCCTGGGCAGCTGCTGATGATTCAGCGCCCAAGAGGTCCCCCTCGGTAATTTCGTCAACCGCCGGTAATGACATAGTAAAGGTTGAACCTTCCCCCAGAACAGACCACAAGCTTATTTCGCCATTGTGTTGTCCAACAACGTGCTTAACAATTGAGAGCCCCAGCCCCGTTCCCCCCGTCTGGCGTGACCGGGCGGGATCAACACGGTAGAAACGCTCAAAAATTCGATCCTGCTCATCTTCAGGAATTCCCGGCCCCTGATCCTTAACAGAAATCTTAACCTGACCATCCTTCTCTGAAATACCGATACCCACCTTAGTCTTCTCAGGAGAGTAGCGGATAGCATTTTCAATCAGGTTACGGATGGCAGTACCCAGCAGCTCAGGATCCCCGTGGACCGGCCGGTGGGCAAAACCCCCGGTCTGCAAGGTGATTTCTTTACCTTCAGCAGTAATACGGTTACGGTCCACCGAGGCAGTAACCAGCTGATTAATGTCAACCAGCTTAGACTGGCTGACCACATCCGCAGACTGAAGCCGGGACAGTTCAATGACGTCCTGCACCAGGGCGGCTAAACGCTTGGATTCTTTAAGAAGCCGCTGGGAAAAATGCTCTACAGCGTTAGGATCGGCCGCAGAGCTCTCGATAGCTTCCGCCAGCAGTCCAATAGCGCCCACCGGGGTTTTAAGCTCGTGAGAAACATTGGCAACAAAGTCGGTTCGCACCGCCTGCACCCGAGCTATTTCGGTGCGGTCATCAGCTAAAACAAGAATGTATTCCCCGCCCACCGGAGCAACCCGCAGGTCAATCACCAGCTGAGACTTGGTCACAGTACCGCGGGTGAGAGTAATCTCTCGCTCAACAATAACTTCCCGGCTGCGCACCTGGTGCACCATCTCCAGCAGCTGCTCACTCACCAGCGTATGCCCCTTGACCAAACCCAGGGCATAGGCCCCCGGAGAAGCCTGCACAACGCCGTCCACCGCATCAACCACCACGTAGGCACGACCAATAACGGCCAGCACTTCGGCTGCACCGTCACTAATACTGGGTTCAGCAACATCGGCCCATTGGGCACGCTCTCGGGCGCTTTTATTAACCGCCCACATGCTCAGCACACCCAGGCCAAGGCCCAATAAAACCGCTACTAAAGCTAGGAGGATAGGATCCACGCCTACCAGCTTAGGCACAAAATCATTCGCAACGCCCCGAAATCTCACCAAATTACACACAGATTCAACTAACGTTTACCAAGGCAGGCCTAAACGTTCATATTTTCTTGGCAAGCTATATAAACCTAGGGGTAGATCCGGCTCTGGGCTGCCTTTTATCACATACCGCAATGAACTCGAAGCGAAAGGATGCGCACGTGCGCAAAGTCTTTCAAGCAGAACTCCAGCAGGTTGGCGAAGAACTTGTTCAAATTGCCACCCTGGTTAAGGAAGCACTTGTTCGTGCCTCCGAATCATTTCTTAACGCAGATGTAGAAGAAGCCGAAGAAGTCATCTCTAACGATGCCCGCATCGACTTCTTGCAAAACCAGCTCGACGAGCGCTCCATCGATATTCTTGCCCTCCAAGGGCCGGTTGCCTCTGACCTGAGGATTATTGTTGCTTCGCTGCGAATGAGCTCCTCCCTGGAGCGCATGGGCGATCTGGCCCGGCACGTAGCCCAGATAGCACGGATGCGTTTTCCAGAAAAAGCTATCCCGGCCGATGTGGCTCCCCTCTTTGAAAAAATGGTAGCCGCAGATGTTAAGATCATCGAAGATGTAGTCAAGCTCCTGGACACCCACGAGTTAGAGCACGCCGAAGCCATCTACACCCATAAGGCCAGCCTTAATCAGCTGCACCGAGATGTCTTTAAGGCTATGAACGCCCCGGACTGGTCTCACCCACCCCAGGTAACGGTAGACGTCACCCTGGCCAGCCGCTACCTAGAACGTTTTGGCGACCACGGAGTCTCCGTAGCACGAAAAGTAACCTACCTAGTCACCGGCGACTGGAGCTAGCTAAAAAAATTAAAGGCCCTGCGCACCACCTAAGCTGGATGCGCAGGGCCCGGGTTTTAACCCTTATTTTTTACCTTGATTGGCAACGGCCTTAATGGCAGCTGAAGCAGCCTCAGGATCCAAATACTCTCCGGGTTTAACCGGCTTAAAGTCTTGGTCCAGCTCGTAATGCAGGGGAATACCCGTCGGAATATTTAAGCCAGCAATATCGGCATCAGAAATTCCATCCAAGTTCTTAACCAGGGCCCGCAAAGAGTTACCGTGAGCAGCAACCAGCACTGTCTTGCCCTCCCGCAAATCCGGCTTAATATCGGACTCCCAGTAGGGCAGCATCCGCTCCAGAACATCCTTAAGGCACTCAGTTGCCGGAGCCTGCTCCAGCTGGGCGTAGCGAGGGTCGTGAGCCTGAGAAAATTCATCATCCTCAGCGATAGGCGGTGGCGGCACATCGTAGGAGCGACGCCAGGTCATAAACTGCTCTTCGCCATAGGTTGCCAGAGTCTGCGACTTGTCCTTACCCTGTAGGGCACCGTAGTGGCGCTCATTGAGCCGCCAGCTTCTTTTAACCGGAATCCACAACCGGTCCGCAGCGTCTAGGGCCAGGTTAGCTGTGTTAATAGCGCGACGTTGCAGGGAAGTGTGCACCACGTCAGGAAGGAGGCCGTGCTCTTTAAGCAGGTGGCCACCCCGCCGGGCTTCCTCCTGGCCCTGAGCCGTCAGGGCAACATCTACCCAGCCGGTAAATAGGTTTTTCTCATTCCATTCTGACTGCCCGTGGCGGAGCAGAATCAAGGTGTAAGTCATACTATCCCTCTTCTATTTATCAAAAACTAGCGTCGCGTAGAAACAGCGGGCCTCACATCGGCCATAAAAACCCCTGCTGCAACCGCGGCAGCCAACTGCGTCAAAACCGAGTTATAGCCGGTAAAGCAGGCAAGAGCAGAAAAAACAGTGCAGGCTGCCGTCACGGAAACCCAGAAAGTTTTACTCCGCTTAAAAGCGCTCTGATAAGCGTAGGCGCTGGCCCGCAGAGCTTCAAACAGGGCCCAGACAGACATCACAAAGACAACCGCAGAGAAAACCCTCACGGATAAAACGGTAAAAGTATCAATAAGATCTACGGGACTCACAGCATCAACCTTACCCTCACTGGACCAGGGATGCGAGCGCCTGCTCTAGATCCCGGTATAGATCCTGGGCACTTTCTATTCCCACCGCAAGCCGTAACAGGGATTCTGGAATAGAGTCTGGCTCTAGACCGTGCCGGCGGCGACGCTCAATCAGGGATTCCACTCCGCCTAGGCTGGTTCCGGGTGTCCAGATTTTTAGGCGTTTTACAACCTCTTCTGTCTCGACTGCCCCCGCCTTAAGGACGATGCACAAGACAGCCCCGTATCCCTTCATCTGTTTTTTGGCTCGCTGGTGGCCAGGGTCCTGGCTTAAGCCGGGGTAGCGTACCTGGGCAACTGCCGGGTGCTGCTGCAGTTTTTGAGCCAGGTAGTGGGCGTTTTCCATAGCTTTGTTGACTCTCAGGGCTAGGGTGCGTATACCCCGTAGCCCCAGCCAGGCTTCAAAGGGGCCAGCTATTGCTCCGTGGCTGGTGCGGTGCTGGTACATGGCTTTGTGCAGCTCCTCATTGGAGGTGACGCTAATGCCTAGCAGAACGTCTGAGTGTCCGGCAAGATATTTGGTGGCCGAGTGCACCACGATGTCTGCCCCCAGGGCCAGGGGCTGCTGGACCAGGGGGGTAGAAAAGGTGTTGTCGACGGCGCTAACGATTCCTAATTTTTTGGCTTCGGCCAGGATAGCCGGAAGATCGGCAACCTCTAGCATGGGGTTGGTGGGGCTTTCAAGCCAGAGCAGTACCTTGGGGGCACTGTAGTTAATGTTCTGGGGGGTGCAGCCCTTTTCTTGGGCGGCTTTCCTCAGGTCGGCAAGGACTGAGGGGGTATCTTCAATGTCCAGGCGGACCAGCTGGGAGACAATGCCGCGTTCTTGGAGTTTCTCGGCAATGGTGACGCTGGCCATGTAGGTGTGTTTGGGAAGCAGGATGGTTGCTCCAACCGGAACAAGTTCCATAACAGCTGCAACGGCTGCCATGCCTGAGGCAAAGAGCAGACCGGGTAGTTGCGCCCCCTCTAGGTCTGCGACGACTTCTTCAAGGCCGTTCCAGCTGGGGTTATCAAACCGGGCGTAGACAAGGTTTTCTCGGCTGACGGTGCCGGTTCCACGAAAGGTGGAGGAGAGAACAACCGGTGGGTTGACCGGGGCGTCGTGCTCGTGATCGGGGCGGCCGCTACTGACGACCAGGGTTTCTGGAGTGTATTCTTGCTCTTTGCTCATAGCCTTTAGCCTACGCTGACTTTTTCTCTGCCGCACAGTCTATGGTCTTGAGCAGAAACATATCGTCAAAGTGCTGGGGAGTTTGCTGCGCTGATGCTGCTGCTTCTGGACAGCCCTTGCTACCCTGGTATGTGTGAATGATTCGCTCCACTATACCCCGGCCTGCTCGGATCAGCTAGCTCCAGCCCAGCAACTGAGCCCGGGTTATTTTATTGTCTTTGAAGGTGGCGATGGGGCCGGTAAATCTACCCAAATCCGTTTGCTGAACCAGACTCTGCAGGGAGCCGGCTGGCAGGTGACTCTCAGCAGGGAGCCGGGTGGCACTGCTATTGGGGAGAAGCTGCGCCAGCTGGTGCTTGATGGGACCAAGACCGGTTTGGACGGGCGGGCTGAGGCCTTGATTTTTGCTGCCTCCCGGGCTGCCCATGCGCAGGAGGTCATTAGGCCGGCCTTAGCTGCCGGCCATATTGTGCTGTGTGACCGCTATATTGATTCGTCGCTAGCCTACCAGGGGGCCGGACGCGGCCTGGGGGTTGATAATGTGCGTCAGCTTAATCTTTGGGCAACCCAAAATCTGCTGCCAGATTTGACTATTCTGCTGGATCTTCCCCTTGAGCTGGGGCGAGCACGGGCCGGTAGCCGCGGGCAGGCGGACCGGATGGAAGCGGAGTCGGATCAGTTTCACCGGGTTTTGGGGCAGACTTACCGGGACCTGGCTACCCAGAATCCGGAGCGTTACGCTCTGATCGACGCCTCGGCCACTATTGAGCAGATACACCAGCAGGTGAAGCAGGCTGTATCCAAGCTCATTAAGGAAGAGCAATGACACTCTGGCAAGATATTGTTGGCCAGCCCCGGGCGGTAGAGCAGCTGACCAGGGCGGCAGCAAGCCCTGCCCCCGCTCATGCCTGGCTGCTAACGGGTCCACCGGGTTCGGGCCGCTCTAGTGCTGCCCTAGCCTTTGCCGCTGCCCTGCTCTGCCAGGAGCAAGAAGGCGGTTGTGGTAACTGCCGGTCCTGCCATACCGTTCTTAAAGGTAGTCACGCCGACCTCACCTTTTTCTCAACCGAAAATATGCACATTACTATCGACCAGGCGCGGGAGCTGGTTGTTCTCTCCCAGGATCGTCCTTCGGTGGGTCGCTGGCGGATCATTATTGTAGAAGATGCTGACAGGATGCCAGAGCGCACCTCAAATGTGCTTCTCAAAGCTATTGAGGAGCCGCCGCCGCAAACCATATGGCTCCTGTGCGCCCCTTCCCCAGCGGATGTGCTCATTACCATAAGGTCCCGCTGCCGGATGGTAGGGCTGCAAGTGCCGCCCCTGGCTGAGGTGGCTGCCTTGTTGGTGCGCCGGGATAAGGTTCAGCCAGATCTTGCCCGTCACTGTGCCAGCCTAGCCCAGGGGCATGTGGGTGTGGCCCGCCGGCTAGCCCTGGACCCGCAGGCCTTAGCACGCCGTGAAAAAGTGGTGCAGCTGCCCTTGACGGTTCAGTCTGTTCCCTCAGCCATGGCAGCAGCTGAGCAGTTGATTGATATTGCTGAGCAAGAAGCTGCCGCTGATGCCCAGGAACGCAATGAGGCTGAGCGGGCAGAGCTGCTCACCGTCCTAGGTATCCAGGAGGGGCAAGAAGTTAACCCTTCCTTGCGCTCCCAGCTGCGCCAGCTAGAGGACGACCAAAAACGCCGGGCCCGCCGGATTAAGACAGACACGCTGGATCGGTTTCTGATCGATATTCAGACGGTTTTTAGGGACGTCATGACGCTACAGCTCAACACGGGATCAGCCCTGATTAACAGCCATCTAGAGCAGGAACTTAAAAGTTTTGCCGCTGCGAGCACTGCCAGCAAAACCTTAGCCCACCTTGACACCGTGGCCTTAACGCGCCGACGCATCTGCACCAACGCCAGCGCCCGGCTAGCCTTCGAAGCCATGCTAACCTCACTGCTCTAGCCAGGACGCACCTACCCCAAGGCGGCGGTGCTGCCCTTAGTTACGCAGGCCGTGCAGGGGGGCCGGGATGCGTCCCTGCCGGGCAATAAAAGCTTCCGCCTGGCCCCGGTGAACCGGCAGCACCGGTGCCCGCCCTAATAGACCCCCAAATTCCACGGTATCTCCCACATCCAGGCCAATAGCCGGGATAATTCGGACCGCCGTGGTCTTATGATTCATGACGCCGATAGCTGCTTCGTCCGCGATAATGGCCGCCAGTGTAGCTGCCCTGGTATCACCGGGCACCGCCACCATATCCAAACCTACCGAGCAGATAGCTGTCATAGCTTCAAGCTTATCCAAACTAATTTTTCCGGCAGCGGCAGCTTGGATCATGCCAATATCTTCAGAGACCGGGATAAAGGAACCAGACAGTCCGCCTACCCGGGAGCAAGCCATCAAGCCTCCTTTTTTGACCGCGTCGTTGAGCAAAGCAAGGGCGGCAGTCGTCCCGTGGGTACCCACGTGCTCCAAACCCATTTCTTCAAGCAGATGAGCCACCGAGTCACCCACTTCAGCCGTGGGAGCCAGGGAGAGATCAACAATGCCAAACTCTACCCCCAGCCGCTGCCCCGCCAAGGTGCCAACCAGCTGGCCCACCCGGGTAATTTTAAAGGCAGCCTTTTTGATAGCTTCGGCACAGACATCGAAGGGCTCACCCTGCACCTTCTCTAAGGCCCTTTTAACAACACCGGGCCCAGAAACCCCCACCGATACCACGGTGTCGGCTTCTTGAACCCCGTGAAAGGCTCCCGCCATAAAAGGGTTGTCGGAGACGGCATTGGCAAAGACCACCAGCTTTGCGCAGCCAAACCCGTGGCTGTCAGCCGAGCCCTCTGCCGTTGCCCTGATTACCTGCCCCATCTTAGCCAGCGCCGACATATTAATACCGGCCCGACTAGAGCCAATATTGACCGAGGCGCACACCAGATCTGTCTGGTTAAGAGCCTGGGGTATAGACTCCATCAGCTTGATATCCGCCGGAGTGCACCCTTTATCCACCAGGGCAGTGTAGCCGCCAATAAAATTGACGCCCACAGCCCGGGCAGCCCGGTCCAGGGTCTGAGCAAATTTAAAGTAGTCCCTGTCCTGGCTGGCCCCGGCAACCAGGGCTATAGGGGTCACCGAAATTCTTTTATTAATAATGGGGATGCCCAGCTCAGTCTCGATACCCTGGGCTACTTCTACCAGGCGGGCTGCCCGGCTAGTAATTTTTTGGTAGATCTTTTGGCGGGCGCGCTCGCCGTCGCTATCTGCACAGTCCAGCAGGCTGATTCCCATAGTGACGGTCCTAATATCCAGTTTGTCTTCCTCGATCATCTGGATTGTTTCAAGGATGTTGGCGTTACGGTCAATAAGCACAGCAGGCTCCTAGAGGGTGTGCATGGCGTCGAAGATCGCTTCGGACTGGATACGGATCTGTAGTTTTTCCTGCTGGGCTACCTGCTCCAGGGCCTCTTGAAGCTGCTGGATGCTCTGCTGGGAATCGTCAAAACTAGCCTGCATGATCATGGTGAAGTACTGGTCCATGAGTGTCTGGGAAATATTGATGATATTGACCCGGTGTTCTGCGAGTTTTCCGGCCACAGCCGCAACAATGCCTTCATGGTCATGGCCTGTCACAGTCAAAATAATCTTCACGGCGCTACCTTAAGTTGGTGGGATCTTTCTGGGGGATCGGGACTGAGCTCCAGCTGCCCTAGTCCAGATTACGCGATTTAGAGGGGCTTGTCCTGACCTGGGAAGTTTAAGCAGCAGAAGGCAAGAGCCGGCCATGAAGATTCTTTACCCACTGTGACTTGTTATTTCTTTAAATAACGTGTCATGTCTTGGGGGCTAGAACTTGGGCTGGACAAGGGGCTACCTTGGGCACATGCTTATTTCAGGATTGATTGTAGGATTAGTATTTGGCTTCATCCTGCAGCGTGGCCGTTTCTGCGTTACCGGTGCCTTTAGAGACCTCTGGGTTGCAAAAAGTACCTGGTGGCTTGGCGCTTTTATAAGTGCGGTAGCGGTAGAGGCTGTTGGTGTTGCCCTGCTTAATAGCCTGGGGGTTATTGATGTCTCCGCTGCAGTGAGCCAGTTTTCTCCGCTAGCCACTATTGCTGGCGGCCTTATTTTTGGGTTTGGGATTGTTCTTGCCGGTGGCTGCGCTACCGGAACCTACTACCGGGCAGGTGAGGGCCTTATTGGGTCCTGGTTTGCTCTCATGACCTACGCCCTCTTTGCCGCTGTCTTTAAGTACGGTCCTCTGGCCGAGGTCACCAAAACTATCCGTTCTTGGGAGGTGAGCGGCAAGGCAACGATTGATCAGAGCCTAGGTATTTCTCCCTGGATTCTGGTTATTTTTTTGGTTCTGCTCGCTGGCGCCTGGGCCTATAAGAATCTGACTAAACCCAAACTTCCTGTAGCCCGGTTAGAGCCAGAAAAAACGGGTCTTGCCCATCTTCTCTTTGAAAAAGCCTGGAATCCTTATGCCACCGCTGTCCTGGTTGGGCTGGTAGCTATCCTAGCTTTCCCTGCCAGCTGGGCTACCGGGCGCGAGGGTGGCCTGAGCGTCACCACTCCCAGCGCTAATTCGGTGCGCTTTTTAACAACGGGAGACACAGCAGCCATTGATTGGGGTGTGCTTCTGGTGATTGGCATCCTCTTAGGGTCCTACGGGGCAGCTCGGGCCAGTGGAGAGTTTAAGCTGCGGGTTCCGGATGCAAGCACTATGGTCAAGTCCGGAATTGGTGGTGTTCTGATGGGTTGGGGCGCTGCCTGGGCCGGTGGGTGCTCTATTGGTAACGGGCTGGTTGAAACAGCCATGTTTTCTTGGCAAGGTTGGGTGAGCCTGCTTTCCATGATCTTAGGCACCGGTATTGCAGCCCAATTTTTTGTTATCCCCCGGGGGAAAGCTAAAGCGGCAGGCCAGTCTAGTCTGACCAAAAGTTCTGCTTCACAGCTTCCACACACGATAAAGGAGAAAGTATAGTGGCAACACACGTTTTAGAAACTGATGGGATGGTTTGCCCCTTCCCTGTGCAGGAGGCCAAGGCGGCCATGGCCGAGCTTAAAAGCGGCGATGAGTTGATCATCAACTTTGATTGCACCCAGGGAACCGAGTCTATTCCACGCTGGGCGGCAGAAAACGGCTACGGTAGCAAAGATTTTATTAAGCGTGGACCGGCAGAGTGGTCCATTACCGTTATCAAAAACTAGTCCCGGTAAAAATACGGCGAGGGCAGGCTTCCGCGAGGTTGTCCTGCCCTCTTTTTAGCGGTAGCTGGCTAGGTAGGCTTCTCCGGCTCCGCTTATCTTAACCGGGGTCTGGCTGCCCAGGTGCAAAAGAGCCTGGGTTCCGGTCAGGCTCAGCTTCTGATCTGGGCCGGTAATCTCAAGGCAGCCGCCTACACTCAGCAGGGCGCTGGTGCCGCTCAGCTCATAGTTAAGCTGCTGGCCCTGGGTTAGGTGCAGTCTGGTCAGGCACATTCTGGGGTCCCAGAGGCTGTAATGACTGATGCCGGCCGGGCCAGGTTGGGCCTGCTGAATGCGGGGGGCCGGCTGCTGGGGGCTTAAGACCTTAATAAGTTCTTCGGTATCAACGTGTTTGGGGGTCAGGCCTGCCCGCATGACATTATCGGAAGGATTCATGATCTCAATGACGCTACCCGAAAGGTAGGCATGGATCTGGCCGTCTGGGGTGTGGGCTGCCTGCCCCGGTTTAAGCTCTAGCAGGTTCATTGTTAGAGCCAGCAAGAGACCTCTATCCCCAGGGTATTTACTGTCAATGACTTCTACCAGCTGCGCTGCTGCTCTCAGCAGGGGCTCATCATCCCCCGGGTGAGCAGCCAACCAGGCCCTGGCTTGGTTAAGGGTTTGGGCGGTGTAGCGGGCTGCCTCCCCATCTTTAAGCCTGATAATGCTGGTAAGTATTTCTTTAGCCTGGCCAGCCTGGCAGCTAGCTGCCAGCCAGTCCAGTTCAAAAGCCCGGGCGATTGCCGCTAGCTCCTGCTGGGGCCGTAACCCGCTAAGAATTTTTGTGTCCGTTAAAGCCAGCACGGTTTCCGGTTTGGAGTGCTGGTCTTTGTAGTTGCGCTGAGGATCGGTAAGTTTGATGCCGGCGGCGTTTTCTGCCCGGTAACCGGCTTGGGCCTGCTGACTGGTGGGATGCACCTGAATAGACAGTGGAGCCGCTATGGCCAGGATTTTAAGCAGGAAAGGAAAGGAATCGCTCTCACGCTGGGCCGGTAGAATTCGTTCTGGCTCTGCTGCCACCCACTGGTCCAGTGCAATAGTTTTTTGGTCCAGGAGGGCTAGGGAGGGTCCTGCCGGGTGGGCACCAACCCAAACTTCTGCTTCCGGTAACTGGGTGGGCTGGGGGATCCCCCGCATTTCAGCCAGGATAGTGTGTGATCCCCAGGCATAGTTTTGGATGGTATTTTTTAGCCGAACTAGTTGACCCATGCTCTAAATCCAATCATACGCCTGCAAAGTTTTGACCACTATTTAGTGGACAAAACGAGTGTTTATCACCATAAGTGGAGGTTAAAAAGAGACTTAAATGACGCCCCGCAGGTAGACTTGCCCTGTGAATACTATTGATCTAACCGCCTCTTTTAAGGCCTACGATGTTCGTGGCATCGTCGGCGAAACTATCAGCGAAGATACTGTACGAGCCACTGCCGCCGCCTTTGTTGACGTCCTCCAACTAGCCGGACACAAGGTTTTGGTTGGCTCAGACATGCGTCCCTCCGGTCCCGATTTTATTGCAGCCTTTGCCCAAGGGGCAAATGCGCGCGGTGCCGATGTCGTCAACATCGGTCTCATATCAACCGACGAACTCTATTTTGCCTGCGGTGTTGAAAATGCTGCCGGCGTTACTTTTACTGCTTCCCACAACCCTGCCCAGTACAACGGCATGAAGATGGCCAAGGCCGGTGCTGTTCCTATCTCCTCCGAGACAGGTTTATTTGAAATCAGGGATTTGGCCCAGAAGTACCTTGACCAAGGCCAGATCCCCGCTCTTGAGCAAACCGGCAGTCTGACTACAAAAGATTTGCTCAAAGACTACGCCCAGTACCTACGCCAGCTGGTTGATCTCTCCTCTATTAGGCCTCTTAAGCTTGTTGTTGATGCAGGCAATGGGATGGGCGGCATGACTACCCCGGCAGTCCTAGGAGACTCGCTACTGCCCGGCCTGCCCTTGGAGATCGTCCCGCTCTACTTTGAGCTGGACGGAACCTTCCCCAACCACCCAGCCAACCCGCTAGAGCCTGCCAACCTGGTAGATCTGCAAAAGGCCGTTCTTGAGCACAAGGCTGACCTCGGTTTGGCTTTTGACGGTGATGCCGACCGCTGCTTTGTCATTGACGAGAAAGGCCAGCCGGTTCCACCATCAGCTATTACTGCCATTGTTGCTGAGCGAGAGATTAAACGTGCCCAAGCTGACGGCATCCAAGAACCTGCCATCATTTACAACCTGATTACCTCCCAAGCGGTACCAGAACTGGTAGAAAAATTGGGCGGCCGAGCCATTAAAACCCGGGTAGGCCACTCCTTTATTAAGGCCGTAATGGCCCAAGAAAACGGCGTCTTTGGGGGCGAGCATTCTGCCCACTACTACTTCAAAGACTTCTTTAATGCCGATACCGGCATGCTAGCTGCCATGCATGTGCTAGCCGTGCTGGGCAGCGCAAGTGAGCCCCTGTCTGAGCTTGCCGCCGAGTATTCGCCCTATTTTTCTCCGGGAGAGATAAACTCCGAGGTTGCCGATAAAGAAGCGGCAATAGCGCGAGTACGTCAGGCCCTGGGGGACTCCGTTGAAGTTTCCGAGCTGGACGGCGTCACCTTTGAAAACAAGGCTGAAGGCTGGTGGGCAAATGTGCGCCCGTCAAATACAGAGCCCTTCCTGCGGCTTAACCTGGAGGCTGGCGACCAGCAGACCATGGAAAAGGTCCGGGACAAAATACTGGCAATAATCCGTTCTTAAGCGGGTTAGCCCCTGTATAGCAAGGAGCGCTTCTGCTAAATCTAGATCTATCAGAAGCGCTCCTTGGGCTTGCCCCTAGGATCATAGTAAGGCAGCAGCTAAATTACTGGTTGGCAGCCCGGGCGGTATCGCGCAACATCCATTGATCGGGCCCAAAGATTTCATACTGAATTTGTACACCGGGAACACCGGCTGCAATCAGCTGGCTGCGGGCATTCTGCATAAAGGGCAGCGGACCACACAGGTAGACGGCAGCGTTACTGGGCACCTCTAGGGCAGAAACATCCAGTCGCCCCTGGAAATCGCCCTGGCCGTCGCCGGTAAAGGACAGCAGGCGCGCCTTGGGCAATTGAGCAACCAGCTCAGTCATCTCTTCCCGTAGCGGCCAGGACTGCAGGCTAGAATCCGAATGGACTACCACCACTTCACGCTCTGAGCCCTGGTCAAGGAGCTCCTGGAGGAAGGCAATCATAGGGGTCACCCCAATTCCTGCCGAGAAAAGATACAGTGGCCCCGAACCGTCATCACCAAAACCGCCCAGGGTGACATCCCCGTAGGGGTTTGAAATTTCAACGATGTCCCCCTCCTTTAAGGCATGATGTATCTTTGTCATCTCGCCCTCAGGGTCAAGTTTGATAGCAACCCTGCGCTGATGAGACTCTGCCGGTAGCAGGGTGTACTGGCGGGGCTGTCGTAGGCCGTCCTCAGCCTTAGTAATCAAGGAGATATACTGGCCGGCCTTGGCAGGTGTCAGCGGGGTTGCATCGGCTGCCTCAAAGACTAAGTCAACCACCTGCTCACCCGTCTGCCGGCGTGAAACCAGCCTAAAGGGGGCAAACATAACATCATTAGCCTGCATGGCATACAGGCCCTTTTCTAGCTTGATCAAGGCATTGCCCATCAGCCAGTAGACCTCGGTCCAGGCTTGAGCTACTTCCTCAGTGCAGGCCGAGCCTAGATCGGCGGCAATGGCCTCAAACAGATACTTATAGACGGTTGGGTATTCGTCTTCCTGCAACCCCAGGGAGGCATGTTTGTGGGCCACCCGTGAGAGTACCTCGTCAGGGTACTTATCCGGGTTTTGCACAATATAGGAGGCAAAGACAGCAATGGAACCGGCCAGGGCCTTAGGCTGGGATCCCTCTAACTGCGAAGAACGCGAAAACATACCGTCCATGAGGTCTGGCCGGGCAGCAAACATACGGCGATAAAAATCCGGCGTGATATGAGGGATACGCTCGGCAACAAGAGGCAATGTTGCCTCAATGATCGGCCTAGACTTGTCCGAAAGCATGGTGTCTCCTTGCTGACAACTTGTATATAAAACACTATCAATTTAGCATATTAAATACTTATTTAAGGTTTATTTTTTGAGTCAACCCCTAAGAGCTGACTCAAAAAATCAGTAACTAAGCGATGGCTAGTCTTTTTGTCTGCGCAAGTGGACCCAGGCCTAGCTCAAGAAAAACCGGCCCCATCTGCTCAGACGACGGTAGATCCGAAATAACAATAGGATCTAGCACACTATAAAAAGACTCTCTAGCTCTCGCCAGGATCCCACGCAGCTGACAGGCTGAACTCAGCGGGCACTTCTCCCCCTCAGCTTCACATGCCACGATTGGAATATCCCCCTCGGATGCTCGCAATACCTGGCCAATGGTAGCCTGCTTGCCTTTGCTTGACAGACTGACTCCCCCTGAGCGCCCACGAGTAGCATCCACCCAACCGTGATTGGCTAGAAAGGCAACGGATTTAGCAACATGGTTATAAGGTGTCCCCACACCTTCTGCAATGGTCTGTGTTGAAAGTTTTGCCCCTTCAGCACCAGCCAAAAGCATCATAATTCGCAGGGACACATCAGAAAAAGCAGTAAGACGCATTACAATGTCCCTTCTTTCAGCGGCATCCCTTAGACATTCTACGCCGCTTGCCCTACATATTCTGACTCGGCTAACTGGTCAAAACATGTGAGTTTTCTCGTTCTCACAAGGCTACTTATCATCAAGAATAGTCCTTATCTCAGTGGTCGACACCCAAAAAATCCCTGCCACATTTTACTTACTTCCGGGTAATATGGAGGTGCATCTGCAAACAGCAGCCGGCCATGTATCAGCTTGGGTGTCGTCAAGTTGGCAGGTGTTGAAATTTTACTCTTTGTCTACAAACATACAGGCAGACAGGTAAAATTTCACATCATTTAATGTATTAGTAAAGGACAAAGCGTGTCTACTCTTGATAAATCCATCCAGGAATTGCTAACAATCGAGGGTGCAAACGGTGCAGCCCTGGTTGACATCTCCTCTGGTATGGCACTTGCATCAGGCGGTAACCCGGGCTTCGACCTAACCGTTGCTGCAGCGGGTAACTCAAATGTTGTGCGTGCAAAACTAAAGACCATGGCAGACCTCGGTTTGGATGGTCACATTGAGGACATCATGATCACACTGAATTCTCAGTACCACCTGATCAACGTCCTTAACGCATCCGAGACTTCGGGCCTCTTTGTGTACCTGGTACTCGATCGCAATACCGCTAACCTCGCCTTAGCTCGCCATAAGCTCAACACCATTGCTTCACGCATCTCCCTCTAAATTAGGTTTAACAGTTTTATTTAGGGGATTGTAGGGCCAGGCGTCCGGCCATAATCGAGGATTAGGCAGGACGCTTTTGTGTTAGCGAGCTCAAGGATATTGATAACACGATATCAGGGGATAGATCAGGGGCCTTTCTCTAGGACTACTACCTAGGGAAAGGCCCCTGATCGTTTTTGTTTGGCAGTTAGAGCGGATCGTTACCGATAGCTGCTTCCATCAGAAGGTCCTCCGTGGCACCTTCATTGGTTTGCATCAGCACCAGTTCTCCATTACGCATAACCGCTATCCGGTTGCACAGCTCCATCAGCTCAGACATATCCGAGCCAATCATGATAATGGAGGTTCCCTTCTCCGTCAGTTCTTTAAGCATCTTATAGATCTCACTTTTAGCACTGACGTCGATACCGCGGGTGGGGTGGTTAAGAATAAGCACCTCGCAGTCGGCTGTAATCCATTTGGCCAGAGCCACCTTTTGCTGGTCTCCTCCGGACAGCTTGCCCACTTCACCTTGGATATTGGTGGTTTTAATGTGAAGTTTTTGCACCTGTTCGGCTACCTCACGCAGGGCAGAAACCTCGTGCAAAAACCCGGCAGGGTTAGACTCAATACCGATGGACTCCATCAGTGTTTTAGCGATAGAGCGTTCGTTGGCTAGGCCAAGTTCATCATCATCGTCAGAGAGGTAACCCATACCGTAGAGCACGGAATCTTCGGGACCGTTAAGAGTAATATCCTGACCATCAATACGCAGGGTCGAGAATGTTGCCGGTTTAACCCCCACCAGGGCGGCAGCAACCTCATTGATGCCTGAGCGACGCATACCTGTCAGTCCAAGGACTTCGCCCCGGCCCACGCTAAAGGAGACGTTTTTTAAGAAGCCATCTTTAGAGTTAAGGTTTTCCACCACCAGCTTGTCGTCCTGGCAGACAAACTGCTCGGGACGCTGCCCCATAGGAATCTCGCGCTGAAACATCTTGTAGGCGATTTCCTTTGAGCTCATTCGGCCCGGGCTGATCTCGTGTGAGATCAAGCCGTCATCAAGAATGACGGCACGATCCGCCAGGGAGCGGATCTCGTCAAGACGGTGGGTAATGTAGATGACAGATCTTCCCTCTTCCACCAGCCTGCGGGTAATCTCGTGCAGCTGGAAGATCTCGTAGTCATTAAAGGTGGCCGCAACCTCGTCCATGAGGACCAGCTGAGTTTCTTCCGCCTCCATGCGGACAACTTCTACCAGGGCCTGTTCAGCCCGAACCAGGTCTCCCATTTTGGTGTCGGGACTGATCTTTACATCCGCATCGGTGAGCAGTTTTTGCGCCCGTTCGCGCTGCTCATCGACAGACTTTTCTGCATGAAAAGTTGAGCGAAAGATGGCCTCGGCAACAGTCAGACCGGGATCCACCTTAAATTTCTGCCGGATAGAACCAACCCCGCAGGCAAGAGCCTCGTCCGGGCTCTTGGGGCTATAAGGTTCCCCCGCCAGAATAAGTTCACCAGAATCAGCAGTGTCCCATCCCCCTAGGATGGACAGAAAAGTTGATTTACCGGCACCGTTTTCGCCAAGAAGCCCAACAACTTCGCCACGCCCAACGTTAAGATCTACACCTTTAAGCGCGCGTAATTGCTCATGGTTTTTGGTCAAACCTTTAACACTGAGCAGATTATCCACCGAAATTTTCCCCTTCAAATTACGAGCGACGATTTAAGACAGTTCAACTTCTTGTGCAGAGAAGAACGGACCTTCAAACTGCTTTCTTTGTCAAATATTACTAGGTAGTAGGCACCAGAGCACTATTATATTGAAGAGAGGTTAATAACGACAGAAAAGAGGTGCTGGTCAACTTGATGTCGCCACCACCTTTTTCCGTACAAACACTGCACTTTTGTCGGCTTATTGGCCGGCTTTGGCACCCTTAATGCGTTGGGATAATTCATCCCGCTGGTCATAAATTTCCTGGGGTAATTCATCCCCAAATTTACAAAGCCACTCGTCAATGCCTTTAAGCTCAAGCTCAAACTCATCAACGTCAATAGCTAATGCTGCCTCTATTTCACTTTCTGAAATCTCCAAACCCTTTAAATCAATGTCTTCTTTAGTGGGGACAAGACCAAAAATGGTCTGGCGCCCAGAAGCTTTTCCTTCAAGCCGCTCAAATATCCATTTAACAACCCGGGAATTTTCCCCAAAACCTGGCCAGGCAAATCCACCGTCAGGTGTACGCCGGAACCAATTCACATAATATACACCCGGCATATTCTCTTGGCCGTGTTTTTGGCCTAAGTCTAGCCAGTGCCGAAAATAATCAGCAGCGTTATACCCAATAAAGGGTAGCATTGCCATGGGATCGCGCCGCACCACGCCGACGGCACCTTTAGCGGCAGCTGTAGTTTCTGACGAAAGTGTTACGCCGCGGAAAACACCCTGCTCCCAGCTTTCCGCTTCAGAGACCAAAGGAATCGTCGTCTTACGCCGTCCACCAAAAATAATGGCAGACAGTGGCACCCCGTCCGGTTCATAAAACTCTTGTGCCAGCATGTCCACCTGGTCAATAGGGGTACAGAAACGTGAATTGGGGTGGGCTGCCGGCTGGTCCGAATCGGGGGTCCAGTCGTTGCCGCGCCAGTCGATTAAGTGATCGGGTGCCTGCTCAGTCTTTCCTTCCCACCACACAGAGTTGTCGTCAGTCAGAGCCACATTGGTAAAAATTGTCCGGCCTTTTGCGATAGCCCGCATGGCATTAGGGTTGGTAGACCAGCCTGTACCAGGAGCTACACCAAACATGCCCGTCTCTGGATTAACCACTCGAGGTTTACCCTGCTGATCAAAGTGGATCCAGGCAATATCATCACCCACCAGCTCGGCCTTCCACCCTTCAACGGTAGGATCCATCATGGCAAAGTTTGTTTTACCGCAGGCAGAAGGGAAGGCTGCACAGAAGTAGCGTGTCTTCTGCTGGGGATTGGTCACCTTCAGGATGAGCATGTGTTCAGCCATCCAACCCTGGTCGTGCCCCAGAACAGAAGCAATACGTAAGGCATAGCACTTCTTGCCCAGGAGGGCATTGCCACCGTAACCGGACCCAAAGGACCAAATTTCCCTGTCCTCTGGAAAATGGACAATATATTTCTCTGGGTTACAGGGCCAGGGCACGTCCTGCTGGCCCGGCTCTAAGGGGGCACCTACCGAATGCAGGGCCTTGACGTAGAAGGCTTGTGTGTCAGAAAGCTTTTTAAGCACTTGCTGCCCGGTTGTTGCCATAATGTGCATCGAGCAAACAACGTAAGCCGAGTCCGTTATTTCTACACCGTACTTAGGCTGGCTTGCATCAAGAGAACCCATGACAAAGGGGATAACGTACATGGTCCGTCCCCGCATGCATCCCGTGTATAGCTCTGTGAGAGTTTGCTTCATCTGAACCGGGTCACACCAGTTATTAGTAGCACCGGCCCCGGCTTCTGTTTCAGAGCAAATAAAGGTTCGCTCCTCTACCCGAGCTACGTCATCCGGGTCAGAAAAGGCAGCGTAAGAGTTGGGGAACTCATGGTCCGAAAGGCGGATAAAGGTACCCGCCTGCACCAGTTCGCCAGCCAAACGGTCGTACTCCTGCTGGGAACCATCAACCCAATAAAGGGAATCAGGCTGAGTGAGTTCAGCCACACTACGAACCCACTGCAAAAGATCCCCATAGGCAGTAGGAGCCTCGTCGAGCTGCTTAAGCACCTTTGCAGACAGCTTTGAAGGAACATTGGCATTTAAAAGGTCAGTCATCTGACAAATCCCCTTATATGTTGACTTTTTTCTCATCGCGCCAGGCCTAGAAACTAAATCGGCATCCCATCCTGCAAGGACAGAAAACAAAAAAGCGCCACCTGCTTAGCTAGAAGAAGGCAACGCTCATTGAAACCGGAGTTGCTCACCTCGTCGTGATACAACCAGGGTAACGGGTTTAGGACTGAATCCGAACTGTTTACAGCACTTTAAAGACAAAAACCCAGATCTGCCCTCAGATTCCCCGAAAAATCGGCGGACCATCCCGCAAACCACACCTTAATATGAACGCAACATCTGTGAGAGCAGCCTCACTATGTTTCAATTTGCTGTTACTTTTAGCCCGGTGTAGAGTGTTACCTGTTGTCATCTGGGAGCATATCCCCAGTGTGACGGGCGCCTGTAGCTCAACGGATAGAGCATCTGACTACGGATCAGAAGGTTGGGGGTTCGAATCCCTTCGGGCGCGCCACAAGCATGAACCCGGTTCTCTAGAGCCGGGTTTTTTATTAACAAATTTCTGGCCCCAGGTTCTTTAGCGGGAAAAATAAAATATACTACACGGAATCGCAAGCAGTTCCCCTCTTACACCGCTAAAATCTATGGTGATACTTAAACCACTAAGGAGAATAGCAACGTGAGCATTAACATCAAGGTTATCGACGAGAACGGTCAGGCCCGCACCGCCACTTGGGACGAGGATCAGACCCTACTTGACGCTCTCCTGGCTCACCAATTCCCCGTTTTGGCAACCTGTGGCGGCAACGCTTCCTGCGCTACCTGCCACGCTTTTATAGACCCCGAGCACTACCCAGCTGGCGGTCAGCGAAGCGAAGCAGAAGAGGACCTACTCGATATGCTGGACGATGTTGCCACAGAATACTCCCGCCTCAGCTGTCAAACTGAGTACGCTCAAGGTCTGGACGGGGCAACGATTACCCTCAAACCTGGGATGTAATACCAATGAACATGCTGACCACCTCACGCACAACCCTAACAGTCCTCTTCTGTACCAGCGCCCTGGTTCTGAGCGGCTGCGCGGCTGAGGATGGCAAGTCCTCCTCCCCCACCTCCGAGCTAAGCACAGCGAGCGCTACCCCCGGTGCAGCTAGCACAACAGCCTCCAGCCAATCTGCCACAAGCCCTAGCGCTAGTAGTTCACAAGAGACTGGAGCAAAGCCCTCAGTTACAAGCTCCAGCCAAACCAATAAACCGGCTGATCAGCAGTCGAGCAGCCCGGCTAGTGTGCAGGGGGCAGATCCCGCTGCTTCTGGAGCCGCTGCTGGAACCCCTATCTGTGATTACGGGCAGGTGCATATTAGAGCCGAGGTGGCCGACGGGGCCGGAGCAGCCGGATCCCGCTACATTAACCTAACTTTTACCAATTCAGGCAGCACAGCCTGTAGCATGAGCGGCTATCCCGATGTCATCTACGTTGATGGCAGCGGCCAGCAGATAGGGGCAGCTGCCTCACACGCTGCAGAGTGGACTAGCTCTGGCAAGGTATTAGCTGCTGGTGAGTCCATTGGTGCCACCTTACGTGAAACCAGGGCCAGCCTCTACGAAGCCCAGCTCTGCCAACCTACAACAGCTGCCGGTTATCAGCTGACTATTCCAGGAACCTCCCACTCGCTTACCCTGCATTTTCCTGCTGAGGCCTGCAGTAATTCTGGTATCACTCAGCTTAGTGTTGGGCAAGTAGGCGCCGTGGCTTAAGGCAGCTAGAGCCTCTTCAGACGGGCCTTAATCTAAGGCGGTGTGCGCAGCAGCGCCCTGGCTGGCAGCCTACCGCGCACACCCGTTAAGGAAGTTTTGGCTTGGCCCTACAGTATTTCGGTAACGTCCTCAAAATCAAATCGTTTGTTTCTGGGGTAACTCGGTTGCACCCCGTAGCCGATGTTAACAATCAAAAAGGATCGCCGCTGTCCGTCCGGATAAAACTCTTGGTCAATAGCCTTAAAATCTGCACCGGTCATAGGACCAGCCGCTAAGCCGAGTGCTCTAATAGCGGTAATAAAATAGCCGGCTGCTATATTTGCAGACTGGTAGCCGGCAGCATGGCGGGCCGTCTCGTCGGTAAAGAGGGAGGCCATACCCATCTGTGCCGCCATGGGGTTAAATTCCTCAAACCTAGCCGACCAGTTGGTATCAAAAGAAAGGATGGCTGTCACGGGAGCATCCTTGGTTTTCTCTTGGTTGCCTTCTGCCAGTAAAGGAATCAGCCGTTCTCTAGCCTGGGCACTACGCAAGAAGGTAACCCGTAGTGGCTGGGCGTTAAAGGCAGTAGGTCCCATCTTGGTCAGATCCCAAATTGCCTTAAGATCCTCCTGGCTAACCTCCTGATCTGTAAAGTGATTGACGGTTCTAGGCTGGCTAAAGAGTAATTCCAAACTCTCCTGAGGTAAAGCTGCTGACACAGTACTATCCTTTCAAATATTTTCTCTGTAAAGTATATCTTTTGCACCCGGCGGCTTCAGAGAAATAGGCTCTGCCAAGCTCTGAGCTTAAATAGAGATCGGCGGCTCCACATGGGGGATTTGGAACCGCCGACCTAGGGGAATATGTTTCCGAGTGGAACATATATTTTTATATAAGGCACCTAGCTTTGCATAGTGCAACTAGATACTTGGCCTTGGGGATAGGCCATTCTGGCGGAATATCACGCTCTATTGGTAACTTCGTCATAACCAATGTGTTCAATTCACGCTCAGAGCTTGGGGCTAAACCGCACCTGAGGCCCTAGAGCCTTGCAATAGGTACTATCTAGCGGGATGTAAATGTTCTGATTTTTCTCTTTTCACTCGGGGGAAATCCTGGTTTATAACCACATGTGTCTACACTACCAGTGAGTAAAATAAAAGCAAAGAAAAAAGTCTTAACTGACTAAAAAATAATAGGTCTAAAAAGTTACCAAAGCTATTATTTTTACATTTCAGCTAGTCACATCTGAACGGCAAATTTTATATACAGCTGTAAAATATAACGTTTTTTTACGCCATTTTGTCTATACCGGTTGGGAGCAATCAGTATGCCACCACAAAAGAGGACTAACTGCCGATTGAGCCCCAGTTGCACCCAGCCTGGTTCATAATAAAGGAATGTCGCGACGAGCCAGAAACCCCCGCCGAATTGCCCCCTTACCTCAGCGTAGAGGGTTAGACCCAGTCAGACTTGTTTTACCGGAACAATTCCCAGCCGAGTTGAGCAGCATTAACCCCCAGCAAGCCCGGGTTGCCGATTATCTTATTGGCCGCTTTTACCCTCAGGATCCTCAGGCAGTCTACGATCGTTTTACGGCCGGGGAAGTAACCGATGATGCGGGTAAAAAACTTACGCTTGAGACCCCTTTCCAAGCCAAGCTTGCTATCTGGTACTACCGAGACCCCGGACTAGAACCAGAACTGCCTAGCGACCTACCCGTGCTCTACCAAGATCCCTGGATCCTGGCTGTCGATAAACCACACTTCTTACCCACCACCCCGCGAGGGATGTTTGCCGCTCAAACAGCACTCACCAAACTAAGAATCCGAGAGGATAACCCCCGGCTAAGCCCGGTACACCGGCTTGATAGGGCTACCGCGGGTGTCCTTGTCTTTGCTAAAGTTCCTGAGGCTCGCGGTCCTTTTCAAATCCTCTTTCAAGAACGAAAAGTCAGCAAAACCTACCAGGCCCTGGCCCCCCTTATTCCCGGAATAAACCCCGGCCAAAAAATAGAAGTTGAGTCCTACATCCACAAGCAGCGCGGCATTGCGCAGGTGAAACAGCTGAGCTTAAGCCAATGCCAAAGGCAGGGCCTGACCCCCAACGCTAAAACCCAGATTCTACTCCTAGGCACGGTTACTGTTCCGCAGTCCTTTCCGCAGGTGAGTAGCAAAAATCCCCTCCTGAGCCTGCCTAAGCCGGGCAGTATTTGGGGCCACTACAGGCTGCTACCCTACACGGGTAAAACCCACCAACTCCGCGCCCACCTCAACCTCTTACAGGCACCTATCCTAGGAGACGTTCTTTACCCTGTAGCTGCCAACCAAGCTGATGATGAGCCCCTTCTTCCCCTGCAACTGCTTGCCGATTCGCTGACCTTTCGCCACCCCTTCACCGGGTCCGTCACCCGTATTGTGGGAAAGCGAAAACTCCTGCTGACCAGCTCATAAAGGCAAAGGATCAAAAAATTTGTGGGCTGGTTTGCGGAAAATACCGGCACGAAAAAATAGTAAGCATGGGTTAGAATGGGGGGCGCATCAAACATGTGAGGAAATCATGAGCCAGAATCCTACCCGACGTTCACAGCGTGTTTATGCTAGTGAAACAGAGATTGCCCGGCTAAAGGCTGAACACGCCCAGCAGACCAGCCAGCGGGCCGAATTAGCCGGAGAATCCGTCATGGGCCTTTTCGCCGGAAAACTAGCCGGCCTACCGACAACCCTGCTAGGTAAAACGCAGGTCCCAGATCAACGTAAGCTGGCCGCCCGCTTAGCAAACTGGAATTACTGGTGGCAGGCTCAGCTACTAGATTGCACTATTGATGCAGCCCTCCGCGCGCATAGTCAAGGCCACTCTCAGCAGCAATTAAGCTGGTTTGACCGTGCTCAGCGCGTTTTACGCGGGATCCGTGCCCGTAATCTAGGTAGTTTTAGCGTCAGTTACTACGACGACATGGCTTGGCTGACCCTGGCAGCGGGCCGCCTCAACGGTTTGTCCCGCTTGATTCGTGGCCGCGGACATCTTTTAAGCCAGGAAGCCGGCCAGGAACTGTACCGGGCCCTTGCCCGAGGAGCAACAGAAGACCTCGGGGGCGGAATGTTCTGGAATAAAGACCACTCCTTTAAAAATACGCCGGCAACTGCACCGGCAGCCCTGGCCTTTGTTCGGGGACAGCAGACAGAGCGCGCTGCTTCCCTGCTTAATTGGCTCAACGACAACCTCTGGGATGAACAAGAGAAAATCTACCTCGACGGCATTAAAATCGGTCGCGATGGGCAGCAGCTTGAAACCGGCCGCTATACCTACAACCAGGGTCCCGTCTTAGCGGCCATGCTTGAAACTGAGCAGGCCGGTGGCCAGCTTAACTGTGACGTCCCCGAGCGAATAGCCCAGGTGCTGGCCGGTATCGAGCAGCATTTTGTGCAAGATTTTGAGCTCTCAGCAGCCGAAACTATTCAGGTAATCCGCACTCAAGGCAGCGGTGACGCCGGTCTTTTTACCGGTATTCTTGCCCGCTACCTGGCCCAAGTTGCCCTCCAGGATGGGCTGGCCCCGCAGCTACGAGAACGAGCCGGAGACCTTGTCATTAAGACCGCTGAGCTCCTCTGGGAAGGCCGGCGCGAGTTTGATCCGCAGCTGCCCTTAAATGAACCCGGTATCGATGTGACTGAGATTCGCGGTCAGGCCAGGGTCCTTTTCTCTAGCAATGTGGTAGAGCATTCTTCCGTTACCTTACGACCGGGTGCCGCTATAGAACTAGCCCCCCAGCTACAGGCCTGGATGATTCTGGAAGCGGCAGCTAAAATTTTGCGTCAGGACCAAGCAGCCAGCTAAAGTGCAGCTGCCAACCCTATACCTATGCCTACTGTGCTGTTAGCCGGGCCCTGCCAAAGCTTGTACACTGGTTAGGTGCTCAATACCAAACAGTCTTCCACTGGCTTCTCTTTTACTATTAAAACTCGTCTTGCCGATCAGGGCAGCAGTTTAAAGGGCCGTACCGGCATTATTGGAACACCCCACGGCGACATTGCCACCCCGGCTTTTACCCCGGTGGGAACCAAGGCTACGGTTAAGGCGGTCCTACCCGAAGCGATGAAAGAACTAGGCGCACAGGCCTTACTGGCTAATGCCTACCATCTTTACTTGCAGCCTGGTTCTGATGTGCTGGATCAGGCCGGTGGCCTGGGTAAGTTTATGAATTGGGCTGGACCTACCTTAACCGATTCGGGCGGCTTTCAGGTCATGAGCCTGGGTTCCGGTTTTAAGAAAGTTATTGACATGGGCAGTCTGGCTCAAACCGCTGCCAGCAGCTCTGCCCCTACTGACAACGATGTTGCCGCAGGACGCACCAGGATGGCCCATGTTGATGACGACGGCGTCAATTTTAAATCCCATATTGACGGCAGCCTGCACCGCTTTACCCCGGAGGTCTCTATGCAGGTTCAGCACCAAATTGGCGCCGACATTATGTTTGCCTTTGATGAATTAACAACTCTCTATAATTCTCGGTCTTACCAGCAGCAGGCCTTAGAACGTACCCGACGCTGGGCAATACGCTGCCTGGCTGAGCACCAGCGGCTCAGCCAGTCCCGTTCCGATAAACCCTACCAGGCTCTTTTTGCCGTTATTCAAGGTGCCCAGTACGAGGATTTACGGCGTAAGGCCTGCCAGGATCTAGCGGCCCTGCCTTTTGATGGTTTTGGTATCGGTGGCGCCTTAGAGAAAGAAAATTTGGGCCGTATTGTTGACTGGTGCGCTCAGGAACTGCCGGAGGAAAAACCCAGGCATCTGCTCGGTATTTCTGAACCGGACGATATTTTTGTGGGTATTGAGAACGGCATTGACACTTTTGACTGTGTTTCTCCCACCCGCGTAGCCCGCAACGCAGCCATCTATACGCCTGATGGGCGAATGAACGTCAGCAATGCCCGTTTTAAGAAGGATTTTTCTCCTCTTTTTGAAGGCTGTGACTGCTATACCTGCCTGCACTACACCCGGGCTTATCTGCACCATCTTTTTAAGGCCCGGGAGAGGCTGGCAGCCACCTTAGCTTCCATTCATAATGAGCGTTTTATTGTCAAGATGGTTGATACTGCTCGGGCTGCCCTGGAGGCAGGCACCTACTTTGACTACCGGGATCAATTCTTAAGCAGGTACTACTCCACCAACCGTCCCCAGTAATCTCCGCAGCGAAAGGCTCTTACTATGACCGGCCCCAGTCTCAAAGACATGGACCCCGCCACGATTGTCAGCTACCGGCACGAGTTTGCCCTGACTCCACAGCAGGTCTATGAGGCTTTTATCCAGCCTCAGCTTCTAGTAGGCTGGTTTGGCCCCAGTCAGTGGCAGATTATTCCGGCCAGCCTCACCCTTGAACCGGTAACCGGTGGCCGGCTGCAGTTTGTGATGCGGCACAGTCTAAACCCTAAGGTTCAGGCACCCATGTACCTGCGTTTTGTTGGCATGGTAGAGCCCTCTTTGCTGGAATTTCAGGAGGCTATCCCCACGGCCCAAGGCCAGCCCAGTGCCAACCTGCTTGCTCTACGTCTAGAGCTGACCGAATCTGCTGCCTTAGGCAGTACAGGGGCTGATCCGGGCACGGTCTTATCCCTGCAGCAAGGCCCCCTACCCAAGCAGGTACACAAGCAGACCATTAACAGCTGGCGCCAGTCTTTCCAACGCTTAGCCCAGCTCTATTCCGCCTAGCGGACTCCATCCCTCTTTTAGCGGCCTTTATGAAGCAGGGCCCAGGTTTTGGAACCCACAATTCCGTCTGGGGTCAGACCGGTTCGCCGCTGGTAGGTACGCACTGCGTCAAGGGTTGCTAAACCAAATTCCGCGTCCTCGGCCAGGCCAGCCAGCTGGCGGGCGTTCAGGGCTCGTTGCACCCTCAGGACGTCTTCTCCGCGGCTACCGATCAGCAGCCGAGGCCTGGGTCCTGCTGCCAGCAGGGCACACCAGCTCTGTTCTGACAAGATGCCGTCGGCCCTTATACCAAGGCTAACCTGAAAAAGTTTAAGGGCTAAAACGGTTTGGGGGCAGAAAGTACCGTAGATAAACCCGGGGTTGTAGCCCACACGAATCAGCTCACGCTGGGCATTTTTAACGGCAGGATCCCGGC
Source organism: Rothia sp. (in: high G+C Gram-positive bacteria) (assembly GCA_030524105.1). Classification (GTDB taxonomy): domain Bacteria; phylum Actinomycetota; class Actinomycetes; order Actinomycetales; family Micrococcaceae; genus Rothia. Next base: position 32,850 of record JAUNHE010000011.1, read on the forward strand.
TATTGGGGTAGAGCTGGGGGTAACCGTAGGTTTGATCTATTCGAGTCAGGTTAGCCACCGACAGGCTACCGATAGCTAAGGTTTGTGCTACGTCTGCCCGGAGGATGTTTAACCTTTGGATAAGTTCCTGCCCAGGGTATTGCCCTTCCTTGCTTGGGTAATCTCTGGGTCCCAGAATATGGGAGACGGGAATACCGTATTGCTGGCAGATAAAGGCAACCATATGCACCAGGGAACGGTACTGAGAAAGTGGGAGTAGATCCTGGCTAAAATCCCCCTCTGTTTGAATACCGACTGTTCTGGCGTTAGCGTACTGGCCTTCTCCCGTCCGACCAGTCAGGACGCCGCGTTTTCCGTTAAGAAGCATTTCTAAACTGCGGTGGCGGCCTTCAAAGATCCTGCCTGACTGGGTGATGGTGAAGTTATGCAGTGTATCCGCTGCTAATAGCTCTGCCATGTGGTTGGCCTGGGTCTGCTGGCAAAAATGTTTGTCTTTTTTTTCAGGTTGTGGGCCCCGGTTTATCATGCTGGTGTGGTGTATGGCAATATGGGTGGGTTTTTGCCCCAGCGCTATAGGCTGCTGCGCCCGTTGTGCCCCCCAATCAGCACAGCTGTATATTTTTGGCCGGTCTAAGGCTGCTGCCTTATGTGCCTGTACCTTAGGCCTGCTTGTGCCCAAACCAATGGCTGAACCCAGTGAGAAACCCGATGCCCCCCGAGCAAACAAGCGACGGGACGGCGCTGTCCCTTGCATGTACCTCATACTATCCTCACAATATTAGAATCCCAACCCTAGCATTTAAACCTTTTAAGAAAGAAGAGAAAATAACTGCTCAATTTCAAGTTATTTAAATACCCCCGATTACCCTATATCTGCTTTCTGATTATTTGTATATAAAAGTATAATTTTAATTCTCTGCAGTCTTGCGCGCCTCTTAAAAAGTAGCTCAGAATCGACCTGACCTGATCATTATTACGCAAAATTACGGGGTGATGCTCCGGCTAATTGGCGCTGATCTGGGGTGATGGAAGGTAGCTTAGTCTTGATTTCTCGGGGGTAAAAACGTTTTCACAAAATTTTTTATTTTACCCATCAAATGTGCCAAGTAGGTAATCAATAGCTGTATATCTGTTTAGAAAAACTAAACATTCCGGTCAGCAAAATAGTCCTATTTTTTAAAAAAGATCAGCAGCTGTCTAACCTATGTTTAAAAAACATATACTTTATTTGACGAAAATAACACGCTTGAGATTTCACTGGCTGCTGAGTTTATTAGACTTCTTTGTCTGCACTCTGGCGTCTTGGCCCGCTAACGCGCAAGACGCTGGCGCTGCTGCCTGCTCAGGCGTACCAGCCCGTGAGTTTGCGTATCATAAAAAACAAGGACCGTTGATGCGCTAACGCACTGCCTACCCGTATCGCTATCAAAAATATCGTACGAAAGCTCGATAGAGGCAGGCTTAACCTCTAGCAGGCTAACCTGAATCGGAACCGGTAAGGCCCGGTAGGGCAGGGGCGAGAGGTATTTAATATGGTGTTCAGCAATGAGGGCCTGAACGCCGTCGGGCATGCTAGCAAATAGGGCAAAAGGCGGCTCCGTTGTGCCAACCAGTGGCTGACCGGATGAGGGTGGGCAGCCAAAAACCGCAATGCGGGCTTCTTCCAGCAGCTGAACCATTTTGGCATTATTGACATGACCGTAGGCGTCCATGTCTGCCCAGCGCAGCGGAATGTGAACAGTAATAGATTTTTTCTCCGTGGTGACAGCCATGCTCAAAGTCTACCTTTGCCTCCAGCCTCTACTAGGCTGAGCGCAGTACATTGAGCTAGATCGGGCCAAAGAACGACAGAAAGAGGCTCTCTAGCAAGAAGAACCCCCAGCTCTGAGACCCCTCTTAGCTAGGAATCGGATCCTTCACTAGCCTGCCGGGCTTCCTCAAAGATAGCCTCATCCGGCAGGTAAACTTTACGCACCACAGCAAAGTAGATCATGGTCAGCACCATAAAATAGACCAAGCCAATCGCTGCCGGGGCAGCATTACCCTGGGCCATAAAAAGTGCAGCCCAGATAGCAAGCAGCATAAGAATACCCAAGGCCGCACTAGCCCTACCACCCCAGATACGGAAGGCAGAGGAATTACCTTCTACTCGTTTAAAAGCCATGTAGGCAAGCAAGATTAAAACCCACACGGTAAGAGCACACACCATGACCAGGGTCATCATGGTGGAAAAGGCAGAGCCCGGCTGCACAACAGCTAAAATAATAGCCAGTAAAACTCCTAGCGAAGAAGCCCACATAGCAGACACCGGGATCCCCTGCCCAGAAACCTTGGCCAGCTTAACGGGAGCCATAGCATCTGCTGCTAAAGAATGCAGAAGACGGGTGGCCGCATACAGATTGGCGTTAGCGGCCGAAAGTGCAGCCGTTAAAACGACCAGGTTGGTCACACTAGCGGCAGCCGGAATCCCTAAATCGGCAAAAACCATGACAAAGGGAGAGGCCTCCACCTGCTCTCCCAGCTGGGCAGCCTGCCGCCAGGGCAGCAGGCACATGACCACAAACATAGCTAGAACGTAAAAGGAAGCCAGACGCCACATCATAGCCTTGGCAGAAGTCCGCACCGATCGAGCCGGGTCCTGGGCTTCAGCGGCAGAGATCGAAATCATCTCTATACCACCAAAACTAAACATGACCACAGCCAAAGAAAGCCAGACAGATTTAATACCACCGGGCATAAATCCACCGTCACTGCTCAAATGTGCCGTTCCAACGGGATCCTGCCCAGGAAGCCCAAAGAAAATCAGGCATAGACCAACCACAATAAAAACGATCAGGGCAATAACTTTAACGGAAGAAAGAATAAACTCAGTACTGCCAAAATACTTAACGCTACGAATATTAAGACCAATGATGAGGGCAGCAAAGATAGCAATACCCGCCCATAGGGGTAGCTGCGGCCACCAAAATCTCAGGTAAGAAGCCACCGCAACCAACTCAATACCGGCAATGACCGTTGTGCAGGTCCAGTAGGCCCAGCGGGTTAAAAACCCGGCAAAAGAACCTAAATATTTAGTGGCAATAGAACCAAAGCCACCGCGCACTGGCGAATGTACCGCCATTTCTCCGGTTGCGCCCCCAATAATAGCCGCCAGTAAAGATCCCAGGGCATAGGAAAGAATAACAGCCGGGCCAGCAAGGTCAATAGCCTCACCAGAACCCAGAAAAAGCCCGGTTCCCAAGGCTGAACCTAAGACAATCATGGTCATCTGACCGTGGGTTAAAGACCTTTTAAGACTGCGCGAATTCTCAGTCATTTTTCCCCATTCAGCAAGCCTATCTTGCCTTAGCATTGTACTGCACAAATCCGATCAAGCAGAAAGGTGCTCTCGGACTCTGGATTAGCTTAAGCCCAGCTAGGCCTGCGGCTTCTCCAGCTGCTGCCGGCTTTGTTCAAAGGCGGAGTCGTCAAAACTTTGGTACTTACGCACCAGGGCATAATAAACCAGGGTGATAAAGGCAAAGAAGCCCAGGCCAACACTGGCTGGAATAGCCATGTCACGGGCAAAAAACATGGCGACAAAGGTAGCTAAAACACCGATGAGCCCCAAAGAAGCACTGTACCGGCCAGCAAAGACCCTAAAGGGTGAGGAGTTACCTTCAACTGCCTTAAATTTGAGGTAGGACAAAAGAATCATGGCCCATACCACCAGCACACACACTGTTACCAGCGACATCATCATGACAAAAATATTTGCCACCTCGGTGATAGCCATAATCACCGCTACCACAGAGCCAAGCATAGAAACCGCTAAACCTAGAATAGGGATACCGTTTTTACTGGTTCGAGCCAAAATACCCGGTGCCATGTGATCATGAGCCAGGGCATGAATCTGCCGGGTCGCCGCGTAAAGAGCAGCATTAGCACCAGAAAGAGCAGCCGTCATGACTACAAAATTTGTAATTCCAGCAATATAGGGAATATGCAGAGCAGAGAAAACCAGCACAAAGGGAGAAGTGCTGACCTCACCCTCCAATTGAGCTGCCTGCTGCCAGGGAACCATGCAGAGCACCACAAAAATAGCAAGCACGTAGAAGGTAGCTAAGCGATACATCATGGCCTTGGCACTAACGCGTACAGAGCGTACCGGATCTTTTGCTTCCGCAGCAGAAATCGAGACAAGTTCGATACCGCCAAAAGAGAACATGACAACAGCAAGCGCCAACCAAATAGAGGCCGGCCCCTGGGGCATAAAACCATGATCGGTGAGGTTAGCTAGGCCAGCCGGTTCCACTCCGGGCAGTCCAAAGAAAACAAAGATCAGACCAAAGAGAATAAAAACAGCCACCGCTGTTACTTTGATGGAGGAGAGCAAAAACTCCGTGCTCCCAAAAGACTTAACCGAAAAAAGGTTAAGGCCAAGAATAAGCAGACCCGAGATCAGCACCCAGATCCACAGCGGAAGCTGCGGGTACCAGTAACCCATGTATTTTCCAACGGCAACAAGTTCTGCCCCGGCTAGCGGAACCATGGTAGCCCAGTAGGCCCAACGCGTCATATAACCAGCGTAGGGGCCAAGGTAGCGGCCCGCAATGGTACCAAAACCGCCCCGAACCGGGTAGCGTACCGCCATTTCGCCAGTGCAGGCAGCAATAATAGCGGCAATTAAAGATCCAATGGCGTAACTGACAATAACAGCCGGGCCAGCTATGGCAATAGCGTCTCCCGAGCCAAGGAAAAGCCCCGTTCCCACAGCCAGGCCCAGGGCAATCATGGTCATCTGCCTGTGCGAAAGCGAACGAGATAGCTGGCCTTGACCTGCATCTTTCTGGGTCTGCTCTGGACTCATCTCTATCCTCCTGCTGCCCCTTGAGGCCTGTAGTCCTTCTCATTTCTGCGAAACCAGCCAATAACCGGGAGGGTTAGGGGCATCAGCAGAAACTCAACCAAACATTTGTATAGGTAGCCTACGACAACATAATTCAGAAAATCTGCCGGGTTACTAATACCTATGATAGGTGCTGCAATACTGCAAAAAATAAGGGTGTCTGCCAGCTCTCCTACCAGCGTGGATCCCATGAGCCGGCCAACCAAAAACCTGCCCTGGAATTTTTCTTTCATGGCTACCATAACCCAAGAATTGAGCAGCTGGCCCACCAGATACCCCAGCAAAGAGCCGGACACAATAAGCGGCACTGGGCCCAGCACGGCCTCTAAGGCCTGCTGGTTTTGGTAAAAGTCAGCGGCAGGTAGCTTAATGACCAGCCAGAAAGTGAAGCTGGCAAATATTGCGCAGCAAAAACTAAAGATAATAGCCCTGCGGGCCCGGGCAAACCCGTAAATTTCGGCCAAGATATCGCCCACAATATAGGCCAGGGGAAAGAGGAAAAATCCTCCGTCTGTCAGGATGGGACCGAAGGCAACCCCTTTACCGGCCGCAATATTGGAAAGAACCAAGACTAGGGCAGAAATCCCTAGCAGCAGGTCAAAATAGTGGCCTTTGTGCACGCTAGTGGCGAGGGGGCGGGGGCTAGGAGCGGACATTATTCTCCCTGGAATCTAAAGTCAATACCTTCTGCTCGTCTGCCACCCGAACCCTCACAGTCTACCCACAGCTCGGTGCAGGATAAAGTAGGCTACCTTAACGATTGATCTGGCGAAGAGCAGCAAAAGGTGCCTTGGATACCAGACGCTGCTCAATACCTGCGGTCACAAAAGCCTTAGCCTGCCGGGCTGCCTCCAGGGGATCGAGGCCCTGAGCCAAAAAGGCGGTGAGTGCAGCAGCTAGGGTGCAACCGGCACCGGCAACGGCTTCTCCCTGACCAATTTTGGGGCTTTCTAGCACTTCAAGAGTACTGCCGTCATAAAAGACGTCAAAGGCCTGCGAGCCCTCCAGGCGGATGGATCCCTTGGCTAAGACGGTTGCCCCGGAAAGTTCATGAATAATGCGGGCTGCCTCTTTGAGGTCTTCAAGGGTGTCAATGCTCTGCATGCCAGAAAGGGAAAGTGATTCAAAGTGGTTGGGGGTCACGAAGGTGGCTAGCGGAAGTACCTGCTCTTTGAGGGCGTTGTCCGTGTCAAGGGCAGCTCCGGGTTCTTGGCCTTTACAGATAAGTACAGGGTCCAGGACCAGGTGCTGGGGCCGGTGTTCTGCTAGAAATTGCGCCACAGCTTGGATGGCACCCGGTGTACCCAGCATGCCTATCTTGACGGCAGCAAGGTTGTGAGCTGCGTGGATGGCTTCAAGCTGGTCAGCAATAACGCCTGGTTCCACCGGAACAAAACGGTGGGCCCACTCTTTGGCTGGGTCAAAGGAAACAATGCAGGTCAGCGCCAGGGAGCCGCTAACGCCCAGGGCTTGAAAGGTTTTAAGGTCTGCCTGTGCTCCGGCACCGCCGGTCGCTTCGTTGCCGGCGATGGTCAGAACTGACGGAGGATTTGTCATAGGCACTAATGTATCCCTTTTTAAGAGTGATTGCACACTCACGACTAAGAATTGTGACTTTGGGGCAAGCTGAGAAGTAGCTGACACTTTTCCTGTTTCTGTCAGCAATTGCTGACGAATTGGTATAAAGTGTCATTATGCCTCGAATTTCAGCAGCATCAAACGCGGCCCAGCGTGAAAATACTAAACGGGCAATCCTAGATTCTTTTGGTCGCCTTCTCTACAGTCGGGGCCTACCCGGCTTAACCATGACGGATATCGCAAAAAACGCCGGAGTTGGCAGAACTGCCGTCTATAACTACTTTGCTGACATGGGGGAACTGCTGGTTGCCTATGCCATGGATGAAACTGACAAGTTTCTTAAAGACCTTAACGCCAGCCTTGAGGGGGTCAGCAACCCCATTAAAAAACTGGCCGTCTATATTCAGCTTGAGATTGAACGGCTTTCCCTCCACCACATGCCGCCGGGTCCGGCCATGCGTTCGGTTCTCTCACCAGATTCATTTGCCAAACTGGGTAAACACGTATCCGAGTTACAGGTTGTCTTGGCAAAAATCTTAGGTGAAGCCATGGATCAGGGGTACATTCCCCAGCACGATATTGGTCAGCTGGCCCAGCTTGTACACGGTTCCCTGTCTGCGAGCGCTAACCGTACGGACGAGACCGGAAGTGCCCTGGCACGTCAAGACCATATTGCCGCCACTATTCGTTTTATTCAGCTGGGCCTGGGGGCCCGTTTTGACAGCAAGGGGCAGCCTCTCACCTTGGATGGTTCTGAGGACCGGGTTCAGCTCTCAGCTGTCTCCTAGGCCGGCAGCCAGCTGGTCCATATCCAGAACCCTGGCGTACATAATGGCCCGACGCTGGAGGGCTGTCCTAAGGGCCCTGTGCACGCCCTCCTCTAGGTAGAGGTCAGCTTTGTAGCGTATAACGTGGGGGAATAAGTCCCCGTAGAAGGTGGAGTCTTCAGCCAGAAGGGTCTGTAAGTCGAGGTTGCGTTGGGTGGTAATGAGCCGGTCCAGGCGAACCTGTTCGGGGGCTATGCTGCCCCATTGCTGAGCAGTCAAGCCGTGGTCAGGGTAGGGTCGGCTCTCTCCCACTGCCTTAAAAATCATGGCATATATTGTACCTGTCTGCTCGGGAAAAGACCTAAAGAAGGATTTTAAAGTAGCCTGACCTGCAGGGGCTGCTGCCCAGGGGCCAGCTCTAGTGGCCATCAGTAAAACCGGTGAGGCAGGTTTGGCACCTGCACAACACCGGTTTTAGTTTGGCTGTAGCTTAGTTCAGTACGCCGACTGGGCTGGGAGTGAATTCTGGAAAGACTTCTTGGACACGTCCCTGGTCAATGCCTAGGCCCTTGCTCATTACTTCAGCAGCTAAGGAGCGGTAGTCAGTTTTAATGACGTTGTCTTTGTCTTCTGAGTTCTCTAAGCCTACCCAGGAGCCGCCGGCAATTTTACCGGTGGCTTTTCCGGAGAGGATAAAGGAGAAGTTGCCGGCGCCGTGGTCGGTGCCCTGGGAGGGGTTCTCGATGGTGGTGCGGCCAAATTCAGAGACGGTGAGTACCACGATTTTTTGCATACGCAGTGCTCCCATGTCCTTATAGAAGGCACCTAGGGCGTCGCCTAGTTGGCTGGCTAGGGGGGTAGCCCGCTCGTTTTGGCCGCGGTGGGTGTCCCAGTCACCGTGGTCTACGGTAACTACCTGCACTCCTTTATCGGCCTTGATGATTTGGGCGATATCTCGCATGGAGGCGCCGAAGTCTGATTTACCGTAGTCGGCTCCGTTTTCTGGGGTGTAGCCGGCTTCGGCAAGCTGCCTGATTTCGCCCATACCGTTGAGGGTGTGTTGGGCGGTCTGGCCTAGGCTTCCGCCAACAGAGTTGGCAATACGGTTGGCTACCCCATTGATGGTGGCAACATCGTTGGCGTTGGAGGTGACCTTAAAGTTGGAGAAACCGTTGATGGCTAGGATGTCCTGGTCTGCCCCGTAGAAGGCACCGGCCACCCTGGAGGCGTGGGAGAAGGCCCGGAACTGGGACTGGTTGTCTTCGGTTAGGTCTAGCAGGCGGGCTAACCAGCCGGTTTTGTATTGGACCGGTGCAGATCTGTCGGCCAGGGTGTAGTTGGTGAAGTGGGAGCGGGTGTTGTTATCAATGCCCACTGAGTGGGCAATGGATAGGTCCCCGGCTACCCAGGCTTCGCGGAGGCCACCTAGCTCTGGGGCTAGCATAAAGGTGTCGTCTAGCTTGTAGGCACCGGTCATGTCGAGGGATTTTTTGGTTGTCCGCCGGTTTTGGTGGTAGAAGGGGTCGTTGTAGGGGGTGACCAGGGATAGACCGTCTGCTCCACCGCGCAGGTAGATCATGACCAGGACGGTGCCGTCTCCTAGGGGGGTATTAGCGTAGGCGTAGCGCGGTGCTGCCGATTCGGTTAGCATTACCGTGCTTAAGGATAGGACGCCAGCGCCGGCTCCGGCCAAGAGGGTGCGGCGGTTAAGAGAGGTGCGGCCGTGACGAGCCAGTATGCGATCTAGGGCGATCTCGTTGGCTTGGCTGATATTTTTGACGGTCTGTCCGGTCTCGGTATCAACCAAGAAGTTGCGGGTGTCATCGCCAGAGTGGTGGTGTACCTGGTGCAGGGCGTCGTCTTTGAGAAAAAGAGTTTTGAGGGGTTTCATTAATATTTCCTTAAAGTGGTTCCCGGGGGGTACTGATTTACTAGCTGATGAGCATGTGTGGGGCTGTCATGGCTGCCTCCACCATACGTTGAACTTGTTCTTCACTCTCAACGGTGCCATCGCTTGGGGAAGCACTTAAAACTGTCTGTTCGTCTCGCGCGGTTGCGTAGAGGGCTATGGCGTCAACAACTGCCTGGCTGTTTGCCTCGTAACCAGAGAGGTACTGGAAGATAGCTTTTGCTGCGTCGGTGAGGCTGGTTTTTCCTATTTCGATACCTGCGCAGGAGCTCCAGGTAATAGGGTTTGCCCAGTTAGCAAGGCTATCTACTGAGTCTCCGTCCCATTTACTGACGTAGTTTGCATAGCGGTTGAAGCTGGACAGGCCCGCATAGCTGACAGAGTTGATCCATTCTTCGGCGTCTAGGGGGTAGCCATTGGTTGCCGGTGCATCAAAGGGCATGCCGCCGGTATCGTATTTGAGGGTTAAAAACATTTTGTAGAGGGGGGCTGTGATGGTATCCGGGTTGCTGACATCGTGGTAGCCCTTGAGCTCCAGCTTGCCGCTGGCTAGCATGGAGCAGAGCACGGCCCAGGGGCGTCGGATGGTTTGGCCTCCAGAATTTTTAAACTCTTGGGAGGTGAGCAGTTCTCGTAGAACCGGGCGAATCTCGGTGTCGTTGCTGGTGTAGGTTGTGGCCAGCCTTTGTGCTAGAGCCTCGTAGTCACCCTCTTGGCCGATAAAATACTGGATCAGGCGGCGGGCTAGGCGTAGGCCGGTAAAGCGATCACTGGCTAAGTGGTCGGTGAGCTCACGGACGGTCTTGTAGATGTCCTCTGTTGTTGAGCCGGAGTTGGCAAATGTTTTGCCGGCAACGGTGAGCTCACCAAAGTAGTGCAGCTCTGGCTTAGCTTCGGTGAATTTTTCTGCCACGTTAGCGCCTAAGCCGGTGAGGAGTTTAGAGACAGAGATTACGTCTTCTTGGCTGTAGCCTTTTTCTGGGCCCCAGGAGTGCAGTTCCATGAGCTCGCGGCCCATGTTTTCGTTGAGGGCAAATTGGGTATTGGTGTTGTTATCTAGAAAGATAGCCATGGTTTGGCTGGTGGCGATGTTGTAGAGCAGGTCTTTGTATTTGCCCAGGGCGCCGTCAAAGAGCATGGCAATGTAGTCGTGGTAGCCGTCGGGGGCTTTTTCGATGGTTGCTGCTAGAACATCTGCCCAGAAGAGTGCCATGTTGGCCTGGAGCTGTTTTTTACTAGCCCAGAGCCGGTGCAGTGCCGATTCCAGCACGTAGACGCTGACCTCGTAGGGGTGGCTTCTGCGAGAGCTGGGCTGGTAGGTGTCCCAAAAGGTTTTGTCCAGGGTCTTGTTACCGCTGGGTGCGGTAAAGGTGCTGGGAAAGAGTGCCTTTCTCTCTCGTTCGTAGGAGGGGCTTTCTGTTATTCCTTCTGGGTTGAGCTGTTCTTCGAGCCAGGCGTCAACGCCGCGTTGGGCTATGTAGTCAGCCCATTCTTGGGTTGCTGCTAGGTTGATCTTGCGAGCGTAAAACCAGCTTTCGCTGGAGGTAAGATTTGTTTCGGTCAGATACTTAGAGACGAAATCCATAGGAAGTTAATGGCCTTTGCACTAGGGGGTATTTGTCCGGCTCTTAAGGTGCGGTGAGTGAGTGGGGTTAGGTTTAGACTGCTCCCGAAGGCAGTGTTTTGCTGATTGGGTTACGCTGGGCGCAACAAAGGGACTATTACCTAATTTTTGGGGGTCTAGCTGTTTTGCGGTAACAGCGCTATATGACTTAACAGGGTAAGACTCTACAACAGGATTCAACAACATGTCGCATATTCGGCAGGTTCTGATCCAATTCACATGTAACAAGTAGAATTCACCAGAAAAGTGCATATATTTTTGATGTACTTCTCAGGTGAGGAGTAAGAGCAATCACAAGCTCCCTGAGTATTACGCACAGAAGTCCATCATAGCCCTCCCAGGTCAGAAAAACAATTTATCTGGTCACTACTGATCTGCTCCCGGCCTAAGGGTCCGTAACTCTGTTGTAGCGCTAACAGTAGCTCGAGGGTTTTTACGATAGAGCTGTAGTATTACCCACCAGGTAAAATAGGCCTTTCAAGCCCTAGGAAGAATACTTATGAGCAACCTACCAGTAGAGCCCACCCAGGCCGCTGCCGATCAGCAGTTCGAGAATGCAATGGAGGCTGTTCTTGAAGAACTAGCGGGGGTAAACGCCTTGCTCGCCAATCGGTGAGGGTAGCTAGCGCCTCCCCTGATAGAGGGCCTATTTACTTGCCACTCTGCCTGCGCGTCCAGGTATACAAGGTGGCCTCCGCGCATTAAATACTGGGAGTAAGCGCGGTAACTGCAGATACTCAGCCCTTCTCATCCTTCTATTTTCAGGGGTTTATCTAATACAAACTAGGCAGTGCTGCTTCTGAATGCGTAGAAGTTTTGACGCCTAATTTAACTCCCCAATCCAGCGCGCTGGCTTACATCAAGTCAAAGCTTGGGGAAAAGTAAGCCCCACCGAAAATAGTCATTCTGTTCCACCAAATTCCACACAGTGGATGAATACTCGCTATTCCCCTGTAAGTAATCAACCCATGAAGATAAGAGTAACAGCACAGAAATGGGCGATTCTCTGGGGTAGAACCTGAAAGGGGGCAAGTTTACCTTGTCCCAAGGCGGTTTAGCAACTGGTCGACTAAGCGTCCGGCCCCATAATCGAGAGTGATGGGCTGATATATTTCTAAAGTAGTTGATATTCCCAACTGCTCTTTTCAACTCTGCAACTTTGCGAAAACCAAGGTCTCGCGCCAAAGAGCTAAGCTGCGAGTCATTTTTCCAGAGGCTAATCATCTTAGAAAGGTCGCCCAACGACATCACTTCAACGACTGCCCACAAGGGCGGGTCTTGGTTTTTATCCTTAAAATGCTGGAGGAAGATCTCTTCCCTCTCCAACAACTTCTCAATGTTACTCAGCAGGACCTTCCTCGCCCTGGTGTAACCTGCATGCTTCTTCTTCCAAGATTCCATGGTTTCGCTTGCAGGGGGCTTATTATCTGGTGATCGTGGTTCATACGAACTTCTTAATCTATATTTAGTTGCCCCGTTCTTTCCTTGCGAAAAGTAGTAGGCCACTTTTGCCCTTAGTAGAGGTTCTATGCTTTGCACACCCTCAAAAACACGTAGACGCAGTTGGGCATCCAAAGAGTAGACTGTCAACAAAGTTTGGGCTGTTGTACCTGGAAGAAAATAATGTGGTGGTTCTTTAGTTTCGTAGAATTGGCAATAGTAACCGCTGAATCGGTAATAGTTCTCCCTGGCCAGAAACTCTTGCAGATCTTGCTCTGTTACTTCCCCCAGCCCTAGCCCTCTTTCTATGAGTTTTTGGACCTGCTGCTCATAATTTAGCCAAGGCTTCTGCGCTGGAACTATATTAGGCATATCACGGGGAGTAAGCATGGGTTAAGTCTATAAAAACTCCGGAGTATGCGGCACAGAATGACGAATCACCTTACAAACAAGATGTTTGCCCACACACTACGGAGCAGAATGTTGCTCCCATTCTATGTGCTCGCGGTCCAATCTGCAACAACCAGCAGTCAAGTTCCTCCCTCTCACTTCCGCCAGCGACAGAGCCCCCGCTAGAGGGGTAATAAAAACCCCTGTCTCTCCTAGCTAACTAGGTGAAACAGGGGTTCTTGCTGGCGGAGGATGGGGGATTTGAACCCCCGAGGGCGTGAACCCAACACGCGTTCCA